>NZ_CP072136.1:2987500-3051716 GCF_019355535.1 Agrobacterium sp. S7/73
GCCCCTGGAAAACAACAAGCAGTCAGCTCATCAACATGATTTCTTTAGAACGAAAGACTTCGTCGCCAGCAGCGCCGCCGCCCTCGTTCAGTGAGCGGACTTATAAGAGATCACCCTCAAACAAGTCAACACACCTATCGTCAAAAAACTGACATTTTTGCTAAACCTATGAAAATAAAAGATAGTTTCAAGGCGGACCGCAAGGGAGGCATAGAAAGGACGGAATCCTCGTCTCTTTTGGCGGCGCATGCGGGAACCCCTTCCCACCCTTCACGACAGATAGCTTGCGAAGAACCGCAATTTTGCCGGAAGAGCTCTTGCGAAACCCTCTCCGCCGGCTGTCAAAGCACCGGGCCGTGCTTTAGAAACGGCAAAAGAGACGCTTAGACATCAACCCGATTGCCCCAGGCCTGTTTGCATGACCAGAACGCCAGCCCATATAAAGATCGATCTGCCCGTACTTCCCGTCAGCGACGTTCTGGCCGAGATTGCCCAAGCGTTGGACGGGTCAAAGCGTGCCGTTCTCTCGGCTCCTCCGGGTGCGGGCAAAACGACGCTGGTGCCGCTTCATCTCCTGCGTGAGGAATGGCGGGGCGACGGCAAGATCATTCTTCTCGAACCACGTCGGCTTGCCGCCCGGGCCGCGGCTGGACGCATGGCTGATCTTCTTCAGGAGAATGTTGGAGAAACCGTTGGCTATCGTATGCGGCTCGACAATCGCATCTCCTCAAGAACCCGGATTGAAGTGGTGACTGAGGGTGTCTTCGCCCGGATGGTTCTGGACGACCCGGAACTTGCCGGCGTTTCGACGGTGATTTTCGACGAGTTTCACGAACGCTCACTCGATGGCGATTTCGGACTAGCTCTTGCGCTCGACGTTCAGGAGGGATTGAGAGACGATCTGCGGATCCTCGTGATGTCCGCCACCCTTGATGTGGAACGCATCAGTGCGCTGATGGGCGATGCCCCTGTCATTCAGAGCCTCGGCCGCACGTATCCAATCGACATCCGCTACGAGGACCGCTGGCAGGGTGTGCCTGTCGACGAGAAAGTCACAAAGGCGATTACCGAAGCTCATGCATCGGAAACAGGCTCCATTCTTGCCTTCCTTCCGGGGCAGGCAGAAATTACTCGCACGGCCAACCGGCTGGAGGGGCGCTTTTCCGACGATACAGATATCATCCCGCTTTACGGCAATCTTTCGCAAAAGGAGCAGGATGCGGCGATCAAGCCGGCACCGGCCGGACGGCGCAAGATCGTGCTTGCCACATCGATCGCAGAAACATCTATCACCATAGATGGCGTGCGTGTGGTGATTGATAGCGGGTTGCAGCGAGTACCGGTTTTCGAACCGGCAACGGGAATCACGAGACTGGAGACAGTGCGGGTTTCGCGCGCCTCCGCCGACCAACGGGCGGGCCGAGCCGGACGAACGGAACCCGGCGTTGCGATCCGCCTGTGGCATCCGGGACAGACGGCAGCGCTCAACGCCTTCACGCCACCGCAAATTCTGGCGAGTGATCTTTCCGGCCTTGCACTCGACCTCGCCCATTGGGGCGTTCATGATCCTTCCGCGCTTTCATTTCTGGATGCCCCTCCCGAAGCGGCATTGAAGGAATCGATCGCGCTTCTCAAAAATCTGGGCGCACTCGATGAAAGCGGCGCGCTGACGCGACGCGGCCACCTGATGCGCAGCCTCTCACTACCGCCAAGGCTTGCGGCAATGGTAATTGCAGCGGGGAGCGAAGGTGCGGGAAAAAAGGCGGCGATGCTCGCTGTCATGCTGACGGAACAGGGACTGGGCGGAACCGACATTGATCTCGATGAAAGATTGCGCCGCTTTCTTTCCGAGAGAAGCGAAAGAGCGCAAGCGGCACGCAAGCTGGCTTCGAGACTTCTAGATGCGATCGGCGATGCGCAGACTATGAATGAACAGCCAAGCGAGGCTGGCCCCTTGCTGCTCCACGCCTATCCGGACCGGATTGCGCTTCAGCGAGGAGCGCGCGGTCGTTATGTGATGGCGAACGGCCGGGGTGCAGAACTTGCCGAAACCGAACGGCTGGCGGCGAGCAGGATGCTGGTGGTTGCCGATATTACCGGGCGTGCGGCACAGCCGCGCATCCTTTCCGCAGCAAGCATCGAGCGCACCGATATAGAAGAGCGGATGCCGCATCTTATTGTGCAGCAGGACCAGCTGCTGTTTGACAAGGCAAGCGGTCAGGCGCGTGCACGCCGCGTCACGCGCCTAGGCGCCATCATCCTCGACGAAACGCCCCTACCCCGCCCGGAGGGTGAACAGGCGGCGCAGGCACTTGCCAACGGCGTTCGGGAATTTGGTGTCGGAATTCTTCCGTTCACAAAAGAAACCCAGCAGTTGCGCGACAGGATAGGCTTTCTGAATGCCAGCATCGGCGACCCCTGGCCGGATGTCAGCGATGCTGCATTGCTTTTACGGCTGGATGAATGGTTCGTGCCCTTCCAGCACGGCGCCCGCAGCCTTCAGGATATCCGGCCCGGCAGCCTTTCCGAGGGACTTTTAGCCCTGGTGCCTTATGAGGTCGCACGCGATCTCGGCAGGCTTGCGCCGACGCATTTCGAAGCGCCGACGGGCCAGCGGCATCCTATTCGTTACGATGCCAGCGAACCGACGCTTTCCATTCGTGTGCAGGAGCTTTTCGGGCTGACGGCTCATCCCGCCATCGCGCAGGGGCGGTTGCCGCTGCTGCTGGAATTGACCTCGCCGGCGCACAGGCCGATACAGACGACACGCGATCTTCCCGGTTTCTGGGCAGGATCGTGGAAAGATGTGCGGGCGGACATGCGCGGGAGGTATCCGCGCCATCCATGGCCTGAGGACCCGGCATCGGCATTGCCGACCAGCCGCGCAAAACCGCGCGGAACGTGATGACGATGAAAAGCACAAAGGAGATGAAGGTGGCTGGCCATCCGATCGAAACAACAAGGCTTGGCCGCGCCAGCCGCAGGATAAGGCTGCAAACCATCGTATGGTTGCGCTGGCTGGCGGTGGCCGGGCAAAGTGCGACGATCCTGCTTGTTGCTTTCGGCTTGAACTTCCCCCTGCCACTTCTGGCTTGCAGCCTTTTGATCGGTGCACTGGCGCTTGCCAACCTGTTTCTCACTGCGCGTTTTCCCTCCACCTATCGTCTGGAGCCGTGGGAAGCGACATTGCTGCTGGCATTCGACCTGCTGCAATTGACGGCGCTCATCTACATCACCGGTGGTCTTTCTAATCCTTTCGCACCGCTGATCTGCGTGCAGGTCATCATCGCCTTCGCGTCGCAGCCGCTTCGGCACTCGCTTATTCTGCTCGCATTTGCCGTCATCTGCTCGACGGCAATCGCTTTTTCGCCGTTTCCGGTTCCGTGGTATCCCGGTGAGGTGCTGCCGATCCAGCTTCTGCTGCATGTGGGCACCTGGGTCGCGATCATTGCCACGACCTCTTTCGCGGCCTTTTATGCCTATCGCGTTTCACACGAGGCCAATCAGCTGGCCGATGCGCTGGCTGCGACCGAACTGGTGCTGGAGCGGGAAAAACATCTCTCGCAGCTAGACGGTCTGGCCGCCGCTGCGGCACACGAGTTGGGCACGCCGCTGGCGACAATCAGCGTCGTCGCCAAGGAAATGGAACGGGAACTCGGAAATGATGAAAGGTTTGGCGAAGACATAGCGCTGCTGCGCAGCCAGAGCGAAAGATGCCGGGATATTCTGCGCCGCCTTACATCACTTTCCACCGATGATGAAGAACATATGCGCCGCCTGCCGCTCTCCTCGCTGATTGAGGAGGTGATGGCGCCGCACCGGGAATTCGGCATCCGTCTCGATCTCGTCGAAAAGAACAACCGGATCGACGAGCCGGTTGGCATCCGGAATGCAGGCGTTATTTACGGGCTGGGCAATCTCATCGAAAACGGCGTGGACTATGCGCGGGAAAAAGTGACCGTGACCGTGGACTACGATTCGCAGAATGTCGCCGTCACCATTGAGGATGATGGACCGGGTTATGCCCATGACGTGCTTGCCCGCATTGGTGAACCCTATGTGACCGAACGTCACAACGATACCCGGGCGGGAGGGCTGGGACTCGGGCTTTTCATTGCAAAGACATTGCTGGAACGCTCCGGCGCCACCGTTACCTTCGAAAATCGCGGTTTGAGCGGAACCGGAGCGCGGGTCACAATCATCTGGCCTCGAGCGCTTATGGACGATAAAAGAGACCGTTGACTTTACCATCCACGTGGAAGCGGCGATAAGAAGAAAAAACCGACTAAGTTGCCGAAAGGCCTGAGACATGACGACAGAAGACCAGACCCCCATCAGCGCGACAACGGATGACGACGACCCGATCGGAGCTGACAGATCGCTGCTGATCGTCGATGACGACGGTCCCTTCCTGCGCCGGCTTGCCCGGGCCATGGAAACACGCGGATTTATCGTCGATACCGCCGAGACGGTCAGCGAAGGCATTGCCCGTTCCAAGGCTGCGCCGCCCAAATATGCGGTCGTTGATTTGCGGCTTACGGATGGCAATGGTCTCGAGGTCATCGAAGCCATCCGGCAGTACCGGGACGATACGCAGATTGTCGTCCTGACGGGCTACGGCAATATCGCAACCGCCGTTACCGCCGTGAAGCTTGGGGCGCTGGATTATCTTGCCAAACCGGCCGATGCGGACGATGTCTTCAATGCGCTGACGCAGCGCAAGGGAGAAAAGACTGAAGTGCCCGAAAACCCGATGTCGGCCGACCGGGTTCGTTGGGAGCATATTCAGCGCGTTTATGAAATGTGCGAGCGCAACGTCTCGGAAACCGCCCGCCGGCTTAACATGCACCGGAGAACGCTGCAGCGCATTCTGGCGAAACGCGCGCCGAAGTAGAGCATTTACAGTATAAGTGAGAAGCGGTTTACGTCTGGATATGGTCTGGAACCGGGTATCACTCTCCGAAGCTGCGCCCCGTCGTCCACTCCGCCAGCATCAGCCGGGTTGCAGCGGTTCTCGAGAAATCCAGCATCACCGATTTGCGGGTTGCGGGCGGTAATTTATGCTCCGGCGCATCGCGAAGCATATGGGCGCCATAGCCATCCGACAGGATAAGCCCACATTCTTCCGGAAAGATTTCGACCGGCACTTCCGGATGGGTGGCAAAAAACAGCCGGTCGCAATGCAGGCGGTATTCCGGCCATTTGCGATCGACGCGGAAGTCCTCGATCGAGGATTTGATTTCGATAATCCAGATTTCACCCTTTGCCGAAAGGCTGATGAGATCGGCCCGTCGTCCGCTTGCAAGCGGCAGTTCCGGCAAAACCGAATGTCGCATCTCGTGCAAAAGCACCTGAACGCCGCGGCGCACCAGCATCGCCTTGTCCGACTGGCGACCGTCGATTAACGGATTATTGTTGGTAAGCGAAAGAATAGTCATGGATAAAGGCTACTGAGGCGTTTGGCCTATTGTTGCAAAAAGGCAATCAACCGGCAATTTTAAAGTCACATTCGTCCTGCAGCAGCGTATCGGCTTGCCAAGAACGGCTTAATGGAAAATAACCGATTTATCCAATTAAGCCTACTCCTTCGCACAATTTGGCGAATTTTCCGCGAGAACGATATGCGCATCCGTACCTCATTGACTGCACTCGGTCTGACGGCAGCACTGGCTCTGGCCGGCTGCGCCGAAACCACATCCCAATCATCCGGCCAGGTAGCGGCGTCAGTGCCGGTCGCTAACCCGGTTCCGGCAAAGGTCGAAACCGTCCAGATCTTCAACGATGTTTACGGCCCTGTGACCGACGCGGGCTATGCGCTGCCCGCCATCCCGATCAATCGTGTGAACGAGAAGTTCCGTCGTCAGATCGTCGAATTCCAGAATAACGAACGGCCGGGCACGATCATCGTCAATACGCGTGAGCGTTTCCTTTATTATATCCTGCCCGGCAACCGCGCAGTTCGTTACGGCATCGGCGTTGGCAAGGCTGGTTTTGCCTGGGCCGGCGAAGCCTATGTCGCCTGGAAGCAGGAATGGCCGATGTGGCATCCGCCGAAGGAAATGGCCGACCGCAAGCCGGAAGTCGCAAAGTATGTCGAGGCAGGCATGGGTCCGGGTCTTTCTAACCCGCTCGGCGCGCGCGCCATGTATCTCTTCAACGAAAAGGGACAGGACACGCTGTTCCGTATCCACGGTTCGCCTGAATGGGCATCGATCGGCACCGCCGCCTCTTCCGGCTGCATCCGCATGATCAACCAGGACGTCATCGACCTTTACAGCCGCGTCCGTCCCGGCCGCAGCACCAAGGTTGTCGTGATCCAGTAAGATCAGATACCAGACAAAGAAAAAGCCGCCGTGGAATTCCCGGCGGCTTTTTTGTTTCTGGAGCATTCCCAGTAAAAGTGCATAGCAGTTTTAAGGTAGAGCACGTCGAACATTGCATTCAGACAAGACGTGCTCTGGAGTGCCTGTCGGCCTCAAGCCGCCTGCTTCGCCTTCAGTTCGAGGCGACGGCGGTGCAGAACCGGTTCCGTATAACCGTTAGGCTGCTCCCGGCCTTTGAGCACAAGTTCGACGGCGGCCTGAAAAGCGACCGATCCTTCAAAGTTGGACGCCATCGGCAGATAGGCCGGATCTCCGGCATTTTGGCTATCGACCACGGCGGCCATACGTTTCATGGTCTCAACGATCTGCTCTTGCGTAACCACGCCATGGCGCAGCCAGTTGGCCATATGCTGCGCGGAGATGCGCAGCGTGGCGCGGTCCTCCATCAGTCCGACATTGTTGATGTCAGGCACCTTGGAGCAGCCGACGCCCTGATCGACCCAGCGCACGACATATCCCAGAATACCCTGCGCGTTGTTGTCGAGTTCGCGCTGGATTTCCTCGGGCGTCCAATTGGGACGCGGCACGACCGGCACCGATAGAATATCGGAGAGTTTTGCCCGGCCGCGGCTTTTCAGGTCGTCCTGAACGGCTGCGACATCGACCTTGTGATAATGCGTGGCATGCAGCGTCGCAGCCGTGGGTGAAGGTACCCAGGCGGTGTTGGCGCCTGCCTTCGGATGCGCGATCTTCTGCTCCAGCATGGCGGCCATCAGGTCAGGCATGGCCCACATGCCCTTACCGATCTGCGCATGGCCGGAAAGGCCGCATTCCAGACCGATATCGACGTTCCAGTTCTCGTAAGCCGCAATCCAGGCCGCCTGTTTCATATCACCCTTGCGGATCATCGGACCCGCTTCCATCGAGGTATGAATTTCGTCGCCCGTGCGGTCGAGGAAGCCGGTATTGATGAAGACGACCCGGTCTTTTGCCGCGCGAATGCTTTCCTTGAGGTTGACCGTGGTGCGGCGTTCCTCGTCCATGATGCCCATTTTCATGGTGTTCGGCGCCATGCCGACAAGCTTTTCGGCCCGCGTGAAAATCTCGTTGGCGAAGGCGACTTCCTCCGGCCCGTGCATCTTCGGCTTGACGACATACATGGAACCGGCGCGGGAATTCTGGCGACGGCCGGAGGGGCCGACATCGTAAAGCGCAATCAGCGCTGTGGCGACGGCGTCCATGATACCTTCCGGCACCTCGCGGCCATCCTTGTCGAGGATCGCCGGATTGGTCATGAGGTGACCGACATTACGCACCAGCATCAGGGAGCGCCCCGGCAGAGTAAGTGCTCCACCATCGGGGGCGGTGTAATAACGATCCGGGTTGAGACTACGGGTGAAGGTGTTACCACCCTTGGAAACCTTCTCCGTCAGGTCGCCGCGCATCAGGCCAAGCCAGTTGCCATAAACCAGCACCTTGTCCTCGGCATCAACAGCGGCAACGGAATCCTCGCAGTCCATGATGGTTGTCAGCGCCGATTCGAGAATGACATCAGAGATGCCCGCCTTGTCACCCTTGCCGATTTCCGTCGAGGGATCGATGACGATCTCGGTGTGAAGACCATTCTTGCCAAGCAGGATCGTTGCCGGCTTTTCCGCATCGCCGGTAAAGCCCCTGAATTGCTCGGCATCTTTCAGGCCCGTTTTGCTGTCACCGATTGCAAGCTGCAAGAGGCCGTCAACGATCTTGAATCCGGTCACATCCGACCAGCCTGCCGTTTCGAGCGGAGCTGATTCGTTGAGGAAGTTCCGCGCCCAGGCAATGACCTTTTCGCCGCGTTTCGGATTATAGCCCCTGCCCTTTTCCGCACCATCGGCGTCAGAAATGGCATCCGTGCCGTAAAGTGCATCGTAAAGCGAACCCCAGCGGGCATTGGCGGCGTTCAGCGCATAACGGGCATTCATGACCGGCACGACAAGCTGCGGGCCTGCGACAGCGGCAATTTCCGAATCGACGTTGCTGGTTTCGACCTTGAAGCCGGGTCCTTCCGGCAGCAGATAGCCGATTTCCTTCAGGAAGCCCTCATAGACATCAAAATCCGTCGGGGCGCCATTCTGCCGGTACCAGCCATCCAGTTTTTCCTGCAAGGCGTCGCGCTTTGCGAGCAATTCACGATTCTTAGGGGAAAGCTCGTGGACGATGGCGGAAAAGCCTTCGAAGAAGGTTTCTGCATCAAGACCCGTGCCCGGCAGAACGTCATCCGTCAAAAAAGCATAAAGCCTGTCATCAATGGAAAGACCGAATTTATTGGTGCGGCTCACATGCGCCTCCTCTTTATCTCAAGGGCGCAGATTGGACGCTGAGGCAGGCGCTCGTCAATTGCGAGAGGCAACCAAATATTATTTCCGTTTTGGAAAGAATGCCGACGATAATCGTCTTTTTCTACAACAGCGCCTGCAAATCCTTGATGCGATCGTTCACCAGCCAGCCGTAATAGTTTTCTTCCGGCAAAAGCGGCTGTTCCCCCCCTGCGGCGCGCTGACGATTTTTCTGGGCGAGAGCGGCAGCGCGCTGCGCGGATCCGCCGACATTATAAAGCGTGGACGTTACACCAGGATTTTTGGAAACATCCATGTCGGCAATCGACCTGTAGTCGTCGATCGATTTGCGGATGGAAGCTGCCATGAAGGCGAGCGAGCGATCCGGGTCCATGATCGCGGTATAAACGGCGGTCGCATCGTTTTCGTCGAGCTTCTCATAACCTGAGGTTTTCGACACCATGTCGGACAACATCAATGCCGTGAGCGGATTGATCTGGCCAAGACCGAAGGTCTGTCCGGCATAAAAGGGCTGGAAAAATACAGCGCTGAAACGATTGTTCGGATAGGCAACGCCATCTACCGTCTTGCCGCGGAAGCTGTCGTCCCAGACGTCTTCCCGACAGTTCCAAAGGCTATAGGAATCCTTTTTCGACTGGCACCTGGCGAATTGCGAATGCGTCAGAAACTGCGCGATGGTTTCGTCCTTGTAGCCGAAACGGAAGCTGCTGCCGGCATAGGAGGCGGCCTTGACGTAGTAGGATTGCAGGCGGTCATAGGCGTCGACGTTATAGGTATGCTCGCCGACAATCGCCCCGATCATGTGGATCGGATCGATACCGTAGCGCCCGGCAGTAGACTTGATCTTGCCGATCAGTGCCTTGTCGGAAGACAGGAGGTCGATCACCTTCTGGTATTTACGCTCGAAAGACGTATTGGAACCCTTGGTTCGACGTGCGGAAGCCCCCGGAATGCCCGGCTGTTCGGCATTGCGATTGCCAGGCGGGACGACCGTCGCGGCCTCGGCATAAGAAGACGAGACGACGGTGAACGTCAAAGCGGCGGCAAATGCCAGAAGAGTTTTGCGCACGAGCGAATGCCTTTTCTCAAGCCGACCTCTCCCGAACCAAGAGAAAACCGGACCATTCCATAAAGCGGTTCCAACCGGAATGCAGCCTTTCCCATAAACAAAAAGGGGGCTGAATGCGAGACAAGGCCATAAAATAAAAGAGTGCGGCAAATGTGGCCGCACTCTCGTGTCTTTGCTCTCCAAGATATTCAGAGAATATAGCGGGACAAATCCGTATCGGCGGCAAGATCGCCGACGTGCTTTTTGACATATTCCTGATCGATCTTGACGGCAGAGCCACCACGATCGGGTGCGTTGAAGGAAATCTCGTCGAGAACACGCTCCATCACCGTCTGCAGGCGGCGCGCACCGATATTCTCGACCGACGAGTTGAGATGAACAGCCACGTCGGCCAGAGCGTCGATCGCATCGTCCGTGAAGTCGAGATCGAGTTCTTCCGTCGCCATCAGCGCCTTGTACTGGCGGATGAGGCTTGCTTCCGTCTCGGTCAGGATACGGCGGAAGTCCTCCTTCGTCAGCGGCTTCAGCTCGACACGGATCGGCAGGCGGCCCTGAAGCTCCGGCAGAAGGTCGGACGGCTTTGCCACATGGAACGCGCCGGAAGCGATGAACAGAACGTGGTCGGTTTTCACCGGCCCGTATTTGGTCGAGACAGTCGTGCCTTCAACGAGCGGCAGAAGATCGCGCTGCACGCCTTCACGCGAGACGCCGGCACCCATGCCGCCGTCGCGGGCGGCAATCTTATCAATCTCATCGAGGAAGACGATGCCGTCATTTTCCACCGACTTCACCGCTTCACGCTGGATCATGTCATTATCGAGCAGCTTGTCGGATTCGTCGCGAACGAGATCGGTATAGGATTTCGAGACGGTGGTGCGTACCTTCTTCGTACGTCCGCCCATCGCCTTGCCAAACATTTCCGACAGGTTGAGAACGCCGATATTGGCGCCCGGCATGCCGGGGATTTCAAAACCGGGCATGCCCGAACCGCTGTCGGCCACTTCGATGTCGATTTCCTTGTCGTCCAGCTCGCCATCGCGCAGCTTCTTGCGGAAGCTCTCACGTGTCGCGGGTGACGCGGTCGATCCGACCAGTGCGTCGAGCACCCGCTCTTCGGCGCTCTGATGCGCCTTGGCCTGTACTTCCGCGCGCTTCTTTTCACGCACGAGGCCAATGCCGATCTCGACCAGATCGCGGATGATCTGCTCGACATCGCGACCGACATAACCGACTTCGGTAAATTTGGTCGCTTCGACCTTAATGAAGGGCGCGCCGGCAAGCTTGGCGAGACGGCGCGAAATCTCCGTCTTGCCGACACCGGTCGGTCCGATCATCAGGATGTTTTTCGGCATCACTTCGTCGCGCAGGCTCTCATCGAGCTGCTGGCGACGCCAACGGTTGCGCAGCGCAATCGCGACCGCACGTTTCGCATCATGCTGGCCGATGATGTGGCGGTCCAGTTCCGAGACAATTTCCCGGGGAGAAAAAGTGGTCATTCTGTCCTCTCGGCTTTCCTGTTCCGGCCGGCCATTCTGGCCCGGCCCACAGGACCCTTGGGTGAGAAATGGGGGTGAGAAATATGCTTACTCGGCGTCGAGGGTTTCGATGACGAGGTTATGGTTGGTGTAAACGCAGATATCGGCGGCGATATCGAGCGACTTGCGCGCCACCTCCTCTGCCGACTTGTCCGTATCCATCATGGCGCGGGCAGCCGCAAAGGCGTAGTTGCCGCCGGAGCCGATGGCGATCGCGCCATGTTCAGGTTCCAGCACGTCACCATTACCGGTGATGGCGAGTGTCGTGGATTTGTCGGCCACCAGCATCATGGCTTCGAGGTTGCGCAGATATTTATCCGTGCGCCAGTCCTTTGCAAGCTCTACGGCCGCGCGCATGAGCTGACCGGGATATTGCTCGAGTTTCTTTTCGAGACGGTCGAGCAGCGTGAAGGCATCCGCCGTTGCGCCGGCAAAACCGGCAATCACTTCACCCTTGCCAATGCGTCGAACCTTGCGGGCATTGCCCTTCATGACGGTCTGGCCAAGACTTACCTGACCATCGCCAGCCATGACGACCTTGCCGCCCTTCCTGACCGTAATAATCGTTGTCATCAAACACCTGTCTGCCCTACCGGGCCTGCGGTTAACGGGCCGGCATCCGGCCCTTCTCGGCATCTATGTAAGTTTGCTTTTCACGATTGCAAATCCTGCCCGCACTGCACTGTTTTGCGCAGATCATGCAAGACGATGGAACAACTGGATATTTGTGTCTCGTGCTGATAAGGAACGGCGACATTTTCACGGAGCGGCCACAGATGGCAGAACGTAAAGGCGAGATCATCCGCAAGACCAACGAAACCTCGGTTTCGGTGCGCGTGGATATCGACGGCACCGGCAAGTCGACAATTTCCACCGGGGTGGGATTTTTCGATCATATGCTGGACCAGCTGAGCCGCCATTCGCTGATCGACATGGATATCGAGGTTCAAGGTGACCTGCATATCGATGATCACCATACGGTGGAAGATACCGGCATCGCCATCGGCCAGGCCATCGCGAAGGCGTTGGGCGACAGGCGCGGCATTACCCGCTACGCCTCGCTCGATCTTGCCATGGATGAGACGATGACCAAGGCTGCCGTGGATATTTCCGGCCGTCCCTTCCTCGTGTGGAATGTTAACTTCTCCGCGCCGAAGATCGGCACATTCGACACCGAGCTTGTGCGCGAATTCTTTCAGGCGCTGGCCCAGAATGCCGGCATCACGCTGCATATCCTGAACCATTACGGCGCCAACAACCATCATATCGCCGAAACATGCTTCAAGGCCGTTGCCCGCGTTCTTCGCGCGGCAACCGAGATCGACCCCCGGCAGGCAGGCCGCGTTCCCTCGACAAAGGGTATGCTGGCCTGACCGCCAAAGCTGTCAGGAAGCCCATGACAAGCTATCTCGTTCTGGAAGCCCCCAACGGGCCGGACAGGGACCACAAGACGACCCGCTTCATAGCAGACCGTTTCGTCTGGCTAGCACTTATTGCGCCCTGGCTGTGGCTGGCCGTAAACCGGCTGTGGCTGGCCGCGATCGTCGTATTTGCAGTTCTCGTTCTGGCCGGTTGGGCATCAATGTTACCCGGATTCGAACCGGTAGGCATTTTGTGCAGCGTCGCCATTGCCCTCATCACTGCACTGGAGGGGCGCGATTTTCTCGTCCGGCACCTGATAGGCAAGGGCTGGAAGATGACCTCGGTCATTTCCGCCCCTGATCTTTCGAGTGCCGAAGAGATATATTTCTCCGATCTTTCCGAAAATACCGAGCCGTCGGGACAGCTGTCGCAGCCGGTATGGACCCCCTCGCCGCAGAAGAGCGGTGACAAAAACTTCGTCAACGATCCCTCCGGATCGTTTCTTTTCGACTTGAATGGAAGGCGCTGACATGCGCGTCGCGATCATCGACTACGGTTCTGGCAACCTGCGTTCGGCCACCAAGGCTTTCGAGCGCGCCGCCCGCGAAGCCGGCATCAATGCAACCATTGACCTGACCGATAAGCCGGATCACGTCGCATCTGCGGACCGCATCGTACTGCCAGGCGTCGGCGCCTATGCCGATTGCCGCGCCGGTCTCGAAGCTGTGCCCGGCATGCATGAGGCGCTTATCGAAGCCGTCGAGAAAAAAGCTCATCCCTTCCTCGGCATCTGCGTCGGAATGCAGCTGATGTCTTCGCGCGGTCTCGAAAAGACTGTCAGCACGGGGCTTGGCTGGATCGAAGGCGATGTCATTGAAATGACGCCCTCCGATCCGACGCTTAAAATCCCGCAGATTGGCTGGAATACGCTGGAAATCCGGCATCAGCATCCCCTGTTCGACGGTATCAGAACCGGCGCTGACGGCTTGCATGCCTATTTCGTGCATTCCTATCATCTGGCGGCGAAACATCCGGCGGATGTCATCGCCACCACCAATTACGGTGGCGCGATGACGGCTTTCGTTGGTCGCGACAATATGGCTGGCGCGCAGTTCCACCCGGAAAAAAGCCAGACGCTCGGCCTCGCCCTGATTTCCAATTTCCTGCGCTGGAAGCCCTGACATGATTCTTTTTCCCGCAATCGATCTTAAAGACGGCCAGTGCGTTCGCCTGAAACTCGGCGATATGGAGCAGGCAACCGTTTACAATACGGACCCCGGCGCGCAGGCGAAATCCTTCGAGGACCAAGGCTTCGAGTGGCTGCATGTCGTCGATCTCAACGGCGCCTTCGCTGGCCAGACGGTGAATGGCGAAGCGGTCGATGCCATTCTCAAGGCCACGACAAACCCGGTGCAGCTTGGCGGCGGCATCCGCACTCTCGATCATATTGAGGCGTGGCTCAGCCGTGGGCTTGCCCGCGTCATTCTCGGCACCGTGGCGGTGCGCGATCCCGTTCTGGTTATCGAAGCCTGCAAGCGTTTCCCCGGTCAGGTCGCTGTCGGCATCGACGCCAAAGGCGGCAAGGTTGCTGTTGAGGGCTGGGCGGAAGCCTCAGAACTGGGCGTTATCGAACTTGCCAAACGTTTCGAAGGTGCCGGCGTTGCCGCCATCATCTACACCGATATCGATCGCGACGGCATTCTGGCTGGCATCAACTGGGCCTCGACACTCGAACTGGCAGATGCCGTGTCGATCCCCGTCATCGCCTCCGGCGGCCTTGCCTCGATCGACGACATCAAGCGCATGTTGCAGCCGGATGCCGCAAAGCTAGAGGGCGCAATTTCAGGCCGCGCGCTTTATGACGGGCGCATCGATCCTGCCGAGGCGCTCGCCCTCATCAAGGCTGCCAAGGAGGTAAGCGCATGACCCTCAAAGCCCGCGTTATTCCCTGCCTCGATGTAAAAGACGGCCGAGTCGTCAAGGGTGTGAACTTCGTCGATCTTATCGACGCCGGCGACCCAGTCGAGGCGGCGAAGGCCTATGATGCGGCGGGAGCGGACGAACTCTGCTTTCTCGACATTACCGCCTCGTCCGACAATCGCGACACGATTTTCGACGTGGTATCGCGCACGGCCGACCATTGCTTCATGCCGCTGACCGTCGGCGGCGGCGTCCGCGCCGTGGCTGACATCCGCAAGCTGCTTCTCTGCGGTGCAGACAAGGTCTCCATCAATTCCGCAGCGGTGAAAGATCCTGATTTCGTCGCGCAGGCTGCCGACAAATTCGGCAACCAGTGTATCGTCGTCTCCATCGACGCCAAGCGGGTTTCGAAGGACGGGGAAGACGGCCGCTGGGAGATCTTCACGCATGGTGGACGTCAGCCAACCGGAATCGACGCCGTGGAATTTGCCATCAAGATGGTCGAACGCGGTGCCGGCGAATTGCTCGTCACCTCGATGGACCGCGATGGCACCAAAAGCGGATACGATATCGGCCTGACACGCAGCATTGCCGATCAGGTTCGCGTGCCCGTCATCGCCTCGGGTGGCGTCGGAACGCTGGATGATCTGGTAGCCGGCGTTCGCGATGGCCATGCGACCGCAGTGCTTGCCGCTTCCATCTTCCACTTCGGCACCTATTCGATCGGGCAAGCCAAAAGCTACATGGCCGAGCATGGCATCGCCATGCGTCTCGACTGATTGCAGGAACCTTTCCATGAGCGCATTTTCCCTTTCCGATCTGGAACGCATCGTCGCGACACGCGCCGCCGCCTCCCCCGATGAATCCTGGACGGCCAAGCTTGTTGCGGCGGGCCAGGAACGTGCGGCGAAAAAACTGGGCGAAGAGGCTGTTGAGGCCGTCATCGCCGCCATCGCGAAAGACCGCGACGGGCTAAAAAACGAGGCCGCCGATCTGCTTTATCACCTGCTGGTGGTGTTGAAGATCGCCGACATTCCCCTTGCCGACGTCTTTGCCGAGCTGGAGCGCCGGACCGGACAGACCGGACTTGCGGAAAAGGCAGCGAGGCCGACATCATGAATGTCAAGGCAGGCAGCGGGGAGAGAGGCATGCCGAGCACACTCGATCATTTCCGCCCGGATGAATATTCGCCCTATCACTTCTTCAGCTCGGAAGAATGGGCAAAGTTTCGCGCCGACACACCACTCACCCTTTCAGCCGACGAGGTCAAAAGACTGCGTTCGCTGGACGACCCGATCGATCTGGACGAAGTGCGGCGTATCTATCTGTCGCTGTCGCGCCTCCTGTCATCGCATGTGGAAGCATCGCAGCTGCTGTTCGAACAGCGCAACCGCTTCCTGAACATGGCGGATGTCAACAAGACGCCCTTCGTCATCGGCATTGCCGGGTCGGTGGCGGTTGGAAAATCGACAACGGCGCGCATTTTGAAGGAGCTTCTGGCCCGCTGGCCTTCCAGCCCGAAGGTCGATCTCATCACCACCGACGGGTTTCTTTACCCGAACGAGGTGCTGCGGCGCGAAAACCTGATGGAGCGCAAGGGCTTTCCGGAAAGCTACGACATCGGTGCGCTGCTGCGTTTCCTCTCGGCGATCAAGGCGGGCCAGCCGAATGTGAAGGCGCCACGCTACTCGCATCTGACCTATGACGTGCTGCCGAACGAATTCACTGTCATCGACCAGCCGGATATCCTCATCTTCGAAGGCATCAACGTGCTGCAATCACGCGACCTGCCGGCGGGCGGGCGGATCGTGCCGATCGTTTCCGACTTCTTCGATTTCTCGATCTACATCGATGCGGATGAGGACTTCATTCACAACTGGTATGTGAACCGGTTCATGAATCTGCGGCAAACCGCCTTCCGGGACCCGAATTCATTCTTCAATCGCTATGCGTCGATCAGCGAAGAGGCGGCGCTCAGCATTGCCGAGGGCCTCTGGCAGAACATCAACCTGAAGAACCTGCGCCAGAACATCGTGCCCACGCGTCCACGCGCCGATCTTATCCTGCGCAAGGGCAAAAACCACCTGATCGACACGGTTGCGCTTCGCAAATTGTGAAAGATGCCGCAAAAGCGGCATCTCCATCGCAGCGGTTAAAATCCGTTATTAGGCAAGGTCGGGAATGCGCAGAACCTGACCGGGATAGATTTTATCGGGATGGGTCAGCATCGGCTTGTTGGCTTCGAAGATGATGTTGTTCTTGCCGCCATTTGCCTTGCCGTACTGGGCTTCAGCGATCTTCCAGAGATTATCGCCCTTCTTGACCGTGTAGAAAACGGGTTCCTTCGCCGGCGCTTCTGCCACCGTCAGTTCGCCGGCCTCGACCTTGGAAATGCCGAGCGTATTGCCAACGGCGATGACCGCTTTTTCGAAAATCGACTGGTCGGCCACTTCGCCCTTCAGAACGACCTTATCGTTCACCACCTCGACCTGAACCTTGTCGGTGCCGAGATCGTGGGAAGCGAGTTCTTTTTTGACAGCTTCGACATCGGGGGCATCATCTCCACCGATACCAAGCTTCTTTCCCGCTTCCTTGATGAAATTGAACAGACCCATAGCACCCTCCTTGGTTGTAGGAGGTCTACCAGACGATATCTGAAGGTCTATGACAAGTGCGAAACATTTTGCCATCCAGCTGCGACCTAGTCGCCTGATGGCTTGCCACGCATTTTCTTGACATCCGACCGGCCGGATTTCGCCTTGAGGCGGCGCTCGACGGAACCCTTGGTCGGCTTGGTAGCCTTGCGCACCGGCGGCGGCGGCGCTGCCGCTTCAAGAATCAGTTCCTTCAGCCGTTCACGCGCGTCTTCGCGATTGCGCTCCTGGCTTCGAAACCGGCTCGCCTCGATCATGAGCACGCCTTCTTTCGAAACACGCCGCCCGCCCAGACGCAGGGCATTCGCCTTCACCCGTTCCGGCAGTGAGGGAGAATTGGCGATGTCGAAAAACAGCTGAACCGCCGTCGAGACCTTGTTGACATTCTGGCCACCCGGCCCGCCGGCAAGCACGAATTGCTCCGTCAGCTCCCAGCCGGCGATGGTAATTCGATTGCTGATGTAAAGCGGGGCGCTGGCCATGTTTTTTCTCCGCGCCGGTGATGCCACAGATCGGGAAAAATGAAAACAAGGCACGAAACGAAAGAACCCGGCACAAGGCCGGGTTCCCCTCCTCCTCATAAACGAGGCTTATTCATTCTGCCGCGAGCAGCAGTCCCGGTGCTGCATCGCGCACCTTCCTGTCGACGTGATCTTCGAACTTGGTGAAGTTCGTAACGAACATCGACACAAGCTTCTTCGCCTGCGCGTCGTAAGCTGCGCCGTCGGCCCAGGTCGAACGCGGATCGAGGATAGCGGCATCGACGCCTTCCAGCGACAGGGGCACGGCGAAACCGAAATTCGCATCGGTGCGGAATTCGGCACCCTTCAGCTCGCCGGTGAGGGCTGCCGTCAGAAGCGCGCGGGTCGCCTTGATGGGCATACGCTTGCCGATGCCGTAAGCACCGCCGGTCCAGCCGGTGTTGACCAGCCAGCAGTCCACGCCATGCTTGCCGATCAGCTCACGCAGCAGGTTGCCGTATTCCGCCGGGTGGCGCGGCATGAAGGGTGCGCCGAAGCAGGTGGAGAATGTCGCTTCCGGCTCAGTCACGCCTTTTTCCGTGCCGGCGACCTTTGCCGTGTAGCCGGAAAGGAAGTGGTACATGGCCTGTTCCGGCGTCAGCCGGGCAATGGGCGGCAGCACGCCGAAGGCATCCGCAGTCAGCATGATGATGGTCTTCGGATGACCGGCAATGCCCGTTTCCGATGCATTCGGAATGAAGTGCAGCGGATAGGCACTGCGGGTGTTTTCCGTCAGCGAGTTGTCGTTGAAATCCGGAACACGGTTTTCGTCCAGCACGACGTTTTCGAGAACGGTGCCGAAACGGCGGGTCGCGGCATAGATTTCCGGCTCAGCTTCGGCCGACAGCTTGATCGCCTTGGCGTAGCAGCCGCCTTCGAAATTGAAGATGCCGTGTTCGCCCCAGCCGTGCTCATCGTCGCCGATCAGCGTGCGCGACGGATCAGCCGACAGCGTGGTCTTGCCGGTGCCGGACAGGCCGAAGAACACGGCGGAATCACCCTCGGGACCGACATTGGCCGAGCAATGCATCGGCATGACGCCCTTGGCCGGCAGCAGGTAGTTCAGCACCGTGAAGACCGACTTCTTGTTTTCACCGGCATAGGAGGTACCGCCGATGAGGACGAGACCATTGGTGAGATCGCAGGCGATGACGGTTTCCGAACGGACGCCGTGACGCGCCGGATCAGCCTTGAAGCTCGGCAGGTTGATGATGGTCAGCTTCTGTTTGAAGCCTGCCAGTTTCTCCCGCTTCGGGCGGATGAGCAGGTTCCGGATGAACAGCGAATGCCAGGCAAGCTCAGTGACGACACGGGTCGACAGGGCGTTTTCCTCATCGGCACCGCCGATCAGGTCCTGAACATAGAGCGTCTTGCCGGCGGCGTGCGCAAGCATGTCCTGACGCAGCAGCTCGAAGTTTTCCGGCGACAGCGGCTTATTGTTGTCCCACCAGATAGTGTCTTCGGTGGAAGCATCGCGGACGACAAATTTGTCCTTCGGAGAACGGCCCGTATGCTGACCGGTAACGGCACGAAGTGCGCCATCCGCCGTCAGCTCGGCTTCGCCGTTGCGGATCGCCTCTTCGTACAATTCGCTTTCGTTGAGGTTATAAAAGACGCGGGAGGCCTCGCCCAGTCCGAGTTCCGCAACTCCATTGGCAGGATTATGAACCCCAAGCTCGTTCATGACGCGTTCCTTGTAAATGACGATAAGGCCGTTGAAATTTTCACGGAAAATACGTGGCGGCTTTTAGAAACGCAAGAGTGAAACTTTAAATAACTTAGTGATTTCAATATATTAATCGATTTAAAAGATTTTATTTCTTTTTAAATCGGTTGAAGACGCATTAGAATCCAGCTGCGGCGTTTTCCCGGAATTGACCTAGTCACACCAGGCGATTTGGTTGTGAGTTTTCCTTTGCCACAATTTGTTCCACCTTTATACTCATGAGAGTGGCTCGCGGCGCGCAACCTTGGCTGGGTGGATGTCGGGAGTTACGAGAAAATGACGATGGAGACCAACTACATGCAGACGATCGCGCTTGTCGACGACGACCGGAATATTCTCACTTCGGTATCGATCGCGCTCGAAGCCGAAGGCTACCGGGTCGAAACGTATACGGACGGCGCCTCCGCGCTTGACGGACTGATTGCCCGTCCGCCGCAGCTTGCCATTTTCGACATCAAAATGCCGCGCATGGACGGCATGGAGCTTTTGCGGCGTCTTCGCCAGAAATCGGATATTCCGGTTATCTTCCTGACCTCCAAGGATGAAGAGATCGACGAATTGTTCGGCCTGAAGATGGGTGCTGACGATTTCATCACAAAACCCTTCTCGCAGCGCCTTCTGGTGGAACGCGTCAAGGCCATCCTGCGCCGCGCCAGCAGCCGCGAGGCTTCCGCTGCGACCGGCGGCAGCACGCTGAAGCCGACGGCTGATCAACAGGCGCGCACGCTCGAACGCGGCCAGCTGGCCATGGATCAGGAACGCCACACCTGCACCTGGAAGGGCGAGCCGGTGACGCTGACCGTTACCGAATTCCTTATCCTGCATTCGCTTGCACAGCGGCCAGGCGTGGTGAAAAGCCGCGACGCGCTGATGGATGCGGCCTACGACGAACAGGTCTATGTTGACGACCGCACGATCGACAGCCACATCAAGCGCCTTCGCAAGAAGTTCAAACTGGTCGATGGTGACTTCGATATGATTGAAACGCTTTATGGCGTAGGATATCGCTTCCGCGAAGCGGCTTGAACGAGCCGCAATCGGGAGAGACCACCGGAATTGTGGTGGCGAGGACATAGACTTGTTGAAGAAAACGCCGGAAAACGTCTCGGACAGTGACGATGCCGAAGATCGCGGCAGCGAACGCCGCCATCGTATCCATCCGCTGACGATCGTCCGACGCATTTTTGGCAATGCGGTGTTTTCCAGCCTCACGCGCCGCATCCTCTTCTTCAACGTGGCCGCGACGGTCGTTCTGGTCGGCGGCATTCTCTACCTCAACCAGTTCCGCGAGGGGCTGATCGATGCGCGGGTGGAAAGCCTTTTGACGCAGGGCGAGATCATCGCCGGCGCCATCTCGGCCTCCGCCTCGGTGGATACCAACTCCATCACCATCAATCCGGAAAAGCTGCTGGAATTGCAGGCGGGGCAAAGCATAACGCCCGCCCCCAATGACGAGGACTTGAGTTTCCCGATCAATCCGGAACGGGTGGCGCCGGTGCTGCGCCGGCTGATTTCGCCGACACGGACCCGCGCTCGGCTTTTCGATGCCGATGCCAACCTGCTTCTCGATTCCCGCCATCTCTATTCCCGCGGCCAGGTCCTGCGCTTCGATCTGCCGCCGGTGACGCCGGAAACCCAGACCTGGGGTGAATGGTTCACCAGCATGTTCAACCGCATGCTGCAACCGAGCAGCCTGCCGCAATACAAGGAAGCGCCAGGTGGCGACGGCTCGATCTATCCGGAGGTAATGAATGCGCTGACCGGCGTGCGCGGCGCAGTCGTTCGCGTTACCGAAAAGGGTGAGCTGATCGTTTCGGTCGCCGTGCCGGTGCAGCGCTTCCGGGCCGTGCTCGGGGTTCTGCTCCTGTCCACGCAGGCCGGCGATATCGACAAGATCGTGCATGCGGAGCGCCTTGCCATCATGCGCGTGTTCGGCATCGCCACGCTCGTCAACATCGTACTTTCCCTGTTGTTGTCCTCCACCATCGCCACGCCGCTCCGGCGGCTTTCGGCGGCTGCGATCCGCGTGCGTCGCGGGGCCAGAACCCGTGAAGAAATACCGGACTTTTCGGCGCGTCAGGATGAAATCGGCAACCTTTCCATAGCGCTTCGTGAAATGACGACGGCGCTTTACGACCGTATCGACGCAATCGAAAGTTTCGCCGCCGATGTCAGCCACGAGCTCAAGAACCCGCTGACTTCGCTGCGCAGCGCCGTGGAAACCCTGCCGCGTGCCAAGACGGAAGAGTCCAAACAGCGGCTGACCGAGATCATCTTCCACGATGTCCGCCGCCTCGACCGCCTCATCAGCGATATCTCGGATGCCTCGCGGCTCGATGCCGAACTGGCGCGTGTCGATGCATCGCCGCTGGATCTCGACGTTCTTATGAAGGGTCTGGTGGATATCTCCCGCCAGATCAGCACAAAGAAAAAGAGCGTGGCGATCGACTATGTCGCCGACCGGAAGGCGGGAGCCAAAACCTCCTTCGTCGTGAACGGTCACGATCTTCGCATCGGGCAGATCGTCACCAACCTGATCGAGAATGCGCGCTCTTTCGTTTCCGAGGAAAGCGGCCGCATCACCGTGCGCCTTTCCCGTCACAAGGACCGCTGCATCGTGCAGGTGGAAGACAATGGCCCCGGCATTCAGGCCGAGGATATCGACCGGATTTTCGAGCGCTTCTACACCGACCGACCGGCAAGCGAAGGTTTCGGCCAGAATTCCGGCCTTGGCCTTTCCATCAGCCGCCAGATCGCCGAAGCCCATGGCGGCAGCCTGAGGGCAGAAAATGTCGTCGACAAATACGGTGTGATATCAGGCGCGCGCTTCACCCTGTCGCTGCCGGCGGCCGAAACCCATGAACGCTGAACGCTTCAACCTGCACGCAACCGCCATTGTCGTCGACAACACCGGCATTCTCTTCACCGGACCGTCCGGCAGCGGCAAAAGCGAGCTTGCTTTCAGCTTTCTGACGGAGGCGCAACGATGCGGATTGCCGGCGGCACTGATCGCGGATGATCAGATTTTCGTGTATCGCGACGGCGAAAACATTATCGCCGAGCGGCCGGAAGCGATTGCCGGACTACTGGAATTGCGCGGCAGCGGCATCGTTAACGTCAACAGCGTCCCGAGCGCCGGACTAAATTTCGCTGTTACGACAGTTCTTTCACCGGAAAATCCAAGATTTCCGGAAGATGACGAGGTGTTGTTGCTGCCCTGCGGCGGGCATCTTCCGCTTCTGCGTATTCCGCTTTCCAGTCTTACGCCCTATGGAAAATTTGCTGCACTTGCTCAAAATCTTTTTAAAACGAACGTGAAGTGACCATGATTCAGGCGATTTTAGGCTTGCGATTCGCATTTTCCTCATCAAGATGAAATCCCACCGATGGACAGGATTGCCGCGTTGCGATAGTCGGCAATGAGAGTGCGTGTGCAAGGGAGCATTTCATGATCGGACTAGTGCTTGTCACCCATGGCAAGCTGGCTGAGGAGTTTCGCCATGCGTTGGAGCATGTCGTCGGTCCCCAGAAATTGATCGAGACGGTTTGTATCGGTCCCGAAGACGACATGGATCAGCGCCGGCAGGATATCATCGACGCCGTTACGCGCGTCAATGATGGAAATGGCGTCATTATTCTGACGGATATGTTCGGTGGCACACCGTCCAATCTTGCCATCTCCGTCATGAACAACGGCAATGTCGAAGTCATCGCCGGGGTCAATCTTCCCATGCTGATAAAACTCGCAGGCGTTCGCAGCGAAGACAACATGGACAAGGCGCTCCAGGACGCATCCGACGCCGGTCGCAAATACATCAACGTCGCCAGCCGCGTTTTAAGCGGCAAATAAGAAGTCAGCCCCATGTCGCCTCACTCCCGGGAATTGCCGATCATCAACAAGCGCGGTCTCCACGCCCGGGCATCTGCAAAATTCGTGCAGATGGTCGAGGGTTTCGACGCGACGATTACGGTGTCGAAGGACGGAATGACCGTTGGCGGCACCTCCATCATGGGTCTGATGATGCTGGCGGCCAGCCCGGGATGCAGTGTCTATGTCGAGGCGAGCGGCAACCAGGCGGAAGAGGCGCTCGCCGCACTCGAGGCACTTGTTGCCGACCGCTTCGGCGAAGAAGCCTGACCCCACCTCCATATAAAGACATAAAGACTTCTTTATATCGTTATTGCCAGATCGTTTTTGGCCTGCTAAACCGCTGCTACGTTTAAAAGCCGGGCCAGCAGGCATGGCATTTCTGATCTGGAGAACTTCATGAGCCTTGAGAAGGACTACATCATCGCCGATATCAACCTTGCCGCATTCGGCCGCAAGGAACTGGACATCGCCGAAACCGAAATGCCTGGCCTTATGTCCTGCCGCAAGGAATTCGGCGAGAGCAAGCCCCTGAAGGGCGCACGTATTACCGGTTCTCTTCACATGACGATCCAGACCGGTGTCCTCATCGAGACGCTGAAGGAACTGGGCGCGGACATCCGCTGGGCGTCCTGCAACATCTTCTCGACGCAGGACCATGCCGCAGCAGCTATTGCAGCGGCCGGCATTCCTGTTTTCGCGGTAAAGGGTGAGAGCCTGACGGAATATTGGGAATATACCGACAAGATCTTCCAGTGGACCGATGGCGGCCTCTCCAACATGATCCTCGATGATGGCGGCGATGCCACCATGTACATTCTGCTCGGCGCGCGCGCCGAAGCCGGTGAGGACGTTCTTTCCAACCCCGGTTCGGAAGAAGAGGAAATTCTTTTCGCGCAGATCAACAAGCGCCTCAAGGCTTCCCCCGGCTGGTTCACCAAGCAGCGTGACGCGCTGAAGGGCGTGACGGAAGAAACGACGACAGGCGTTCATCGTCTCTACGATCTTGCCAAGAAGGGCCTCCTGCCCTTCCCGGCCATCAACGTTAACGACAGCGTCACCAAGTCCAAGTTCGACAACAAATACGGCTGCAAGGAATCGCTGGTAGACGGCATTCGCCGCGCCACCGACGTGATGATGGCCGGCAAGGTTGCCGTGGTCTGCGGTTACGGCGATGTCGGCAAGGGTTCCGCCGCCTCGCTGCAGGGCGCTGGCGCCCGCGTGAAGGTCACGGAAATCGACCCGATCTGCGCGCTTCAGGCCGCCATGGACGGTTTCGAGGTCGTTCGCCTGGAAGACGTTGTGTCTTCCGCTGACATCTTCATCACCACCACCGGCAATAAGGACGTTATCCGCATCGAGCACATGCGCGAGATGAAGGACATGGCCATCGTCGGCAATATCGGCCATTTCGACAATGAAATTCAGGTCGCTTCGCTGCGTAACCTCAAGTGGACAAACATCAAGCCGCAGGTCGACATGATCGAGTTCCCGAAGGGCAACCGCATCATCCTGCTGTCCGAAGGCCGCCTGCTGAACCTTGGCAATGCCACAGGTCACCCTTCCTTCGTCATGTCGGCGTCGTTCACCAACCAGGTGCTGGGCCAGATCGAGCTTTTCACCAAGCCGGGTGAATACAAGAACGAAGTCTACGTGCTGCCGAAGCACCTCGACGAAAAGGTCGCACGCCTTCATCTCGAGAAGCTTGGCGTGCGCCTGACAGAACTTTCCGACCTTCAGGCTGATTATATCGGCATCTCGAAGCAGGGTCCGTTCAAGGCAGAACACTACAGATATTAATTTCATAGTTAATATCCACTGAAATTACACAATATGTAGATGCCGTGCGCTTGACAAAGCGCGCGGCATCTTTTTTGCGCGCTCCCTTTCCGCAGATTTATGAAGACGGTATTGTCATCGAACTTGATTCGGACACGCCAAAGGGCGGCGGGGACGAAATGGGATGTCTTGTCGAAGATGCGGCACATAGGACGGAGACAGACCGGGGATGACGGTTCACAATTCGGATCTGCGCGAGCAGACAGTTCAACGCGTTGAAAACACGCATGCTGGCGTGGCATTGGGCGCGGCCATGGCGCGTTGCCGGCTGGCGATCAGTGCTGTGCGGACAGGCTTTTCGCGGCTTCCCGTCCTGATGTCCGGCACGGTTCTCGCCGGCTCTGCAAATGTGGCGCTGGCGCAGGACGGTCTTATCGCAAAGACCGGCGCGCGGCTGTTTTCATCCGGAGAAACCATCACCTATTCGCTTTTTGTCGGCATGCTTTCGGCAACGCTGTTTTCCGTCGTCTGGCTGGTGCGCCAGCGCGGTAATATCGAGGCGGAGAGCGGTGAATACCGCAAGGCGCTGGCAGAATCCCACCACAAGATCGCGAAATACGAGGCGCTTATCTCCGACAAGAGCCGGCGCATCGTCATCTGGGACGGCGTGGACAAGCGCCCCGAATTTCTGGGGCAGCTGCCCGTAGAGACGGGCGCACCGCAGGCGGATCACGATTTTCTGGCCTTCGGGCGCTGGCTGAAGCCATCATCCGCGAGCCAGCTTGAAAAATCCCTCGAAAAACTTCGCAGCCACGCACAGAGTTTCGATCTGACGATCGAGACGCAGCGCGGCGAAGTCATTGAAGTTCAAGGCCGGGTTTCCGGCGGCAATGCCTTCGCGCGTTTCGTCGCCCTCAACAACCTGCGCGCCGAACTGGCCGAATTGCAGGTGGAGCGCGAGCGCCTGATCGCCTCGGTCTCCACCTTTCAGGAACTTCTCGATTCGATCGAACAGCCCGTCTGGCGGCGCAATGGCGAAGGCGAACTCATATGGGTGAACCACGCCTATGCGCACGCTGTGGATGCGCGCGATGCCGAACAGACCATTCAGGAGAAACGCGAGCTTCTGAACACCGTTACCCGGCAGAAGATACGTGCGGCTGCCACGCCGAGTTCCCCCTACCACGATCGCATTTCGACGGTGGTTTCCGGAAACCGTACCTTCTTCGACGTTGTCGATATCAAGACGGCGGGCGGTTCTGCAGGCATCGCCATCGATGCCACCGAAGCGGAAACCACCCGCGAGGAAATGAAGCGGGTTCTGAAAAGCCACGCCGAAACGCTGGATCATCTCGCAACGCCCGTCGCCATTTTCGACGGCCGGCAGCGGCTGCAATTCTACAATCAGGCCTTTGCCACCCTGTGGGGCTTCGATCTGGTTTTTCTGGAATCCGGCCCAGATAATTCCGAGCTTCTCGACAGGCTGCGCACCGCCGGCAAATTGCCCGAGCAGCTGAACTGGAAAAACTGGAAAGAGACGGCACTCTCCGTTTACCGCTCTCTCGATACCAAGACCGATCTGTGGCACCTGCCCAACGGCCAGACGTTGCGGGTTATCGCGACCGCCCACCCGCAGGGCGGCGCGACATGGGTCTTCGAGAACCTGACCGAACAGGTCGATCTACAGATGCGTTACAACACCTTGGTGAAGGTGCAGGGCGAAACCATCGACCATCTGGCCGAAGGTGTCGCCGTGTTTGGTGCGGACGGACGTATTCGCCTTTCCAACCCGGCATTCAGGGCCCTCTGGGGCGTTACCGCCGAGCAGGCGGAAACTGGAACCCATATCCGCGCCGTTGAGGCCGCCTGCACGCAATCCTACGACAAGCCGGATGGCTGGCGCTCTTTCAGCCAGTTCATCACCAGCTTTGACGATGAACGCCCGTCGAGACAGGGAACGTTGGAGCTGCTCTCCGGCCTGGTCCTCGACTACGCCATTATTCCGCTGCCGGATGCGCAGACCATGCTGACATTCGTCAACATGACTGACAGCGTGCGGGCCGAGCGGGCGCTCAAGGAAAAGAACGACGCACTGCTCAAGGCCGACGAGCTGAAGAACGATTTCGTGCAGCACGTCTCTTATGAGTTGCGCTCGCCGCTGACCAATATCATCGGCTTCACCGATCTCCTGAAGACCCCGGGTATTGGAGAATTGACGGACCGGCAGGCGGAATATCTCGACCATATTTCCACCTCTTCCTCGGTTCTTCTGACCATCGTGAACGACATCCTCGATCTCGCGACCGTCGATGCTGGCATCATGCAGCTGAACTATTCGGAAAACGATCTCAACGAATTGCTCGACGACGTTTCGGTGCAGATTGCCGACCGGCTACAGGAAAGCGGTATTTCGCTCGAGATCGTCGCACCCGCGCATCTCGGCAGTCTGGTGGCGGATCACCAGCGCCTGAAGCAGATCCTCATCAAGCTCCTCACCAATGCAATCAATTTTGCGCCGGAAGGGTCTTCCGTTCAGCTTTCATGCCAGCGCAGCGAGGGTGACTTCCTGTTCTCGGTGGCGGACAAGGGACCGGGTATCCCCGAAGACATGCTCAAGGCCGTGTTTGACCGCTTCGAGACGCGCGGCAACGGCGGGCGGCGGACCGGCGCTGGCCTTGGCCTTTCTATCGTGGAAAGCTTCGTCAGCCTGCATCACGGCACTGTCAGCATCGACAGCCGGCCCGGCAACGGGACCATCGTCACCTGCCGCATTCCTTCGGGTGTGCACCCGCATTCCATCGCCGCAGAATGAGTGACGATATCCTGCCGATCACCCTTTCCCTCAATGGGGAAAAGGACACCATCCGGTTAGGCGAAGATCTGGCGCTGGCTTTGGGAGCTGGCGATTGCCTCGCGCTGATCGGAGATCTCGGCGCGGGCAAATCCACTCTCGCCCGCGCCTTCATCCGGGCGATGGCGGATGCACGTGATCTTGAAGTTCCAAGCCCCACATTCACGATCATCCAGACCTATCCAACACGTATTCCCGTTGCCCATCTTGATCTATACCGACTGTCTGACGTCTCGGAACTGGACGAACTCGGCATCGACGAGATGCTGGAAGACGGTATCTGCCTGATCGAGTGGCCTGATATCGCCGCCGAAATCCTCCCGCAAAACCAGACCATCAGCCTGCGACTGGAACACTCCGGTGACGGGCGTCGGGCTGTAATCGATGCTCCCGCGAAACAGAAAGCACGGCTTGAGCGCGTTTTCGCCATTCGCGATTTTCTTGCGAAAAATGGCAAGGGCGATGCGACCCGCCATTTCCTAAGCGGCGATGCTTCCACACGCGCCTATGAGACCATTTCCACCGATGGTCCGGACCTTATCCTGATGGACTGGCGACGCCCTTTGAGAGGTGCGATCGTTGCTGATGGCAAGACCTATGCGGAAATCGCCCATCTTGCCCAGGATGCCCGTTCCTTCGTGGCGATCGGCAATTATCTGCGAAATAGCGGCTTTCGCGCGCCTGAAATACTGGCGGCGGATACCGATCAGGGCATTCTTCTCCTGGAGGACCTCGGGCGGGAGGGGGTGCTTGCGCCCGACGGAACGCCGATTGAGGAACGTTATCTGCAAAGCGTCGCCTGCCTCGCCGCCCTTCATAAAGCTCCGACACCGCGCAAGCTGCCAGTTGGTGACGGCAGCACCTACGAAGTGCCTCCTTTCGATCGACCGGCGATGAAGATCGAGGTGTCGCTGCTGGTGGAATGGTATCTGCCCCACAAACGCGGCAAATCACTGTCCGATACCGAGAAGCGTGACTATTATGCTCTCTGGGACGGCCTGATAGACGCGCTCAGTGGCTGCGAAAGCGGGCTACTTCTGCGCGATTTCCATTCGCCCAACATTCTCTGGCAAGAGCATAATGCAGGCATCCGGCAAGTCGGACTGATCGATTTTCAAGACGCGATGATCGGCCCGACGGCCTACGATCTCGCCTCCATCGTGCAGGATGCGCGGGTTACCATTTCGCCCGAACTGCAGGAACGCCTGCTTTCGCACTATCTCGACATTAGACGAGACGAGCCGTCCTTCGATGAGGCGTCCTTTCTCAAGGCTTTCGCCATCATGTCGGCGCAGCGCAACTGCAAACTGGCCGGTATCTGGGTAAGGCTGTTGGAACGCGATGGCAAACCCGGTTATATGAAACATATGCCAAGGACGTTTCGCTATCTTTCCGCAGCGCTTTCGCATCCCGAACTTGCACCGCTCAAAGACTGGTGCGTCCATATGGGCATGGAATTTTAAAGACTGAAAGACGGTTGACCACGATGACGATCAAGAACGCGATGGTGCTGGCCGCCGGGCTCGGCACCCGGATGCGCCCGATCACGGATACGATCCCGAAACCGCTCGTCAAGATCGCCGGCAAACCGATGATCGACTACGCGCTCGACGCCCTTGTCGAGGCCGGCGCCGAGAAGATCGTCGTCAACGTCCATCACCATGCCGATCAGATGATCGCCCATCTTGAAACCCGTACCGACGCCGAAATCCTGATTTCCGACGAGCGGTCGCAGCTGATGAATTCCGGTGGCGGACTTGCCAAGGGCCTGAAACTTCTGGAGCCAGGTTCCGTCTTCGTCATGAATGCCGATCTTTTCTGGATTGGCGAACAGCTGAATGCCGTCAGCAACCTGCGCAAGCTTGCACAATTCTTCGATGCCACGCGCATGGATATGGCGATGCTTTGCGTCGATATGGACCGTACCACCGGTCATAACGGCAAGAGGGATTTCAACCTCTCGTCGGATGGTAGACTGGCGCGGTATCGCGACGGGGACACGAACCCGGTGGTTTATGCCGGGGCCATAGCCATGGATTCGCACCTGCTGGATGATGCGCCGGGGGATGCTTTCAACCTGAATATCTATTTCGACAGCGCCATCGAGAAAGACCGGCTTTTCGGGCTTTCACTGGATGGCCACTGGATCACCGTCGGCACTCCCGATGCGATAGACGATGCCGAAAGTATCATCCGGCAATTCAGGGAAAAGCGCTCTGCATGACTTTGACCCATCACGCAAAGCGCGTCCTGACGATCGCTGCGGGAACACCGTTCCTCAAAACGCTCGCGGAAACGCTGTGTGACGGGACACTGACAGCCGGCTATAAATACGACCCTGCGGATCCGCTTTCGCTTGCCAAGGTGACGATCTATGTTCCGACCCGGCGCTCCGCCCGCGTGCTGCGCTCAGAGTTTGTCGATCTTCTGGGCGGTCGTTCCGCCATTTTGCCACTGATCCGGCCGCTCGGCGAAACCGATGACGACAGCGGCTTCTTCGAGATCGAAAATCCTGAGATCATGGATCTGGCGCCCCCGATTTCCGGCACCGGCCGGCAAATCGAGCTGGCGCGCCTCATTCTGGCATGGCGCAACAGCCTGCCGGACGCCATCAGGGCCATCCATTCGGACTCACCACTGGTCGCCCCCGCCAGCCCTGCCGACGCCATATGGCTGGCGCGCGCGCTTGGCGAAGTGATCGATGCGATGGATACGGAAGAAAAGGAATGGGAGGCGCTCGCGCATCTCGATACCGGCGATCACGCCCAATGGTGGCAGCTGACGGCGGATTTCCTGAAAATCGCCAGCGTGTTCTGGCCCGCCCGTCTTGCCGAACTCAATCGAACTTCCGCAGGCCGACATCGCAACGGTATCCTGAGGGCAGAGGCGAACCGGCTTGCCAACCTGCCGGACACCGGACCGATCATCGTTGCGGGCTCCACGGGCTCAATTCCGGCAGCAGCAGACCTTATCGCCTCCGTCGCCTCCCTGCCCCAGGGCGTCGTCGTGCTTCCGGGCCTCGATCTCACGATGCCGGAGGAACAATGGGAGGCTATTGCCGAGGACCCTACCGATCCTTCAAGCCGCACCCATTCGCAATACGGGCTCTACATGCTGTTGCAGAAGCTCGATATCATGCGAGACGATGTCGTTCAGATTGGCGCTATCGATAGCGATCTTGAAAAACGCGCGGCGGTTTTTTCGGCAGCACTTGCTCCTGCCAAATCCACCAGTGACTGGAACCGCTGGCGTGAGGACAAGCAACCCGGATTTTTCGACGATGCTTTTGCGGCAGCGACCCTGATAGAAGCTGCCAACGAACGCGAAGAGGCAACCGCAATTGCGGTGGCGCTGCGGCTGGCGCTTGAAGCGCCGGGCGCTGGCCGCCCGTCTCAGGCCGCGCTGATCACGCCCGATCGCGGACTGGCCAGGCGCGTGGCGACGGAATTGCAGCGCTTCGGTATCGAAGCCGACGATTCCGCCGGTACGCCGCTTTCCGCCACGCCGCAGGCCGGACTGACGCAACTCGCACTGGAAGCGATCCTCAGGCCCGGAGATCCGGTGCCGGTCATTTCCCTTCTGAAACATCCGCTCAGCCGTTTCGGGCTTTCGCTGGAGGCTTTTACAAAAGCATCAAAGGCGCTGGAATTGATCGCACTTAGAGGCGGCCGCGTCGAAACCGAAATCGGCAATCTGGAGGCGGTTCTCGATGCGCAACTGGCGGCGCAGCGTGATGACCGGCATCCGCCTGCCTGGAGGCTGGCACTGCCCGAGGGAAGCGTAGACGCCGCGCGCGATCTGGCACGCCGGATCGCCGTTTCGACAGAGCCGCTTGGCAGCGCATTCGTTCGTCGCGACCGCTCAGGCCGGTCTTTCACGGACAAATTGCCGCTTTCCGATTGGGCCGAGCGGACGGGCCGGGTAATCGAAGCCATCTGCGCGGATGACAACAACGATCTTGCCACTCTCTGGTCCGGCGAGGCAGGCGACAAGCTTTCGGGCCTGTTTGGCGAATTGATGGAAAGCGGCGAAATCCTGGATGCGGATGGTCCGCAATGGGCTGATATCTTCGCGGCACTGGTTGCTGGCGAATCGATCAAGCCGCGATCCATGCGCCATCCGCGCGTTTTCATTTTCGGTGCCCTTGAGGCAAGACTGCAAAGCGTCGACACTGTCGTGATCGGCGGTCTCAATGAAGGGCTTTGGCCGGGCCAGACGGCAAACAACCCGTTTCTGTCCCGCAACATGAAGACAGCCATCGGTCTGGAACCGCCGGAGCGGCGCATCGGCCAGCTGGCGCACGATTTCGAGATGGCGAACGGGACACGGCAGATTTTCTACAGCCGCGCGCTCAGACAGGGCTCGACACCCGCAGTCGCATCACGCTGGCTGCAACGGTTGCTGGCACTCGGCGGCGAGGATTTTGCCGACCAGCTGAAGAAGCGCGGCGAGACCTATCGCCACTGGGCAGCCCTGATGGATGCGAGCATCGACCAGGAAGCAGCAAAGCGCCCTGCCCCCAAACCGCCGGCCGACTTGCAGCCGAAGAGCTATTCCTTCAGCGAAGTGGGCAGGCTGCGCCGTGACCCCTATTCGATCTACGCGCGGCGTATCCTGAAGCTCAACCCGCTTGATGGCTTCAACCGCGATCCCAATGCCGCCGACCGTGGCACGCTCTATCATGCAATCATCGAGCGCTATTCCCGCGAGGGGCATATTCCCGGCACGCCGGCATCGCTCGCGGCCATGCAGCGTATTCTGGATGAAAGTTTCGACGCGGAAGATCTTCCTGCACATGTCGATGTCATCTGGCGCCCGCGATTCGAGGCGGTGGCACGCGCCTTCATCGACTGGGAGAAAGAACGACATCCATCCATCCGCCGCAGCTTTTTCGAGGCGCGTGCCGGACAGGAAATTCCCGAGGCAGGCATAAGGCTGACCGGCATCGCCGACCGCATAGATATCAAGACCGGCGGTCAGGCGGATATTATCGACTACAAAACGGGGCTTGCGCCTTCAGTCAATCAGGCGCGCGCACTGCTCGACCCGCAGCTCGCGCTGGAAGCGGCAGCACTGATGCGGGGCGCCTTCCGCGAGGCGGGTTCGCAGACACCGGAAAACCTTATCTATGTGCGCCTGCGGCCGGGTACCCGTTTTTTTGCCGACCAGGTGAATAACGAACACTCCAACCGGGGTGGCAAAAAAGCCCCGAAATCGGCAATTGAGCTGGCAACCGAATCAATCGATCAGCTGGCCAAGTTCGTGCGTTCGCTGCGTGATGGCGAAAACGGTTTTGCCTCGCGGCTGGTGCCGGAGGAGCAACAATCCTACGGTGGGGAATATGACCACCTCGCCCGCGTTTCGGAATGGTCGACGGCAGAACCGGGAGACGGCGATGATGATTGACCCTATCGATCACGGGCCTGCCACGGACACCCCGCAAAGCTGGATAGACTGGACGAGCGACCGGCAGCGGCTCGCCTCCGATCCGGCAAGTTCCGCCTGGGTTTCGGCCAATGCCGGTTCCGGCAAGACCCATGTGCTGACCCAGCGCGTCATCCGTCTGCTTCTGGCCGGGTGCCGACCCTCCGCAATTCTGTGCCTCACCTATACCAAGGCAGCGGCGTCCGAAATGTCGAGCCGCGTTTTCGACCGTCTGGCGGAATGGGTTACGTTGCCGGATAACGATCTTGGGGATCGCGTCGCTGCCATCGAAGGAAAGATGCCGGATCGCATCAAGCTGGCCGAAGCGCGGCGGCTGTTCGCCAAGGCGCTGGAAACGCCCGGTGGGCTGAAGATCCAGACGATCCACGCCTTCTGCGAAGCCTTGTTGCATCAGTTCCCGCTGGAGGCCAATGTCGCCGGCCACTTCTCCGTTCTTGATGACCGCGCCGCAACAACCCTGCTGGCCGAGGCACGTCGGTCGCTTTTAACGGCGGTTTCGACGGAGGGAGACACCGATCTCGCGCGGTCTCTCGCTTATGTGCTTGATTTGGCGGACGAAAGCGGGCTCGAATCGCTACTCACCGCCATCATCGCCAATCGCAGCGCCCTTCGTGCCTTTTTGATCGATGCAAAACAGGCTGATGGCATCGATGCCCAATTGCGGCAGGCAATGCAGATAGACGCGGGTGAAACCGAAGAAACGGCAGCGGCGGCATTCTGGCCCTTGCCAGGTCTCTCTGGGCTTTCCCTCGATACCTATCTGACGCTTGCCGATGAAGTGGGCGGATCGCGCGTCATAGATGTCGCTTATGCCCTGCGGGAAGCGAAACGGCAGACGGATTCCGTGCGGCGCATGGAATTCATCGAAGCTGCGCTGTTGACAGCCAAGGGCGAGAAAAAATCCGATGCCTATGTCATCAACAAGGGCATGCAGAAATCCGCACCCGATCTCGTCGACGCGCTGACGCTTGCGCGGGACCATGTCGTGGCCTGTCGTAACCGCTATCGTCTGGTGCGAATGCTGGAGGCGACGAAATGCGCGCTTGTTCTGGCTGAGAGACTGATCGGCGATTTCGAGGATCTGAAAAAGCAGCGAAGCCAGCTCGATTTTGAGGATCTGATCGAGCGCGCCGCCAATCTCCTCAACCGCGATACGGCGGGCGCCTGGGTACATTACAAGCTAGATCAGGGTATCGACCATATCCTCGTCGATGAGGCGCAGGATACCAGCCCTGTGCAATGGTCGATCATCCAGTCGCTGGCGGCGGACTTCTTCAGCGGCGAGAGCGCCCGCATGGGGCGGCGCACGCTTTTTGCCGTGGGTGATGAAAAGCAATCGATCTATTCGTTCCAGGGCGCACGACCGGAGCGGTTTTCGCAGGAGCGCGACGAGACCAAAAGGCGTGTCGATTCGGTGGAGCAGGCATTTCACCGCATCCGCCTGCCGCTGTCCTTCCGCTCCACGGAAGATGTGCTGGCCGCCGTCGATCAGGTCTTTTCGGACCCTAAAAATGCCAGCGGCCTCAGCGCCGATAACGAGCCAGTCGAACACCGCTCCAACCGCGCCGGCCACCCCGGCACCGTGGAAGTCTGGGATATGGTGGCGCCGGAAACCGCCGAGGACGAAGAAGACTGGACGGCGCCTTTCGATGCACTTCGGGAAAGCGCGCCGGCCACCATCGTTGCCCGCCGGATCGCCTCACGCATTGCCGGCATGATCGGCAACCAGACAATCATCGAAAAGGGCGTGGAACGCGCTATTGAGCCCGGCGATATTCTTGTGTTGGTCAGAAAACGCCATGCTTTCGTCAATGCGCTGACCCGTGAGCTGAAACGGCGCAAGAATATTCCAGTCGCCGGTGCCGACCGTCTTCGCCTGACCGATCACATCGCCGTGCAGGACCTTCTGGCGCTTGGCCGTTTTGTCGTGCTGCCTGAGGATGACCTTTCTCTGGCCGCGCTGTTGAAAAGCCCGCTTTTCAATCTCTCCGAAGACGATGTTTTCGATGTCGCTGCCACGCGATCCGATACGGAGAGCGTGTGGCAAAGATTGCAGACGCTTTCGCAAGACGAGAACAGCCGCTTCTTCGCAGTCGCCAACAAGCTTAAGAACTTTATCGGGCTTTCGAAAACGGCAACGGTGCATGATTTCTTCGCTGCGGTTCTGACCCTGCATGACGGGCGCAAAAAATTCCTGGGTCGTCTCGGCAACGAGGCGAGCGATGTTCTGGACGAGTTCCTGTCCTTTGCGCTTGACCATGAAAGGACCGGCTTGCCCGGCCTGCAAGCCTTCCTATCCGTTCTGGAAACGGATTCGCCGGAGGTGAAACGCGAACAGGACAAGGATCGCGGTGAAGTGCGGATCATGACCGTGCACGCCTCCAAGGGTCTTGAAGCGCCGGTCGTTTTTGTGGTCGATGGCGGTTCGAAGGCCTTCAACCACAGCCATGTCCCTAAACTGCGCTTCGTCGAAGCAGACGGGGACGCCTTCCCCGTCTGGCTGCCTGGCAGCGGTTTTTCCAATCATCTCATTCGCGCCGATGAGGAACGCCTGAAGACGGCCGCGGAAGACGAATATCGCCGGCTGCTTTATGTGGCGATGACACGTGCCGCCGATCATCTGGTCGTTTGCGGTTATCGCGGCCAGAAGGAAAATCCCGAATGCTGGCACGCCATCGTCAAGGCAGCACTCGCCGACAATGAAAAGCACTGCCAACCGCAACAGTTTATGGCCGATGGTGAAGAGTGGCAGGGGCTTGTCTGGCGCAAGTCCGATGCTCGTTCGACCCCCGCTCCGCAAAGGCTGCCTGAACCACAGACGCAAGAAGAATATGCTCTTCCGGCGGGGCTTCTTACCCCCTTGCCCGCCCTGCCATCATTGCCGAGGCCACTCAGCCCTTCCGGCGCGGGCACCATCATTGATGACGGTGCGGACGATCTTGCTGTGCGTTCGCCGCTTTTCGGCGAAAAAGCCGATGTCTCCTCACTGGCATTGCAACGCGGTCGGTTGGTGCATCGCATGCTGCAGGCCCTGCCGGATTTTGCCGAGAGTGAGCGGGAAGAGGCAGCCCGCCGCTATGCCGAACGCGCCGCACGGTTCTGGCCGACTGCCGAGCGCGAACATCTGATACGGGCGGTTTTGCGGGTCATGTCCGAACCAGCGGTGCAGCCGGCATTTTCGCCCAATAGCCGCGCAGAAGTTTCCACTATGGGGACCATGACGATCGGCAGGCAGCATTATGCGGTTTCCGGCCGTATCGACCGGCTGGCAGTGGATGGCGACCGCGTCATTCTGGTCGATTACAAGACGAACCGAGTTCCGCCGCGCGACTGGCACGAGATACCCTTCTCCCACACGGCACAGCTTGCCATCTATCGCGAAATTCTGTCACCGCTTTATCCCGGCAAGGAATTTGTCTGCGCGCTGATTTATACGGAAAATGCCGCTTTTATGACGGTTGGTGACGATGCCATGATGCAAGCCCTTGCCGCAATAAAGACAAAGTGAGATACCGGGGCATTGAAATTTCGACGCGCCCGCATCACATCGATAGTGGAAAAGATTCACTGAAAGGAGAGCCAGATATGGCTACCGTAAAAGTCGACGCCGCCAACTTCCAGTCCGAAGTCCTCGAATCCTCCGAACCCGTCGTGGTGGATTTCTGGGCCGAATGGTGCGGTCCGTGCAAAATGATCGCGCCGAGCCTTGAAGAAATTTCGTCCGAGCTTGCCGGCAAGGTCAAGGTCGCAAAGCTCAACATCGACGAAAACCCGGAACTGGCTGCCCAGTTCGGCGTTCGCTCCATCCCGACTCTTGCCATCTTCAAGAGCGGCGAAGTGGCTGACATCAAGGTCGGCGCTGCGCCCAAGACAGCGCTTTCGGCCTGGATTTCCGGCGCCGCGTAAGCAATTTTCCATGGAATAAAGAAAAGCCCGGCAGCGATGCCGGGCTTTTTTATTCGGGAGCCGTACCGTTCAATGCAAGCGCGTTTCCGGCAAGATAAAGCGAGCCGCCAATCAGGATGCGCGGCGGCGGCCCTTCGGGATCGAAGCGACGCGATAGCTCGTCCAGCGCCTCGGTCAGCGAAGATGTAGGTGCCGCAACCAGACCGGCATCAAAGGCCGCATGGGCAAGCACGACGGGATCGATCGCGGCATCTGTACCGCCGATTGGAACCGTGAAGACATACTCCGCGATATCGGCGAAAGCCTTGAAATAACCCACCGGATCCTTGGTGTTGATCATGCCGGCAATGATGAAGAGCGGGCGCGGTGTCTTTTCTTCAAACCCCGCCATTGCCTCGGCAATGACTTCGCCCGCGCCTGGGTTGTGACCACCATCGATCCAGATTTCCGCATCCTTCGGAGCGATTTCAGCGATTTTTCCGGTTAGGACACGCTGAAGACGGCCGGGCCATTCCACTGTTGTCATGGCCTTTTCGATCATCCGCTCCGTCACCTCAAAACCGGCAGCCTTGACGGCCCGGATCGCGGCAGCGGCATTGGCAAGCTGGTGGCGACCGGGAAGACGTGGCAGCGGGGCATCGGTCAGGCCGAATTCATCCTGGTAGACCATACGGCCGAATTCTTCATGGGCGGAAAAATCCTGCCCATAGACTGATGCCGGGCAACCAAGACGCTCAGCCGTGGAAACGAGGGTATCCAGCGCCGCATCATACTGCTGATGACCAATGACGACAGGGGAACCCGACTTCATGATGCCGGCCTTTTCAGCGGCAATCAGTTCCACCCGGTCGCCGAGATAGGCCTGATGATCGAGCGATATCGGCATGATAACGGAAACGGCCGGGTTGTTGATCACATTGGTCGCATCGAAGCGCCCACCGAGCCCAACCTCGACCACGGCAGCGTCCGCCGGATGCTCCGCGAAAAGCAGAAACATCGCGGCGGTCAGAATTTCGAAAACCGTTATCATCTGGCCGCCGTTGGCAGCTTCGATGCGGCGCAGCGCATCCGCAAAGACGGCATCATCGACATAACGGCCTTTTTCGCCGGAAACGCCGATGCGATAACGTTCATGCCAGTTCACGAGATGCGGAGAGGTGTGAACGTGCACGGAAAGTCCTGCCGCCTCCAGTAATGCGCGGCAAAAGGCCGTAACCGAACCCTTGCCGTTGGTGCCTGCGACATGAATAACCGGCGGCAACCTTTTCTGAGGGCTGCCTAGTTTTTCCAGAAGACGGGAAATTCTGTCCAGTGAAAGATCAAAACCCTTGGGGTGAAGCTGCATCAGCTTTTCGATGATCTGTTCGGCCTCGCCGATTGCGGGCTTCGTCATATCTTCTGTTCGCCTTTCAGGCGTTGTATTGGCCATTTGTCCGCCGCACCCGAGATGAAATCATGCAACGTATAACGTCATCCCGAAGGCGCTTCCCGCCTCCGGGCGACATATTTTTCCGTCAGGCCGAAGCCGCAAGCGGAATGACCGCGTTTGCTTCTGCCGGAGCCTTCGTCATGATCTTGAGAAGGCTTGCCAGCGTATCGGGAATTTCGCGGCGATCGATCACCATATCCACCATGCCGTGCTCCAGCAGGTATTCCGATGTCTGGAAGCCTTCAGGCAGCTTTTCGCGAATGGTCTGCTCGATCACGCGCTTGCCCGCAAAGCAGATTTCGGCGCCCGGCTCGGCAATATGCACGTCGCCCAGCATGGCGTAGGAAGCAGTGACGCCACCCGTCGTCGGGTTCGTCAGAACCACGATGTAGGGCATGCCTGCTTCTTTCAGCATGTTGACAGCAACCGTGGTGCGCGGCAGCTGCATCAGCGACAGAATGCCTTCCTGCATGCGGGCGCCACCGGAGGCCGGGAACATGACCAGCGGGCAACGCTCTGAAATGGCGCGCTCGAACGCCTTAACGATGGCTTCTCCGGCCGCGATGCCGAGAGAACCGCCCATGAACTGGAATTCATGCACAACGGCAACGATCTTCAGGCCTTTCAGGAGGCCAACGCCGGCAAGGATAGTATCTTCCTGCTCGGTCTTCGTGCGGCTGTCGCGCAGACGGTCGGTGTATTTCTTGGAATCGCGGAACTTCAGCGGATCCTGCGCCACCTTCGGCTGCGGCAAGGCCTCATAGACGCCACCATCGAAAAGATCGACGAGACGCGCCTTTGCCGGCATCTTCATGTGGTAACCGGAAGCCGGAATGACCCACTTGTTATCTTCCAGATCCTTGTGGAAGACCATCTCGCCCGTTTCCGGGCACTTGATCCACAGGTTCTCAGGAACCTCCGGGCGGCGGCCAAGCATGGAATTGATCCGGGGCCGTACGTAATTGGTGATCCAGTTCAACTGACTACTCCTGACTGGGCCGCGCACTTATTCCGCAGCGGCAAGGCGCGACGCACGCACGCCCGTTGAAAGTCCTTTTACCAGCGTCGTGACGGATGGCACGGTATCGGCGGTTGCCTGCCCGTCCTTCGTCAGACTGCCGGCAATCTGGTTGACGATGGCCGAACCGACCACCACGCCATCCGCCACGGCACCGATCGCTTTGGCATGATCGGCCGTCTTGACACCAAAACCGACGCAAACCGGCAGTTCCGTATGCGCCTTGATACGACCGACCGCGCCAGAGATCAACGAGGGATCGGGCAGTGCGGAACCGGTAATACCGTTCATCGATACGTAATAAACGAAACCTGAGGTGTTTTTAAGAACGGTCGGCAGGCGCTTGCCATCTGTCGTCGGGGTGGCGAGACGGATGAAATTCACGCCGCGCGCCAAGGCGGGCACGCAGAGCTCATCATCCATTTCAGGCGGCAGATCGACAACGATCAGACCATCGACGCCAGCCGCCAACGCATCGTCAAGAAATTTGTCGACGCCGTAGATGTAGATCGGATTGTAATATCCCATCATCACGATCGGGGTCGCGTCGTCGTCCTTGCGGAACTCGCGGGCGAGATCGAGCGTGGTTTTCAGCGTCTGGCCGCCTTTCAGCGCGCGCTGTCCTGCCAGCTGGATCGCCGGGCCATCCGCCATCGGGTCGGAAAACGGCATACCGAGCTCGATAACGTCGGCGCCTGCTTCCGGCAGGGCCTTCATGATGCCGAGCGAGGTTTCGAAATCCGGGTCGCCGCCCATGAAATAGGTAATCAGAGCCGGGCGGTTTTCAGCGCGCAGATCGGCAAAGCGCTTGTCCATACGTGCAGTCATGGTCTTACATTTCCATTCCGAGGAACTTGCTGACGGTGTGGACATCCTTGTCCCCACGACCCGAAAGATTCATCAGGATGATCTCATCCTTGCCCATCTTCGGTGCGCGCTTGATGACTTCCGCCAGCGCGTGGCTTGGCTCCAGAGCGGGAATGATGCCTTCGAGGCGCGTCAGCATCTGGAAGGCGTCCAGCGCCTCATGGTCCATGATCGGTACATATTCCACGCGGCCGATATCGTTCAGCCAGGAATGCTCAGGGCCGATGCCGGGATAATCGAGACCTGCGGAGATGGAATGGCCTTCCTTGATCTGGCCATCCGCGTCCTGAAGCAGGTAGGTGCGGTTTCCGTGCAGAACGCCCGGCGAACCGGCCGTGATCGAAGCGCAATGCTCCTCGCCCGAAAGACCCCTGCCGCCAGCCTCGACGCCGACGATACGGACACTCTTGTCATCAAGGAAAGGATGGAAGATGCCGATGGCATTCGAGCCACCGCCGACAGCCGCAATGACCATATCCGGAAGACGGCCCTCCGCCTCCAGCATCTGTGCCTTTGCTTCCTCACCGATGACGGCCTGGAAATCGCGAACCATTTCCGGATAGGGATGCGGGCCGGCAGCTGTGCCGATCAGGTAATAGGTGTCGTCGACATTGGTGACCCAGTCGCGCAGCGCCTCGTTCATGGCATCTTTCAGAGTGCCGTGGCCAGCCGTTACCGGCTTTACCTCAGCGCCCAGAAGCTTCATGCGGAAAACATTCGGCGCCTGACGGGCAACATCCGTCGCGCCCATATAAACGACGCAGGGCAGGCCGAAGCGTGCGGCGACGGTCGCCGAGGCAACGCCGTGCTGGCCGGCACCGGTTTCGGCAATGATACGGGTCTTGCCCATGCGCTTGGCAAGCAGGATCTGGCCAAGGCAATTGTTGATCTTGTGCGAGCCGGTGTGATTCAGCTCTTCGCGCTTGAAATAGATCTTGGCGCCGCCCAGTTCGGCCGTCAGGCGTTCCGCGAAATAAAGCGGGCTGGGGCGGCCAGTGTAATGAGCGCCGAGATATTTGAGTTCTGCCTGAAACTCGGGATCGGTCTTTGCCTTCTCCCACTCCGCCTGCAAATCCAGAATAAGCGGCATCAGCGTTTCGGCAACGAAGCGGCCTCCGTAAATGCCAAAACGGCCGTCCTCATCGGGACCGGCGCGGAAAGAATTGGGTGTTGGCGCGTCGTTCACTTCAAGCTCCCTTTGGGCCTTTCGACCAATCATTCACCACATCGAAGAATGCATCAATCATCGCAAGATCTTTGACGCCCGGCGCGCTCTCCACACCGGACGACAAATCCAGTCCGCCAGCTCCGGTTTCGGCCAGAGCCTCCGCGACATTGTCCTTGTTCAATCCCCCGGAAAGCATGTAATCGATACTTCCGTCAAGAGAGCGCAGGATGGTCCAGTCGAAGGTTACTCCGTTGCCGCCCGGCAAATCGGAACCCGCAGGCGCCTTGGCATCCAGCAGGAAACGGTCGGCTATACCTATATAGGGATCAATCTTGGCAAGATCAGCGGCGTCGCGAACGGAAAGCGCCTTCATTACCGGAAGTCCGTAGAGTGCTTTGATGTTCAGCACCCTCTCCGGGCTTTCACTGCCGTGCAATTGCAGAATATCCGGTCTCAGCAGATCGACGATCTCGTCCAGATCATCATTGTCGGCATTGACGGTAACGGCGACAACCTTTGCGGCGCCACGGGCGGCTTCCGCCAGCCTGCCGGCGATATCGGGCTCGATGTTGCGGGGGCTCTTTTCAAAGAAAATAAAGCCGACATGGGAGGCGCCGCGCCTGACGGCACGCTCCAGCGCTTCCGGTGTCTTCAATCCGCAAATCTTGATATCCGGTTTCATACCCGCGACCTGACACGAAATGCGACAAGAGTCGAGCCAAATCGCACCCGTTTTCCATGGAATGTTTCACGTGAATCCAGATGGCGATGCACGCCTCCACTTTCAATCAAAATCGATGGCGTGGAGTTTAGAGCCGTGACGTTTCAGCCATTCCTTGGCTTCCTGCGTATGCGGGCAGAGTTTTTCGCACAGAGCCCAGAATTTCGGGCCGTGGTTCATTTCCCGCAGATGCGCGACCTCGTGGGCTGCGAGATAATCGATGACCTTTTCCGGAGCCATGACGATACGCCACGAGAAACTCAGATTTCCATCATGGGAACACGAACCCCAGCGGCTGCGGGTGTCCTTCATGCTGATGGATCGCACGGGCTTTCCGGCCGCGCTCGCGTGAACCGCAACAAGCCTCTCCAGATCAGCCTTCGCTTCCTTTTTCAAAAAAATGGCCACCCGTCTGCGCAGGTGTTCGGGCGCTCCGCTGACTTTCAATACCGTCGTGCCGTCCTCGTCTTTGGAGATATGAGTCAGGCCACGCAGGCTGCCAGTGTGATGGATGCGATGGGATACGCCGCGAATATCAACCGACGCACCATGACGCAAACCGTCATCTGGGCTGATTTTCGAAAGCTTGCCTTCAATCCAGCCCTGATGCCTTTCGAGAAAATCATCCACCTGGCCATGGTGAAGCCCCATCGGGATCGTCAGCTTCAGAGCCCGGCCGCCGGGTTCGATGCGCAAGGTGATGCGCGTGGCGCGCGGATTTTCCTTCACCGTAATGGGCACATGACGGCCAGCCACCTCGACGGTGCGCTGGCTGGGCGCTACCTTTTTCGGCGCCGGCGACTTCACGGATTTTCTGAGGAACGAAAACATGGACTGTTCATAGCCGATTCGACACCGGCTTGGCCACGCAAATGCGCGGCATCGCCTGGCTTCCAGCGCTAGACAGTCTGGTTCTTGCGGATGAATTCCACCATGCGCGGCACAATCTCCTTGCGGAAACGCGACCCGTTGAAAACGCCGTAGTGACCGACGTCGGGCTGCATGTAGTGCCCACGCTTTTCATCGGGGATGTTCCGGCAAAGATCGTGTGCGGCTTTGGTCTGGCCGACACCGGAAATATCGTCGTTTTCGCCTTCCACGGTGAACAGCGCGACGTTACGAATGGCAGCGGGATCGACCGCCCTGCCCCGATGCTGCATGTTTCCCTTGGGAAGCGCGTGTTCGATGAAGACGGTTTCCACCGTCTGCAGGTAGAACTCCGCCGTCAAATCCATCACGGCCAGATATTCATCGTAAAAATCGCGATGCTTCTCAGCGGAATCGCCGTCGTTCTTGACGAGGTTAAGGTAGAAATCCTTGTGTGCCGTCATGTGCTTGTCGAGGTTCATGGACATGAAGCCGGATAATTGCAGGAAGCCGGGATAGACATTCCGGCCAAAAGCCGGCTGCGGCCACGGTACCTGCATGACGACGTTGTCGCGGAACCATTCGATTGGCTTGGCCGTGGCCAGACCGTTGACGGCTGTGGGATTGATGCGCGTATCGATCGGACCGCCCATCAGCGTCATGGATGCAGGCGCGAAACCGTCACCATCGGCTTCCATCAGGGACACTGCGGCCAGAACCGGAACCGAGGGCTGACAAACAGCGACCACATGGGCGCCGGGCCCGATCTCGCGCAGCATATCGATGACGTAGCTGATGTAATCGTCGAGATCGAATGTCCCTTCGGTGACTGGCACCATGCGGGCATCGATCCAATCGGTGATATAGATATCCGCCGATGGCAGCAGCGCCTCGACCGTTCCCCGCAGCAATGTGGCGTAGTGGCCTGACATAGGCGCCACCAGCAGCACCTTCGGATCTGGTTTGCGGGCCGCATCGAGTTCTTTTTTGAAATGAACGAGATTACAGAAGGGACGCGACCAGATGATCTCTTCAGTGACGGCAACGGTCCGGTCATCGACGGTGGTAGTCGCCAAACCGAACTCCGGCTTGATGTAACGGCGCGTCAGCCGCTCGAATACCTCAAAGCCTGCATCGAGGCTTCGCCCGAAGGCGGTGCTGGAAAGCGGGTTCAAAGGATTGCTGCATGCCTGGCGCATCATATCGGCACCGGCGCGCAGTGGCGCCATCGCCGCATGGTTCATTTCATAGAGGTGGTAGAACACTGATTACGCCTCCTCGCGGATCAAGCTCTTTTTTTGACCATAGCAGCTTTTCGCAACTGCACAAAATCGAAGGCGCCGGTGGTTTCCCTCCGGCGCCTCAATTTCAGTTGAACGTTTGTTGATAATCAGATGTCGGCAACGAAGGTCTGTTTCTGGGAACCGAGGCCTTCAATGCCGAGTTCAACAACATCGCCGGTCTTGAGGTAACGCGGGGGCTTCTGGCCCATGCCGACGCCGGGAGGCGTGCCGGTGGAAATGACGTCGCCGGGATGCAGATACATGAACTGGCTGAGATAGGAAACGACATGCGCCACGCCGTAAACCATGGTCTTGCTGGAGCCGTCCTGCATTGTCTGGCCGTTGACCTTCAGCCACATTCCGAGGTTCTGCGGATCGGTGATTTCGTCCTTCGTGACCAGCCAGGGGCCGATCGGACCGAAGGTGTCGCAGGATTTACCCTTGGTCCACTGTCCGGCACGCTCCGTCTGGAAAGCGCGCTCAGAAACATCGTGCGAAACGCAATAACCGGCGACGTAGTCGAGAGCATCGGCCTCAGATACATATTTCGCGGTCTTGCCGATGACGACGCCGAGTTCGACTTCCCAGTCGGTCTTCTCAGAACCGCGCGGAATGACAACGTTATCGTTCGGACCGACGATTGCCGAGGTCGCCTTCATGAAAATGACCGGTTCCGGCGGTACGGTCGCACCGGTTTCAGCGGCGTGGTCAGAGAAATTGAGGCCGATGCAGATGAATTTTCCGGTTCCGGCAACACAAGCGCCAATGCGCTCTTCGGAGATTACGGGAAGAGTGCCGAGGTCGATGGCGGCAATCTTCTTCAGGCCTTCCGGAGAAATGGCTTCACCGCCGATGTCTTTGACATGAGCAGACAGATCGCGGACTTTTCCTTCCGCGTCGAGGATCGCAGGTTTTTCCTGGCCAGGCTGGCCAACGCGCATCAATTTCATGGAACTCTCTCCCGGTTGTCAGACAAGGTGATGCATATATGAACGATACATTCATACTTGTCACCCCTTGACTGCTTCGACTTTCGAAAAATACCTTTTCCCTCCCGACAATCAAAAGGACACGCCCGTGACGAACAGCAATTCCCGGCAATCCGAATATCCAGTCGATCCACTCTTCCTCGATCGGTGGTCTCCTCGCGCATTCGATGGAGATGCGATGCCAAACGAGCATCTGCTGACCATTCTCGATGCCGCGCATTGGGCGCCATCGGCATCCAACCAGCAACCGTGGCGGTTTGTCTACGCGCACAAGGATAGCGAGGATTGGCCGCTCTTCGTGGAACTGCTGATGGAAGGAAACCAGCGCTGGGCAAAAAATGCCTCGGTGCTACTCTTCATACTTTCCCGCGACCACAATATTTCACGAGAGGGTGAGAAAAAACCTTCAGCGACCCATTCCTTCGATGCCGGTGCGGCATGGTTTTCAGTCGCCATGCAGGCGCATCTGCTCGGTTACCACGCCCATGGCATGGCAGGCATATTTAAAGACCAGATCGTGGAAAAGCTTGATGTTCCGGATGGATATAAGGTGGAGGCCGCAGTTGCCATCGGCACATTGACCGACAAGGCTGTTCTTCCTGACGATCTGGCAGAACGGGAAGTGCCCAGCAAGCGCCTCCCCCTTTCGGACGTAGCTTTCAAGGGGCGGTTCACCGGCAAGGCCGATTGATATCCGACAACACAGATGACAAAAGGCCCGGCGGAAATTGACCGCCGGGCCTTTCGTTAAAGTTTCGTTTCACGTGAATCGTCACGCGAGACGTCCCACAGGATTAAATGTCGAGATTGGCAACGCTGAGCGCATTTTCCTGAATGAAGTCGCGGCGCGGTTCCACCTCATCGCCCATCAGGCGCGAAAACAGACCGTCGGCATCCGTGGCATCGTTGACCTTGACCTGCAGCAGCGAACGCACATTGGCGTCGAGTGTGGTTTCCCACAGCTGCTCGGCGTTCATTTCACCGAGACCCTTGTAACGCTGCATGGAAAGACCCTTGCGGCCGGCGGCGAAAATAGCATCCAGAAGCGCACGCGGTCCGGCCAGTTCCATAGTGCCGTCCTTGCGTTGCAGAACCGGCGGAGTGACGTAAATATCGCGCGTGCGGGCCGCGAGCTGATCGATATGACGGGCATCGACCGAACCGATCAGGCCCATATCGAGCGTCGAGATTTCCTTGACACCGCGTACCATGCGCTCGAAGCGCAAGCCGCCATCTTCCAGCACCATGCCGGACCAGCCGCGTTCTGTTTCTTCCGCGATCATGTCCAGACGCCGGGCCACTTCGGCAACGGTTTCCTGTGCACGGGCGGCATCGGCCGAAAGCTCGGGGTTCAGGGCACCCGCAATGGCGGCCTGTTCCACGATGGAACGGCTGTAGCGGGAATGCAGACCATCGATCAGCGTGCGCATGCGCACCGCATCGAGAATGACCTCACGAAGGTCAGCGCCGATGCGTACTTCGCCGGAGCCGAGCGTCAGCGACGTATCCTCGATGCCCATCGAGATCAGATATTCTTCCAGCGCCTTCTCATCCTTGAGGTACTGTACGGATTTGCCGCGCGTCACCTTATAAAGCGGCGGCTGGGCGATATAGAGATGGCCACGCTCGATCAGTTCCGGCATCTGGCGGAAGAAGAAGGTCAACAGCAGGGTACGAATGTGGGCGCCGTCGACGTCAGCATCCGTCATGATGATGATCTTGTGGTAGCGCAGCTTGTCTGCGTTGAATTCGTCCTTGCCGATCGACGTGCCGAGCGCGGTGATCAGCGTGCCGATTTCCTGGCTGGACAGCATCTTGTCGAAACGGGCGCGCTCAACGTTCAGGATCTTACCGCGTAGTGGCAGGATGGCCTGCGTTTCGCGCGAGCGGCCCTGCTTGGCCGAACCGCCTGCGGAGTCACCCTCGACGAGGAAGAGTTCGGATTTCGCCGGATCGCGTTCGGAACAATCGGCGAGCTTGCCGGGCAGAGAGGCGATATCGAGCGCACCCTTGCGGCGCGTCAGTTCGCGCGCCTTGCGGGCGGCTTCACGGGCAATGGCCGCTTCCACCACCTTGCCGACAAGAATCTTGGCGTCGGACGGATGTTCCTCGAGCCAGGTGGACAGGGCCTCATTGACGAGACTTTCCACGACAGGGCGCACTTCGGACGAAACGAGCTTGTCCTTCGTCTGCGAAGAAAACTTGGGGTCGGGAACCTTGACGGAAAGAATTGCCGTCAGTCCTTCGCGGCAGTCCTCACCCTGCAAGCTGACCTTTTCCCTTTTCATGATGCCGGAAGTCTCGGCATAGGATGTCATCTGACGCGTGAGCGCCGCGCGGAAGCCAGCCATATGGGTGCCGCCGTCGCGCTGGGGAATGTTGTTGGTGAAGCAGAGCACATTTTCGTGGTAGCTGTCGTTCCACCAGAGCGCGACCTCAACTGTGATGCCGTCCTTTTCGCCATGAATGGCCACCGGCTTGTCCACCAGCGGTTTCTTGGCCCGGTCGAGATAACGCACGAAGGCTTCAAGACCGCCATCGTAGAGCAACTCTTCCTGTTTGATATCAGAATGACGCTTGTCGGTGAGCACGATACGAACACCGGAATTCAAAAACGCCAGTTCGCGCAGGCGATGCTCCAGCGTACCAAAATCATAATCCGTCATGGTGAAGGTGTCGGGGCTCGCCAGGAAGGTGACTTCCGTGCCGGAGCGGCCTTCATATTCGCCAATGACCGAGAGCGGAGCATCGGCAACCCCATGGGTGAAGCCGATTTCGTGCAGCTTACCATTGCGGCGGATTCTGAGCTTCAGCCAAACCGAGAGCGCATTTACGACCGAAACGCCCACGCCATGCAGACCGCCGGAAACCTTGTAGGAGTTCTGGTCGAATTTTCCGCCCGCATGAAGCTGGGTCATGATGACTTCCGCGGCGGAAACGCCTTCGGAAGAATGAATATCAGTCGGAATGCCGCGTCCGTTGTCCGTTACCGTCACCGAACCGTCGGCGTTGAGCGTCACCGTCACCAGATCGGCATGACCCGCAAGCGCCTCGTCGATGGCGTTGTCAACCACCTCGTAGACCATGTGATGCAGACCGGAGCCGTCATCGGTATCGCCGATATACATGCCGGGCCGTTTGCGCACAGCATCAAGACCCTTGAGGACCTTGATCGAATCGGCTCCGTATTCAGTGTTGGCGCCGACTTCGCTTGACGATGTTTCGGTCATAAGTACTCTTTCCAAAATTTCCTGGCCAAGTTTTCAGTGAGAAGGCCTGAAGCCCGCGAATCACTCAAATCCGACATACGACTATAGAAATTCTACACTCAATCCCAAAGGCCACATGCCTCAGAACGCTGCATAAAGCAGGGGATAGAGGGGTTTCAGTCGCAAGAACGGCTTTTTTGTAGCACCGCTGACAGTTCCTCTATCACACTCAGCGGCAGCTTGCGAATATCCCGCGCCAGCCGATTGGCAAAAGCCGTATATTGCGGCGGCAGACCGACCGTGTCGATCGCCACCTTGGGGTCGGAGGAGCCGGCGAGAAAAAACAATTCCTCCGCCTCATCCCAGATGATGTTGAAATATCCGGCGATGCGCTGGAGGAGATCGAAGCTCGGTTTGCCGCGTTTGCCGTGCTCCAGTGCCGAGAGATAAGCGGGGGAAACGCCGATTGCCGCTGCCATCTCCTTCTGAGTCACGCCCTTGCGCTCACGAAGCAGCCGCACGGCTTCTGCAAAGGGCGTCATGATTTTTCACCCTTGCGGCGCGCCAAACGGACATAGAGAGCGCCATCGCCGCCGTGATTGGCGGATGCATCCTCATAGGATGAAATCAAGTAACGATATTCCGGTTTGGCGAACCACATGGGCACGGCCCTTTTCAGCGCACCATCGCTGCCGATGGAGCGACCCTTACCGGTGATGACGAGCACGTGCCGGAGGCCCCGTTCGTGCGCCCGCAATAAAAAATCGAGCAGAACCGCATGGGCTTCGCTCTGAAACATGCCATGCAGATCGATACGGCCTTCCAGCGGCAACCGCCCGCGCGTCAACTTGCGCTTAACCGGCTTTTCCATCGGTTGATGAATTTTTGGCTTCTTGTCCGGCGTAAAGGTCGAAACGTCCACCGGCTCCGCGAGCATCCTAGGGAAGACGGCGTTTGCCGTTTGCGGGACGACAGGTTCCGCCGCGGCTTCCTCGATATCGTCGAAAGCCAGCAAATCTTCCAGCCTGCCGGAGATGGGTCTGGCTGTTCTTGCGACCTTACCCCACAGAATGCGTTCTTCCTTGCCAAGCTTTCGACTGCCCTTCATCGCCGATACCTTTTCGCAGCAACATGCGGCAGCAGCATATAGAAATCGGCGTCGTTGCGCACTGTGCCTGCAAGTTCCCCGGCTTCGAAACCCGAGCCGGTGAAAATGTCGCCGCGTGCCGGGCCAACGATGGCCGAGCCGGTATCGAGCGCCAGCATCAACCGCGCGAAGGGCTTGCCATTATCCAGGTGGGTCAATGACGGCGCATGGATAAAGAAGGGAAAACCGAAGGTGTGGATGAGCCTGTCCACCGCAAGCGCCCGCCCCGCGACCAGCGGCACCTTGGCGGCGGCGATCGGTCCCATATCCAGACCGGCAACATCAGCCTCCCGGAAAAAAATATAGGAGCGATTATGCCATAGCACCCCATCCACCTCATCCGGATGGTCGGCGAGCCATTTGCGAATTGTCTGCATCGAGATCGTTTTCGGATCCAGTTCCCCACGATCCAGAAGCAACCGACCGATCGGCGAGAACGGATGCCCGGCCTTGGCGGCATAGGTGATGCGTTTCACCTCTCCATCAGGAAACAGAAGACGGGCAGCACCCTGAACGTGGACGAAAAACAGATCGACCTTCGATCTCGCCCAGGCAATCTCAAGCCCCCTGCCCTGCAGATATCCTTCGTCGATCGCGCGGCGATCGGGAAAATAGGAAATGCCGTCCTCGCCCTCTCTGCCAAAAGCATAGGACGGATCAAAACCGCTCGGGCGATTTTCGTCATCGATATCCACCAGCTCCGGTGGGCGGCGGTAGACGGGATACTTCCAGACATCGTCGCGGACTGACGATACCTCAAGCTCCGGTTCATAAAAGGCAGTTACAAAACCGCGTTTTCCGCCGGGTGGTGAAATTTTGAAAGGTACACAATTCGTCTCGAAAAACCGGCGGGCCTGCTGGGGACTATCCGCTTGTTCCTCATCGGCCAGTTCCAGAAGCGAGGCCAGTTCGCCGGCGGTGAGACCCAGCGCGCCGGTCCTGTAGGGTTTTGAATTCCGAAGATGTGACAGGATCGTCCGCATCGCCGGAAACAGCTTACGCGGATCATCCTCCTGCCATCCCGGCAGATCACCGAAAGAAACTTCTTCGAACGAAAAGGGCGTATTCATTGCTCGGATTCAGTGGCGATCAGCTTCCAGTTGGGATCGCGCGAGCGGACATCACGCGAGAAGGTCCAGATGTCGTCCACTTCCGCAACCGCATCGGGATCGCCGTCCACCAGCTTGCCATCCTTGTCATAGGTGGCCGAAATCAGCTGGCTGACTATTCTGAGCGTGATCTGCTCTTCGGAATCGCGGATACCGGCCTGGGTGATATCGGCCTTCTCTATTCCCACGAAAGTGGACTTGACCACCTCGCCGCGACTTTCCCGCTCGGAAATGGCCGCCTCGAACCCGTCGAAAACTTCCTTCGACAGAAGGTTCTTCAACGTCTTGCGGTCACCATCGGCAAAACCCATGACGATCATCTCATAGGCCATGCGGGCGCCGTTCAGGAATTCCTTGGGGCGGAAGGTCGGGTCCTTGGTCATCAGCTCGCGCAGGGATGTATTCAAGGCAGTATCGACGGGTGCCAGAGCATCCGCCTCGGCAAAGCGGTTTTCGTCCTCCGCCTCAGAGCGTTTGGGCAGGGTCACGACCTTGTTATCGTCCGTGACGGGGCCTTTCGCGACATCGCGCGGCGTGTAAGGGTCGAATGGCGGCTTCTCATTGCCGGTTCGGCGACCAAGAACGCTGCGCAGCTGAAGAAAGATCAGCACCGCTGCAACGAGAAAAAACAATGTGATAAAGTCGCTAAAGCCCATCTTTTACCAAAACCGCCATTTAAATTCAAAAACCTGAACATCATATAGTCTGCATCTTATCATCATTCAAATGTGCAGATTCAATCATCGGTGTTCTCGGGAACCGGCAATCTGCCAGAGATGCACACGCAAGGCTAGAAGATGCGTTTTTCCTTTCTCCCCATCGTCATCCTGATGATGCCAATCCTGGAAATTGCCGGTTTCATCATCGTCGGCAAGACAATCGGTCTGTGGCTGACATTGGCGCTCGTCCTGTTCACGTCGTTTCTGGGGTTGCTGATCCTGCGGCTCGGCGGCATCGGCATGGTGAGAAATCTTCAGGCCGCAGGTCGTACCGGCGCCCAGCCTGCCGATGAGCTGGTCAATGGCGCCATGCGCGTCGTGGCGGGCATCCTGCTGTTCATCCCGGGTTTCATCACCGATATACTCGGTCTCCTGCTTCTGTCGAAAACGGTGAGACGTTTTTTCTGGAAGATCCTCGGACCCCGCGTCGTCGTGGCCGGTTCTTTTCGCCAGTCGGGTCAACCCGGCGGCCAGACCGGGCCGCAACCCGGTGACTTTTCCGGGTTCAGCAATGGTCAGGGAAATAAGGGTAGCTCCAAGGTCGTGGACCTCGACGAACAGGAGTTTCACCGCGAAGGGCCCAAGGATTCTCCCTGGTCCCAAAAGCCGGATGATCGCAACCTGCCCAAACCCTGAAGCACGGCAAAGGGTTAGAGAGCCGAGAGCACGAGGGTTGTAAGGCTCAAGTCGAAATGATAGACCGCCTTCCACGAAATCACGCCGCGAGGAAACGTAATGACCGCTGAAAATGGCGCACAGGGCGCAGTTAGTCCCTCCCTCAACATTCTTACCCAGTACATCAAGGATCTTTCTTTCGAAAATCCGGGTGCTCCTCGTTCGCTTCAGGCTCGTGACAATGCGCCGTCGATCAACATCAATGTCAATGTCAACGCAAACCCGATTTCTGGTTCGGATTTCGACGTTGTGCTGACGCTGAATGCCGAAGCCAAGGATGGCGACAAGGTTCTGTTTGCAGCCGAGCTGGTTTATGGCGGCGTGTTCCGCATTGCCGGTTTCCCGCAGGAACATATGCTGCCGGTGCTGTTCATTGAGTGCCCGCGCCTGCTGTTCCCCTTCGCACGCCAGATCATAGCCGATGTCACCCGCAATGGTGGCTTCCCGCCGCTGATGATCGATCCGATCGATTTCGCGCAGATGTTTTCGCAGCGCGTTGCCGAGGAACAGGCCAGAGCCAAGGTTCAGGCCGTACCGAACTGAATTGCACGCGACGCCGCTCTTTTTAGAGTTCAGACAAAACAAAACCCGGGTTCATCGCCCGGGTTTTTTATTTGACGGTTCTCGTCATTTTTCAACGGCGCATCTAAGCGCCAGGCGCACTTAATTCTGGTAACGGTTCCAGATCGCCTTGTCGCCCATGCCGAGAACGAGCTTGCCGTGCGCCGCGATGGTCTCCGCATCCAGTCTTGATGGTAGAGGATGCGGCCTTTGCAGCGGCTCATGCGGAACATCATCATCCTCGATAGTGACCGCTTGCTGTTTGGAGCCGGCACCGAAACCGAGCGCTGTCTGGCGCCCACCAATCATTTCTATGTAGACTTCGGCGAGCAGTTCGGAGTCGAGAAGCGCGCCGTGCTTGGTGCGGTGGGAGTTGTCGATCCCGTAGCGCCGGCAAAGTGCGTCGAGGGAATTCGGACCCATCGGGTGCTTGCGGCGTGCAAGCGAAAGCGTATCCGTCACCAATTCAGATGAGACCGGCGCAATGCCGAGGCGGGCAAATTCCGCATTGATAAAACCCATGTCGAATGTCGCATTATGCGCCACCCAGCGGGCACCTCCAAAAAATTCGCGGATTTCGTCGACGACTTCGGCGAATTTCGGCTTGTCTTTCAGGAAGTCGTCGGTGATGCCATGCACCGCAAGCGCGTCCGGGTGAACCTTGCGATCTTCCGGGTTGATATAAATATGCAATGTGCGGCCGGTCGGAAAATGGTTGTTGAGCTCGATTCCGCCGATTTCGATCACGCGGTCCAGTTTCGATTCAAGGCCTGTGGTTTCCGTATCGAAAATGATCTCACGCATTTTTCTCTCCGTTGCCCGAACCGGCACTTAGTCTCTGCAGAATTTCTCTTACCTGATCCCGCGCAGCTTCGACACCATTTCCGCTATCGATGATAAAATCGGCGCGCCGGCGCTTTTCGGCATCGGGCATCTGCCGGGCCAATATCATTTCGAATTTCTCTTCCGTCATGCCGGGACGGGACAAAACCCGCTGGCGCTGTATTTCCGGCGCGCAACTAACAACGACTACTTTATCGACCCTCGTTTCCCCGCCGGTTTCAAACAGTAGCGGGATATCGAGAACGGCGAAATTTTGATCTTCCTCTCTCGTCTTACGGAGAAAAGCTTCCTGTCTTTCACGAACAAGCGGATGGACGATTGCTTCCAGCTTGCTAAAATTAGCCGGATTCTCCCTGAGGATGTTACCGAGTTCAAGACGGTCGACCGTGCCGGAAATGGTCGTGCCCGGAAAGGCGGCTTCGATCATCGGCACGGCTTCTGCTGAATAGAGGTCGTGCACAACCGCATCAGAATCGAGAACCGGTATCCCTTCCGCGGCAAACAGTTTCGCCGTGGTCGTTTTTCCCATTCCGATCGAGCCGGTGAGACCGATGACGATCATCAATGTTTCTCCATATCCTCAATGATGAGGGAACGAAGAGTGTCATCAACTTCCGGCGTTTTGCCGAACCATTTTTTAAAGCCGGGTTTTGCCTGATGAAGGAGCATGCCAAGCCCATCGACCGTCGCAATACCCTGCGTCTGCGCCATCTGGAGGATGGGGGTTCTCAACGGCACATAGACGATATCGGTTACAACAGCACTTGCAGCGAGCGGCGAAAAATCAATCTCGGGCGCTTCCATTCCGTCCATACCCAGCGATGTCGTGTTCACAAACAACCCGGCGTCCTGCATGACTTCATGAAGCGCGCCCTGAGGATGAGAAAAAACCCGTGCACCGAAACGGTCAGCCATTTCACGGGCACGTTCGACCGTGCGGTTCAGGACATGGATTTCGGCAATGCCGCGGTCCCGTAGCGACTGAACGACGGCCCTGCTTGCACCGCCGGCTCCGAACACCACCGCCCGGTCGGTTTTCTCCCATCCGGGATGGCGCTCATCGAGATTGGAAACGAAGCCATAGCCATCCGTGTTGGTGGCATGCAGCCTGCCCTCTTCCATCCAGACGGTATTGGCTGCACCCAGTTCCTCCGCCAGCTCATCGGGACTGTCCGCCAACTTAAAGGCCGCTTCCTTGTGCGGAATGGTGACGTTGCCACCCACCGCTGCACCAGGTCCCTGTTCTTTTAGTGCCGTGATGAAATCGGGGAAGTCATCGGGGGCAACCTCAATGGCCTTATAGGAGCCGGGTATCGCGAATTTCTTCAGCCAGTAGGAATGGATGATCGGCGAGCGCGAGTGCTTGATCGGATAACCGACAACGAAGGCATTTATAGTTAATGTTTCACGTGAATCAGCCATCGATGACATCCATGTCGCGCAGTTTCATTAAGAGAGGCAGAAGCGGCAGGCCAAGAATGGTGAAATAATCCCCCTCTATCGAAGTAAATAGCTGGATTCCTTCGCCCTCGAGCTGATAGGCACCGACACTGCTCAAGGCCTTTTCACCCACGCGTTGCAGGTGGCGGGAGACGAATTCGGCGCTCAAAGTTCGCACCGAAAGCTCGGCACTGGAGATCGTCTGCCATACGACATCACCGTCGCGAGCAAGAACGGCTGCACTGTTCAGGCGATGAACCTTGCCGGATAATGAGAGCAGATGTGCTTCGGCTTCGGCCATGGTTTTTGGCTTGTGGTACACCCGGGCACCGAGCGCCATCGTCTGGTCGCATCCAAGAACGAGTGCTTGCGGATGCAGGGCACTTACCGCAAGCGCCTTCGCCCTCGCCAGTTCCAACGCAACCTCTTCCGGCTTTGCGCCATTTTTTTCCAGCTGCTCGTCGAGCGCGCGCTCGTCAATATCCGCCGGGATCGCCGAAAATGTCAGCCCCGCATTGCGCATCAACATCTGACGGGATGCGCTGGACGAGGCGAGGATCAACTCTTGTTTCATCGACTGTCTGCTCCGAATGTTGCGATCCGGATTATCGTGTCCTCGGGCGAAGGGCAAGGATTGCCGCGGCCGTTTCCTCTATGGAGCGGCGTGTAACATCGATCAGCGGCCAATTGTTACGGGCACAGAGCGCACGCGCATATTTCAGCTCTTCCATGATGGTGGCGCGATCCGTGTAGCGGCCGCTGTCAAATCCACCGGTCGTGCCGAGTTCCCGGTTTTCACGTACCTGCGATATGCGGTCCGATGTCGCGACGAGACCAACGATCAAGGGACGGGTGGCGGCATAAAGGCTTTCCGGCAACGGCACGTTTGGAACGACCGGTATATTGGCGGTCTTTATGCCTCTGTTGGCGAGATAGATGCTTGTCGGTGTTTTCGACGTTCGACTGATCCCAATGATGACGATATCGGCTTCGTCATAGCTTTCCGGCATTTGCCCGTCATCATGGTCCATCGCAAAATTGAGCGCTTCGATCCGCGCGAAATAATCCGCGTTCAGCGCGTGCTGCGCCCCGACCCGCCGTCTCGAAGGTGCGCCTAGATAGGTCTGGAAAATGCCTATGATCGGCTCGAGGACGTTGACGCAGGGCACCCCGATCGCGTGACAGCGCAAATCCAGGAACTCGGCCAGCTGCTGATCCACGATCGTATAAAGAACGATGCCCGGTTCCTTGTCGATCAGATCCACGACCTGGGCGAGCTGCTTCTGGTTCCTGATCATCGGATAAACATGTTCCACCGGCATCGAAGCGTGGAACTGCGCCGAGACGGCACGACCGGCCGACATGAGAGTCTCTCCGGTTGAGTCCGAAATCAGGTGCAAATGGAAGAAACTTTTTTTGTTCTCCACGCTGTTTTTCTCTCGCTGTTGATAAACCGGGACAAACTTCCGAATTGTTCCGCGGGCCGAGCCGCCTCGTGGATAAAGTGGGTTTTTTCCACAATCCGCAAGTGGCGTCCTTGCTATCAGGCATGCCTGTGAATTGTCTGGAAACTCTGAACTTGTTCAAAACTGTCCACAGATGATCCACAGGCAACGGCTTCAGAGGATAGAACTTAAATATCTGAAACTATTATATAAATATCTATTATCCAATTCATTGCCATGAAGCGATGAAATGCTGTGTTCGGGTCTTGGCGCTTACACCCGGCTGCGGCATATCGACTGGAAAGATTTTAATCCTTGCTACTCACCGACTCTAAGAAATAGAAAATCTTTTAAATCTCTTAGATTTTATTTTTTGGAAGTTGGGTGGCATGAGCGAGCGTAAGGTTTTAAAGGTGTTGAACGGGCAGACGGTCACACCTCCGCCCATATGGCTGATGCGGCAGGCAGGGCGTTACCTTCCGGAGTACAGGGAAACGCGAAAGAACGCCGGCAGTTTCCTCGATCTCTGTTATAATCCCGAACTGGCAACCGAAGTGACCCTTCAGCCCATTCGCCGGTTCGGTCTTGATGCAGCTATCCTCTTTTCCGATATTCTGGTGATACCGGATGGGCTTGATCGCAATGTTTCCTTCAGCGAGGGAAAGGGTCCGGCCATGGATCCGATCGATGTGGATGGCATCGACAGGCTGGATGCGAGCAATGTCATTGCGCATCTTTCGCCCGTTTTCGAAACCGTCTCACGCTTGCGCCAGACCTTACCGGATGAGACGACGCTTCTCGGTTTTTGTGGTGCGCCCTGGACGGTTGCAACCTACATGATTGCCGGCCACGGAACACCTGATCAGGCGCCGGCGCGCTTGTTCGGTTATCGGGAGCCGGCAGCCATGGAAAAGCTTCTTGCCTTGCTGGCTGAGGTTTCCGCCGATTACCTTGTGGCGCAGATTGATGCCGGGGCCGATGCGTTGCAGATTTTCGACTCCTGGGCCGGGGTGCTCGGCGAGAAGGAATTCGAGGAATATGCGGTAAAACCCGTCGCCCGTATCATCGCTTCGGTGCGCGCTCGCCGCCCCTCCGCGAAGATCATCGCCTTTGCCAAGGGGGCCGGTTATCTTTTGAAGGATTATCGCCGCAAAACGGGCGCAGACGCCATCGGGCTCGACTGGTCGGTGCCACTCGGTTTCGCAAGGGACTTGCAGAAGGAAGGCCCGGTACAGGGCAATCTGGACCCCATGCTGATGGTGGCGGGTGGCAAGGCTCTGGAGGACGGTATCGACGCTGTGCTGCATGCTCTGGGCCAGGGCCCGCTGATCTTCAATCTCGGCCATGGCATCACGCCGCAGGCCGATCCGGAAAACGTTGCAAGGCTGGTGCAGCGGGTGCGTGCCGGCGGAGCCGGGGCATGAGCGGCGAGAAGCAGACCTCCGCCCGCTCAGGAAACAGGGCTGCCCTTCGCGCAGGTATGGCGCTCGGTGTCTTTGCCGCTTTTGTCGCGCTGTTGTTTTACGCCGATCCGGCCGATCTCTATCTGTGGATCAAGGCGCTTCATATCATCGCGGTGATTTCCTGGATGGCGGCGATTTTTTACCTGCCGCGCCTGTTCATTTACCACACCGATGCACCCACCGGTTCGCAGCAATCCGAAACCTTCAAGGTGATGGAACAGCGGTTGATCAAGGTCATCATGAACCCGGCGATGATGATCAGCTGGATATTGGGGCTCTATCTCGCATGGTCGGTTTATGGTTTTTCCGGCGGCTGGCTACATGCGAAAATCGCACTGGTGGTGCTACTAACCATCGCCCATGTCTATTTCACCCGCAGTGCCAAACGGTTCGCCCGGGATGAAAATATCAGGCCTGCCCGTCACTGGCGGTTGATGAACGAGGTTCCGACGGTACTGATGATCCTCATAGTCATACTTGTGGTTGTGAAACCCTTCGGTTAAGAGGTCGCAACGATAAATTTCGCGGAATTCGTGCTTTCCTCTTGCAGTAGCCCTATTCAATCGCTATTTTCGGACCACTCATCTCGTGGCATGTGAATTATTCAGTCATCTGCGGCTTCTCCCTCAGCATCTGATTCGCGAACACGCCCTCCCCCGACATTACATTATCAAACGGTCTTTCCTTCATGGCTGAAATGAAGCTTCAGGAACTTAAGAGCAAATCGCCTACCGACTTGCTAACTTTTGCTGAATCCCTGGAAGTTGAAAATGCGAGCACCATGCGCAAGCAGGAGCTTATGTTCGCAATCCTCAAGGTTCTCGCGAGCCAGGACATCGAAATTATCGGCGAAGGCGTCGTTGAAGTCCTGCAGGACGGTTTCGGTTTTCTACGGTCCGCAAATGCAAATTATCTGCCGGGTCCGGACGATATCTACATTTCGCCCTCGCAAATTCGCCGTTTCTCTCTGAAGACCGGCGATACTGTCGAGGGGCCGATCCGTGGACCCAAGGAAGGCGAACGTTATTTCGCGCTTCTCAAAGTCAACACGATCAATTTTGACGATCCTGAAAAGATCCGTCACAAGGTTCACTTCGATAACCTGACGCCGCTTTATCCGAATGAGCGGTTCAAGATGGAGCTGGAGCTTCCGACATCGAAGGATCTGTCGTCGCGTGTGATCGATCTGGTCGCGCCACTTGGCAAGGGCCAGCGTGGATTGATCGTCGCGCCGCCGCGTACCGGTAAAACTGTTCTGTTGCAGAACATCGCGCATTCCATCACGGCTAACCATCCGGAATGTTACCTGATCGTTCTTCTGATCGACGAACGTCCGGAAGAAGTCACCGACATGCAGCGCTCGGTCAAGGGTGAGGTGGTGTCGTCAACCTTCGACGAACCAGCTGTACGCCACGTCCAGGTGGCCGAAATGGTCATCGAAAAGGCCAAGCGCCTTGTCGAACATGGCCGCGACGTCGTTATCCTGCTCGATTCCATCACCCGCCTCGGCCGAGCTTATAACACGGTCGTTCCGTCTTCCGGCAAGGTTCTGACCGGTGGTGTGGATGCCAACGCGTTGCAGCGGCCGAAGCGCTTCTTCGGTGCCGCACGTAACATCGAAGAAGGTGGTTCGCTGACGATTATCGCGACCGCGCTGATCGACACCGGCAGCCGCATGGACGAAGTCATCTTTGAAGAATTCAAGGGTACGGGTAACTCGGAAATCGTGCTTGACCGTAAGGTCGCTGACAAGCGTATCTTCCCGGCGCTCGATATTCTCAAGTCCGGTACACGTAAGGAAGACCTGCTCGTGCCGCGTCAGGATCTCCAGAAGATTTTCGTGCTTCGCCGCATTCTCGCGCCGATGGGAACGATGGATGCCATCGAGTTCCTGATCGACAAGTTGAAGCAGACCAAGACCAATTCGGATTTCTTCGAATCGATGAATACCTGATCCGGAGTTTTACCGGTCCCATCGACAAAGCTTTAAAGCCGCATCCGTTCATTCGGATGCGGCTTGACTGTTTTAACCGAGGTGAATGATGCCAGCTTCCGCCGATACCATTTATGCGCTCTCCAGTGGAGCATTGCCGGCCGGCGTCGCAATTATCAGGATCAGTGGGCCCGGCGCGTTCGAAGCCTTTGTCACTTTGACCGGTCGTGACCTTCCAGCACCGCGGCAGGCGGTTCTATGTTCGATTCGAAACCGAAACAATGAGATCATCGACCAGGCGCTGATGATTGTTTTCCCTGCACCAAATTCCTTTACGGGTGAGAACTGCATCGAAATCCACAGCCACGGCAGCCGTGCAGTTGTCGCATCAATTTTTGCCGAGCTCGAACTGCTCGAAGGATTTCGGCCGGCGGATGCCGGCGAGTTCTCCCGCCGAGCGTTTGAAAACGGCAAGATGGATCTTCTCGAGATCGAAGGTCTGGCGGATCTGCTGCAGGCTGAAACGGAGATGCAGCGGCGGCTAGCGGTTGAGCAGAGCACTGGTAAGCTGTCAGCGCTCTACGATGGCTGGGCAGGCCGGTTGACGCGTGCTCGCGCCCTGATCGAGGCGGAGCTGGATTTCGCCGACGAGGAAGATGTGCCGGATTCCGTTGCCGCGCAGGTGTGGGACGCGATGACGCAACTTCATAGTGAAATCACCAGTCATCTCCAGAACGGCGGAAGCAGCGAGATTATTCGTGACGGGTTTAAGGTGGCGCTGGTGGGAGAGCCTAACGCTGGCAAGTCCACGCTTCTTAATGCTCTCAGCGGCCGTGACGTTGCTATCGTCACTGACATCGCTGGCACGACCAGAGACGTGCTGAGCGTTGATATTAATCTCGATGGTTACCTGGTCCGCATATTCGATACGGCCGGAATTCGGGAGACGCAGGATGTGGTCGAAAAGGAAGGTGTTAGGCGGGCCGTACTGACCGCGGAAACCGCGGATCTTATTTTGATATTGCAAGATAACGATTCGACTCCGAAACAATCGATCATTTCTCTGGAAAATGCTCGCCATTTGCATCTACGGACAAAAACCGCGATTTCCTCTTCTACAGTTGACGCTGTTTTTGATCTTAACATCTCCGCAAGGGAAGGCGTCGGTCTCGACGAATTGCGTCTATTGATCAAGCGAGAGATTGAAAGCAGGGTTGGTGTTGCACAGACACTGGTCCCTGCCCGCGCCCGGCACAAAAAACGACTTGAAGAGACGCTGAACTATGTTAGTGATGCGCTCAATTCCGAGACCATGGACCTTGCGATAAGGTCGGAATACTTGAGACTCGCAGCAACATCGCTTGGACGCATTACTGGCCGCGTCGATGTGGAAGATTTGCTGGGCGTGATCTTCTCGGAATTCTGCATAGGAAAATGATTCACGTGAAACATTGGTGGCCAATACGGCAAAGCCGATGATTTGGGATAAGGCGCAGGGATATGCACCAGTCATTTGATGTCATTGTTATCGGTGGTGGACATGCCGGCAGCGAAGCTGCGGCTGCCGCTGCACGACATGGCGCTAAAACCGCTCTCGTTACCCATAAGCGAGAGACGATCGGGGTGATGTCCTGTAACCCGGCAATCGGTGGTCTCGGTAAAGGACACCTGGTCCGCGAAATTGATGCGCTGGACGGTTTGATGGGCCGGGTTGCTGATGCAGCGGGAATTCAATTCCGTATGCTCAATCGCAAAAAAGGCCCCGCCGTCCGCGGGCCGCGCACGCAGGCTGATCGGCGACTTTATCGCGAGGCCATGCAACGGGAAATCAATGCGATTGAAAACCTTAGCATTATTGAAGGTGATGCTTTCGATATTGAAATGGCGGATGATAAGGTCTGCGCCGTAATCATGGCAAACGGTAGCCGGATTCCTTGTGGTGCTGTTGTGTTGACGAGCGGCACTTTTCTACGCGGCCTTATTCATATCGGCTCCGAAAAGATTCCCGCAGGCCGGGTTGGTGAAAAACCGTCTCTTGGCCTTTCCGAAACGCTTGGCCGTCTGGGCCTCGCCATGGGCCGGCTGAAGACTGGCACCCCTGCCCGCCTTGATGGTCGCACGATCGATTGGAACGCTGTGGATCGGCAAGCGGCCGATGAAGATCCCGTTCCGTTCTCCTTTATGACGGATCGCATTGTCAATCCACAGATCGAATGCGGCGTAACCCGAACGACGCCGGCCGGACACAAGATCATTCAGGATAATATTCATCTGTCAGCGATGTATTCGGGACAGATCGAGGGTGTTGGTCCGCGCTATTGTCCGTCGATCGAAGACAAGATTACACGCTTCGGTGAACGGGACGGTCATCAGATATTTCTGGAACCAGAAGGCCTTGATGACCACACAATTTATCCAAATGGAATTTCGACGTCGCTTCCGGCCTCAGTTCAGGAGCAGTTTATCCGCACCATCCCCGGCCTTGAGCAAGTCAACATCATTCAGCCCGGCTACGCGATTGAATATGACTATGTCGATCCGCGTGAGCTGAAGCCTTCTCTGGAATGCCGGAAAATTCCGGGATTGTTCCTGGCAGGGCAAATCAATGGCACGACGGGTTATGAAGAGGCAGGCGCCCAGGGTCTGGTTGCCGGGTTGAATGCGTCGCTATATGCAGGCAATGCAGACCCTATCCATTTCAGTCGTACCGAATCCTATATCGGTGTGATGATCGACGATCTCACTTCCAAAGGTGTCAGCGAACCCTATCGCATGTTTACGTCGAGAGCGGAATATCGGCTTTCGCTGCGCGTTGACAACGCTGATTTGCGACTTACACCTATCGGTCAGATGGCCGGCATTATCGGGCATGACCGCCAAAAACGCTTCGCAGATTTTATCTCCGATCTGGATCGGGGGCGCGAGCTGATGAAGAGCATTTCCATCAGTCCCTCCCAGGCTGCTAAACAGGGATTGAAACTCAACCAGGACGGTCAGCGTCGTTCGGTTTATGAAATGCTCGCCTACCCCGATATCACAATGGAAACTCTTACCGCTCATTGGCCGGAACTACGGGCGCTTAATACCAAGGTCGCTGAGGTTTTGGAAATCGAAGCGAGTTACGCTGTCTATATGCAGCGCCAAAGCGCGGATATTGTCGATATCAAGCGAGATGAAGACAGAAAAATCCCCAATGATTTCGATTTTCAGTCTTTGTCCGGTCTCTCCAACGAACTGAAACAAAAGCTGGAAAAGGCACGTCCAGAGAACATTGCCCAAGCTGCGCGTGTTGACGGTATGACACCTGCTGCGATATCGCTGCTTCTCGCACTTCTGCGGAAAGGCTCCGCATCAGGAAGTGAAAAATTGCGCATGCACCAATAGCGAGTCGGACCATGAAGATAAACGGCCAGAGTGTTTCACGTGAAACACAGGAGAGGCTCGAGCATTTCGTCGAGCTCTTCAAGAAGTGGAACAAAACCACAAATCTGGTTGCGCCTTCGACTCTCACTGAGCTCTGGAGCCGGCATGTCGCGGACAGTGCACAGATATTTCAGCTCGCCCCTCAACCGCAAAAATGGATTGATCTGGGAAGCGGCGGCGGTTTTCCGGGCGTCATTACAGCGATTTTTCTCGCGGAACTGGGTGATGGTTGGGTCGATCTGGTAGAGAGCAACAATAAAAAGGCTGCCTTTTTGCGAATTGCGCTGAAGGAAACCGGCGCAAGAGGCGCGGTTCATCCAGTCAGAATTGAAAAAGCGCCTGAAACCGTTGAAAATTGCGATGCGGTTTCGGCAAGAGCCCTCGCCGAGATGAATTTACTTTTCGAATATATTCACCCGTGGGCGCAGAATAATCCAAATCTCAGGGCATATTTCAATAAAGGCAGGGATTATGAATCCGAACTGCAGAAAGCGCATGGCCGCTGGCAGTTTGATCTGATAAAACACCAGAGTGCCATTGAGGCAGATTCTGTTGTTCTTGAAATCAGTAACCTCACTAAGAGGCACTGACGAGCTGGTCAGGTGCGGT
>NZ_CP072137.1:0-1117500 GCF_019355535.1 Agrobacterium sp. S7/73
TGTTATTGTAATCGATCGCCGCTAATTTTCGTCGCCTTTTCAATCCACTTCCCAATCAGATTCCTTCCCGCTTCCCATATAAATAAACCCACCTCGCTGTAAAAACCTATATAAAATCACATGGTTATAGCGGTTCAAAATTATCTGCACACAAACAGACGAACTTTACCAATCAAATCCCCACTCTCCCCTTAATGCGGTTAGTTTATAATTATTTATATGTTTTGTGCGTCCAGCTGAATAAATTATATGTTTTATCGACACTCTCGTTGATCCAATCCTAACCAAACCACCCACTCACCCTCACCAAAGGAAAATTCATTCCCGGAAACAAGTATAAATATACAAATATATGTATTAATAGCGATTACGAAGGTATAATATTCCACCTGTACACCCTGCAGCGCGTGCTACCCTCATCGCAATCGAATGACAGGTAAATACGGATCGTTCAGCCTATCAAAAGTTGCAAAAATGATTGACTATCGCGGCTGCGTGAGGGAGCCTCAGCAGGGAAATACGGGGAACATAACAAATCATCATGTCGCCAGAACGCTTTAATGAATGCCTGCGGGTGATCCGCTGGACGCCAATCAATATTGCCTCTGCCTTGCAATGTGAACTCTCATGGATCGAGGCGCTGGAAGCCGGCAACGATGCAGTTCCCGATGGCCTCGCAACATGGCTGGAAACGCTTGCGCAAGCCCATGAAGCATTACCGCCGCCATCAACCTACAGAGGAAAACGGTCGACATTATGATGCGGCCAACAGCTGAAAACCTTCACCAACAACCGGATTACGCAATATGAAACATGCCATCGCAATTCTCGGTCTGATCACCGTCTCCAGCCCGGCTTTCGCAGCATCGTGCGAGAAAAACTTCACAGTCTCAGGTGTGCCGATGGTCACGGCTGTCTCTTACAAATCCTTTCAGGAACTGCCGAAAGCCAAAGCACCCGCTGTCCTTCAAAAGCTAGCCCAGGCCGTCGCAGCAGAAGGTTTCTCAGGTATCCAGATCAACAAGGCACTGTCGTCAATCGATGCCCACCAGGAAACCAGCGGAAGTGGCAGGATTCAGACGCTGCGCGTTGTCGCCCGCCAGAAAGGCGCAGCTGTCCGGATCGATGCTGTTTTCAACATTCAGGCAGGACAGATCGCCGACAAGGATGTCATCCGCAAGGGCATCTGCGACATCATAAAAGGCGTGTAAGCCATGGCTTGAAGACACCCGGTACAGCAGCACCTCGAAGCTGACCTTGCAATCTCCGCAGCCGGCAACAGGCGGCGCGAAAGGAGCTAAGCGCCGCCTGCCGGGCTCTATCAGGACTTCATGTTCAGCAACTCAGGAAAATCGTAGTACCGCAGCCGCTTGTCACGGCAGCGGTAGTCATTCTTTGAGGCGTCCACGCTCACGTTGTGTTTTAAGGCTACGCCGATATAGGACCAATTCGGATCTGCACGTTCCGCCGTCCGCGTGCAAAAAGCATAAATCCGCCTTTCAGGATCGAGCAGAACTACGCTCGAAATCTCGGCTTTCGTGAAATCTCCGGGTTTGATGGTTCCGCGCAATGCGTCCACGTAGTCACGTTTAATCGATTTGGACGGAGGGCGCTGCGAATCCAAAACCGATTGTGGTGCCGGAGTTTGGCAGCCAGTCAATGACATCGCGGCAGCACAGAGAAGTAAAGCTGTCCTCATTCAATTCAATCCCCAAAAGTCAAAGCACAACACGCACAATGCACCCTGCAGCTATTGAGTTAAAATTGCGCAACACACACGGATCCACAGCCGAAAATAGAAAGGTCACGCTTCGATAGACCTGGCACTAACCATCAAACAGGTTGCGGCACGCTTTCGGCAGACGCAGGATCAGGCCTACTTCAACGCGCTGGCATCAATGATGGTGGCTGCATAATCGAGGCGGAAATCCACTTAGTGAAACGCCCGAAACTGTTCAAACAAACCGAGCCACCTCTAAACCGCCCGACTAAATCAACAGTATCGTCCCAAAGCAGCCGATGGCTACTCCAAGTCTTCTTGAGCAAATTCACCGGTAACATGAATATCGATCATCTCAAGACGGCCCGGACCCATGTTTACATATTTGTGCGGTAAGTCGGCCGGTCCGAACACGATCTGACCCTCCCTAGCGTCCAACTGCTGCTCCCCGACGGTAAAGAGCGCTCGTCCTTGCCGCACTATAAATACTTCATCATAAGGATGTTTGTGTAGCTTGGGGCCTCGGCCGATTTCGTCGGTGGTGTAAAACATGACCGAGACGTTTGCACCAAATACGCTCCCTTCGAATTCGCCTTGCCATACGCTCTCTTTCTCGGCCCATTGAGCCCGCTCGAGGAGCACTGCTTTCTTTTGCATTGAAATTCCTCTGCTGGTCAGGCCGGCCGTTCAAGCCCAGACTAAACACCAAACATGCAGCAGTGCAAATGTCGTTAATTGATCGACCGTGACGCTGAGCGATCTGGGCGTATGACTACCGTTAGCGCGAAGCGGAAGGCGCCTCTCAGGCCTTAGCGGACAGTCGGAAGCGTGATTTCGTTCAGATACTGCTCTGTAAAATTGCTCGCCTCTGTGTCCACGCGCCGTGATGCATCTGCGTCACAGCCTGGCGTCAACTTCAGGGCTTGAATCCCACCTTGAAGGCCTTCCATTGACGCCCGTCAGCCGTCCCGGCAACCTCATACCATGACCCAGACCAACAGTTTCCTTGCCGAACTCGTCCGTGACGCCAACCGGCTCGAGAACCTCGACGAGTTTAAGAAGCGCCGTATTCTCGAACGGGCCGTCACAACAATTCGCGACATGCGCGAAACAATCGGAATTCCCTCCGGTCCCGGTCGCGACAATGTCGTCGACATCCACACCGTCGCCCTTTCCATCGAACACGGATGGCGCAGCGATGACGACGTACGAAACGCCCTGCTGCACGCCAATGTACCGAATAGGGGCTTTGACCTGAGTGAAAACGCAAGTCGTGCGGTACATGTCTTTCAACTGACATGGGGGAGGATTTCCAAGTTCGGTACTCGCCAACTACGATCTCAACGCGGTCGCCTGGAACATCGATCCCATCCGCCAGAGCGTGTATCCCTCTCTACTATTTCGTTTGTGGTCGAAGGAGCGGACGACGGCGTTTCAGTCTGGCAGTTGCGGCCGTCTACAGTCTCCGCCTCGACGGCCTGAATGCAATGGTGTCGAAACGAACCAGTGTCCCCTTTCTGAATGAAAACGAAGCGATCTTGCCTCGCTCCATTGACATCTAACAGTATAGTTATAATGTTTTTACAAATTCATTATAACGGGATTGGGCGATGAAACAGATTGACCTCGTTTATAGAACGGCGTTCGCTGAACTCGCGCAGCGGACGTTCGATGCACAGTTTCAGGCAGATTTTCCCCTTGAAGGTCGGTTTGTTGCCGTTCCGGTCAAGGGCCGCAATTACTGGTATTTTGATCTCCCTACTCCCGAGGGTAAGGACAAGAGACGCTATGTCGGCCCGCAGGATGACGTCGACATTACGGCTCGGGTGAAAGCCCATAGACAAGTCAAAGACGACATCCGGGAGCGGCGCAAGCTCGTCGGCATGCTGCTGCGAAGCGGTGGCATGTCCGCGCCGGATCGCTTCGCTGGTGAAGTGACCAAAGTACTCGCTGACGCGGGCCTATTCCGTCTGAGGGCACTCCTCGTCGGTTCTGTCGCTTTCAGCTGTTACTCAGGCCTCCTTGGCGTTCGTCTCCCTGGTACCTCTATGCAAACGGGCGATGCGGACTTCGCGCAGGACTTTGCGATCTCGGCGGAAGTCGAGGACAGCCTGCCTCCGATCCTCGATCTCCTGAGGTCTATAGACAGCACGTTCAGGGCGGTCCCGCACCAGGCCGATAACGCAAAGGTGGTGGCCTTTTCGAATTCGGTAAACTACCGCGTCGAATTCCTGACGACCAACCGTGGATCGGACGACTACACGGGCAAGCCGTCCCCAATGCCTGCCCTTGGAGGCGCGTCTGCTGAAAACTTGCGGTTCCTGGACTTCCTGATCTACGAACCCGTAAGAACGGTACTGCTGCACCGGGAAGGTGTTAGCGTGAATATCCCCGCTCCCGAGCGGTATGCCATCCACAAGCTGATCGTTGCATCCAGGAGGCGCACGGATGCCCTCGGGCGAGCCAAGAGGGATAAGGACCTCGTACAGGCCTCGCTGCTGTGCGAGGCGCTCGTGGAGACGCGACAGAGCTATTTGCTTGCCGATGCCTACCGCGAAGCGTGGACGCGCGGAGAGGCGTGGCAGCAAGCGATCCTGTCGGGCCTCGTATTAATGCCAGACAACGGCAAGCTCGCGTTGGCAAATGCCCTTGGTGTCACGGTAGACCGACTGGGTAAGGCGTAGGGAAATGGACGCAGAAGACAGCACATGCGACCCGGACCTCGCCAAAGATGCGGCGGGCGCTTTCATGGTCGTTGACGTCGCAGACCTGCAGCAGGCCTCCGTTTTTATGACTTCGCAGCAAAACGCACGCCTGTCCTGTTGCTCACTTCGGAGCTATGGGGGAGTGCGTTCCCGTTAGGACACTCTCCCACATCAGTTGATCCTGATGGATGATGAGCAGCGCTTGTCACGCTGAAACCGCTGTGAAATCTCCGCAGGCGGCAAGAATGCATCTGAAACACCCATTATAATGGGTCAATTAATTGAAAATCCGCCATAAATGACCCACTGAAATGGGTCAATATACACTGCCTGACGCCCATGCTGCGAGACGGAGGACATCAAGTCCGGCTCGCCACTGTATTCGTGTGGAGGAGATTATCGAGCCGGAAAGCTTGATCTGCACCTGTGGCGGCGGAGAGGACGTGTGGGGCACATGCGTCTGCCCTTTCACTGCAGGAAGAGCTCAGAGGGGATACTTTTGATCGCAGAAACGGACGAGTCCCGCCGTCATTTGGGTATCCTTTTCCATCATGGTAGCGAGAATGCCGCGACGTTCTTGGTAAATTTGTCTTGCTTCTAGTTTAGGTCGCCCTATGCTTTCAAATTCTTCCTCAGAAGCCTTCAACTGCTTAGCGAATTTCTGTTGGTAATCGACGGATTTACCTTTTTCGCCTGCCTCTTCGTAGCCGTCGGCAAGGAGGGCGAACAACGCGCCGCATTGGATTGCAGTGTCGTTGTAAGGTGCTTTCTCATATGGAATTCGCGTCTGCGCTTGGACCGGCGATCCGCTAATGGCCACGCCCAGAGCAATACACGATAAAACGACGCTCCGCATATTCGCTCCCAAAGCAATCTCACATACAAATTGTCAATGCCAACACGACCAAACTTTACCTCGTATTTCTAAACCATTCGATGAGCGCATTAGGAAAACTGTCTCGAACGTCTTTGGTCGAAAATTCTCACAAAGACCGAGTCGAGGTGTAAGGCGCACACCGAATACGGTGCACGTCTCGTGTCACTACGAAGACGGGCTTGGCAAAAGTGAAACTCTCTCCATCAGTCTCGAAGCTCTCGATTTTCTGCCGAACAGCATTAAGCGGTCGGACTTTGATATGGCCGAATAACTTGCGTTCGCGAACCGCGTGGCCAGTGAATTGCGCGCAAATTGCCTTCACATCAAGATAGCCGGAAGGCCGCGCATACAAGGATTTGATGGGTTGTCGAACTGCCTTTTTACCACCATTCCCGTTAAACTGGATCGAACATCTCCCTGAATTCCGGATCGGCAAAGTAGGCAAGCTTTTCAGCGAAAATTGGTCGTTGCCCGGCCAGGAACAGCAATTGTCCGTGCGCCGGAAGATTGCGCACCTCATCAGGGGTGAGCAGCGGCCGGCCGGTATGTTGCTGGCTGTAGGAGATCCCCGTCTTATCGGAATCAAGCGCTCTCGCCATGGTCTGGAACACCACCGTCTCCTGCCCGAGCAAATCAGAGATGAGGCGGGCGCTGTCATGATCGTTGACGCCGAAGACCTGCAGCACGCCGGCATTTGACAGGAAGGTTCCGGCGCGGTGACCGTATGTGGCACGCAGCTGATGGATGTCCTGGAGGATGGGCCAAAGCTGGACACCATAACCCGCCATCAGACCCATTGCGCGTTCGACTGGTGCCAAATGCCCAAGGGATGCGAACTCATCGAGCAGATAGAGAACAGGTGTCGCCGGCTTTGCCGGATCGCGGGCCATTTCGAGCAGGCTTTGCGAGACAAGCAGTCGCAGCCAGCGCGAATAGGTCGAGAGGCGATCAGGAGGAAGGACGAGGAACACCGTCACATTGCTGCGCTTGAGATCGGCAAACCGGAAATCCAAGCGGCTGAGGACGGCCGTCATGCGCGGTGAATCAAGAAAATGCGTATGGCGTTGGGCTGCGGAGAGAACGCCTGCGGCTTCGCGATCGGATTTTCCGAGGTGGCGGTTTGCGGCACGCGCGACAAGACCTCTTGCCGCATTGCTGTCCTGCATACGCTTGAGCAGTGCTGCAAATTGTTCCGGAGCAAGGGTCAGATACTCTCGAAGTGTTGCGAGGTGTCTGCGTCTCAAAGGTTCAGATGCAACGATCTCGAGCAACAATCCGCCGATAAGAGCTTTTGCCTCCTCGTTCCAATGCGCCTCGCCCGCCATTCCCGGTTCGTCGAACACGAGGGCATCGGCAAGGGTGCTGGCGTCGTCCGCGACATCGAGGCCGTGGGGATCTAGCATGGCCAGGGGATTGAACGCTGCCGAGGGTCTCCCGGTAACACCAAAAGGATCGAGCACATGAACCGGCCCGAATTTCTGGCGCGCACGGCCGGTGATTCTTGCATTCTCGCCTTTTGGATCGACGCAGATCATGGACCGGTCGGCGGTCAGCAGGTTCGGGATGATCGTGCCGACACCTTTACCGCTACGGGTCGGCGCCATCGTCAGGAGATGGGCCGGGCCATCATAGCGCAGAGGCTTGGCCGTTTTCGTATGACGACCGATCAACAGGCCGGAACCGGATGAGGTTAGTGCGGCTATCTCCTTGTGTGTCGCGAAGCGGGCAGAGCCATGGGTATCATCGTCACTGTCCCCAAAATGCAAAATCAGTGGAGTGGTGATGAACCAAAAGGTGATAACGGCGAGCGACAGCAGGGTTAAGAGACCTGGGATAATGTAGACAGGCGAGCCGTGCCCGAAACCCATTTGATCAAGGAAGTGAGCGCCACCCATGCCGATCACAAACGTGACGATGAACAGGATGAACATAAATCCGAGGAGCCGTTTCCAGATCCGGAAGGGCATGGTGATTAAAGCCAGGAATGCCCAAAGCGGATCACGCGCGGCGGCTCGCATCATGTTTTTGAATGCGTCGCGGGCAAGTCGCAATCGGTTCATGGAGCACCCTGCACGCCGTAACCACTCTCTGCCGTGCCCGGCTGTACTGGTCCGATCAGATCGGTGAAGAGCGCCTTGTCACTGTCGCGTGTCAGAAAACCCGGTAGTTCGCGGCGCAGCCAGTCACCGAGTTGTTTGTTGAACTCCTGATCATCCGAAGTCTCCAGGTGATGCAGAACGAGCGACCCGATCAGGACCTTGCGGCGCATATCGTTGTTGCGCTCGGTTTTCGAGAGACGGGCCTTTAGGGCCGACCGTTGCGCATCCAGTTCAGCCAGACGCTGTTCGATTGTTTTCCTTGCCACGATTATTCCTTTCGATTGCGGTCGCACCGGAACTGCAGCTGTTGACCACGGCTTCGTTCCTGGAAGACAGACCAGTTTCTATGAGGAGATCGACATAGCGATAGCGAGAGTTGGTTGGACCGTATGGTTCATGACGCTGCGGTGGCTGTTACCTGAGTTCAGGAAAGTTTGTGCCACCCGTGAAGCTCAGTCGCTGGAATTTGCGGCTTGTCTCGCGGCCCGTTCAAGGTTTTGGAGATGTTCAGCGCACACCACTTTAACAATGTCGTAGAGCACCGACGCTCGGCCCATTATCCAAGAGAGACCTTCTTCAGACATCTCATAGTGTTCAGAATACCTGGCTTTCACATACGCCTCATTGAGTAGATTAAACCAGCTGACATATCTGGCTTGGTCGCGAGGCCAAGCGTCGATCAGCCTGACATCACGATCCTCGGAAAGTCCTCTTAGGAATTTGAGGTTATGGGATGCTGGCGTGTGATTTGTAAGGGTAAGAAGTAGAGCGCCGTACATATGCTCCACTGCTTGGTGCAACTGAAAGGCAGTGCCCGGAAGGTCTCTGTTTTGCAGGCCGAATAGTGAGAAATTCACGAAACTATCGATCACCTTGAAACGATTGGCAGCATTCTTTCGCGCCACCTCAAAAGCTTCGTGCGGCATCAAGACTTTCGGCTCGGCGAGTTCTCTGTCATCAAGTTCGTAGAGCGCAATGCCATCCCGTCGGATATCGCTGAAGAAATATTGCCCTTCCTGCAGAAAATTGCTGATCTCGCGAGCGCCATGGACAATGAGGCTAACAGGCGTCTCGATCTCCTTGTCCCACATCAGCCGATCGGTCGCCTTGTCCCAGTACTTGGGATCGGCCAGTTCCTTGTTGCTGACGATGACAAGGATATCGAAATCCGAGCGGTAGCCTTTCGACGTATGCGGCTCATCCACCCAGGTGCCACGCGCGTAAGAACCGAACAGAATGATTTTGAAAATCCGTCCATCCTTCTTGGCGTCAGACTTGGAGCGGTCCACCAGATCAGCAAACTCTTCCTGAATAATTCCGACGACACGCGCGAGCTCGCGTTGCTTTCGTTCTGGCAAATGTTCAAGGCTGGTCTTCATGTCTGCTCCGCTTATCGACGGTGTCCTGTATGGGCCATTCCAGAGGCCTTTGAAACTCCGATTTTTGGTAGCCACCAAACGAATGCCTGTCTTCCTGGACGATGCACATTCGATCTTGAGGCAACCGGCTCTGATTTGTGCAAATGGTATTGGAATACCCTCATTCCTCAATAGCGAACATTCAATGGTACTTTATCCTAGGTTGTATATCGCGTCCCGGTTTTTCCCAATCGCAGGCGCTCCGGGCGCCATACGGTGGCCGACTGAGTGGAGCGCAGAGGTTACGAAGGACCGTTAACGACGCACCCTGTCGAACCGCTGCAGCCAGATGCCCGCCTGCACTGCCGCTCACTTCGACGCAATTTTGGTAACGCAGTCACGTCAAGAAAGGCACGGTCATTGAGGCGGCCATCACCATCCAGACAGGAGTGCGGGCCGCCCCCTAATTGGAAGCGACCCGCTAGATGGATGATCGAGGGCAAGGCAATTGGAAGCGCTGCATGAGTCTTGACGGCATTACCTTTAAAGATCGCCATTATGCGAAACGCAGAGCAAACGCCTGTATAAAGAACGTATTCTAATTACAACAATATCCTCGGCCTATTCGCTCTCTAGTGCGCTACCCGTTAGCTTACCGCCGACCACCACCTATTCAAACGCCCAAGATTATCGCTGCGTCACGCTGAGGCTTCTCGGCCGTGCGTCAGATCGTAAACTCCCCCGTTTGTCAAAAGAGCCCAAATGATGCGCGCGAGACGGTTTGCCACCGCGATAGCGGCAACTTTGTACGGTCGTCTCGCGCGCAATCGAGCGGCCCAACGACCGATTGGAGTTTTCTTATCTCGCATCATGATTACTGTGCCCCCGAGATAAAGCATCCTTCGGAGTTCGCTATTCCCCATTTTCGTAATGCGCCTCAGAACCGAACGACCTCCGCTTGAATGCGTGCGAGGAGTAAGACCCAGCCATGAAGAGAAATGGCGGCCAGACGGAAACCGATGGATATCAGGAATTGTCGCAATAACGCACATTGCAGTTTTCGGGCCAACACCAGGTATCGTCAGAAGCCTACACGCGTTCTCATCGTGTTGGACACGTCGCTCAATCTCTTTGTCTAGTTTCGTGACCAAATCATTCAATCGATGTATCTGGTCGCAAATGTCGGTGAGAGCCTGTTTCATAACTGTCGGCAGGACGGTATCTGCTGCACTTTCCATCAGTTTGAGTAATTTAGAGTAATTTTGAATGCCCTTTGCCGCTACCAGGCCGGCCTCCGCTAGGTGCCCCCGCAGCGCGTTTACGAGTTGAGTCCGTTGTGAAACAAAAAGGCTGCGAGTTCGAAAAATCGTAATCGCCGCTTGTTGGTTCAAGGTCTTGACTGGAACGAAGCGCATTGTCTTTTGCGTAAGCGCAACATTGATCGCCTCCGCATCGTTGGCATCGGTCTTGCCCCGTTTTACGAAGGGCTTCACGTAACGGGTATGGATCAACCGCACGTCATGCCCAAATTCTAGTAACTGGCGTGCCCAGTAATAACTTGTAGCGCAGGACTCCATTCCGATCAGGCATGGTTTGAGCTTGCTGAAAAACTCCAGAACGTTCTCGCGTTTGATCTTCGTGTTGAAAAGGGTTTCTCCGCTCGCATCTGCCCCATGCGCCTGGAAAACCTGCTTGGCTATATCAAGCCCTACCGTCGCCACGTCCTGCATCGGCAACTCCCTTGAAACCTTGGGGATCGATGCCACGATATCATCGCTCGATTTCAAATTGATGATGTGAAGCACATAAGGCCGTCTTCGGTGTTCGTTCAGGCCTCGGAGAGCCCGCTGATCACAGTCTCGATGTCCGCTGACATCGACCTGACTGAATGCCCCATTTTTCAGCGGGGGAATTCACCTCTTCAAACTGAGGCGTTTGGCGCCTATTCAAAAACGCGAGATAGTCTTTATTCGACCACTACTTTTAGTAGTCGAAATGCCCGTTCGATGTTGCTAGCGTCGCCACCGGTAAACAGACAAGGGCGCACTTACGACTTGCGGCGCGTTTGAGCGCTTGGTCTCCCCGTTTGCGTATCGGAGATTTCGTTTGGCGATTTATCATCTCAGCACGAAACCTGTCTCGCGCTCATCTGGCCGCAGCGCTGTCGCATCCGCCGCCTACCGTTGTGCTGTTCTTCTCGTCAATCAACGCGATGGCCTTGTGCATGACTTCACCCGCAAAGAGGGTGTCGAGCATAAAGAGATCGTGCTGCCGCAAGGCGTGTCTGCCGGCTGGGCTTTGGATCGCTCGGCGTTGTGGAATGCTGCAGAGTTTGCAGAAAAGCGAAAGGACGCCCGCGTCGCGCGCGAATTCGAAATCGCGCTTCCACATGAGCTTTCGCCAGAGGGGCGACTGAAGGCTGCACGCGCCTTTGCTCAGGATCTGGCAAACCGCTATGGCGCGGCCGTGGATTTTGCAATCCATTCGCCAAGTGAGCATGGTGATATCAGGAACTACCATGCGCATGTGCTGATGACGACGCGACAGGTTGGCAAAGCCGGCCTTGGCGAGAAGACCTGTCTTGAGCACAAGAACGCACGGCTGCTGGCAAATGGCATGGCGACAACCGACATGCAGCTTCGCGATATCCGGCAGTCATGGGAAGGCATCGCCAACCGTCAGCTTCAACGCGAAGGCCTGGATGTTCGCATCGATCATCGCTCGCATATGGAGCGCGGTCTTGAGTTGTCGCCGACCGAACATATGGGCGTGCATGCGTCGCAGATGCGCCAGCAAGGAATGGCCGTCGAGCGCGGGCGGCTGGATGACGAGGCAGCACGGCAAAATGCCGAACTGATCCGGCAAAAACCGGAACAGGTTCTGACGCTGATCAGCCATGAGAAGAGCGTGTTCGATCGCCACGACATTGCCAAGACCTTGCATCGCTACATCAACGATGACGCCCAAACATTCCAGAACGCCTTTGCGGCTGTTTTGGCATCACCAGCGCTCGTGGAACTTCAGGCTGAGCGCATCGATGCCGAGACAGGCGAAGTGTCCAAAGCGCGCTATTCGACACGAGACATGATCGATCTGGAACTGCGCATGGCGCGATCGGCGGAACGGTTGCATCAGGCGCAGTCCCATGGTGTCGATCCTCGCCATGTCGAGCGTGCGATGGAGAGGCAGGATAACGCTCTCCGGAGAAGCTCCGGCGGACCGTCGGCTGCGAGCGATCCGTCAGCGGGATTGTCCGACGAACAGCGTCATGCGATCGAGCATATTACAGGTCCAGAATGCATCGCCGCTGTGGTCGGGTTTGCCGGTGCTGGAAAGTCCACCATGCTTGCAGCCGCTCGCGAGGCGTGGGAGGCTCAAGGCTATCAGGTCCATGGTGCAGCGCTGGCCGGAAAGGCAGCCGAGGGTCTTGAGGAAAGTTCCGGTATCCCGAGCCGCACCCTGGCGTCATGGTCTTACAGTTGGGACCATGGCCGGGATCTGATCGGACGCGGTGACGTGTTTGTCATTGACGAGGCCGGCATGGTCGGGAGCCGTCAGCTTGCCCGGTCCATCGGAGAAGTGGAAGAGCGCGGCGCAAAGATCGTTCTTGTCGGCGACCATGAGCAGCTGCAGGCGATCGGAGCCGGTGCACCCTTCAGGGCGATTGCCGAGCAGATTGGTCACGTCGAACTTTCAAATATTCGCCGCCAGCGCCATGATTGGCAGAGACAGGCATCGGTTGCCTTTGCGACCCACAAGACGGCCGAGGGGCTGGCCGCCTATCGCGATCACGGCGCCATCCACTTTGCGGACAGCCGCGAGGAGGCGATGGCGCAGATCGTGCGTGATTATCTTGCCGATAGTGAGAAGCGTGCCGATGGCACCCGGGTTGCCATGGCGCATCGCCGTGCCGATGTGCGCGCCCTCAATGCCGCCATCCGCTCCGAGCTTCAGAACAGACAAAGGCTGGAGCGCAGCCCCGGGCTGAACGACGGCGCGGACCGTGGAGACCGTGGGAATGGTGCGGACCGTGTGGGTGATGAGGATGTTGGAGAACGCGTGTTCCAGACCAATAACGGCAAGCGCGCCTTCGCCGCCGGTGACCGGATCATCTTCCTCGAAAACAACCGCGACCTCCGCGTCAAAAACGGCATGCTTGGCACGGTCGAGCATGTGGAGCCAAACAAGATCATCGCCCGGCTCGATGGCCGAGGCGGCGACAGTGTCAGCATTCCCACGGACAGCTATCAGGCCATCGACCACGGCTATGCGACGACGATCCATAAAAACCAGGGGGCGACGGTCGATCGCGCTTTTGTGCTGGCGTCCAGCACCATGGATCGGCATCTGACCTATGTTGCCATGACCAGGCACCGCGACAGCGTGCAGCTCTATGCCGACATCAAGGAGTTCGCCAAGGCGGGCCGGCTGGTTGATCACGGCATTGCGCCCTATGAAAACCATCCGCAATCACGCGAGAGCTACTTTGTGACGCTGGAGAATGACAAGGGCGAGCGGCATACCGTGTGGGGTGTTGATCTCAAGCGGGCCATGCAGGAGGCATCTCCCGCAATCGGGGACAGGATCGGGCTTCAGCATGAAGGCGCCACGCCTGTCACGCTTCCGGACGGCACGCAGGCCGAGCGCAATACGTGGCGTGTCGTCAAGGGTGACGCGTTGGCGTACCAGCAGCTGACAAACCGCCTGTCGCGTTCCGGCGCGAAGGAAGCCACGCTGGATTACATCAGCGACTTTGCCGAGCGGCGCAGGATCGCAAGCGACCCATGGATCGTAAACGACCAAGGGATCGGGCAAGAGTTTGGGGTGAGAAGCGAGATTGAACTCGCTTCCGCCAAAGATGAGCGTCAAGAGGTCTTGTCCCGTGCGGCCCATCTGCAACGGGAGCAGCAGGACCGGCCATCAGAGCATCAGCAGGTTTACGAGGAACGTGCCGGCGATCTGGCCGGCCCTGTTCACCGCGAAGATCCTCGCAATCAGTTCGCCCGAACAATCGATGACGGTCGGCGCGACGACCGGATAGAGGACAGCAAAGGATACCGCCGCATCCGGTGGTCCGAGCTCATGTCGCAAGACGGCGCCGTCCCTCCCCCCGCAGAAACTGTAGTCCAACAATCGCTGATCGAAACCGGTAAGCCAGCTCCGCTGGTACCGGCGATCACCCGTCACGACCGCAGCATCGAAGAGGGAGCACGGGAAAAAGCGATGTCTGTCATCGACCAGAGATTCGATACGGTGGAGTCCGTCGCGCGGCACGTGTTCCGTGACCCGGTCGAGGTCACCGCGAGACTGCGCACCGCGATGACCGAGAAGGAAGGCAATGGCAACATCATGGCAAAGGCCATGGCCGAGCAACCCGAGCGGTTCGGGGGACTACGCGGCAAGTCAGGTCTGTTCGGAAACAACAAGGAGCGGAAGGAGGCGCTGCAATATGCAAGGTCTCTGTCTGCCCATATCGGCTATGTCTCCGAGGCATGGGAGCGCCGGCTTGGCGAAGAACGTCAGAGCGAACAATGGCAGCGCGAACAGCGTGATGTGATCGAGGTCCCTGCCCTCAGGCCGCGCAGCGCCGAAATCATCGCCCAGGTAGAGAAGATACCCGTCGACCAGCGGAACCAGTTTATCTCGGAGATCCGCGCGTCACCTGAGGGCCGAGCCGCGCTCGATGAGGCCAGGCTGGTAGCCGAAGCGCTCACGCGGCGGTTCGGTAGTTCCGATCCTCGCAGGTTCGCCGAGGAGCTTGCGGCACGCCCGGAGCTCGCAAAGCAGGCCGAGCAGATCAACACAATCGCCCGCATGGTGCATCGTACACGCCATGCTGAGCTCAGCCATGACCATGCGCTGAAACAGCAGCATTCCCGGTCGCAGGGGCTTGGGTTGAGTAGATAATGGGTGCCGAAGACAATATTGGCGTCTTTTAATCGGTGCCCCCTAAAAGTGCGCCGCGCTTCCAGATTTCCTAGGCGTCGCGATGGACTTGACCCGTCGCGACCGGAGCATCCCGTTCCGACGTGTTTGGCAAGCGCCGTTTGCCGTGCAACTTGACCACGCACGTTTGCCGTTTCGATCGACTTCCGCGCCCAGGCGGATGGCAATAATGTGTGAATTGCAGCGATCAGTAAGCTTATTCCACAATCAGAAAAATTCGCCCGATTTTGATCCTCGGCATTACCACCGGCCTTATCTCAACGTCGTTCTCTGCGCCGCGAAAAAGATCGAATTTTCGTTCGCCTTGGAAAGTGATTTTTGACCGACCTGATGTGAACGAGCAGCCCTTTGGGCACTGGATAGTCAAATCAGCAGACTTGATTGCCCCTCGGCGACGCAAGGTAACATCCACTTTGACGCCTGATCCTGAACCAAAAATGATCTCGCACTTACTATCGACCCGGCAATTGGCTTCACCGACGATGGGCTCTGCAAGCCCATCCAGCATGACAGCGGCTTGAATACGCCGCTCATCGAACTCAGCAATTTGGGCTAAAGCTGTAGCTGTTGATTGGGCAACGCACGCCACTAGCAAAAAAAAGACAACATGTGCCTTGAAGTATGCGGCCATCGCCCCGGCTCCGCCCGCTTTCATCGCACCATAGGAGTTGAACATTGTGACCCAATGACGGTTAAGCGCCGACTGCAGTCTTCTGAGCACATGACTGTTCCCTGTAGTTCCACGGCAGCAAGTCATCAATCTGGCCATGCTTGTGCCCGCTACGATGCCGGAGGCGTTGGTAACAAGTTGATTACTCGGCATAGTTCGCCGGTCGGCATAAACTGCAAGGATGAATTCTGTCGATCCCCAGGCTTGGCTGACGCAGACGCTCGAGCGCCTACCAAATGGCTGGCCTAGCAGCGAAAATGATGCACTTATGCGGCAGAGCTACAAGACCTGACCGGCCTCAGCCTATCGCTTACCGAAAATCAGCGGCAGACCATAAAAAGAGAAAAATCATAGCGGGTCTTACGTCGCACTCGAAATGCGGCATACCTGCAAGGGTATCGTGGGTTCGAATCCCACCCTCTCCGCCATATTTTATAATTTTAAACATCGTTTCAGTGGGTTAGCTAGCTGATAACTGGTAAGGCCCACAAAACAGCCCACTAATTAAAACCGCTTTTTTTGTATTGGTGAGTCTAGGCATAGGCTGCGGCTATCTCAGCGCGACCCTAGATCGGAAAATGGAAAAAAGTCTCCACGTTTCCCTTGCAGCTACCTAGCACTACTCCCGCAACCAGTTCGCGGACTATTTTGTCATGCAATTTTTGTTTAGGATGCTTCGAAACTTGCTACAATCATTGGAAACACCTTTTCGATGTCCTTCTTCGACTTGATTGTGATCTCGAGATCACCCGTGCCGAAGTGCCCGATTTGGCGCACGTCACGCATCAACACTGAGTCTAGCTCAACGGCGTCAGGATCAAGATTCAGATAAACGCGCACAACGCGTTTCTGATTGTATATTTGGACGGACGCGAAATTCCGATTTCGACGGAACGCCATATAATGCTTCTGTGGGTGAACAGTCACATCATCGCCTAGGCCACGAAGCATTCCGGCAAGTTCGTCGTAGATCGCACGCAAGTCCTTTGGTGCTGCGTCGATCTTATCATTCACTGTGACGACCGGCTTCCCGGCCTTCACTTTCGCTCCGCCGCCTCGGCTTGGCACGGCCTCTTCCAACTCTTCGGCAAGTTTCGGCAGGACAAGAAGCCTATGTATCAGCCCTTCAACCGTGTCGAGTATAACGGCAATTTGCTCTTTCGTCGGTGCCCAGCCGCGATGAGCTGCGGCATTACCCGCGTCGACGACCGGGTTCAGGATTTCGCGCTCGTGTAAGGAGAGCTTACCTTCGTCTTGAAGTGCCTGAAGGCCTTTTGGGAAGTTTCCTTTGTCCCCCACTGTAAGCACAATGAGGCGGTCAATCAGCGTTCGTGAACCAAAAGTTGCCAGATAATGCGAACCGTTTTGAAGCGACTTGTAAATTTCAGCAGAAATCGCCCGTAGAGTATCGTCTGGCAAGTCGTCGAACCAAGTGGGGGACGCTCTATAAGTCACGGGAGGATAAATTTCTTCATCCCACAGCATTTCCTGATGCACTGTGCCTGTTGAGGGATCTTGGAAGTGGTCTACGTTCTCAGAAAAATGGGTTTTTCTTATCAAGGCTATGTTTTCGCAACCGCAGCATTCCGCAACCAAGTATCGCGAAATTAAATCGGTACCGCCTCGATAGTCGTGCTCGTTAGTCTTATATTCCGCACGAATAAAATGTCGGGTATTGCGCTTACATTCGTTGCAAAAGAATTTTTCGATTGTCTCGTCAGTCATCGCGCGTTGATCCCGCCTTGCCTTCGCATTTTTCACAGCCGGACCAATATGTACCTTCGGCGTCGCCCGTGAACGGTTCGCCGCACCATTCACAACATTCAATTTTTTCAGGCCAAGCAAAACAATTGAAACAGAATGCGGTCTCGCCGTCATCAAGCGTACCCGCCGTTTCAGGAATGCGCCCGCACTCGGTACAAAGGGCGGCTTGATTGGGCTCATCGTGATCCGCTTTACCTTCGATCGTATATTCGTAAAGGACATCACTCAAATCAATCGAGGTGGCGCAGTGCTCGCACTCCCACGACTCGCATTCCTCAACGGCAAGTACGGTCTTCTTACCGCAATTCTCGTCAGGACAAATGTGGAGAAGGACGCTTTCCTTGGCGAGGCAAACTCGACACTTATGCTCCTGTGGGCCGATTTCATCGAGTACTTGCGCTTCGAAACCGCAAGCACTGCAAGTTGTTAAGATCGCGCCTTCTCGTCTCGCGGATTCAAGGTCAGGCCGGATTTGATCGTAAACCGTGCGCAGGTACTCGCGGTGCCCCTTCATTGCCGTGTTGATGGCTGCTATCGGTCCATGAAACCCCTCAAAAACGTCTTGCCATTCATCGCCCAGCAGACGACGGAGGTAAAACCATCCTCTGCATTGTTCCAAGACCACGGCTTCCCGCTCTTTGGCTTGGTTAGGCTCGTTCAGGTCGATGGGATGGTGAAAATGAACCATCCGATTGCGATGCTTTCGCAATTCTTCGAATGAGTTAGCTGCACTAGGCGGGACAGTGACCTTGGCTACCTTTTTCAGACGTTGAAGTGCTTGCGTCAAACCGACGGTTTGCGCTTGACCGTTCAGAAATTCATCAATGTCCGCCTTGTTGGGGTCGGCCACAATTAGCGTCCAATGCTCGTTCATCAGGCGCGCCTTCAAGAGCAGCTCAACTCCGGAGTAGAAATTAATAACGGAGTATTTCAGTGCGTCTGGAGAGCCGCTGTCCCACAGCTGATCGATAGCCTTTGCAACGAAGTCGAAGCCGTTTTCGCATAGGCGCGTGAATTGCTCGTCGTCGGTCAGCTTTCCTTTGGCCATTATCCACCTGTATCCGGAAGCAAGCTCTCAAGCTCCACCATGACATTTTGAATTGACACTTCAGTCAAGCGCAGTTTCTCGATCTTGGGACGCCATTCGTCGTCGGCCGCGATGTAGGAAAGGACGGCAGCAGAGGTTGGTCGGATGTCCTCATGCTTCAAGGCAAGCATGGCGTAGTCGATGGTCGCCAGCGTTTCCCACAGGTCGTTGGATTTGTATTTGAACCGGTCGCGTACCCACGCGGCGGCGGGTGCGAACTGGTAGCGCTCAATCCATCCGTCCATTTCTGTGGCGGCGTCGCCCAGCGCGTTGCCTTCTCCGTATTTGCCTGTAGCGCGCTTGATCCAGTTCTTGTCCGTGGCAATCTTGATGCCGCCGGAATAGCGCATTTTCGGATTGTAGGGGCCTGCAGCCTTGCGGAGATAATCCTTGTCGAGCGCGCTTTCTCCCATCTGGCGTCGTGCGAAGTAGACTGCCTTTTGTAGGCGGAAGTTACCTATTGGTTGGTGATCGTTTTCGTGGAAGGCTTTGACGATAGCTCCGACAAGAACGGCCTCCTTGAGCTGAGTATCGCTTTCAGCCTTTTGCTTGGTTGAAAGCTGAACCACGTTTGAAGCCGAAGTTGCCGAATCGACTTCGCGTGCGTTTGCTTGCCGCCCGAAAATCTCGTGTAGCATGGCGGGGATGAGGGAATCCGCGTCCTCCGCTGTAGAAGCGCGAATGGAACGCACTTGTTCGACCAAGGCGTGAAGGCTGGCGAAGTGCTGTTGCACCTTTAGGCTGGGAACGGGAACTTCAATGGCCATCAACGCTTTCTGGCCCAATGTACGATTGCGATCTGCGCTTCCAGGGGAAGCCGCGCCGATCTTTTCCAGTCCCTCCCTTGATTGTAAATAATACCAGAGGAAATTACTAGAGATAGCGTTGGGCTTCGGGACACATGTCAGATACCGGTGGGAGCCGACGCGCAAATGATCGTTCTCACCGGCAACGCCAAACGCGCCCTCCCAAGCCTTGATATTGCTAAAAACTAGGTCGCCACGATGTATCCAGAACAGCTTCTGCCAAGTTATCTCAGCTCCAACCAAATTTGGCTTATGGAATAGTCCGCGTCCAAATGAACGCGCCCCCAATTCGGGATATTCCACGTCTGGCCTTACGTCGACAGGACGCCTCTTCAGTGGAGCGACCTTGTAAAGCGGCACGTACTCGACACCGTCGATTAATTCGTGAAACGCGTTCGCCAACATAGTAGTAGTTTGGCGTTCGACCGCCTCAAGCTCGTTCTGCCTATCCTTTAGCTTTGAGTGTACATAGTCTAGCCGCAAGACAATTCTCTCTTGCTCATCGAGAGAAGGTATCGAGATTTCAAGACCATTTAGTTTTTTTACCGTCAAGGACACGTTTGAGGTGCCCTTCATCAACGGCACCAGGATTCTGTCTTTCAACGCAGTGAGGTAGTAAAATAGAAATTTACAGGAAATATTACCTGTTTTTGGGACAACAGCGGCAAGTATGCTGGCTACAGCGAATTTTCCTGCTTGGTAGTGGAGTCGATTTATTGCTGCATTACCGTGTCCTGTCGAGGACACAAGAGGGATGCAAACCGCCTCGCCTTCAAACTGAAAATGCTGCGAAGTCTTTCTTTCTTCGGCTGTGACTACCAAAGGGAATTCGCCAGGAATCTCATTGGCCGCTGACGCAACGCCCTTAATAATGTCGCAGATATCACCGAGCTTAAACCGTCTCCAAGCCACTATGCCATCTCCGACAGCATGCGCTTGATGTCGCTCACGATGGCAAAAATACGCTGTTCTTTGGTTTCAATGCTCTCGATTATTTCGAGCGGCGAGCGATGATCGACTAAACCGCGTCCATTGGGGTTTTTAAGGTCGAGATTGCAAGCAACAATCCGGCCTGCATCGTCGGTTTCAATAAGGTCGGGGGCATAAGCTTTCCATGCATGCTCGCTCTCTTCCCGCTTGCTCCACCAATCGAGACAGGGCCTGAGTTCGTCGAAGGTTAGCGGAGCAGTTTTAGAATATTTCCTTCGCCCTTCAGGTTTGGGTTGTTCGTAGAACCAAATGTCGCTGGTTGACTTGGCCGTGTCGAAGAAGATGACGTTTGTGGGGATATCTGTATAGGGCGAGAAGACGCCTTCAGGCAGACGCAGGACAGTGTGTAGATTGAATTCCTTCAGCAGGTCTGCCTTGACGCGCGCCGCAATGCCGCCGCCAAACAGAACACCGTGTGGCACGACAACGGCGGCGCGACCTTTGCCGCCCCGCTTCAGCCGCCGCATTATGAGTTGAAGGAACAGCAGCGCCGTTTCTGCCGTGCGCCGGTCTTCCGGGAAATTGTTCAGGATGCCGGTTTCTTCCTCTCCACCGAAGGGCGGGTTCGTCAGAATAACGTCTACACGGTCGGCCTCACCGATTTCCGCCAGACGAACCGTCAGAGAATTTCCAGGAGTTATTTGGGGCGCTTCCAGCCCATGGAGCAAAAGGTTCATTTGCACCAAGAGAAAAGGGAGCGGCTTTGCTTCGCCGCCATAAATGCTGGACGACTGAAGGACCTCACGTCTTTCGACAGTATTGGCTTGCTTAGCCATGTGCTCATAGGCTTCAGTCAAAAAGCCCCCCGTACCACAGGCCGGATCAAGGACGGTCTCGCCCAGCTGCGGGTTCGTGACTTCTACCATGAAGCGTACAATGGAACGTGGCGTATAAAACTCGCCAGAATCGCCCGCCGCATCACGCATTTCGCGAAGCAGAGTTTCGTAAAGCCGACCTAGGGTGTGGATTTCGTCTGAGGAATTGAAATGAATGTCGTCAATGAGATTGACAACATCACGCAGCAGATAGCCGCTCTCCATTCGATTTGACAGGCCACGAAAAACCGTCGCAATGACGTCCTTGCGCCCCCGTGCACCATTTTCTCCGCGAAGATTTCGCAGATAGGCAAACAGGCCTGGGCCCTCAGTTCCGTCCGGACGTACAGCTACGTCCAATGTCAAGAATTTAATCAGATCTGGGCCGGTGATGCCACCTTCTTCAGCAGCCCAATCGCGCCACCGATAGGGTTCCTCGATAGCGCCGCGATACGCCTTGCCCGCGATCTCTGCGCGCTCCTCCTCAATATACTCCATGTCGTCTAGGAACTTCAGGAACATAATCCATGTGAGCATCGGCAAACGGTCAAGGTCACCGCTTAGTCCCTTATCCTTCCGCATGATCTTGCGCGCCGACTTGATGATGCTGTCGAGGCGTTGCGCCGTTGTCTGTGGCTGCTTTGATTTGTTGGATTGCCGGGCCAAGGGTATTTCTCTTTCTTATGCATCGTATAGGCGTTTTTGTAGTTCGTTCACGGCTTCACGCATGGCCTTACCGCCGCCAAAACGTGCGGCGATTTCCACAACGTTTCCCCAATCGTTGAAGGGTGGGATTTCAAGCACGTCCGGCATTTTGAATTGTGCAGTGCCATGTTCCGCGTATTTCTCAATCAGAGCGTCGAGCACTTCACGGGCTTTTACGCCGTGCTGCTCAAAGAACGCAGATTCTTCGCGCTTCATGCGTTCGGCTCGTTCACGGCGGGTACGAAGCGGTGCGTTGTAGGCGAGGTGGCAAAGCAGGTCAAACAGATCGGCATCGGGCTTGCCCACTGCTTCGCCAAGCGTTTGCGTGTCAATTCCCTTGTCTTCGAGCTGTTCGATAATGTCGGCACGACGCGAAGGGTCTAGCCAATCTTTCCTAAGTTCGGAAGCGTTAGGATAGAGCGTTCGGACCTTTTCCCCAGTGTAGTCGGTCAGTTGACGTACAGCGAGCTGCCTCCCGTCAGAATCGAGTTCGTAGACTAGTTGCCGGATGATCTCGACGCTGCCACCATCGTAGTAGAATTTTCGCGGCAAAGCCAGTTCGATGTCGTCAGTGAGCCTCACGCCCATGTTATCAATTTCGGTTGTGTCGATATGCTCGCCTGGAGTATGGGCTTCACCAGCTATTTCATTCTCACCAGTGACATCTCCATCTTCGTTGATGACCTGTTCGCGTTCTCTGACTGGCTCGCCATCGAAAGTTGGATCGGCAAACTTTTCGGTGGCCGTGCCGGTATAATCAATGATGTTGAAGGCCAGTTTTCCGTAGTCGGGCCTTAAACGTGTTCCACGCCCGATAATCTGCTTGAATTCGGACATTGAGCCGACGATACGCGCCAAAACGATATTCTTGCACGTGGGGGCATCGACACCCGTAGTGAGCAGGTGCGATGTAGTGAGTATGACAGGTGTTGCCTTGTCGATATCCTGAAACTTAGCGCGGTATGCAGAGCCAATGTCACCTTCATCGGAGGTCACGCGGCACACATAATCAGGGTTTTGTTTCACAAGGTCCGCATTGAGACGTGCAAGTGCATTGCGCATCTCCAGAGCATGTTCTTGATCGACGCAAAAGACGATTGTTTTCGCAAAGCGATCCGTTTGCTTCAGGAAGCTTGTCAAATGGGTGGCGAAAGCGTCGGTTCGCGCCTTCAACGCAACCACGCGTTCAAAGTCGCGGGTTCCATACTGTGCATCGGGAATCTCTCGTCCGTAGCGGTCGAGTTCACCATGGGACGGACGCCAACCAGCAGCATCGAAATCGGAGATAACGCGGTGAACACGATACGGTGCCAAAAAGCCATCGGCAATGCCTTGGGCGAGGCTATACTCATAAATTGGATCGCCGAAGTAGTCGTAAGTATCGGCGTTGTCCTCTCGCCTAGGCGTGGCTGTCATGCCGATTTGATAGGCTGGTTCGAACCATTCCAGGATTTCTCGCCAATTGCTATCATCGCGGGCGCTACCTCGGTGACATTCGTCAATAATGATAAGGTCGAAAAAATCCTTCGCATATTCCTTGAACAAGCCGTCGCGGGATTCGTCACCTGCAATCGCCTGGTAAATTGCGAAATAGATATCGCGTCCCTTGCTCATTTCTCCGCCACTGATCTTGAAGCGGGCATCGCCGAAGGCACTAAAATCTTTATCTTTTGGGTCGTCTACTAGAACGTTGCGGTCGGCCAAGAACAAAATTTTTGGCCTCCGGTTTTTTCCCTTCGGATTCCAGCTACCGTTCCAAAGCTTCCAACAAATTTGAAACGCAACGGCCGTTTTGCCAGCCCCGGTGCAAAGGGTTAGCAGGGCGCGCTTGCGCTGCTGAAGGATTGACTGCACCGCACGATTGACAGCAATTTCTTGATAATATCGAAGCGGCTTGTCCTTGTCGGGGAAGGTCGGCGAGAGCAAGTGCTCTTTGACGTCGTCGTCAAGTTTCTCGGATTGGGCAAGACGCTTCCAAAGCTCTTCGGGAGATGGAAATGCGGTCAGGTCGCGCTCGATCCCGGTAGTGTAGTCTATCTCAATGATTTCCCGGCCGTTCGTCGCATATGCGAATTTGAGACCAAGGATTTCCGCATATTCTTTGGCCTGCTGAAGCCCGTCAGCAGCGTGCCTGTATTTGGATTTCGCCTCCACTACGGCAATGGGAAAATCCGGGCGGTATCGCAAGATGAAGTCGGCACGCTTTTGCCGTCCCCGGCGCGCCTTGCCGCCAACGAATACTATACGCCCGTCCGTAAATGACCGTTGCTCGTTGATCGCATAAGGCGGGTTATCCCAGCCAGCCTCGTTAAGCTTCGGAACGACAGCCTTTCTACAGGTATCAGCTTCGGTGTCCAAATTCCGCCCCCTCGAATTCCCGAACAAACTAGCTGCCGATGCGAAATTGCCCAAGAGGAAATGTGAGATGTTTCAGAGGAATACAAAAAACTAGGTGTGCGGTCTTAACCCCTTTCAACTCACCTTTTTGCCGTCGATATACAAGTTGAGTCGAACAAGGTTTCCGCGCGGGTCGTCACTCTCCACACGGACGTAGTGACCCTGGTTGACGATGAGGTCGATCATCTCTTGTTCGGTTTGGACTAGCACTCGATTCCTCACCGTATGACGCTTGCCACCAAGGCGCGGGTCACCAAGAATGAAGAAACCATTTTCCTGAATTGCATAGCGCTTGCGACCTGTTCTGGGCTCCAATCTGTAAACACGCACTGTGACCTCCTAAGTGCTCGAATCAACGGAGCGACGCATAAAGGCGTTGTTATCAGTGGAAAATTCGCATCGGAAGTGTGTATCTCCGCGTGCACAAAACTTGATCCGCGTGTTTTCCGCTGCGGTGTAGGTTCCACAAAATATGCTCTAGATGGCGGACATAGCCCTATGAACCCTATAACCTTCTACGTGAGTGAGTTTCGGGCAATATGCCTATTATGAGTTGAACATCCGACTGCTACTTCATCCGAGCCGAGAGCACACGGTATATCTGCATTCGCGAACAACTGAGTTGTTCAGCGATTGATGAAACTGAGTATCCATCGCTACGCATTTTTTCGATCAAATCATGGTCAATGCGCCGTTTCCCACCTTTATATGCGCCGAAGCTTTTCGCGCGCTCAATTCCCTCACGCTGGCGCTCTTTGAGAAAACGTCGCTCCATCTGCGCAACCATTCCAAGGACTGTAAGAATGACTTTGCCCATTTCGCCTTTGGTTGAAATATGCGGCTCAAGTACAGTAACGAATGCGCCCCGTTGCTCACATTCGTACACGATGTTGAGAACATCGCGGGTGTCGCGACCGAGCCGATCAAGACGCGTGACGATCAACTCATCGCCTTCGCGCAAAAACTCAATGACTGTTGCCAACTCTGTGCGCGCGTCGCGACTTGCGCCAGATACCTTCTCGCACCTTATAATTTGACAGCCTTCGGCTCTAAGCCGCTCCCGCTGGATTTCAAGATCCTGATCAAGAGTACTAACGCGTGCGTAACCAATTCGGGCCATGTGTAACCTCAAGCTTTAGGCTTGAAGCTACCCTGTAACAAATAGCCGCTGTCAACCCAGATGTTACGCACCGGGCCGTAACCTTTTATAGTCACGTCAAGGTATACACTGGTGTTTCAGTCGTCGGCGAGTGTCGCGAGCTTCGGGTTCGTTATCAAGCGAGTACTTTTCGCCCTCTTCGCGGACGGTCGGGCGAATTTTGCCTTGATCAAAAAACAGACAGTTCGGCTGTGCGACGAATGCGGCGAATTAGCACGATAATTTAGGCCTCTTGGATGACGATGATTTTTCCGCTCGTACATCTGTTAGGGAAAAGAGATGTGCTAGTTTTCCCGCTCGATGCTTTCGACCGGTTATCTGTTCGCTTCTCAGCCTTCATCAAATTCTTGAGGAGCAATCCAGTGCCAAGCTGCCTCCCGTAGACTTGGCGAGAGCTGATCCGCATCGATTTCCCCGGATAGAGTGCTAAGCTCGGTAAGCTGTTCTTGGAATTCGTCCAGCTCCAAATCGACCACCATCCAATCGACCAGCGCCGGGCTGGGAAAGGCTTCCGGCATCGCTTGCAATCCAGAAACCATCGTCTTGGCCCGATAGGCCATTCCGGGAGAATGATGATAGAGATTGGCTAACGACAGCGCCGCTGCAACAAGTTCCCTACGTTCGGCGGCATTGAGTTGAGCCGTATTCTTGGATGCATGCACCTGAAGAAACGACGCTATCCGAGCTGAAAACTCGTCAATTCCAATCCTCGACGATGCCGAAGTCTGGTGGAGCAGGAAATTGTGTCTGGAGGGGTCGAGGAGCGACTCTTTTGCGTCGTTAGGATCCAGCCAACCTGCTTTAACGGGGTGCCACCATTGCCTATCCCATTGTCCTTCGACCGGAACGAAACGGTGAGCTTCAAGGATCGGAATGTGTGCCACCAACCGCATCGGAGGGCCTGACGTTTGTGAGCGTGGCCTATCTTCAACTGTTCTCTCGGGCCGGATGTCGCCGATAATAAGAGCATTCTCTTTTTGCCCTAGTGCGCCTCGGTTCGGGTTGTTGACCGACAGCATTCCGGGAGCAGCCCCATGGTAGGGGCTGGCGATCTGCGGCGCATTCCGCGTTTCCCAGCCGCTGGCACCGACAAAGCAACTCCCACCGAGTGCCGGATAGTGAGAAGAATTGCAAAATGCCGTCACGATTCCACTCGCTAAATACGCACTTTGGGCAAAATAATGATAGTCGACGTCCCGACTGGTGGCGCAGGGAAGAAATAGGAGAGTTCGGCGGGGTTTGTGACCGTCCTGTCCGCTGAACATAGCAGCAGCCGTAGTTGAGTCTCGCACCATGAGCTCAAGCCACTGTTCGGCGTCCATATTGTAGCGCTCACAACTCGCATCGAGATGTTGGGCGAAGTTGTTCCAGTTTAGAGGGCCGTTGAAGACGAACAGTTCGCTGCAAACTAACTCACTGACAAAGGACTCGATTCGGTTCAGTGAGCGGCTTGACGCCATAAGAGGGCTCAAGGGCTCCCGCGAAGGCTTAAAATCCTCGTACATGCCAATGGACGGATACTTCTTCCTGCGGTACCTCAGATTCTCTGGAAGAGCGAGGCTATAAATGGGAGCCTCATCGTTTGTCAGTCCTTTGCCGTTGAAAGCGAGCGTCGCCCCTTTTTGGGTTTCCCGGAATAGGACGCTTATAACCGCTTCCATCGACTGTATATCCGAGCGACCACCGGGAGCGACCGGAAGGAATTCGTCATTGGAGGCCGTAAGTGCGAGTTCAAAGCCGTGCTGCTGCCGGAAGGTGCCGGCCCATATGGAGGTCTTGTACCCCTTGAGTTGACAGTGTTGTTGCGCCCAGTTCACGGTTTCCGGTCGAACAGAGTACTCTGGCAGGACGAGTGCTTCGACTTGGAAACTGTCGCAGCAAGCCAGTACTTCCTCAAGCACACGTCGCCGCCGATGCTCTTCGAAACTCAGTTGATAATCAACTGCGCCAGCCAAAATTCTGGGGCTTTTGACTTGATCTCCGCCGAGACGGAATTGGGTCGTCGTCTCGGGATAATAGCTGTCGACAAAATCGTACTGAAGGATCGCGACGCGGCCATAGCCCGATTGCGCGATGCCAGACTTGGCGCCACGCTTGGTCCAGGCTGTTCGCTGCAGGTGACGGAACTCAGGTGCCTGACTCCGTATCCGTTGCCCCAGCCTGTCTTCTGTTTGGGTTAATACTGGCTCTGAGGTCGCCGGGGGCAGGACTTGGCCCGCCGAAGAGATAACCGGTGCCGGTAGCGTAGCGGCATCGACGCTTTTTGGTGTTGTCGTCTCGCTTTCAATTGCTGAACTTGAACCCTCGTATTCTATCCCACCTTCTTCCTGTTGGTTCTCGAGTCCGGTGATCCGCGATAGGCTTTCCGAGACGAGTTGTACGAGCAAGATATTGCCGGATGTGTCTGTCAGAACGGAACAAGGCGTAACAAGACGATTATTCGGCCCCGCGCGTGTCTCCACGCGATCGATGCGCTCATTAATAGTCGACGCAAGACTGCAACGCCACCAGGGCAGCGCGTATTGCTCGCCGTTCGCGTCAACGAATTCGACCTGAGGGTCGCCGAACCTGAGCGATCGGAGCGGTAGGGGATTGGCATTCTGGATGATACCGACGTCGGCAGCAAGCGAGATTAATGCATCCCGCGCGCGCGCTAACACATCTCGAAGCGCCGGGCGATCGATCGAACTAGCGAGTTCCCAAGGCCAGGCGTCATGGACCGGGTCAGCAGCGTCTCGCTCATCAACAAAGAGCGACAGCAGATGCAACCCCAGACGCCTAAGCGGCTCAGCAATATGTGTGTCCGCTAAAGCGAAGAATGATGGTCTTGGCTGCTGGTCGGATGTCGGTCCCGACCCATCCATTTCGAAATCAATTGCTCCGGTCATGACGCATGCAATGACCAACCAGCCCGTCAGGGAGATGCGCTCGATCTTCGCCCGTCCTGGTAGGGAACGTAGTTCGAGTGCTTCTAAAAGCGTGGGAAAGAGCAACTGAGTTTGCCCACCAAGCTCATATGTAGCCTCTCCTGCATCCGAATCAGCAAATCGCGGCTCAACTAAAACCGCAGCACCAGGTGTACCGAAGGTCGAAAGATTCGGCCGGACGTTAGAGAGGCGGTCTAAGTCACGGACTGACATGCGGGCCAAGGATGCGAGCACGAAGTCCCGCAGTTGACTACGAAAGGCGGCCAGTTCGAAGCCCAGAGCGGTCGTCTCCAGAGCATGCCTGCATCGGTCAACGTCGGCGCGATTTGCAAAGCCGGACAGGGCATCACCCGCGCGTATCAGAGCTCGAACAGGGCGGGCAAGAGCAGTCTGCACGACTGGCTGATCGAACAGCCCTTCATCGTCTCCGTTCGCCAACGTTCGCAGGCCCAGCAATTCTAGAAACCGAGCCCATGATCCCGGGACGGCGTCTGTCGACGCAACCTGCATCCGTATACGCATGGCCCGACCGGACAATAGGAATTCTAAAGCTAGCGGTCCAAAACCATCCCCGCTTTCAGCAGCTTCTTTTAAAGCGTTGACGGTGCGAGTAATCGCTCTGGGCGTCTCCTTTGACGCTTGAGCCGCCGCAACCTGTGCGCCATTTATCCATCGGCCCTTGAGCCGCGAGAACGCCATTCGTTTGAGGCGATCTTCCAAGCGGGCACGATCGTTTTTGATGCCTGTTTCTTCGTCAGTCTCGTCAGCGATCGCAAAGAGATCGGCAACGGCTTGGCCGATCCTCCACAAGTCAGCGCCGGCGTGGGGTGACCGCTGAACCGCCACGCTGTTCCCCCGGCGCTCGAAGACGAGCTGCTCAACCGCCGCGCGTTCAAGTCTCCAGCAGAGGCAAAAATAGGGGGACTCCACTTGAGAACCGACCGACGACACCGGGCCTATCAAACCAAACACGTGGACAAGAGGAGATAACGCGGAATCATGGTTGATCTGGGTACGAAGCAGCCCCTCAAATACCTCGGAGATCATACCTAGGTCTGACTTGATAACCCGGTCGTTGGTCTGGGGATCGAGCAAGAACTCGGTCCCCTGGGGAAGAGGTGCTGCGAAAGTGCGCAAGCCGCTTACCATTCCTGCAGGCTCCCAAGCCAGCTCGGGAGGGAGATGATCCAAAGGATCCGTATCGCCCGTTACGATGATCGCACGTATCTCACTGACGTCAGGGTCAAAGCAGAATATCCCAGGCTGCCCTGCGATGGGTGGGAGAGGAATGATAAGGGAGTTATCGGCGATTGTCGCGATCAGCTCCGGCCGAACCAGAAGCGCTGGCACTTTGTTGGGTCCATCGGACAGACCAAGGAAACTGGCAACAGCGCGCATCCGGAACGCATCAGAGAGGGCCGCCTTCGAGCCGGCGAGTGTAAGAAACGCCTGAGCTATCTCGCTTCCTCGCGCAGGCAAGGCCAGCGATGCTAATGCGGCGTTCGCGGCTCCCAGTACCGCGTCAGCGATTGCGTGAGGCGGGAGTTCTCCCAAGTCGGTCAACACTGCCCGGTCTTCACTCGCTGTTTGGACCTCAGCAGCGATAGTGTGAAAGATGAGCCTCGCATCATCGGACTGCGGATTTGCTAAGCCAGACGGCGCAAAGGTGCGCAGCCAGCCGATCCGCACGCTCTTCGAGGAACTCTGATTTGGGGCTTGATCCAACGAACGGGTCGCAACTTTGAAGTTTGCCGGAAGCTGGACGTTTCGAAGTCTTACGGCTCGCGCTGCGCGCTCTTCTAGGGTAGCTCTTTGCAGCTCAAGTTGAGCACCGATCGTTTTACGGACAATCAGCTGATCTTCAGGCTTGATAAAAAAGTCCTGGAATCTATCCAGCAGATTGTTGTTCAAAATCCAAGAGACAATATCAGCTTTCGCTTTGGAAATGGAATTGCGGACCTCTGCTGAGAATGTCGGGTTATTCTCTGGCTTGCCCAAGATCACCCGGTCAAGCCCAGCAAGCACAGAGAGGAATGGTCTGGCTGCGGCTAAGGCCTCGGCTACAGGTCGATCTTTAGTCTTAACACGCAGCGGCCGTTCAAACGCAGTCGACACGCACCCGAACAATGTACGTACATGCGCTTCGAATGCGTCCGCCGACGTCCTTGTAGCTTCGGGCGCCTCATTTTGGATTTCGAGGCTCGCGCGAAGTAGGATGCGCCGGGCGATGTGCCCGAGGTCGGATTGGCGCAGATCATCCGCGCCCGCAATTTTGGTCAACATTTCGTCGAACGCTTCCCGCGAGGTTTGCTCGGGGTCGTCAAAGGCACTCCAGTAAAGGAGGCTTAGCGCCGTTCGGCGATCTAAGCTTGGTATATCGGCCCAACCTGTGCGGACGTCTGCGGCTGGACTGGGCTGGTCATCAACTTCACCATAGGAAACAAATCCCGCTCCCCGCCGCTCAACGACCCAGTTACGTGCTTCTTCCGCACTCATTGGTTCGAGATGTTCGGACTTGTCGTTAAGTTCCAGTCCGAGTTTTTCAAGCCTGACTTCAATGCTCGAACGGAGTGCTCTGAGATCCTCTGGCGTTCGAGCAGCGATTATGATGTCATCAACATAGCGTGCATAAAGGCCGCCACGCGCCTTGGAGTTACCATCGACCTGCACCGCTTGGTCAAGAAGACTGACGCGTTGCTCAAGCTCCGCGTCAAGACCAAAAAGCACAATGTTGGCTAGGTATGAGCTGAGGGCTGGACCTTGAGGAAGCCCCTTTGAGCCACTCTGCCGGTTCACGGCTATGCCTTTTCCCGGACAGGCGTAAGTGTATCCGTCCTCAAGAGAACCGAAGCTATGCTCAAGGACCCAATTGATGAGGGCTTCCCGCCTATCTCCATCGACCAGCGCGGTTCCGAACAATGGAGCGATACCGGCAGCGTCTAGTGCTTCAACATCGGGCAGACACTCCCGTAATATTGCTTCGATCGCATGGCGGGGTACATGATCGTAGAAGCCCTTCACATCAAGACGAGCGATATGGATCAAGCCCCCCTCCATCCGGTCAATGCGACGGCCGATGTGAAGGATGAAACTGTTCCAGCAGTCCAAGAATGGCCGAAACATGTCGCGTCGCCGGGTTCTGTCCGGGCGCTCTTCCAGCGCTCGCATGTCGACCTGATAGCCGAAGCTCACGGGAGAAGTCGGTCCGCCGAGACCGGTAACTACCAGATCGGGCCGGTCCGACCAGTACCGGACGGCGGGTATGCGTTCCGCGATATCACTCCTGTCAGGCCTGACACGGAGCAGTTCTGTGAGAATGTATTGCTGCTGAATCGCGTCTTCTGGCGACGGTCCGCACTTTAATCGAGGCGCGCCTGAATCTTTAGGCTCATAGTGGGCAAGATAGGGCCGCGTAGGTCTGTCGGCCGCGCCGAGTTCATCCTCAATCAATTGCAGGAACAACGGCGCGGCCTCTTCGATGCGATCCCAAGCCGCAACATCGACGGGATACTCCCGGCTATCGGTGGACTCTCGCGCCAAAATCAGGGCATGGAAGAGACTAGCGTCATCGTTTTGTGCGAGTTCCGAATATGGTACTGGGAGAGAGCGGCTGATCGAATCTCGAAGTCCAGATTTTTCGGCTTCTCGCGCCAGACGCTGAAATGTTCTGGAGAGCTTTGGTGACCCAAGCGCCGGATCCATATTTAGGGTAGTTCGATCCGGCGCAGTTTGAATCCAGATTTTTTGCCAGTCTAGGCCGCGTAAACGTCTCGCCAAGCGATTCTGCAACATGATTGACCCGCTGGGATCCAACGTGTCTATCATGGAGGGCGTATCAGCGAATGGCTGATTCAGGCTCACAGAGGCGAGAGCATGAAGTGCCGAGGTAAGTGCACCTCGCAACAGCTCGGCGGCCTCGTTAGGGTTTAACCCTATTAGAAGGCTATCTGGATCTGCCTTTTCTTCTTCTGGGCGGTCGAAGCCAACCACATCGACTAAGAATCCATCCTCTGCTCCTGCGCGGAGCAGTCTGGGGATGTTGTCGGCGATGCCCCTACGGCCCCCCTGGTCGGCGTCATAGAAAAGGTGGACTCTCAAAACGGCACCAGCCACCGAAGCATCCCGCGACAGACCGGAAAGGAGTTGAACTTGTTTATCGCTTAGACTCGAACCGAGCGAGGAAACGGCGGCGAAACCAAAGCTCTGAAGACGAAGGGCGTCGAATACGCCTTCGCAAATGAATAGGTCAAAGCGATCCGGGACTGCGTCGAGCGAACCGACTAGATTTTTTGCTTTCTCGATACTGCGTCGAACTCGATCTGCTCCGAACAGAATTTCAGACTTTTTGAAACCGGCGGTGAACCGATATTTTGGGCCCTCCCCCGCTAGTTTGCGTGCCATGACGCCGACCACCTGACCGGCTGGCGTAGCAAGTGGGATGATCAGCTGAGTGCCTTGCGCGAAGGGAGACAAGCTCGTAGAGCGGATAGCCGCATCCCCCGTTCCACTTAGGTGGGCAAGTCCCACAGAGATCGCCTCATCTTCACTCTCACGATCTCCGCGTAAAGTGGTCAAGAAATCTCCGACAACGCCGATGGTCAACCCCGCATCCCGGAGTTGGTCAACTTCGAAGCGCCGAGCATCCGCAAACTTCTTCAAGGTTGCGCCATCTTCCTGAGCGCGCCAAAATTCCAATGCGCGACGGTAGATTCCCTGCCTTCCGGTTGATCGGCGAATAGCCTTACGATCCAGCTCGAGAGAGAAGTTCGCGGCTAACCAATCGATGGCCGGGACAAACTCAAGCCCAAGGCGCTGCTTAACCAACTCCACCGTGTCACCATGCGCGTGACAGCTAAAACAGTGGTAGTGTGGGTTCTCGCCCTCGAACAGCCGCAGAGAAGGCGTTGTGTCGTCATGAAAGGGACAGAGGGCAACTTTGGGCGAGCGCCGGCTGGCGGCCACCTGAATTCCAAGGCGCTCGGCGACATCTGATATTTTGAGTTGACCCACCTGATACTTCCAATCGTCCACCACCCCGCCCCCCTGGCGATTTCGCTCATCTAACGCAAAGCTTTGCTAGCCAACAATCCCATCCCAGAATACCTATCCGGTAGAACTGATCTATGCAATCTTCGAGAGCATTGTAGCCCATACTTTCCACCGAAGGAATTTTCGTCACAGGATTGGCGTATTGGCCTGCTGCCGGTTTCGTGGACACCGAGTTAAGTTGTTTCCAATGAAACTGGAGCGCATGAATGCAACGAAGGAAATTCAGCCGCGAGCGCAAGCTTGGGGCAGTGAAGTTGGTGCGAGAGCGCGGGGTCAGTGTTGCGTGGAGTGAACCCCTCGGGCTGGACCACGGGACACTTAAAAACTGGTACACTCTGCGGGCCTAAATCGGAGAAGGCTCATGAAGTCCCGAGGTCCATATCGTCGGCATTCGATGCCGTTCAAGTTGCAGCTTTGCCAGGATATCCGCAACGGCGTCATCGGACGGCGTGATGCACAGCGGACATACGGCGTTTCGGCCAACCTCGTCCAGTTGTGGCTAACGCAGTTCGATCGCGGCGAACTGAACGATGAGGAGGCTGAGGCGAGCGTTATCGCCGAGTACGAGGCCCACATTGCGGCGCTGGAACGCAAGGTCGGCCAACTCACCATGGAACTGGACCTGGTTAAAAAAACTCCGCGTCAGCGGACCGCCGGCGACAGTGGGAGCTCCTCCATCATTACCGGTCCCCGGCCTGCTCTGTCAGACGGGGGTGCAAAATGATCGATCTTCCAAGACGCACTTACTATTACCGATCAACGGCAAAAGCTTTAAGTCTCGGCGACAGCGAGCTCGTTCCAATCATCGAGGACATCCAGGACGAACTGCCTTGTTTCGGATATCGACGCGTAACACACGCTTCAGCGACGAGGCCATCTGGTCAACCACAAACGTGGCGCTCGGATCATGCGAGCCAATGGCCTCGGGATTAAGCCCCGCAAGCGGTAGGTTCGCACGACCGACAGCAACCACGATTCACCGATCTACCCGAACCTTTATCGCAATGTGATCCCGGCGCGGCCCGATATGGTCTGGGTGGCCGACTTCACGTATATCCGCATCAGCGTTGGCTTCTGCTACCTTGCTGTCATTCCCGACGCCTGCAGTCGCAAGGTTGTGGGTTACGCGCTGTCGAGACGCCTGGATACACCGCTGGCATTGGCAGCGTTGCATTCGGCCATTGACAACAGAAAACCTCCTCCTGGCTGCATTATCACACCGACCGCGGATGCCAATACGCAAGCGAGGGCAATCGCCGCGCACTCAATGCCGCTGGTCTACGGTGTTCCATGAGTGCGGTCGGAAACCCGTATCACAATGCTCAGGCCGAGAGCTTCATGGAGACGCTTAAAGTGGAGGATATCCATCCCGCCGGTTACGAGACCTTCGCAGACGTCGCCGAGAGATTGCCCTGGTTCATTGAAGATGGTCACAATGCCAAGCGGCTGCACTCAGCCTTTGGCTATCTATCGCCAGCAGAATTTGAAACCCTACTTGCCCAGCAGGCGGCTTAGTTTCAAGCGCATCGCTGGTCCAGCCCGAGGGGTTCACTCCACAAGTCGATCTTCACAGCTCAAGAATGCCCTCCACCTTCCAGGTAACCGACGTTCCCGCCTCGTCCGACAAGCCGCTTCCTGAGCGGCCGTCCGTCACGGCTCTCGGGTCCAATTGCACCAACTTACCGACTCGATGTCCAGATCCGGGAGCGATAAGCTCCAATGTTTCTCCTACGATGCGGTAGTGGCCGCGTTTCGTCCGGAACACATCATTTGCCCCGTTGCTCTCGGATTTCTCCCAGCTGGTGTCGGCTGTCTTAACGTGCAGGCCCGCCGAACGCGATCCCCCTGCAAGCTTTACGATCACGGTTATGTCTCTTGGCATATGATTTCCCTTTCCAAATGTACGATCGTCCCGCGTTAAGGGCCCTTACAGACGGGGCTTAAACGTAAAGGGGACCTGAAGCTCGAGAATCAGGAAGCCCTCAGCGTCACGCCACTGGATTTGAGCCCAGATTTCGAGCGCCAGGACCTCGGATGGTAGCAATCTGCTGAACAGTGACACCATTTGGTCGGCCGGCACGGTCGCGCAAATCTGGCGTACCGACGTGACATCGCGCGTTGCAATCGGGTACACAGCATTATCGCTACCGTAGCGAGCACTGAGATCGACAGCGGTTCGATTGACCGTCGCCGATAGTGACAAGTCTCCATCGTTCATCCATTCCCATTCCCACAGCGACTGGGGATCGTTATGTTCGTCGGCGTTCAGGAAGACGGGGACCGTCAGCATGGCAGGCAGCCCCACCCCGGCATCGAAAGGATCGGCTTTGTCGATTTTGTCTAGCCAGTCTTCCATGGCGTTGATTGGGTCCGCTCCCGCCTCCACCACACGAATTTCGCGGCCCGCGTCAGGCACGTGATATTCGTTGAGGACGTCGGCGCCGATTATCTCGGCGCTGCGTCCTTCCGTTGCCCATTCACTATAGCCGGCCGTCAGGACGAAGGAAGGATTGATGTCCGGTTCATCGTCACCGTCTATATCGATCCAATTGCGCAAGATGCGCATGCGCACGCGGCTGACATGGAACGGATGGTCGAGAACACTGACGCGCACAAGTGCGGAGCGGTGTTCGTCGAGGACCATTTCATCATAGGCTGGATCATCGGTGGCATCGACCCTCGTCTGTGCGAGTACTTCGAAGCCGACGATCGACCCCAGTTCGCCCATATCCGCGCCGATCCGTTTTTGGTCGCCGGTTTTGGCTTCAACGATTTTCCAGGCCCTGTCGATAACCGAGCGCGCGATACGAAATCGGCGCCGCAGCGGCTGCTGCGTGCTTGCGTGGCGTTCCTGGTCCGGGCGGGCGATAACCGACCGGCCAAGATAAGGCCCCTCGGGTGGCGGCAAAAGCAACCAATTCGAAAGGCTTGTATTCAGGTCATCGGCAGAGATCGTTGGCGTGGCGCCAAGGTTGACGCCGCTTCCTGCAGCGCGCAATCGGCGAAATGCCTGCAACAGAGGGTCGGTCTCAGGCGGGGGCGAGGTCGCGGCAGTCACTTCTATCGGCGGCGCCGAGCGCCACATCTCGACCTCGAACTCATAGAGATCGTCGTCGATCTGCTCCACCAGTGTCGCATCCGATTTTTGCAGATCGATGGCAAAGAAGAAATTCGATAGGCCCGTCGTCAAAAGGTGCCATCCTCTCGCCGCCGGAGCTTCGGCTCGCGCCGCCGGCAACGCTGCCGCAGCAGGATTTCCGCTGCCGGTCGCTGCCCGGATCCGACGGTATAGCCGCTGACCGGCACTAGGCGATGCAGCGGGTAGGGACACGGCGGCCAAGATCGTGGTCGCCTCACCGTAGGCGGCCGGCCATTGTCGCGCCGGTGAGAGCATCGGCAATCCCGGCCCCGGCGCAACGCCCGCGAAATTCAGTGCTATCGGTGACCGCGATACATCCAAGCCTGCCAGTGTCCTCGGCGCGACGCTGCGGGCGAGCGGCGGCACGCGACGCTCGGGCAAAAGATAATAGGCGTTGCGCTGCCGCGTGTCGGCGCCGCCGCGTTCGGTAACCCGCCAGGCCGGAAACACATGCACCACATTGGCTGCGATACCTCGCGGCTGGTCCGCCGACGGCGTATCTATCGCGTCCTCGCCGCGAAGTACAGCGACCCCCGAGGCGCCATCCGCTGACGGCTTCGCGATATCGTTGATGCAGCGGCGCAGACCCCATTCCCGATCATCGTTTGGATCGATGCCGCTGTAGACATTCTGCCCGATCGCGATAGCGTCGTCATAAACACGGTCTGGTAGCACATCGATCAGATAGGCGAACATCCGTTTGTCAATCAGGCCGCCGCGCAGACTGCCGGAATCGAAGGCCGTCTGGTCCACGATCTCCTTTCCGTCGTCGCCGATCAAAAGCTTGCTGATCGTCAACGACAGGATCTGCGGGCTGAACGTGTCGTGATTGAAGGGACAGGCGGGATCTTCTCCAGACCGCTCGACTTCGGTGTTGAAGGGAACGATCGCGACCGCTCGGGCGCTGGTGTAGAGCGTGGGGCGCTCCGCGAGCATCGACCAGATTGCTGCGCGCGGCCTTTCCGACGCTGGGGCCAAGCTTTCCAATTGGTCGAGCAGCTTGCCGGCGTGCCAATGCAGCGCCGGTCGAGAATCCTCGGCCTCAGGCTCAGGGTCTTGTTCGGCCTTGTCGACGCGGTCGAAGAGGCCCATTAGACGAGCGGCAATTCCGCCCTCCCCGGCTAGCATCATGTGCAGCTCGCGCCGTAGTGCAATCGCACGGTCGATCGGGGAAGCCCGAATGTCGATCCTATCGTCAACGGGACGACCGGCGAGGACGTCTTCGATCAGCGCAAGCAAGAACCCAGCGAAATCGAAGGTCGCGCTGCGATCCTTAAGGGCCGGATGTGCGGCCGGCAGCATGAACGCATGCGGCATGTAGAAGAGATCAACGACCCCGCTGACAGGCTCGGTCGGGGCCTGCGGCCGCAGGAGCGTTGGCGCCGCCGGACCCACGACGGCCGCCTCCCGTACACTGCCAGCGACCACCGACCAGGAAAGAGAGGCGGTCAGCCGCGAGTTGGAAAGATAGGCAGCAAGGTCATCCTTGGCAACGTCTGCTAGGGCGGCCCCCTGTTCCGGATTTGTCAGTGCTATTGGGATGAAGGCGGATTGGACCCATGCCGGTGTGGCCCTGACAGCCTGCGGCCGTGAAAGATCCAGTCCGACCCGTAACAGCGATGCGCGTTTTGCTTCGTCGTCAATTGATCGCTCATAAAGAACGGCCCAATAATTGTCGACCGCTGCGGAAACTGCATTTTCGAGCGCCGCCCTAAAGTCGGCATATCCTTTGTCAAACGAAGCGAACACCTTGCCTAGAGGTGTATCCGAGGCCGGGATCGAAATGCGGTAGTAGGTTGATTGGTTGCAATGCAGTCCGTCGGTCAGTGTGCCCACATTTCCCCGGCCAACGGCGGCGCGATTGTCGAAGACCCATTCTTCAATCAGCACCTCCGCCCCGCCTGCGGTGATCGCGTCGTTGAGATCCGTCAACGCCTGGTACACGATCCTTAGGTCATCTGGCTTACCAGCGATATAGTTGCGAAGCGCCGCATCCGCGGCATCCGCCCGGAACCCAAAGACTAGGCTAAAAATATCCAAGCGCTGTATCTCGGTTGCCTCGATCAATGGCAACCGCTCCGCTTGAGATTTGTCGGTGGCGGTGAAGCTTCCAAAATTGACCTGTGCCGGATTGACGATATCCGTAGTGCGTCTCAGGTCCAGTGAAAATTCCGGTACGGTGATACGGTAGCCATACTGATGCTCGAAATAGCCCCCAGCCGAAAAGCCCTGCCCCGCCCTGACCCAAGTCTCGAAGCGTGTCGCCTCGTGCAACTCACCTGCGTCCTTGGTTTGGTCAAAATATTCTCCGAGCCAATAAAAATTCTGCGGTCCGTTCTGATGAGTTGTACCACTACGATCCCAAGGGCGGTCGGAAACAGTCGCAGTGCCAACGGCAGATCCGGGAGGCAATGGGAGCAGAGCATCGGGGATTGAAAGCGGCCGCTTAAACCCGTTGCGTGGCCCGAACAGCGTGAGCCGGAGCTTGTCGGTGTTGGCAACTTGATCGACGAGCGGGGTTGGCGCGCCGTCCTTGCGAGGCCCGATGGCCTCAAATGGAACGGACCAAGTGGCTGCAAGCGATGTCGCCAACCGGTCTGCCGACAGACCAAGGCGCGTCAATGGCGCGACTGCGAGCACGATCTGATGCTTGTCTGATACCTGTTCCACGAGGTCGAACGGTTCGCTTCTTCCGTTCGAGGAAAGCACGACGGTAACCTTTGGATCCTTGCTGCCACCCGGCAATTGCGGGCGCCTGCCAAGTACCTGGGTTAAGGATCCATCCACCGCGGGATCCGGATCCATCAGAAGGAGTTCGCCGGAAGCATCGACGGCAATGTTGGCGACTTCCAATCGAAATTCGACTGCAGGCTGCGGGCTCTGCTGACCGTCAACGGTCGGAATCCACAGGAATGCGTTGTATCCGGTATCACCGGCGGCGATTGCGGGAAGGTATGCGGCGATATGTGCCTCGTCGGAGTGAAGCGACTCCGGGAAGCGCAGCGCATAAGCCAATGCCGCGCCCGCCCCAGTCACTTGGATATTGGCCACCTCCGCAGCCCGCCTTTGCCACAATAACGCCCCGGCGGAAAGTGGTGCAGCAAGGTCGTGGGCAAACAGCCCGCGTCGCGGTGGTGAGCGGCCGGGCAAGGTCCCGGCCGCCCCATCGTCGAACCGCGCCAGCGGATCGACGACATCCAGAAGTGCTTCGGGAACAGCCTGCAAGAAGCGCGCGGGCGGCGCCGCATCCGCGGCGAGCGCCACAAGCGGCGCCTTACGGGCCGCAAGCAGTGTCAGCCGCGACGGCTCGCCGGGATTATCGCTCTGAGCCCCTCGTTCGGGTCCTGGCGCTAGCGCAACGCTCACCGGTGTTGCCGCCATTGCGTCCCGCGCTATCGCTTCGAAGTAGCTATTGAACGCGGTTGCAAGGCCGGCAGATACTGGCAGCGGATTGCCGGCGATCGTCAGTTCGGCGCGATCAAGCCGCACCGGCGGATCGGCCGGATCGAAAGGCGTAATCCGGAACACCTGCCCCATCAACGAGACCATGTTCGTCACGAACCACTCGTCGGGTTCCAACCCATCAGGGTGGTTACGATTGTCTGAGAGTTGCGGTTGCAGCGTCATGAAACGCTTGGCATATTCGGGTGCTTCGGTAAGGCGTGATTTAGGCCAGGCCAGTCGTTCGCCGAACCCAAACAGCCGCTGCAGCGTAGCATCAAGTTCTTCCGGGGTGCGCTTTGCTATCTCCTTAAGATGAAACCAAAGCGTCTCCAGATACGAGCGCCCAGCTTCCTTGTCCTCGTCCAGAAAAAGGCCGTATGCACTGGCCAGAACATCGGCCGCCCAGCGATAGCGCGGCAACGAGACTGTAGGTGAGCCTACAAATGGTCCGGATGCGAGTCCGCCGATCAGCTGTGTATAAGCCCAGTCGACAGGTCTTACGCCATTGGCGTCGACGCTGTGGAGAAAGTGATGCCACCACGCCTGATCGCTGATCGGATGGGTAGCGTAATTCGGCTCAATAAGCTCAGTCCAGATCTGTTTTCTGGCATCGCTGTCGGGCAGCTGCGGCGCTTCCCGCGACCAAAGGCTGACCATTTCGGAAAAGAGACCAAGCAGCGCGTTTTCCACACTGCGCTTTTGCGGCCCGTCGCTGACCTGTCCGTCGAGATCGGCATAGTTTACGACCAACGGGACGGCTTGCGAGAGGATCGCAAATCCTGGCCAACCGTCGGCGAGGCCGGTACCAAGCTGGTCGAAGGCAGTGACCGCATTGCCGAAGGGAGTCGTGCCGCCGATAACGCGCTCGTCGCGCCAGGTTGGGAACATTGCGCCGGAGCTTGTCCGGCCGTCGATCATAAGCGACAGTCGTGTCTTGCTCGGGAAAGGGACCGGCAGTGCCGTGATCGATCCCGCCTGCAGTGCTTGGCCGATCGTCGCGTCGATGATACCAAATCCCTCTCCTGCAAGACGGTCGGCCGACCAGTTCTGGACATAGTCGACAGCCGAAATCGCGTCTGGATGCCCCGCAAGCAGGAAGGGCTGGACGATGACGAATGTCGCCGACGCGTCTAAACTATAGTCGTCGGGTGGTGGGGTCGTGCCACCAAGCAAGGCCGGATGAAAATGCGATATCGAAATATAGGGTTTTGCCATAATTGTCTCACCCGAAAGCCGCAGAACCGCTGATGCGCATACCGACTGAGCCACTGACACTGAATGTCCAGCTGAACCAGCCTGAGCCGACCCGTACCGATGCCGAATAGTTCGCCGACATCATCGCATCCCAGCTAATGCGGCTGCGGCCGCTCGGCACATAGGTTAGGTGCACTTCCACGAAGGCCTGCGCCGAAACACGGAAGCGCGCCGACAGGATCCAGACCTCAACACCGCCCTCCCCGTAGGCATAAACTCCAAGCGTCCCCACGACTTGGAGTTGCGCAAGCGAGCCTTTCAAGAGGGTAAGTGGATTACCGGAATTGCTGCCTTCTGGCAGGCGAAGTGTTGCCGATCCAACCAGCACACCAAACACCCCGATGCCAGCCCGGACCCATGCGATCCCGCCTGTTACTTCGAACATGTAACCAAAATAAAAGCCGGCCCCGGCGCTGAACGTCACGTAACGCTGGCCAGCCAGCACATCCGGTACGCCGGCCGGGGGGGCCAAGCTCGTGCGGCGTTCGACAAAGAAGCCGAATTTCGCCTCGTAGGTGCCGACCGGCATCGAGAACGAGCGCTCCCAGGCATAACCGCCCGGGCCGCGCCACGGATGTCCGCAATCGATCAGGAAATCCCAGGACGGGCTCCATTCCAACGCCATGACGCCCGAGCGCATTGTTGCTAAGAGGTCGAAGGCAGCGCAGCGGAAGGTCGTCCTGAAACGATCGAGCGACGGCTCGGCGCCTGGAATATATGCGAAGTTCAGCTCATCCTCGCCGGTCAACAGCTTGGCCACCGGGCCGCCAAGACGGATGCCGTAATAGCGGCCGTCCTGCATGACGAGGACGCAGGGTTTGAAAAGTTCGCCGAGATCGAAGCGGATGCCGAACAACCAGGGTTGGTCGGCGCCGATCCGCGCATTAAGCGTTCTGTTGCCCGCCTCGTCCTGTGTGATGATCTTGCTGATTGCGTCGCGTTCGTGGGCGACGTCGCCCTGCTGTCCCTCCTCCAACAGGGACTTCAGGAGCTGTTCGCCGGGATCGAAGTTACGGGCAATCAGCAGCCATTGGAGCCCGAAGAAAGCGTCACTCTCATCATCGCCACTGGCATACCAAGCGAGAAAGCCGCGGCTTCCACCCTTCTCCGTCTGCTGGGCGAAGAGCAGGCGCCGCTGGTCGCCTTCGTTGAAGAGCGACCATGACAGAAGGCGCAGGTTGAAATTCTCGACATCAACGACGCCGGCGGTGGAGGGAGCGGCGTGCTGATCGTCCGGATCGCGGACCGGAATAACATCAACCGTCAGGCGTTCGGCCTCAATCTCTAAGATACGCAGCAGCGAAAGTTTCAGATTTCGGGCATCGAGCGAGGCGATGCCGAAACCCGGCTTGCCCACCGCCGTACCAGGGCTTGCGACCGGCGCGCCGAGGCGTCCGACAAGGGATAGTTGGGTGCCGCCATCTAGGCCCGGACCGTTGCCAAAGCTGATACGTGTGTCCAGGAACGTATAGGCGTAACGCTCCTTGTCCGCCATGACCGGTTTGACGACCTGCATGGTTTCCCGGTTGAGATTTTCCGTGATTGCCTCGCCGAGATCGCGGATTAGGCCGACGCCAACAGGTTTGATCTCCAAGCCGGCCAGGCGAAGCTGCCTTTCGCTCAAGACGGGGAAGCGAATGGCCCCAAGGTCGATTGATAGTGCACGTCGCACCCCCATCGCCAGTGCTCGGCCGTCGGACAGCTTCGGCATGCGGATTTTCAAGTCGGACAGACGCACGGGGGCGTCCGGCATTTCAAAGGTAATGCCCGCAAATGTCGATGGCTGGCATTGGAGGTCGCAATCAGTCTCGATCGTTGTATCGCCATCGGATCGTCCGATCCGAACACCACGCAGTTGCAGCTCCTTCAAGAAATCGATATCGATCGGCAGCACCCGCGGGGTGTCAAAAGTTGCACCAAGATTAAAATCGCGAGGTTCGCCGGATGAAGCCGCATCCGATTCCCGCACCGCACCCGAAACAGTGATCGGATCCCAGCCGAGATCGCGTCTGCCGAAGAGTTCCTTGATATCCAGCCGGAATACGATTTCTCCCGATAAAACTGTCGTGTTGCGGATCGTCGCCTCGAACTTAGTCATCGACCAGCCGACATCCGCTGCGCCCCATTCGGGCTGACCACTGAGCTCCTCGCCCTCGCTCTTGACCCAGTCTCCTGTTGGCTCGGCGTTCCGCTCTATACGACCCCAAATCGTCAGGTCGACCCCTGCTAGTGCTTCGGGAGTCTGGCCGCCGACAGCGGCGTACCGGGCCGGCAAGTGCGAGAAACCGCACAGCGTGCTCATGGTGCTATCGCGCTGAAGATCTATCGTCGGATTAATGATCAGCACACCGCGCCATTCCGGACGGCGAAGATCAAGCGCCAAACCCGACGCGAAGGCATGAACAGGATCGTTTTCCTCGCCGTCTGCGGCCAGTGCAAACGGATCGGTTCGCCCATCACCGGAGTAGGTCTGCGTCACTTCCCGCAGGATAGTCTCGATATCGCGTCCGGCACCGAGTTTGACGATGACCGTGGTGTCGTCATCGAGCAACATATCCCATGCTTTGCCGCCGCCAAACACGCAGAAATCGAAGCGATGGTTCCAAAGAGCGGCGATCCGGTCGACGGGATGCAGATTGGTTGTATCACCGCTTAAGCCCGCAGCGCGGATCCGCCGCGAGGCAATAAGGAAATCCGGTGGTTCGAAAGAGAGATCCGCGAGGCGGACAAGCTTAATGCCAACGGTGTTGAGAACATCAAGCAGTGCTGTGGCTTCTTCCTTTCGGGCATTGATTGCGGCAAACACGTCCTTTGTGAATAATGGCCCGTACCGCTCCACGAGTGCATCGAGAACCTCGACTACTGCTTGATCGTAGCCAGCGTGGTCGGCCCATAAGGCCTGGATCTGATCGACAATCGGGGACAATCCTTGGAGCAGTTCGGCAATCATCCCGCTTGGCCGCTCGACGCCCTGGAAAAAAGAAGCGATAGCTTCGGCTAGCTCTGCCGTGACGAACCGTTGCAGGACCGGCAGATGTTCGGCAAGGTCTGTCACTTGCTTGACCGCACAGACGGCTTCAATCGCCCGCTTCAGGATCTCCATCGAGGCCGGTGCAAAAACACGTTGGAATAGGCGCGAGAGCGGCGTATTGGCGCCGGCTGGATCGATCAATTCGGCGACTTCGTCGGGAAATGCGTCGGCAAGGCTGTCGGCGTATTGTTCAAAACTTAATATCGCCGCCGGGCCCCGGGCGACCATGTCTCGGGCTTGCGACAACCGCGACGATGCTTCAACGAGATCGTCAAGGCTCCAGTCGTCTGGAGCGGCGAGTGTTCTTGGCTCCCCCACAAGATAGTTGCGAAGTGCTCGACGTGCCGCCCAAGTGCTATCCGGCTCGCTATCCTCCAAGACCCCATCCCAGAACCGGAAGAACGCTTCCACGGCTGGAGCAAGTGCTTGGCGAGCAGCGTCCAGCTTCCCGCGTGCCTCGGCGACGTCGTCAGATGCGCGAGATCCACCGAAAAGCAAGGCGGTTGCTGGATCTTCGGCGGCAACGAGAGCCGCTGGCTGAGCTGCCATGAACGCCGAGCGAGCCAAAATGGTATCGGCTAGTGCAAACGCGGCTGCGTCGCGACCGCCGCCCTTGGCCATCGTCGTGACGGGCGGCGTGGATATTAGCCGAGCAAAGGGCTGCGGTGTCGCCATTGCCCGATGGCCATCGATGTGTTGGAAGGCATCGACCTCTGCTCTAGGAAATGCCGCGACTAGGGTCTGATCCAAATTGCGCGTCCAATCCCGGATCATAGGAGCAAGCGGCTGGACCTCGTTCTGTCGCGGTCCCACCAGATCTGCGAGCGACCATGCGAGATCTATGATGGGAAGTGCTACGGTCGCATCGCGTCCGACAGCTCGGTACCGACGCAACCGAGGCATGGGCTCCTCGCCGCGTTCCGTAGCAGCGCGCTCCGGCAGATCTGCAACCAGCATTGCAGCTTCAGCTCCAAAGATGAGGCTGGCTTGCATGAAGAGAAAGTCGCCGCCGCTCGCGCGGTAAGGTTCAAAACGGATCGCTTCCGGCAGCCGAGCCTCGCCCCGCCTGATTGCGCCGTTTCGCGACCAACCGACGATGTCGCGCGGTGGCTGATTGCGAACTAACGCGCCCCCGTTGTCGACCCAGTATGGTGGCGCGATGGTTCTTCCGGACGCGAGCGGCGGCGCCCGCCGCTCGCGTCCGTACGTGGACAAAGGATCGACGCGGAGCAACTCGGCTTCGAAGTCGCAGACGGTCTCTGGCCTCCCAATCACAAGGGCGCGGTTCGTTCGACCGTTGGTGACGGGTCTGTTATTGCCCCGACGTTCGCAGAGCGGCAGCCGATCGGCAATACCCAAAACGAGCGGGTGGCCCTGCTCATCCTGAAGTGCCGGTACGCCAAGGATCAGCCTCTTGGCGGAGGGTGCAGTGAACCAGCCACTGATCTTCCAGCCATTGATCGTGGGGGCTAGGTCCGCCTCCAGCCGCGCCTCTACGGTGACATGCTGGAAAAGGAGCCCGTTACCGCGTGCGTCTAGTGCTGTCGTGGGATCGAGAACATCAGCATTGAGATAAATCGCACCTCGCCGCGGTTGCAGCAGGATTGTTGGGCCTGTGGCCCCGATCCTCGTCCCCAACAGCTGGAAAATCTGATCGATTCGATTTGTCGAGCCACTCCCGAACTGGTCGGTTAGCTTCGCGCGCGGTCGATTATCACTGCTCAACAAGTCGATGCCGGGTGCGGCGACGTCAGAAAGATCAAGACGCAGGTTACTCGCCCGCCAATATTGCAATTGGTCGAGGGTCAGGAATGCGCCGAGCGGATTACTTGTCACCGCTTCGAGGACTTCATCGCGCAGAGTGTGCTCATGATTCAACATCAATTGGCCGCCGATGATCGCGACGCCGGCTGCTGTCGACAAATAGCTCTGTCCATCTACAGTCAAAGTGACGCTTCCACTGCTCGCTGCATGGTCATCATCACGTAGGGCGACCCTGTCTCCCGACTTGGAACAATCAATGTCGCTGCGAAAATTTGCAAACCGGACCGCGCCGATTTCGCCGTCCAGCCGAACGCTCAGCCGCGTGTCGCCGTTCGTCAATTGTGCGGTCAGGCTTAGGGTCGGGAACACCGGCTGCGCGGTGCCCCCGCTTGCGATTGAAAGATCCAGGCCGAAGAGCGAGAGCGTTGCCATTATAGGGGCACTCCTGTGCAACCGCTGACCGCAATGGTAGTCGGTCCTGCGCGCCACTCAATCTTTCGAACGTCGGCGGAAGTCAGTCGAGCCAAGTCACCACGCACGATCTTCGGTTCCACGAGATCGCTGTCCCCGAGACGGCTAATCCTTCGGGACACGACCGCATCGACCACCGTGTAGGTCGGCTTTTCATCAACAACACGTATCCATCGGTTTCCGCTGCGCATCATCACGGCACCAATATACGCTGACCGATCGTTCAAGTGACAGATGCCGGATGCCTCCCAGGCGCTAAGCGACCAACGCGGCGGATCGCTCCCAAATGGCCGGACAGCACCGAAATCAACCTGGCCAAAGAGGGTCTGCGGTGCGCCGTCAGCGCCCGCATCGTAATAGGACGTATCGTTGCCTTTGCGTCCGAGCGACAGGGCAGCGACGACCCATGCGTTTGGTGCAAGTGCTGTTCCGGTTCCGTTGATCGCGCGAGTGGCCACCTTTGGCCGTCCGTTAACCGAAGCGTCACAGTCTCGAGCCGCTTCTCGCGGGTCGATAAACGTGGCGGTAAACGCACTTCTCTGCACCTTTGGAAGCACCTGGCAGAGCGAAGCCATGTCCGCAAGTACCCGCACCGCCGGCACGGTCCCGGGAACGTCCGGGGCCGTCGCACTGTAAACCTCGATGCAGAGCGTGCGCACGAAGGCATTCCATAGCTTTGCTTGGTTCTCTTCTATTGCGACAACGAGCGGAGCGCGCATTTTTGCGGTGACGGGGTAAAATTCGCTCGCTTCATTGCCGGCATTCCACTCAGTTCGGTTTGTCGTCAGAAAGGTTGCGAGAACGGCGCGCTCGTGTGGATCGATTGCCCCCCCAGGCTCAACAAGGCGAAGGTCGACGCGGGTTGGCGTCAGCGCTGGCGGAGTGGTATTCCGGGTCGGTGTCAAATCAAGATCGGTTCCCATACTCATTGTGACGAGGTTAAGGCGCGTGCCGACACCCGGGCGAACGGCGTAGAGCCGCTTGCCCTTGCCGTTCACCGAAGCCCAATTGCTGACCGGGCATTGTGTGCCTACGGCAGGCCGAGGAACGGCTCCGGCAGCAAGCGGCTGCAAGGATGAAACGGGAGCCGCCGAAAGGGGCTGGTCCAGCGCCAGCGCAGCGCTCGGGGCCAGATCTCCGACCACGCAAGACTGCAGACAAATGGCGCTCGCCAACGCGGCAACAATGCGAACGGGAAAACCACGCATGAATAGCTCCGTCGATCTATGATTTCTTAGGTAGCGGTGGCAAGTCACTGGTATCGAGCGTGAATGAGTTGCGGGTTTTCTTCAGTCTGGGCGTTGCGACGTCCTCTGCCAGTGCAAAGGCTGTACTTTGCCCAGCCTTCGATGCCCCCCATTTGAACTTTTGCGGTTCGGGCCAGTCGAGCATCTGCTTGCAATCCGCGAAAAGTGAACCGGCTTCCGCCGAGGTGGCAAGCTTCTCTCGCTCTTTCGGCAAATCCTTGACTGCCATACCCTTGAGCGCCTTCTTCTGACCGGGAGCGAGGCCCGCCAGAGCTGCAGCAGCCATCATCCCTTCGATCAGCAATGTCTCTTCCGGATTGCTCCATTTCCTTGGATCAGGCTCACTGATTCCCGCAAACGCTAGAGCAAGGCGAAGCGATGGGTGCTGAAACTTGGTATGGGACAGAAACCCCGCCTTCCGAATATGGCATCTGAGAAGTAGGGCTACGGATGCCTCCGACGTGAACAGAACCGAGACTGGCACGCGCTTGGTGCCAACTGTCGCGCCGGGGCGATCACTCGGATCTAACTCGTAGGCAAGAATGTCGCGCATGCGCAATCGGATCATATCCCACTGGCGTCGCCTGAACGTCTCGACGTTGCGGGAAAGTGCGAGGAAACGCCAGAACCAATGCGTGGTCCTGAACCAGTCCAAGTCCTCGACTCGGGTGATATTTCCCGTTGACGCTGTTCCGTCGATCGGTCCGCTCTGCCACCTCAGGCGCCCAGTGTAATTACGTGCTCCCCAACTTCCTGCAACCGTACCTGCCTTGCCTGCCGGCCAAGCCGGCGTCGGCGTTAAGGCAAAGGTCTCTGTCAGCTTTTCACTCGCACCCGCTGGGTCCTGCCCAGTCCAGTAGGCAAGAAAGGCTGGAAGCTCTCCTTCAGCTGCCTCTGTCGATGGCGGCAGCTTGGTTTTCGAGTTTCCGATCGCGAGCGTCCAATGACACGGCCCGAGAGATATCCACGCATCATCATAGCCGTTCACAGACTGGAAATAGCCGAGGCACTCGCGCTCGGCCACGACGCGGGCCACGCGGAAACTGCTCTTGACGGCATCGCTGGTGATATCCTTCCAAGCTTTCCCAATAAGAAGGTCAGGTAGTACCTCACCTGTCGAACTCATTGTGCGGCTGTCGGCCGTGAAGCCACCGCGCCATTCGCCATGTTGGCGAATGCGGCCACTTTTGACGAGCTGTCGCGGATCCGTGCCATGCCGCGCCTCGAACAATCCACTCAAGTCGCAGATGCGGATTTGCAGTTTTCCAAGCGGATCACGATCCGTCTTGTCGGCATGATCGACAAACCTGACGATGCGCGGATCATCATATCGCCAATAGTTACCGTGGATGGCGTCAGCGTCGCCATCGAGTGAAAGCCAGACCGGCTGGCCCCGATTGACGTAGATCTCGGTGACGACTGGACAGCGAAATTTCTTTGTCGCCCAGTAGTCGAGGCATTTCTGCACCTCGGCGCTGAGCACGCCGTCGACCGGCCCGACATAGCGATCATCGTTCACGACAGGTTTTAGCCGGTCGAGCCATCGCTTCCCCGTGACGTTTTCGGACTTTTCTTGCGCGACCGTCGAAAACCTCGCGTAGATTTGGAATTCGCGGAGCGCATGCCTGAGCCAGTTAGTCGGTTGATCACCGACGTCGAAAACCATATTGAAACCGAGTTCTTCAAGCCGCATTTTGAGGGCAGCAACCGCCGCAGGCTTCATGGAGGCCCTCCCCAGTTACCGGGCTTTTCAGAGATTCCGCACTCGGAGATTTGCGCAAAATAAACGCCGAACACACACAGTAATGCACCAGTTGTCAGGTGCCACTGGCATGTTCTTTTACTGAAAAATCCACGTGCAAACGGTATCAGCAACGCCATCCCAACCCCTCAATTGGAAAAAGCACCGAACTTTGCTTGAAACTTTACCGATAAAGATGGAACTTTCCACCTCATCCCCATCCAACACTCTGTCAGGCAATCGCCAACAATTCAAGATAGTATTTTAGCATCGAAACAACTTTTTGGCTCGGAGCCTGGGAACAAATTTCACACAGCAGATCACAGCGTTCGCAGAAGCGCCGACACATAGCTATCCCTAAGCTCGTGTGGGCGTCCTGCCTCAGCTCACTGCCAAGCTCGACCAATCCGGTTATAATATGGTCAGCAAGCACCCGGCTGATACGGTTGGCGATCATGTCTTCAAAGGTCGATGTCATTTTATAGATATCGACCGATCAACCAGAATTGCCGCCGAACATTCCAAGCCAACCTATGCCGGACGAGTTCGTCTCCTGCACGTAGTTTATGGAACTTTTCTCCAAAACGGTCTCCCGTTCTTTAATAGATCTGTCAGGCGCGCCGGCACAGAGGGCGACAACAACGCTCGTGTTGCCATGCGTCGAGCCAGTGCTCAGGCCCAAACCGTAATAACCTTGCAAGGATGACAATCCAGGCCGCGCACTGAGGGCTGCCCCAATGGCGCTGATGGTTCTCCGGGCAAGCGGGAACGTGAATTCCGGATTCACTGCCGGCACTTGTTCGATCACCGCCAACGCCAAGGATAGGCCAACGGCGGCGGCCAGTGCCACTTACGGCGCTGGCCTTTCCTGCAAGCGCAAGCACCAACAGCAACGTGTTGATCGGAAAGAACCGGAGAAGTCCCTCGATGTAGTTTTGGCGAAATGCACTGACGAGCCAGGCGGCAAATCCAGGATAATTCCACCCGAATATGCGGCCTGCCACTCATTCCCAAAGACCGGCTGCGGTGTCTTCCCCGGCCCTGAGGACGAAGAAATCTATCCGGAACAATATGGCCGCATCAAGCTGTGGTTCCCTTGGGATCGCAAGGCAAAGAAGGATGGCACGGATACGTGGGATAATCCGGCCCGCGCAGTGCGCAAGAAACATTGTGCAACGCACAAATTTCGGAGGAATAGTTATGAAATTCGGATTTTTAGATACATATCATCCGAAAAAATTCGGTTAAAACTCTCCCAACGCAAGGAGAGACACCATGACGGACACGACATCAGAATTTGATGGGTCAACGATTGGCCTGGAGGCCGCAGAAGAACCCGCATGGACCGCCGCAACCTGGTTTGCGGTTCTTTCGATGGCGGCCACCAGCTTTGCGCTGGTATCGGCCGAGTTTCTGCCAGCGGGATTGTTGACGCCCATGGCGCGCGATCTCGGTATTACCGAGGGTACAGCCGGACAGGTTGTTACGGCGACCGCTTCCGTCGGCGCTGTGACGGCTTTGCTGAGCAATGTTCTCATCGGCAAACTGAACCGCAAGACTGTGCTTGTTGGTCTCAGCGCGCTGGCGATCGGCTCCAACATTCTCGCATCAGTTGCTGCCGATTTCTGGCTATTGCTGGTGGGCCGGGCCGGACTTGGTATTGCGCTCAGCGGCTTCTGGGCGCTTTCGGTTGCCGTTGTGGCGCGGCTCGTTGGCGCTAATTCGACCGGGCGCGGCATGGCTATCGTCACACTCGGCGTTTCACTCGCCACCATTGCGGCTCCCTCCATGGGCGCCTTGATCAGCGACTGGGTGGGATGGCGCATTGCCATGTCGATGACGGCGGGGCTTGCGATTATTGCCATGCTGCTTCAGATATTCAGCCTACCCTCGCTGCCGGCAAGTACAAGCAACAGTCTTTCCGATGTTTTCCGCCTGACGCGGCGGCGCAGCGTTCAGCTGGGGATGCTTGCCATCCTGTTGCTGATGACGGGGCATTTTGCCGGTTCGGTCTATGTGCGTCCCTTCCTCGAACAGGTGACGCTGCTTGAGACCACGCCGATTGCTCTTGCCCTGCTCGGCTTTGGCGTCGCTTCCGTGATCGGCAATGTACTGGGAGGCCGCATGGCAGACACCAGTATCCGCCTCGCGCTTATCGTTACCGCCGCCCTGATGGCGTTTGCAACAATCGCCCTCGTCCTATGGGGTGTTCATAGCAGCGCCGCATTCGCGCTCGTCGCGCTTTGGGGTCTTGCCTTTGGCATGGCGCCCGTGGTGCTGCCGACCAACCTTTCCCGCGGCGCACCCGATGCTCTGGAAGCGGCAGGCAGCCTGATGGTTGTTTCTTTCCAGGTGGCTATCAGTATCGGGGCGGTTGTCGGCGGATACATCGTCGATTCCTACGGTGCCACTGCGCCGCTGGCGCTGACCGCGATCCTGGCGGCATCCACGGTCGCACTTGCCTTGCTGCAGCGTCGCGATTGACCCTGTCCGTGACGGCAGATACCTAAAACGAAAGTCCTGCCCGGAATTTGGTCCGGGCAGGACATTTGTGAAAAGCCGATTTTTCTTGCCGTCGCTCTGGTTACTTGCGGTAGGAAAGACCACCCCAGATACGGCCTTCGTCTCTGTGGCGGCCGCCGTGTACTGCACCAATATAAGCAGCGGCAGCGGAAACGAGTGCGGAAGCAGCCAGCAGGAACGCAGTCAGAATGCCTGCGACGCGCGCTTTTTCTGCAGCATCCGCAGCTTTGGCCTTGGCATCGTCCAACGCCTTCTGTGCCTCAGCCTTCAGGGTTTCGACCTGCTTCTGTGCTTCATCGACCTTCTTCTGCGCTTCCGCCCTGACGGCCTGCACGCGTTCAACCGTCTGGTTTACGCGCGTTTGCGCATCCGTCTGGCTGATGTTTGTGCGGGCAGCGACCTGGTTGGCAAGCCATGTCTTATCGGCATCGGATATCTCACCGGTTGCAAGCAGATTGCCGAGGATGCCGCTGATCTGGCGCTGATAATCGCCGGCGCTCTGGTCACCCGTAAAAGGGGCGGCGGGCGCATCGGTTCTCAAAAGACTATCCGTGAAATAGTCGATTGGATTGGCTTTCAGGCCCTGCGGAAGCATCTGCTCGATGCTGGGCGCTGCAGCCTGACCGGCGCCTTGCGCCAGACCACCTGCTGCACTGCCAGCTCCGGAAATAATGCCGCCCGCAAGTTGGCCAGCACCCTGAACGGCGCCACCGACTGCCGAACCCGTTGCCTCAACCGCAGTCTGCGCCACGCTGCCGACAGCCTTGGCACCACCGGACAGCACGCCGAGCGCTAGAAACGCCGAGACGACTGTTCCGAGGCCCCACACGACCAGGCCATTCACGCCATCGCGGACGGTCAGTTCATTCCTGTCGGCAGCGCCGGCAGGCCGACGCATGCGGCCGGCAATATAGCCACCCAGCATGTAGGAGCCGACCATGGAAATGATGACGAAGAGCGCGGTTATGATGAGCCAGACTGTGCTGACCTCGCCACCATTGTCCGCCGAGATTGAACTCAGGCCTAGGCCGCCCGCAAATGCGGTGAGAATAGCCATGGCGCCCGAGGAAATGACGGCACCGGCGAAAATCGCGGGCCAATCCACATAGCTGCGGTTTGGATTCGTTTCGATACCCGTTGGATCAACCATCAGCGTAGCCCCAACAATGAGAGGATGAACAGGACGACGACGACGAGGCCGACTAGATAGATGATGGAATTCATGCGATCTCCTCCGAATGGACGATCAATCCTCCGCGTAGCGGCGATTATATGCAGTGGGACATGCGAGCTGATTGCTCCTTCACCAAACTCGCCGCGCTCCAAAAAGTTTCACGACTTCTCGTTGCTTCGGAATGATTTTGCGCAATTCCGCCGGCGAGGTGACGAAAGAAATGTGCTCGTGGTCGCCAAAGAGACGTCGCCGAACGCAGGCAAGCAGCATGACCAGCCAGACACAAGCCACCCGAACCAGATTGCGAGCGAAGGAGATATACCATGTCTGCAATCGATCGAATTGGCTCCACCGCCTCGCTTTACATACGCCCGCGGCCACAGGACGTTTACCAGGCCGTGCCCAATCCCACACCCGAACGGTCGGCATCGTTGATCGGAGGGGGCGCCGCGCCTTCGCTCTCCTCCAATCTTGCCAACGCACTCTGGTCACTCCGGGGGCAAGAGGGCGGAATAGAAGAGACCCCGCTTGAGGGCGGCGGCACAGGCTCGGATGAGGCCGAGCTTAGCCGCTGGGCAAATATGAGCCTTGGTGAGAAAATCCGGGCCCAATATCTGGAGGCGCGGGGATTGTCCGAAGGCGACCTTGCCGCCATGCCGCCCGACGAGAGGAAGGCAATAGAGGACGAGATCCAGAAAGCGATAAAGTTCGCGATGGAGGCTCCAAAAGACGATGACGTGAGCGTGCTCGCCGGCCTTTAAGCGTGACATGCCTTCGGGGGCACTGCGCACTGCTACGATCTGATACATAAATGCGGGTTTCAGGAAACATGCCGGATACCTGCAGGGCAGATCATTGCCTGATCTATTTCGGATCAGGCAGGAGTTCCCATGAAGAGGCAGATTTTCTTCGCCGTCGCCCTATCGGGTGCGGCAGCAGGTTTTGGAACCGTTTATTCGCGCTCAGCGGACACGCCGCCGGAACTTGCCTCTCCCATCTATGGTGTCACGCTTCCTGAAGGATATCGTGACTGGAAGTTCATCGCGCCCGCGCAGGAAGCGCCGCCGCTGGACGAGCTTCGCGCTGTTCTGGCAAACGATGTCGCCGTCGACGCCTACAAGAGCGGAACCCTGCCCTTTCCCGACGGCTCGATACTGGTGAAGCTCGCTTATAAGCGGCAGCAATCCACGGAGTTTCCGCCGGCCACGGTTCCGGGCGCGGCGACCACAGTGCAGGTGATGGTGAAGGACTCCAGGAAATATGCCGCCAGCCACGGCTGGGGCTTCGGGCGGTTTGTCAACGGCAAGCCGGTGGATGCCGCCCAGCATGAGACGTGCCTCTCCTGCCACGAGGGCAACGTCAAGGACCATGATTTCGTCTTCACGCGATATGCACCGTAACCGATGCCGGGGCTCGGGCGATTTCGCCTTCGCGACTGTTCGCGGAAAGGCGGCCTCTACACTCGATTACAAATTCACCGAAGCCCGGACACATCAGGGATACGTGAGGCCGAGAGATTGGCGCCATCGCCGGGTCGCCTTCGCCGCCCGGAGCCCCGAACTCCTGCCTGAAAGGACACGATGATGACGTTTCTGGTCATTGCCTATCTCGGAGGGGCGCTGACAATTCTCAGCCCCTGTATCCTGCCCATCCTTCCCTTCGTTTTTGCGCGGGCGGGGCAACCGTTCCTGCGCAGCACGCTGCCACTGCTTACGGGAATGGCGGCAACCTTTTGCGCCGTCGCCACGCTTGCCGCTGTTGGCGGGAACTGGGCGATCAGCGCCAATGAATATGGCCGGCTCGCGGCTCTTGCGCTGCTTGCGGTCTTCGGTGTCGGCCTGATTTCGCCCCGGGCGGCCAGCATCACCACCCGCCCGGTCGTCGAACTCGGCAACCGGCTCGCCAATGCCGCCGGCAAGCCCGGGTCAGTACCGACGATTGCGGGCTCGCTGATACTCGGCATCGCCACCGGCCTTTTATGGGCACCCTGCGCGGGACCAATCCTCGGGCTTGTTCTGACGGGGGCGGCCCTGAAGGGGGCCAATCTGGAAACGAGTCTGCTGCTTGCCGCATACGCCGCCGGGGCAGCGACATCCCTTGCCGTTGCCATCCTCGTCGGCGGCCGGGTATTTGCGGTTATGAAGCGGTCTCTGGGTTTCAGCGAGCGGATTCGCCAGGCGCTTGGCGCGGCGGTGCTTGCCGGCGTCACGGTCATCGCGCTCGGTCTGGATACGGGTTTCCTGTCGCAGATTTCCTATGCGAGTACGGCACCCTTCGAACAGCAGGTGCTCGATCGGCTCCACACCGCCAAAGCGCCTGAAGCGGCGACCGAGGCGGGCGCCAGCGCCAGCGCTGCTGCGGCCCGGTCGGAGCTGCCGGTTGAGGGCAAGGCTCCATCCCTCGACGGCGCCGTCGAGTGGCTCAATTCCTCACCGCTCACGCGCGAACAATTGCGCGGCAAGGTCGTCCTCGTCGACTTCTGGACTTATTCCTGCATCAACTGCATCCGCACCATTCCCTATGTGCGGGCCTGGGCAGACAAATACCGGGATCAGGGCCTCGTCGTCATCGGTGTCCACGCACCCGAATTCGCCTTTGAAAAAAAAATCGACAATGTCAGGCAGGCCGTCGCCGGCTTCAAGATCGATTACCCGGTGGCAATCGATAATGATTACAAGATCTGGCGCGCCTTTGATAACAGCTATTGGCCGGCGCATTACCTGATCGATGCCAAGGGCCAGATTCGCTACCACCATTTCGGCGAAGGCGATTATCGGCAGACAGAAGAGGCGATCCAGGACCTGCTGCGCGAGGCCGGCAGCAGCGCTTCCTCCAGCGCACCGGTGAGCCCGGAGGCGACAGGGGCTGAAGCCGGTGCGGATATCGGGCACATGCGCTCCGGCGAAACCTATATCGGCTACCGACAGGCTGAGAATTTTGCATCGAACGAGGCGGTGCGCGCGGACACGCCGCGCGACTATTCCGTCACAACGCCTTCTCTCAACGAATGGGGACTTTCCGGTACCTGGACGGTTGGCGCGGAGGCGGCCACACTTGATGCGACTGATGGCGGCATAACCTACCGCTTCAGCGCCCGTGACCTGCATCTGGTCCTTGGACCGGCAAGCGCCGGAAAACCGGTTCGTTTCCAGGTCACCGTCGACGGGCATCCGCCGGGTGCGGATCACGGCGCCGACACGGACGCCGAGGGCAATGGCGTTGTCACCTCAACCCGTCTTTACCAGCTCGTCCGCCAGTCCGGCACCGTCGAAGCGAGAACCTTTGCCATCCGCTTCCTCGACCCCGGCGTGCAGGCCTATGCCTTCACGTTCGGCTGAACCTGCATTTTCCTTCCACTTCACATTAAACCAAGGGAAAAACATGATGCACCGTCGTCTCATGCCAAAATTCGCGATCGCCATCGCAACCACACTGATCGCTTTTGCCGCACATGCGGCGGAGGTGAAGAATATCGTCATAGTCCATGGCGCGCTGGCCGATGGTTCGGCCTGGCGCCGCGCGACAGAGATCCTTCAAAGTCGCGGTTTCAACGTCACGATCGTGCAGGAGCCCATCACCTCGCTTGCCGATGATGTAGCGGCCACCAACCGTGTCCTCGATCTCCAGCAGGGCCCGAGCCTGCTCGTCGGGCACAGCTACGGCGGCATGGTGATTTCGGAAGCCGGCAATCGACCGGACGTGGCCGGGCTGGTCTATGTCGCCGCTTTCCAGCCGGAGAAGGGAGAGAGCCTTCTCGACCTCGCCGGCTCCAAACCGCCGGCCGGCAACGGCATCAAGCCGACGAAGGATGGCGCGTTCCTTTACCTCGATCCAGCCGTCTTTGGACAAGATTTCGCCGGCGATCTGCCGCATGAGGATGCAACCTTCATGGCAAGAGGTCAGGTCTTCGCCGCCAAGGCCGCCTTTGCCGCCAAAGCCGGCGAACCCGCCTGGAAAACCCAAAAAAGCTGGTCGATCGTCGCAACGCAGGACCGGTCGATCAACCCCGAGCTCGAGCGTGACATGGCCAAGCGCGCTGGCAGCACGGTGACCGAGATTGCGGCAAGCCATGCGGTCTTCGCCTCCCAGCCCGATAAGGTTGCAGACGTCATCGAACAGGCGGCCCGGGCATCCTCAAAGTAAGCGCACCTTCGTAAGATCAAATGCAGCCGCCCCGGATGTCGGGGCGGCTGATTGCGTTGGAAGGGCGAGCCAAATGTATCAGTCTGTATCCGGAATGCGCCCTGCTACAAAACCATTCACATTCGCCTCCCTTGGGACACATCGAGGATACACGCACCCTGTTACCTGCCCGGCATCCAACACGGACAGGAGAGACAGCAAATGACTTCCGAGATCAATTTCCAGCGCCGCCGCTTCTTCGGCATTGCCGCAATGACGGTTGCCGCCGTCGAATTCGGGGCCACAGGCCTTGCTCATGCCAAGGGCGAAGCGCCTGCGCCTCAGCCGTCAACCGGACGCGACGGAGCGACCTCCTTTGGCGCCCTTAAGCAGGTTGAAGCGGGTGTACTCAGCGTCGGTTACGCAGAAGCCGGCCCCGCAGACGGCCCAGTCGTGCTGCTGTTGCACGGATGGCCTTATGACATCTACAGCTATGTTGATGTCTCACCCATCCTTGTATCGGCTGGATATCGGGTACTCATCCCCTATCTGCGGGGATATGGCACGACCCGTTTTCTCTCGGACGACACGGCACGCAACGGACAGCAGGCGGCGCTTGCGGTCGACATGATCGCCTTTCTCGACGCACTCGGCGTCAAACAGGCCGTCGTGGCCGGTTATGACTGGGGCGCTCGCACCGCCGACATCATGGCCGCACTCTGGCCCGAGCGTTGCACCGGGCTCGTGTCGGTCAGCGGCTATCTCATCGGCAGTCAGGAAATCAATAGAAAGCCACTTCCGCCCAAGGCGGAACTTTCGTGGTGGTATCAGTTCTATTTCGCGACGGAACGCGGCCGTGCGGGTTACGCAGCGAACACCCGCGACTTCGTGCGCCTGATCTGGCAGACGGCATCTCCGACCTGGAAATTCAGTGACGAGACCTTCAATCGTTCGGCCCCCGCATTCGACAATCCCGACCATGTGGCCATCACCATCCATAACTACCGCTGGCGGCTTGCACTGGCCGACGGGGAAGCCAAGTACGATAATTACGAGCGCCAGCTTGCGAAACTTCCCGTCATCACCGTGCCGACGATAACATTGGAAGGCGACGCCAACGGTGCTCCGCATCCAGACCCTTCCGCCTATGCATCGAAGTTTTCCGGCAAATACCAGCACCGCAACATCAGCGGCGGCATAGGCCATAACCTTCCGCAGGAAGCGCCAGAAGCTTTTGCCAGGGCTGTTCTGGACGTCGCAAAGCTTTAAACTTGCCGAAGCCCGCGAACCGTTGTCTTACTGCATGTGACAGCGGGGCGCGCGGTAGCGGGCCACTCGAACCGTCCGGACGACGAAGGCATCCAATGGACCATATCGACCATATTCTCGTCGTGGACGACGACAGGGAAATCCGGGAGCTGGTCTCCAGCTACCTGAAGAAGAACGGCCTGCGTACGAGCGTGGCGGCCGATGGACGGCAGATGAGAAGTTTTCTCGACGGCAATACCGTCGATCTCATCGTGCTCGACGTGATGATGCCTGGCGATGACGGGCTAGTTCTATGCCGCGAGTTGCGGGCGGGGAAACACAAAGCCACGCCGGTGCTGATGCTGACCGCCCGGGATGACGAGATGGATCGCATTATCGGGCTCGAAATGGGCGCCGACGACTATCTGTCGAAGCCCTTCGCTGCCCGCGAACTTCTTGCGCGTATCAAAGCCATACTGCGCCGCACGCGGATGCTGCCTCCCAATCTGCAGATCAGCGAGGCCGGGCAGCTCCTGACCTTTGGTGAGTGGCGCCTCGACACGGTGGGCCGTCACCTGCTCGACAGGGAGGGCACGACCGTGGCCTTGAGCGGCGCTGAATACCGGCTCCTTAGGGTCTTCATCGATCATCCCCAGCGCGTCCTCAACCGGGACCAGCTGTTAAATCTCACTCAGGGCCGTGATGCCGAACTTTTCGACCGATCGATCGATCTTCTCGTGAGCCGCGTGCGCCAAAGGCTGGGGGATGACGCGCGCGAACCCGTCTACATCAAGACGGTGCGGGCGGAAGGCTATGTCTTTGCGGTGCCCGTGGAGATTTCGGAGCCGAGGATATGAACGGCCCACGCCTGCTCGCCGGCTGGTGGCCGCGCTCGTTGCGGTCCAGACTTTTCATCATCCTGTTTGCGGGCCTCGCCATTGCCTACGGTCTGTCGTTCAGCATCCTCTTTGCCGAACGATATATGTCGGCAAAGGCGGTCATGCTCGGCACTCTTGAGCAGGATCTGGCTGTATCGATCGCCATAATCGACCGCCTGCCTGCGGAAGAGCGGGCGCAATGGGTCCATCGCCTGAGCCGCAGCAATTATCAGCTCGTCCTCGGCCCGGGTGTTCCAGGTGTTTCCGACATGTCTGGCCGCGGCGCTGAAATTGCGCAGAGGATCGAGGAGGCCGCAGGACACCGTTTCCCCGTCAAGGTCGAGTCCATTCCCGGCGACGGCAAGCGGCTTCAGGCGCATCTGACGCTATCGGACGGCTCGCCCCTCACAATTGACGTGACACCGCGCGGCGTGATGCCGCTGGCGGAGTGGCTGCCTTATGTCTTCGCCGCGCAGATGGCGCTTCTACTTCTGTGCACCTGGTTTGCAGTGCGACAGACGACCAGACCGCTCAGCGCGCTGGCTGCGGCAGCCGAAGCGTTGGATCCGGGGGAAAAGGGGTTGCCGATGAGTGAGAGCGGCCCAAGCGAAGTTGTCCACGCCGCCCGCGCCTTCAACGCAATGCGCGATCGCGTCGCCCAATATCTCGAGGAGCGGGTCCAGATTCTTGCGGCGATTTCGCACGACCTGCAGACGCCCATCACCCGGATGCGGTTGCGGGCCGACATGGCAGACGATACGCCGGAAAAGGAAAAGCTGGTCAGTGACCTGCGTGAAATCGAACGTCTAGTACAGGATGGTATCGCTTATGCACGCAGCGCTCATGGCAATGGCGAGAAATCCTCACGTATCGATCTGGCCTCTTTCATCGACAGCATAGCCTACGACTATCAGGATACCGGAAAAGCAGTCACGGTTGACGGTATGGTGCGCGGCACAGTATCGACAAAGCCACATGCCCTGCGAAGAATCCTGACGAACTTGATAGATAACGCGCTCAAATTCGGAGGCAGTGCGGAAATCAACGTCGACCGGCGCACTGAAGGCACCGTGGTCATCACGGTGCTCGATCGTGGGCCGGGCATCCCCGACGAGATGCTGCAAAATGCCATGCAGCCCTTTTTCCGGATTGAAACATCGAGAAACCGCGACACCGGCGGAACAGGACTCGGACTTGCGATCGCGCAGCAGCTCGCCGGAACAATCGGCGGCTCGGTGCGCCTCTATAACAGGCAAGGCGGCGGGCTTGCAGCCGAGGTGGCTTTTGCCTGACAGGGACGCAGATTAACGATAAGTATCCCTTATCATTTGATCACCACGGACTCCGGAATAACGACAGCTTGGGCCCTAGCTGAAGTAAGCACTTCGCCAGATGGTGTGTGCGCCTGACCGAGGCTGCCAACCGCGGAATTCCCCTGCCAGAAGCCATGGAGCAATCACGCCACCGATCCGTCCAGCAAGCATCCAGCTATTATAACAGTGCTACACGGAGAAGCAGGCGAGCGGCCCGATTTTTGTAGATCGGGTCTCACTGTTAGAATTGCCAGGGCGAGATCAATTCGAGCCCTGTCGTCTCGAAATCTTTGAGGTTTCGGGTCGCCAACCGGCCACCATTGATCCGCGCTATCGCCGCGATCATGCCGTCCGGAGCCGACATCCCCCTCCCCTGCCGCGCAGCCTCTCCCATGATATCGCCATAGGCCAATGCTGCTTCTTCCGTGAAGGCAAACATCTTGTCGGAGAACCGGCGACGCCAGCTCACAAGTCCCTCTTCCAGGCGATCGGCGCGCTGATCCGGCCTGATCTTTTGAATACCAAAAGCGATCTCGGCAACTGCAACCGTCGACAATGCCAATTCGGCGTCGTGACGAACCAGCCATGCTATGACTGCAGAATCGGGAGCTTTCTTCAAAGTCTCCGACATCACATTCGTGTCGAGAAAAATCAAAGCTCGACGCCTTTGTGAGCGCGTCTGTTTTCATCGATGATACTGTCGAAATCGATATCCGTACCCGACTGCGATGAAAGACGACTATAGAATTTCGCAGCGGGTTCACGTCCTGCCTCACGAGCCTCATATGTTTCGAGCGCGCGCTCGACGATATCGGCAATCGTGCGATTTTCTCGGCGGGCGAGCTTGTGTGCAAGGTCGCGCGCTTTGGAACTGCGGACAGATAGTTGCGGGGTTACCATTGAGTGCTCCTTCGTCTGGATCGAATATAGCTTAAATGAAGGTAGCCATCAAGATGGCATCTGCCATCTTGATGGCTACCTGTTGTTTTTTCGCACCCTTTGTTTCGGCCATCATGCATGTTCATTCCGCGTGGAGACAACACATCTCCCCCCCTGAACGCCGTGCTTTAAGCAACTTCTGCTGTAGACGGCCGCCAACGTGCATTTGATGCAGGTTATGTCATAGCTCCACCGAACGCCGCATTTCGAGCCTGATGACGTTGTACTTAGCTCATACACGCTTACAACCGGTCATTTTTTCGCGCATTTCTTATCTGTACAAAGCACCTGAAAAATGCGCGAAAATAACATGACAAAACGGCAAGCTGCCAATCCATCGCAGGTCCCCAAACGGGCCGCCGACCTGCCCACCGCAGAACTCCCACCAAAATATCGAAAAGGTGGCGTCTGAAGACCAGTAACAACGATACTTTTCGATACAGTTTTGCAGTTTCCGGAAACATGCCGGATACGCCGATCCGTCACAAAGCTCCTATCACGAAACGCCGCAGCAGCGGCACAATGAAAGGAGCCTCCCATGACCAAGATCGAGACTGTTCTTTATACCGGCAAGACCCACACGACCGGTGGGCGCGACGGATCGGCGCAAAGCGATGATGGCGCGCTTGGCATCAAGCTTTCCCCTCCGGGCAGCGGAAAGCCGGGCACGAATCCCGAGCAGCTTTTTGCGGCAGGCTGGTCGGCATGTTTCATCGGCGCCATGACAAAGGCGGCGGCAAAACACCAGCTCCGGCTTCCCGCCGACACCACTGTCGATGCGGAGGTTGACCTCGGCACGACGGGTGGCGAATTCTTTCTGCAGGCTCGCCTGTCGGTCAGCCTGCCCGGTATCGATCGTCCCATCGCGCAGACGATAATAGAAGATGCCCACCAGATCTGCCCCTATTCGAAGGCAACCAGGGGGAACATCGATGTTACGCTCATTCTCGCTTAAGCCGATGGTTTCCGCCCGCGCGCTTGTCATCGCCATCGTGTTTGCGGCGATATTTGCAGTGCCATGCGTATATGACGCAACATCCGACGAGCCCTCGCCGCTTGCGGGACTTCTGGGCGCGGTTTCATCGATCTGACCCAAGGAAACGGCTCGGCGCCCCGCCGCGGCCGTTTTCGCCAACACTTCTTCCTGCCATCCCTCTTAGTAACGCAGTCGCGTCGCGCAACGCCCTGCGGCAAGCGGATAATCTGTCCACCACCCTTTCACGATATCGGAGACCGGCCTGCCGGTGGGCAAGCGGGTACTGCCTATGGACGCCGGGCTGCCGAAACCGCCATCTGAACACGGGTCAAAAATCAGGGAAGGTCATGTCTTGCGTCACTCCATCGTTGCGCTACGGTTGCGATCAGGGATTTTCACTGGAGGGACTAAGGTATGTGCAACCATTGCGTGATCGAGAACGTGAAAAAGAACATGCTGTCGCGACGCTTGTTGTTCAAGGGCGCCGTGGCCGGTGTAACGGCGATGACGGCTGGCAGCCTCGCGGCCCCGGTGCTTGCGCAAACACCCAGACAGGTCATCGATCTCACACATACATATGATTCCACATTCCCTACATTCGATGGCAAACCGGGCATAGAATATGAATGGGCAGCTCAGATCGCCAAGGATGGTTATCAGCTCCATAAACTCACGATCTACGAACATACCGGAACGCATATTGACGCACCTTTCCACTTCAGCGCCGACGGGGCGAGTGTCGATCAGTTGGAACCGCAGAAACTTGTCGCGCCGCTGGTCGTCATAGACATCACAGACCGCGCAAAAGAGGATGCCAATTCCACGATCGAGGCCGAAGACATCGAGCGCTGGATATCCGCAAATGGCGACATCCCGGCAGGTTCGATCGTCGCTCTGCGCTCCGGCTGGGCAACCAGAGTAAAGAGCCCCTCCTTCCGCAATGACGACGCCGGAAAATTTGCCTTCCCCGGTTTCGGCAAGTCGGCAACCGACCTTCTGCTCAAGCACGATACGGTCGCAATCGGTGTCGACACGCTCTCGCTTGATCCTGGCAACTCTGCCGATTTCGCAGTTCACAATTCCTGGCTCCCGGCAGGGCGCTACGGCATCGAAGGCCTCAACAACCTTGAGGCTTTGCCGGTAAAGGGCGCGACAATCGTCGTCGGTGCGCCTGCACATCGAGGCGGAACGGGTGGTCCGGCCCGGATTCTGGCTCTGGTCTGAACGTAGTACGCCGGGGCGCCGCCGGATGCAGCAACCGCTTACCTGCCGCGTCAGATAAATCCGCTCAGAATCCGCCGCAGTCTTCAAGGAAAGGCTGGGCGACGCGTCGCCCCGCGCTTGAAAGGAAGAATTCCATGCGGTGACGTCGCGAAGAACATAGTTTCTTGCCGCATAACGTTAGGTCAAGAAACCACCGCAAGGGAAGGTTTCGATTGATAAGCGACGCCTGTATTGCCGTTCAGGGAGCGCTCAGCCGCACCACCGGCATTTTTCCCATTGCGCCCAGCGGTCGTCACGTCGCAGCTCCTCCCATCCCCCGCCAGTTTAAGGACAGGCAGACATGTTTTCCGGCTCTCTGTAACGCGACGCAGGCGTCCCGGATGTCCGGCGACCTGCTCCAATCGGTAGGCACGATTTGCAGTGACTGGCCTTTGAACGAGGTGCCGCGCTGCAAGGCGATCATGAGGAATGAGGGTTCCCATCAAGTATGATCCACTATATGGACCTTATAGACGCACAAATTAACTGCATAAATCCGTCTATTTACTGTTGATTTCATGAATTTTTCTGTGTATCCCGAATACATGATTTTGTAACGGTCCATATTGTGGAGGCAATATCCCGATACATTCAGACCTTTGGAGGGGTCTGGCCTGTCTGGCAACAACAGCTATCCTGATGTCGCGGTCGTGGCACGGACGTTCTGTTTTGCAGACATGTTCATTGCGAAGGTTGTTCTGTGGGAGAGGAGGCCCCGATGACCATGACCGCAAACGCGAATGACGACGTATTTGTACTCGATGGCGAACTGTTGCACACCGGACAGGTAACAGGCTCCTGGTTCATGCGCCCCATCGAGGCCGTGGCGGCGGTGCTGCTGGCGGTGATGATCGGCCTGCTTCTGCTGGGTGTGACGTCACGTTATGCCCTGCATCTGCCGATTGTCTGGATCGATGAAACGGCGTCCTTGTGCTTTCTGTGGTTTGCCATGCTGGGCGCGGCAATCGCGATCGATCGCAGTGAACACCTGCGCCTCACGCTGTTTCTCAACATGTTCCCCCAACGTGTTCTGGGCTATATCAATTCCCTGGCACTGGTGCTGGTGGCGACATTTCTTGCCGCAATCATCAAGCCCGCTATGGAATACGCCATCGAGGAGTGGGTGGTCACGTCAGCGGCGCTGAATATTCCGATGTCGTTTCGCGCTGCGGCGCTGCCGGTCGGCGCCTGTCTTATGCTGCTTTTGGTGCTCAACAATCTCTTCCGACGAGAAAATCTGCGCGATATCATTGCGGCCCTTGTAACGGTCGCGGTTGCCTCCGGCCTGCTCTATCTGGCATCGCCGATGCTGGAATCCCTCGGCAATTTTAATCTGGCGATCTTCCTCGGCCTGTTCGTTGCGGTATTTCTGGTGCTGGGCGTTCCGATTGCCTTCTGCTTCGGCCTTGGAACCCTCGCCTATCTGACCTTCACCACCTGGGTTCCGACCATTGTGATGATCGGGCGCATGGATGAGGGCATGTCCGGCATCATTCTGTTGTCAGTGCCAGTCTTTGTGCTGCTGGGCTGCGTGCTCGATGCAACCGGCATGGGTAAGGCGATTGTCGAGCTTCTGTCCTCGATGTTTGGCCACATTCGCGCTGGCATGTCCTATGTTCTGCTCGGTTCTCTGTTTCTTGTCTCCGGCATTTCCGGCTCCAAGGTTTCTGATATGGCAACCGTCGCACCGGCGCTGTTTCCGGAAATGAAGCGCCGTGGCCACAAACCCAAGGAAATGATCGCGCTTCTGGCCACCGGCGCCGCCATGGCCGATACGGTTCCGCCCTCAATCGTGCTGATCGTTCTGGGTTCGGCGGCAGGTGTGTCTATTGCCGGCCTCTTCACCTCCGGTTTCATGATTGCAATGGTACTGCTTCTGGTGCTGGCCGTTCTGGCCCGCTGGAAGGCGCGGGATGAAAACATGGAAGGCGCAAAGCGCACGCCATGGCCGCAGGTCGGCAAGGCAGCCCTGATTGCCGCACCGGCGCTCGTTCTGCCCTTCCTCATCCGCAGCCTGGTGGGCGGCGGTGTCGCCACTGCAACCGAAGTATCCACTATTGCCGTGCTCTACGCCATGATCGTCGGCGCAGTGCTTTATGGCGGCATCAGCCTCAGGAAGCTTTATTCGATGCTGGTCGAGACGGCAGCCCTTTCAGGGGCGATCCTGCTGATCCTCGGCTGTGCATCGGCCATGGCCTGGGGGTTGACGCAGAGCGGCTTTGCTTTCCAGCTGACCGCGATGATTACCGATCTTCCGGGCGGCTGGATGACCTACATGGTCGTGTCGATCCTGATTTTCATGATCCTGGGCTGCGTCCTGGAAGGACTGCCGGCAATCGTTCTGCTCGCGCCGATCATGTTCCCGATCGCCCGCACGCTTGGCATCAATGACATTCATTATTCGATGGTCGTGGTGGTCGCCATGAATATCGGCCTGATGGCGCCGCCCATCGGTATCGGCTTTTACATCGCCTGCAAGATCGGCAACGTGTCGCCGGACGAAGCCATGGGTGCCATCTGGCCCTATCTCGCAGCCATGATCATCGGCCTGCTGCTGATTGCAGCAATCCCCGGATTTTCGACCATTCTGCTCTGAGACCGTGGCGGGTCCGCCCGCCACGCCGATGAATGATAACTGCTTTATTTTGGGAGGAGAAAGCAATGAATATCAACAGACGTACCATACTCGCCGGCGCCGGTTCCGCCGTACTGGCCACCGCCTTCGTGTCGCGCGCCCGCGCTGCTCAATACAATTATAAATATGCCAACAATCTGCCTGCGGCGCACCCGATGAACATTCGCGCCAAGGAGGCCGCCGAGCGCATCGCCAAGGAGACCGATGGACAGGTCAATATCAGCATCTTCCCCAGCAGCCAGTTGGGTGCCGACACAGACGTTTTGAGCCAGGTGCGCTCTGGAGGCGTTGAATTCTTCACGCTTTCGCCGCTGATCCTGTCGACGCTGGTACCGAACGCCTCCATCAGCGGCATCGGTTTCGCCTTCCCGAACTACGAGTCCGTATGGGCGGCCATGGATGGCGATCTCGGTAAATATGTCCGTGGCGAAATTGCCAAGCAGAATCTCGTTGCCATGGACACCATCTGGGATAACGGCTTCCGCCAGATCACCAGCGCTTCCAAGCCCATCGCCACGCCGGCCGATCTCGAAAGCTTTAAGATCCGCGTGCCAGTGAGCCCGCTCTGGACCTCTATGTTCAAGGCGTTCAAATCCGCCCCTGCCTCGATCAATTTCGCCGAGGTCTATACTGCACTGCAGACCGGTGTGGTCGATGGCCAGGAAAATCCGCTGGCGATCATTTCCACCGCAAAGCTGTTCGAAGTGCAGAAATTCTGCTCGGTCACCAATCATATGTGGGACGGGTTCTGGTTCCTGGCCAACAAGCGCGCCTGGGAGCGTTTGCCGGATGACCTGCGCGCCATCGTCGCCAAAAACCTCAACCAGTCGGGCAAGGATGAACGCGCCGATGTGGCGAAGCTCAATGCCTCGGTCAAGGAAGATCTGATTTCCAAGGGCATGACCTTCAACGACACGGATGCGACACTTTTCCGCGCCGCGCTGAAAGAGGCAGGCTTCTATTCCGAGTGGAAAGGCAAATACGGCGATGAAGCCTGGGCCATTCTTGAAAAGGCCGTTGGTGCAAGCCTGACCTGACCGGCCTGTTGAATAACTGGCCCCGCCCGTAGCGGGGCCAACCCGACTATGTCTGACGATTGGAATGGAGACTGCTTTGACAGGTCGCCTGACGGGAAAACGCGCGCTTGTGTTTGGCGCAGGATCATCGGGGCCGGGTTTTGGCAACGGCAAGGCTGCGGCCGTGCAATTTGCCCGCGAAGGCGCGCGCGTAGCCTGTGTCGATCTATCCGCTGACGCAGCCGAAGAGACGGCTGAGATCATTCGCGGAGAAGGCTTGGAGGCGATTGCGGTTGCCGCCGATGTCACTGAACTACAGTCCGTATCGGCCACCGTTGCCCGCACCTGCGAGGCCTTTGGTGGCATCGATATTCTGCACAATAATGTCGGCGTGACCCATATGGGCGGACCGGTTGAGCTGGATGAGGAAAGCTTTCGCGCCTCGGTCGATCTCAATATCGGCTCCGTTTATCGTACCTCCAAGGCTGTGTTGCCGGTGATGTTGGCGCAGGGCGGCGGGGCCATCGTCAATATCTCGTCGCTCGCCTCCATTCGCTGGACCGGCTATCCCTATTTTGCCTATTACGCCATGAAGGCAGCTGTAAATCAGGCGACTGTGGCGCTGGCCATGCAATATGCCCGGCAGGGCATTCGCGCCAATTGCATTCTTCCGGGAATGATCGACACCCCACTGATCTACAAGCAGATCAGCAATCAATATGCGTCTGTCGAGGAGATGGTGGCGGCGCGCAATGCGGCTGTCCCGGTGGGCCGCATGGGCGATGCCTTCGATATTGCCCGCGCCGCCGTTTTTCTCGCATCTGATGAGGCTAAGTTCATCACCGGCGTCTGTTTGCCGGTCGATGGCGGGCAAAGCTGTGCGGTGGGGGCGTTTTCCTGAGATGGCAACAACAACAACGATTCCGGTAGAAAAAGATCTGACTGGCGCGCGTGCGGTGGACCGGGCTCTGGCGCTGCTCTCCATGGTCGGGAGGCACGCGGAACGCGGCGTGGCGCTTTCGGTCATCGTGACAGAAAGCGGACTGAACAAGCCCACGGCCCGCCGCCTGCTGCTGGCTCTGATCCGCGCCGGCCTTGTGGAGCAGGATGAGGAAACGCGGCGTTACTACCTCGGCGAAGAAACCTATGTGCTGGGCAGCCTGTCATCGCGCCGGTTTGGCCTTCTTCAAATGGCGCAGGACGGCCTGACGCGCATTTCCCGCCGCTCGGAGGATTCGAGCTTCCTTTCCGTGCGTCGTGATACATTTGCCCTGTGCCTTTACCGCGAAGAAGGCACCTGGCCGGTGCGCACCCATGCACTTCAGGCCGGTTTCGAACACCCCTTGGGTATTGGTGCGGGTTCGCTCGCCATGCTGGCGGCGCTGCCAGACGCCGAGGTGGAAAGTACCATTACGGCCAATAGCGGGCTGATTGCCGCTAATTATCCCGGCATAACGCTTGAGGGCCTGCGCCGTGATGTCGAGTTGACGAGAGCCAATGGCTATTCGCTCAACCCCGGCCTGATCCTTTCTAATTCCTGGGGTATTGGCGTTGCCATCCGCGCGCCTGATGGCGCTGTGGCGGGAGCGTTGAGCATTGCCGCTGTGGACAGCCGCATGCGACCGGAGCGCCAGCCGGAACTCGCAGCGCTGCTGCGCGAGGAAGTAACCCGCATCGAGACACGCATCGCAGAAATGATGGCCAGCCGCGCCCGCACGCGCGGTGAAGGCGACACGAAACGGCAAACGAGGAGAACGAGCAAATGAGCAAAGCGCAGATCGTCGGCTGGGCGCATTCGCCTTTCGGCAAGTCGGCCCTTGAAAATACCGAGCAACTGATGGCTTCGGTCGTGGCGCCGGCCATAGACCATGCGGGCGTCGATGTCAGCGATATCGACGGCATTTTCGTGGGCGTGATGAACAATGGCTTCTCGAAACAGGATTTTCAAGGTGCTCTGGTAGCGATGGGCGATGAGCGCCTCGCCTATACGCCGGCAGTGCGTTTCGAAAATGCCTGCTCAACAGGATCGGCCGCCCTCTATAGCGCCATGGACTTCATCGAAGCCGGGCGCGGCCGCATCGCACTCGTTGTCGGCGCCGAAAAAATGACGGCGCTGCCGACCGCAGAGGTGGGCGAAATCCTGCTCTCCGCCTGTTACCGTGCGGAGGAGGCCAATATTCCAGGCGGGTTTGCTGGCCAGTTCGGCCGCATCGCACAGGCATATTTTCAACGTTATGGCGACCGCTCGGAAGAGCTGGCGATGATTGCCGCAAAGAACCACGCCAATGGCGCGGTCAATCCCTATGCCCATATGCGCAAGGATTTCGGCTTCGATTTCTGCAATACGGTTTCGGACAAGAACCCCTACGTCGCAGGCCCGTTGCGCCGCACCGACTGCTCGCTGATTTCGGATGGCGCTGCCGCGATCATTTTGGCCGACGAGGAAACGGCAGCCACACTCAACCGCGCCATCGGCTTCCGGGGCCGGAAGCATGTCAACGACATCATGGCATTGAGCCGTCGCGATCCGTTGGCCTTCGAAGGCGCGCGCCGCGCCTGGGCCGGCTCGCTGGAACTTGCCGGCGCAACGCTCGACGACCTCTCTTTCGTTGAAACGCACGACTGCTTCACCATTGCCGAACTTATCGAATACGAGGCCATGGGGCTTGCGAATCCCGGTGAAGGATATCGCGTTGTCCAGGATGGAACGGCGCTCAAGACCGGACGCCTGCCAATCAACCCATCGGGTGGATTGAAATCGAAAGGTCATCCCGTCGGGGCGACCGGCGTTTCCATGCATGTCATGGCGGCGATGCAATTGATGGGCGAGGCAGGCGACATGCAAATTCCCAATGCCTCCCTGGCTGGCGTGTTCAACATGGGTGGCACGGCGGTTGCCAATTACGTCTCGATCATGGAGCGTGTGAAATGACGACGCAAAGTGCCGTACAGCATCCCGCGGGCGGGGTTGCGCCCTCCACCACGCGGGTGATGAACCTCTCGCATTTTCTGACGCAGGCGGCACGCCGCAACCCGGACCATATCGGTTTCGTCTGGGGTGAAAAGACTTGGAGCTGGGCTCAAATGGAAGCCCGCGTCGACGCAATGGCCCATGCGCTGGAGACTGAATTCGGCGTCAGAAAGGGGGACCGCATTCTGGTGCAGTCCTCCAACAACAACCAGATGTTCGAATCCATGTTCGCATGCTTCCGCGTGGGTGCGGTGTGGGTGCCGACCAATTACCGTCAATCGCCCGATGAAGTTGCCTATCTGGCAAAGGCCAGCGGCGCACGCGGCATGATTTGCGCCAGTGCTTTTCCCGATCATGCAAAAGCCAGCCATGAGGCGGGCACGATCGATTTCAGCATCGCCATCGGCACGGCTGAGTTCGGTGAGGATTACGATGCCATCGTGGCCCGTCATATGGGGCACAAAGTCAAAAGCCAGGCAGTGGATCGGGATGACCCGTGTTGGTTCTTCTTCACCTCAGGCACAACCGGCCGGCCCAAGGCTGCAGTGCTTACCCATGGCCAGATGGCGTTCGTCATCACCAACCATCTCTGCGATCTGATGCCCGGCACCGGACCGGACGACGCCTCCATCGTCGTTGCCCCGCTTTCACACGGTGCGGGCATTCACCAGCTGGTGCAGGTGGCGCATGGCGCGAAAACCGTGCTTCCGGCAGCCGAAAGACTCGATGTGCCCGCCGTCTGGGCGCTGATCGAAAAATGGCATATCACCAACGCCTTCACTGTACCGACCATCCTTAAAATGCTCGTCGAAGACCCCTCTGTGGATCGTTTCGATCACTCCTCACTGCGCTATGTCATCTATGCCGGCGCGCCGATGTATCGCGCGGACCAGAAACGGGCGCTTGCAAAGCTCGGCCCGGTGCTGGTGCAATATTTCGGTCTGGGTGAAGTCACCGGGAACATCACCGTGCTGCCGCCTTCTTTTCATAACGCCGAGGACGGTACGGAAACGCGTATCGGCACCTGCGGCTTCGACCGCACCGGCATGGAAGTGCAGATCCAGAACGATGCGGGCGAGGAAGTTGACGCCGGTGTAACCGGCGAAATCTGCGTGATTGGTCCCGCCGTTTTCGCCGGCTACTACGATAATCCCGAGGCAAATGCCAAAGCCTTCCGCAATGGCTGGTTCCGCACGGGCGACCTTGGTCATCGCGATGAGAACGGCTTCCTCTACATCACCGGGCGCGCCTCCGACATGTATATTTCCGGCGGCTCGAACATCTATCCGCGAGAAATCGAGGAAAAAATCCTCATGCATCCTGACATCAGCGAGACTGCGGTTCTGGGTGTGCCGGACGCGGTGTGGGGCGAGGTAGGTGTGGCCGTGTGCGTGGCCCGCGAGGGCGCGGATATCGCCGCCATCGATCTGAAGGCCTATCTGGAAGGCAAGATGGCCCGCTACAAGCTGCCGAAATCAGTTGTGTTCTGGGATGCCATGCCGAAATCCGCCTACGGCAAGATCACCAAGAAAATGATCCGCGAGGAACTGGAGAAACGCGGTCAGATGCCGGCTTTCGAAGAAAAGCGGACAGGCTGACAGGCGTGACATTCAATCGGGAGGAGACGGTATGACACAAGAGAAAACAGGGACAAAAGGGGCCGTCGCGATCACCGGCGGTGCATCCGGCATCGGCTTTTCCACCGCGCAGCTCCTGATGGCGCGCGGCTGGCAGCCATGGTTGCTGGATCTCAAGCGCGAGGCGCTGGATATAGCCTGCGAAAAGCTCGGTATCGATCTCTCACGCGGCATCGTCTGCAATGTTGCGGACGAGGCATCGATAGAGATGGCTTTCGCCGCCCTGACGGCTAACGGTGCCGATCATGCGATTGATCTGGTCGCCGTCGTCAACAGCGCCGGCATCGGTATCGACAAGCTGTCCGTCGACACAAGCGTCGAAGAATTTCGCCGCATCGTTGATGTCAATCTCGTCGGCAGCTTCGCGGTAGCGCGCACTGCCGCTCGTTACTGGCTGGAGCGCGATATTGCCGGCTCGATCGTGAATATCAGTTCTGTTTCCGGCATGTGTGGAAATCGTGGCCGCAGCGCCTATGGCGCTTCGAAAGGCGGCGTGAATCTTCTGACGATGGTAATGGCAAACGAGCTGGGGCAATCGGGCATTCGGGTCAATGCAATTGCTCCCGGTCCGGTCGATACACCCCTCACCCAGGCGGTTCATACTGAAAATGTTCGCGACCAATGGCATAGCCGCGTTCCGATGCATCGCTATGGCAGGACGGACGAGATCGCCTCTGCCGTGGCTTTCCTCGTGTCGGATGACGCAAGCTACATCAACGGACAGGTGCTCGCCGTGGATGGGGGATTCATAACCGCGGGGCTTGCGGTATGACGGAGACAGGCACGCAAGAGCTTCCCCGCCACATCGTCCATCCCGGACCGATAACGCCTGAACGCTTTCGCGCCGTCGGCTGCCATGCCTATCCTGTTACTCTGACGGTCCGGCCCGGCGTAAGCGCCAATGAAGCGATTGCCGATGCCTTTGCGGAGTTGGGGTTCGAAGGTGGTTACGTCAGACTGAAGAACGTACCGATGAAACGGCTGCATTATGTCATGCCGGCAGCCGCACCGGATGACGCACATGCCGCATGGTATAGCGAAACCTTTTCCATGCCGGGTGGCACAATCATCGATGCCGGCCTGCATATGGGCCGGCGTGATAGCGCGCCGTTTCTGCATTGCCATGGTTCATGGAAGAGTGCCGACGGCGTTGTCTCCATGGGGCATCTGCTGCCTTTCGAGACCGAATTTGCTGTAGAAACAACGCTTGAAGCTCTGGCGCTAGATGGAGCGATCCTCGATGTGCAAAAGGATGAGGAAACCAACTTCCCCCTTTTTACACCCATCGCGCAACAGCGCGACCAAAAGGGTTCGGGTCTTCGGGCACTTTTATGCACAGTGCGCCCCAATACCGATATATGCACGGCACTCGAAGAGGTCTCTACCCAGTTTGGCCTGCGAGAAGCCGAAGTCAATGGAATTGGCAGCCTGGTCGGTGCGGATTATGAAGACGGAACAAGCCTCACTGCCTACGCGAGCGAAATCCTCATAAGAAACGGCCGTATCGCCACGGCCGCGTCGGGAGACCGACAAGCAATGCTGGATATTGCGATGGTGGACCTCACCACACATATCAGCGGCGGGCGGCTGGTGCGCGGCAAGAACCCGGTCTGCGTTACTTTCGAGCTACTTCTGACCGAAAGACAGGGGCGCGCCGCATGAGTTGCGCTGAGCAACTCACCGGCCCGCCTTACTACAACTCACGCCGCCTGCGGCTTTTCCGCAGGCAACCACTCTTCCAGCGTCACTTCAAAAGTCATGCAAACCGGGTTAGCTCCGGCGATGAAGGGACCGCCATAAACCGAACCTTCGGTATCGGCGACGACACCGGTCAGCGAGGCGCGCAGCGAGCCGTCCGGCTGGGCACGCACTTCGCCGGCGATGGAGACGATTTCCACGGCGGGACCGCGTATTTGCAAGAACGCGCCGTTGCGGGTGCCGAGACAGGCATCAACGAGACTACCAAGTGCACCGCGCACAAAGGCATTTCTGAAACCTTCGGCAAGGCACAGTTTTTCGACACCGAGAACAAGGTCTTCATTGGGTGCGATGCGGGCATAGGCCACACGCCCCATGGATCCGATTTCGACAGTGTTATGCGTGTTCATCGGCGCGCTCCGTACGGTTCCTGGGTTGAAGAAGGGGAATGTTGGTTTCGGGGTCGAAGGACTGCTGCAGCACGAAACTGTCGAGTGACGTCACCAGGGCGGAAACGCCGCTCTCGCCAACAATACAGGATTCAGTCAGCAGATGGCCGCCCTTGACCACACCTGCCGCGGTGCGCATGGCGGCATGGCAATGAACAATCGGCTCGCCCTTCATGCTGCGCCCGAGCGTAGCATTGCCGAACACAAGCCAGGCCGCACCGGCGTCGATGGGTTTCGTATAGGCAATGACCGCCTTGCCGGAAGGGTCGGGCGGGGCGACGCAATAGGACAATATGTCGAAATAGCCGCCAAGAATGGTGAGCGAGGCATTCTCAATGCCGTTTTCGAAAAGCGGCTGCACGATTCCATCGTAAAGACTGCGGCCCGCCGCAACGAACAGCCGCACGTGGCGCGCGGATGGCGAGTGCAGGCTGTTGATGCGCACGGGCGAGGAAATGCCGGGATGGATCAACGTTCTCGGCCTTGGAAAATGATGTTGTTCTACGGGTGCCACGCCTGCTCCTCCCTGCTGCCTGTACCTTGCAGTACGGTACTTAAAAATCAGCGGAAGGTGCTTTCGAATGCCAGCGCCAAACCGCCCGTCGGAAAACATTTCTTTCGCAGTCTGCCGCAGTGACGGCAGATTTTTGCAACGTATTGTGTGGAGACCGAGGATGACGAAACCGCTGGACAGAATTGACCGCAAGATATTGCGCACCCTGCTGGAGAACGGCAGGTTGAGCAATGCGGAGCTTTCGGAAAAGGTGGGGCTGTCGCCCAGTCCCTGCTGGCAGCGTGTCAAGCGGCTGGAAGACGAAGGGGTCATTCGCGGCTATACCGCCATTCTCGATCAGGCCAAGCTTGGACTGAGCGAAACTGTTATCATCGAGGTGATGCTGGAGCGCCACGACGACGAGGTTCTGGAACGCTTCGGAGAGGCGATGGCCGCTCTTCCGGAGGTGCTGGAAGCCTATCTGACGACAGGCGAATATGATTATCTCATCAAGGTGGCGGTGGCAGGAACCGCAGGCTACGAGCAGTTTCTGCGCCGGAAGCTCTACAAGATCGAGGGTGTACGCCACTCCCGATCCTGTTTCGCACTTAAATGCCTCAAACACACATTATCTGTCGTACCCGATCCGGAACCTCCATCAATGGAAGCGACTGGCACCGGCCGCGTGCCGGCAAGATAGCGGCAGCGGATTGCGAATGGCGTGCCTGATCGTAGCGCCTCGACGCACGCCTTCCGCATAAAGATTGGCGTCATCTTCGGGAACATCCGAGTGGGTCATGGCTACCATCAGCCCACCACCAGTGCAGGCGGGACTGCGTCGCCCGCCTCCCCGACTGCCATAGCGGCAAGCCAGCCTGCTGTAACCACCGGTCAGTCTCCCGGGATCGCCATCGATCCATGCCCCGTCAGCAGATCGCAGGCACCACCAACAAGCCCTCCGCTGCCAGCCGCCCTCCTCTGCGTTGTAAAGAACGCAGAGCCCCCGCATAACGGACAACTCGCCGCTGCACATTTATAACCGTGTCTATCTCAATTCACATGCGGATCTCTGTCGCGCGAAAGGCGAGACGCGGCGATGGCACTATCTTCCGGTGCAAGTAGATCGTGTCTTTCGGCAAAGGCTACGAACAAGCCGCGGGCGGTCTCCGCTTCAATCTCGCCGCGCAACGCGGCAGCACATGCCTTAAGCGCAATGGAATGTGCGCTATCTCGGTTTGTTGCGGGCCACTCGGAAAGATGTCGGTATGCCTCCAGCACGTTTCGAACCTCCGCTGGAAAGCCGAGACCGACAAGAATGAAAACAGGCTGTCTGAACATATCGGGTTTCATTGCTTTCTCCTTCCCATCCCGGATATTGGTGGGCGCCATCGCGACGGCGCCCCCGTTCATCCAACAATGTAAATCAAGCCGCCTTTTGTGCTTCGATCTGGCCCGGGGCAACTGTCGGCACCAGAACCGCATCGGTCTGGATGTCGATTTTCCGGGGCTTCAGGGCCTCCGGGATTTCGCGGACGAGATCAATCGAAAGGAGACCGTTTTTCAGTTCGGCGCCGCTCACTCTGACATGATCGGCGAGTTCGAACCGATGCTCGAACGGACGGGCCGCAATGCCGCGGTGCAGGTAGCCCTCCGCGGGTGTCTCCTGCCTCTTGCCTGTCACGGTCAGGAGATTGGACTGGAAAGTGATGTCGATCTCGTCCCGTGTAAAACCAGCCACCGCAATAGAAATCTGATACCTGTCTTCGGCCGTCCTGATAATGTCATAGGGCGGCCAGTCACTGATCGAGCGGGTGCGCTGGGCGTTTTCGAGAAGATTGAAGACCCGGTCGAATCCGATGCTCGATCGGTACAACGGTGCATAGTCGTAAGATGTTGCCATAACCATATCCTCCTTGAAGCAACATGGGTACCAAAGCGCCAAAAGCGGCGCTTCCAGCACGGCCAGTCCTGTCATCAGCGACTGGCGGCTGACGATTTGGTTTTTCGTGTTTTCAAAATCAAGAGGCGAAGCGAACGAAATTTGCTTTCGCACCCGTATTAAATATGGCTCGGGTACCGCGCGATCAAACGCCTCCAGCCACGCCGATATTCGGCCCGGGAAGCAGGATTTCTGCCCGAGCCTGGGCACAACCTGGAGCCGCCATTGAGGCACCACTCTCCTGGACATCGGCGGGTAACTCGGTCGGACTCGGTGTTACATCCATATCTAAGACAGGACTTCGGTTCGAGGCCACACAGCGTCGCGTGCGGCTGCGCCTCGGAACGGCGCGCAGTCAGCTCGCGATCCACATCGGCCGTCCCTGCCATTGATTGGCCGGGGCATCATGGATTTCATAACCCATAAGGGCGTCATCTGCGTTTCAGCTACCAAAAGGATAGTACGGCGCCAACTTCGGAGTAATAGCCACTCCGTATCATGAGCCCACTAGTCCTTACGACCAGCTTGCCGCCTGTTTTCACCTCGCCAAGAATGCTCCTTCAGACCGGACATTTCGTGGGAGAAAAAAGCGTGAGGACGATCTTCCTGAACAGGTACGGTTTCCCCGACCAGTCGGCAACAAGCCGTATGATATCATCGCTCGCCTTTTCAATGGCGCAGCGCGGAATGAATGTGACTGTCGTTGCAAGTCGCGAAATTCACAATCATCCCGGCAGCGTCTTGCCCGCAACCGAGACGGTTCGGGGTGTACAGATCCAACGGCTCGCAAGCGGCCGCTTCGGCCGGCACAGCCTCATGCGCCGGAGCATTGATTATCTTCTTTTTCAGGTGCTGGCATTCGCCTGGCTTCTGCGCAACGTTCGGGCAACGGATACGGTCGTTGTCTGCACCGATCCTCCGCTCCTCTCCGTCATGAGCAGCATCGCGATCCGCCTAAAGGGCGCACTCATGGTGAACTGGATCATGGATCTTTTTCCCGAGACCGCAATCGAGCTTGGATTTTTCAGGAAACGTGCACGGTGGCTTGCGCCATGGCTGACGCAGGCGCGCAACTGGTCTCTGCGATCCCCCGGCATGGTTGTCTGCCCTACCGACAAGATGGCAGAATTCCTCTTCACGCAAGGGCTTGCAAAGGATCGCATCAGCGTCCTGCATCACTGGTCGGATGGCGAGGAAATCTATCCCGTCTCTGCCAGGGACAACAGCCTGCGCAAGGCGTGGGGACTGCAGGATAAGTTCGTCGTCGGTTATTCGGGAAACTTCGGGCGGGCGCATGAGTTCGGCACCATGCTGGCAGCGGCGAAACGTCTCGAGCACCGGCCGGATATCCGCTTCCTGCTCATTGGTGGTGGACACCAGCATGCGGCCGTCAAGGCCGCCGTTCAGGATCTCGGTCTTCAGAACGTTATCTTCAAACCGCTGCAACCGGTTGAGAACCTTGCCGAAAGCCTGAGCGTTGCTGACGTGCATCTGGTCTCGCTGCTGCCGGAACTGGAGCATTGCATCATTCCCAGCAAATTTTATGGCATTCTGGCAGCCGGCCGGCCGACGATCTTCGTCGGCGATCCCGATGGGGAGGTGCCGCGCGTTCTAAAAGCCAGGGGATGCGGCAGCAGCGTCGAAATCGGCGAGACCGATAAGCTCGCCGCCATCATCGAGAACCTCTGTGACGACCCGGAGACCCTGAAAGCGATGGGCGATGCGGCAAGGCGGCTGCTTTGTGCCGACTATTCCCGAGAGAAGGCGACGGATGCATGGGCGGCGCTGATTGCCGGGTTGCAGACTGTCGAGCCTTCCAGCCCCCCTATCGCTCAAGGTATCGCGCCATGAAAGACAAAGTCGTCGTCAGCCAACTCGGCGCTCGCATGCATTATGCCGTGCCAAGAATATTCGCATCCGCTGGCCGCCTTGCGCATTTTTACACGGATATATGCGCGACGAAAGGCTGGCCCCGCATCGTCAATTCGCTGCCGGCCACCCTTTATCCCGCCCCTGTCAAACGGCTGGCCGGCCGGCTGCCCAAAGGCGTGCCGTCAGCGCTGACGACGGTGTTTTCCAGCTTTGGCCTCCGTTCCGTGCTGCGCCACATGCGCACGAAGGATGTTGTCGAGGAAACCTCGCATGCGATCTGGGCCGGGTCGATTTTTTCCGAAATGGTCGCCCGGCGCGGCTTTCATGGGGCCGCCGGGCTTTACGCCTTCAGCGGCGACGCACTCGAACAGATGCAGGCCGCAAAGCAGCAGGGGCTGTGGACCGCAGTCGAGCAGATGATCGCGCCGCGCGATGTCGTCGAAATGCTTCTCAATCAGGAAATGAAGCGGTTTCCCGCATGGGCAGGTCCCGTGCAGGACAACCCGCATGCGCGTCTCTTCGCCGACCGGGAAAAAGCCGAGTGGCGCCTTGCCGATGTCATCGTCTGCCCGTCGGAATTCGTCCGCAAGAACGTCGTCGCCTGCGGTGGGCCGGAAGACCGGTGTGTCGTCGTTCCCTATGGGGTCAATGCGGCGGCTGCCATCGACAGACCGGCACGCATGCCGGGGCCGATCAGGGTTTTGACCGTGGGCGAAGTCGGCCTGCGCAAGGGCTCGCCCTATGTCGTGGAAGCCGCCCGACTTATGGAAGGTGCAGCCCGTTTCCGCATGGCGGGCCGCGTTCGCTTAGGCGAAGACGTCAAGCAGCAGATTTCGCAATGGGTCGAGCTGCGGGGGATCGTGCCGCGCTCGCAGATCGCCGAGGAATTTCGGTGGGCGGATGTCTTCCTGCTGCCGTCGCTCTGCGAGGGTTCCGCGACCGCCGTCTATGAAGCGCTGGCAGCGGGGCTGCCTGTTATAACGACCGAAAATACCGGCAGCGTCGTTCGCGATGGTGTCGAAGGTTTCATCGTTCCCGTCTGCGATCCGGAAGCTATCGCGACCGCGGTGCGTGCGCTTGCCAACAATCCCGAGCTGAGGCGGATCATGTCTGCCAATGCACTCCTGCGCGCAGCCGAACATACCGTGGAGTCTTACGGCGAGCGGCTTCTTGCCGCCCTGTCGGGGCCGCATCTGTCCGGGTCCGCGGGTCTTTGCCTTGCGGACGACGCGCGATACCTGGGGAACAAAGAGATATGAAGATAATCCACGTCATTGCTTCGATTGATCCCAAGCATGGCGGCTTGCAGGCCGTTGCCATGCGCCTTGCCGCGGCACAGGCCGGCCTCGGCCTCGATGTGAATATCGTCAGCTATGGCGACGCCGCGATCGAGGCACAGGTTAAGGAAATCGGTCACAGCATACCGCATTTCGAGAGTATCCACTGGCATCTCCTGCCGCTGGCCGGGAGGCTGGAGACGCTGTTCTGCTTCAGGGGCCGGCGCATGCTGAAAGCCTTGCTGAAAGATGCCTCCTTCATGCATATTCACGGCGTGTGGGAGCCATTTCTGCTCTATGCTTCCAAGCTCGCCCGCGCCGCTGGCGTACCCTACTGCATCTGCCCGGCCGGCATGCTGGACCATTGGAGCCTTGGCCAGCGATCGTGGAAAAAGAAGATCGCGCTGATGCTGTGCTACCGCAAGATGCTGAACGAGGCTGCGTTCCTGCACCTGTTGAACGTCGATGAAATGGCAGCTGTCGAGCCGCTGAATTTCCAGGCACGAAATCTGATCATACCGAACGGTGTTTTTGCCGAGGAATTCGATCCCCTGCCGGCCCGGGGACATTTCAAGCAGAAAATCGCCCTGGCGCACGGCAGGCGTTACATTCTGTTCCTGTCACGCCTGCACATCAAAAAAGGTGTCGACATTCTCGCCTCGGCCTTTGCGGCTATTTGTGACACCTATGTCGACGTTGATCTCGTTGTAGCAGGTCCACCCGGTGGAGCAGAGGGCCACTTTATGCACCTGGTCAAAAAACTGAACATCCGGCACCGCGTCTTTATGGTCGGGGCCATTTACGGCGAAGCAAAGCTCGAAGCCATGGTCGATGCCGACTGCTTCTGCCTGCCAAGCCGACAGGAGGGCTTCAGCATGGCGATCACCGAAGCGCTCGCCTGCGGCACGCCTGTGGTGATCACCGACCAGTGTCACTTTCCCGAAGTCGGATCTGCCGATGCCGGGGTTATCGTCGCGGTTGACGCGGCCGAGGTTGCCAAGGGCCTGGCAAGCGTGCTCAGCAACCCCGCCAAAGCGAGAACGATGGGTGAAAACGGTCGCCGACTTGTGCTGGAGAAATTCACCTGGCCGGCCATCGCCCATGCCACCCTGGAGGGCTATCGGCTGAGCGCGTTGGATGCCGCCGCTTCCTGACGACGCGAGCCGACTGGCCTTGCCGGATTGCCGACATAGATCGTCCAGGGCTCCAGTGACTTCGCTGTGACGGCTCGCGCGCCGAGCACAGCCCCCTTGCCGACGACGACACCGGGACCGACGAAGGCTTCCGCCGCTACCCAGGCGTCCTCCTCGATCACCACCGGCCGCGTCACGAGGGGAAACGCGCTGTCCTGAACGTCATGCGACCCTGTGCACAGATGAGCACGTTGCGAGACCGAGGCATATTGGCCGATGGTGATCATATCGACATTGTAGCAGATCACGCCAGGTCCGATCGATGAATGACACTCCATGACGAGGTGCCCCGGCCACCACACGATCGCCTTGGAATGCACCATTGCCGTGGCATGCAGGCGCGCGCCGAAACTGCGCAGGAGAAAATTGCGCCAGCGGCGCATCGGCGGCGGCGTCCAGGAGGCAAGAAACCGCCAGACGATCATCCAGACCAGCCGCTGAAGCCGCAAATGCAGTGAAAAGGTCGGACCTCCGAAGCGCGGCAGGGGCGTCGTTGCATGCTGGAAGGCAGGATCGTCGTATCGTGAGCGCATGGCCTATCCTCCGGCTTGAGACGTCAAGGATGGTATCGCGTACCGACGCTGCTGCACGCGCGCGGGTATGACGGCAAATGCCAGCGCCGGCGCTGCAAACATCAGCATATGCACCCAGACCATGAGAACCCAGTCGGTCTGATGCGAGATGGCGTGCATGGACGGTATGATCGACAACAGATAGGTGAATTGCGCAGCGAACTCGCCCGTGTTTGCGGTCACCCAGATCCGGCGCACCAGATAGGCGAGCAGGAAAAATTTGAACGCCCCCAGATACCAGAAGGATCCGAACGCATCCGCCATTCCGGTCTCGGTCGTGCCGAGGACAGGATTGTAGTCGCGCGATTGAACCGGCACCGGCAACATGAAGGATTGCTTGACCTCCACGCCCACGAGTTGCGCGGGCACGAAGTTGAACACCAGCCTGTTCCAGTGGAACTTGCCGTAGTCGAATTGCAAGGTGTTTGCGGTGTTGTCGATCCGCATGATCGCGTTGCGCATCTCGTCGCCGCCGTCCCGGAACACTTTCTCAAGATTGCCGATGACATCTATCCTCTTGATGTCATCCCACACGGGAGCGTCGTTGGCCTTGGTGATGGCGCGGTAGTCGCCCATGCTGGTCATCGACAGTGTGCCGAGGAAAAGCGCAATGATCACGAAGATGCGCGGGATCGCCCATCCCTTGTAAAACCACCATGCCAGCGCGAACATCATGATGAGTTCCACCGCTTCGGCGCGCTTTCCGGTTATCACGATGCGATCCAGGTAAAAGACGAGATCGAACGCAAGGACGGCCAGCGCCAGCCAGGAGAATCGCCGTGCAAGGCAAAGCACCGCAATGGCCAGACCATAACTCAACAACCGCGAAAAGAAGATGTACATGACCGGAACTCCGGTCATCTGCACCGCAATGGTCAACTCTCCCGGCAAACGGCTAAGCTTGAAATAGAAGTAGGCGCCGGCGATCGAGAGAACGGCTGCGACGATCAGCAGACGTGTTTCGTCGAAATCGATACGGAAGAATGCAAAGGGTTTTGCCGTTCTGCTCCATCCCCACCAGCACATGAAAAGGCACAGCATCATGAAAAGCGCGGCTCTGGCAAACGCGCCTTCCGGCAGGAATCTTTCAGACGCCAGTCCGGGAACCTGCGGCAAGATGAAACTGAACGTGATGACGCCCGTCAGAAACGGGAATTCGTAAATTCGCTCCCGACGCATCATTCCCCAACAGATGAGCAGGATAACACCACCGAAGAGGCAAAAAACCAGAAGCGTGCTCATGAGGCGAGCCCCGCCTGAACCGGAGGCAAATCCTGCACTAAACTGCTTCTGAGGTCGTAGAGGAGCGCTTTGGCGTACTCCTTGAACACCTGCACCCCGTCGCCGTTGATGGCAAGCCGCCACAGTGACACGGTTCGTTGCGCAGGAAGGGAAATCCACTCGATTTGAGGCATCACAAACCGGAAGCGCTTTACTGCGCGTCGTGAATGAAACCAGCTCGTGACCAGAATGGCACTTTTTGCCCCCATTCCAGTCAGTATAGGCTGTGCGAATGTCGCGTTTTCCCAGGTGCTGAGCGAAAGACATTCCGTTGAGACGACTGCGGAATCCACCCCCAGCCGCACCAGCATGTCGCGGATGAGGTCGCAATCCCCATAGCCAGTCACCAGAACGAGCGGCGCCCTTCCCTCGTGCCATAGTTTTGCGGCCTGGGGGGCTCGAGGAGGACCGTCCCCGCCCAGAACTACGATGACGTCAGCTTGCGCAGGCGGGTCCTCCACGACAAGGAGCGACCCCGCTGAGACGAGGGCAAGTCCGTAGAGCCCGATTGCAGTCAGCATCATCAAGCCCAGTAAAATTGCATTCCGTTTCAATGGCGGAGCGTTTCGGATGTTCTGGGAAATGCGCGAACGCGAAAGCCGTCCTTTTGAAACCGGTGTCGAGGGAATTCGCGGTCCGGGCCACGGCGCTTTCATGAGGCGATTACTCTTCATTCGCCGATTGAATGGCTCTTGGCTCCGGCGCGGCGCTTGCGGCGACCGGTAGACGCGCCACCTCGCGGTAGAGATCGAAATTACCCCTGTGAAGCCAGGTTTTCGAGAGGTAGCCCGTCGCGGTAAGGACGAACGCGGTGTGAAGGGCAATCGGCACGAGAAGGCCCGCGGCCATCATCTCCGCCGGAACACCGGCTTTTATTCCGGCAAAACCGATGCCGCCGCAAATGAAGGAAATGACGACCAGCGTGTTCGTTGCCGCCGCCGGCGCGAAACCATAGTCCAGCAGCAGATGATGAAAGTGCCAGCGATCGGCCGACATTGGACTGCGACCGTGCATGATACGACGGACAATCAGGCTGAGCGTATCGGTGATCGGCAGGATCACGATCCAGAGCAATGCCGGAAAGGATACCGCAGCGCTTGTGGTCGCCAGCAGGACGATTACATAGGCAATCGTCGCACCCAGTGCGGTACTGCCCGCATCGCCGAGGAATATGCTTGCCCGTGCGCGCCATGGACCGCGCATGTTGAAGACCAGAAAAGCGCAGAGGCATACGCAGAGTGCCTGAAGCGGCGCGATAATGTCGCCGACACCTGCGAAGATCGCCACGATCATCAGCCAGATCAACGCGACACCCGCAGTGCCACCTGCAAGCCCGTCGACGCCATCAAGCATGTTCCACGAATTCACCAGCCCGGTCACGAAGAGAACTCCGATGACGAAAAATAGCGGCAGGAACAGCTCGGAATGCTGCGTGAACAGCACGCCGATGGAGAGAGAGCCGATATCGGCGCCGCCTACGAGAGCGATCGCCATTGCTAGTTGCATGAGAAGGCGTCCTGCTGCGGGTAGCGGCCGGCGATCATCGACAACGCCCATTAGTAGAATGACCGCCAGCCCGAGCCAGAAGTTCATGCCGAGAGCCTCGCTCCACCCACCGACGAATGCGGAAACAGCGAAAGCGGCAAAGATCGCGATGCCACCGCAAAGAGGAACGGCTCCCGTGTGGCGTTTGCGGATTGAATCGGGGCGATCCACAAGCTGAAACACAATGGTCAGGCGCCTGAGAACGACGATGAGGGATACGCACAGAACGAAAGTGGCAATGGTGTTGAAGAGTATCCCCGACATGTCTGATCCCCACACTGAAGCTTGGCGGCGCATTTGCAACGATACTCGCCTCCAGACGATCCTAAAAAACACCGGCCCTGAGGGGTATGCGGGCAAAAGGCGTGTGAAATCCACCAAAGGGAGAGGGTGTCGAAATTAACGGCTACCCTACCCACCCCCGAACCGGATCGACTATCGAAAGAGCTAGGTTTGAGACCTTGACGGCGAGCGACCACAAATGAACGACTCGGCAGCGTGCGGCATCTTGCAAGTGATCATTCCTGTGTGGAGAGAACGGCGATCCAGTCCTGAAAGCCGAAAGCATTCGCCGATGCCGGCACCGTCACGTTACGAAGGCCGCTGCGGCCAAGACGCTCGATCGGTTCGATGTAAATTCCATTCGAGGGATCATACCAGCGAAGGGTTTTCTCGCCTGCCGCCAAACTGTCGAGATCGATCGCAACGGAAGGAGTGTCGAGATAGATCACGGCGAAAAACCCTTCCCTGTCGCGCGCCGCGAATGCGCCCGCATCGCTTTTCAGCAAGCTTCCCTGATCGGGTACGAGCTTCCACCATGCCAGTTGTCTGAAAAGCGAGGCCAGATGGGTGATGCTTTGAGCACCACGGCTGTTCAGCGAACCTTGCCAGCTGTCCTTCGCTTCATAAAGCCCGGCGGCGGAAAAATGCCAGACCGGATTGTTGCCGAAGAGCTGACCGCTCGCGCCTGAAAGCAGCGCACCATAGGCGATAAGACGAACCTGACGCTCCTTCACATCGTTCTCGCCTTCATATGCGCCTTCGATGAGGAAAAAAGGGCGTCTTGGTCCAGATCGGTAACGATCCAGCACCTCCGCCGCGACATTGCTGTAAGTATAAACTGAATCGATATCGAGCCAGGAAGCGCCCCGCCAAAAATCGCTCGTCACGGTATCGGGATTGCCATGCACGGTCTGCAATGCCGAAAGATCAGTTTCAGCGATCCCCATTGCAACAGCCATGACCAGATTGCGATCGGGCGGATCGTAATCCCCGCCCTGCACCCAGATGATGTTGGGGTACTTCGCAAAACGCTGCCCGACATAGCGTCCATAAGCCCGCAGCTTTTCTGGCCCGGCCGCGACCATTTCCTGATACCATCCTTCGGGGCCACCGCGTGCGCCGCTATAGGCCGGACAGAGAAGCACCAGCAGGTTGTGGCTGGCGGCTGCCTTTATGACGGCTTCTGCCCTGTCGAAATAGGCCTCGTTTGGTTGCTCGAATGCATCGCCTGCGAAAGGTTTCTCGTTGTAGAAGTTCGCCGGCGCCTTGCGGGAGAACTGATGCTCGATCAACGATACAAGCACGGTGTTGAAGCCCTGCCGCTTTCGGGTTTCCAGATAAAATTCCGCATCGGGAATAGAGGTATCACCAATGAGCGACCACGCACTGTCGCCGACAATCAGGAACGGCAGACCCTTGCTGTCTTCAAGATAACGCCCGTCCTTCGACGTCTGCAGCGGAAAAACGGTATCCTGGGCGTTGCAGGTCGAAAACATGCATAGCCAAAAAAAGAAGACGCCACACAGATGTCCAAGTCGCCGCTGATCGCCGATCATCGCTTCAGAGCCGTTCACGAACGACGCGAAGCCAGTTTTTCAAGGGCAACGGCAGATAGGTTCGAAGGCCCGGCCTCAAACCGGCGGGAATAGACCAGTCCTCCATCCTGAGCACTGTTGACAGGCCAGGACGGTCGTTCAGTGTCATAGTGATGACTTCGTTGTAGCGTGCGGCCATCCGTTCGATGCTGAAGCGGTTCAGGACCATTTCCTTTCCCGCGATCGACATCCGCTCGAGAAGGTCGCGATCGGCATGCAAGCGCGCGATCGCATTGGCCGCTGCCGTATAATTGCCGATCGGGAACAGGAAGCCGTTTCGGCCCGGCTCGACAATCGTGTCCGTCACGCCGCGGATATGAGACACGACCGGGACGCAGCCGCCGGCCATTGCCTCGATCATCGTCATGCCAAGCCCCTCGAAGCGGGACGGCATGATGAGAACATCGTGACTGGCCATGATGACCGGTATGTCTGAAAGCTGAACGGATCCTGCGTAACTGACGCGATGGCCATGGCCGTCTAGCCGTCGCCTGAGCTTGCCCATATCCGGCCCATCTCCGACGATCGTCAGGCGCACGGCCTCGGGCGAGGCATCCAGTATCTCCCGCAGCCACATCACGCCTTTCGATGCATCTTCAATGCGGCCGACGAAGAGAACCTTGAGTTCCGGCCCTCGGTTGAAGCGCCGAACCGCCTGGCTCCGGAACGCATCGCTGTCCACCGCATTCGGGATTGCGTAGGTACGCTCCTTCGAAAAGCCGTTGCGCGCGACAAGGTCGGCGCGGCACCGCTCCGATACGCCGATCGTGACATGGGCATAGTCCCGGACCGAGCGCGCAGCCGCGTATGTTCCAGGCGAGATATTATGGACGACGAGAATACGCAGGATACCTTCTGGCAAATAGCGCGCGATATTTGTCTGCAACTGATCGCCTAGAACGTTGACGATCACACCGTCGAACCCTCCGTCTTCGATGGCAGTCGCCATTCGCCCTGCGCATTCGCGTTCGCTGAGATTGACGGGCATCCGCAGCAATTGACCGAAAGCCTTCTCACCCTGGAGATCGAAAGGCAGCCCGTATGTTTCCTTGCACACGCCGAGCCATCGCACGTCTATGCCATAGGCAGCGAGACCTTTGCGAAGATGTTTGAAGACGGAATAGGTGCCGCCGATATGGGGAAGAACAAAATAGGCAAGCTTCATGGGACACTCTCGCTCTTGCATCCACAACCATGCCGCAACGGATCGACGGCGGATGGTTCGAGTGGCTGCTAAGGCGACATACTAAAAAGCCACGGGATGACAGTCAGTTGCATCTTAGGCTTAGCTGTATCTTCCTTTGAGAGGTTTGCGTCAGTCAGACTATTCGTTTGGCGTAAGACGCAACCCGAATGTCGGTGTGGGGTCGGACTGCTCCAGCGGATATCAATGCCATATCGAGCGTGTCGGCGCCGGGCTGCGATTGGAAAATAAATGAGGATCACTCTCCTTGGACAATTTGGCTCTGGCAATTCGGGCAATGACGGATCGCTGGAAGCCATGCTCCTTTATCTGCGCAGGATGAGGCCCGATGCCGATCTGTTGTGTATCTGTGCAAGTCCGACAGTCGTAAGTGCGAAGTTCAATATTCGTGCGATGGGTGTTGGGGGGCCTCCCCTGACAAATGCATGGATGAGGCACCTGGACAAGCTGCTCGGCAAGGTGCCTTCACGGCTCATGCTATTGGTCAGTTCCCTCTTTAGTTTCGACAAGGCTGACCTGATGATCATACCGGGGACCGGCATCCTCGATGATTTTCAGGAAAAGTGGTTCGGCTGGCCCTTTGTCGTGTTTTGCTGGTGTCTCGTTGCACGCCTTCGCAACACACGGATCGCCTTCGTCAGCATCGGCGCTGGCCCGATGAAAAGCCGTCTCAGCCGCTGGTTCCTGCGCTCTGCCGCACAGATGGCCTCCTATCGATCCTACCGGGACGATTTCTCGCTCAACTACATGAAAACGATCGGTGTCGACGTGTCGCGAGACCACCGTTACCCCGATATCGCCTTTGATCTTCCTATTCCTGTGCCCCACCGGCAGAGCCCCGCCGACGGCGTAATGAGAATAGGTGTCGGCGTCATGGACTATCGCGGCTGGCGTCACAACGACCCCGAGGCCGCCAGGATTTACAAGACCTACATCCACAAGCTCTCACGGCTCGTGAGCTGGTTGATCGGTGAAGGCCATCGCATCACCCTTTTGATGGGAGACATTACGGACAGGGTCGCCTGCGCGGATCTGATGTTTCTGCTGACGGACATGCTCTCCGAGGACGAGTTGGCGCAGATCGACATCAGCTCGGCCGCAACGCTGCGCGATATCATGCAGCAGATGGCAGCAATCGACCTTGCGGTGGTGTCGAGATATCATGGAGTTGTCTGTTCCCTGAAACTCGGAAATCCGACAATATCAATAGGTTATGCCAGAAAGTTCGATGATCTGATGAACGATTTCGACCAGGAGAAATTTGCCCGACACATCGACACGTTCGAAGTCGAGGAAGTTATCGTGCTGGTGAAGGAGATACTCGCTGGAGCCGGGGCGGTAAGACAGCGGATCGACCACGCCAATGATCGCTTCAAGCGCCAGCTTTCCGAGCAAGAGGCGCTACTCGGCCGGGAATTTCTCTCAAATGATGCCGTCGCAACGCCGCAGAGCGTTACGCCTTAGCAAAGGTGTCCCGCAGCCTAATGCTTTCGACGTAATACCGAGGCTCTTCACCACTCGACGGGAGTAGTCCGCACAATGTCGCACGCCCTTCAACGGACATTCTCCAAACGGCCTACACCTACGGATCCGGCTGCCATCCCAACGGTCAGATTTCCAAGATCCAAGTCCCCACTCTAGATTTGACGCTACCGTCGATTATCGGCGACGCTGTCGGAGCCCTCGATGCACAAAGTCCGCCGCGCCTTTTTCATGGCCATGCTGGAACAGCACCTCGGAATTGCGATCAATCTCGCTCTGATCGCGATCGTATCGAGACTATTGTCGCCGGCGGAAGTTGGCTTTGCCGTCATCGGCTACGGGGTGACATCGGTGATATTCGCCTTTCGCGAATTCGTTTCTTCCGATTTTCTCATTCAGCTCGATGTCGTTGAACGCGATGACATCAACACGTCGCTTACACTCTTGCTCCTCGTCAGCGGCATTCTCGGGATCGTTCTCTATCTATGCGGACCCTATCTGGCGATTTTCTACCACCAGCCCGGTCTCCAGCATTATCTTATCCTGGCAATTGCCGCCGTCATGGCCGAAAGCCTGGGCATGCCGGCATTTTCCATGCTGCGTCGCCGGCTGGCATTCGGCACCATCGCACGGGTGCGAACCATCGGCCTCGTGGCTATGGCTACCGTGACGATCTTCGCTGCCAGCAATGGATGGGGCTTCGTCAGCTTCGCGCTCGGCCTGCTCGTCGGCAACAGCGTTGCCAGCGCCCTTGCAGCCTATGCCGATCCGGCCCAGCGTACAGCACGCCTTTCGCTCAAGTCGTGGCGCCGTATGGCCGAATTCGGCCGTTACAGGGGCGCTGCAACCATCGTTGACAAATTATACGAGTCCCTGCCGCAACTGGTGCTCGGCTTTGCCATGACACCGACAGCGGTCGCGATCTACAATCGCGCCAATACCGTTTGCTCCATTCCCGATCGCATTTTCCTCTCGGCAATCTTTTCCTTCGCCTTCCCGGCGCTCGCCGCCGAAGTTCGCGAAGGTGGAGACGTCCGCAGGTCCTACCTGCGCGCCCTCAGTTACATCACCGTGCTGTATTGGCCGTCGCTGATCATGGTGGCCATTCTCGCCGATCCCATCGTGCGCCTTGCACTTGGAGACCAGTGGCTCGCCGCCGTACCGATCACCCGGATTCTCGCGCTTGCGTCGATCTTCTGGTTTCCCATGGTTTTGACAACGCCGCTGCTGATCGCTCTCAACGCCAACCGGGAGGCTTTTCTGGGCAATTTCGTCTGCCGCAGCGTCTCGGCAATTGTGCTCTGCTCTGCCAGCTTCTTTGGCCTCACCGCGGTAGCGCTGAGCCAGTTCGTCACGCTGCCCTTCCAGATGCTCGTCGCATTCTATCTCGTCAGACGCCATGCGCACTTTAAGTTACCCGAACTGTTCGCAGCCATCGGGCCGAGTGCCGCCGTGACCCTTGCCGCGATTGTGGGGCCGCTTGCCATATCTGCCTGGATGGGATTCCGCTTCGATTACTCCCTCGCCATGGCTGGCGGCGCCGTCATCCTTTCGGTGACAGGCTGGGCCGTTTGCCTGTTTCTTCTGCGTCATCCACTCGTCAGCGAAATACGTTCGACGCTCGATGCTTTTGCCGGGAGTCTGCGCAGGGTCGGAAAACCTCCTGCACCGGCTTCCATTCCCGACACCGTCGTTGCCGCAGCGGTGGAACCATGAGCAGCATCGATATCGTCATCCCCAACTACAATTACGGTCGCTTTCTGGAGGGATGCGTAGAAAGCGTCCTTGGCCAAAACATCCCGGACATGCGTATCCTCATCATCGACAATGCCTCCACAGACGACAGTGTCGCGATCGTCCGGTCTCTCGCGGCAGCAAATCCCCGCATCGAAACGAGCCTGCGCGCAAGGAACCTCGGCGGTCACGCGTCTTTCAACGAAGGCATCGATTGGGCTCGGGCGGACTATTTTGCCATCATCTGCGCCGACGATGTCCTGTCGCCTGGAGCACTCGCGCGCGCAATGGACGCGCTCGACAATAGCCCCGGCGCGCACATGGCGTTCGGCCGCACCACCTTCTTCAGTGACGATGCCGACATAGCATTGGGCCTTCGCAGCGATGCCGGTGGCATGCAGCTTCATCGCGGGGTCGACTTCATCGCCAAAATTTGCGGGACGGGACGCAGCCCGGTAGCAGGCCCACTCGCCGTTACCAGAACGCACATTCAGCAACATGCCGGTCATTACCGGCCCGCACTACGCCATACCGACGATGTCGAGATGTGGATGCGGCTCGCGGTGCTTGGCGACATCGTCGAACTTGATGCCGTGCAGAATTTCACCCGTATCCACGGTGCGAACCAATCCGCCATCCTTGATAACGTGCTTGCCTGGAATACCGAAATCGAAGCCGCGCTCGAAAGCTTCTTTGGCAATGAAGGGGCTTTGCTTGCCGATGCCCAAACACTGCTAAGGCGCGGTCGCGCGAGCCTGAGCGACCGCGCCTATTGGTGCGCGCTTTCCAATCTGGTCCGGCGCCGGCCCGGCGCGGGTGCCCTTCTCGCACAGGCTTTCCGCCTGAGACCCGCTTCAGCGTTTCTGCCACCGGTGAGTTATCTTGTGCGCCGACCTGATGCATTGCATCGCATTCGCGCAGCGATCGCCCGCCGATAGCGATAGACCGGCCAAATTTTCGATGATGACGGCCTATTCTTCGGCATTCAGGACAAGCCGCAACAGCGCCGACAACGAAGCGGATTTCGTTCGGCGCATGATTGATGCGCGATGGTTCTCGACAGTGCGCTGACTAAGCTTCAAATCAGCTGCAATAACCTTGTTGGCCTGCCCCTGAACAATCCGGTCAAGGATCTGGCGTTGCTTGCGAGTAAGCGTTGCCAGCGTGGCACGAGCCGTTTCACGCCGCTCTTCGCGCTCGTTTGCATCACGCGATCGCTCGAGGGCCGATTGCACGCTCCGATATATTTCCTGGTAAGAAAACGGCTTCTCGATGAAATCGGCCGCTCCATATCGCATCGCATTGATTGCCATACGGACATCGCTACGACCCGTGATCACAATCACCGGAAACCGATGATGTTTTTCTTTCAGCAAACGCAGCAACTCCATGCCGACCATGCCCGGCAGATACGCATCGACAAGCAGACAACCTGATCTGTCCGGCTGGTAATCTGCAAGATACTCTTCTGCCGATACATAGGTTGCAACCGTCCAGCCTTCTCCTTCGAAAAGAGCGCGCAAATTGTCCCTGATGTCCTGCTGGTCGTCGATGACTTCGATGAGCCGACCCGTCATCGGCCTCATGTATTCGGGTTCGCTTATGTGCACTACCCTCTCGTCGGTTTGGCGAACAACCAGGGTCTCGACGACCTGCACGACGTCCTTGAGTTTCGCCGGCTTGTGCAGATACGGAATTTCGTGCTGTGCAAAAGCCCTCAGGGCCTTGCTTGAAATATCGCCTGTGAGAATGAGCGCCGGAACATTTCGGCGGAGTGCTTGCCGGATATCTCCTATTGCAGCTATGCCATTCCCCCCGGTAGGGAGATTGTAGTCTGCGAGAATGACGTCGGGCGTGAACTGCAATCCTCGAACAATCGCGAGCGCCTCGGCAGCCGTAGAGGTCGCAGCCACCACATATCCAGTCTGCTCAAGTCCCATCTTGAGCAAATCACGCATGCCGTTTTCGTCTTCGACGATCAGAACCGACGCCCACGACAGGGTAGCCGCTTGGTTCGAATGGTCATCCACTGGCGCAGGAAGTGGTACAAGCGGCTCACCGGCCGGTGCGTGATCGATCTCGATCATGAATGCCGAACCTTTATGCAGTCGTGACTGCACCACTACCCTTAGTTCGAGAAGCTCGCTGAGCCGCTTGACGATCGACAATCCCAGCCCCAAACCACGGTCTTCCGTTCCAGCAGGCGCATCGAGCTGGAGGTATTCCTGAAAAACATCCTCGATATGGTTTTCGGGAATGCCGATGCCAGTGTCCCACACTTCGAAACGAACCTTCGTACCGCGCCGGCGACAACCGACCAGAATTTTGCCGCTCGTCGTATATTTCAGCGCATTGGACAGAAGGTTGCGGACGATCTGCTCGAACAGACGCGGATCGGTGCGAACGGCGAGGCTGGACGGCACGACATGGAGTTGCAGCCCGGCGGCCTGAGCGGGATAGTAAAATTCCTTGAAGAGCCTTCCCAGAAGATCGCCTATTGCAAAGCTCACGATCTGAGGTTCCACCATACCCGCTTCGATCTGGTTGATGTCGAGAACGGAGTTGAGTATTCCCAACATCGACGACAGCGTCTCCTCCATCCTCTGAACGAAGGTGCGCGCCTGGCCTTCGCCCACGCTCTTTTCCAAAAGCCCCTGCAACAGCTTCAAGGTTTGCAGCGGCTGACGCAGATCGTGGCTTGCCGCAGACAGGAACTGCGACTTTGCCTCAGTCGCCCGCTCGGCGGATTTCTTTGCAGCTTCCCTGCTTTCCGCAACCTGCTTCTGGGCGCTCATATCGATGAATGTGATAACGACCCCGTCGACGGTCTCGCTCTCGCCGCGATAGGGTTTGATGCGGCGGACATACCAGCGGCCGTCAGGTCCTCCTATCTCCCTGTCGATTGTATTGCCGTCCTGGAGGGTCGCCATCGCATCGACTTGAAGCGAAATGTCCCCATCAAAGCCGCTGAGGTCCGAGAGGGGGCGGCCGACATCGGACGATATAATCTTGAATACTGACCGGGTGGCTGGTGTGAAAAACCGTATACGAAGACTGGCATCCAGAAAGAGCGTCGGGACATCGGTGCTGTACAAGACGTTTTGCAGATCGTTGGAAACTGCACGCTGACGCTCCAGTGCTTCGTGCAATTGATTGTTGAGGGCTGTCAGCTCTTCATTGAGGGATTGAAGCTCCTCTTTCGAAGTAACGAGTTCCTCATTCGTCGACTGATACTCTTCATTCAGAGACAGTGCTTCGGCGGTGATCTGCTTCTGTTCTTCGCTGGCAATTTCCAGATTGCGTATGGCGCCCTGCAATTCCGCCCGTGTCTCCTCCAGTTCGAATTCCAACTCGGTAATGGGCGACGCATCTGTCGTCGATGATTTCTGCGATCGGACAACCCTGTTGGCTTGCGCAGCATCTTCCACGAAACATATGAGGAACAGCTCTTCACCCTGACTGAACAGCGGTTCTACGTGAATGCTGAACTCGATATGCGCGCCGTTGCTGTCGAGTTTTGCATTCTTGGCTACGAAAGGCTTCTGATCGCGGGTCGCACGGTGGATCGCAGACCTGATCTTATTATGGAGCGCCTTCGGTGTCATGGCGAACAGATCATGCGATGCCGGACCTGAAGCGATCCGCAGGAACCTTGCTGTCGGGCCTATGGAGTAAAGATATTCATACTTTCTATTGACGAGGATCGCGGCGGGCACGTAGCTACCCAGCAGAACCTGGGCAACCGCGTCGGCAAGCGCACTGTGCCTCGACGCTGAAGTCACCTTTCCTAGCGAAGAGGGAATTCTGACATTTCCACCCGGAGCCACGCCGAAATTAAGATCACCGAAAACCGGCGGCCCGATACGCCGATATACCCGTTCGGTTTCCGAAATCAGCTTGAAACGGTCATCCATTCCGCCAACGGTTTCGGATTTTCCGACCAGTAAAATGCCGTTCTCCCGCAGGGCAAACCTGAAAAGCGACAAAACCTTGGCTTGGGCGTCCGCTTCGAGGTAAATCAACAAGTTGCGGCATGAAATCAGATCGATCCGTGAGAACGGTGGGTCGCTCAGGACATTCTGCACGGTGAATACAACCGCCCCACGCAGTTGCGCCGTCACGGTGTATCCGTTGTCATCCCTTACGAAATATTTTTCCAGCAAGTCCGTCGGCAGCGATTTGGTCGCCTCATGTGAATAATGTCCGTCTCTGGCAATTGCAACCGCCTCGCCATCGGCGTCCGAGGCAAACATCTGAAACTGGAGACGAAGGCCCATAGACTGAATGAGCTCGAGGAAGAGAATAGCCAGAGAATATGCTTCTTCCCCCGTGCTGCATCCAGCGACCCAGACCCGCACTGCTCCGTGAGCCGCTTTTGCGTGGAGAATATCCGGAATAATGGTATCGCGTAAAAAGTCGAACACCTTCCCGTCGCGGAAGAAGCTGGTGACGTTGATCAGGAGATCCCTGACGAGATTTTGGCGCTCTTCTTCGCTGTTTTCGAGCATCTCAAGATATCGGTCAATCTCCTCGATCTCGATACCGAGAACCGCAATGCGTTTTTCGACACGGCGCTGCATCGTTCCATGTTTATAGGCCGAAAAATCATTCGCTGTGGAAACTCTCAATATCTCGATGATCCGGTCCAGCTGGGGCATTTGGCGCACCATCGAGTGATCGGCTCGAAGCCGCGACAACAGCGCAATATGTTTGGCAATGGCAGCAGGCATCTCAGCAACCGGCAAAACGGTAGCGCCAATCCCTAGCGAAATAACACTTTCGGGCATGCCGTCGAACTGTGCCTCTTGAGGCTCCTGTACCAGAACGAGCCCCTTGAAGTCCCTGATCTGCTGGACACCGGATGAGCCGTCGGATCCCGTGCCGGACAGGACGACCGCTATCGACCATGGTCCGTACTCCTTGACCATCGAACCCAGGAGAACATCAAACGGCAGAGGTGCCTCATGCATTTCCCGCCGCGGCGACAGATATATGCGTCCTCCATCAACCGACATCAAGAATTTTGGTGGAATGACGTAGACGTGCTCGGGCTCTATCAATGCAAGATTGACAGCCTCGGTCACGACCATATTCGTTTCGCTCGCCAGAAGTTCTGCGAGCATGCTTTCATGCGACCGGTCAAGATGCTGAACGAGAAGAAACGCACAGCCGGTTTTTTCAGGCAACGCCTTGAGCAGGGATCTGAACGCATTCAGTCCACCCGATGAAGCTCCGACGCCGACAATCGGGAACATCCTAACGGGACTTGCTTCCTGTGACCCGGACATCGGACCGGTGTCTACCTCGAAAGTAGAGGGAACCTTGTTACTATCCGCGCCGCGTTCCGTCATATTCACTCTCGTTAAAATTGACGCGCATTCCAAACAGAAATCGACCCTTACGAAGCGTCAGGGGGTGGAGGGTCAACGAAGTCTTGAAAACGGCCACACGGCCTTGAGATCATTCGTCAGTGATAAATATTCACCACGCCCCGTTATATACGGGGTACAGTGTGTTGAATTGTCTTGAGGCGCAATTTGAAAATGCGATTAACACGCATAGGTTGCCGACATCAAAAACAAGAGCAACAAAGGTTGATGATAAATCAATCCAGCAAATATTATAATTCATCCAATATAATTAGACGCGGCCCGCGAAGAATGAAGTTGGTGTGATCGAAATTCCATTTCACCGGTTCTCGTGCGCCTGCTGGCATTTTTACGTCATGCCAGATTGAACACCGTCTCGAAATCTCAATCAAAAGTGAGTAATTTCCGAGCCTTTTCCAGTTGAGATACTCCATTGTAGGATGCCGGAGTAGAAATTCGGGTAGTGCCACGTCTATTGCTTTCTGGCCGACATTAAATTCCGAAAAATCCAGACCGCAATTCAGATCATCTCTTCCGAAGTTCCAGATTGATGACGACGTTCCGGGTTGAATTACCTCCGACGTCCGTTGTGCGGGCTCGTAGAAAGAAACTCTTCGGTTGCGTCTCTGCCAAGCCAGGCAGGTTCGCAAAGCAATCTTTAGCGCGGATAGGACATAACATGCTGACATCAGTTCCTAACAACGGACATAGCCAATTCTCATCAAATTTCCATGTGGTTGCGCATTCGAAACCTATGGAAACTTCGGTCAGAAAGCTGGCGATCATCGACGACCGCGCGCTCGACCGTGAGTGTCTGGCTCAGAGCCTGATCGCATACGGCCTTGATATGGAAGTCGAGTTGTTTTCATCACTCGACGACTGGAGACATGCTCCAAACGGCCAGCATAGCGGCATCCTGGTCAATGTCGGTCGCAGCGATTTTTGCGATGACGTTTCCCTTCACGAGTTGCGGGAATTCATCGCCGATTTCCCTTATCTGCCAGTCGTCATTCTTGCGGAAAACCGCGATCTGCGTCAGGTCATGAGGGCGTTCGACGCGGGAGTTCGCGGGTACATCTCCTCGTCGATAGGGTTGGCGGTGTGCGTGGGCGCCATCTCACTTGCATTGGCGGGCGGCGCTTTCGTATCAGCTGAAAATCTGAGCGATCTCAGGCAGTTGCTCGTGGTTGCGGAAGACAAGGAACGTCAGCGCACGGCCATGTTCACCCAACGTGAGGTCGATGTCATCAACGCCTTGACGCAAGGCAAGCCAAACAAGATCATAGCCTATGAACTCAATCTTCGTGAAAGCACCGTAAAGGTACATATTCGCAATATCATGAAGAAAGTCGACGCCAAAAACAGAACGGAAGTGATCTTTAAAATATCCGATCTCTTCAAAAACTAGTCATGTGTCGTGCAGTGGACCTGTTGTAAATCCATAATTGCCTGCGGGTGTCGGGCCCCGCAAGATGCAAACGCATCGGAACGATTATGACAAGAAGATTGTACATCTCCTCTAAGCCTTTCGGCTAGCATTCCAAGCATAAAGACGGGGTGACGGCCACCGGGCCGGATACGGTAATCTCTGGTCATTGGACATATGGACCCGGGATTTCGCCATGCAAACTTTCGTCGAAAATTTCGAAAACTCGGATCGATTGCGCCTGCGCTCCCGCAACATCATACCGGGCGGCGCACATACCTATGCAAAGGGTGACGACCAGTACCCTGTCCTGTCTCCCGGCTTCATTGAAAGGGGATATGGCTGTCATGTCTGGGATGTCGATGGAAATGAATATATCGAGTACGGTATGGGCAATAGGGCTGTCGGCCTTGGCCATGCCTATGCCGACGTCGTAGAGGCTGCGCGTGCGGAACTATACCGCGGCTGCAATTTCACGCGCCCCTCAAAGATCGAGGTGGAATGCGCCTCGACCTTCCTTGATACGATCCAGACGGCCGAAATGGTCAAATTCTGCAAGAACGGTTCCGATGCGACATCCGCTGCGATACGACTTGCGCGGGCTGTTACCGGCCGCGACCTGATCGCGCGCTGCAGCGACCACCCCTTTTTCTCCACCGACGACTGGTTCATCGGAACAACGGAGATGAATGCGGGCATTCCTCAGGCGATCCAGAATCTGGTCCTTGGCTTCAGCTATAATGATCTGGCGAGTGCGCGCAGTCTGTTTGACCGTTTTCCAGGCCGCATAGCCGCCTTCATCCTGGAGCCGTCGCGCGGTGATCCGCCTCGGGACCAGTTTCTTCACAAACTCCAGAATCTTTGCCACGAAAACGGCGCGCTTTTCATTCTCGACGAAATGATCACCGGCTTCCGCTGGGATGCGGGTGGCGCGCAGAAGACATACGATATCGCCCCCGATCTATCCTGTTTCGGCAAGGCGCTGGGGAATGGCTTTTCGATTTCCGCACTTGCCGGCAAGCGGGAATTCATGGAACGAGGCGGTATCGATCAAACCGATGCCCCCCGCGTCTTCCTGCTTTCGACGACGCATGGCGCGGAAACGCATGCGATGGCCGCGGCCATCGCAACCATGAAGGTTTACACGCAGGAACCCGTGGTCCCACATCTGGTCCGACAGGGAAATTCGCTGCGCGCCGCCATCAGCCAGATCGCAATTGCGCACGGGCTCGATTCCTACTTCGGCATCCAGGGCCATTCTGCCTGCCTCAGCTACTTCACGCTGGACCAGACCGGAAAGCCGTCTCAGGCTTTTCGCTCGCTGTTTCTGCAGGAAACCATCCGTCGCGGCCTTCTCGCACCGTCTCTCGTTGTAAGCTACACGCATGAGGACGAGGATATAGCCAAAACGCTTGACGCCATCGATGGAGCGCTCGTCGTCTACCGTAAAGCGCTGGAATACGGCGTCGACAAATTCCTGACAGGACGCCCATCCGATGTCGTCTTCCGGCGTTTCAACGGCAACGCGCAGCATCAGGCCAGCCATGGGTTGGTCATGGCCGACATGCCCGAATTATCGGAAAGCATCCGAAAGCCTTAACCGGCAGGGGCACCTAGACCGTTCGCATTATCGATACAGCCGCTTTGCGCGGTGCATCGATCTAGCCTGAAAAGATACGCTCGTTGCGATCGAAAATAGATTTTGAGGGGAAATTTCATGCACGTTCTAGTCACCGGGCATCGCGGATACATCGGCTCCGTCATGGTACCCATCCTGCGCAAGGCGGGTCACGAAGTACACGGCTACGACACTGAATTCTACCATCGCTGCGCTTATGTTCCAGGCGGACCTTTGCCGCAGGTCCCCGGCGTCTGCAAGGACATCCGCGATATCCAGCCTTCGGATATGGAAGGTTTCGACGCTGTCATTCATCTTGCGGCGCTGTCCAACGATCCGCTGAGCAATCTCAATCCGGAAATTACCTATGAGATCAATTACCGCGGCAGCGTTCGGGCAGCGCGAGCCGCAAAGCAGGCAGGCGTCAAGCGTTTCATCTTCGCCTCGTCGTGCAGCAACTACGGCGCCGCTGGCGAAGGACTGGTCAACGAGACGGCCGAGCTGAAGCCGGTATCGGCCTACGGCACGTCGAAGGTCTTGGCGGAGCGGGAGATTGCAAGCCTTGCGAGCCCCGGCTTCTCACCGGTCTATATGCGTCCGGCAACAGCATATGGCCTTTCGCCCATGCTGCGTTTCGATATCGTCCTCAACAACCTGACCGCTTGGGCGGTGACGGAAGGACTGATCCTCCTGAAATCCGACGGATCGCCATGGCGCCCAATCGTTCACATCGAGGATATTTCGCGCGCCTTTCTGGCTGCGCTCGAAGCGCCGACCGATGCCATACACAATCAGGCTTTCAACGTCGGACAGGATGCGCACAACTATCAGATCCGGGAGATTGCCGAAATCGTCGCTCTCACGGTGCCCGGATGCCGGCTGCAATATGCGAGCGATGCAAGCCCCGATACCCGTTCGTACCGCGTCGATTTTGGCAAGATCGCCCGCGCGCTTCCGGCGTTTAAACCGACATGGACGGCCGCCGCAGGTGCCGAGCAACTCTACCGGGCCTACAAGAGCGCCGGCCTGACAATGGCCGAATTCGAGGGACCGCACTATCAGCGGATCGGCCAACTCCAGAAGCTGATCGGCGACAAGGATATCGACATCAACCTGCGCCGCCCCATGGCCGCGCCGCGCCAGAACGCCGATATTGCAGCATCGGTTTAAACAGGAGGCCCGGATGGGCAAGATAGAGCCTGGTGCAAAGCTGACAGGCGATGCATGGAGAGAGGCAGGTATCGGCCAGACTATTCATGATCTGGCTTCCCGCCTCTTTCCGATCTGTCGCAGCATCACCGGCAAAGGCGTGTGTGACACCATCGATATCCTTAAAGACTATATCGATATCGAGCAGCGCGCCGTCCCTAGCGGGACGCGGGTTTTCGACTGGACGGTGCCCCAGGAATGGACCGTCCGGGACGCCTATGTGAAGAACGCGGCGGGTCGCAAGGTGATCGATTTTCAAATGTCGAACCTGCATCTCATGAGCTACAGCATCCCTCAACGTCGCGTGATGCCGCTGGCCGAACTGCAAGCGCATATCTACACCTTGCCGGCACAACCCGATCTCATTCCTTACAAAACAGCCTATTACACGGATGCCTGGGGCTTTTGCATGTCGCATCATGAATTCCTCAAGCTAGAGGAAGGCGACTATGAAGTCGTCATCGACACCGAAAAGGTGTCAGGCAATCTGTATTACGGCGAATATCTGCATATCGGACAAAGCACCAAAGAGGTGCTTCTCTTCGCGCATATCTGTCACCCGTCGCTCGCAAACGACAATTGTTCCGGCCTGGCATTGCTAACGTGTCTTGCTGCAGGCCTGAAAAGCAGGTCCACATATTACAGCTACAGGTTCGTCTTCGCACCCGGAACGATCGGCTCCCTGTCATGGCTTGCGCAGAACGAAGACGGGATATCGAACATTGCGCATGGTCTTGTGGTTTCTTGCATTGGTGACGGGGGCGGGCCGAACTACAAGCGCAGCCGCAGGGGAGATGCACTGATCGACCGAATCGCCGCCTGCACCCGCTGCGGAGAGGATCGCAAACATCTGGCAATCGCCGACTTCATTCCCTACGGCTACGACGAGCGCCAATTCTGTTCGCCGGGCTTCAACCTGCCGGTTGGACTGCTGCAGAGAAGCGCTTTCGGAACCTTTCCCGAATATCACACCTCGGCCGACAATCTCGACTTCATCGAGCCCAAACATCTCGACTCATCCTTTTGGATGATCATGGACATGATCGATGCTCTCGAAGACAACTGGACGCCGTTGAACCTTCGGCCCAAGGGTGAGCCACAGCTAGGGAAATACGGGCTTTTCCCTGCGATAGGCGGCCATAAGACGAATGACGACCGTACCATGGCCTATCTATGGATACTCAACCTCGGCGATGGAACCAACTCGCTACTGGATATCGCCGAAAGGTCTAAAATGCCGTTTGTCGATATTGCGAGCGCTGCCGGCAGGCTGCTCGAGGCGGGCCTTGTCTCGAACCTCGGTTTCCTGACGCGCTAGACCTTCATTGCAAAGCAGGCCAACCGAGGTCCTTTTCCGATATGACCGAGGGCGGCGCAGGCCATTCTACACCTATCGCGGGCGCGTCATAACGGATCCCCGCCGCACTTGCCTCGGCATAGGGCGCCGAAATCAAATAGGACACAGCAACGTCGTCGCTGAGCGACTGGAAGCCGTGTGCAAAACCCTCGGGAATGTAGAACTGCGCGCCATTGTCGGCCGACAACACCATGCCAACCCATTGCAGATAGGTCGGCGAGCCACGGCGCAGATCGACGGCGACATCCCATATCGATCCTTTGACGCAGGTAACCAGCTTTGTCTCCTGATGCGGCGGCCGCTGGAAATGCAGCCCTCGAACGGTGTGTTTAAGCTTCGATAGAGAAAGGCTGTGCTGACTGAAGTCCGATACCAACGCGTTGCTCTCAAATTCGCGCTTGCAGAACGTCCTGGCAAAAGAGCCGCGACTGTCCCGCACAGGCACCGTACTGACTACCCAAAGCCCTTCGATTTTCGTCTTCTCAAACAGCATTCGGCGCTCCTGATGCAACCCCGTATTCAAGAAGAATTCTCCGCCATTTCAGCGGCTCCGGAATACACCCATAGGCAGCAACATACCTTGAAGGCGGGCTGGCAAATAAGTCACCCTTTCGGTTGCGGAAACCAGCCGCCGGAAGCGCATTTTAGCGGATTATCATATCAACCTACGGCTTATGGATGACGTTTTCGAGCCGAATGCAGTATCGTCACCCACCCCGATCCATAGTATTTTTTCCAGTTAATAAAAGAATTTTCTGGAATTCACTCAAAGACACTGTGATGAAATCAGGGGGCGTCAGATGAACAATGAGGCAGTTTTTTCTGCAAGATTGAGCTCGACGCATCACGTCGGGCTTTGCCGTCTCTGCAGCTCGCCATTGGTGCATACCTTCGTTGATCTTGGAATGTCTCCGCCCTGCGAAAGCTTCGTCGCAGCTGATGCAGCCAACGACGTCGAGCCATTCTATCCGCTCCATGCATTCGTTTGCGACGAATGCTTCCTCGTCCAGCTTCAGGAGTATGTGGCGCCCGAGAATATTTTCACGGAGTACGCGTATTTCTCCTCGTTCTCGGACAGTTGGGTCGCTCACGCGAAACGGTATTGCGACATGGTCATCGAGCGCTTCGCGCTTGGCGAATCCAGTTTCGTTGTCGAACTTGCCAGCAACGACGGTTACCTGCTGCAGCACTTCCTGACCAGCAACATTCCGATGCTTGGAATTGAACCAGCGGTCAACGTCGCAAAGGTGGCGATCGGGAAAGGTATTCCGACACTCACGGAATTTTTCAACGAGGCTCTAGCGACCGATATGGCGGCCAGGGGACAAAAGGCCGATCTCATCATCGGCAACAATGTCCTCGCACAGGTGCCTGATATCAACGATTTCGTTGCCGGCATGAAAGCCTTGCTCAAGCCTGATGGCGTCATCACCCTCGAGTTCCCGCATATAGAAAAGCTAATCGAGGAGAACCAGTTCGATACGATCTATCACGAGCACTTTTCCTACTTCTCATTGCTGACCATAGAAAAAATGGCCCGCCGTCATGGGCTCAAGGTTTTCGATGTCGAAGAGATCCCCACACATGGCGGTTCGCTGCGGGTCTTTTTCTCGCACAAAGACGGCAATTTTCCGCGTGAAGCCCGCGTGGATAGCCTTCTGGCACGGGAGTTGAACGCCGGGCTCGACAAGATCGAGACCTATACGGCATTCTCCGAAGCCGTGCGCCAGACCAAGCGAAACCTCCTGTCTTTCCTCATCCGCCTCAAGGAGATGCGCAAATCGATCTGCGCCTATGGCGCACCGGGAAAGGGCAACACTCTGCTGAATTATTGCGGTATCGGCACCGATTTCATCGATTTTGCAGTAGATCGCAATCCTTACAAACATGGTCGCCTCACACCGGGAATGCATATCCCGATCCGGCCCGTCAGCGCAATCCAGCGCATAAAACCGGACTACGTTCTCATTCTCCCCTGGAACCTGAAGACTGAGATCGTTGCACAAATGAACGACATCAGAAACTGGGGCGGGAAATTCATCGTACCAATTCCTGACATATCCATCATTGATCCGAAGGAGTTGGCACAATGAAGGTCGTCTTGTTCTGCGGCGGCAGGGGTACCCGCATCAGGGAATATTCCGAAAGCGTCCCGAAACCGCTGATCCCGCTCGGGTCTCAACCGATCATGCGGCATGTCATGCAATATTACGCCCGTTTCGGACATGAGGACTTCATCCTCTGCCTTGGCTACAAGGCGCATGTCATAAAAGAATTCTTTCTGAACAGCCGGCCGGAAAGCTATGCCGATTGCGTCATATCGAGCCCCGGACGCGTGGAGTTGCTCGAGGAATTGCCGAGAGACTGGCGCGTATCCCTGATCGATACCGGGATATGGCGCAATATAGGCGAGCGCCTCTGGGCCGTACGTCATCATCTCAAGGGCGAGAAGATGTTCCTTGCCAATTATAGCGACGGCCTGACCGACGTCGATCTCGACGACATGATTGCCCAATTCGAAAAGAGCGACAAGCTCGCCTGCTTTCTCGCTGTCAGACCGCCCCTCACCTACCACCTGGCGGAAATCGACGAGAGCGGAAGGGTCCGGGAATTTCGGTCGTCGGAAACATCCGATATGTGGATCAACGGCGGCTACTTCCTGATGCGGCCGGAAATTTTCGACTACATGCGCGAGGGTGAAGAACTCGTGCTGGAACCGTTCTCGAGGTTGATTTCTGAAGACAAATTGATGGCCTACAAACATGAGGGTTTCTGGCGGTCAATGGATACGCTGCGCGACTGGCAGACGTTGGAGGCGATGGTCGAGCGTGGTGACATGCCATGGATTGGAGACGATGGATCAATGGCACGCAAGTCGTCAAACACGAAACTGCTGCCATGAAAAACATGTCCCTCGCCTCCGCCGGTGATCGCCTGTCGATCCTTTGTCTAGGAGCTCACTCCGACGACATTGAGATCGGCGTCGGAGGCACCGTCCTCAGCCTGCTTTCAAAGGGCGTGTTGCTTGATGTCTATTGGTGCGTCCTCAGTGCCGGCAACGAGCGGGCCCTGGAAGCGCGCAGTTCCGCCGAAGCTTTTCTTGCAAAAGCAGCATCCTACTCGATTGAGCTCGCATCGTTTCAGGACAGCTACTTTCCCTCGCAAAGCCGCGAGATCAAGTCATGGCTGCTGACATTGCGCGACAAAGTCAGCCCTGACGTCATATTCACACATAGTCGCGAGGACGCGCATCAGGATCACCGCGAAATCAACAGGCTCACATCCAACATCTTCAGAAATCACCTGATCATGGAATACGAAATCCCGAAATGGGACGGCGATTTCGGCAGGCGAAATGCCTATGTGCCGTTGAGCGAAGACGCGATGAACATGAAGGTCGAGCTTCTCTTGCAGCACTTTGGAACACAGAGATCCAAGGACTGGTTTGACGCAGATACCTTTCGCGGCTTGGCGCGGCTGCGGGGAATGGAATGCCGTGCGCCTACACGTTTTGCGGAAGCCTTTACCGTCAGAAAGCTGACGTTCGCCTGAAACAGGCGAAAGCCTGTTGACGTTACGAAATCGACGTTTTTCGGAAATTAAAAGAAACCAAAAACAATACAGGGGGCATTTTCGTCATGATCCATAACCACATCTCCGAGAACCCACCGGAAGGCGCACCGCATCCGCAGGCCGCATCAAGTGCGGCTGGCTATATCGGCATCATAGATCGTCGCATGCTCGAGCGGGAATGCCTCGCCCATAGTCTCAACTATCAATATGCGGACAGGCGCATCCTGACCTTCTCCAATCTCGGCGAATGGCAACAGGCACGCGCGGAAATCGGCATGCCTGCGGCAGTTCTGGTCAGTGCCTGGCCTGGTCCGTCGGCAGAGACAAACAGCGAGCTTGCGGAGATTGTCGCTGCGGTTTCGCCGGCCGCCGTCGTCGTGCTCTCCGACGATCAGGATATCAATACTATCCTCGATACGATCGCTCTTGGCGTGCGCGGGTATATATCGAGTTCCGTCAGCGTCGATGTCTGCGTCCAGGCGATCAGTCTTGCAATCGCGGGCGGCCGTTTCATACCGGCCAGCAGCGTCATGAACATGAAAAGTCTGTTCGGCCTGACGGCACACGCCGCCATACCGCCGATGAAATTTACAAGCCGTCAATCGGCTATCGCGGAGGCCCTGCGGTGCGGAAAGGCCAACAAGGATATCGCTCTGGAGCTGAACCTTTGCGAAAGCACCATCAAGGTACATATCCGCAACATCATGAAGAAGCTTGGGGCAACCAACCGCACTGAAGTTGCCTGCAAGATCGGCGACATGGCGTACGAGCGCTAAGCACACGCCCCTCACCGACCGCTACCGAATGCTCCGCTCACAGCAGGAACCGTCATGATCCAGTCGTCATCATCTCCGGGTGAGCAGGAAGGTATTTCCCGCTTCATATCCATCCTGCGGGAGCGGCGCAGAGCCGTCTTCATCTGTTTTCTCGCCAGTTTCACAATCGCGGCAATCGGCTATGCGCGAACCCCGATCCGATACAAGGCCGAGGCGACCCTTGCACTTGATGTCCGCAAGCTTCAAGCACTCCCCACCGAATCCGTTGTCTCTCCACTGCCTCAGGAAAGCCCGGTGCTTCGAACCGAACTCGATATCATCGGGTCGAGGTCCATGGCCGAACGGGTTCTTGTCATCCTGCAGAAAGATCGACTGTTCGAAGGGCGGCAAACCAAATCAGACCGGGCGACCACCGACGCGACCGTGCTTGGCAACGACGCAGAGACATCGAAAATGATCGATAACCTCATGACCAACGTTCGTGTGATGAATGATGGCCGGTCGTATACAATTTACATTTCCTATTATGCCGGCGATCCGGCGCTTGCCGCGAAAGTCGCGAATGCGTTCGGGGAAGCGTATATCGACTATCAGATCGATCTCCAGACAACCGCAACCCGGCGTGTCAGCGCATGGCTCGGGGAGCGGCTGGTCAGTCTGCGGACGGAACTAGAGGAGTCCGAACGCCAGGCGTCGCAATTTCGCGAGAAATCCGGATTGATAGACACTGGTGGTCTTCCGCTGCAGTCGCAGCGTCTCTCAAGTCTGAACGTCGAGCTGACGACGCTACAGGCCAAACTGGCGGGGTCAAGGGCGCGCCTGGCCACAGCGCTCGAACTGCAGAAAAGCGGCGATGGGCTCGGGATCACCGAAGTTCTGTCCTCACCAACAATCCAGCTTTTAAGGGCCGAGCAGGCGAGGGTCATCAGAGCCATCGCACAGATCGATGAAAGCGGCGCTGTCATGAGCCCTGAGCGGCCGCAATTATCCTCCCAGCTCAGTTCACTTAACAAACAGATCGATTCAGAGATCGCCCAGATCATCGCTGCCTTGCGCAACGAGATCGAGGTCAACGAAAAACAGCGGCAGGAAGTCGAGGCAAGCCTCAATGATGTGCAACGCGCCATTTCCACGACGGATATGGCAATGGTTCAATCCGGGCAACTTGACCGGGAAGCAGCAGCGAACCGCTCGATCTACGAGACGTACCTGGCACGCTACAAGCAGACCATCGAACAGGACGGTATCGCTACTGCCGAGGCGCGGATCATATCGAGCGCCATGCCGTCCCGTAAGCCCACCAGTCCTGACGAGGGTCTCTGGGGCCTGATTGCGCTTCTTCTGGGCTGCAGCACCGGTTTGGCAACGGCTTTCATCCTGAATTTTACGGACCGGTCCGTTGGCTCCATCACGTCTCTTCAACAGAAAACCGCACTTAATGTCATCGGGCGCATTCCGCGCATTTCCTTCGGAGAGTTCCAGAACAAGCCCGGGAAATTCAGCAGCGGCGCGGCGGACTTCTACAGCGCGTTTGCCGACCTGCAGACCCACATACAGTTAGCCGAGAGCAAGGCCAAAGTGATCGCCTTCACCTCTTCGGCCGATGGAGAAGGCAAGACGTTCGTGATTGCCAACCTTGCCAGATCTCTTGCGATGAGCGGCGTGAAGCTGCTGCTGATCGATGCCAATCTGCGAAACCCGGCTCTCGGAGCGGAATTCGATGTGGGATCGACGTCGCATGTTGCCCAGGCGGTCAGCCGCGAGGTGTCCCTGGACGACGTCATACAACGCGATCAGGTCTCCGGGGTCGACATCATCGTCGCCGAGAAAAGCGACCTGCCGCCAAATCTTGTTCTTGGAAGCAAGCGCTTCGCCGGCCTGATTGCAGAGGCGAGACAGCGATACGAACTAGTATTGATCGAGGCCCCATCCGTTGCCCATGACCTCGACCTTTTGCGGATCGCCAGTCTGTCTGACGCCGTATCCTTTGTAGTCCGACAGGACGTCGCCGATGGCACGGGCATGAAAAACGCCGTCATCAAGCTGCGGGTCGCGGGCCGGCCGATCACGGGCATCATCCTCAACGGAATACGACGCCCGAGAAAGCGTCAACCCCCGGTCTGGCCGAGGATTTTCCGGGACTGGAATACTCATTTCAAGCTGCGGAAACGGGCGACCAGTCTGCGCCCCCCGGCTGTCGTCCATAGCGAGAGGTGAAACATGCGCTTCGTGACAAGGTCCAAGGGCTTTTCCCTGATGATGGCCAGCACCACCTTTCTGTCTCTGGCCGTTTGCCAATTACCGGCCGCTGCAGATGGCACCAACTACAAGGTCGCTACCGGCGACGTCTTGACGATCTCCGTCTATGGCGACCCGGGCCTGACCGGCCTCTTCCCAGTCAGTGCAGATGGAACGATCGGTTATCCGCTTCTTGGCAACGTCAACGTGGTCGACCAGACGGTGAACGAAATCGGTGCGCGGATCAGCCGCGATCTGGCAAGCCATGTGGCAAACCGCTCCGTTGCCGTCGCGGTCAAGGAATATGCTCCGATCTTCGTTGTCGGTGACGTCCAGAAGCCGGGAAAATATGAATACCGTCCCGGCATGATCGTGCTTGAACTCTTCGCACTCGGCGGGGGATTGCGCGAGTCGAATGCGCAGAGGGATACCTCGGGCATACAGTTGATCGCTGCCCAGCAGGAATATGAAGATATGTCGATGCAACTCCTGTCGCAGGATATCCGGCGCGTCCGGCTGGAAGCGGAACTGAACGACACCGAATTCGAATATAGGGGCGATGAAATCGGACTTGTCCGGGATCGCACCGCGTTGGAGAAGATCGTCTCATCTGAAACAAGTCTGTTTCGCCTTCGCCTCTCGGCGCAGCAGGACGAAAAGACCAATCTCGAGGTCCAACGACAGAACTTCATTCAGGAAATAGACACGCTTCAGAAAAGCAACGTCATGCGCAGCCAGCAACTGGAGTTGCTCGACATGGACGTGAACGCCTCGAAGGAACTTGTCACACGCGGCGCAGCCTCAGAGTCAGCCCTAAGAGAGCGCAAGCGCGAACTGCTATCCATGAACCAGCAGGTGCTGGAATCAACATCGTTCCTGGCGCGCGCGCAACAAAACAAGAGCGAGGTGGAGCGGCGTATTCTGGAGCTGAAGAGCAAAAGGCATAATGACGCCGCGACCGAATTGCGGGAGACCTCCCTGGACATTATGCGTCTGAAGAAAAAGCTGGCCTTCAGCCTTCAATCCATGGCCGAGATCGGCTCGACGGCGCGGCGGGTTTCCAGCCTCGAGGACATGATCCAAACCAAATTCTTCATCGTGCGTCAGGTTGCAGGCACATATAGCGAAATCGCTGCGGACGAGCATACGCAGGTCCGCGCGGGGGACGTCGTCCGTGTCCGCCTGTCGGTATCCGGCAGAGATCCGGTTTCGGCAGCCGTCGTCACAGGAAGCGTCAACTAGAGAGACGAGCGTCTCTGATGCCCTCGTTTGAGCGGCCCTGTAAAGCAGCTACCGCTTTTGGAGAACTATAGCGCCAAGTCGCAATTTGCTATCCTGAATAGTGCACTCCAACAGTCTTGTAGGAACCGCACCGATCAAAAGGGTTTGCCGACGTTCCGATCGGTAGGCTCCTTACTTCCTCCAGAGAACAGAAACAATCGGCACAAGTGTCGGGGGAGACGGAGATGGAATCTGCGATCGTTCCGGTTGGTTATCACATGGTCAGGCAGCGTGCCGTCATCATCATGAACGGCGAAAGAGGGCTGCAGCCCGTCCATGTGACGCAAGATGCCCTGAACGACATTCAGTCCCCACCGCAGTGCGATGCGCAACGTCTGGCGGAATTCGTCGATGTGTTTGCGACGATAGCTACATCCAAAATCGAGAAGGGAATGTTTGCGTTCGATGGACAGATCTGGATCACGGCGACCGACGTCCGGGCCTGGCTCAATATGGCGACGGAAACCGGACCGGCCAAGTGACGTCTCTCGAACTCTAACGCTTTTATCCTTTTGCCGTTACCCAAAGCGCGAAAATTTGGCAGACATCAGATGGATGGATGTGGATTCTACCGCTTATAGCCAGATTGAACAGAAGCGATAAAAGCGGTTTGTAAGAGTTACCCGTCGCCCCCTGATACTTTGGCGGGTCCCTGGTTACCGGGGTTATCTGGTAACTGGGAGGGCTCGCTCGTTCAACCGGGCGAGCCTATTTGCGTTCTGCACATGCCGTCACCAGCGCCGCGCAAATCTTCTTGTGTCGACGGGTTCAGATTGAAATTTGCAGGAATGTCACCCCAGTCAAACGGAACCACAGACCGCTCGCCACTCATAGAGTAACGAACGATCCGTCGGTCCCCTCGCCTGAAATGAAAACCGCCGAGCCTGAATTTCAATGGCCCGTGGTATCGCATGGCCTTGATTTATTGAGCCATATTCGCCACTTTCCGGCAGCTCGTCAATTCACCGCAGATACGTCATTAGAGGTAGTTTGCCGGGATTTTCGCAGGAATGGACTCTGGTTCAATCAGGTGTTGGCCTTGCAGCATTGGAGGACGATTTAACGGTGCCGGCCTTAGGGCCCCCGTTTCCCATTGCAAAGCCGCTCCATGTAGAGCCGACATTTACCCAGCTGTTCTGCGGATGCATCGTCACGAAACCCGCACTTTGAACGGGCCCTGGCGTTCCTCGGGTAAAATGATTGTCGTAGAGCACCGTGTTGATCCGCCTTGAGCGTTCGTCCGGTCCGGCCTTGAAGCTGCCGTCGTGCGTCCACATGAGTTTGTAGGCATCTACGAAGCCGTAACGGACGTTGGCGAAGGTATTTCCATCAAAGACCGTCCCATTATAGTCGGAGCCGGGATGGTTCCAGGTTTCATATTCGACGCCGATATAGGCGATATCTGTGAACCTGTTCCTGCGATAAATATTCCCCAGACCGCCCCAGATGCCGGCAACCCCGGAATCCGCGAATGTCGTGCCGACATAGAGGCCGCTGTTGCTGCGTGTCACACTGTTGTTGGAATATTGCAGGAAATACGGGCTAAGTCCCCGCGTCGAGTCCAGCGCAACCGTCATCATGCCGTGTCGCATCTGAGAGATGCGGTTGCTGTCGACCACCACGTCGTAGACGTTGCCGTAGAGAAGAACGCCGGTGGAATCGGAATCATGCTCCGCATAGCTTGACCTGCCATCGAACACATTATCGTATATCACGGCTCTCGATGCGGTCGCTGCCAGAGCAAAACGGCTCGTTCGATCCGGCACGACATTCCAGGGTTGCTCGAGCAGAACGACAGAATCGCCCGTCGACGCGATGTGACGGTGCTGCCCGGCACCTCGCCCGCCAACGATGACGAGATCGAAACCGCCCGGCGCGGCATCCCCCAGATCCGACAGGGACTTGAAGGTAACCGAGTTCGAGGAAGCGCGGACGAAATCGTTCTTAAGCTTGCTCCCGACGATCTCGAAGCAGATCTGTTCGCCCTTGTTGCAATCGACCTTGGCGCAGTCGTGGGGCGCGGCGTTTCGCGAGATGTTTTTCTCAAAATAGAGGTTTCGCATGCTCCCGAAATGCGCCTGGGCAACAAAAAAACGTCCGATGCCATGACCGTCGTCGCGGCTTTCATCCGCATTTGTCAGCTCGTTGCCCGTCATGGCGAAATCGCGCCCACCCCATAGCGCGACGACGGATTCGCCGTAACCCGTCATCCGGAACCGGTTGTTGGAGAAAAACACCTGCCGGCTCGCGCCGTAAAAGGATCCGTTCTCGATCAGCTCGGACGCATGCACAAAAAGCCCTACGGTGTCCTGGGCATCGAACGCCGGCACGCCCCAGGCGTCGATGCGTACGGAATCCAGCCGTGTGTTTTTGGTGTTGCGCAAAGCAAGAAGAGGTTTACCGGCAATGTTGCGGTTGGCATTGAGGGTCAGGTTTCCGAACCGGGTGTCATCGCCATTAACGACAACCATGCTCTGATCAATCCCTTGGTTCAGCCTGATCTCCGTTTTGTTCACCCCTTCCCCGAACCACGCCACATTGGCGGGCGCAATCAAAGGCTTTGTCACGAGATAAATCCCGGCGGGGAAATACAAAACCGATGGCGCCGTTGCGGCCGCGGCGTCGAGCGCGCGCAAAATGGCTGCGGTGTCGTCGGTCATGCCATCGCCCGTTGCACCGAACTGCCTGGCATCGATGCGCTTTTTATCCTGCGCCACCCATGGCGATTGCGACAGGACCGCAAGTGTCAGCGGACCGCTCCAGCCGAAGCGGCCGCCATGGGTATTGTGAACCCAGACTTCATAGTTGCCCGGTGGCAGAGCCGGCACCTCGAAATCGACCTTGAAGGGGTTGACGGCGATTGCCGGAACATACCAGCCGGCGACAGCGACCGGCTTGATATAGAGATAAGATTGGCTAGTCCCGTTGGACCGCGAAAGGTTGCGTCCATAGACCGAGACGATCGCTCCCGGCGCTGCGGCATCCGGCCCGATCCACCAGCTTTCCGTACGATTGATCGCGAAGCTGCGTCCTTGAACAGTGCCCCGCTGGGGCCTGATCAGGTAGGTGGACCATGAAGGAAGCGTGGCTGGCAACAGCAGCGTCGCCGCCGTCGCGTCAGCCGTCAGCGGCGCCAACGGAGTCACCACGCCCTCCGCGGCACCGGGGTGTTGCGAAAAGACTTCGAAACCCGTTCGTCCATCGAGATCGACGCCGGTCATCGAGACAACCTCGCCAGCGCCCGCCGTTCTCGAAATCTCCGCGATTGCCGGACCCTTGCCGCCTACCTCTGTCCATGTCGGATTGAAGGCATCCGCATCATCCGGCAATCGTGGTTCTGGAACAGGTATCGGCAAACCGAACTGGCGTGGATCAGGTTGGCTGCCTTGCTCTTGCGCTCCCCGCACCGCAGGCTGTCCGGCAGACGAGAGACCTGAAAATGCGAGCACAAGGGCGGCAAGCAAAATCGATAGTATCAGGGCATTTGGCGATCTCATCTTGCCGCTTGTCGTAACATATCCGATTGCAGCGACTTCGGTTGTCGCCACCACTCATACAAATCCTGAATTCCGTATCTGAGCTCGACCGTCGAGTTCCAGCCAAGCGCGTTGAGCCGCGAGCAATCGAGCAGCTTTCTGGGGGCTCCGTCCGGTTTGCTGGTGTCAAAAACGATCTGCCCATCGTAGCCGACGATGCCTGCAATCAGGTGGGCGAGATTGCGGATGGATATCTCCCGCCCCGAGCCGATATTGATCAGCGGAAAATGCGCCGATGATTTCATGAGGAAGCAACAGGCATCCGCCAGATCGTCCACATGGAGAAACTCACGCAGAGGACTGCCCGTACCCCATAGTACAATCTTGTTCTGGCCGCTGATTTTCGCTTCATGCATTCTCCTGATCATCGCAGGAATGACGTGTGAACTTTGCGGATCGAAATTGTCGTTCAGCCCGTAAATATTGGTCGGCATGACGGAGACGCAATTCAGGCCGTACTGACTGGAGTAGAATTGGGAAAGCTTGAGCGCGGCGATCTTCGCAATCGCGTAGGCCTCGTTGGTTGGCTCCAAAGGGCCTGTCAAAAGGGAATTTTCCGTGATCGGCTGCGCTGCGAATTTCGGGTAGATGCAGCTAGATCCCATCCAGAGAAGCTTTTCAACACCGATATCGGCAGCCGATTTCATGATATTCATCGAAATTAGCGTATTGGTGTAAAGAAAGTCCGCCGGATAGGCCGCATTTGCTGCGATGCCTCCAACCTTGGCGGCAGCGACAAAAATGACCTCAGGTCTTGCCGCCGCCATCCATTGCTCCGTCTCGTACTGTCGGGTCAGATCAAGCTCGCTGCGAGAGACTTTGAGAATTTCGCAATTTTCGCGCTGGAGACGTCGCACGAGTGCCGAGCCGACCATTCCGGTATGGCCGGCAACCCAGACGCGCTTGCCATTCAAGCTGAACGGGATTTCTTGCGATTTATGCGACGAATTCATTTCTTCCCTCTTCCAACATCACGAGGCGAAGATCCGCTTCGACCATTTCCTGAACGAGGTCACAAAAGGAAGTCGAGTGGCTCCAGTTGAGTTTCCTGCGCGCCTTGCTGGGGTCGCCGAGAAGAAAATCCACTTCCGCCGGACGAAAATATCTGGGATCGATTTCGATGATCGTATTGCCGGTTTTGGCGTCGTATCCCACTTCGTCACTGCCATCGCCGTTCCACTCGATGGTCTTGCCGACTACGCCGAAAGCAAGCTCAACGAATTCCCGCACCGTATGTGCCTCGCCGGTTGCGAGCACATAGTCCTCGGGTATTTCCTGCTGCACGATGCGCCACATGCCTTCAACATAATCGCGCGCATGCCCCCAGTCCCTCTTTGCGTCGAGATTGCCAAGACGCAGCTTGCTCATGAGGCCGCGTTCGATGGCGGCAACGCCGCGCGTGATTTTCCGCGTGACGAATGTCTCCCCGCGAATGGGGCTCTCATGGTTGAAGAGAATGCCGTTGGATGCGTGAAAGCCGTAACTTTCCCGGTAATTGACCGTCATCCAGTATGCGTAGAGTTTTGCCGCAGCATAGGGGCTTCTCGGATAGAACGGCGTACCCTCGTGCTGAGCAACAGTGCCCATCCCCCCGAACAGCTCCGATGTGGACGCCTGATAAAACCGGCAACGGTCTCCGAGGTTCAGAATGCGCATGGCCTCCAGCAGCCTCAGCGTGCCAAGCGCATCCGCATTTGCCGTATATTCCGGCGTCTCGAAGCTGACCTGGACATGGCTTTGGGCGCCGAGATTGTAGATCTCGTCGGGCTGGACCTCCTGAATGACCCGGCACAGGTTCGTGGCGTCCGTCAGGTCACCGAAGTGAAGACGAAAGCGAAGGTTTTCCTCGAAGGGATCTTGATAAAGATGATCGATCCGGCCGGTATTGAATGAGGAGGACCGCCTTTTCAGGCCGTGCACAATATATCCCTTGGCAAGTAGCAATTCACTGAGATAAGCGCCGTCCTGCCCGGTTACGCCGATAATCAAGGCTCTCTTGTCTACCATCCACCACATCTCCCAGCGGTTCCGGCCCCGGATGGCGCCTCCTTGAAAGGTATAACGAGGCCCTGCGCATCGGCAGCATACCAAAAGGGAGAGGACGGCCGGTCAGAACTGGCTGATTCACCGTCCACCACGTCGACATCTGCCTTTAAGAGGAGGCAGGGTGGGTATCCCCGCTTCCGACTTAAGCCTTTTGGTCGAGTTGCAGGTCACGTAGGCCGTGCCAGACTTCAAAAATACAACGCCGGGTCGCGCACGATCTTTACGATAACAGGTAGCGCGAGACGACATCATCTACGGTTCATGGAGGCGGATTGGATGGGTACGTTCGCGACGACTTACGAAAAAATGCAGAACTTCAACTGGCTGACGCGCTTTCTGCATGCAGGCCGCTATCGAAAGCTGCTCGAGGTCCTCGAAACAGTGCAGAAGGACGTCGGCAATCGGAAGGTCAGAATACTGGATATCGGCTGCGGCCCCGGAACCGCGGTCGGACATATTCTGGAAAAATTCGACGTTGATTACGTCGGTATCGACTACGATCCAATCTTCATCGAGGCCGCGCGCAATCGCTACAGCAACTACGAAAACTGCCGTTTCATCGTCGGCGACGCCACCGACGAGAGCCTTTACGAAACCATCGAGGCCGACATCGTCATCGCGCTGGAAACGCTTGAACATATCCACCTCAACCGCACCGTCCGTGTCATCGAGCACGTCTGCGCGATCGTTCGTCCCCGCATTTTCCTGGTTACGGTACCCGTCGAAGTCGGGCCAGCCGTATGGATCAAGAACTGGGGTTCGGCCCTCATGGGCTACAATCGGCAATCCGGCAATCTGAAAGAGACTTTTTGGGCAGGCTTATACCGGCTGGACCGGGTGCCCGCGCACCATACGTCACATCAGGGTTTCGACTGGCGGTGTCTGGCGCAGCTTATCCGCGTCAACGCGCCCCTGCGCGAAATCCGCAGCCTGCCGTTTTCTTTTGTTCCACGCTTGCTCAGTCCGAACGTCGCGCTGATCGCCGAGCCGGTAAAATCGAGGATCGATCTGGCAAACGATGACCCCGAGGCATGGAAGATCAACCATGGCCAGACAACCTGGAACCAACAGCATATTGTCGACGGTGCCGTTGCAACCGATGCTGCGCGCCACGCCAAGTCCTCATCAACATGGTCGATGCGCCTCAAGGGATTGCTGGGAATGGGCCTCGCCACCATGCCATTTGCCTGGCATCGCTGGTCTTACATCTCCATTTCCCCAGGCGAACTGCACTCATCGCATTTCCTGCTGACGATCGACAAACACTTGCTGCGGCCTCATCAACCGATGGAGGGCGACATTATCGTCCTTGCAGGGCAAGCCATTGTTCAACGCATTTCTGAAGCCAGCTATCTGCTGATCTAGGATAAGGACTTGTCAGCCGCAGCGAGCGCAGAGAAGACGAAAGTCGGACATGGATCGTTCCGGGTTGCGGACATCCACAGGGGGCCGACAACTCCCGTCAGACCCGATATCGCAGGGCCTCCAAAACCCTGACGAACGCCGGTGATGCCTGGCGACGGCTGGGGTAATAGAGGTAATATCCGTCCCAGGGCGGGGAATATTTCTGCAGCACGCGAACCAGCCGGCCGTCTGCGACATAAGGAAGGATCATTTCCTCCGGGATGTAGGCAAGCCCGAAGCCGTCAAGCGCGGCTTCCAGCGAATTGAAACTGTTGTTGAAGGCGAGCTGGCCATCGACCTTGATCTTGATCTCGCGGCCCTTGTCCTCGAACTCCCATACATAAAGGCCGCCGGCACTCGGCAGCCGGAAGTTGATGCAATCATGGCCGACCAGGTCCTTGGGATGCCTCGGGTGTGGTCGGTTCTTGAAGTAGGCGGGCGATCCGACGACAGCGAGACAAAAGTCGGGACCGATCCTTGCGGAGATCATGTCTTTCGCGAGATGTTCACCCATACGCACCCCCGCATCATAACGCTCCGTCACGATGTCGGTCAGTCCGTTGTCGAGGATCAGCTCGACCTTGACGTCGGGATATTGAGGCAAAAATTTCCTCAGTTTGGGCCAGAGGACATAGGTGATCGCGTACTCGGCGGCGACGATACGGATCGTTCCCGCCGGCTTTTCCCTCAGTTCGTTCAACGCATCGACATGCGCTTCGATCTCGTCGAAATGTGGACCGATCCCGTTTAGCAGACGCTCGCCCGCCTCCGTCGGCGAAACCGCTCTGGTCGTCCGCATCAGGAGACGCACGCCCAACCTGGCTTCAAGCTGGCGAAGTGTGTGGCTCAATGCTGACTGCGATACGCCCAGCTTCGCCGCCGCCCGGGTAAAGCTCTGTTCTCGGGCAACAGCAATGAAAGCTGCAAGATCGTTGACGGTATCGCGTGCCATTCATGAGCCTCCTGCATCCAGACCTGTTGATTATGGCATAATGCTCATGCCGCACTAACAGAAAAAGAGCCCGCTTTGGGCGGGCTCCTGAGCTGTTACGTCACTGCAGGACGTATCAAGCCGACAGATGCTGCTCAAAGAAGCTGGCGAGCTTGGTGAAGGGGATCACATCCATCTTGTCGTAGAGGTCCGTGTGGCTTGCGCCGGGAATGACATGGAGTTCCTTCGGTTCGGCCGCCGCCGCATACGCGGTCTCTGCGAAATAAAGAGAATGGGCCTTCTCGCCATGAATGAATAGAACCGGGCGCGGCGAAATTTCCGCGATGTAGCTCAGGATCGGCATGTTCATGAAAGAAATTGGCGTTGTCTGCGACCAGGCGTTACGGGAGTTGACCGCCCGTTTATGATAACCGCGTGGTGTCGAGTAGTAGTCGTGATAATCGATCATGAACTGCGGCGCATTGGGTCCGACTTCCGCGTTGTAGGCCGCCTGATAGGCAGGTGTACCCTTTTCCGCATCGACCCACCGCTGACGGCTCAACTGTTCCAGGGTCGCCGTGCGCTGCTCCAGCGTGACGCTGTCGTTGTAGCCCTTGGACATGACGCGGGTCATATCGTACATGGTGCTGGCAACCACGGCCTTCACACGCTTGTCCGAGGCTACGGCATTGAGCGCCATGCCACCCCAGCCGCAGACACCGATGACGCCGATCCGTTCGCGATCGACTTCGCGACGCAGGCCGATGTAGTCCACAGCCGCGCTGAAATCCTCGGTGTTGATGTCGGGAGACGCGATATTGCGCGGTTCGCCGCCGCTCTCACCTGTATAGGAAGGATCGAATGCCAGAGTGATGAAACCGCGTTCGGCCATCGTCTGTGCGTAAAGGCCGGACGATTGTTCCTTGACCGCGCCAAACGGTCCGCTCACCACGATTGCGGGGTTTCCGACGCTGTTGCGGGTTTTGGGCATGTAGAGGTCGGCCGCCAGGGTGATGCCATAACGGTTTTTGAACGAGACCTTCTGGTGATCGACCTTCTCGCTCTTCGGAAAAACCTTGTCCCAGTCCTGCGTCATCTTCAATGTTTGCGCCTCCGCCTTCGAAACCGCCATCACTGACGCCGCGCCAATCGCGGCGATGCCGACACCCGTAATCTTGAGAAGGCCACGGCGGCCCATGTCCAGGCCCTCTTCCGTAAAAGCGTTTTCGTTCTGATTGCTCACTTCACTCTCCATTGTCGTTGCCGTGACGAGCGGCCGGGAAGCTGCTTTGAGGGGTGATGCAGCAGCGTCGTTCAAAAGATAGATCGGAGATTGTCGCGAGATTAGACCGCGGCGAAGGCATACCATCATGAGCGATATTCATGAATGAACCGAGCCCCTGCATCGACGTGGATAATACGCAAGCAGGCCGGGCGCGGCTAAACAAGACCCTTTGATGAGCATCGTTCATGACTGCATCCCGTGACAGGCGGCTTATTGCAAGATGCTTCATGACTTATGTTTGACCTCGCTGCCTCCCATCAGCAGCGGAAGACCGTTGAAGCAATAGCCAAGAAAAGCTGCCGTACCATGTCGATAGAAACTACAATTTCCACAGGGGAAGCCAGATCCCGATCCGCAAACTGGGGCGGTGTGTTGGCGATGACGCTCTGCGTTTTCGCCCTGATCGCGTCTGAATTTATGCCTCTCAGCCTGCTGACGCCGATCGCGGATGAACTGCGCATCAGCGAAGGATCGGCCGGACATTCGATCGCGATCTCCGGCGCTTTCGCCGTCGTCACGAGCCTCTTTGTCTCGTATCTCGCGGGAGAGTGGGACCGTAAGCTGCTGTTGCTTGCTCTGACGGCACTGATGGCCCTTTCTGGCGTGACCGTGGCGATCGCACCGAACTATGAAATATTCATGGTCGGGCGCGCGCTCATCGGGATAGTGATCGGTGGGTTCTGGTCCATATCGGTGGCGACCGCCATGCGTCTTGTACCGGAGCATCTCGTTCCCCGAGCGCTTGCAATCTTTAACAGCGGTAACGCGCTGGCAACTGTCGTTGCTCCTCCGCTCGGCGCGTTTCTCGGATCGATCATCGGTTGGCGAGGTGCCTTCTTCACTGTCGTCCCCGTCGCGGCGATCGCATTCCTGTGGCAGCTGGCAAGCCTCCCTTCCATGAAGCCCCTCCCCGGGAAAACGTCAAAGAATGCATTCAGGCTACTGAACCGTCCTTTGATCGCTATCGGCATGGCATCGGTCTCGGTCTTCTTCATGGGCCAGTTCACGCTGTTCACCTATGTCCGCCCGTTTCTCGAAACTGTGACACGAGTAGATATCTCGGTACTCACCTTCATTCTTCTGGGCATCGGAGTTGCCGGCATCGTTGGCACCAGCCTTATCGGTTACTTTCTCGCCAACCGCCTGTATCGCGTTCTGATCGTCATCCCGGCTCTGATGGCGGTGACGGCCGTGATACTTGTTGCCTTCGGCAACAGTCTCCCTGTCGCGGCGATAGCGCTTGCGGTCTGGGGAATGATCGCCACCGCGGCGCCAGTGGGTTGGTGGGCGTGGCTCGCCCGCTCACTGCCGCAGGATGCGGAAGCCGGAGGTGGTCTCATGGTTGCGGTCATCCAGCTTGCGATATCAGCCGGTGCGATAGTGGGCGGATTTCTTTACGACGCATCCGGCTACCGCATGACTTTCCTGGCAAGCGCAGGTTTGCTCCTGGCCGCGTCAGCGCTGGCATTAAAATCATCGAGAATATCCTCGTAAAGCAGTTGGGCATGGGAGTTCCAATGATCGACCGGCGTCTATTTCTTGGGCTGGCTACCGCGGCCACAGCTTTCCCGTCCGCATTGTTCGGTCAGGTAACAAAAACGGAGGTATCCTTGATGAGTTTCCGAATGGCCTTTGGTGGTCACAGCATGACCGCGACCTTGTTTGACAACCCGTCGGCACGCGAGCTCATGAAAATGCTGCCGCTCGATCTCACGATCGAAGACTATTCGACCAACGAGAAAATCGCATATCTGCCTCGAAAGTTGACGCAGGTGACTGACACGCCTTTCGATAACGCACGTCCCGGCGACATCGCTTATTACGCGCCATGGGGTAATCTGGTCTTCTACTACGACAGCTACCGATACTCGAAAGGGCTTATCCGCCTCGGACGCTTCGATGACGGCTTCGAGCCACTTTTCACCCGAGGCGAATTCTCTCTGCGCATAGAGCGCGCCTGACACGCGCCTGCCAAAGGTAAATGCCACTAACGTCGGGAAAGCAAGCGGGCCATGGCATGATGGGGTGCCGGCTTATCGCTATCCGGTCCGCTTTCCCTTTCGAGACGTGCACGAATCTTTTCGATTTCCTCTTCCGTGAGGTGCTCGATCCCAATGAAGTCACCGCGCGCCTGCTCCACCGCCCGCAGCAGCTCGTCCAGTTTTGCTTCCATCGCTGCGGAATCCCTGTTCTGTGAATTCTGCACGAGGAAAATCATCAGGAAGGTGACAATGGTCGTACCCGTATTGATGACCAGTTGCCAGACCTCCGAAAACCCAAACAGCGGTCCGCTTATCCCCCAGACGAGCACGGTTCCCAGAGCCACCATGAACGCCGTTGGAGAGCCGGAAAATGAAGCTATAGCGCTTGCGAAGCGAGTGAAGAATTTATTCATAACACGCTGCCCCTTGTTGCCATTTTAGGGATGCCAACTAACAAACAAAAAATGCACGATTGTTCCGGGGTGCCGTGACAGCAGAAGTTCCGATTTGCACTTCGATCCGCGGCAAGCCCTCATTTGTGTTCGTTCTCGCCAAAGTGGTCGGTGAATTCTCCCCAACGACAATGAGGTGGCCACCAACTCTCCTACCCCGGCATTCAAGCAGGTCAGCACAAGCGTCGGTGCGATCACCTCCGCTTGACTATTCTCCGAAGCATGGAGCCTCTCGCCTTGCGAGGAATGAGATCGATATCGCTGACAAGCTTTGCGCCCCCCTCCCGCCGTTCCAATGTGATCTTCCGGCTATGAAACGCTTCCAGTTCGGCACGATGCGCTACGCTTACGATCGTCGCATCGGGTAGCTCATCAATTACCGTCTGCATCATCTTGTCCTGACTTTTCTCGTCCAGAGCCGCCGTCGCCTCGTCCATGACGATGATGTCGGGGGCGTTCAGCAACAGGCGTGCGAAGGTCAGCCGTTGTTTTTCGCCACCTGATAACGTCTGGTCCCACGGCGCCTCGTCTTCAATCTTGTCCTTGAGTTGACCCAGACCGACCTTGTCGAGAGCGGCCCCGATCTCTTCCGGCGTCCAGCTCTCGGCCGGTTGCGGATAGCAGACCGCCCGACGTAGCGTGCCGGCCGGAATATATGGCCGCTGCGGCAGCATGAACAATCGGCTTCCGTCGCGAAAATTGACGCTGCCTCCACCCCATGGCCAGAGACCGGAAATGGCCCGAACCAGTGTGCTTTTGCCCGAGCCCGATTCCCCCGCGACAAGCACTCTCTCACCCGCGCCGATCTCGACATCCGTCTCCTTGACGACGGCCGTTCCGTCACCGAGAGAAACGGACACATCCTTGAGGCTGAGTATTGTCTCGCCTTCCGTTTCGCCTCGCACGATCCGACCAAGAGTGTCGCTCTTTTCGGCGCGCTCCAGGCCATCGAGCGACATCATCAGGGAGGCAACACGTCGCGCGCAGGCATTCCAGTCGGCCAGACGGGGATAGTTGTCGACCAGCCAGCCAAATGCGGATTGGACAATGGTGAAAGCGGAAGCAGCCTGCATTACCTCGCCAAGAGACATGCTTCCATCGAGAAACTTCGGCGCGCACAACAGAACCGGTACGACGGGGGCAATCAACATAGATCCATTCGATACGACCGTGGTGCGCATGTATTGCTGCGCCATGAGACGCCACTGCCGCCGGACATTGCCGAAGCGCTTGTCCAGATCGCTGCGCTCCTCGTCTTCGCCGCCTAGCAGGGCGATGCTCTCACCATTCTCTCTGACGCGCGTAAGCGTGTAGCGAAACTCCGCTTCAACCTGGTTCTTGACTTCGGAAACCTTGACGAAGTTCCGGGCAATGAAGGCGATGGAACTGGATGTGATGATTGCATAGATAACGGCCGCAATCACGAGAAAGCCGGGGATAGTGATCCAGACACCCGCGATGGAGACCGTGAGAGCCCCACCAATCGTCCACAAGACAACGATAAAGGTAGAGGCAGACACGAATGCAGCGATGACACCTGAAACAAAATCCACGGGCGCCTCGGTGGCAATACGCATATCCTCCGAGAGCCTTGCCTCGGGGTTTTGATGGTCACCATCGATCAAATTGAGCTGATAATAGCGGCCATTCGCAATCCATCTCCCAACGAGCGCCTTTGTCAGCCAGGAACGCCAGCGCCGCTGAATGCGCATCCTGACATACACCTGCGAGGTCACGATAAAGACACTTCCCAGGACGAGCAGCGGAAAGACGGATCCAAGAAAATAGACCGTCGACGCGTCGCGTTTTTCAATCGCGTCAAAAATCCCGCGATTCCAGACGTTGATGCCATACTGGAAGCCGACATTTATGCCGATCATAGCCAGAAGCCCGAGCGAAAACAGCCAGGCCAGCCGATCGCCGCGACGGCTCCAGAAACCTCGCGCGCTGATCCAGAAACGCTTCAGCAGATATTTCCTGCGAGCCTCCTCGGCCTCCTCTGGCGTCAAGCCCAAAGCGGGTTCCATCTCCTCTGGCGGGAGCGGATCATCGTTTTCATGGGCATCGTTTTCGGATGCGGTTGGGGTGCCAGTCTCGTCGGCACCAACGACCGGCTTCGGTCCTGCGTCATTATCGATCATGGGCGCTAAACGAACAATGCGTCGAAAGGTTTCACGACTTTGTGATGCGTCGTGAAATATAATTCCGTTACTGCGCGGCGCTTTTCAAAAGGCTCTAAATACACGGCTTTCTGGCCCGCTGCCGACATACCGGAATCGCGCTAGCGGATATTCTGACCGTTGGTGGAGACGGTCCAGGTGCATCGCCATGGGGTGCCTGACTTAGCGCGCGGTGCGACAGATCATATTGACGGTTAACCGCGTGTTGACTTCCCGTTTGACGAGATGGCCTAACATAAGCAGACTCTGAAATTGGACCCCGCCGCACCCGGTTTTCATGCCGTGCGGCAAGCATACGGCGCCATCATGCGACTCAGTACCATCACGAACCTGGCTTATGCTGTCACCCTCGTGCTCACGACAGTATCGGCGACCACATTCATTCTATCGGCCAGAAGCGCTTCTCAAGAGCGGGTGGCAATCCAGAATCATCTCGAACTGACCGATCTCGCCGAAGAACTGGCGATCATTGCGGACGAGCGCACCGAAGAGGCGCGTCTTTACGTCATGCGGGGCGACGAGCAACATCTCGCAAAATTCTACGTCGACGAAGATCAGGAAAAGCACCTTGAAAACACCCTGGACAAACTCGCAGCTTTTGGTGTTTCGCCGCAAGAGGCAGGCTCATTTCAGGACATACGAAAGAGCGCCGACGCACTGGACAAGATGGAGCGCGATGCAATCGGTTTCTATCGATCCGGCCGCCAGAACGATGCACAGCAGGTCCTGTTCGGCGATGAGCACTATCGACTGCATACGGACCTGCTGACAACCGTCGCGACGCTGAGAGAAGCCATTGCGGCCCGCTCGCAGGCGATGGTTGACCAGGCTAAAGACCGAAGCGATTTCTACGGATCGATCGCGAAAGTGATGCTTGCGCTCACCGCCCTGATGTTTGTGGCCGTACTCTATTTTGTCCTCAGCAGACGCGTTGCCTTGCCGCTTATCAAAATGAGCAACATCGTCACGCGCCTTGCCCGGCAGGATTACAGTATCGACCTTCCCGACGAAGGCCGGCGCGACGAAATCGGTGAAATGAACCAGGCTATCAGGATCTTCCGCAGCAACGGGCTGGAACGGGAACGGCTTGACGCGGAGCACCGCAGGAATCAACGCATCAAGGACCTGATCCTGCAGATGATGCATCGGATTCAGGCCTGCCAGAATCAGGAAGAATTGTCCGACGTCGTTTCGAAATTCATGCCGCAGATTTTCCCGGCCATTGCCGGCCGCCTGCTTGTTCTCAAGGAAAACAGTTCGGTTCTCCAATCGACCGGACAATGGTCCGATCCTTCGTTTTCCGCCCCGGAATTTTCGATAGACGATTGCTGGGCTCTCCGTCGCGGACGTCCCCACGCCAGCAACCCGGGCGGAGACGATGTTGTCTGCCATCACCTACATGGCAGTTTCGGAACCGGCCTGTGCATACCACTCACCGCATTGGGAGAAACCGTCGGCTTATTGTATCTTGAGATTCCGCAGAGTAGCGAGACGCTGGAGTTGGAGCGGCTATATCTCGAACTCCTCGCCGAAAATATAGGCCTTGCCGTTGCAAACCTCCAGCTTCGGCAGCGGCTGGTTGGCATGGCACGGCAAGACGCCCTGACCGGTCTTTTGAACCGTCGATCGCTTGATGAGACGCTGAACAGGCATATTGAAAAGCCAACCAATTCGCTTGCATGTCTGATGCTCGACATCGACCATTTCAAGCGCTTCAATGACCGGTTTGGCCATGATGCCGGAGATGCGGTGATGCAATATGTCGCCCAGGTGCTGTCGGAAGCCGTCGGCGATCTGGGTGAACTATTCCGTTTCGGCGGCGAGGAATTCACCGTGCTCATGCCGGCTGGGGGCATTGAAGATGCCATCAAGGTTGCGGAGAAACTCCGGCACGCGGTCGAGCGCGCACCTTTCACCTACCGGGGCCGTCTGCTTGACTCGATCACCATATCCATCGGTATCGCAACGTCACCGGGCGCCGGAACCGTGAGCAGCGTCCTGGAACGGGCGGACGCTGCGCTTTTGAGCGCCAAACAGACAGGCCGGAACAAGTGGGTGTCGGCCGAGAAGCCTCCAACCGATTAGGTAGAGGCTACGCCGCACCGATTGCGTGGTTATCGAAGCAGCAGCCGACCTGGCATATTTGACCGGCTAGACGATGAGGTTCGGGTTCTTCCACAGCTGGAATCCGCCCTCGAAAGCAAGCGTATTGTCTCCGCGGCGGCATCCGGGCGGCAGGGTATCGAGTTTTTCGACATTACCACCGCCGATGACCACCTCATCCGGTTCAAGGGCGGCAGTCAGACGCTCTACGACATCAGTGACGCGCTTTTGCCATTTGGCATTGCCCTTCTCTTCGCGATACGCCTCCCGGAGATAGTGCTCGTACGTTTTGCCCTTCCGATAGGGAAGATGAGCGATCTCCATGGGCTGGGCCACGTTTTCGACGATCATCGCAGCCCCAAGGCCTGTTCCGAGACCGAGAAACAACATGCGCCCGCCCTGATAGGAGCCGATTGCCTGCATCAGCGCATCGTTAACGATACGAACGGGGCAGCGGAAAGCGCCGGCGTAATCATAACCGACCCAGCCTGTACCCAGATTGACCGGTTCGCGAAGCGGTTTGTTGTGGACGACCGGACCGGGATATCCCATGGCGATGACGTCATAGGTCATGTCTTTCGCCATGGCGGTTACGGCGATGACCATTTCTGGTCCAGTCATCGCCTTGCCGCTTTCGACCTTGCGCTCGTCGCCACCTGCACTTGAGCGGATCTTGACGTGGCTGCCGCCGATATCGATCGCTAGAACGATCCGATCCTGTGTCATTGAACTACCGTCCGTGGTATTTGCTGGCATGGGCGTCACTCCGGATCGACCCAACCGCCTGGCGGCGCGAAACTCTCCATCTCGAGCGGACCCCAGCTTCCTACGGCATAGCGTGGCGGCACGGCCGGGTCGTCGAGAATGGGCTCAACGATTTTCCATGCGAGTTCTGCCGCATCCTGACGGGTGAAAAGCTGGCGTTCGCCTGCCATCGCATCGCCGATCAGCCGTTCATAAGGCGCCATGTCGCCGATGCCGTCATCGACAGCACCCAGTTCCACCGCCTCGCCGAGCATACCGTCCCCGGCAGCCTTGCGGCGCGCGCCAATGCCGATGGCGATATCTGGCCCGAGCCGAAAGCGCACATAATTTGCGGCCGCCGTCTCAACATCGCCGAATAGCGCTATCGGCGGCCGCTTGAAACGCACCACAACTTCGGTTGCATGGGCAGGCAGGTTCTTTCCGGCGCGGATGAAGAAAGGCACGCCGTTCCAGCGCCATGTGGCCACGCGAAACCGCACGGCGGCAAAGGTCTCGCGGCTCGAGCCGGACGCAACGCCGGGTTCGTCAAGGTAACCGTCGAACTGGCCACGCACCACATCCTCGCGGCTGAGCGGTGGCATGGCTTTGAGGATCTGCACTTTCTCATCGACAAGATCGTCCGAAGCGCTTGTTGCCGGTGGCTCCATGGCCAGTAGCAACAGCACGTTGATGAGATGGTTCTGGATCACATCCCGGATGCATCCAACCTCGTCATAAAACTTTCCGCGTCCCTTGATGCCAAAATCCTCGGCCATGGTGATCTGCACGCTTTCAACATGGTCGCGGTTCCAGACCGGTTCAAGAAACGCATTCGCGAACCGGAAATAAAGAAGGTTCTGAATCGCCTCCTTGCCGAGAAAATGGTCGATGCGAAAAATGGCGTCCTCTTCGAAAACCGCGTGCAGCGACTGGTTCAGCGCCTCTGCCGTGGCAAGATCGCGGCCGAACGGTTTTTCCACCATCAATCGTGCCGAGGCGGCTATCCCGGCCTTATCAAGCCCGGTCACGACGGTTTCAAACAGTGACGGCGGAATGGCGAGGTAATAAAGCGGATGACCGTGGTCACCGAGTGCGGCGCGCAGCTTTTCGAATGTCGCCTCGTTTCGGTAGTCGCCGGACACGTAATGCAGTTGAGAAGCGAATTTTTCGAAGACGGCTTCATCGATCTTGTCGACGTGGCTGGTAACCGCGTCGCGCGCCCTTGCGATCAACTGATCGCGCGACCAGTCATCGAAGGCGACACCGATGACTGGTGTTTGAAGCGCGCCGCGTTTCACCATGGCGTAAAGGGAAGGAAAGATCATTTTGTAGGCAAGGTCGCCGGTGGCACCGAACACTACGAGCACGTCCGATCGCTGCTTATCCATGGCCGGCGCCCTCATTTTGCTTTTTCCAGATGGCCACCAAAGGCATTGCGCATGGCCGAGAGTACCTTGCCGGCAAACTCCGCCTCACCGCGTGAGGAGAAGCGCTCGAACAGGGCGGAAGCCAAAACAGGCGCAGGAACACCCGTTTCGACGGCCGCCTGAAGGGTCCAGCGCCCTTCGCCTGAATCTGACACCCGCCCGCCATACTGGTCGAGATGAGGGTCCTGCTTCAGCGCCTCCGCCGTCAGATCGAGCAACCACGAGCCGATGACAGACCCATGTCGCCAGACCTCCGTCACGGCAGGAAGATCGATGTCGAACTGGTAATATTGCGGGTGGGCGAGCGGCGCAGTTTCCGCATCGGCCTCCCGGTGCTGCGTGCCGGCATTCGCGGCCTTCAAGATATTCAGGCCTTCAGCATAGGCGGCCATGACACCGTATTCGATGCCATTGTGAACCATCTTGACGAAATGCCCTGCGCCTGACGGTCCGCAATGCAAATATCCCATTGGCGCCGTGCCGGTGACGGGATCGGCCGCGATGCCTTGGCCCGCACCGGGAGCGAGCGAAGCAAAAATCGGATCGAGCCGCTGCACAGCACCCAACGGGCCACCGATCATCAGAGAATAGCCGCGCTCCAGACCCCAGACGCCACCGGATGTACCGGTGTCGATGAAGTCGATGCTACGGGGCGCAAATTCCGCCGCCAAATCGATGGCATCCCGGTAGAAGGAGTTGCCGCCATCGATGATGGCATCGCCCGCCTGCAATCTGGCGGCAAAGTCACGAGCAATTTTCGGCGTTATTGCCGCCGGCAGCATTAGCCAGACGGCGCGTGGCGGTGACAGCTTCGCAACCAGGTCGTCTGGCGAGGTCGCGCCAACTGCGCCTTCCTTCACCAATGCTGCGACATTGTCGAGATTGACGTCGAAGACCACGCAATCATGACCCTGTTTCAGAAGACGGCGCACCATGTTTGCGCCCATTCGTCCAAGCCCAACCATTCCGATCTGCATGCTGACACTCCATTTGTCCAATGCGCGATATGTACTTCATTCGCCGAGGCGAACGGTGAAATCCTGGTTTTCCCAATTCCCTGTGTTTGGCCAAAAGAAAGTAAAAACGATTGCGTCGCCCGCCGCCATATCCTGAACGGGCAAGTCGACGAAATATGTGCCAAGGCCGGAAGCACTCGTTCTGGTGTCGCTGGTCGTCACCCAGCCATCCGCACTCCAGTGCACGACAGCATCATCCGTCAGTTCGAGCCGCAACATCTTGCCGGCCGGCATCCCGGCAATCTTGTTATTGAAACACCAGATCCGAAGGTGCGACGGCGTCTTGTTGAGGATGTAGCGCTCCACACCCTGCGGCGGCACGTCGAAAACGGAACCATCGGCAAGCGACCGCAGAAGTTTGATATGTTCAGCATGCGCCCAGACCAGCGGCATCGCACTTCCTGAGGGCTGGCCGTAGAAAAGCTCGTATTCGGGGATGTCGGGCTGGTCCCAGAGCTGCTCGGGGAAAAGGCCGTTCCCACCGGCCGATTTCTCCAGCGTTACCAGCAGCGCTTCGGCCACCTCCCGCCTTCCCGCAGCAAGCTCGTAATGGGCGCGTTCGCCGGTTAAAAGCGGCCATGGCCGCCCCTGCCCGGTGCCGTCGAATGCTGCTCCATCGGCGTGCTCACCATATCCATCGCCCGTATATCTATACCATACAGGCCCCTGCGGCAGATCGGCACGCAGGCAATGGTCGATTGCTTTGATCGTCGCGAGAATATGCGGATCGTCAGGCGCGCGCAGGCCGAAGCGAACAAGGGCAAGCGCATCGGGACTGATGACGTCGCTGGTCGGCAGCGTGGAACGGTCCGGCGTCTGGTTGCGGATGGGCGTATCGCCGAATGGTCGAGCTACGTCGGTCGCGTCAGGCGAAGCGATGCGAACATAGTGGCCGGAAATGCCAAGCGCGGCGCAGAATGTCTCGTCACCGGCAAAGGTCCATTGTTCGATCTGCTCGTTCCAGCAATCAGCCGTTTCCCGTAGATGCACGGCTTCGGCAGCATCACCGTCCATATCGATAAGGTCGGCAGCGGCAAGCAGCGCAGCGATCTCGACGGCAAGGGTGAAGGGACTGTAGCCGGCATCCTCTTCCCACCTGTCCTCACCGGTCGTCGGGCCGTTTGCCAGAATATAGGCCGCGGCGCGGTGGATCATCGGCATAAAATCCGCCCGCGTGGCATGATCCAGGTGACCATGTCGATGCAGCATATCCGCCAGCAGGATCGGAAAGGCGCATTCATCCATCTGGACGCCTGGCCAATAGGGTTTGCCATCCAGCCAGAGATTTTGCGGCCAGCGGCCCGATGGCTGCTGTACCTGACGAAGATAATTGAGGATCGCCAGCGCCTCGTGGTGATCGCCGGCCGCCAGAAATCCGCCGGCCGCTTCCACCAGGTCGCGCGGCCAGACCAGGTGATAACCACCGAGATCGTCATCGCTCTTCGATGCTCCCCAAGGGATCGACAGGCTTGCAACAACAGCGCCCGGTCGGTCGGCGGCACGATGTGCGGCGAGCACTGCTGTCGACACCCGATAGGAATTGATGCCGTGATGCGTATCGCGGTCGAGCGTTTCCAGCCGGTCTTGCCAGTTGCGCCAGTTGGCAACGTAGGCCTCGTGCGCCCGTTCAAAGCCATGCTTCAGACTATAAACGGCCGCCGCAGCCGCTTCATATTCCGTCTCGCCAAAGCCGAGCGCCAATGTTGCCGCGCCATTGACATCACTGAAGTCGATCTCACCTGCCAGCGAGACATTTCCGTCATCGGCTCGCTGGTACTCTTCAACGATGCGTCCGTGCCGATGCAACTGCTGCCAACCATCGGAAACACCCACGAAACCGGCGCTGACTGCCCGCCAGGGCAGATCGCAGACAAGCGCAAGATATCGTGAACGGCCGGTCGCGAAGAGGACCTGATGTCCCTCATAGTCGCCAATCCAAGCCGAGTTAAGATTACCTGCATTGACGAGATGAGGTGCCAGCAGCGCAGTCACGCGATAATCCGAAATTTGTCCCTTCAGGGGAATGAACGAAAGCTGCTGAAGAACACTGGCCCGCGCGGGATCGCTGATCACCTGTTTCTCAATTCTGAACGAGCCATCCGTCGCCGTATTGGTAATGTGAAATGCCGGAATTCCACTTTTAAAAGGGCGGGTGACGGATACGCAGTCGCGTTTTTCTTCCGAAAAGTAACCCTCAGGCCCAGTGACAACAAAACCGAGATCGCGGGTGCAGGCACTGTCTATCCTCGGATAATAGACCTCGTTCAGAATGCCGTGGCTGAGCGTGAACCAGATAGGCGATGCTTCCGACAGCGCAGTGCCGACCCCGTTTTTGGCGCTCGACGTCCAGCGCGCTTCTATGCCAGGCGCGCCCGGTGCAAAATCCAGTCCGGTGCGCATCATGAAATGTCTCGGTTACGCTGATGAGGCAGGCGAAAGTGGCGCGAATTGCAGTCCTGAACAGTCATGACGGGGTATCTCGACCTTGAACCAAGGCTCTGTTCCTGGATAACAACAGGAAACGGGCTTACCGGTTCCTTGCTCATATCCACAACGGATGCAGCCTCGCCATAAAGCTAGGTATTGGCGAACTGGTACACAACTAAAGATTTGGTAATTTAAGCCGCGCCGCGCGTTGGAGGTTTTGGGTTGCAGGACCAACACGCTCAGCCACCGAGCCGCCGCTAGAGCGGGCGGCCGTTGTGGATCACACCGATATTGCCGATGAACCGGCTATTCCAAGTGGATATCAACCGCCCGACCAGCCCCTTGCGTTGCCTATGGCGCGTGAGAAGCGAGCGTGATCCGCTTCTTCGACCGATCCGTCGGGTTTGAATATCTCGGCATCTTTTCGCATGGCGGTTACATCGATATCGCACAGTTCCGCGAGACCAAGCGCCGTCAACTCGCGCATGGCCGGAACGCAGATGGTCCGACCACTGGCAGCGGCCAGGAAACGGGCGAAATAGCGACTGTTCGACAGGCCGCCATCTATCGAAATCGTATCGCCGATGGGAACGAAAGTCTGCGCGGCTTCGATCAACCGAACAGTCAGCAAGGCAATGCCCTCAAGCAGGGCGCGCACCATGTCACTCCGCGCCGTTGCGTGGTCCATGCCGATGAAAAGCGGTACGGCCTGTCTATCCCAATATGGCGCAGCAAGGCCTGAAAATGCAGGCACGAACACCAGTCCACGACGAACGGCCGATGAACCCTCAAAACCGTCAAGTTCGGTATTGTCAACATAAAGGCCGATCTTTCGCGCCCATTCCAGCGCGGCACCGGCGTCATAAACCCCGCCTTCTATGGCGAAAACGGCTGCGCCGCCTTGCTTCTGCCAGCCAATGGTGGGCAGAAGCTCCCCCGCCAACGGGCGTTCGTGACCAGCGATGGCCAACAGGAAGGCGCCCGTGCCGAAGGTTATCTTACAATCGCCCGGTTTGCGGCAACCGTGCCCATAAAGCGCCGCCTGCTGATCGACGATGGAAACGCGAATGGGCGTTCCCTCGATAGAACCGAAGCCGCCATTAACAGGACCGATTGCGGGCAGGCAATCCAGCGGCACCCCATGAAGAGCGCAGAGTTCCGGGCTCCAGGCACCGGTTGCCAGATCAAGCAGTCCCGTCCGCGAGGCCGTTGCAAGGTCGGTGCGGAAACAGCTTGCAAGCCGATCCAGAAAGAATGCGTCGGTGGTGCCCAGGCGCAACCGCCCTTCGGCTCTCGCCCGTGCCACCGCCGGATTGTGCCTTAGCAACCACGACAGTTTGCTCGCCGAAAAATAGGGATCGAGCGGCAATCCGCAAATCTCTTTCGATCGTTCCGCAGCCGATTGGGGCAAAGCGGCCAGGGCTTCGGCGGTGCGGGCATCCTGCCAGACGATGACCGGCGACAGCGCTTCCCCACTCTCGGCATCCCACGCCAGGCAACTCTCGCCCTGGTTGGCGATCGCGATCGCATCTACCGGCCCGGCATCGGCCAGTACCGCGCGGATGTTGCGCAACAGCTCTTCCGGATCATGCTCCACATGACCGGGGTTTGGATAGAACTGTGCATGACGCAGGCTTGAGACGAGTTGCGCCGTGCCACCGTCGCTTATCACAAGGCATCGGGTCGACGTCGTTCCCTGATCGATCGCCGCTATGCGCATCAATTCGTCTCCTGAAAGTGAAAGGCAATCTGGGTCGCCTCAACGGCGGCGCGGGGAATGGGCACAAGCACACGGCGTTCCGGCAGCCACCGGCCGGACTTGCTCCACACTTCCGTTCCATCAAGATGAAGCGAAAGCCTGCCTTGAACACGTCTGATGAAGCGCAGCTGAAAATCGAGAAAAGCCGGCCGGTCAAGTCCCCCCGATCGCACCATGGTGGGTACCGCGAGTTTGAGCGGGTCGGCGAAAGCGATACGCACTGCCTTTGCGTTGCAGGGTTCGCGGGTGAGATCGTCGGCAACGGCAGCACCCACGCGGCGGCCTTCGCGAAACGACCAGCCACCCGTTTCCACGGCCCGCAATACGTTCCCCGTGGCGAAGAACATCGGGTTGGCCATCCGGCCGTCCTGATCGATCGTAGGGCCATCGCTGCCTGCCGCCACATCGACAGGGGATGCGTTCAGAAGCGTTGCCTCCGGCGTGAACCGCCCGGTGAGGAGAACACCATCGCACTTGACGGTGAGGATACGGCCATCTGCCAGCCGGATGTCGGCCTCCTCGACACGACCACTCCCACGAATGTCCACAAGTGTTGCACGGCAATAAAAGGCCACTCCGACCAATCGGGGAAACCACCGGAAAAGCGACCGCGCCAGCGGTTCCGGCTCAGGCTCGATCATCGCCACCGGCCGCGCGCCATGCGTCAGGCATGTGAGAAGCGCGGAAAAGGAAACCAGTTCCGAACCAAGGATAAGCGGCCGGCGAAAGGGCATGATGCCGTGAAAGGCGACATAGGATTGCAGCGTGCCGGTGGTGATCACTCCCACCGGCCTGTCGCCCGGCAGGAGCCGCGCTGAGCGTGGTTTTTCCCGCGCGCCGGTCGCCAGCACAACGCGCCGGGCCTTCAACGTCTCCACGCCGCGCGCAGACGTAACCAGCAGCGTACCGTCCTGTCCGAGTTCCACCACGGAATGACCGGTGCGGACATCAACGCCCGCATCCTGCGCCTGCCGCTGCAGACGTCGCGCATAGGCCGGGCCGAAGTAAACGCGACCGAATTCGCGCATGCCGAAAGGCGAATGTGTGCAATGACGGGGTGCGCCGCCAAGCGCTGGCTCACGCTCGAGGATCGTCACACGCGCAACGCCGCGTGCTTTCAGCTCCAGCGCTGCCGCCACGCCCGCCGGGCCGCCGCCGACCACGATTACATCTGCATCCGGAACGTTTTCTTGCATCTGCTGAAAAGGCTTCCGGGAGCTCATCGATCGTCTCCCGGACGGACCGCAAGCGGTACAGCCAGACGGTCGCCCGTCATCGCGGCCAGCCGGGCGTTGCAGTAAAATCCCTGACAGCGCCCCATGCCGGCGCGGGTGCGCCGCCGCAGACCTCCGAAATCACCCGGCGGCACCGGGCTGGAAAATGTCGCCTCGATCTCACGGCGGGTGACAAGCTCGCAATGGCAGACGATTTCGCCATGATCAGCGCGCTGCCAGTCCCGCTCGCAGGTTTCGCTCAGGTTAGGCATCGTCACATGAGGCACTGCGGGCGGGGGCATGAAGCGCGTGCCGAAACTTTCGTGAAGCGCCAGAGCGTGCTGCGCCAGACCAAGTGCCGCACTGAGACCGGTGGATCGCACGCCGCCAAGCGTGATCGCGCGCAGGTCCGACCGTGCGGAAATCCGGTAATGTTTCTTCTCGGAGGCCGGGCGCAAGCCGGCATAGATAGCGGTCACGGGAATGGAGGCCAGTACCGGAACGATCTCCCTGCCGCGCGTCAGCAGCGCTTCCAGCGCCGCCGTTTCTACCGTCGCACGCTCGCGGTCATCTTGTTCTTCCGCCGTCGGGCCGATGAGAACGTTGCCGAAGGCGGTTGGACACACAACGATGCCCTTGGTGATTTCGGTGGGAACGGGCAGGACGATGCGCGGCACGTGCCGACGGGCGGCCTTGTCGAGAACGACGAATTGTCCCTTGCGAGGCTTGATGGTGAAGTCTGGGACAAGCCCCAGCCGCGCATCGACGATATCGCCGAACAATCCGGCCGCATTGACAACGCTCGCCGCAAGAACCGGACCCGCCGTCGTCTCTATCCGCCACGCGCCATCAAACGCACCGGACAGGACTTCGGCGTTGCGCACCAGCTGCGCGCCAAGCGCCACCGCTTGCGTAAGATAGCCCAGCGGCGCGGACCAGGGATCGATGACATGTTCACCCGGAACTTCGAGTGCTGCGACAAGACGGTCGGACAAGCCGGGCATGGATTCCCGGGCCTGCCGGGCCGTAAGCAGACCGAGCTCGGCAATGCCGTTGCGTCGCCCCTGCTCGGCGATCGCCTCCAGGCTTTGCGCCTCGTCGGGATTCCACGCACAGACCAACGCGCCGGTTTCAACGAGGCTAAGGCCCATCTGCCTGTGGATGGACAGATATTCTGCCCGACCTGCCTTCACCAATTCCAGTTCCAGACTGCCTTCGGGCGCATCGAAGCCGGTGTGGAGGATAGCGCTGTTAGCCTTCGATGCCCCGGAAAGAATATCGGACCCCTTCTCGACGATCACGACCTTCGCACCAGCCAGTGCGAAACGACGGGCAACCGCGCAACCGACCACCCCGGCACCGATGACGGCGACGTCGAATGCTGTGGAGAGGCTCTGGACCATGGGCTTGCCTTTATTTTCGTGGTTCGAAAGCGAAATCAACAGGCGCAACGGATCGAGCCGATGCACCTTGCCGGATCGTGGCTATGAATGAGATCTGCTTTGTTTCTAGTCGGACAAAGCCGTCAGCGGCTTTTCGAATTCAACCAGCGTCACGCCACTTGTCTCCTGCTGGCACATGGCGCTGATCAGGGTCATGATCTTCCCCGCCGCTTCGACGGGCGGCACGCCACCATCACGAATATTGGAAATGCAGTTGCGTCGGGAGTCCGGCAGCCCGGTCTCCGGCCTGAAGGTGACATAGGCACCAAGACTGTCGGCTGCCGAAAGGCCCGGCCGCTCGCCAATCAGGATCACCGCCACCTTTGCGCCGAGGACGGCTCCCACATCATCCGCCAGCGCAACCCGTGCCTGCGTGGCAAGTGTGATCGGCGCAACCGTCAATCCGTTGCTTGCAAGTGAATTAAGCAACGCCGTTGCCACCGGCACTGCATTCATCTCCACAGCTGTTGCGGAAAGCCCGTCGGCGATTACCAATGCGACATCGGCTCCCTTGGCCTGCCCGTCGAGCGCCAGACGGCCTTCGTCTGAAAGAGCACGGCCGAGATCGGGTCGGCGCAGGTAATCCGCACGGTCCTGCGCGCGGCTTGCGACATGCACGACATCCGCACCCGAAGCGCGCAAGTCACGCTCCATTTTTTCAATGTCCAGCGGACGCCACACGGCCTGGCGCGCCTGCGCATGATCCAACAGAAATGTCTGTACCGCGCGCGTGGGCGGGCTTGCACCCGTGCGGCCGAGCGCCACGCGTGCATCGGTTGCCACACGCAGGGCCTTGAGACGTTCCGGCGGGCTGGAGATGAGGGAGGGCCGGCGGTCACGCATCAGGCGGCGTCCCTTCCAAGAAAATCAAGTTCGCGAAGCCCCCGGTTCATCAGCGCAGGGTTCTCGATCATATGGCCGGCGGCATCCGTCACGCCCATATTCACCAGCCACTCCTCAAACTCCGGCGCAGGCCGACGCTTCAGCGTTTCGCGGGCATAGATTGAATCGTGATGGGAAAGCGTCTGGTAGTTCAGCATGACGTCGTCCGAGCCTGGCACGGTAATGACGAAGTTCACATCAGCGGCGCACAGCATGGTCAGCAGCACGTCCATGTCTTCCTGGTCGGCATCGGCGTGGTTGGTGTAGCAGACGTCGACACCCATCGGCAGGCCAAGCAGCTTTCCGCAGAAATGATCTTCAAGCCCGGCGCGAATGATCTGCTTGCCATTATAGAGATATTCCGGACCGATGAAGCCGACGACGGTATTCACCAGAAGCGGCGAGAATTCGCGCGCCACGGCATAGGCACGCGCCTCCATCGTTTGCTGATCGACACCAAAATGCGCATCGGCCGACAGGGCAGCCCCCTGCCCCGTCTCGAAATACATGAGGTCGCTGCCGATAGTTCCGCGCTTCAGCGACTGACCAGCCTCATGAGCCTCTCGCAGAACGGCAAGATCAATGCCGAAGCCCGCATTGGCCTTCTGGGAACCCGCAATCGACTGGAAAACTAGATCGACGGGTGCAGCGCGCTCCATCGCCCTGATAGCCGTCGTCACATGGCCAAGGCAGCAGGTCTGGGTTGGGATGTCCAGCCATTGCCGCAGATCGTCAAGCAACTGCACGACGCGGATATAGTCCGTCACAGCGCTGGTGGCCGGGTTAACACCGATCACCGCATCGCCGCTCCCCAGCAGCAACCCGTCAATGGCCGAGATGGCGATGCCACGGGAACTGTCAGTCGGATGATTTGGCTGGTTGCGGGTGGACAGGCGGCCGGAAAGACCAATCGTGTTGCGAAAACGGGTCACGACCTCCCGTTTGGCCGATACCGTCACGAGATCCTGCAGACGCATGATCTTGGAGACTGCCGCCACCATTTCCGGTGTCAAACCCCAACTTACCGCCTCAAGTTCCGCGTGCCCGACCTTGGAATTGAGCAGCCACTCGCGAAATTCGCCAACCGTCAGAGAAGACACCGGCGCGAAGGCCAGTGCGTCGTGCTGGCGCGCGATCAGGGCCGAAATCTCGTCCTCGTCCGAGGCGATCAATTCATGTGCAACAAAGGTGGAAAGCGGCAGATCGGCCAGCGCCATCTGCGCCGCCAGTCTCTCCACCGGCCCTTCCGCCGCGATCCCGGCCAATTGGTCACCGGACCTTTCCGGCGTCGCCTTTGCCATCAGGGTTTTCAGATCGTCGAAACGATAGGTCGTGCCGGCTGCGATCTGTCGATAAGCCATTTTTCCGGCCCCTTACTTCACGAAAGTCTTCGTCAGGCCCACCGTGCGGTCCACGATCAGGACGACGGCAAGCGTGAGCACGATCAGAAGAACGGAGATGGCGGCAACAAGCGGATCAGCCTGGGTTTCGACATGCTGATACATGGCAACGGGAAGCGTCGTGATGCGCGGACCGGTGAGGAACAGCGAAATCACGGCTTCATCGAACGAGACGAGAAAGGAAAGCGCTGCCGTTGCAACGATGCCAGGCGCGATCATCGGCATGGTGACGCGGCGAAAGACGGTAAGAGGTGACGCCCCGAGCGTGGAGGCGGCCTCCTCGTAGATCAGCGGCAGGCCCGCAAGCGACGTGGTGAGTACACGCAGCGCATAGGGCAACACGATGATTAGATGCGCGATCACCAGACCCGTGAATGTGCCGAGCAGGCCCGCACCGGCAAAGACGATCAGGATCGCAAGGCCAAGAACGATAGTCGGCAGAAGAAGCGGCGCGGTGAAGAAGGCGAGCAATGTATCCGCGCCAATCACCCGCATCCGCACGATGGCATAGGAGGCGGGCAGCGCAATCAGCATGGACAGAACGGTAACGATGACCGCAAGGAGCGTGCTGGTGCCCAGGGCGCCGATCATCTTGGAATTATGCATGAGATCCACATACCAGCGCAGGCTCCAGCCGGAGGGCGGGAAGGTCATGTAGCTGTCGGCCGAAAACGAGATCGGCACGACGAGCACCACAGGCGCAAGGAGGAAAAGGAACATGATGAAGGCGACAATTTTCAGCGCCAGCGGAGCGGGACGTTCTTCCATCTTCGATCTCCTTTACAGAATGGCCCGCAGAAGCCGGGAATAAAGCACTAGGGCGGCACCGAAAATCACGAGGATGATCATCGAAAGCGTAGCGGCGAGTGGCCAGTTGAGCGTCACGATGGCCTGATCATAGATTTCCGTTGCCAGAAGGAAGACGCGGCCGCCGCCGAGTAGCTTGGGAGTGATGAACGAACTGACGGCCAGCACGAAGGAGAGCAGGCAACCCAGGGCCACGCCGGGCATGGTGAGCGGCACGATGATCCGCCAGAACACTTTCCAGGGCGATGCGCCGAGCGTTTCCGCAGCTTCCTCGACGCGAGGATCAAGCCTGCCGAAGCCAGCGAGGAGCGCCAGGATCATATAGGGCATCAGGATTTCGGTAAGCCCGATGACGACGCCGATCTTGTTGAACAGCAGACGCACCCCGCCTTGCGCACCCAGTGCGAAGAGGATGTTGTTGATGAGGCCGTCATCCGCCAGGATTGCGATCCAGCCATAAGTGCGCACCACCGCCGAGGTGAGCAGCGGCGAAATGACCAGCACCAGCAAAAGTGTTTTCCAGCGACCCTGCGCCCGGTGAAGGTAGAGGGCGATGGGATAGGAGGCGAGCAGCGTGAGAACGGTGATCATAAGGCTGGTCAGAATGCTCTGACCAATCAGCTCGATATAAAAACCGTCGGTCAGTGTCGACGACCAGTTGTCGAGCGTATGGGCTTCCCCGAGACCGCCGCCGCCGAGGCTTTCGCGGAAGGAAAGCAGCAGCAGGTTGAAGACGGGCAACACGAAGGCCAGACCGTTGACCGCAATGATGGGTCCAAGAAGAAGAGTTGCGAGAAACACGATGGAAGAGGTACGGCCACCGGGAGCCGTGATCATGACCGCCGCCGTCATCGGTTTGCTCCGAAGACCAGAGTATCCTCCACGCGCCAGACGAGACTGACCGCGCTGCCTGCCGCGACCGGCGTTTCACCGCCGGAGGTCGCGCGCTCCACGGACAGGGTCTGCCCGCCAGCGGCGATCTCGTAGTGCAGGATGTCGCCTGCATAATAGACATCGCGGACTTCGCCGGCGATGCGATTGACGGGCGCTCCGTCGAAATCGGGGACGGCATCGCCAGCGACGGTCATGGCCATGCGATGCGGCCGTACCATCAGGTCGATCTTACCGCTGTGCTCACCGGGCGCTCGCAGCACCGCATCGCCAACCGTGATGCGGTCACCGGCGGCGTTGCCGACCAGCCTGTTGGTGCGACCGACGAAGGAGGCGACGAATGCCGTGGCCGGGCGCTCATAGAGATCGTGCGGCGTGCCAAGCTGTTCCAGGTGCCCGCCATTGAGCACAGCGACCTTGTCGCACATGCTGAGCGCCTCAACCTGATCATGCGTGACGAAGATGGAAGTGATGCCAAGCTGTTTCTGGATACGGCGAATCTCGGCGCGCATCTCGTCGCGCAGCTTTGCGTCGAGATTGGAAAGAGGTTCGTCAAACAAGAGAATGGACGGCTGGATGACGAGGGCGCGCGCCAGTGCGACGCGCTGCTGCTGGCCTCCGGAAAGCTGGGCAGGGCGACGGTCCTCGCGCCCTTCCAGACGCACCATGGCAATGGCCTCACGGGCACGGCGTTCCGCCTCGGCAGCAGGCACTTTGCGCATTTCAAGACCGAACATGACATTCTTGAGGACCGTCATGTGGGGGAAGAGCGCGTAGCTCTGGAAAACGAGGCCAATGTCACGCTTATAAGGCGCAAGTTTCGTCACGTCCTTGCCGTCGATCAGGATAGACCCCGAGGAGACAGGAGAGAGGCCTGCAATCATGCGCAGCGACGTCGACTTGCCGCAGCCGGAAGGACCGAGGAAGGCAACCAGTTCGCCCTTGGGAATCTCGAGATTGAGATTATCCACGGCGACGATTGTCTCGTAGCGCTTGGTCAGTGAACGAATCGAGAGGAATCCTGGCTGCATGGTATCTGAAGTTCCCATTCTGGCTTCTTGCCTTTCTCCAGGACATCTCCGACCCACAGGGAATCGGAAATGCCTTGGCCCTTGATCTACGCAAGCGCGGCGAAAATTCGCTGCGCCGTTTCGCGGTTCCTCCCCTGGTGCAGGCCTTGTGGGCCGCTCGGAATGCATGTCCGCGTCGGCTCCAACCTCTTCCGCCCTAGCGCCGACAGAGGAGATGAACCGAGGGTTTTGGTATGCTGCTTCCGCGACTGCCATGGGAGCCGCGGAAGTCCTTTCTTTTTTTGCGCTCTGCGCAGAAGTCTCAACGGCTGAGGGGAATGACCTTGCGGCGCCAGTCCTGCGTAATCTGGTCACGGACCTTCGAGAGGCCAATCCAATCCACCGGGATGACCTTGTCCATCGCCTTGACGACCGTGCGCTCACTCACATCGGCAGAGACAGAGGACTTGGAATTGGTCGGCGCATAATACATGGCGGCTGTAAAGGCAGCCTGGGCTTCCGGGCTCAGCGCATAATCAACGAACTTGCGCGCAGCCTCGGACGACGGACCACCCTTGACGAGGTTGAGCGTGTTGATCTGGAGGATCGTCCCTTCCTTCGGAAGAACCACCTTCATCTTGCCTTTGGAACCGTCAGCATTCACCTGGCTACGGGCGTTCCAGCCCACGCCCAGCGAAACCTGGCCGTTGACAACGTTCGGATAGACTTCCGGCTTCGGCTCCCAGGTCTGCACATTCGGAGCAACTTCAGCCATCGCATTGATGCCGGCATCGATGTTCTTGATGAAATCAGTGCCGCCATTCATATGGTCCATGATGATGGTGGTACCGATACCGACGATATCGGGGGCGCTCAGCATGGCGACTTTACCCTTGAGGGCGCTATCCTTCAGAGCGTTCCAGCTGTCGGGAGCCGTCTTGATGGCATCGGTATTGTAGATGAGCACGAGATTGTCGAACGTTACGCCAACCCCGGCCACGCCTTCGAAGCGGGCATTAGGATAGAGGTCGGCGACATTCTTGGTTACGCTTTCGTCGATCTTGTCAAACAGACCTTCGTCCGTACCTGTTTTGGCGACGGAGACGTCCATCAGAGCGATATCGGACTGCGGCGCAGCCTTCTGGGCGCGCAGCGAGCCGAGCATTGCAGCAGAGCCCTGCTGCGGGAAATATTCGATCTTGATATCAGGGTTAGCCGCCATGAAAGGTTCGATGACGGCCTTGGTGTAACGCTCCTGGAAAAGGCCGCTATAGCCGAGGAACGTCACGGTCTGCTGGGCCTGCGCCGGCAGAGCGGCCGCGCCGAGCATGAGAATCCCACTCAGAAGTATTGTTTTCTTCATTGTCCTGTTCTCCTCTATTGTTATTTGGAGTGGCGGACTGATCCGCCACCCATAAGACGATGTCAGGCGCTCAGCTTGGCCTGAACGAGCTTGTTGGCGCCAGAAATGTCCGGCAATTTCTCACCGTTGCGCAGGCGCTGCAGAAGCACGAGTTCGGCTTCCTGCATGCCGATGGCGCGTTCAGCCATGGCTCGAGCCTGGCTTGGATGAAGAGCGACAACACCGCTTTCATCGCACAGGATCGCATCACCCGGATTGATCACCTGGCCGCCGACGCTGATCGGAACGTTGATCGCGCCTTCGAGGCCGAGGATCTTGGTGGTGATGGGCGAAGGACCACGGCACCACATCGGCATGTCGACCTTGGCGAACTCCGAGAAGTCGGTCGCCGGGCCATCAACGACACCGGCCTTAACGCCGGCCATCTTCATGGTGTTGGTGATAACACCGCCCCAGCAGGCGTGACGGGTATCGCCGCAACGGTCGATGAGGACGATATCCCCGGGACGCACGAACTGCGATAGATAGTGGAGCATGGTCGAATCCGCATTGGGGATGCGCAGCGTGACGGCAGTGCCTGCCACACGTTTGCCCGGAAGGACGGCGCGGATTTCAGGATCGACGAAGCCGGAGTGAAGCACGTGACCGATCGTTGCGACTTCGACCTTCTCAAGAAGCTCGATGATGTCGGCACCGATCTGTTCGGGCATGGGGTTGGCGATAAACATTGAGTCTTTCTCCGATCAGAGAACGTGGTGGTTCGCCACCGGTACGTTGGCGCGCACCTTGGCCGAATAGTCGAAGTCAAGGACGGCACCGGCCGTTCCAACGCTGTCGGAGCATTGGGCGACGATGTGGCCCCACGGATCGATGACCATGGAATGCCCCCAGCATGCCTTCTTGCCACCCGCATGGGTGCCGATCTGGCCGACGGCCAGAAAGTAGGTCTGGGTTTCGACGGCACGGGCGCGCGCCAGAACTTCCCAATGGTCCTTGCCTGTCATCAGGGTGAAGGCCGCTGGGAGAACGATGACGTCTGCACCTTTGTCCCGCAGGGCGCGAAACAGTTCAGGGAAGCGAATATCGTAGCAGATGCCACAACCGACCGTCTTGTCGCCAACCTTGTAGGTCACCACTTCTTCGCCACGGGCAACGGAGTCGGATTCGCGGTAGCTGATGCCGTTCGGCGTATCGACGTCGAACAGGTGCATCTTGCGGTAACGCGCGATCTGTTTGCCATCCGGCCCGAAAACGAGCGTCGAATTGTAAAAGCGATTGCCTTCCTTCTCGACGATGGAGCCGGCATGCAGCGTGATCGCGTGCTTCTTGGCCAGCCCCGAGAGCAGCGTGTAAATCTCGCCGTCAGGGAATTCCTCCCCGCTCTCATGCATCTCCTGGGGATTATCTCCAAGAAATGCAAAGTATTCCGGAAGAACAACAAGGTCAGGATTATCCGCCTTGACTGCCTTCTCAATAAGATCGGCAGCAACCTTAAGGTTTTCTGCCTTGTCATTCTGGGTATTCATTTGAACAAGTGAGACTTTCACGTTGCTCTCCTCTCATGTTGCGAGGAGAATTAAGAACGGGAACTGTTTTCATTACAAACGGAAAAACTCTATCGAAACCCATAAGGTAAGCTTATAGATTAATCATTTTGCGCTGCAGCGCAAAATTTAGGCGGCAGCCGTCATCCATTGCGTGGTGGTTTCACTGACGATTTCCGTCGCCATATCGGCAATGGCCCGGGCAATCGCGTTGTCGCCACGCTCCTGATAAACGGTGTGAAATGTGAGGGGCGGTACTGACGGACTAATGTCGAGAATACGCGCCTCACCGGATTTGATGATGCCGTCCACCAGCACACGCGGCAAAGCGCCCACCCCAACGGCCGCGGCCACAAGGCGGGTCATGATCGACAGCGAATTGGAATTATAGATGCGGCTGTCGGACAACCCGTGAGAATCGAGCAACGCGCGCAACGCCTGATGTGGCTGCGAGCCTGTCGAGAAGGTAAGTAACGGAAAATGCGCGATATCTTCGAGTGTGACGCCCGTTTCCGGCAGCGGCAATTCAACCGCGCCAACCCAACAGGACTCGAACGTACAGAGCGGTGAATTGTAGATATTTGCAGCCATGATCGGCCCCATGATGAAACCGACATCCACCTCACCGTTTTGAATGCGCTGGGATAGTTTCAGGCTGGTGTCGATGGTCAGATCCAGGCTGACGCCGGGGTAACGTTCGTTCATGCGGCGAATGAGCAGCGGCAACCAGGCATAGACGATCGTGTCGGCAGCACCGATGCGCACGGTGCCTCTCAGCGCCTCCCGGCTACTCACGATCTGTCGGAACTCACCGGTCAGATTGACGATCTTTTCGGCATGCTGCAGCGCCAGACGACCAGCAGGTGTCAAGTTGACGCAGCGCACATCGCGCGTGAAAAGCACGACGCCGAGCTCCCTTTCGAGGGCGGCAATTCGGTTGGACACCGACGCCTGGGTGGTATTCAACCGTTCCGCGGCCGCCGAAAAGCTGTTCAGTCGTGCAGCCCAGAGGAAAGTTTCGAGAAATCGCGTATTCATGAGGTAAAATCTTCCCGCATGGCTCCGCGAGCCGGCACTAACGTCGCTGGCTCGTCTTGCCCTTGGCCCTTTGTGGTTCGAGTGCAAGTATGTCCGATGCACGCCCCCATAAGCAAGGGATCAACGGCCTGGCCCTGGCACCGCTTTTTCGCACCGGCTGGCGCTGGGAAAAGGGATGACGGTCACAAGGATGTTTCAAATGAGTGGCCTGTTTTGCACCAGCTGCTTCCCAAACCATTGAACGCAAACAGGGCTCTGCGTCTCCTCGGAGCCCTGTTTCTTTAAATCTTTGATTGTCGGGCCATCAGCGTTGCGGCGGATCGCTGTGACGAAAGACAGATCGGCGAGACCTCAATCTTCGTGCCCCGCATACAGGACACAGCCTGCCTTAAATCTGCAGGCACCCCTCCCCCAAACCTCACGGCTTCGGGATGACAGTTGCGAGCTTACGGAACGGCGACAGGATTTCGAGGCGGCTTGGCACGCCCTTGGCGATGCTGATAATCGATCCGGGACCGATCTTCACTGGGTCGGCTTCGGCCTGCGAATACATAGCCTCACCCTCAACGACGACAAAAGTTTCCTCGAGGTCACGACCCGGATAGTTGTAGATGCCGGGCTCGGCCTTCCAGACTGCGACGATCGTGCCATTTTCGACCTGGTCCTGCCATATCTGGCGACGATACGAACCGCCTTCACGGCCTTCGGCGGGCATGGCCGGAACAAGATCCACGTCATCGGAAATATTGAAAATCGGCATGGTCACGGGAATTCTCCTTGCTTTGTCAATGTTGGCACGGACCTTGGGGCCGCGCCGGTTCAGGCATGGGGCGGCAGTTCCGCCCCAGCTAGTTTCGTGGATATGTTGTCGCGCAGCCGGTAGTAACGCAGCGCCATTGCGGGTGCGAAACCCATAAAGAAGGGAGCTGCCTTCAGTGGTTCCAGCTTCAGGGCAAGCTCGTTCTCTGGCTTGCCAAGCGCCCATTCCGAAAGAATGGAACCGAGCATCGAGCCGGTCGGCACACCACGGCCCGAAAGACCGGTCAAAGCCACAACGCCCGGCGCGAGACCATAAAACCGCGGTACGGTGCGATATTGCATATCGAGTTCGCCGAACCAGAAATACTCCCAGCGGATCTCTTCCCGGAGCTTTGGATGCAGCCATTTGAGCCGTTCGCTCATGACCTGTCTCGTATAGGCCATGTCGCGGCCGCGGCGTCCCATGGGAAACATCGATGCGACGATCCGGCCTTCGGCATTGTATTTGTAGACGTAGATATCGCCGCGACCATCATGAATGGTCGTGTTCTGCGGCAGGACGGTCCGGCGTGTCTCTTCGGACAAAATTTGCGTAGCGGCAACGAAAACGCGTTGAATCTTGAAGGTTCGATCCAGCTTGGGCCAACCACCAACCGTATAAGCGCCAGTGGTAAAGATCACTTTCGACGCGACCACTTCTCCGCGATCGGTCTTGACCTTCCAGCCTCCGGTTATGTCGCGTTCGCAACCCGTCACCGCCGAGCCGGTAAATATCTTTCCGCGCTCCTGGATGACAGCACGGCCGAGACCGCGGGCGTAACCGAGCGGATTGAGGTGACCTGCCTCTTCGTGCAGCCAGCCGCCGTCGAAACGCGGACTGCCGGTGACCGCTTCCACCTCGTCACGGTCGAGCAGCCGGGTTTTCGCGCCCACAGCATTATAGGTCTCGACCTTGCGCCTGATCTCATCCATGGCGCCCTTATGCGGTGCGCCCATCACATAACCGTTCTGTACCCATTCGCAGTCGATCTGATAGTCGCGGATCATGCTCGAGACGCGGTTATTTGCCCGCGTTTGCCGTTCGATCAGCCGTTCCGCCCAGGGCTCGCCCAGCATCCTGCGCAGCTCTGGCAGGCTATAATGGGTAAAGGTCGGGGTGCAATGTCCGGCATTGCGGCCCGAACCGCCGAAGCCGATTTCCTGCCGCTCCAGAAGCACGACATTGATGCCGGTTTTCGCCAGCTCCAATGCGGTCGTCAGACCGGTATAACCCGCGCCGACGATGCAGACATCGGCCCGCACGCGACCCGAAAGAGGCTCCGTATGCGGTGCTGAAGCTGCGGTCGCATACCACAGTGTCACGTCAAAGGGTGAGAACGAAACCATCTACCGAAACCTTCAGTTCAGGTCGCTGCGCGCATCGAGCGCATCACGAAGCCCATCACCGATGAAATTGAAGCTGGTGACGGCAAGCGTGATGGCGACGCCCGGCACGATGGCGAGCCAGGGCGCCTTGTCGAGATATTGCTGGGCTCCGTTCAGCATATTGCCCCAGCTCGGCAGCGGCGGCTGAATGCCATAACCGAGAAAGCTGATATAGGCTTCCAGAAGGATGGCACGCGCGACCGTCAGGGTCGCGGCAACGATGATGGGGCCGACAGCATTCGGCAGCAGTTCCCGGAACATGATCCAGCCATTGGGCAGGCCCAGCATACGGGCTGCCATGACGAAGTCGCGTTCGCGCAGAGACCGCACTTCCGCTTCAACCAGACGGGCAATTTCCATCCAGCTTGTGACGGCAATGATAACCGTGATCATGAACGGGCTCGGCTTGACGAAAGCAGCCAGAGCGAGAAGCAGGAAAATACTCGGGAAAGACAGAAAGGCATCGACGAAACGCATCAGTATCGCGCCGATGCGCCCGCCATAATAACCCGCAACGACACCGATGATGGTGCCGATCAGTGTCGACAGCACCATGGCGAAAAACCCGACCAGCAGTGAAATGCGGCCGGCATTGAAAAGGCGCGCGGCTATGTCGCGTCCGAGCGGATCGGTGCCAAAAATATGGTAACCGGTCATCGGCGGGGCAAAACGGGCGCGCAGATCGATGAACAATTCGTCGTAAGGCAAGAGATAGGGCCCAACCACGCAGGCGAAAATCATGACGGTGATCATGATGAGGCCGAGCACAGCAAGCTTGTGGCGGGCGAAACGGCGCAGCGTGCGGTTCTGCCACCAGTGAAACCGCGGTGCGGCCTGCGAGGGATGGAGGGTTGCAGCGGACATGGTCTTTCCTTCGATTGAGTGCGGCGTTTCGTCGATCCGGCTCTATCCGAGCCGGATGCGGGGATCGACGAGAGCAACCATGAGGTCAGCGAGCAGACTTCCGATGAGTACGAGGATTGCGGAAAACATCAGAAGCCCCATCACGACGGGGTAGTCGTGATAACCAAGGCTATCGAGGAACAGGCGGCCCATGCCGGGCCAGGTAAAGACCGTCTCCGTGACAAGCGCGCCGCCGAGAATCGTCGGGAGCTGGAGACCGGCAAGGGTAATCATTGGCAGAAGTGCATTGCCGACGACGTGTTTCATCAGAACCCGGCGCGGGGTCAGCCCCTTGGCGCGGGCGGTACGGACGAAATCCTGATTGATGACGTCAAGCGTCGCAGTCCGCATGTAGCGGCTCCAGACGGCGATGTTGACGAGGGCAAGTACCAGGCTCGGCATGATCAGGTGAATTGAATAGTCATAAAAAGACTGATCGCCAATCGTATACATGTTGCCCGCCGGTAGCCATTTCAGCCTGAGCGCGAAAACATAGATGGCCACCAGTCCGAACCAGAAGGTGGGAATTGAAAGCGCGACCATGGCCCCGACCGTGGCGGTGTAATCGAACAGCGTGTAACGTTTGGTCGCCCCCTTGATACCGATCCAGGTGCCGACAAGGATGGATACGACGGTTGATGAGACCATCAACAGCAGGGTCGCAAACAAATGCCCGGAGATGATATCGAGAACCGGACGTTGGTCGCGATAGGATTTCCCCCAATCGCCTTGCAGCAGGCGCCAGGCCCATTCGAGATATTGCACCGGCAAGGGTCGATCGAGACCCATCTGGTGGGCGATGCGATCAAGCGCCTCCCGCGTCATGCCGGGCGTCAGGGCAAATTGCGACAATGGCCCGCCAGGCGCGAGGTTGAGGATGGCAAAACCGATGATCGAGACAAGCAGCAGAAGTACGAGGCTCTGCCATATCCGATGGAGAAGAAAGGTCAGCATGATGAGACTCCAGGTCGCATCGTGGAACTGGCTAGCAACCATCCACGAATAGCCGTCAGAGTGCCGGCTGCTTCAAAGCCGGCACTTCACATGGATCGGGCATAAAGCCCTGTCTGCGGCAAGCTTTACGCCAGACGCCAGGTCGCAACGTTCCAGGTATCGATACGGTTATTGACGTTTGGCTTCACGTTTTCGACGCCCTGCTTGTGACCACGCACCGTTGCGTACTGGAACAGCGGCAACAGCGGCAGTTCCTTGCGCATGATCTCCTGGATCTTCAGGTAGACGGCCTTGCGCTCCTCCGGCACGAAGAGACTGCCGCCCTTGGCCAGAAGATCATCGACGTCCTTGTTGACGAACTGCCAGGTATTCTGGCCCGAGCCGCCTTTTGCAGCACTCGACGTCGAGCGGAAGAAGTCGGAGGTATCGGGATCCGGGCCGGTCAGGAAGTCGAGCCCGACGATAACCGAATCGAACTTCGACAGCATCCAGTAGTCACCCCACATGACAGCTGGCGGCAGGTTCGAAATGGTCATCTCCACGCCGATATCCTTGAAGGATTGCTGCATGTATTGCTGAACCTGTTCGCGGATGTGATTGCCCGCTGTCGTGGAGCAGGTGAAGGCGAGCTTCACGCCATCCTTGGCGCGAATGCCGTCCGCCCCGGGCGCCCAGCCCGCATCGTCGAGCAACTTTTTAGCTTTCTCGATGGAATATTCATGCTTGGGAAGATCTGGATTGTAATAGAAAGACTGCTGCGGAACGTAGCTTTCGGTGGGTGTGGGCAAACCGTAATAAAGGGCCTCGATGATCGATTGTTTGTCGATCGCCGCATAAAGCGCCTCTCTTACCGCCGGCTCCTTGAACTGTGGACGTTCCATGTTGAACGAGAGGGATTCAATCGTCGAGCCCGGCACGACGTTGACCACCTTGCCGGCGAGATCCTTGGCCTCGTCATAATGGTCGGGTGTGATCCATTGCAGGCCCACCACGTCTATGTCGCCGGTCTTGAACTGGGTGTACATCACATTCAGGTCGGGTACGTATTTGTAGACCAGACGCTCTATATGCGGGCCATCACCAAAATACTCGGTATTGGCGTCGAGCAGAATGTAGTCACCCGCAACCCGCTCCTTCCATTTGAATGCGCCCGTTCCGACCGGCGCGTTGTTATAGGCGGCGGTATTGCGGTCAGCTTCCGCACCTAGGAGGTGCTTCGGCGTAATAAATGTGGAAGCAAGGATCGAGGGATAGGGCGCGAAGGGCTTTTCCATCTTCCAGGTGATTTCCGTCGGCGAAACCACGGTCAAATCCCTTACGAATTCGTGCCCGGTCTTGCGCCATGAACGGAAGTTGGGATCGACCAGAAGTTCAAGCGTGAACTTTACGTCTTCAGCGGTGAACGGCTTGCCGTCGTGCCATTTGACGTCGTCACGCAGCTTGACCTTCCAGTTGAGACCATCGGCGGAAATGCCGCCGTTTTCGACCGTCGGCACTTCGGCGGCGAGAGCTGCCACGAAGGCACCTTTCTCGTCGACATAAAACAGCGGGTCGAAGATGCTGAAATGAATGCCTTCGTCTACCTCAATATGCGGCATATGTGGATTGAACACGGTAGGCTCCTGCGAGAAGCCGACCGTGAGCTGGCCTTTGGCGGCCTTGTCCTGCGCCATGGCGCGGGAAAAACCCGGAAGACCTGAAAGGACGACGCCGGATGCGCCGAGCGCCAAAAGGCCGAGTGCCTGGCGGCGGGTGGTATTGATAAGCGGCTTGTTCTGGTCGGACATTTTTTAGTTCCCCTTGATCCGATGGTTGAACACGACGATTATTTTTGCTTCCGCCTCTTTGGGCGGTACTACTCCCATCAGCAGTTGCCTGCCTCATGCGTCAAAAGGATCGGCGGCACCTGACCGCCGGGCTTTTCATTTCAAAAGCCGCTGACCAGCTCGATCTTCGAGCCGTCGCTGAAGCGGCTGAAACGGAAATCGCGACGATCGACAATCGGATTGCGGCCTGTGACGATATCAGCCATGAGTTTTCCAGCCGCCGGGCCGATGCCGAAGCCATGGCCGGAAAAGCCGGTTGCAACATGAAAGCCCGGAATGGCGTCGATATTGTCGATGACCGGAATAGCGTCAGGCGTCACATCGATCATGCCCGCCCAGCGCTGCGAAATTTCGGCCTTTTCGAAAACGGGGAAGGCCTTCTTCAGCTTGGCAAAGGCGCCGTCCGTCATGTCCATCGCCGGAACGGGATCGAGGACGCGGTTATATTCGAAGGGTGAAGCCTCATCGAGCGCCCAGCGGCGCGGAATGCGCCATTCATCGTAAAAGCGGCCAGTCAGGCGCAGGTCGAGCGAGCGCCACTCATGCCGCAGAGCCGGCAGGAATTTCAGTGCATAACGGAAAGATGCGGGCACGATGTCGACGATGTTCTGGAAGCCGTTCGCGATCGTATATCCGCCGTCGAGACGCTTGCGGATCGCAAAACCGTTCGACCAGATTGCCTCTTCCGGACCGCCTTCCAGCGGCTTTGTGCGCAGCACGGAATTCATGACCTTGAGCTGCGGCAGATCGAGACCGTTGTTGCCGAGAAACAGGCTGGACCACGCGCCACCCGCCATGACCGCCGCCTTGCAGGCAATTTCACCGCGCTCTGTCACGACACCAGACACCTTGCCGCCGGAAAGCTGCAGACCGCGCACGGCGCATTCGGTCAGGATGAAGGCGCCGCGGTCGCGGGCAGCTTCCGCAATGGCAGGCGCGGCGCGCTGCGGCTCGGCCCGGCAATCACCGGCAGTATAGAGCGCACCGGCGACATCCATGTTGGAATGAGGATATTTCGCCTTGAATTCCTTTGCACTCAGCATGCGGCTTTCAATCTGGTAGCCTTCCAGATTGCGGTTCCAGCGTTCGTGCTCGGAAAATTCCTTTTCGTTTGCGCATGTAAAGACGATGCCGGAACGCTTGAAACCAGTCTCCCGCCCTGTACGACGATTGAGATCCGCCCAGATGCGCAGCGATTCTGCCATCAAGGGCACCTCGCGTGGATCGCGGCGGGAAATGCGCACCCAGCCCCAGTTGCGGCTCGACTGCTCGTGGCCGATACCGCCCTTTTCGCAAAGCGCAACACGCAGCCCCTGATCGACGAGTTCAAGCGCGGTGGAGGTGCCGATAATGCCGCCGCCAATGACGACGACATCGACTTCTTTCGGCAATTCCGCATCGCCATGGACGGGAACGACATAAGGACCGGGCATGTCAGAAAAACTCCTCAAGCTGGCAATTGATGGCGAATTCGGCGACGGAAGCCTCATTCGGTAAGGACAGCAGCGTGGCAATGATGCGGGCAAGATCGGCGGGCTGGGTCATTTGATCCGCCGGCCGTTCGGATAAGGCGGTCGCCATATCTGTCGCAACGAAACCGGGGCATACGGCTGTCGCGCGCACGCCGCTTTCGAAGCCCGCCTGTCGGATGGCATGCGCAAGCGCGACCGCCGCGAATTTGGAGAGAGAATAGCTACCGGCAGATGCGGACTTCACCCGCTTGCCGGAGAGGGAAGCGAGGATGATGACCCGGCCACGACCGCTCTCGCTCAACGCCTCCCAGGCGGCCTTAACCAGCCTTCTCGGTGCCTTGACGTTGACCGCAAGCATGGCGTCGATGTCTTCGTCATCTGCTTCGATCACTGTCTTCGGTATCATGATGCCGGCATTGGCCACGACAGCATCGATACGACCGAAATGCTGATAGGCTTCATCGGCCCAGCGCTTCTCCGCACTCGCATCATTTGCGTCATAATGGGCAAGATGGACCTGTTCCTCGTGACCTACAGCCCATTGCGGCAGCGACGGGCTGCGCATACCAAGCGATACCGACCAGCCTTCGCCAAGAAGAGTAGCAGCGATATGGTCGCCTATACCCCGACTTGCACCGGATATGAGAGCAACGCGTTTTGTCGTTCGTTCCATCATGCTAGCCCCACAATATGGCGGTAGGCGCGACGCAAAATGTCGATAACCTGCTTCTGCTCGTCTTCCGGGATGAAGCTGAAGAAATCGCGCGATTGCTGCGGAACGATCTCCCGGATTTTCGTTGCAAGCGCCGCTCCGGCTTCGGTGATGTAAAGCTCCTGGGCGCGGCTGTCCTCCTGCGACACTTCCCGGCGTATCAGATCGTGCGACACCATCTGGTCGATGATCCTGCCCATTGCAGACCGGTCCCGCATCGTCAGATGAGCTATCACTGAAGGACGGATACCCGGGTAGTCATCGACGAGCAGCAGGGTCGTGATCTTTCCAGTTCCCTTCGCCACATCCAGCCCGTCCAGCCGGGCATCGAGATCGCGCGATACGGCAAGGTTGATCGTGCGGATGTAAAAGCTCAGCGTGTCTTCAAGCACGTCGAGATTGATATCAGTTGGCGATGTCGGCGGGTTTTCAGTTGGTTTGGACATGGAGTTTCCGTTCGAATGGTCAAAGATCGACATTGGCGCACACGCTTTCCCGGCGTGCCGCAGTGCAGGTTTTCGGCCATGTCGTATGTCAGTTTCGTGACTGAATGAAAGGATAATTAGTAGACAAACGCAACTACTTTTTATTCCTGAAATCATATTTTTATTATTTAAATCAGACCTTTAAAAGGAAAACCTCTCGCGCCGCCGGATCAATGATAATCCGGCGGTGAAATCGGTCCTTGATGTCGCGCGATGCAAAGTCTGACGAGGTGCCTGGCTCATCAGACTTCGATGTTATGTGCCGACGGCAGTTGACGCAGGTTCCCAGTCCGCACCGGGGATCGCAGCAACGAGTTTGCGGGTATAGGGATGGGCCGGCGACCGGAAGATTTTTGTCGGCGGCCCCTGTTCGACAACCGTTCCCTTGTGCATGACAAGCACATCGTCGCAAATCTGGCTTGCGACTCTCAAGTCATGGGTGATGAAGATCATCGCCACCTTCATTTCAGCCTGCACCCGCGCCAGAAGCTCCAGAACCTGCGCCTGTATGGAAACGTCGAGAGCAGACACGGCTTCGTCGGCCACAAGGACGACCGGATCAAACATCAGTGCACGGGCAATGCCGATGCGCTGGCGTTGGCCGCCGGAGAATTCGTGCGGGTAACGGTCATAGGCCTGTTCATCCAGCCCCACGAGCTTCAGAATTCCGAGAGCCTTTATTCTCGCCTCATGCACAGCCATTCCGTGGGCAACGGGGCCGACCGTCAAGATCCTGCCGATCGTATGGCGGGGATTAAGCGACGCGAAAGGATCCTGAAAAATCATCTGGATATAGGGTCGCAACGATCGAAACGTCGTTTCGTCCATCGCTGCTATGTCACGGCCATCGAAGCATATTGAACCGCCATCCGCCTCCAGCAATTTCAGCAGGACACGCCCGAGCGAGGACTTGCCCGACCCGCTTTCGCCAACGATACCAAGGGTCTGGCCCTTGTGAAGCTTGAAGCTGACACCATTGACCGCCTTGACGATACGGGCCTTGCGGAAAAACGAGCCGGAGCTGCGATATTCCTTCTCAAGATTTTCGACCTTGAGAACGACGGGGGCTTCTTCGCTGACTGAACGCTCAGTGCTCCGCATCCGTGGCACCGCAGCGACAAGTCGCTGGGTATAGGGGTGGACGGGATTGACCAGAACCTGGTCCGCCCTTCCCTGCTCCACAAGATATCCCTTCTCCATCACCACGACGCGATCGGCAATTTCGGCAACGACGCCGAAATCATGGGTGATGAACATGACGCTCATGTTCTTGCGCTTCTGTATCTTGCGGATGAGCTCAAGGATCTGCGCCTGGGTGGTAACGTCGAGAGCGGTTGTTGGCTCATCGGCAATCAGGACATCCGGATCGAGTGCCAGTGCCATGGCGATCATGACCCGCTGACGTTGTCCGCCAGACAGACGGAATGGATATTGCAGCCGCATCAGAGGCGGGTCGGGAAGACCGACTTCTTCAAGTAGATCCAGAACCTTGGTCTTGCGGGTTTCAGGCGTTCCATAGCCATGCGCTTCAAGCACTTCGGCGATCTGATCCCCGATTGTCATCAACGGATTGAGCGCGGAGAGCGGATCCTGGAAAATGATTGAGACCGCCTGACCACGCAGCGGCCGGATTTTATCTTCCTTGGCCGCAAGTATGTCCATTCCCTTGAAATGGATTTCGCCGGAGCTGACTTTTATCACAGGCGACAACAGCCCCATGATCGTGCTGGCAGTGACGGATTTGCCAGACCCGGATTCACCGATAATGCACAGGATTTCACCTGCGTGGAGGTCGAAAGAGATATTCTTGACCGCGTGGGTGCGCTCCATTCCCGGCGGAAGATCCACCGTGAGATTGCGAACGGACAGCACCACGTCGGCTGACGTGGTTGGATGCGACATAAGTTCCCCTTGTTTTTTTGTAACTTTGTTCGCTTTGGCCGACGCGTCATACGTCGGAAACAATATGGTGGACTATGTCTACTATATTGTCCAGTGAGTGGCGGTAGCTAAGACGGTCGAACCGGCACCGCGTTGGCGCTGTCCAGCATTCTTGACCTTTATGATCTGCAAAATGCCAGGCTGTCCCGTTTGATGTTGGTCAGGAGCGGACCCGGCGTTTTGCGTTTTGGGACAAGTTCTCCAACTGTCCCGCTAGCGCCCACTTGCGGAGCAACTTTCGCGTGCTTAAAAGGCGTGCAGTTTCAAATCGCGTCGGAGAGGACCAATTTCGTGGAACAGGTAAATACCCAAACCGGTAAGGGCCGGACCAAAGCTTTATGGGCGGCGGTTGCGATTATTGCTGTTGCTGCTGCAGGCGTCATCGGGGGTAAGGCCTTCTACGAAGCAAAGGTCAGCGAACTCGTTGCTCGCACTGGCGCAACTGCCCGTTCCGTTGAGGTTGATTTCCTCGGGCAGATTCATATTCGCGAACTGGCCTTGCCGCTTGCCGATGGCAAGAACATCCGGATTGCAGCTATCGATGGACGTCCAAAATTTCCTTTCCTGGATGGCGCACTGGAGCTGAACGACATTAATGTTGATGTGCCAACCGGCAAGATCTCGATGGCGCATGCGCGTGTCGAGAATGCCGCGTTCACAAAACCGGATGCGGCTGAAGTATCCGGAGACGGAAATGCCAACTCTCTGCCTAAGCGCATAGAGCGCTTTGCAGCAGAGCGTATTTCCACGCCTGAGATGACATTCACGCAGTCCATCGCCACCACCGAGCAGAAGACTGTTTATAAGAGCGTAGCCTTTTCGGACATCGCCAAAGGCCGGGTCGCCCGATATTCCATCGACAATGCCAGCTACGACATCCAGATGGATCTACCGGACAGCACTGGCGCGATGAAAAAGAAGCACTTGGTCGTATCGACCGGCGCCATAGCCGGGCAGGACTTCGATGCCGCTTACCTCGCAAGGCTCTATACGGAAAAAGCGGGTCCCGAAGATAAGGACGCAAAGCTTCTCTATGGTCCGCTCTCCGTCAGCAAAATCTCGTTCTCAGACGGAGACGGTCATTTCACCTACGATGAAATACGCAGCGACGGCTTCAGCGCCCGCATGCCGGCCGAGCCGCTTCTGGAAACGATGAACGCGCTTTCGGCGGCCAAAAATACCGACGAGCTTTCACCTCAGGAACGCCAGGCAATTTTCGCCAAGGCCCTGTCCATTCTCGATATGATTGGCAAGAGCAACATGCAGTTGCTCGGGTTCAAGGCCGACGCGCCTGATGAAAGCGAAGGGGCTGCCGGCAAAAGGGTCAAGGTCGGCATTGATCGTATCGATATGCAGATGGACAGCCGTAAGCTCGACTTCGGCCTGAATGGCATGTCGATCGGAAATGGCGTCGACACGATCGAAGTCGCCGAGGCAAGCCTCAAGGGCTTTGACTGGAGTTCCACAATCGAGAGTCTCTCCAAAATCGTCGGGCTTGACGACAAGCAGATCGAGACTTTCCCGTTTAATCACCTGATACCGGAACTGGGCACCGTCCGCGTCGGAGGCATCAATGTTGACGTCGCCGCCCCGGAACAGACAGACGACGAGACTGGTGAAAAGACGGAGGGCGTGCCTGAGCGCATCAAGTTCACGCTCAGGAATTTCGAGATGGGTCTGACAAAGCCCTTCAACGGCATACCCACAGATATCGTGATCAGGCAGGATGACCTTTCTCTTCCGATCCCGGAAGATTCGACCGAGGAAGTTTTTGTCGAAGCCCGCAAACTGGGTTTCGAGGCGCTCGCCCTGTCTTATGCCCTTGCCGCCGGCTGGGATGAACCGAACAAGAACCTGGTGATCCGGGAAATCTCCATGCGCGGCAAGGATATTGGCAGCGTCAATTTTTCCGGTCTGGCGAGCGGGTTCACGGAGGAGTTCTTCTCCTTCGACACCAATCGTACCCAGGCCGCCCTCCTGGGGCTCGCGGGTCGCGAGGTAAAGCTGACGATCAAGGACGAAGGTATGATGGCCAAGGCTATCAAGCTTTACGCTCTGCAAAACGACATGACCGAGGATCAAGTGCGCGGTGTTCTGACACTCGTGGCAAGCGCGGGGTTGCAGCAGATCGCAGCTGAACAGCCCAAACTCAAGAGTGCGGTGGACGCGTTGCTTCGCTTCATCAACAACCCAGGTACTCTTACGGTTACCGCCCGCTCCACTGGACCAAACGGTCTTGGTCTTTTTGATCTGGTTGCAGCGTCTGAAAACCCGATGCTTCTTCTCGACAAGGTCGATATCCAGGCGACGGCCGAGTAAGTCGTCCGATCGCACCCCCAAACGGTTCAAGCTCCGGTTCTCGGAGCTTGAACACACCGGGCGCGGAGCTTCTAGCAAAGCTTAGATGCGCCGCGCTTTGATCGTGTTCATGACAAAGCTGGTCTCGATGGTGTCGACGCATTTCAGCTTCGCGATCTTCTCCTTGATGAAGCGCTCGTAGTCCTCGAGCCCACCGCACATGACCTTGAGCATGTAGTCCCTCGAACCCGTGACGAGGTGACATTCCAGAACCTCGTCCCAGTCCAGAACGGCCGCCTCGAACATCTGGATTTCGTCATCGTGCTGGCGACTGAGGCGGATGGATGCAAGCGCGGTCATCGTCCATCCCTCGATTGCCGGATCAACGATCGCGGAATAACCTTTGATCACCCCCGTCTCTTCCAGCCGTCGCAGCCTCCGCAGACATGCAGATGCCGACAGGCCGACTCGCTCGGCAAGTTCGTTGTTGGTGATCCTTGCGTCGGCAGACAGCTCCTTGACTATCCGCCGGTCGATTGGATCTGCAATTTTTTGCGACATAAAGCACAATTCTCCGCAATATATTGCTTCATCAGACATATCCACGCTTCAGAATGCAAGGTATTTTGGCTTGATTGGATGTAAGCTGCGGACAGTTCAACGTCTGTTGAGGAGGACCTTCCGCAAATGACCGCACCGCATCCGTCTAAAACCCATATCGGCAACCACGCTCTCCATCCTGAAACCCAGATGCTCAATTACGGCTACGATCCGGAATTGTCGGAAGGAGCGGTGAAGCCGCCTGTGTTTCTGACCTCGACCTTCGTCTTCAAGTCGGCGGAGGACGGTCGCGACTTCTTCGACTATGTCTCCGGCCGCAAGGAGCCGCCCGCAGGCAGAGGTGCAGGCCTCGTCTATTCGCGTTTCAACCATCCCAATAGCGAGATCGTCGAGGACCGCCTTGCCGTTTACGAACGCACCGAGAGTTGTGCGCTCTTCTCGTCCGGCATGTCCGCCATTTCGACGACGCTTTTCGCTTTTGTCCGGCCCGGCGACACCGTACTCCATTCCCAGCCTTTGTACGGCGGCACTGAGACGCTGCTGGCAAAGACCTTCCACAATTTCGGCGTTTCGGCGGTGGGTTTCGCCGATGGTGTCAGCGAGGCCTCGGTGATATCCGCCGCAGAGGCTGCGATGGCGAAAGGCAGGGTGTCCGTCATCCTCATCGAGACCCCCGCCAACCCGACAAACAGTATTGTCGATATCCCCATGATCAGCCGCGTTGCCGACGTGATCGGCCAGAAGCAGGGGCACAGGCCAATCATCGCGTGCGACAACACACTCCTCGGTCCGGTTTTCCAGCGGCCAATCGAGCACGGTGCCGATATCTCGCTCTATTCACTGACAAAATACGTTGGCGGGCACTCCGACCTCATTGCCGGAGCAGCGCTCGGTCGCAAGGATGTCATGAAGCAGGTGAAGGCATTACGCGGAGCGATCGGCACGCAGCTCGACCCGCATTCGTGCTGGATGCTCGGGCGCTCGCTTGAGACGCTACAAATCCGCATGGAGCGGGCAAACAGCAATGCCAAGGTGGTGGCCGAATTCCTGAAGGCGCATCCAAAGGTCGAGAAAATCCATTATCTGCCGTTTCACGATCCGGCGTCTCCGGTGGGCAAGGTGTTTGCAGATCAATGCACCGGTGCGGGATCGACCTTCTCGTTTGACATTGCGGGCGGGCAGGCAGCGTCTTTCAAATTCCTCAACGCTCTCACGATATTCAAACTCGCGGTCAGCCTTGGCGGTACGGAATCTCTCGCCTCCCACCCTGCAACGATGACGCATTCGGGTGTTCCGGCCGACGTCCGCCAGCGCATTGGTGTGCTTGATTCCACGATCCGGCTGTCAATCGGCATCGAACATCCCGACGATCTGGTCGCCGACCTGACCCTCTCTCTGGATGCCGCCTGATGAAGAGGCAAATGCCGCTCCTCACCGACTGCAATACCTATGGGTTTTCCAGTACATACGAAACGCGGAAACCAACGTAGTGCAGGAAGGCGATAAGGGGAGCGGCGTTACCTTCCGCTACGAGTGGAGCCAGTCCCACACCGGCAATATGATACAGAAGCGGCGAATGACGGGTTGAGATGGCGTCGGGCAAAGGGTATCAGTTGCCTCAATTCCAGGCGGACCTCCCGCAAGCAACAAGGCGTATCCTGACATGATCCCGGATTTTCTCGTCACCCATTCCGGTGGCTTCCATGCCGACGAACTGCTGTCCAGCGTCATCCTGACCCGACTTTTCCCGCAGGCCCGCATCGTCCGCAGCCGGGCGCCGGAATGGATCACCCCCGGCGTGGACCGCATCATCTACGATGTTGGCGGCGCCTATGACGCGACAAGCAGGATATTCGATCACCATCAGCGCGGCGCGCCGCTGAGGGATGACGGTCAGCCATATAGTTCATTCGGACTGATCTGGGAGCATTTCGGCCGGGACTATCTTGCCGCCTTCGGCATCCCCGATGAACATGTCGAAACCGTCCATACCTCTTTCGATGGCAGCTTTGTGCTGCCGGTCGATCTGGTCGACAATGGTGCGGTCAGCCCCTCCGTCGCCGGGCCGCTGGTTGCGCTGACGCTGCCTGTCCTGCTGGAAACTCTGAAACCTGTTTTTGACGAGACCGACCCCGAAGCCGATGATCGCAGTTTCCACGCGGCGCTCGTCATTGCCCGCAGCTTCGTCGAGGCGAAAATAGCCAAAAGCGCTGCGAAACTGCGCGCCGAGGCGCTTGTAATGCAGGCTATCGTCGATGCCGGTGAAGGTCATATTCTGGAATTGCCGATGGGTATGCCGTTTCGGCCCGCCATTGTGAAGGCGGGCGCAGACAATCTGCTGTTTGTCGTTCACCCGCGTGACAAGGACTGGTGTCTGACCGGTATCCGTCGCGCAGATGAAGGCTTTGAACTGCGGGCAGACCTGCCTGCGGCATGGGCGGGCCTTACAAATGGCGATCTGGAAGCCGTTTGTGGCATTGAAGGCGCGAGTTTCTGCCACAATGGCCGGTTTATTGCCGCCGCCAAAACCCGCGATGCCGCCCTCGCCATGGCAGAACTGGCTGTGAAAGAGGCGATCTTGCCTGCTCCCGTAGTGTAGTCCATTGAACAACGGAACATGAGTAGGAGATCGCCCGGAAGGCGGGCCGGCGGAGCATATCAAAGGATATGCCCGCAAATGTTCTTCGGCCGCATCACTGGACTCTCCTCCTCCATGCCCAACCGGGAACACCGTGTTCGTTCCCGATAATCTACGGAGCCGTCGCTTTGTCGGCGACCGCAGCACTACTGGGCAGCAGGAACAGGACTGCGATGGCGCATAGCGTCGTCACCGCGGCAAGCCACCAGCAAAGTGTCGAAAACGCAGTCTGATAGGCATCGCGCAACAGGTCGTCCCCGATGTGGGACGATATTGCCGCTGCACCCGCCAGGTCGCCCACTGCCAGACGCTGACCTGTCTGATTCAAGAGGGGCGTAGACAAAGGCGCCAGCCGTCCGAGGGATGCCGAGGTCAATGCCGACAGGGCGGCGCTGACGACTGCAAGCGCGATGCCCTCACCGGCAACCCGCACGGTACTGAATATGCCGGTCGCCATTCCCGCACGCTCCACCGGCACGACGCCAACGGACAAGCCATCCATCAGGCCCCATGGCAGGCCGGCGCCCACCCCGATGACGAGCATGGGCAGAACGATCATGGCTCCATCCTCTGCGGTGAAGCCGGCAAGCCAGACGAGGCCAGAGGCGGCGATCAGCAGGCCGATGCCGCAGAGCATGCCCGGCGAAACATGACGCGCCAACATCGTCGCGACTATAGGCACCACCAGCATCGGAGCCGACAGTCCCAACATGATGAACCCCGCCCCGATTGCTCCATGTTGCTCGATACCGATGAGGCGCAACGGGATGATAACAAGAAGAACAACGAAACAGGCGCAGGTGGCGATTGGCAATAGCTGCACCCCCACGAACCGCGGATAACGGAACAGCGATAAGTCCAGCATCGGTCGCGCCGCCCGCATTTCAATCAAGACGAAGGCTGCAAGCGAAAACGCAAATCCTGTGCTGAAAGCGATGATACCGTTAGACCCGAGAACAGGCAGTTCGATCATCGCAACGGTGAAGAGGGTGAGCGTGAGGGTAAAGCTTGCAGCGCCCAGCCAGTCGAGTTCCGCCGCATTGGGATCCCTCGTTTCACGCATCCGTGGCGGGCCGAGGATCAGGGCAAGGAGGCCGATCAGGCCGCCGGCAAGGAATATTGCCCGCCATCCGACCGTTTCGATCATCAATCCCGTCAGCAGCGGACCAGATGCAAGACCGACGCCGAAGGTCGTTCCAAGCAACCCAAAGGCGCGCGTCCTAGCGTGGCCGTCGAATTCCTGCGCAAGTGCGGCCGTCCCTCCGGCTAGGGCAGCGGCGGCGCCCACGCCTTGACCGGCACGTAGCAGATCAATGATCCACACCGAAGGCGCAAATCCAAGCGCAAAGGAGAAGCCGGTAAACAGCGCAAGGCCGATCAAGAACACCCGCCTTCTGCCATATCGATCTGCCAGCGCGCCTGCCGCCATCAGAAGACTTCCGAAAGCCAGCATGAAGGCATTGGTGATCCAGGTGAGGGATGCAGGCGATCCCCCGAGGTCCTGCCCGATCGCCGGCGTGGCAACCGCACCGGCGGAGAAGTTCAAAGGAAGGGTCAAGGCGGCAAGACACACCGCCACCAATACCGAATTCCGGCTGGCTGAGGCTCTATGAGGGGCGTCGTTCATGCGAACTCCAATCGTGAAATGGGATCGCGACACCAAGGCCGCGTATCGGCATCCATCCTCATCAGACGACATGAATTCGACAATCGGCCTCACGGGCCTTTCATTGCGGATTAAAATTCTCTAATCATCGACAATGGATAAGTTGAGCGAGATCGATGCCTTCGTCCGGGTTGCCGAAAGGCTGAATTTTGCCAAGGCCGGGCAGAGCCTGGGCCTGTCACCTTCTGCTGTCGGAAAAAGCGTTGCCCGACTGGAGGCATCTCTGGGCGTACGGCTGTTCAATCGCACCACCCGGCAGGTCTCCCTGACCAATGAAGGGGCAATGCTGTTTGAGCGGTATCGGTCCATCCTGACCGATCTGCGCGACGCACATGAAGCAGTCACGGACAATCTGGCCCTACCTCGCGGCAGTCTGCGCGTGACGCTTCCGACAATCGGATACCGCTTTCTGCTGCCGATCGTGCCTGAATTTCGCCGGCGTTATCCCGATATCGATCTCGAACTCGACTTTAACGACAGGCGCGTCGATCTGATCGAGGGCGGCTTCGATGCTGCAATCCGCAGTGGCGAGCTTGATGATTCCAGCCTGATAGCGCGGCGTCTTGGGCCATTCCGCTTCATTTTATGCGCGTCGCCGGACTATTTTCAACGAATGGGCACGCCCCGGCACCCCAGCCAATTGCAAGAGCATGAAGCATTGCGCTTCCGCTTTCCGACCTCCGGCAGGTTTCAGGAATGGCTGCTGGAAAACGGCGACAACCCCCTGTCGAGCATGCGTATCGCCCTCACCTGCGGTAATATGGAGGCGATAAGGGCGGCGGCGATTGACGGGATGGGGCTCGCTTACATGCCTGAATTCCTGGCGACGGACGCCATCAGGGATGGCCTGCTCGAGACGGTCCTGAACGAACATCTCGCCGCACCAGGCCAGTTTTCAATTGTCTGGCCATCAGCCCGCTTCATGGCGCCGCGGCTGCGCGCCTTCATCGATTTTGCGATCGAAAAGCTCTTTGTCGAAACCTGACTGGAGTATCTGCGCATGACAGATGCTGGCGGGCTTATGCGCGCCGGTGGAGTTCGTCCATTGAAGCCATCGGCGGACTAATACGGTGCATTTCTTGACCAATAAGACGGTGGTGGGTAAATAAAGGATGCTGATGAGGAGTTTATGACCATGGACAAAGATCGCCGATAATCCGGACTTACGTCGATGACAGCGCAGTCTTTTCAAAACGACGCGTTGGCTAGCTCAGCATTTGCATCAAAGGAACATTCATGCCCAGACTTTCTGGAAAGACCGCACTCGTGACCGGCGCGGCGCGCGGAATTGGTGCGGCTATCGCCCAAGCGTTTGCTGACGAGGGGGCACAGGTCATCGTTACCGATATAGACGTGGATGGCGGCTTGTTGACCGCAGGCTCAATCGGCGGGAGGTTTGTCCGTCTCGACGTCGCATGCGAGGCAGACTGGGCGAAAATTGCCAGTCAATTTCCCAAGATCGACGTCGTCGTCAACAATGCGGGAATAACAGGCTTTGAAGGACCATTCGAAGGAGCCCCGCCAGCCCATGATCCAGAAAATGCCCAACTTGCTGATTGGCACAAGGTCCATGCGGTCAACCTGGATGGCACCTTTCTGGGCTGCCGTTATGCAATCCGCGCCATGCGAGCAAATGGTGCGGGGTCGATTATCAATATTTCCTCACGCTCAGGGCTTGTCGGAATTCCAATGGCAGCGGCCTATGCCTCATCCAAGGCCGCCGTCCGCAACCACACCAAGAGCGTGGCCCTATACTGCGCCGGTCAGGGCCTGAACATCCGGTGCAACTCAATTCACCCTGCGGCCGTGATGACACCGATGTGGGAGCCGATGTTGGGAAATGGCCCGGATCGCAAAGATCGTGAAGCCGCGCTGGTCAAAGAAACGCCCATGCAACGCTTTGGCAGGGCCGAGGAGGTAGCCGCGCTCGCAGTCCTGCTCGCATCTGACGAGGCAACTTATATGACTGGGGCCGAACTGAACATCGATGGCGGCATTCTTGCAGGATCAGCCGCAGCACCGGGAAGCTAGAATAACGGGCTATGGGATGGCCGAACCTTTTTGGTTCATTGCACCCATTATGATGGAAGATAGTAAAGGTCGAACTTCCACCGACCAGTTCTGTGGCACCCCCGGCAAACGCGTCAAAACCTTGGATCATTTGGGAAGAGTTCGGCCCAAATGATTTATGACGGCAATTGGCGCAAACCGATCAATCTATGCGTTGAAGATCGTCGCTAAAAACTCAAGACGCACCCAGACGGAAAAGGCCCTCCCGGTTCGGAGAGGGCCTGTTTTCATTACCATCGATAGTCGCGACGGTCTCGCCATTCGCGATGTTCGCGCCAATCTCTGCGCTCGCGCCATTCTCTGCGGGCCTGACGTTCACGCCACTCCCTGCGGGCTTCCCAGCGATCACGTCTGTCCCAGCCGCGCTCATATCTCGGCGGTCCATTGGGCCGGCAATATCCGCGCGGCGATAGATGAAAGCCGCGTCCGCAAGCATAGTCCACACTTTGAACGTTGGATGCCAGGGGTGCGGCCGGTTGACCGACAGGCATCGCGTTCGCGCCACTGCCGAACAGGGCACCGAGAATTATTCCAGCGCTTAAAATCATCTTACGCATTTCATCTCCCTCCTTCCGGGATGGAGGGATTTAGCGCCCTTGCCGGTGAACTGTGGCTGAATGAATCTTGATGTTTTCGTGGCAAAAACTCCACAATTGTGGCAGATGCCGGCTTCGCGTTTCAATCGCTGCGAAAGGGTGAAGCGGCGTCAAAGCGGCGCGGCTCACTGCCCCGCCCCAGTCAATGCAGACCTGTTATTCTTTTATGTGCCAGTGGGTTGAAGGGGCGCGATGTATCCCCTCCGGTTGCAGTCCCGCGGTTTTCGTCATAGTCCTCAAGCGAATGAGGAGACGGTGATTGAACCCCAATCTGGACACAAAGCCCGAACCAAAGCCAAAGAGCAAACGCCTCATCTGGCCTTGGGTACTGTTGGCCGTTCTAACGCTTGCAGCCTTTCTCGCGCTTGCGGGCATCTATATTTACAGGGAGCTGACATCGACGGCCGAGGATCTGGCTCGAACCTGGCGCGACCTCGTGCAATTGTTCTGGCTGATAATGCCGGACCGTCAGCCCTAGTCTTGGGTAACAGAAAGGCGCTAGTGGCAAAGCCTCAGCGCTGCATGGAATCCCAAAAAAATTGAAGAGTTTGCGGCGGCGGTGTATCGGATCGCAAACTCTGTTTTTGGGAACCTGAATGCAACCGTCTTTTAGATTGCCGCCGCTGGAGGCGCTTGTTGTTTTTGAGGCAGCGTCCCGTTTGGGCAGCTTCTCCCGCGCGGGCAACGAGCTGGGCCTGACGCAGAGCGCCGTCAGCCGGCAGATCGGCAAGCTGGAAGCGTTCATTGGCTCCAAGCTTTTCGAGCGCGTGCCGACAGGCGTGCGACTGACGACCATCGGCGAAAACTACTCGATCGATATATCGCGGCTGATCCTCGATATCGCAAGTGTCACGGACGGCGTCCGCTCGTGGACCGGCGCCAGCCAAATCACCATCGCCTGCTCTCGCGGGATTGCGGATCAATGGTTCATGCCTCGCCTGCAGAAACTGAAACGCGATATTCCCGGCATCGAATTGCGGGTGCGGGTAACTGACGATGTGGCACATCTGCGTCTGGATGAATTCGACCTGGCTATTTTCTATCGCAAGGAAAGACCGATTGGCGTCTGGCTATCTGAACTCGGCCAGGAGGAGGTCGTCCCCGTTTCTGCCCGCGGCATGACCAATCTTATGGAGCAGAGGGCACCGGTTTTGATCTCCATCGAAGATTCGATGCGGGAATGGCAGGATTGGAGCGACTGGTGGCGCTCGTCACACCTGTTGCCGCCACAGGATGCAATCCAGTGGAAACTCGGAGACTATGGCCTCTGCGTCGCGGCGGCATCGCAGGGGCTTGGTGCAACGCTTGGGTGGACCTGGCTCATCCGCGACCAACTGGACAGCGGAGCGCTCGTTCCTGTGCATTCCCATGCCATGCGCTCGGAAGGCAAATTTTACCTGATGCGACCGGCAGATCGCCACCAGCGTAAAATTGTGCGCGAGGTTTCCGATTGGCTGATTGCAGACAACCATAAAACCGCGCGCTGAAACCCGTCATGCCTGCGCAGGAGGTGTCTTGCGGCGCCGGTCCAGGAGGAACCGCGCGTAGCCGATGATGGTGAACAGCAGCCAGGCGACCTGTGAAATCAGCGAGCCGAGGTTGAAATTCCATATCAGCGAGTAGATCAGAAACACGCCACCCAGAACGTTTAAGAGAGTGTAGCGCCAGTCTTCTATCGTCAGAAGTCGTAGCTGCAACAGGGCATAGGCGAAGAGATAAAAAAACGCTCCTGCAAGGCCGACAAGATCCGCTAGCCCCATTTGTATCCACTCCATAAACACGCCCGCCCGGCGAGCGCCTGCTACACCGGACCCGCTCCGGCGCATCCCTTTACTCCGCTTCGCAGATAACCGGATGCGCTCAGATTTCATGACCCCATGCGCAAAAATCATACCCCCCTGCGCGCATCGGTATCTAGTGCCGAACCGTCGAGTACGATACGCCACTGCCAGCCGCGCCTCGTCCGGCCCCGATAAAAAACAGGGAACCCAAACATGACATCCTCCCCCTTTTCCTTCTCGCTCGACCGGCGGCATTTTCTTGCCGGCGCGGCCAGCCTCGCGGCGCTTTCTGCCGGTTTCATCACAGACGCCAGTGCGCAAGGCGCGGACACACCGAAGAAGGGTGGCGTTTTGAAATTGGGTATCGGCGGCGGCAGCACCACGGATAATCTCGATCCCCGCATCCTGAAAGACTGGGTGCCGGTCAATCAGGCCTTCATGATCATGAACGGCCTTGTCGAGATCGATGCCAGCAATCACGCTGTGCCTGAATTGTTCGAAAGCTGGGAAGCGCAGCCCGGCGCCGTGGAGTGGGTCTTCAAGCTGCGTCAGGGTGTCACCTTCCACAACGGCAAGACCCTGACGGTGGAAGACGTCATCTACTCCATCAACCTGCACCGTGGCGAAACCACCTCTGCAGCACGCTCGGTTGCGTCTGCGCTTAAGAGCGTCGACAAGCTTTCCGACACCGAGGTCAAGATCGTCCTCGAAAGCGGCAATGCCGACCTTCCTTACATCCTGTCCGACTACCATTTCCTCGTTGTGCCGGAAGGCTGGACGGATTTCAGCAAACCTGTCGGCACCGGGCCATTCGTGTTCGAAAGCTACGATCCGGGCGTTCGTTCGCGCTTTACCCGTAATCCGAATTACTGGAAGCCGAATGCCGCTCACGTTGACGCCGTGGAAGTCATCGTCATCAACGATATCGCCGCACGCACCAATGCCATGATGTCGGGTCAGGTCCATGCGATCAACCAGCTCGACTTCAAGACAGTAGACCTGCTGCGCCGTAACCCCAACCTCAACATCGTCCAATCGGCTGGCGGCCAGCACTTCACATTCCTGATGGATTGCACGCAGGCGCCATACAAGGACAACAATATCCGCCTTGCCATCAAGCACGCCATCGACCGCGAGCAGCTTTTGAAAACCGCGCTGCGTGGCTACGGCCGCATCGGGAACGATCATCCGATCCCGAGTTCTGACCGCTTTTATGCCGCGGATCTGGTGCAGCGTCCATACGACCCCGAGAAGGCGAAGTTTTATCTGAAGCAGGCTGGCCTCGATACGCTCAAGGTAGAGATTTCCGCTTCCGACGCCGCCTTCTCCGGCGCTGTGGATGCAGCTGCGATTTTCCGCACGAGTGCGGCCAAGGGCGGCATCGATGTTTCTATCAAGCGCGAACCCGCCGATGGCTACTGGGACAACGTCTGGATGAAAGCTCCATTCTGCATGTCATACTGGGGCGGACGCCCGACAGCAGACCAGATGCTGACCATCGCTTACCAGTCCACCTCGGCGCAAAATGATACGCACTGGAAGAACGAAAACTTCGACAGGAAACTCATCGAGGCGCGTGCACTTCTCGATGATGCGAAGCGCAAGGAAATCTATGCCGAGCTTCAGGCGCTCATCTCCAATGAGGGCGGCGCCATGATCCCGATGTTCGGAGATTATCTGGATGCGACATCCAAGAAACTGAAGGGCGTGACCACGCATCCGATGTTCAACTTCATGGGTGCCCGTCTCGCTGAAAAGGTCTGGTTGGACGCATAATGACTAAGCTTATCCTGAAGCGCATTGCTTTGGGTATTTTGACGCTTCTGCTGGTGTCGGCGCTTATTTTCGCCGGCACTCAGCTTCTTCCCGGAGATGTGGCGTCGGCAATACTCGGACAGAATGCGACGCCTGAATCTCTCGCCGTGCTGCGCGCCGATCTCGGTCTGGAGCAGACCCTTCTGCAACGTTATCTTTCCTGGCTAGGCGGTTTCGTAACCGGCGACCTTGGAAATTCGCTGGCAAACCACCAGCCCGTTGCAGCTCTCCTATGGCCGCGGTTCTGGAACACCATGGCGCTGGCGCTTTATGCCGCCGTCGTGTCCGTTCCGGTTGCCGTACTTCTGGGTCTGTTCAGTGCCATCTGGCGCGGCAGCCTGTTCGATCGGGCTGTCAACATCGTTGCGCTGGGCTTTGTTTCCCTTCCGGAATATTTTCTGGGCCTGTTGCTGATCCTTTTCGTGTCCGTGCAGTACAATCTTTTGCCGAGCCTTGCCGACACTTATCCGGGCATGGGCTTTGCGGATTGGCTGAAAGCCACCACGCTTCCTGCTCTGACGCTGGTTCTGGTTACTGTGGCGCAGATGCTGCGCATGACCCGTACCGCCGTTCTTGCGGTGATGGATCAGGCCTATGTCGAAACAGCCTATCTCAAGGGATTGCGGACCAAACGCGTGGTTCTTCGCCACGCGCTTCCCAACGCCGCGGCCCCGATCGTGAACGTCGTATCGTTCAACATCGCGTATCTCATCACCGGCGTGGTGCTGGTAGAGGCCGTGTTCAACTATAACGGCCTTGGCCGTTTCATGGTCGATGCCGTTTCGAAGCGGGACCTTCCACTGGTACAGGCGGCAGCCCTCGTTTTCGGCGCAACCTACGTCATTCTAAACATCATTGCCGATGTGTCGGCAATTGCGCTTAACCCGCGCCTGAGGCATCCCCGATGAAAATGCTCCGCACCATCACCCCAACCGCATGGGTCGGTCTTTTCATCATTTCGGTCAACATCGTCCTGTTCGCAGCCGGTCCGCATATCGCGCCTTTCGGGCAGGAGGAGATCGTCGGTTCGCCTTTCGATCCGCCTTCGGCAATGCACTGGTTTGGCCTTGATCAGAACGGACGCGATATGCTGTCGCGCCTTTTGGCCGGTGCGCAAATCTCCATCGGCGTTTCGCTGGCGGCGTCCCTGCTCTCCTTCACAATCGGCATCACGCTTGGTTTCATCGCGGCCATCTTTGGCGGCTGGCTCGATATGGTTCTCTCGCGCATCGTCGACACTGTCATGTGTATTCCAGTGCTGATCTCGGCTCTTGTCGTGCTGCAGGCGCTAGGCTCGTCCATCCCCGTGCTGATAGTGACCATTGCGCTTCTGGATTCCACCCGCGTCTTCCGTCTGGCGCGCATTGTCGCCCAGGGCGTGAATGTGCTGGAATATGCCGAGACCACGCGCCTGCGCGGAGAAGGCCTGATTTGGCTAGTGTTCAGGGAGATACTGCCCAATGCCCTGCCGCCGCTCATTGCGGAATTCGGCCTGCGTTTCTGCTTCACCTTTCTGTTCGTGGCCGGTCTGTCCTTTCTCGGGCTTGGCGTTCAGCCGCCTTTCGCAGACTGGGGCGGCATGGTGAAGGACAACCAGCAGGCCATTCTTTACGGCCTCTACGCACCGCTATATCCGGCCGCTGCCATCGCCGTTCTCACCATCGGCGTCAATCTCGTCGTGGACTGGCTGCTGGCTGGCCGCAGCGCAATTCAGGGAGCAGACCGATGAATAACAATGAGGTCTTGCAAATTCGCGGCCTGAAAGTTGCTGCACCGAATGGAGCAATTCTGGTTGATGGTATCGATCTGGATCTCAAGCGCGGTGAGGTCAAAGGGCTGATCGGTGAATCCGGCGCCGGTAAATCCACCATCGGGCTTGCCGCCATGGGATATGGCCGAAACGGTTGCCGAATCGTTGGTGGAGAAATCGTCGTGAATGGCGTTTCGCTGATGACGGTGGATCGCGCCGGTCGTGAGGCGGCGCGCGGTGCGCGCATCGCCTATGTGGCGCAAAGTGCAGCTGCGGCGTTCAACCCCGCCATGAAGATTGGCGAACAGATTATCGAGGGGCCGCTTTACCACGGCGTCATGAACCGGCGGGAAGCCGAAGCCTGGATGCTGGAACTGCTGCAAGCGCTGCAACTTCCCGATTATCAGAATTTCGGCGACCGTTACCCGCATCAGGTCTCCGGTGGGCAGTTACAGCGCGCGATGGTGGCCATGGCGATGTCATGCCGCCCTGACATACTCGTGCTGGACGAACCCACAACGGCACTCGATGTCACCACGCAGATAGAGGTTCTGGCCCTGCTCCGCAGCCTCATCCAGCGCTACAATACCGCCGCCCTCTACATCACGCATGACCTTGCCGTCGTCGCGCAGATTGCTGACAGCATCATGGTCTTGCGCCATGGCAAAAAGGTAGAAGCAGGTTCTGCCGAGGATATTCTCGAGCACCCGCAGGAAGACTATACGCGCCGTCTTGTTTCCGAACGCCAAGCCAGCATGTTCGGCGAATCCGTCCAGAACAGGGGTGGTGAAATCCTGCTGGAAGCGCGTGGCGTCACCGCCTACTACGGTCGCAAGAAGGTGCTGGACAACGTTCACTGCGAAATCCGAAAGGGCGAAACACTGGCAGTCGTGGGTGAATCCGGTTCGGGAAAATCCACTTTGGCCAGGGTTATTGCCGGGTTGCCGCCGCAATCCTCCGGAGTCATTTCGCTGGCTGGACACCGGCTTGCGGACAAGTACTCCAGGCGTTCGCGCGAAGATCTTCGCCGTATCCAGCTCGTCTACCAGCTTCCGGATGTGGCGCTCAATCCACGTCACACCGTCGGCGAGATCATCGGCCGTCCCATGTCGTTCTATTTCGGAATGAATGAAGATGAGCGCGCCTCCGAGGTGAACCGGTTGCTGGACCTGATCGGTCTGCCCCGGGAGTTTGCAGAGCGCCTGCCAAAAGCGCTTTCCGGGGGGCAGAAGCAGCGCGTGTGTATCGCACGCGCACTTGCCGCAAGACCCGATCTTATCATCTGCGACGAGGTGACATCGGCACTTGATCCTCTCGTGGCGGAAGAAATTCTCAGACTGTTGCGCTCGTTGCAGGATGAACTGGGCGTCTCCTATCTCTTCATCACCCATGACCTCGGCGTCGTTCGCCGGCTCGCCGACAGGACGATGGTGATGCAGCATGGCCGCATTGTCGAAACCGGCACGACCAAGGAGGTTTTTGCACCTCCTTACCAACCCTATACCGAACAGCTCATCACCTCGGTCCCCGAACTGCGGCGCGACTGGCTGGATGGCGTGCTGGCAAAACGTGGCCTCCCCGCCGCATGATCTGCGGGGCGGTTCACTCTTTGATGGGTGCCGCCTCGCATTCTTTCATTGTTGTCTCCCGGCAAAGCGATGCCCGCTTCAAATGACCCGACTGGAATACCCCAAATGACAATACGTGTTGAAGAACATATCTGGATTCCCATGAGCGATGGCGCACGCCTTGGTGCTCGCCTTTGGCTGCCGGAGGGCGCGGAACAATCGCCGGTTCCCGCCATTCTCGAGTATATTCCCTATCGCAAGCGAGACGGAACCCGCGGGCGCGACGAGCCGATGCACGGCTATTTTGCCAGCCAGGGATATGCCGCAATTCGCGTGGACATGCGTGGCACAGGCGAATCCGATGGCCACATGGCGGACGAATATCTGAAGCAGGAACAGGACGACGCACTCGAGGTGATCGACTGGATTTCCCGCCAGCCGTGGTGCAGCGGCAATGTCGGCATGATGGGCAAGAGCTGGGGCGGCTTCAACGGCCTGCAGGTGGCCGCCCGCCGTCCGCCGGCACTGAAAGCCGTTATCACCGCCTATTCGACGGACAACCGTTATACCGACGACATTCACTACATGGGCGGCCTGCTGCTGAACGACAATCTGTGGTGGGGCACCATCATGCTTGCTTATCAGAGCCGTCCGCTCGATCCTGAGATCGTTGGCGACACGTGGCGCGACAGCTGGATCGAGCGCCTGGAGAAGCTCCCCTTCTTTCCCGCACTCTGGCTGGAACACCAACGTTACGACGATTACTGGAAACACGGCTCGGTCTGCGAAGACTGGAGCGCAATTGAATGCCCGGTCCTTGCCATCGGCGCATGGGCGGACAGCTATACCAATGCCGTCCCGCGGCTTCTGGAGAACCTTCAGGTCCCGCGTCGCGGCATCATCGGTCCGTGGGGCCATATCTACCCCCAAGATGGTGTTCCCGGTCCCGCAATTGGCTTCCTGCAGGAAGCAACGCGCTGGTGGGACCATTGGCTGAAAGGCAAGGACACCGGCGTCATGGACGAGCCGATGCTGCGCGCCTTCGTCAGCGACACGATCGAACCGACCGGTACGCGCACGACGACGCAAGGCCGCTGGGTGGGTGAAGCAACATGGCCTTCGCCTGAAATTGCAACCCGCTCACTTTACCCCGGTGCAGCGAAGGAACTGCGCGATACGGCAAGCGAACCGGCAATTCTCAGCATTCGTTCGCCGCAAAGCCACGGCAAGGCGGGCGGGGAATGGATGGCGACCGGATGCCCCGGCGAACATCCAACCGATCAGCGGCTCGACAACGGTGGCGCGCTCGTTTTCGAAACCGCCTTGATGGAAGAGGATTTCGATATTCTCGGTGCGCCGGTAGCGCGTCTGCGCATTGCCGCAGATTGCCCTGTCGCGCAGATTTCACTGCGCCTCAACGACGTCCTGCCGGATGGCCGTGTCACACGTGTCAGTTATCAGGTTTTCAACCTGACCCACCGCGATAGCCACGAAAATCCGGAAGCGTTGGAACCCGGCAAATTTTACGATGTCGCAATCAAGCTCAATGATTGCGGTTATCGTTTTGCCAAAGGGCACCGGCTGCAACTCGCCATCGCCACGGCCTACTGGCCGATGGTATGGACATCGCCTTACGATGCGACGATCAGCGTTTCCGTTGCAGAAAGCGCGCTTGACCTGCCCGTGCGTGCCACCGGTGACGACAAGCCTGTGCGTTTCGAGTCCCCTGCCCACGGCCCATCGACACCCATGACGCAGGTCGATCCCGGCACGGTCCGCCGCTGGACCGAACAGGACCATGAGACGGGTATCAACACCTATGTCACGGAAGGCGTGGGCGGCTTGTTCGGCGAGGGCGTGTTGCGGTTTGACGACATCGACACCGAACTCAGCCATAGCCTGCGGCGTGAATTGACCATTCGCGACGGAGATCCCCTCTCCGCGAAATACGTCCTCACCCAGACATATGAAATTGGCCGCGATGGGTGGCGCATCAAGATCGATAGCCGCACCGAGATGCACTCCGACAGGGAGAATTTCTACCTGACCGGAGAACTTTCGGCACTCGAAAATGGCAGCCTCGTCAAAACCCGGAAGTGGGATGAGCGCTACAAACGCGACCTCATCTGATGTTGCATGCCCCTGCAGCTATTTGCGGGGGCCTAAAACATGCCATTGTCTCGGTACCGTATCTGTCAGCTTTCCTGTTTAGGAGCGATCAATGTCACGGTTGGGAAACAGGATCGATATCGGCCTACGTCTCGTGTCAGAAGCGGGAGACCTTGAACTGCGGCATGAGCCCCAACAAAAGAGTCTGGCAAAACGTCTGTGCGGGATCCGCCTGCACGGCGATACTGCGTGAAGACCTTCCCGCTAAAAACAATGCGGAGCGAGTAAAAGGGATGGCCAAGCACAACTTTTTGTCGAGACGCAAAAATTAGAAAAACTAATAGTTGACGCAACCGTGCAAGCACGCTATAACGAACCATCGAATTTGCTTGCTTAGCTTTGCTTGTTGCGCGATTGGCACCGCGTTCTGAACGAACCTTTCCTTTCAAAATCGCTATCAATGTTCGCAGCGCTTCTCAGTGCTGTGGGTCCTCTATCGCTATGAAAGGGTTCATCATGACCACTGGCACAGTTAAATGGTTTAATTCCACTAAAGGCTTCGGCTTCATTCAGCCTGACAACGGCGGCACAGATGCCTTCGTTCATATCTCCGCTGTTGAGCGGGCTGGTATGCGCGAACTCGTCGAAGGCCAGAAGATCGGCTTCGACCTGGAACGCGACAACAAGTCCGGCAAAATGTCGGCCTGCAATCTGCAGGCTGCCTAACGGGTTTTGCTTCCCTTTGACCACGGATGTACTGGCACTGCCGGAAGCACCCCGAACCAATCAAGGCCAGGCAAATTGCCTGGCCTTTTGTTTTCCGCTCGCATGTCGAGCCTTACCACCGGAACACCCATGACAGAAAAATACAGTATCTCGCGCCAGAAGGCCGAGGTTGCCTTCAGCAACATCCAGACGCCGTTCTTCGCAAAGGACAAAGCGCTCGACGAGCTTGATTCGATCACGCAGTCCCGCGACGCCAAGACTTTGCGGCTGCGGGAAGCACGTCTTGCAAAGGAACAGTCTGATCGCATTTCTGCGACATCCGCTCTTCTTGCCAAGCGTGCCCGTGCACGATGATGGTTTTGACGGCATCGTCAGAACAGGTGCCTGAAGCCAATTCGTATCGGACGGCTTCCTGACCACCCCGGTATATACAGACGCCGGGCCTTGAGCTGTTGCATGCCTGTCAACTCCCTGGCAAGCTTACGTTCCAGCTGCCCAAGCGCGGCGCCAGTTATATTAAATCACTAAATTAGAATTATATTTAAAAACCGAAGCTATCGGCGTTTACGTCTCGCTCCAGGTCATCGTGTAACGCGTTCCCTTGGCCTGTTCCGGGTGCGTATGCGTTTGCTCGACGCGAGCACCAATGTTCTGAGCCATTGCCATAATCAGCTTTGTTCCGAGGCCAGTACCACGCGGAGATGCGTCGGGCTTTGAACCGACACCATCGTCTTCGACAACGAGAACAAATTGCCGATTTTCTTCCGAAAGTTCGACGCGAACCGTGCCGGATTGATCTGGATAAGCGTACTTCAGCGCGTTGGTCAGCAGCTCGGTGATGATGACACCCAGAGCCACGGCATGGTCTGCCTTGAGGCTGATGTCACAAAGCGATGTTTCGACGGTAATGGACGAAGATCCGGGAACCGCCTGAAACAACCCATCGATGATCGACGTCAGGTACGAATTGAGCGATACCAGACCTATATTGTCGGTATTGTAAAGGCTGCGGTGAACGCCGGCGATCGCCGAAATCCTGCTTTGGGTTTCCAGCAAGGCGACTTCGGCTTCCTCAGACTTGATGGTGTTTATCTGCAGGCGAATCATGGCGGATACCAGCGAGAGGCTGTTGGCCACCCGATGGTTCATCTCCTTCACCATCATTTCCGCATGTTCCTTGGCCTTCACCAGCAACCGGTCGGATTCCTCCTTCGTCTGACGCAGACGATGGTTTTCCAGCGACTGATCGATAGCCGTAAGCAACAGCGGGAAAAAGTCGTCACCGACATTCTTTATGACGTAGTCGGCGGCACCCGCCTTGAGGGCGTCGATCGCGATCTGGGCTTCGTTCGATCCCGTTACATAAAGAACGGGAACCCGCCCCGGCAAGGACTGAATCGCGGCAAGGAACTCCATTCCCGTCGATGTCTGGAAGTAATGGTCCAGAACGACAATATCGAACTGCTCGTCTTGAAACATCTTGAGCCCGGACGCCACGGATGCGGCATGGACCACCTCCATTCCGTGACGACCAAGGATCCGGCTGGAAAGCCGCGCCAAAGCCGGATCATCATCAACATACAAAACGCGCAATGCCATCATGCCTTCAAGGTACTTGAATTACGGAGAAGAACAGGCCGAGGTTCTTTATCGCACTCGCAAAGCCTTCGTAGTCGACCGGCTTGGTTATATAGACATTTGCACCAAGGTCATAACATTTCTGAATCTCGGTTTCGTCATCAGTAGTCGTCAAAACGACCACCGGCAAACGGCGCGTATATTCGTTACTCTTGATCTCCTCGAGAATTCGGATACCCGACATATCAGGGAGGTTAAGATCGAGCAAAACGAGAAGATATCGATCTTTGCTGACAACGCCATCGCGGTTTTCACCCAGGATGTAGTCGAGTGCCTTTGCACCGAGCGTAAAGGGCATGATCTCGTTATTCACACCTGCGCGACGTACGTTCTTCTCGATCAGCCGAGCATGACCTTCGTCATCCTCGATCATAATGATCGTTACCTCTTGACCGGTTGCCTTCATTTTTCGCCTTCTTTCGTCACTTTTCTGAGATCGCTCGGCAACAGCAATGTAAATGTACTGCCTTTGCCAAGTTCGGAACTCACCTTAATGTCTCCTCCTAAACTTCTTATTAGCGACCGAACATGGGCAAGGCCGATGCCTTCCCCCGGTTGATCCTGATCACCGGCGCGGCGAAAGAGTTCGAACACCCGTTCCAGATCATGCTCGCCAATGCCACGCCCGTTGTCGCTGACTTCGATGCTGATGGCACCCCGCCCGGACGGATAAGCGCGGGCAGTCAATCGCAGCGGTCGTCCCGGCATCTGATATTTCACCGCATTGTCGAAAAGATTGCCAAGGATTTGGTCGAGAGAGATACGATCCGTCACGACTGTCAGCTTTGATGTCTCGACACTGATCTCGCCGCCATTGGCATTGATCTGGTGACGAACCGTCTCGGAGAGCGATGACAGCAATGTCTCTATGTCGACTTTTTCCGGTTGCAGCTTTCGCTGACCATCGCGCGATATCTTCAAGATCGCATTGATCAGCTGGTCCATCTTGCGTGTCGAAGAGCGGATGAAACTGATCGCCTCGGGAAGATCTTCCTCGACAGCCAGTCTGGCGTCCCGAACCACGTCGTCGGAAGGCATTTTGCCGTCTGCGAGCACATAGGCGGTGACCGGCTTCAGGGACGTATCGAATTCCGAGAGGAACCCCATGATATTGACGAGCGGCGCACGCAAATCATGCGTGACGATATAGGCGAAGCGCTGAATTTCCTGATTGGCGCTGCGAAGATCACGGGTTCTTTCCTCAACCCGCTCCTCCAGATGGCGATTTAACTCGTCAACATCTTCCCGAGACCGGTTCAACGCACGGATATATGTGAAGACCAGAAAGATTGAACCGCCGACAACAAGCAGGATCGCCAGCGTGCCGCCGAGCGTTACCCATTGCAATGTATTGGCGGCGCCAAGTTGGTCTACGACGATGATGCGGAGCCGATCGTCGGTCTGCGATTGCAGCTTCGACAAGATCGCCCTGATTTCGTTCATGAACCGTTTGCCGTCATTCTCACGGACGACTTCGACTGCCTCGGTGATGCGTCCTGCCTTTTGCAGATCGATGGTTTCCTGGGTTTCAGCCAGCTTGTTGGCGACGGCATTACCGAGATCCGTCAGATCCTGCTCGTATTGCTTCTGGTCCTTCAGCACTTCGAGAAGTCTGGACTGCCTCTGCGGCAACAGGCTCAAGGCCTCCTGATAAGGGCCCAGATACTCGATGTTGTTGGTCAGCAGATAACCCCTCTGCCCCGTTTCAATGTCCTGCATCGACGTCAGGATATCGAGAATGGCTGCCCGCACACGGCGCAACTCGGCCGTTTCTTGCGAGTACCGGTTGTTCACCTGCACTAGCCACAGCGAAGTGGCGACCATTCCGGTCAATATTGCAACACCCACAGCGAGCATAAACAGGCTTCGCTGAGCAAAAGGCGAAAAACTAATCACAGTTGTAAATTCCCGGCATGCACCTCATTCGCGCGCAAACTAGAATATGCGGCGCATTGAATCGAACGTTTTATTTTCGATTCATATGGGAACCACTTTTGACGACGCGCGTTGAGCAAGGCTGTAAAAAATATTCCGCTCAGAATAGCGAATAGCGGTGCGAAACTTTACGGTTTTTCAATCCGCAATGCCAGAATTGCCTTAAACAACCTGAACCAGATGGCCCGGGGAAACGGTTTTATAGTTTCGCGTCGGCGTTTGAAATCCAATCGGCCGTATCGGGCTTTTCAGTTCATCGTTGGATATGCCGCGCTTTATTCCGCGTCGCGCCGGATCGGGTACCGGCACTGCCGCCATGAGTTTCTTCGTGTAGGCATGTTGCGGATTGTCGAAAACAGCAGCGCGCGGACCGATCTCCACAATCTCACCGAGATACATCACCGCGACGCGATGGCTGACACGCTCCACCACCGCCATATCGTGGGAGATGAAGAGGAAGGCGAGATTGAGGCTCTGTTGCAGGTCGAGGAGCAGGTTGCAGACCTGCGCCTTGATCGAAACATCGAGAGCCGACACGCTTTCGTCGGCAACAATGACCTTCGGATCGAGGGCAAGCGCACGGGCAATCGCGATGCGCTGGCGCTGGCCGCCGGAAAATTCGTGAGGATAGCGGCTCGCCATGTCGGCGGTTAGACCAACCTTTTCGAGGAGATCGGCAGTCTTTTCCTTCGCCTGCTTCGTGGTGCCCAGTTTGTGCTTGATGAAGGGTTCGGAAATCGCCGTACCCACCGTCATGCGCGGATTGAGCGACGAGAACGGATCCTGAAAGATCATCTGTACGGACTTACGCATATTGCGCAGGCCGACGGTATCGAGCCGCATCACATCGTAACCATCGAGCGAAACCTCGCCGGCCATCGGTTCGACAAGACGCATGATCGAGCGGCCGGTCGTCGACTTTCCGCAACCGGACTCGCCGACCAATGCAAGCGTCTCCCCCTGAAACAGATCGAAGGAGACGTTTTCGACCGCGTGAACCGCACCCGTCTGCCGGGCCAAAAGGCCGGAGCGGATGGGAAACCGCGTCACGAGGTTCTTGACCGACAGGACAGGTGTCTGTCCGCTCGCAACCGTTTCGGCCACTTCTACCGGCTCGGTCGACAGGCCGGTTTTCATGTCGAGGACCGGAAAGCGCGTCGGCCACTGCCGGTCGCGCATCGAGCCGAGCTTCGGCACCGCCGAAAGCAGCGCCCGCGTATAGGGATGCTTGCCGCGCTGGAATATATCCCCGGTTGGTCCGGTCTCGACCTCATCGCCCCGGAACATCACAATGGTGCGGTCGGCGATCTCCGCCACGACGCCCATATCATGAGTAATGAAGAGGACCGACATGCCCTCCTCTTCCTGAAGCAGTTTGATCAGATCGAGAATCTGGCCCTGAATGGTGACGTCGAGCGCGGTCGTCGGTTCATCGGCGATCAGCAGTTTCGGCCGGGAAGCGAGCGCCATTGCGATCATCACGCGCTGGCGCATGCCACCGGAAAACTGATGCGGATACTCGTCAAAGCGACCGGCCGCGTTGGGAATACGAACCTTTTCGAGAAGCCGGACCGTCTCCGCCCTTGCCTGCTGCTTCGAAAAGCCCTTGTGCCGGATGAGGACCTCGGAAATCTGGCGGCCGATCGTGAAGATGGGATTGAGCGACGTCATAGGCTCCTGAAATATCATCGAGACGTCGTTGCCCCGCACGCCCCGCATTTCCTTCTCGGAAAGCGCCAGAAGATTGCGCCCGTTCAAGAGAACTTCACCCTCAATCCGGCTGAAAGCGGGGCTAAGCAGGCGCATGATGGACAGCGAGGTGACAGACTTTCCCGAACCGGACTCGCCGACAATCGCGACGGTTTCGCCCGGAGCGACATCGAAGGAGACGTTACGGACGACGCTCTTCCAAGCATCATCGACGAGAAAAGAAGTGGTCAGGTTTCTAACGGAGAGAACAGGTGTCGTATTCATGATGTCATCGTCCCACAGCATAGGCCTGCATCAGTCGCGGGGTTGCGGCGGCCCGCAGCAGGCCATCGGCATCCCGCTTTGCGGCAGTCAGGCGGCCCACCGACCACGCATCGGCAACGGTGACCTTGTGTCCGCGGCGGCGAAGCTCCTGCAGCGTGATATCACCCACGGTGCTTTCCACCATGATCTCGCCCGGCGAACTGGTGCGCGGATAAAACGAGCCCGGAAAATGCGAGGTATGGAACAGCGGCATGTCGATGGCCGCCTGCAGGTTTTTGCCGTGATGCGCATAACGCAGGAAGAAGGGCAGCTGCCACTGATCCTGCTGATCGCCGCCCGGAGTACCGAACACCATGGAAGGGCGTCCCTGATGCAGCGCAAGCGAGGGTGTCAACGTGGTGCGCGGGCGTTTTCCAGGTGCGAGCGAGGTCGGCAGGCCTTCCTTCAACCAGAACATCTGGGCGCGGGAATTGAGCGCAAAGCCCAATCCCGGAACAATTGGCGATGATTGCAGCCAGCCGCCGGAGGGCGTGGTTGAGACCATGTTGCCCCAGCGGTCTATGACATCGATATGCACTGTATCGCCGCGTTTTTCGGTAAGATGCGACATGGTGGGCTCGTAGACGGTGCCCTTGCCGCTCATTTCGGCGAGCATGGCCATGGTGGCGTCCACCTGCTTCTCGTAACCCGGCACGATGCCGGGACGCAGATCGAGCGATGCCTCGCTGCCGATCAGTTTACGACGCCCGGCATTGTAGCTTTCAGAGAGAAGATATTCCGTCGGAATCTGGCCGAAATCAGGATCGCCGTAATAGACCTCACGGTCGGCAAAGGCGAGCTTCATGGCCTCAACGATGGTGTGGATGAAATCGGGGCCGGACGGGTCCATGGCCGCAAGATCGAAGCCTTTCAACAGGGCGAGCGACTGCAACAAAACCGGTCCCTGCCCCCAGGCAGGCGTCTTTGCAATCGTCCAGTCATGATAATCAAGCGTCTGCGGCGCCTCGATTGTCGCGCTCCAGTCCGCCATATCCTGCGCCGTCAGCACGCCCTTGTGCTTGGTGCCGCTTGCATCCATGACTTCAGCGGTCTTGACGTAAGTGTCGATGGCTTCCGCTACGAAACCCCGATAGAAAGCGTCGCGTGCGGCTTCAATCTGGTTTTCGCGACCCGAACGCGCTTCGGATTCAGTGACGATCCGCTTGTAGGTTTCCGCAAGTACAGGATTCCTGAAAAGGGCGTGGGGCTCGGGTGCGGCACCACCCGGCAGCCAGGTCTCGTAGGATGTCGGCCATTCCTTCTCGAAGAATTCCGCCAGCCCCTTGATGGTGGCGGAAACGCGCGGCAGGGTCGGATGTCCGTATTCGGCATAATAGATGGCTGGTTCCAGCACCTCGCGCACGCTCATCGTGCCATAGTCGCGCAGCATCAGCATCCAGCCATCGAAGGCTCCGGGAATGACGGTTGCAAGCAGACCATCGCCGGGGATCAGCTTAAGCCCCTCCGAGGTATAGTGCTCGATGGTGGCGCCACTCGGAGCAGGCCCCTGCGCGCAGATGACTTCGACCTTGTCCTTCTTCTTTGAATAAAAGACGGCAGGCATGTCGCCGCCGGGGCCACAGAGATGCGGTTCGACGATCTGCAGCACGAAGCCGGTGGCAACCGCTGCGTCGAAGGCGTTACCTCCCTTTTCGAGGATTGCCATGCCCACGGCCGATGCGATCCAGTGCGTCGAGGTGACGACGCCGAATGTGCCAAGGACCTCGGGGCGTGTGGTAAATTCGGTCATTCAGTCAGTTCCTTATGAGAAATCATGCTTCGCGCGGATCGAGCGCATCACGCAGGCCATCGCCCAGGAGATTGAAGCCTATGACGACGAGGAAAATTGCAATGCCGGGCCACATCGTCATCCACGGCGCCTGGCTCAGAAAGTTCTTCGCGGTGTTCAGCATGGAACCCCACGACGGCGCCGGTGCCTGCTGGCCAAGGCCGAGGAAGGACAGGCTCGCTTCCGCAATGATGGCCGTCGCAACCGTCAAGGTCGCCTGCACGATGATGGGAGCAAAGACATTTGGCAGGATGTATCGTGTCATGATGTCGAAGTGGTTGAGGCCAATCGACCTTGCCCCCTCGACATAATCTTCCATCTTGACCGCCAGCACCTGACCACGGGTCAACCGAACGAAAATCGGCATGGCGGAAAGCCCGATGGCGATCATCGCGTTGGTAAGGCTCGGGCCGAGGAAGGCCGCAAGGGCAATAGCCATGATGAGGAACGGCATAGCCAGCAGCGCTTCGGTGATGCGCGAGATGACCATATCCACCCAGCCACCGAAATAACCGGCGATCAACCCGAAGGGCACGCCGATCACCACCGCGATCATGACGGAGACAACACCGGCCATCAGCGAGGCCCGCGCGCCATAAATCATGCGCGAAAGGATATCACGGCCAAGATCGTCGGTGCCGAGCCAGTGGGCGGCGGACGGCGCCTTGCGGATGGCCGACCAGCTGGTCGCAATAGGGTCAGCAATCGGCAGGATCGGTGCTGCAACGGCAAGTACCGTGAAGAAAAGCACGATAATCAGACCGGCCAGCGCCGATTTGTTGCGCTTCATTTTCTTCCAGGCGCGGCTTTCTTGCCGCGGCACCGGTACGGACAGGTTTTGATCGAGAGCGGTCATGATATCAGGCCTCAGATCGTCGCCCTGAGGCGAGGGTTAAGCAGGACATAGGCAATGTCCGCCAGCAGGTTCATGAGGATGAAGCCGACCGCGGTGCAGAGCACGATGCCCTGGACGACGGCGTAATCGCGGGTGAAGACCGCATCGACGGTCATCTTGCCGAAGCCGGGAATGGTAAATATCTGCTCCGTCAGAACCGCACCGGCCAGCAACTCACCGAAAAGCAGTGCCAACAGCGTGATGACGGGCAGAAGCGCGTTGCGAAAACTGTGCGACAGGATGATCTCGCGCGGCGAAAGCCCCTTGGCGCGGGCGGTGCGGATATAGTCTGAACTCAAAACCGCAACCATTGCCGAACGCGTGTGGCGCATCAACGTTGCCGCAAGCGCATTGCCGAGCACGAAGGCGGGCATGATCATCGTCTCGATGGAGCGAACGGGGTCGACGAATATCGATTCATATCCGGATGCCGGCAGCCAGCCGAGCTTCACTGAGACCAGCAGGATCAGCATGATGCCGAGCCAGAAATTCGGGATCGACAGGCCGGAAAGCGCCACGATATTGGCGGTGTAGTCGATCCATGTGTTTTTCTTGACGGCGGCCAGAATGCCGATCGGAATGCCGATGACCATCGCAAAGAACATCGCCATTACAGCCAGCTGAATGGTGACCGGCAGCTTCTGGCCGATCAGTTCCAGCACCGGCTGGTTGGTCCTCAGCGAAATACCGAAATCGCCGGTCACCACGCCGCCCAGCCAGTTGATGTACTGGAGCGGCACCGGGTCGTTCAGGCGATACTTCTCCCGCAGGAATTCAATCGTCGCCGGATCACGCTCCTCACCCGCCATGGCGAGAACCGGATCACCCGGCAACAGTTTCTGCAGCGAGAAGACGAAGATGGAGATGATCAAAAGCGTCGGGATCGCGACCAGCAGTCGCTTGCCGATATAGACAGGCATGGCATTGCCCCCGTTCGTGCACGTTCTGGAGGGCCGCACGGCAAGCCGTGCGGCGGATTTGAAGCGCTTAGTCCTTGCTGACGCCGAGAAGGCGGATCATGCCATCAGGCGAAGGCTCCCAGCCCTTGACCTTCTTGGAAATGGCATAGGCATAGGGCTGGTGGCCGAGATAGATGATCGGCATGTCGTCGTTTAGGATGACGCTTGCCGCATCGTATTTCTCCTTGCGGACCGCATCTTCAGTCGAGGCGCGTGCTTCGTTCAGCAGCTTGTCGACTTCAGGATTACAATATTTCACATCGTTGATGCCGCCCTTGCAGGTGACGAACTGGTGAAGATTGCCATCGGGATCGATACGACCAGACCAGTCGGAACGGCTGAGCTGATAGTTGCCGGCGGTCTGTTCGGAAAGAAGCGTCGCAAATTCGGTGGCCTTCAGCGTCACGTTGAAGCCAGCCTCCGCCACCATCGACTGGATCACCTGCATCATCTGCGTCTGCGTGGTGTTGTTGGCGTGCTGAAGTTCGATATCGAGCTTCTCGTAGCCAGCCTCCTTCATCAGCTGCTTGGCTTTGTCGATGTCGCGGGGCGGCACCGGCAGGTTCTGGTTGAACCATGGGCTTGTCGGCGGGAATGACTGATTGCCGGCCTTGGACGTACCCTCAAACACGATCTGGCCGATCGCTTCGCGGTCAATCGCATAGGAGAAGGCCTGACGCAGGCGCTTGTCCTTGCCGAGCGGATTGTCAGCGCGCGCGCCGTTGTTGATGTTGACATACATGGCCATGTAGCCCGGACCGATCACGTCCGCATAGGTCAATTTGGGGTCATTCTTGACGGATTCCGCATCGGACGCCGAGATACGTTCGGCAATGTCGAGATCGCCAGAGCGGAGGTTTGCAAGCTTCACAGTTGTATCGGGAATTGGCAGGTAGACGATCTTGTCGACCTTGATCTTGTCCTTGTCCCAATAATCCGCGAATTTTTCGAGGACGATACGGTCCTGCTGAATGCGCTCGACGAATTTGAACGGTCCGGCGCAAACCGGCTTGGAGCCGAAATTCGCGCCCAGTTCCTTGGCGGCTTTCGGCGCGACGATCATGCCCGCGCGATCTGAAAGCTGGGCAAGCAGCGTGACATCGGGCGTCTTCAGCGTGAACTTGACTTCCAGCGGCCCGGTGGCCTCAACCTTTTCAACCGAGGACAACTCGCTCTTACGGCGGGATTCCGGAAGGGTCATGTTGCGCTCGATGGTGGCAACGACGGCGGCCGCATCCAGCGTCTCGCCGTCGTGGAACTTCACGCCGTCGCGAATTTTCATCGTCAGCACCTTGCCACCCTCGGACCAGCCCCATTCGGTGGCAAGCTGGGGAACGATCTTCATGTCCTGCGAGATATCCACCAGCTTGTCGCACATGGAGGTGTAGACGATACGGCCGACGAAGGTGCGCGATTGCGCGGGATCAAGCACGTCCGCGTCATCGTTGAGGCCGATGCGCAATTCGGAAGACATGGCTGGTGCGGTCAGAAACGCGCTTGCCAATAGCGCCGCAGTCAGTGTGTAGATTTTCTTCATGTTCGATCCTCTGGTCTGGTTTTCTTTGACTTTTGTCATTGGCCAGCCCCGAAGGACCGGCGGGTTTTCGTCCGCGGCCTATGAGGCCGGAGTAAGCGGATTGTCGGCTTCGTTGATGCTCTTCGCCGCACGGTCTTCCGCAGCCGTCTCCTCCTGAAACCCGAGCGAAGTGGCGCGGATCAATCGTTCCTGATGCATGAGAAGGTGCTGGCGCATCGCCTCTCCGGCACGCGCCGGATCGCGATCGGCAATGGCATCGACGATGGCGACATGCTGTTCGAAAGACGCCTTGCCATTCGTGCCACTGCGCCGGGCGAGTTCGCGTATCGACTGCCAGGCATCGTCCTGACGAATACGGTTCACGACATCGAAGATCGACAGGAACAGCTTGTTGCCAGCACTCTGGGCTATCTGGCGGTGGAGCGAGCCGTCCCACAATTCCTTGGCATCGGCATCCGTGCTTTCGCCGGTCTTCTTGACGAGCGCGCGCATGCGCTCCACCTCGGCGGGCTTGGCGCGCATGGCTGCAAGCTGCGCCAGTTGCGGTTCGATGCGCAGGCGGACTTCCATGATTTCCATGATATCGGTGCTGGCGACCATTTCGGTAACCTGGGTGGACCAATCGTCCGGCTTTTCACCCACAAAGGTTCCGGCCCCCTGGCGACGCCAGATAAGACCCTCGGCCTCCAAAACCTCCAGAGCACGGCGGATTGACCGGCGGCCGACATTGAAGGTCTCGGCAAATGCCCGCTCCGTCGGCAGACGGCCGTCATTCGCGAGATTCTTCGTCTGAATATACTCGCGAAGCTTTGCCAGAGCGTAGTTTGAATTGTCGTTAGGGTTTGTCGCCAAGCCGCACCATTTGCGTGAACCAATCGAACATTGGTTCATTTGGTGAGAAATTTCGGCAGACGTCAAGCCCATTTTTGAGCCTTGATTACAAGCGCTCAAAATATGGGCATACGCCGATTTTCAGGGTCGGGAATGCATACTTTCAGGGCAAGGATGACAATGCAGGCGAGCAAATGAATTACGACCGAAATGCCACCCTTGTCCTGTACGCGTTTACGCCAGCATTGACATCATTCAGAGCTTTTGAGTCCGTTCAAAATCTCGTAAGCCACGGCAACACGATCCTCATTGGGATAGTTTTTATTGGCCAGAATGACGATACCGAGTTTCTGCTCCGGTATGAACGCCACATAGGCTCCGAAACCGTTGGTGGAGCCGGTCTTGTTGATGAAGACATCGCCACGCGGCTTTATCGGCGGCGAAATTTCCGATACCGGCACCGTCTTGAGCAAGGCGCCGGAGTTCGTTTCGATCAGTGTTTTCAGCGCGGCTGGGTAGGCATATTGCTCCCAGATCATATCTTGCGTCATCGCGCCAACGCTGAAATATCCCGTATGAGTGTTGGCGATCGCCTGCTGGAGTTTTCCGTCCAGCTTTTCCAGCCCCATATTCGCATTGACGAAACGGATCATGTCGGTCGCCGTCGATCTGACCCCGTAAGCCTCCGATGAGAGAATGGCTGGCGTCATGCGGGCCGGTTCGCCGGTTCTCTTATAACCCTGCGCATAATCGGCCATCTTTGCCTTGGGCACCACGGTGAAGGTGCTCTTCAATCCAAGCGCCGGAAACAGTACGTCCTGCATTGCGCTGTCATAGCTTTGGCCCATGGCCTTTGCGGTGACGTATCCGAGCATTCCGATGCTGGGATTGGCGTAGGTTCTGTGCGTTCCCGCCTTGTATGCGGGCTTCCATGCCTTGAGATAGGCCAAAAGCTGCGGCTCCGTCTTGACATTGTCCGGCACCTGCAACGGAAAGCCGCCGGCGGTGTGAGTGCCAAGATGCATCAGCGTGACATCGCCAAACGGTTTGCCCTTCATGGAGGGAAGATAGTCTTCGACCTTGCCTGATAGTGACAGTTTGCCCTGCGTCTCCGCATAGGTACTGAGCGTGACCGTGAATGTCTTGCTGATGGAACCCAGCTCGAAAAGCGTCTGCGGGGTAACCGGCTGGCCCGTACTTTTGGACATGAGACCGTAGGTGAAGACGTGATTTTCGCCATCGACACTGATGCCAACGGCCAGACCCGGAATACCGTTCTTCTCCATCACCGGCTTGATCGCTGCATCCGTTATCGCTTTCAGCCTGGCATCATCAGCGGCAAAAGTCTGAGTGAACAGACTCGTCGAGATCAATGTGGCCAACGCAATATGTCTGCGATTAAGTTTCATCTTTCGTGTTCTCCAAAACCTCAAGTGGATTTTCGGCGCCTGCGCCGTCCCCAGCGAAAGACGTTTAACCGCCCTACATTGCACGAACAAATCATGATATCTCGGACGAGGCATAACAAAATCTAGGTCTTGAATGGTTCGGCAATTTCTTCCACTGAACGGCTTGAGGGCATTTGAGGCATCAGCGCGGCACCTCAGTTTCACCCGCGCGGCCATAGAACTCTGCGTGACGCAGGCGGCTGTGAGCCAACAGGTGAAGGGCCTCGAAAAACGACTGGGAGTTTCCCTTTTTCAACGGCTTCCAAGAGGCCTGAAAATCACCGCGGAAGGTGAAGCCCTGCTACCGACGGTCACCAGCTCTTTCGATCAGATGGCGATCACGCTCGACAGGATCGAAGCCGGTCAGGTGCGCGAACTGCTGTTTCTGGGCGTCGTGGGAACCTTTGCCGTGGGCTGGCTGCTGCCGCGGCTGAGGGAATTTCAAAAGCGGCACCCGTTCATCGACGTGCGCGTTTCCACCAACAACAACCGCGTGGACATGGCCGCCGAAGGCCTGGATTTCGCCATTCGATTCGGTCAGGGCTCCTGGCATGGCACGGATGCATTCCGGCTTTTCGAGGCGCCCCTTTCGCCTCTCTGTACGCCGAAACTGGCGGAGACACTGAAATCCCCCGCTGATCTCGCGGACGCCACGCTGTTGCGTAGCTACAGGTCTGACGAATGGGCCACGTGGTTTGCCGCGGCTGGCGTAACACCGGTGGCGCAGGTGAATGCCGGCATCGTTTTCGATACCTCGCTCGGCATGATGGAGGCCGCATTGCAAGGGCTCGGCGTGGCGCTCGCCCCGCCATCGATGTTCTCGCGGCATCTGGCATCCGGGGCTATCGTCCAGCCCTTCCCCGTCACCATATCGCTTGGCAGCTACTGGCTGACGAGGCTGCAATCAAAGCCGCCGACACCAGCCATGCAGGCCTTCTCGGACTGGATGTTTACCAATATCGGTCCTGCGCAAGACCGCCTATGACAGGGCGAGCAGAACGCCAACAATCGCGCAGATGACCACCACGATCCATGGCGGCGTCTTCCACACCGTCAACAGGATGAAACCCGTCAGCGCAAGTGCAAAATCCTTCGGCATGAATATGGCGCTTGTCCACACCGGATCATAAAGCGCGGCCCCGAGAATGCCAACGACGGCGGCATTTGCGCCGCGCATGGCAGCCTGCGCCAGAAGGTGCTTGCGAAACCCCTCCCAGAAGGGCAGCGCACCGACGAGCAGTAGCATGCCCGGCAGAAAGATCGCGACAAGCGCAATGACTGCTCCCGCAATACCGTTCGGCTGCGGCCCCACCACAGCGCCGAGGTAGGCCGCGAAGGTGAACAGCGGGCCGGGAACGGCCTGGGTTGCACCGTAACCGGCGATAAACGCATCTTCCGTCACCCAGCCCGTTGAAACCACTGCCGATTGGAGCAACGGCAGCACCACATGGCCGCCACCAAAGACAAGGGCGCCGGCACGATAGAACGCATCGAACAATGAGAGGCCTTGCGAGCCGGCCATCGCCGCGAAGACCGGCAGGAAGGCCAGCAGGAGCGCGAAAGTGGCAAGCGCAATGTATCCGACACTTTTCGGCACCCGGAATGCGAGATGAGTAGCCTCCTGCACGGTATCAGTGCGACAGAAGACAAGCCCCGCAATGGCGCCCACAGCAAGCGCCAGAATCTGGCCAAAAGCCCCCGCGACAAACACGACGCAGATGATGCCGACGAGCGCGATGCTGGCACGCTGTCTATCTGGAGCAAGGCTCTTTGCCATGCCCCAGACAGCCTGCGCCACCACGGCGACCGCAACGATCTTGAGGCCATGCAACAGGCCGTTGCCGACAGGTCCTTCTATGGACGCCGCAACCATGGCGAATAGCAAGAGAAGAATGGCGGACGGCAGGGTGAAGGCCGTCCAGGCCGCCAGCGCACCGAGCGGCCCTGCCCGCAGCAACCCAAGTGCAAAACCGACCTGGCTGGAGGCCGGCCCCGGCAAGAACTGGCAGATCGCCACGAGATCGGCATAACCCGCCTCGTCGATCCATTTGCGCCGCACAACCAGCTCATCGCGAAAATAACCGAGATGGGCGATGGGACCGCCGAAGGAGGTGACCCCGAGCTTCAAGAACGCCGTAAAAACTTCGCTGGGCGTGCCGCTTCGAGAGGTGGCCGCTTCAGTGCGGATGGTTTGCGTTGACGACTTCACGAAAAAGCTCCCTGAGCGTGCAACGGCTGTTCGTCTACACAATGTCCGTATCAAAAACGATATCGATATCAGACACTATTATGACAGGGATATGAAGAGGCGGAAGCGCATCCTCGATGAACGGGATCGTTCGACGCGCTCCATATCTTCGTTTTTACGTCATTTCGAGCCTCAGACGATCAGTCCCTTCATGGGCCGGATGGCCTCCGAACCGGGAAAGACCGCCTTGTCGAGCATGGCAGCGCTTGCGCCGAGATGATCGACCGCGAGACCCTTGATGATCGCGCGAATATCCGTCGTGGGCGCAAGGTCCCGCCCATCCCGCAACTGCGCGAGCTTGAGGCCGGGCCAATCGGCGATGACACGCCCGCCACGGATGCTGCCGCCGGCGAGAAAGGCCGTTGTTGCCGTTCCGTGGTCAGTTCCTTCCGTACCGTTGATACGGGCGGTACGGCCAAATTCCGTGGCGACCAATATTGCCGTATCCTTCCAGACCGGTCCCAGCTCCTGCTCGAAGGCGGCAAGCGCATTGTCCAGCCCGCTCAACAATTTTGAAAGACGGTCGACCTCATGGGCATGGGTGTCCCAACCCTCGAAAGCCAGCGCCGCAACGCGCGGCCCTTCTGGGTGCGCAATCAGCCGTGCGGCACCCCGCGCCATCTGCTCCATGCCAACAGGATCACCCGGACCACCGCGCGCCTTGATATCGACGCCGGAGGCGATCCTGCCGGTTTCGATGCCCTCGGCAAGCAATGCCGCCAGCATCGGGTCCGTCTGGCCGTAGAGATCGGCAAGGCGCGGAGCGAGATCGCCATCGGCGGGCTTGAGAACGGATGGCGCCCATCCCAATATCGGTGCCTTGCCGCGAATGACAAGCGGAGCGCTGGCGCCAATGGCAAGGCCGCTCACCCGCTGCCCGGCCGCAGCTGGATTGATGGTTTCACCCGCCGGCAACTGTTCGAGCAGACGGTTCAGCCAACCCGTCTCGACATGGCCGGGGGTCGGAAAACCAGATTCCAGCACATCCTGGCCATCAAAATGCGAACGGTCACGATAACCGGTGGCGCTGGCGTGGACCACCGCTGCCTCGCCCTTCCGGTACAGCCGCTGGAAATTGCGAAGGGATGGATGGAGCGCAAAGAAACCATCCAGCGCGAGGGCTGGATTGTCGCCTTCAGTGCGCATGGCGATCTGTTGCCTTAGCGCCTCATAGTCGGGGTCGCCGACGGGCGGCACGGCGGTCAGCCCGTCGAGCGCGCCGCGCAGGATGATTGTGACGAAACGTGGGTCGCGCCCGCCGGCAGCAAAAGCAAAACGCGGCATGAAGGCCCAGGCAAAAAGCGCGCCGCCTGTGCCAAGAAGAGCGCGGCGGGTTGGGGAAAGATGTTCACACAGCATGGTCAACGCCTCTGGAATTCGGGGGAAAGGAAAGCAATCGTCAGTCCCTGCGGTTTGCTCTCAGCCCGCTGCACGGCCTTTTTCGTCTCCTCGGACAAAAGTGGCCCCAGCCGGTCTGCGACGAAGTCGCGCGGATCGATTGAACCCGCAACCTGATGGGCGAACAGACTGGCGGCATCGATACGCGTCGCCAGCCCCTCGGAAGAACCCCAGCTATCGGTGACATCGGCAAAACCGTTCGGGCCGGAGGGGTTCCACAGCGGCTGACCCAATGCGTTGAGCACTGAAATTACCTGCTCGGGTTTTGGCACTATTCCACTCGCCCTGATGACGGTCGTCACGAAATCTAACGGGGGTCTGAGCTTGGTCAGCGCCGGGCTCCAAGACTGTTCAGCCTCGATAAGCGCCATATATGTAGCGGAAAGATCGCCGTGGCTCTTGGTGTAGGCGGCAGCAAGTTTCGCCACCAGTTCCGGTGGTGGATGGTCGCTGACGAAATGCCGTACCAGCTTGTAAGCGAGATGGCTGGCCGTCGCCGGATGATGCGCGAGATCTCGCAGCGCCCGCCGCCCCTGCTCTACCCCCGCTTCACCGTAGGTGATGCCCATCACGGCATGGTCGCCGGGTTCATGGTTGTTGGCGTTGAAGGAAAATCGGCCAAGCGGACCCGGACGCTTCTCGTCGCGATAGACGCTCCAGCCGGTGATGATGCGGGCAAGTGCTGTAACATCAGCCTGACTATAGCCGCCATCCACCCCGAGCGTATGCAGTTCCATGATTTCGCGCGCGAGGTTTTCGTTGAGCCCGCGCTTGCCGTTCCTGTTGGCCTGCGAATTCGGTCCGATCGATTGCTGATTGTCGAGAAAATACAGCATGGCGGGATGGGTCTCGACTGCGACCAGCATATCCTCGAAATTGCCGAAGACATGCGGACGGATCGCCTCACGCTCGAAAGCGCCGGCGAGAATGTGCACATCACCGCCCTTGCCGGTGGCAACCGCGAAGTGATTGGCCCAGAACATTGCCAACCGCTCGCCAAAACCGATCAGCGGCTGGCGTATCGTGCCGTTGAAGCGGGCGTCCGCCTCCGCAAGCAGTATCTGCTGGGGAAAATATGGGCGCTTGGTGGCCGGCGCGTCCGGCTTCTTGTCCTGTGAAGCACTGGCAGGCACCATGCCCGCATTGTCCATAGCGTTTGCGGCAGTTGCCATTGCCGGCGATGGGGGGCTCATGGCCCCTGCGGTCGCACCCGCGGCGCCGGTGGTGGCCGCGACTGTGAGGATAGCAGGTTTTTCACGCTCGGCCTTTATCTCCTTGTTATACGCCATCAGCGATATCAGAAGATCGGCGCTGGAATGAAGCTGTGCGCCGACAGGAATTGGTGTGGCGCGTTCGGTAATTTCCAGCCGCAACAGATCGCGTGGGTCGTCTTTGATCGCCTGGATATCGCCTTCACGCGCGCCGAGGCCGAAACGCCACAGACAGAGTGCTGCATCCAATTCCCTGGAATTTGACATGGCCGATACGAACTCCGTTTCGTTATCGACCATTCAACGGGCGCCAGGGCCAAAATCCGTCGCTGTTGAAATGTGATTATTTCGTGGCCGGTTTCGGCGCCTCACGGGCGAGCAAGCCTTCCGCCAGCCGGCGCCGCGCCTCTAGCGACAATGTGCGGGCGAACTCCACGGCCTGCATCTCGGTTGCGGCGCGGACCTCATATTCCGCCTTGCGGGCACGCGCAAGTGCTGCGGACAATGCCTCCGGGTCAAGCGTTTCTGCCCCCATCAGGGACGCCGCCTCGATACGCGCCTGGCGCGCCTCGGCGGAGGTTTCCCGCATGGTCCTGCGTGCATCGCTAAGGCTGCGCCGGAAGGACTCCCTTTCGGTCTTTGGCAATTGTTCGCCCGCAAGCGGCATGCGGGCAGCGGCAGCGGCCGGGTCGTTCCGCAGATAAACGAACCCTGCGCCGGCAAGCGCGCAGACAAAAAATGTATTCGCGACGAGAAGGACAACGACTATCCAGCGGAAATTCTGATCGCTCATTTCGTCTCCTCGGTCATTTCGTTTTCGGTTTGCAGGTTTCCGAAGGCGGTCAACGTATCGCCCAATGTCAGGGCGGGCGGTGGCGTGAGGTTGATGACGGCAACCGCTCCCGTCAGCGCGCCCGCAAGGCTGATGCCGATCATGCCCGCACCCAGCCCGTACCGGACGATCCATCTGCGTCTGGTGGTCTGCGCCTTTGCCTGCGCCATGATCTTCGCGTTGAGCATGGCCGAAGGGTCGCGAAGACGATATGCCGACAGCGTAAAATCGAGAGGTGCCGCCTGCGCAATCAGGCGCCTGCCGTCTGCCGTCTCCGCATAAGCCATGGCCTCCGGCCGCCGGTCTTCCGGCCAGCGTTGTGGATCGGCACCATAGGCCGCCACAAGATCGGAAAAAACCTTGTTATCCATGAGCGTCTTCTTCGCCCCGTTCATTGGTCGCCCTCATTCAAAATCGCATGGAGTGCCCGGCGGCCACGCGCCAGAAGGCTTTCCAGTGCGTCCACACTGACATGCATGACATCAGCCGCCTCGCGGTTCGACATCTCCTGATAATAGACCAGAACGATCGCCTCCCTTTGTCGCGCGGGTATGGCCTGCAAGGCGCGCGCCACGGCACCGCTCTCGTCACCATCATATGGCAGGGCGGCATCGGGCAGCACACTGCCGTCAATCTGTTCGGGCGGCTCAGCAACCGATATTTCCCGGCGCTTTCGCAAGCGGTCGTAACAGAGGTTCAGCGCCACCCGGTGGATCCATGTGTCGAATTTCGCACGCCCCTGCCGCCACGTGCCTGCATGTTTCCATATGCGCAGGAAGGTCTCCTGCGCGATGTCTTCCGCCTCTGCCGGATCACCCAGCATACGCGTGGCAAGCGCCATGATCCTCGGCAGTTTGGCCGTCACCAGGGCCTGCATCGCGCGGACATCTCCCGCAGCGACATCCGCCACCAAATCTGCATCCGGATCGCTTACCATGTATCGGGCTTTGTCTCCGTACTGTCCTGTCGGACACGGGCGAAATCCATGCGGAATGACGGCGGCTTCAGTGAGGATGTCCCGCACCTTGCCACTTTAACGCAGACCCGCGCAAAATCCGTCGCCGATTTCTGGGAAATATTCGCGTGCATTTTACGGCAGACCGCGGCACCGCCCGAAACATTGGAACGGCTGTTTCAACCGTCCACAGATACCCCGGCAAGCCTGTCCGGCCCGAACGCTTCAAGCAATCCGCGATAGGGCTTGGCGAGTGGCGTGGCATAGGCGCCGCGCTTGGCGGTCGAAAGCCCCATCGATACCAGCGATTCCGCCTGTTTCACCGCCGCAGCGACGCCATCGATAACAGGCACGCCGAATTCGCTGCGCAGCTCGGCGGTCAGATCCGCCATACCGGCGCAGCCAAGCACGATCGCTTCGGCGCGATCTTGACGCAGGGCCAGTGAAATCTCTTCCCGCAGCCTCTCCCTGGCATTTGATGCCGGATCTTCCAGCGACAGGACGGGAATATCGGCGGCACGCACATTGCAGCGGGCAGACATGCCATAACGGTGAACGAGATGTTCGAGCGGCAGCCGCGAACGCTCCATCGTCGTAACGATCGTAAACCTCTGCGCGATGAATGCCGTGGCTGAAACCGCCGCTTCGCAAATCCCAATTACGGGTATGTCGGCGAGCGCGCGGGCCGCATCGAGCCCGGTGTCGTCGAAACAGGCGATGACGGCTGCCCTGGCACCAAGCGTCGGCGCCTTGGCAAGCTCGAGCAGCAGGCCGGGTACCGCGAAAACCTCATCGTAATATCCTTCGATGGAGACAGGCCCCATGGAAGAGGTCACTGCGAGGATTTCCGTATCGCAACTGGCCGCGCGCGTCGCCGCGTCGGCGATCGTCGCTGTCATGGATTGCGTCGTATTCGGATTAATGACGAGGATGCGCATGTTCTGTTTTTTCATCAACGCGAATGGCGACGGTTCAGAGTGACGATCAGGCCAAGCGTGGCCGCAATAACCAGGAAGGAGAAAAGGGTCGTGACGGCTCCGAGCGCGTAAAGCACTGGCGTCGTGACGTTGGTGGTCATGCCGTAGATTTCCAGCGGCAGGGTGTTGTAGGTGCCTGACGTCATCAGCGTGCGGGCAAATTCGTCATAGGAAAGCGTAAAGCCGAACAGGCCGACGCCTATCAGGCTCGGTGCAATCATCGGCAGCACCACATGGGCAAACGTCTGCCAGGCGGATGCCCCGAGATCGCGGGCGGCTTCTTCATAGGATGGAGAAAAACGGTTGAAAACCGCCAGCATGATGAGCACGCCGAATGGCAGCGTCCAGGTCAGGTGCGCGCCAAATGCTGATGTATACCATGAAGGTTCCAGCCCAAGCTGTTGGAAAAGAACGCCGATACCGAGTGATATGATGATCGATGGCACCACGAGGCTTGCGACGGAAAGATAGAATAGCGGCGTCGCGCCGATGAATTTGCGCCGGAAAGCGAGACCCGCCAAAAGCGAGACGAACACCGTGACGACCATGACCATGACGCCAAGCCCGAAGGAACGGCGGAACGAGCCGCCAAAATCGCCGACCGCCTGCTGTTCGAAAAGATTGCCGAACCAGTGCAGCGAAACACCGTTGAGTGGAAAGGTCAGTCCGCCATTCGGCCCCTGAAAGGCCAGGATGAGGATTGCCGACAGCGGGCCGTAGAGGAACAGCACGAAGAGCAGAAAAAAGAAGGCGAGGACATAGAATTCACGGCCGCGTTTTTCCGAATGCATGGGTCACAGCTCCTTGCGGATATCGACGATGCGCAGGATGCCCGCGACCATCAGAAGAACGAGGATGAGCAGGATGACGGCATTTGCGGCCGCCGCGGGATATTGTAGCAGCGACATCTGGTTCTTCATCATCAGTGCCACCGACGCGCTCTGCCCGCCGGACATCACCTGAACCGTGGAGAAATCGGCCATGACAAGCGTCACGACAAAGATGCTGCCGATCGCCATGCCAGGTTTGGCAAGCGGAATGATAACGTTCCAGAGGGTCTGCCAGCCAGTCGCCCCGGCATCGCGCGCCGCTTCGATCAGCGATTTGTCGATGCGCATCAGCGTGTTGAAGATGGGTGTGACCATGAAAAGCGTATAAAGATGCACCATGGCCAGCACCACGGCAAAATCCGAATAGAGCAGCCATTCGATTGGCGCAGGTACGATGCCGGCGCTGACCAGCGCGCTGTTGACCAGCCCGTTGCGCCCGAGAACGGGAATCCAGGAAATCATGCGGATGATGTTCGACGTCAGGAAAGGCACGGTGCAGACGAGGAACAGAACCATCTGCATGGTGGTGGTGCGGATATGAAAAGCGAGGAAATAGGCGACCCAGAAACCGCAGAACAGCGTGATCGCCCAGACGATGGCGGCGAATTTCAGCGTGTTGATATAGGTTTGCCACGTGACCCAAGAACCGAGCGTCTCGGTATAGTTGAAGGTCACGAAACCCGGATACATCTGGGCAAAATCATAATCCCAGAAACTGACGACGGCGATCATGACGATCGGTAAAAGCAGGAAAAAGCCGAGGATCAGGAAAAGCGGTGTGGCCTGAATATAGGACACAAGCTTCTGTGGCAGGGCGAAGCTGCGGGACGGCTTGTCCTTTTTTTCGCTCACGCCGATGAATCTGACTGTCACCAAGGCTTTTCTCCTGCTGGCTGCCTGTGAAAGAGAGGCCGCGTCGGCGCGGCCTCATGTCTGCGAAAGGCGAGAAGATCAGGCCGCGATGAACTCGTTCCAGCGACGAACCATGTAGCGGTCCTCGTCCATGACGGAGTTCCAGCAGGCGACCTTGCCCATGCGCTCCTGGAACGAACCGCCGTCGCGCACTGCACCGGCCTTTTCCATGACCTTGCCATCAGGCGCGATGATATCGCCCTGCGCGGGCTTGCCTTCGACCCAGTAGCCCCACTCGTCGGCCGACATATGTTCCTTGGCCGTATCCATGGCGGCGGAGTAATAGCCCTGACGGTTGAGGTAGGCGCCGACCCAGCCGGAGGTGTACCAGTTGATATACTCGTAAGCCGCATCCAGCTTGGCACCGGAGAGGTGCTTGGCAAGGCCAAGGCCGCCACCCCACGAGCGATAGCCTTCCTTGAGCGGCTGATATTTGCAGGCGATGCCCTTGGAGCGAACGGCGGCGACGGCGGGCGACCACATGGACTGGATCACGACTTCACCCGACGCCATGAGGTTGACGCTTTCATCGAAGCTCTTCCAGAAGGCACGGAACTGGCCGTCCTTCTTGGCCTTGATGAGGAAGTCGATGGTCTTGTCGATCTCCTCCTTCGTCATGTTGCCCTTGTCGGCATATTTGATGTTGCCCATGGCTTCCATGATCATCGCCGCATCCATGATGCCGATGGAGGGGATGTTGAGGATAGAGGCCTTGCCCTTGAACTTGGGGTCCATGATATCGGCCCAGCTGGTGATATCGCGGCCGACGAGATCGGGGCGAATGCCGAGCGTATCGGCATTGTAGATGGTCGGAACCATGGTGAAATAATCGGTTTCGCTTTTCGCAAACTTCTTGTCGCCGGGCTTTTCGACGAAACCGACCGTGTGCGGGGCGGTACCCTGGGCCACGACGCTATCGGGCGTCAGCTTGCCGTTTTTAAACAGCGGAACGATCTTGTCGTAATATTTCAGCTTCTTGATTTCCATCGGCTGAATGACACCCGCCGGGTAGACCTTCTTCAGGATCCAGTATTCGATATCGGCGATATCGTAGGAGTTCGGCTGGGTCACCGCGCGCTGCGCGGCCGCATCCGAATCCGTCGCCGTCATCTCCAGCGTGATACCGAGATCAGCCTTGCACTTTTCGGCAATCGCATTGAGGTTCGAAACACCCGTGCCGAACTGGCGGATCGTGATCGGGTTCTGCGCCCATATGGTCGGGAAACCGGTGACAAGGCCGGAGCCGATGGCCGCGCCTGTTGCGGCGGCACCTGCCTTTAGAAGGCCGCGGCGGGACAGGCCCTTGTTGCTGTTGGAGTTGTCGGTCATTTCAAAGTTCTCCTCTGGTTATTTTTGGGGTCACTTCTCTACCCGGCCGAGCACGATGGCATCGGCCGCATTCCATGAAAGCGGTATGGCGTCGCCGGTCTTTACCGGCTTTTCGAAGAAGGCGACGTCGCTGAGGATGGCGTTGAAATCCTCAATGCCCGCGCCGGTCACGGCGATCTTCACGCTTGCACCGCGATATTCGACATTCGAGACGATGCCGGTAAAACCGAAACCGGGTTGATCCGCCTCGCCGACGCGCACACGGTCGGTACGAACGGCGATATCGACCGCGCCGTCATCCGGGGCAACGCCGCCTGCCGTGAAGGTGCCGCCGCCTGCAACCTCCATTGTGACGAGATCGCCGTTCTTTTCCTTGAACCGGCCGGAAATGACATTGTGATCGCCCATGAAGCGGGCGACGAAAGCGGTGGCCGGGCGCTCAAACAGCTCGCGCGGCGTCGCTGCCTGCTCGATGCGGCCATCATTCATGACGACGATGACGTCGGCCAGCGCCATTGCCTCTTCCTGACTGTGTGTGACGTGAACAAAGGTGATGCCGAGCGAGGTTTGCAGCTTCTTCAGCTCGGCCCGCATACGGATCTTGAGGAAAGGATCGAGTGCCGAAAGCGGCTCATCCAGCAGCAACGCCTCGGGGTCGGTGATAAGCGCGCGAGCCAACGCCACGCGCTGCTGCTGCCCGCCGGAAAGCTGGGCCGGGCGCCGGGTGGCATACGGTTCGAGCTGCATCAGCCGCAGCATCTCCAGCGCCTTGGCGCGGCGCGCTTCCTTGTCCACCCCCTTCATCTTGAGGCTGAAGGCAACGTTGTCGACGAGATCGAGATGCGGAAACAGCGCATAGGACTGGAACATCATTGCCGTGCCGCGTTTAGCGGGCGGCAGATCGGTGACGACCACATTACCAAGCCTGACATCGCCGCTTGAAATGCTTTCGTGGCCGGCGATCATTCGCAGTGTCGAGGTCTTGCCGCAGCCTGAAGGACCGAGCAGGCAGCAGTAACTTCCTGCCGGTATCTTGAGGCTTATGGCATGCACCGCGGTGGTGTTGCCATAAATCTTGGAAACGGAAGCGATGTCGATTGCTGCGGCTTTGCTCATGAACACTCTCCTGCGACGTCTTTGTCATGCAGGAGCCGTGCCAATCGGCTTTGCCATTGATATAAAACGGGAATTTCGATGTGTCCACCAGTCCCGTCACCGGCCTGCTCAAATTTACATCGATTGTTTTCGATTTGGTGCGGAAATTGTATGCGATCTGAGCGACCGACAGCGAAACATGAAATCGGGAAAAGAGTGCCATCGAAACGAACTGGCTGACACCACTGGAATAGCGGACATTTTCCCGGCAAACACAACATAAAGGCTACTGCCGACGCACGCACCGCTCCGGTCGCGTGCGTCGGTACTGTGCTTAGATCATGCCAAGGAACTGCTTGAGTTCCGGCGTCTGGGGATTGGCAAAAACATCTTCCGGCGGCCCGATCTCGTGCACACGGCCCTGATGCATGAAGACGACGCGCGAGCAGACGTCGCGAGCAAACTTCATTTCATGCGTCACCATCAGCAGCGTCATGCCTTCCTTTGCCAGTTCGCGCACGACGGCCAGCACCTCAGACACGAGTTCGGGGTCGAGCGCCGAGGTAATTTCGTCACAGAGAAGGGCGATAGGCTGCATGGCGAGGGCGCGGGCAATCGCCACGCGCTGCTGCTGGCCGCCGGACAGTTCATCCGGATAGGCATCGAACTTGTGCGCAAGCCCGACACGCTCCAGCATCCTACGCGCCGTCACCTCGGCCTCCGGCTTGGTGACCTTTTTCACCACCATCTGCGAAAGCATGACATTGCCGCCGGCCGTCAGATGCGGAAAGAGGTTGAATTGCTGGAAGATCATGCCGACCTTCAGCCGCAATGCCTTCAGATGCAGCTCATCGTCCAGCAACTGCGCACCTGCCACCTGGATCGAGCCGGCGCTGATCGTCTCCAGTCCGTTGATGCAGCGAAGCAGCGTCGATTTTCCCGAGCCGCTTTTGCCGATGATGGCGATCACCTCGCCGGGTTCGACATCCAGATTTATGCCCTTCAGCACCTCATTGTCGCCAAAGCTCTTGTGGACTTCAGTGATTTCGATGAGCGACATTAAGCTTCCTTTCTAGGAACTGGCTGGATTTCGACAGCGGCCAGCAGAGGGCGAAATAGATGAGAGCAACCAGGCCATAGACGGTGAAGGGCTGGAAGGTGGCATTGGTGACGATCGTGCCGGCCTTGGACAGTTCAACGAAACCGATGATGGAGGTGAGTGCTGTGCCCTTGACGACCTGCACGGAAAAACCGACCGTTGGCGGAATGGCGATCTTGAGCGCCTGCGGCAGGATGACGTAACGCATCTGTTGCAGGCGGCCCATGGCAAGGCTGGCGGACGCCTCCCACTGGCCCTTCGCAATCGCCTCAACGCAGCCGCGCCAGATTTCCGCAAGGAAGGCAGCGGTCCAGAGGATAAGCGCCACGCCAGCCGCAAGCCAGGCCGGAACATCAACCCCGAGGAGACCGAGGCCGAAAAAAGCGATGAAAAGCTGCATCAGCAGCGGGGTGCCCTGAAAGACTTCGATATAGATGCGGGCAGCACGGTTCAAAGCCCGGCGCGGGCTGATGCGCAACCACAGAAGCACGATGCCCACCATACCGCCGCCGATGAAGGAAACGAGCGATAGCAACAGCGTCCAGCGGGTGGAGAGCAGCAGGTTGCGCAGAATGTCCCAAAAGGTGAATTCAGTCATCGTGCCGCCCTCCTCGGGAAAAGAAAGCTGCCGAGCGCCAGCATGCCCTGCCGCAACAGGATGGCGAGCAGCAGGTAGATGACAGTTGACAGGATGTAGGCTTCGAAGGCGCGGAACGTGCGCGACTGGATGAAGTTCGCCGCAAAGGTCAGGTCTTCCACCGCAATCTGCGAAACGACGGCCGAGCCGAGCATGACGATCACCACTTGCGAGGAAAGCGCCGGCCAGATGCGTTGCAGCGAGGGTGTGAGCACCACATGGCGAAACGTTTCGAAGCGCGTCATGGCAAGGCTCGCGCCCGCCTCGAACTGGCCCTTCGGCGTCGCCTGAATACCGGCGCGGATGATCTCGCAACTATAGGCGCCCAGATTGACGATCATCGCCAGATTGGCCGCGGTCAGCTCTGTAAGCTTGAAACCAAGCGATGGCAGGCCAAAGAAGATGAAAAACAACTGGATCAGAAAAGGCGTATTGCGGATGAGCTCCACATAAGTGCCGACGATGGGCTTCAACCATGAAGGTCCGAGCGCCCGGGCCCAGGCGCAGGCGATGCCAAGTGAAACGCCGACCACGCCGCCGACCAGCGTGAGTTGGCTGGTAATGGCGATGCCTTTGGCAATTTGTGGCCAATATTCGCCAAGCCACAGGAAATCAAATTGATAGCTCAAGAAACAGTCCCCTTGCGCCGGTGGAGAAAGGCGTCATCCCGGCGGATCCGGGATGACCATGGCAAACGATGATCAAAGGTCTTTCGGCAGATCCTGGCCAAGCCACTTGGTGGCGATCGCATTCAGCGAGCCGTCGGCCTTGGCTGCAGCTACGGTGGCGTTGACCTTTTCCAGTAAGGCCGGCTCGTTCTTGTTGAGGCCGATGTAGCAGGGAGAGTTCTTGATGAGGAACTTCAGTTCCGGACGCTTCGGCGGGTTCTTGGCGAGGATGGCGGCTGCAACCACGTTGCCGGTCGCGACAACTTCCACCTGGCCCGAAAGGAAGGCCGAGATGGTGCCGTTATTGTCCTCGTAACGCTTGATGGTGGCGTCCGAAGGCGCGACCTTCGTCAGTTCCAGGTCCTCGACGGCACCGCGCGTGACGGCGATGGTCTTGCCCTTAAGGTCTTCGGCCTTGGAGATCGCGACGTCGGCCGGGCCGAAAACGCCGTTGAAGAAAGGCGCGTAAGCATCAGAGAAATCAATAACTTTTTCACGATCTGCATTCTTGCCGAGGCTGGAGATAACGAGATCGACCTTGTTGGTCTGGAGATAGGGAACACGGTTGGCACTGGTGACCGGGACGAGTTCCACCTTCACGCCCAGCTTGTCGGCGATCATCTTGGCCATGTCGATGTCATAGCCCTGCGGGGTCATATCAGCAGCAACGCTGCCGAAGGGCGGGAAATCCTGCGGTACGGCCACACGCAGCGTGCCGCGTGCGGTGATGTCGGCAAGGGCATCCGCCTTGGCGGGCGCGGAAAGACCAAAGGCGGCAGCCATGGCGGCGGCAGCGATGAGGGTCCGTCTGAAGATCATATGTCATTCTCCTTGTGTTGATTGTGTTGCATGTGAATTTTATCCGGATCGCCGCCATTCATTTCCGGTAGGGCGAGCGACCGGCGAAGGCCGGCGAGAGGATCGGGGCGTCGTGTGAGGTCGAGGCCGGTTTCCACCTCGTCCAGATGCTCGATGGAAAGCTCCGCCGCCCTCACGAAATCGCCCGCAGCCATCGCGTCGAAGATACGGCAATGCCCCTCATGGGACTGGAGGGCATGAAACTCCGACTGGTAGAGCATGGAGATCAGAATTGTCCGGGCGGTTAGATCGCGTAGCAGCTCGATGAGCACGGCATTGCCGCAAAGCTCGGCGATGCGGATATGAAAATCGCCCATGAGGCAGGTAAGGCGCTGGCGGTCACCTGCGGCTATTGCGACTTTCTCTTCCTCAAGATGCGCGACGAGGACCTTGCGCCCCTCCTCCGACAGCATCCGCATGCTGCGAAGCAATCCGGATTCGATAATCCGCCGCGCCTCATAGATGGTCATCGCCTCCTCGGCGGAGGGCTCGACGACGAACCACCCTCGCCGCGCGCTGACATGGACGATGCCACGTGTTTCCAGCCGCATCATCGCCTCCCGTACCCGCGTACGTGAAACGGAGAAGAGTCCAGCCAGCTGATTTTCGCTGAGCCGCGTGCCCGGCCGGATGCGCGCCGAAAGAATGCCGGAAACGATGGCTTCTTCGATGTTTATCTGACGGTCCTGCTTGGTATGTAAATCTTGCATACAAGACTGAAAGCAAGGCCCGTGCCAGAACAGATATTGTTTTAAAATCAAAATGCAGCGAAAAAGCTTGCGCCTACCCGCTCAAATTTTGAGCAAGAAAATCGACAAACATCAAAAAAAACGCAGAGCTGTGCAAACTTGACGGTACGGCCGTCGCGGTTTCTTTCTAGCCGGCTTTGAACCGGTCGAATGCCGTCAGATACTTGACCGTGGGATCGGCGTCCCAGCGGTAAATTTCGGTTCGGAGGAAATGCAGCTCTTCCTCGAGCTTTTCCTCCGCCAGTTCCACCCACCAGGATTTGGGCCGGCCATCGGAACCATCAGACCAGCGATAGCCCCGCTTTTTCAGATGATCCTTCATGTCGAACGGGCTGTTCTCCGCGTAAATGCGAACCCGGGAGTGCTGGCTGGCTTCATGGAGTTCCATGAAGGGCGTCCCGCTTTGGCCGGCGCGTACCTGTTCCAGCACCTCCAGCAGAGCGAAACAATCGTCGACTGCTCGGTGGCCGTCATGGAAATAGCCGGATTGCCCGATGAGGTAGGCGAGCTTGCTGCCCTCAAAACCCCGACCACTCCAGTCAATCTCAGAAACGGAGCAGGCCCAGGCCTTATTGCGGAAGATCGGCGAGAAGGCCTCGCAAAACGGACGATCGAAGCCGGCATTGTGGGCAATGATCAGATCAGCACCGTCAACAAGGGAGGTCAGCCGGTCGATGTCTATCGTCTGTCCGGCAACCATTTCATCGGTGATACCCGTCAGGCGCGTGATTTCTTCCGGGATGGAAGTGCCCGGCTGTCGCAGACCGCCATAGACCCCGGTGACATCCCCAATCGTGCCCTGATCGTCGAATGTGAAGGTAATGACGCCGATTTCGATGATCTCATCGGTTCGGTGGTTGAGGCCCGTGGTCTCGGTGTCGAGGATCACGCCCTGACGTGGAAACCCCGGTCGGGGCTGCTCGCAGATCGCGCGCGGCTGCAACTTGCGCAGGACGCGGTAATTGCCTGTGGATTCGAGATGTGCGGCCAGAGCCTCATCGTCATGAACCGATTTCAGCGTCGTTTCACGACCATCCGCTTTTCGCCCGCGCTCAGCCTGAGGAAGCCGCGCAGTCGCGGAAGCGAAAAAATCCAACTGGGAGGTCATTGTTCTTCTGTCCGCTTTGGCCGGAAATCGATATTGAGTTTTCCAACATATGCGCAGAGGCTCACACTAACAACAGCGGTTGCCGTGATCCACAGAAACCGGGCGGCGTCCGTTTGGCATTGCCTGCATCGGATTCAGAAAGGGGGCGGAATGTTCCGCCCCCTTTCTGCATTACCGTTATCGATCGAAATACCCGTGGTCAGCGTGTGTGGTGAACCGCTTGCAATGCATAGACAGGTGTAGGAAGCCCCTCCATGCGCGCTTTCAACTGCAAGGCGAGATATTGCGAATAATGCCGCGACTGGTGCAGGTTGCCGCCGTGGAACCACAGCGCCTCCTGCTGCGTCGGCTTCCACATGTTGCGCTGCTCGCCTTCCCACGGCCCCGGGTCTTTCGGCGTATCCGAACCGAGACCCCAGACCTTGCCGACCCTGTCTGCCGTTTCCTGATCGATGAGATCAGCGACCCAGCCATTCATCGAACCATATCCCGTCGCATAGACAATGACGTCAGCAGGAATCTCCTTGCCGTCAGAGAGTTTGATCGAGTTTTCGGTGATCTCGTCCACCTGACCGGCGGCAAGCTTCACCTTGCCATCGATGATCAGCTGCGAGGCGCCGATATCAATATAATAACCGGAGCCGCGCCGCAGGTACTTCATGAAGAGGCCCGAGCCATCCGCACCCCAGTCTAGCTGGAACCCGGCTTTTTCCAGTGCGGCGTAAAAATCGGCGTCGCGCTCCCTCATCTTGTCGTAAAGCGGGATCTGGAACTCATGCATGATCCGGTAGGGCAGCGACGCGAAGATGAGATCGGCCTTTGCCGTCGTCACCCCATTCGCCAACGCCTGTTCGGAATAGAGCGCACCGAGCCCTATATCCATCAGCGTATCGGATTTGACGATATGGGTCGTCGAGCGCTGGATCATGGTCACATCGACACCCGCTTCGTGGAGTGCGGCGCAGATATCATGGGCCGAATTGTTGGAACCGATCACGGCGACCTTCTTGCCCTTGTACCCATCCGGCCCCGGATGCTGCGAGGAATGGTGCTGATCGCCGTTGAAGCGCTCGCGCCCCTTGAAATCCGGAATATTAGCCTTGCCGGACATGCCGGTGGCAAAGACCAGTTGCTTTGGCCGGAGCACGACTTCCTCGCCATCGCGATCGACGACGATCGACCATTCCTTCGCCGCCTCGTCCCACTTGGCGGATTTGGCAGTGGAGCGGGTCCAGTAGTTCAGTTCCATCACCTTGGTGTAGAATTCGAGCCAGTCACCGATCTTGTCTTTGGGGGCAAAGACCGGCCAGTTCTTCGGAAAATCGATGTAAGGCAGATGGTCGTACCAGACCGGGTCATGCAGGCAGAGCGACTTGTAGCGCTTGCGCCAGCTGTCACCCGGCCGCTCGTTCTTTTCGAGTATGATCGTCGGCACGCCGAGTTGGCGCAACCGGGCGCCGAGCGCGATGCCGCCCTGTCCACCGCCGATGATGACGGTATAGGGCTGCTTGTCATAACCGAGCGTGCGCGCTTCCTCCTCGCGCTCCTCCATCCAGGTTTTGGCACCAAGGTTCTGGCCGTGCCTTGCGCCGACCGGCCGGGTGAAGCCCGATTTTTCCTCATGGCCCTTCAGTTCGGTAAGCGCCGTCAGCAGCGTCCATATCTGCCCGTTCCTGAAGCGCACGAGGCCGTAGCCGCGCCCTGTCGCCGTCTCGAAGGTGATCCAGCTTTCAAGCACACCATCCGCCTCCGTCGCCTCCTCGCCGGTAGCGATGCGCCAGTTTGCGGGTCTGGCCGTCGAAAGCTGCGCCTGCAGCATGTCGCGCACCTGATCGCGACCTTCAACGGTCTTGATGTTCCAGGTAAAGGCAACGAGGTCGCGCCAGTAGCAATCCTCGGCAAACAGATTAACGGCATCATCGATGCGGCCAGCTTCGAGTGCTGCCCCGAACGTATCGAGAAGCGCCTGAAGGCGCGTGGTGGGGGTCTTGTCGAGCATGTATTCCTCCTCCTGCTCAATGTGGAAACGGGACGGCTCCTCAACCGCCCCGCACTTCAAATCGGCCTATCGCGACAGGTCGATCAGGATCTTCAGATGCTTGCCGGCCGGGTCGAGCAGCTGGTCGAACCCTTCCGTGACCGCCTCGCTGAGTGAGACGTTTTTGGTAACGATCCGGCTCGCCGGGATCTGGCCGCTGGCAATCAGCCGGGCAACACGCGGCCAGTAGTGAGTCGGATAGGCCCAGGAGCCGCGGATATCGATGTCCTTGAAAGTCACGTCGAACCAGTTCAGCGGGTTTTCGCCGGGGTGGAGGCCGGTCTGCACCACAACGCCCTGCTTGCGCACTGCATCGGCGCAGTTCTTCAGCGCATATTCATTGCCGACGCATTCGATGGCGACATCGCAGCCAACATTGCCTTCGGTCTCGGCGCGGATGACATCGCCCACCTTTTCCGTCTTGGGATTGATCGTGCGCACCTCGCCAAGCGCCGCCCGCGCCAGCGCCAGACGCGTGTCGTTGAGATCGGAAAGAAATATCTGCGAGGCACCGGCCGCCCTGGCCGCCATGGCGACGAGAATGCCGATCGGCCCGGCACCGGTCACAAGCACGCTGCTGCCGGCCGTGACACCGCCACGGTCGCAGGCATAAACCGCGACTGCCGTCGGCTCGATGAGGGCCGCTTCCTGATCGGAAAGCGCATCGGGTATCGGCTGGACGTTATAGTCGTTGAGAAGAGCGGCCTGCGCCATGCCGCCGGAATGCCAGGACAGACCGGCGAGAGCGAGATTTGTGCTCAGGTGATAAAGACCGCGATCAGCATAATAGTCGCCATGGCGCGGCATGATGAGCGGCTGGATCGATACCCGGTCGCCAGGCTTTACATGGCTAACGCCCTCGCCTACGGCCTTTACGACACCGCCGAATTCATGACCGAGAATTTGCGGCCCGTGCGCGCCGGTGAAAGGATGCGGCTCCTTCGGCACGAAGATCGGGCCATAGGCATATTCGTGCAGGTCCGTGCCGCAGATGCCGCAGAACTTGTTTTCGACGAGCACCTCACCCGGACCGGGCTCGGGCGGCATATCCACATCCTCGATGCGTAGGTCCTTGGCGGCGTGAAAGCGCAGTGCTTTCATTGCATTTCCTCCTGTAGTTCTTGCACAGAAAGATCAGCAAGCGGCATGCCAGAATGGCTTGCGCCATATCTTGACGTATTTTCAATTGGTTACGAATTCAGCTCTGAGGCTCGCCGGCAGAATGCAACAGGTTCCGTGCAACAGGTGTTGCAATGGTCGCACCGGTTCGGACGCAGTCAATTCAGGCGTTTGAGACGGCGGTGAATGGTGGAGCGGTTGACGCCGAGGCTTCGCGCCAGCGCCGAGACGTTGTTGCCGCAGTCCTTCAGCGCCCGGCGCAGATCGTCGTCATCGCGCAAAGCATCATCGGTGGCGACTTCGGCAAAGAGGTGTTCAGGCAGGCAACCCGGATCGATCTTGCCGCCATCGGAAAGCGCGGCTGCAACCCGCAGTGCATTGAAGAGTTCGCGCAGATTGCCCGGCCAGTCATGGTCAAGCAGAATTGCCCGTGCCGCCTTATCGATCCTGTAGGTCTCGCCGTTTTCCTTCTCGATGCGGCGGAGAAACTGATCGATCAGCCAGCCGAGATCCTCGCGCTCTCGCAGCGCCGGCAGCGTCACCGTTGCGGCGTTCAGGCGATAATAGAGGTCCTGCCGGAAACGGCCTTCCTTCACCAGTTCGGCAAGATCGCGGTGCGATGCGGACAGTACTCTCAGACGCACCGGCTTGGCTTTCAATGCGCCAACCGGCTGCACCTCGTTTTCCGAAAGCACGCGCAGCAGGCGGCTTTGAAGGGAAAGCGGCATGTCGCCAATCTCATCCAGGAACAAAGTGCCGCCACTTGCCTCCTCGATGAGACCGCGCTTGCCCTTCTGGCTGGCGCCGGTGAAGGCACCAGGTGTGTAACCGAACAATTCGGATTCGATCAGATGCTCCGGGATTGCCGCACAATTGACGGCAACGAAATTACCGTCGCTGTTGCAGCTGTCATGGATCGCCCGTGCCAGATATTCCTTGCCGCTGCCCGTCTCACCCTGAATGAGGATGGGAATATCGCGGGCGGCAAGCTTTGCTGCCCGCGCCTGCACCTTTTCCATCGCCGGATCGCCGTTGCTCATGTCCCTCAGCGCTCGCGGCAAGCGTGGCTCTGGCGTGACAGGAGCGCGAATGCTGACGGCGGGCGCGATCGCGCTGGCAAAAAGCACCAGACCGTTGCGGGCGCGCAAAAGCCGCTCGCCATTCGGCCGCCCGCGCATAAAGCGCGGCAGGTCGTCCACATCGATATCGAAGACCGAGGAAATCGGCTGGCCGAGAAAATCGCGGGTGGCAAGGCCGTGCATGTTCATGGAGCGCGCCAGCGCCCCGAAGCCACCATGGGTCATGCCGGTGATACGTCCGCTGCCATCAAGGGCGATCGCCGCATCGGGATCGACGTCAAGAAACTCAGGTGAACGGGCAAGACGCAATACCCAGTCATTGCGGGTGCGGGTCATGAGATTGGCAAGCTCGATGCGCCGCGCGGTGGAGGCAACGAGATGCAGCGCCAGTTGCTGGCTGGCCTTGGCCGTCGGCGAGCGCAGCTGGGAAATGTCGAGCACGGCGGTGAGATCGCCGAGCGTATCGAAGACGGGCGCCGCAGTGCAGGTCAGCCCGATATGGCTGGTATCGAAATGGTCATCCTGATGGATGATCACCGGCTCGCCGGAAACGAGGCAGGCGCCAACAGCGCAGGTGCCGGCCCGGTTTTCCGACCATTCCGAGCCAAGGTAAAGCCCCGCCCTCCGCAACTGGTTGTCGAAGGTCGGGTCGCCCATGAAATCGACGGTAACGCCGCGCGCATCCGACAGCAGCAGGACGTAATTCTGCTCGGCAATCTGGTTGAACAGGGCTTCGAGACCGGAGCGGCCGATACGGATGAGCTCCTCGGCCTGCTCGCGATGCTCCCGAAGCTTCAGCTCGGGCACGATATAGGCTTCCTGCGCAATCGTTGGGTCGAGCTTGTAGTCATTGAGGCAGCGCAGCCAGGACTGGATGACCGGCGTATCACGCGGGCTGACCGCGCCCATGCCGACACGTTCGATCTCCCGTATATGCGACAGCGTCGATACCATGCACGCATCCTCCGGCACGGATGGTCGCATATTAGGAGATCGCCCACAATCCACCTCTTACGGTGGTTCGGTCGTTCGAAGCGATGCGACAGTCGCGAATGCGACCGCCTCAGGTGTTTGGGCGATTGATAATGTTCTCGCAATTGGCCGGATTGCCGATGATTTCGCTGGTCTTGATGGTGGAAGCGGGATCCGCGGTGATCTTGATGATGCAGTCGCGGCGATGCTCCTTGATCTTCATGCCTTCCGTTTCCGATATCCGCACCTGCCCGTTCAAGGTGCGGATTTCCCGCTTGTTGGAGAGGCCGGCATAGGTCTCAACATCCACCTTCAGCCAATAGGATTCCGTCGCGCCCTTGTCGATGATCACCTTGTTAGGGCGGCCGAGTCTGGCGATAGCCGCATCCAGGGGCTGGCCCACGAGGCTCGCCACCGTTTGCGATGCGTCCGTCTGCCCGGTCGTGGCGCACCCAGAAATAGCGGCCAGCACGCCGACCAGACATCCCGTTTCAAGCCATCTCATTTTCAGTTTTCTTCCCTCACAGAATACCATCAGCCGACACGTTCTGTCGTCAGCGTTGCAATCTAGGCTCGATAATTTTGCTCTGAAAGGAGGTGCGACCCAGATGCTGATCAACTTGTTATGATCGACAGGGTCATACAGGTGTTCTCATCTGTTGCGGAACACGGTGCAGGGAATGCCGGCCTGCCGGATTTCGCCGCAAAGCTCGTTGGCCTGGGCGCGTGTATCGCGGCCGATGCGGGCGGCATAACGCGGGCGCGAACCGAAATTGCCGCCTCGCTGCCGCACGATCAAAGCCCGCTCGGCATTAAGCGGCCCGGATAGTTGGCCAATGGCGCGGGTAAAAAGCCGGTTCGCCACCGCCGGATTATAATGCGCGGCAAGCTGCACGCCCCAGGGCGCCCAGTCGGCCGACGAGATGAGGACAGGATCGTTCATCGTTCGCGTATCGGCCAGACGCAGACAGGCATCGATGAAAGAGCGGGTCTCATCCAATGCCGGGGCCGCCTTTTCCGGCGGGTTGTCCTTCCATTTCTCAACCGGATATCCCGTTATCGCAAACACATAATCCCGGGTTTCCGTCGGCAGCCGACCGGTCGCGATAAAATTCCGCAATCCCGCCTCGCCCGCATTATAAGCTGCGGCGGCGAGACCGAAATTGCCAAACTGCTTATTCAACTCGGACAGATACCGGGAAGAGGCCTCGAGTGCGGCGATTATGTTGAAGCTGTCTTTGAGACCACGCAGCTTTGCGGTTCCAGGCATGAACTGTGCTATGCCTTCCGCGCCCTTCGGGCTGACCGCATTGGCCCGGAACAGGCTTTCCCGCCAGATGAGCCGGGCGAAATAATCCGGCGGAACGGCGTGGCGCCCGGCCAGAACCTCGATGGCGTGACACAGGTCGTTATTGTAGCTTTCGACACGGATGCACAATTCCGGCGCGACATCATGGGTGTAGGCGCAGGAGACTTTGCCATCGGCCTTCTCCTCGGCCCCGGTCGTGCCACTGGCAAGCGCCAGCAACCACAGAGCAAGACCCACGCAGCGTGTCGATATCCCCGCCAAGCAAAATTCCCCGCAAATCCCACGCCCGATACGCCGATTATCAGGCATTCTGCAAGATATGCCCAGACCTATGGCTCATCTTCAATGGAAGCTTCGGTTTGGGCCTTGCCGAGGCTTCCATGCGTCCAGAATAAAGGTCGCATTTCAGCGTCGGCAAGGCCATCTTGTGTGCTTAGAAGTCCTGCCAATCCTCATGTTCGACGGCGACTGCAGCGGAACCGCGCACCGCAAACGGGCGGGATGCCGGGCGACGCGGAGTGGCAAAGGTAGCCTGCTGCTCGAAGCCGCTCCGCGACGACGATGTCGAGTGCGATACGTCATCGAACCGGAATTGCCCTAGAAGCTCAAACAACGCTGCCGCTTCCCGTGCAAGGCTGTGGCTGGCAGCCGTCTGCTCCTCAACCATCGCGGCATTCTGCTGCGTTCCCTGGTCAACGGTGTTGACCGCCTGATTTATCTCGGCGAGCGCGGTCGACTGTTCGCGCGCGGCATCGACGATCGCTACGACATTGGTGTTGATGTCGCGCACCTGTTCCGCGATTTCCTGCAAGGCAGAGCCCGCTTTGGTAACAAGGCCAACGCCGTTTTCAACCTGCGTGCCAGACGCGTTGATCAGGCTCTTGATTTCCTTTGCGGCCGTCGCCGAGCGTTGCGCAAGTTCGCGAACTTCCTGCGCGACCACGGCAAAACCCTTGCCTGCTTCGCCTGCGCGGGCAGCTTCCACGCCTGCATTCAGCGCAAGCAGATTGGTCTGAAAGGCAATCTCGTCGATAACGCCGATAATATTCGAAATCTCACGCGAAGATTTTTCGATCTGGTCCATGGCACTGATCGCATCGCGCACAACCTGACCTGAATGTTCGGCATGGTCACGGGCACGGCCAACGATTTTTCCAGCCTCTTCCGCCCGGCGGCTTGAATCATTGACGGTGGTGGTAATTTCCTCGAGGGCTGCAGCCGTCTCCTCGATAGAGGCGGCCTGCTGTTCCGTACGTCTGGCGAGATCGTCGGCCGCGGACCTTATTTCATTTGACCCCGAAGAAATGGCGCCGGCATTTTCAGAGACCAGCGTCATGGCCTTCTTGAGCTTTTTCGAGGCTGCGTTGAAGTCGGACCGCAATCTTTCAAGCGAGGGGATAAAGGGTTTGTCGATGCTCTGCGAAAGATCACCGTCAGCCAGATTGGTCAGGGACTGCGCGAGCTTTTCGACATTTTCAACACGTCCGGTCACGTCGGTGGCAAATTTGACGACCTTGAACACCTTGCCGGACAAATCGAAGATCGGATTATAGGAGGCCTGAATGAAAACCTTGCGACCGCCCTTGCCAAGCCGCATGAATTCATCCGCCACCAGATCGCCGCCGGCAAGCCTTTTCCAGAATTGCGCATATTGCGGGGACTGTGTGTAGGCGGGTTCGCAGAACATCGAATGATGCCTTCCCTGTACCTCGGCGAGCGAATAACCGAGCGCCGCCAGAAAATTCTCGTTGGCCGTCAGGACCTCGCCGTTCGGAGAGAACTCGATGATGGCCTGCGCCCGCGACAGGGCGTCGATCTTGCCCGCATCTTCCGCCGCCTTCAACTTGCGCTCGGTAATATCCGTGGCGATCTTGACCACTTTCACCGGCTTGCCGCGACGGTACACCGGATTATAGGAGGCCTCGATCCAGACTTCCCTGCCACCCTTGCCAATGCGCTTGTACTGCCGCTGATCGAACTGGCCGGCCGAAAGCTTTGACCAGAAGGCCTTGTAGTCCTGCGATGACACGACTTCAGGTTCAACGAACATGCTGTGATGTCTGCCGACTATTTCCGCCAGCTCGTAACCGAGCGCACGACAGAAATTCTCGTTAGCGGCGAGAATCTTTCCGGCCATATCAAATTCGATGATGGCTTGAGATTTGGAGAGCGCGGCAAGAACCGCGAAAGCATTGGCACCACGATCAAGAAAACTCACGCGCGATCCTCCGATGGCAGCTGGACAGTTTCTACTGAAAATCGTTCACCAACAATATGATTACATTATTAAATAATATTTAAGGATAATCTTGACGTTGATCACGCGAGTTGATGGTACGGGCGAAATTTGGGCAATACGCGTCTTCCTGCCGCAAAAATCTGCATATTAGGTCAAGCACGCGCTTCACGTTACAAAGAGACATTGTTTCATATTTATTCTTCAGAACGGGCGCGGCTGGGCCCGGCATATGATGCCTATCGCCATGCGCGTCGCGTTTGATCATCGCGCCGGCACCGTCATGACGCACAACCCTTATTCCTTTGCAAAATTGCACCTTCCCCCCTCCTTTCGGAACGATCGGCGCATGGCGACATTGTTTACCGAATGGGGCTTTCTTTTGGGAGGAACACGCCGTGAAGAAGAACATGATCTGCATCTGGTACGATAGGGATGCCGAGGCCGCAGCCAGATTTTATGCCGAGACCTTTCCCGACAGCACCGTCAATTCCGTCTATCGGGCGCCGGGCGATTACCCCTCCGGCAAGGAGGGGGACGTGCTGATGGTGGAATTCACGGTGGCAGGCGTCTCCTGTATCGGCCTCAACGGTGGGCCGACATTCAAGCACACCGAGGCTTTCTCGTTCCAGATTTCGACTGAGGATCAGGAAGAGACGGACCGATACTGGAATGCCATCGTCGGCAACGGCGGAGAAGAAAGTGCCTGCGGCTGGTGCAAGGACCGATGGGGCATCTCCTGGCAGATCACCCCGCGGGTGCTGATGGAAGCAATGTCCGCCGGCGGCGCCGAGGCCAAACGTGCCTTCGCGGCAATGATGGATATGAAGAAAATCGACGTCGCCACCATCGAAGCGGCACGTCGAGGTTGATGCTAACAAGTCATTCAGCGACAAGTAGCGAAGAAAGACATTTTAAGTAAAGGACTGAAAAACAACGGAAAATCAGATGAAACCCGTTTATCTGATTTTCCGTGGACGCCTATGCGTGCCTGTACCTTCACTCATCACAAAACGTTCAACAAAGTGTAAGCGATCCGTCAAAGACGGCTGCTAGCAGAGCCCGTGGCTTCGTGTTGGGGACGTGACGTCCTCGCCGGTCATGCCATTACTCCATCAACGGGGCTCAACTTATGAAATCTTCCGCTCTGACCTCTTTCGTGGCAGGCGTTGCCATTGCCGCAGCCTTCGGCGCCACGGCTGCCCACGCAGAAAAGACCAAATTCGAATTCTGGCACGGCCTTTCCGGCGATCTCGGCGACCGCGTTCAGGAAACCTGCAAGAAGTTCAACGACTCCCAGGCTGAATTCGAAATCGTCTGCACGTCGCAGAACGACTACGACGCCACGCTGCAGAACACCATTGCCGCCTACCGCGCCAAGAAGCAGCCCGCCATTACCCAGATCTACGATGCCGGCACGCTGGACATGATGTTGTCCAAGGCTTTCGTTCCCGCCAAGAAGCTGATGGCCGACAACGGCTACAAGATCGACTGGAACAACTATTTCCCCGGCATTGCCAATTATTATGCAACGGCTGACGGCGAGCTGAACTCCTTCCCCTATAATTCCTCCACCGCGGTCTTCTATTACAATGTCACCGCTTTCGAAAAAGCCGGCATCACCTTCAAGCCCGACACATGGGAACAGGTTGAAGAAGCCGCCCGGAAGCTCAAGACGGCCGGTTTCGAATGCCCGCTGGCCTTTAATTTCGACACCTGGATGCTGATGGAACAGTTCTCTGCCATCCACAACCAGCCAATCGCCACCAAGGGCAACGGTTATCAGGGCCTCGACGCCGAACTGACGATCAACAAGACGAAGTTCGTTGATCAGGTCAAATTCTTCAAGAAGATGCAGGACGAGAAGCTGTTCGTCGTCAAGACCAAGCAGCTCGGCATGGACATCCTGCCCGCTTTCACCTCGCAGACCTGCCAGATGTTCATGTCCTCGATTGCCGGCCATGGCACCGTCGGCAAGACCATGCCTGAGGGCGTGAAGTGGGACGTCGCCATGCTGCCGATCTGGAAGGGCACCGAGCGCCAGAACTCGCTGGTTGGCGGCGCTTCGCTCTGGGTCATGGCTGGTCGTCCGGAAGCTGAATACAAGGGTGCGGCCGCATTCCTGAACTTCATCGCGCAGCCTGATATGGTTGAGTGGTGGTCAACTGTTACCGGCTACATCCCGGTCACCAAGACCGGCTTCGACGCCATGAAGGCCAACGGCTTCTACGACAAGGCGCCTTATAAGGGCCGTGAAAAGGCAATCGAAAGCCTCACGTTTACGCCGCCGTCCGAATATACCCGCGGCATCCGCCTCGGCGGCTTCACGCAGATCCGCAAGGAAGTCTCGACCTCGCTCGAAGCCATCTTCATGCAGAACGCCGATATTCAGACCGAACTCGACAAGGCTGTCGAGCGCTCGAATGCCGGCCTGCGCCGCTTCGAAAAGACCTATGCCGGCGCCAAGCTGAACTAAGCGGTCCTTTTCGCCTGGGTTTGCCCGTCTCCGCGCGGGCAAACCCTTAATGCCATTTTCTGTTTCGGATATTTCATGGAAAAGCGCGCCGTTTTCAAAAGCACATGGTTGCCGCTGCTGTTCGCATTGCCGCAGCTGGCACTGATCCTCCTGTTCTTCTACTGGCCCGTGGCGGCGGTGATCAACTGGGCCTTCACCCTCCAGCCGCCCTTCGGCGGCGCGGCAGAATTCGTTGGTTTCGCCAATTTCCAGGAAGTCTTCTCTGATCCATTCTACTGGCATTCCGTTACCGTCAGCCTGATCTTCGCGACCGTCGGCCCCTTCGTCGCCATCCTCATCGGCCTCACCCTGGCGCTCTCCGTCGACCGCCAGCTTCCCGGCTCTGGATTTTTCCGGGTTCTGTATATCCTGCCCTTCGCCATCGCAGGTCCCGCCGCAGGCATGGCCTTCCGCTTCATCCTGTCGCCGGAACGCGGGTTGGCCGCTTCACTCAACGCCGCCTGGCCAGATATCTGGAACCCGGCGAAATACGGCGAACATGCACTGGCGCTCGTCATCGCCATCTTTATCTGGAAATGGGCGGGCTACACTTTCATCTTCCTGTTTGCCGGCCTGCAATCCGTGCCCCGTTCGCTGACGGAAGCTGCGGCAATGGATGGCTCCGGCCCGATCCGCCGCGCCATAGACATTCAGGTGCCGTTGCTCGCACCCACGCTGTTCTTCCTGATGGTGACGATGATGACCGAGGGTTTCGTCGGCCAGGACACGTTCGGCATCGTGCATTCGCTGACGGCGGGCGGCCCCAACCGCGCCACCGATGTGATGGTTTACCGCATCGTCACCGAGGCCTTCGAAGGGCTGAACTATTCCGGCGCCTCGGCACAAACCATCGTCCTCATCGGCCTCATCATGGTCTTCACCTTCATCCAGTTCCGCTTCATCGAGCGGCGCGTCCATTACAAGTGAGGCCTGAGAGATGATACAGCGCACGCCCTATGCCGACGCCTTTGCCTACGTGGTCATGGTCGCGGGACTTCTGCTTCTTATCGGCCCCTTCATCGTGGTACTGGCAGGCGCCAGCCAGACGGTGCAGCAGGTGAACCACACGCCCTTCAGCTTCATGCCGCAGGGCGAGCTTTTCAAAAATCTCAGCACCGCCTGGAACCGCGCCAATCTGGGCAACGCCATGTTCAACAGCCTGGTGATGGCCTCGCTCGTCACAGCGGGCAAGGTAGCCCTTTCCGCTCTGACCGCCTTCGCCATCGTGTTTTTCCGCTCGCCGCTGAAACACCTGTTTTTCTGGTCCGTCTTCATCACGCTGATGCTGCCGCTCGAAATTCGCGCCGTTCCGACCTATGCCGTGGCAGCGGATGTGTTCCAGCCGTTCCGTTACCTTATAGCGCTGGTGAGCGGTGTAGAAGTCAACATCGAATGGAACCTGCTGAATTCCTATGCGGGCCTGTCGCTGCCGATTGTCGCCACGGCCACCGGCACCTTTCTCTACCGGCAGTTTTTCATGACCCTGCCTGATGAACTTGCGGAGGCGGCGCGCATGGATGGCTCCGGCCCCGTGCGTTTCTTTTTCGACGTGCTGCTGCCGCTCTCGCGCACCAACATGCTGGCCCTCACCACCATTCTCTTCGTCTCCTCGTGGAACCAGTATCTGTGGCCGCTGCTGATGGTCACCGACCCCTCCTACAAGACGGTGATGATGTCGTTGCGTGCCCTTTTGCCTTCGGAGGACGGCACGCCGGACTGGAACGTCACGCTTGCCGGTTCCCTCATCATCATCATGCCGCCGCTTCTCGTCGTGGCGTTCCTGCAACGCTGGTTCGTGCGCGGTCTCGTGTCATCCGACAAGTGACGACGCGACGCGTGGCTCTCAACAACAAGGTTCTTAATATCATGGCTCAGATAGATATTCGGCAGGTCCGCAAATCCTATGGCAAGACCCCGACCCTGCACGGCGTGGATCTCACTTTCGAAACCGGGGAATTCGTCGTCATCCTCGGCCCCTCGGGCTGCGGCAAGTCCACACTTCTGCGAATGATCGCTGGGCTGGAGGATATCACGTCAGGTGAAATCGCCATTGGCGGGCGCGTCGTCAACACGCTGGAGCCGCGCGAGCGCGGTTGCGCCATGGTGTTCCAGAACTACGCGCTTTATCCGCATATGACGGTATCAGGCAATATCGGTTATGCGCTGAAGGTCGCAGGCGTTCCCAAGGCTGAACGTCTTCGCCGCATCGAGGAAACGGCCAAGATCGTTGGTCTTTCCGACTATCTCGAACGCAAGCCCGCCGCCCTTTCCGGTGGCCAGCGCCAGCGCGTGGCCATGGCCCGCGCAATCATCCGCGAACCGCAGGTATTCCTGTTCGATGAACCGCTGTCCAACCTCGATGCAAAGCTGCGTGTGACGATGCGCGCCGAAATCCGCAAACTGCACCAGCGCCTATCGGCCACCTCCGTCTTCGTCACCCATGATCAGGTGGAAGCCATGACGCTGGCCGACCGGCTGGTGGTGATGAACAAGGGCAATGTGGAGCAGGTCGGTCATCCGCTCGATATCTATCACCGCCCCGCCAGCACCTTCGTAGCCTCCTTCATCGGCTCACCGGCGATGAACCTGTTCAACACGCGGGTGGAGGTCGAATCTCCATCCGTCATGCTGGGCGGCCAGCCGGTGAAACTCTTCCCCGAGACCGCGCTGGAGCTGCGCGGGCGCGACGTGACAGTCGGCATTCGCCCTGAACAATGCCTGGTCAGCATCGAGGGTGCGGGCGTGCCCGCAACCGTGGACTTTGTAGAAGAGCTGGGCTCCGGCCGCATCGTACATGCGGAAATCGCCGGCGAAACTTTCTCCGCAGCCATAGGCGAAGATCTGTTGGTCAAACCCGGCCAGCGCATCCACTTCGAACTGCCCCCTGCCCACCTCCACTTTTTCGATCCGGCCACCGGCAAGCGCATCGAAACGGAGGGTGCCATCGAGACAACCCGCATCGGCAACGAAAAGCTGCTGGCAGTTTGATGGCGGACGTTTGAGCACGGATCAGTCCGGCGCGGTTTGGGGGTGTCCCAACCACGCCGGATCTCCAAACGACGTTTTCGATCTCTAACTACGATTTCGAAATCATCCAATACATTAGCTATATCGACCAATATTTTGAATTTACGCCATTTTCTCACTGGAATCACTGCGCGAAATACGTTGAAATTTGCTTGGCGATCACCACGTGAAGCACATCGCTTGCCGGATATTACGTCAACACGATGAGGCAAACCCGTTGCAGGCAAAGCGATCTTGCGAAATGAATGATTTCAGGAAAAATCTTTCTGTTTGGAAATCATAATCGCAATAGTCTTTGCCGCACAGAGCCGCCAGCAAGGCTATCGTCGCGATGAGGACCGAGCCGGTCTTCGATCCTTGGCGGCCGACAGAGAAAACGCTCGGGTCAAAACTTCAACGAAAGAGTGAAGCCCAATGGCAAACGATCGCAAACTGCACCTCGGCGCCTTCATGCGGCCCGTCAGTCTTCACACGGGTGCGTGGCGTTATCCCGGATCCTTCCCGGACGCGAACTTCAATTTCGGCCATCTGGCGCGATTTGCACAACAGCTTGAAGCCGCGAAATTCGATGCATTTTTCATGGCCGATCATCTGGCGGTGCTGAACATGCCGACGGAAGCACTGCGCCGCAGCCATACCGTCACGTCTTTCGAACCCTTCACCCTGCTTTCGGCGCTCGCCGCCGTCACCTCCCGCATCGGGCTGGTTGCCACCGCCTCCACAACATTCGATGAGCCCTACCACGTAGCGCGGCGTTTCGCCTCACTCGATCACCTCAGCAATGGTCGCGCCGGCTGGAACATCGTCACCACAGCGAATCCGGATGCGGCGCTTAATTTCGGCCGGGACGAACAGCCTGACCACACGGAGCGTTATGGAAGAGCGCGGGAATTTTACGACGTCGTTACCGGGCTGTGGGATTCCTTTTCCGATGATGCCTTTCTCCGGGATGTCGATAGCGGGTTGTTCTTTGACCCTGAAAAAATGCATGTGCTTAATCACAAGGGACCGGAATTTTCCGTGCGCGGTCCGCTCAATATAGCGCGTCCGGTGCAGGGCTGGCCCGTCATCGTTCAGGCCGGGGCTTCAGAGCCGGGGCGCCAGCTTGCAGCCGAAACTGCCGAGGTCGTTTTTGCGGCAACACCCACGCTTGCGGCGGGAAAAGCGTTCTACAGGGACGTCAAGGACAGGACCGTTGCGGCAGGCCGTTCCCGCGACGGCATTGTCATCCTGCCGGGCGCTTTCGTTCTGGTCGGCGATAGCGTGGATGAAGCCAAGGCCAAACGCGCCAGGCTCGACAGCCTCGTCCATTATGAAAGCGCGATAGCCTCGCTTTCGATTGCGCTCGGCCACGATGCTTCGAGTTTCGATCCCGATGGCCCCTTGCCTGACATTCCCGAAACCAATGCAAGCAAATCCAGCCGCGAGAGGGTGATCGAACTTGCAAGGAGCGAGGGGCTGACGGTGCGCCAGCTGGCGCAGCGGCTGGGTGGCTATGGGGGTCTCGCATTTGTCGGCACGGCAAAAACCATCGCCGACGAGATGGAACAATGGCTATACGAAGAGGGGTCGGATGGCTTCAACGTCACCTTCCCGTTCCTGCCTGCCGGACTTGACGATTTCACGACCCTGCTTGTGCCCGAACTGCAAAGGCGCGGCCTGTTTCGAAAGGACTATGAGGGAACGACATTGCGCGATCATCTCGGTTTGCAACGCCCGGCCAATCGTTTTTTCCCTGAATAACGCGCCGTCGCGCCGATCCGGCCAGCGGTAGGGAGATTTTCCACGCCCGCCCTGAAGTTTGGCATGAGGTTCCAGAAGGCTGGATTGACCTCATAAACGCCGGCCCATACCCTTTAAATACACAAATTACATAAATTAGGCACACTATTATGAAGGCTAAACATTCTCGCCGCCAGATCCTGAAACTCAGCATTGCCGGGGCTCTCGCAGCACCCTTTGCCACGGGCAGCGCGCTGGCCCAAAGCTCACAGGAGTTTCCTGCTGAGCTGAAGCTGGATTGGGGATTTTACTCCTCACATACACTTCTGATAAAGAACAAGGGCTGGCTTGAGGAAGCGTTCAAGGATGTCGGCACCAAGATCACCTGGGTACAATCCCGCGGAAGCAACAATTCGCTCGAATTCCTGAAGGTCGGCTCGACGGATTTTGCCGGTTCGGCAGCACTTTCCGCATTTCTGGCCCGCGCCAATGGTGTGCCGCTGAAGGTGATCTATGTGGCAAGCTGGGGCGGTTCTTCCATCATACAGGTTCGCCCGGATTCGCCGGTCAAGACCGTCGCCGATCTCAAGGGCAAAACCATTGCGGTCACCAAGGGTACCGCGCCTTATTTCACCCTCCTGCGCGCCCTTGCCCAAAACAAGCTTTCGATCAATGACCTCAAGGTCGTGAACCTGCAGCATCCGGAAGGATTCAACGCGCTTCAGCAGGGACAGGTTGATGCATGGGTCGGCATCGATCCACACACATCCCAGGCAGAACTTGCCGGCGACAGGGCGATTTTCGATGAGCGTAGCTGGCGCGACGGCAGCGTATTCAGCGTTTCCGAGGAGTTTCTGGCGAAATACCCGAAAGCGGTCGAACGCCTCCTCGGTGTCTGGGTCGAGACACAAAGATGGATCCGTGAAAACAACGGCGAATTCATCGATTTCGTCACGAAGGTCACCGGCAACGATCCCCAGATCACCAAGCTGACGATCGAAAAGCGCGACTGGAAGGATCCTGTTCCAGGCGAGGAACTGCTGAACTCGATCCGTATCGTGACCCCGTTGCTTGGCGACGACGTGCTGCGGCCTGGCGTCAATGTCGACAGCGTCCTTTCGTCGCTGATCGATCCGGCACCGGCGAAAAAGGCGCTGGGAGCATGAATTCTCATCCGCGCGAATTTCAGCGCGTGAAGCAGACTGCGAAACAACTCCCTGCCCCACTGCCGTTCGTGCAAAGAGTGGGGAATTTCCTGGGACGGTTCGACCTGCGCGGCGCGATAGTGCCGGTCGGCTCATTGTTGCTGCTGGAATTCTTTGTGCGCGTGGGCTGGGTAAGTCCCTACGTGCTGCCGCCGCCCTCCGAGCTTTACGACACGTTTCTAAGGCTCGCCGAGGGTCCTTTGTGGACGAATGTCGCAGCCAGTACCGCCCGTGTCTTTGTCGGCTTCGTCATTGGCTCCCTTCTTGCAATCGTCGTCGGTTCGCTGGTCGGGCTGGTCGTTGCCGCCGAGCGTTATCTTGAGCCGACGTTTCAGGCGTTACGCGCGGTTCCGAGCCTCGCCTGGGTGCCGCTGCTGATGATCTGGTTCGGCATTGGCGAAACCTCGAAAATCGTACTGATCGCCAAAAGCGCGTTTTTCCCTGTTTATCTCAACCTCTTCTCCGGCATCAGGAATGTCGACCGCAAGTTGGTGGAAGTGGGCGAGATGTATCGCCAGCCGCTGCCAGTGCTGGTTTGGCGGATTTTCATTCCCGCCTCCTTGCCGCATCTGTTCACGGGCTTGCGTTACGGCCTGTCGCTGGCCTGGCTAAGCGTTGTCGCAGCGGAACTTCTGGCGGCTTCCGAGGGCATCGGCTACATGCTATCCGATGGGCGGGAACTCTCCCGACCCGATCTGGTGATGATAGCGATTATCTGCCTTGCCGTCCTCGGCAAGATTTCCGACAGCCTTTTCAAGATAGTCGAGGAACGTTGCCTCAGATGGCGCGACACTTACCCCCTTCAGCAAGGAGGGCGCCTGCGATGAGTTTGCTCAATGTCGATGTTCGCGAAAAAGCCTTCGGAGACACGGTTGTCCTTCAGGATATTCACCTGACGCTCGGCGATGGTGAAGCGGCGGTTCTTCTCGGACCAAGTGGGTGCGGGAAAAGCACCTTGCTGCGCATCGCCGCCGGCCTCGACCGGCATTTCTCAGGCGCTGTGAAGGTTCAGCAGGCAAAGGAGGTTCAGGCATCGGACTCACCGCCCATCGCCTTCGTCTTTCAGGAACCCCGCCTGATGCCGTGGCTGACAGTTGCCGAAAACATAGGTTATGCGGCCGGCAAGAAATATGATGTCGAGCGGGTAGAAGGACTGATCAACGATGTGGGCTTGAGCGGCCATGGCAGCGCGTTACCGAAAGCCCTTTCAGGCGGCATGGCGCAGCGTGTCGCCATAGCAAGAGCGCTCTATACCCGGCCGCGCATCTTGCTGCTCGACGAACCCTTCAGCGCGGTCGATGCTTTCACGCGGATGAAATTGCAGGACCTAGTTCTGAAACTCGTCGAACAGCGCGGCATTTCCTTCCTGCTCGTCACCCACGATATTGACGAGGCGCTTTATCTCGGTGACCGCATTTACATGATGGGTGCCCATGACGGCCGTATCCAGCAGCGGATAGAAGTGGACGAGCCGCGCCCGCGCGACAGAAGGTCGCCGCAACTCGCCACCCTCAAGAACGAGGTGCTGACTGCCCTACACAACGCTCACGTCATCTGACCGGCACCGGCATCTTTCGCCGCCATCACCCCTTCACGCCGGACGAAATCATGATGGCTTCCGTCACGCGCCGCTGGAAGATGACGTAGGCGACGATGACCGGCAGAGCCGCCAGCATGGCAATCGCCATCAGGCGTGCATAAACGATGCCGAAGGTGTCGTTGACCTGCGTGATGCCGACGGGGATCGTCATCATGTTTTCGGACGTGATGACGAGGAAAGGCCAGAAGAAGGCGTTCCACACCGTAATGAAGGTCACGATCGCCATGGCGGTCGTAATGCCCCAGTTCAGCGGCAGAAACACCTTGAACAGGATCGTGTATTCGCCGCCACCATCCAGAACCACCGCCTCCCGCATCTCTTTGGGCACGCTGTCGAAGAACTGCTTGTAGACGATGATGACGATTGGCGTGATCAGCTGCGGCAGGATGATGCCCGCCCAGGTATTGATGAGGTTGAGGTTCTTCATCAGGATGAACTGTGTCACGACAAGCGTCTGCGCGGGCACCATGAAACTCGCGAGCACGATGCCATAAAGCAGTCGCCGTCCCGGAAAGCGGATCTGCGATAGCGCATAGGCGCATAACATCGAAATGATGAGCACAGAGACCGTGACGATCGCGGCAGTGCCAATGGAATTCACGTACCAGGTCAACAGCCGCGTATTGAAGATGGCATTCACATAGGCACCAAGCTGGAACTCATCAGGCAGTAGCGACGTGTTGCCCGCAACATTCTCGTCCGAGCGCAACGACGTCACGAACCCCCAGTAAAGCGGGAAAATCCATACCAGTGCTGCCGAAAATGTCAGCAAGTTCAGGATGACGTTCTCAAGTCTTTTGGTCAGGCTCATGAATTCCTCCGGATGCGTAGCAACTGGAACTGGAGAACGGATACGATGACGATCAACAGGAAGAGCACGGTCGCCACGGCCGATGCATAACCGCCATTGTTCATCTGGAAGGCTTCCCGGTAGACCTTAAGGAGAAGCACGAAACTGGAATTGAAGGGTCCGCCGCCGCTCAAGAGGTAGATCTGGTCGAATATCTTCAGTTGCAGGATCAATTGCAGCGTCAGGATCAGCGCGGTCACCGGCCACAGAAGCGGCCATGTGACGCGCCGGAACTTTTGCCATGTCGTTGCGCCATCAAGAGCTGCGGCCTCATAAAGCTCGGTCGGAATGTTTCGCAAGCCGGCAATGAAGAGCAGAACGTTAAAACCGTTCGTCCACCAGATGGTGACGACGGCGACCATCGGCATGACCCAGTTGGGGTTCTTGAAAACCGCGACGGGTTTGCCCGCCAGCAACGAAATGACCGGTTGGAGAATGCCGAACTGCAGGTCGAGCATCCAGGCCCAGATTTCGGTGACAACCGAAACCGGCAGGACATAAGGCAGGAAAAACAGGCTCATGGCGATTGTCTGCTTGATGCCGGACAATCGGCTGACCGCAAGCGCAATCAACAGGGCGATGACCGTTGTTGGCACCACCGTCAGCAGCACGAAATAGCCGTTATTCTTGAGCGAGGTAACGAACAGGCGGTCGCTCAACAATTTTATGTAGTTCTGCAGGCCGACCCAGTTGCCATCGCCGATCAGCGGCGCATCCGTGAAGCTGATGCGTATCATCTCGATCAGGGGGTAAAGAAAGAACGTGGCGAAGACCACGATGAATGGCGTCACCATCGACAGTGCGATGAGCGACTTCTTGCGCCGGTTTTCAATCATAGCCATGGAATGCCTCCGGGACCTCCCGCATTGCACGCTGCCCTCCGGCTGACAGCCAGAGGGCAGTCACGGATTACTTGAGCTTGCCCTGAAGCTCGGACTTGATCTGCTCGACCGCATCCGCGCCGCTCATGTAGCCCTGGATGGCCGGAGCGATGATATTAAGCGCCGCATCGTAAGCGGGTGAGGCAACTCCGGTAATCGTGGTCTTCGGATCGAACACTGCCGCCTCCGCCAGCGAGGCATATGTGGCATTCGGCTGCATCGCCTTGTATTCGCTGCTTTCGGTGATCGATTTATAGGCCGGAATATGCCCCGCATCGGCCCAGCTGATGGCGTGTTTTTCCATCCAGCCAATAACCGTCATGACAGCGGCGCGTTTCTCACCGGAAACGGTCTTGTCACCCTGATTGGGGATCGCAAAGGCGTGCGAATCCGCCCAGGTGGCGCGCTTGCCCATGAAAGGCGGAACTTCCACAGCGCTCCATTTGAAGCCGAGCTTGCCGTTCTTTTCCAGATCCTTGTAGGTCGGAACTTCCCAGACGCCATTAAGCTGGAAGGCTGATTTGCCAGCGGAGAAGAGAGCAACGGACGCAGGATATTCCGCCTGCTCGGGGGCCCATCCGTTTTCCCGCCATTTCGACATGGTATCGATCGCTTTGGCAGCCTTTTCGGCATTGTCGCCGGCAAGCACCTCGTTATTGGTGACCAGCTCGCCGCCCTGTTGTGAGAACAGTGTATAAAAGACACGCCAGACACCGGCTTCGCCACCCGACTGATAGGTAACCGGCGTCTGAACGCCCTTGTCCTTCGCCCAGGCCAGCGCCTTTTCGAAATCCTCCATCGTCTTGATACCGGTCAACTTACCCTCGGCATCGAGATAGGGAGACCCTTTCAGAAGATCGGCGTTGTAATAGAGAATAAGGGCATGGATATCGAACGGCACCGCGTAAAGCTTGCCGTCGTGGGTTGCTGCCTCGACGGGTGCGCTGAAAAAGTCGCTGGTCTTCAACCCGGCATCATCAAGGTCTTTTGTGGTAATTTCGCTCAATACTTTTTCATCAAGGCCGAGCGGCGCGCGCGACAGGTGATAGGTCATGACATCAGGCCCCTCACCCACGGCCGACGCCGTGCGCACCTTGGTATAGAACGGAACGCCCCACTCTAGCGTCGTTCCCTTGATCTGAATGTCAGGGTGTTCCTTGTTGAAGGCAGCAATCAGCGCTTTCATGCGCACACCGTCGCCGCCCGACAGAAAGTCCCACCAGACGATATCCTGCTTCGCCAGTGCCGGCAGGGCGCTCAGGCCCAGAACCGTACCAACAAGCAATGTCTTGATCAGTCGCATCGTTCACTCCTCCCGTTTGTTGGAAACACCCCGTTCAAGGGGCGGTCTACTACTGCATCGAACGGCGCCTCCTCGCGCCTATCGCAACCTTTTGCCGTCGCTGCCGAAAACCATGATGTGATCGGGCGAAGCGCTCAGTGAGACGGACCGGCCATCCAGCCGCTCGCGCGAGCCCTGCCGCTGCACGACAAGTTCTTTCCCGGCACGCGTTCGGGTATAGAGATAGGAAAGGTCGCCAAGCTCCTCCGCCACCTCGACATTGACAGGCAAAGCACCCTCTTGCGTGATCACCAGATGCTCGGGCCTTATGCCGATTTCGACCCGCTGACCGGGGGAAACCGGATGCGAAAGCCGGGCTTCAAGGTGCTTTTCACCACCTTCAGGCGCGAGCATAACGATGCCGTCCCGCTGCCCGACGATGTCGGCAGCAAGGAAATTCATCGCGGGCGAGCCGATGAAGCCAGCGACGAAACGATTGTCCGGATCGTCGTAAAGGGTGAGCGGCGCGCCGGCCTGTTGCACGATGCCGCCCTTCAGCACGAAAATCTTGTCCGCAAGCGTCATGGCCTCTACCTGGTCATGCGTGACGTAGATCATCGTGGCGCCGAGCTTGCGGTGAAGCCGGGTCAGTTCCAGCCGCATCTGCACGCGCAGTTCCGCATCCAGGTTCGACAGGGGTTCATCGAAGAGAAACACCTTCGGCTGTCGCACGATCGCGCGGCCTATGGCCACGCGCTGCCTCTGGCCGCCGGAAAGCTGCGATGGCTTCTTGTGCAGATTGTCCTCGAGCTGGAGGATGCGGGCAGCTTCCCCCACCCTCTCATTCACCTCCGCTTTCGGCCGGCGGGCGAGACGCAGGCTGAAAGCCATGTTCTCGAACACCGTCAGATGCGGGTAAAGCGCATAATTCTGGAAGACCATGGCAACGCCACGATCCGCCGGCTCGACAGCGGTGACGTCGCGCTCGTCGATGGCGATGTGACCGCCGCTGGTTTCCTCAAGACCGGCGATCATGCGCAACAGGGTGGATTTTCCGCAACCGGATGGCCCCACGAAAACCGCGAAGCTGCCCGTCGGAATCTCCATCGAAACGTCCCGGATGGCTGCAAAAGAGCCGAAGGACTTGGCGATATTGCTGAGACGGACACCCATCACCGCCTCACTGAACCTTCACGCGCAGAACATGATAGGACAGCGCCGGCACGGAGCCTTTGAGTGCCCCATCCTCGACACCAATGCCGCTGCCCGGCACCGGCACGACGCGGTCGGGTTGATCCGGACCGTTGCCGGTCCTCAGATCATATCCCGCCATGGAAAGATGCAGGCTGAGTGACACAGGCGAAAAGCCGGTGAGACCGACATTGAGCTCTGCTGCTTCGGTCAGATGACGATTGAGGACAAACAGCGTCACCACGCCCTCGTCCTCATCAAACACGCCGGCGACATCGAGATATTTGACGTCATCGGCCGCGTTGCAGTCGTAGGTCGGGCAATCGACGGCAATGTTCAGTGCAACTCCGCGACCATAAAGCGAGGCGAACTGATAGGGATAATAGATGGTCTGGCGCCATGCCGGTCCGTTCTTTTCAGCGCGGATGGGGGCGATGACATTGACAAGCTGGGCAATGCAGGCGATGCGCACCCTGTCCGAGCGACGGATGAACTCGTTGAGCAACCCGGCCACGAAGAGAGCATCCTCGAAATTGTAGGTCTCCTCCAGAAGTGCAGGCGCTTCCGGCCAATCCCAGCTCTTGATGCGTTTACCGTCGTCTTCGCGGATATGGTACCAGACATTCCACTCGTCGAAGCAGATGGAGACATCGTTCTTGGCGCGCTTCTTGGCTTTCACGTAATCGATGACACCGGCGATAGTCTGAATGTAACGCCCTGTTTCTTCGATCTTGCCGAAGTAATTCAGCGTGTCGCGGCTGTTATTGCCGAAATATTTATGCAGCGAGATGTGGTCCACATTCTCGTAGCATTCTTCCAGCACCTCGCGCTCCCATTCGGGATAGGTCGGCATGCCGTCGTTGGAACTTCCGCAAACGATTGCCTCGATGGTGGGGTCGAAACCCTTGAAGGCTTTCGCGGTTTCGTTTGCCAGCCGGCCATACTCCACCGCCGTCTTGTGGCCAATCTGCCAGGGGCCGTCCATCTCGTTGCCGAGGCACCACATCTTCACGCCATGCGGCTTTTCGGCGCCGTGGCTGCGGCGAAGGTCGCTAAGCTCGGTGCCGCCGGGGAAATTCACGTATTCGAGAAAGTTGCGGGCATCATCCAGACCACGGGAACCGAGGTTGACGGCGAGCATCATCTCGATGCCTGCCATCGACGCCCAGTCTGCGAACTCGTTGACGCCGATCTGGTTGGTTTCCTTGGAGCGCCATGCAAGATCAAGCCGCACGGGCCGTTTGTCACGGGGGCCGATGCCGTCTTCCCAGCGATAGGCCGAAACGAAGTTGCCGCCGGGATAGCGGATCGCCGGAATTTTCAGATCCTGCACGAATTTCAGCACATCCTTGCGAAAGCCGTTTTCATCCGCCTGCGGATGGCCGGGCTCGTAAATCCCGCCATAGATCGCCCGCCCCATATGTTCGATGAAGGCGGAATATAGGCGATCGTCGATACGCCCAATCCGGAAGTCCCGGTGGACTGAAACCCGCGCTTTCATAGGCTCTCCTCCCATGCGCATTTATATCTTAAAATATGATATGAACCATATTTCATAATATAGTTGCCAATGGAAGCCGCGCCTGTCAACCGCGAAAATCATACTTTATGAAATTGGCCCGATCAGTCTGCGGTGCGCAGACGCAATACGATGTCCTGATCGTAATTCCCAAAGCCCCGGCCGAAGATGTTGAGCCCGCCCGGATGCTTTGCATCCGCCTTTACCTCGATCCGCAAGCGGATTGAGCGGTGGCTGGACAGATCTATATCCGCAAGCGTCACATCGGAAATGCGCGTACCATCGACATAGGTTCCCTGGGCAGTAATGCGCCAGGTTTTGAGCATTCCATACTGCGAGCCGGACAGTTTCCACCAGTCGGGCGTAAACGTACCCCGCTTGTCGCCGAAATCGCCGGGCGAGGTCCAGACCCCGATCTCCTTGCCGTTGACGGAGAGGGTAATGTCTGACGGCCAGTTGCTGTGCGTTCCTGGCACCTCGGAACTGACCTCCATCGAAAACTCGACTTCCTCGACGTTTCGCCCCTGAATCTTGGCATTATTGGGGAATTGATACTCGACATGACCCGATGTGAACCACAAAAGTGCAGTCTTCATGCGGTCGGGATCCATGAAGGTATCAGGGACATCCAGAAGTCCGATAATGCCCTCCGGCGAACAGATGCCGCAAGGCGCGGTCACCGAACTCTGCGTATAGAGGCCGAGCGGCATGGCGACGGCAATGTAGTTGGATATAGCCGGCGTCTCGGGGCTTCGAAACGAAACAATAAGCTCGTCGCAGGTCGCAAAACAGATTTTCTGGCTGCCCTTGCGCGCCTTGCGCGTTTCGGTTCGCAGCAGCCCCGCCTCTTCAAGAACGGTCACACCGGCCGACACGGTGGACTGGGGAAGATCCAGCCTCTGCGCGATCTCGTTGACATTGAGACCGTTGGCCTCGTGCAGCAGCTTCAATATCTGCACACGGATCAGCGACGCCGCCGCCTTCAAAACATCGAATTCTTTTTCAGCGTCAATAAGTAGGAAATTGGGAGCCATTGTCTAATCTTCAGATTTAGCGATCTAGATCAGAATTTCTGGCTTAAATATTTTATGCTGTCCAGCATTGTTTGTCGGGTCGATATATTCAAAGTCAGACACGCAAGGAATGATTGCGAATGGAGGCAGCGCAGGCGGTTTCGGTACCGCATGCGCTACCTCTTTTCCCTACCCGCGCTTACGCAACGTGCGGGTGCCGGTATCGACAAGATTCTGCGCTGCCTCATCCACAGTGGCGCGGCCAAAGGCGAGTGAGTCGGCAATGGGACGCATTACCCCACGGTCGAACTCATTGGCGCCGATGGGGGCAGGCTCCGGATAGGTATCGAGCTTGCCGGAGAGGCTCTCGATGTAATCCACCGTCTTGCGTTCGGTCTCGTTGAGGCTTGGCAACACAGCTTCGCGTACCTTCTTCGCCGGCGGCACGCCGCGTTCGACGCCGAGAACCTTTCCCGCCTCCAGATCGTTGACAAAGAAGTTGATGAACTTCGCCGCAGCTTCCGGAGTGGTGGAGGTGGACGAAATGCACCAGATAAGCCCCGGCCGGTAATAATGCCCGGTCGGTTTTCCCGGCCCCTCACCCGGCAGCATGCCAATGGACAGCGTCTTCTTGTTGAGCGCCTGGTAACCGACAAGCTGGTTGGAATAGGCAAAGCCGATTGCGGAATTGCCAAGGGTCAGCGCGTTGGATTCGATGGTATTGTCATCGCGCGTCTGGATATCGGCAGAGACGCAAAGCTTGTTCTCGCGCAGATCCTCCCAATAGGCGAACCATTCCTTGGCATCTTCCTTGTTGAAACCGATGGTGCCGTCCTGGAACAGGAGCTTGCCGCGCTGGCGCAGCCAGACATCGAAGACGTAGTGATAACGGGCACCATAGGGCACCGCCCAATAATTGCGGCGCGCCGGAGCGTTCTTCTTGAAATCGCGCGCCAGTTCCGCCAGCGCCTTCCAGGTGATCTGCTCCTTCGGCACGGAGACGCCGGCCTCCTTCAGCGTCTCTGCATCATACATCATGCAGAACGAATTCAGCCCGAGACCGACGCCGTAAAGCTTGCCGTCGATGCGGCAAAGATCGACTTCGCTTTTGCCGAAATTGGAAAGATCAAGCGACGAGCCGACAAACTGGTCAAGTTCCATGCAGGCCCCACGGCCGGAATAATCGGCAATGGTGGAAGGCTCGAGCTGAAAGATATCGGCGACGTTACGTCCCGCCATGGACGTCGCAAGCTTGGTCCAATAGTCGGAACCGGCGATCATCTCGCCGCTGATTACCGTTTGTGGATCTGCCTTCTGGTAGAGGGCAATCACATCATTGGTGCGCTTGTTGCGGTCAGCCGAACCCCACCATACGCAACGAAGCCGGGTTTCGGCCGCCATCGCGCGGAAACCGCCCGCCGCCGCGCCAAGACCTGCCAGTGCCGCCGTCACCAAAAATCCACGTCTATCGATAGTTTGCATCTGCTCCTCCCGCGTTTTGCAAATTTCTCACTTATCACTTAAATTCTTGCAAATTTTCATTATTTGCAATATTTGCATCATAATAGAATTTTTTGCAAGCGCAGGAGAAGACATGAACGATACGCCCGACATCAGCCGCCCGCGCCAGTCGGATATCGCCCAGCGTGCAGGGGTTTCCATCAGCACGGTCTCACGGGTTCTCGCCGGGGAAAAAGGCATCAGCGCATCGATCCAGACCAAGGTTCTGGGCGTGGCGGCGGAACTTGGTTATCCGCTGCGGCCAGTCACCAGCCAGACCGGCGGCATCTCGCTGGAGGGGAAGAAAATCCTCGCCCTCATGTCCGCCGAACGAGCGACCGGCGATATCGGCGCCTTTTATCACGATATTTTCGACATGCTGCGCAGCCTTGCCCAGACAGAGGGTTTCGAACTCGATATCCGGCTGCTGCACCAGAGGCAGATCGACGACGCCCTTACACAGCGGGTCTGCGAGGTCGACGGCCTTCTCGCCATTGGTCTTGACCCCGAAGAGGAGATCATCCACCGCATCACGCAGGGTGTGCTGCAACCGGTTCTCGTCAATAGCGCCGATCCCTCGATGATGCTGGATTGCGTCTCGCCCTCCAATTTTTACGGCGGGGCGATGGCGGCGCGGCGGCTGCTGGAACTGGGGCACCGCAAGGTCGCCTATATCGGTCCGCAACACCGTCACACCATAAGAGAGCGCATGCGGGGCTTTCGGCAGGTTATCATCGAGGAAGAGAGTGCCACCTATGAAGAGTTTCTGCTTTCCACGGCGGATAGCGGCTTCGGGCAAGCCGGTGATGCGGTTCGTCAGCTGCTGGCCAAAAACCCCGGTCTGACTGGCATTTTCTGCATGAACGATGCGATCGCGCTCGGCGCGCTGGGAGCAGCACAAGAGCTTGGTCTCGGGGTACCGGACGATCTTTCCATCATCGGCTTCGACGACCTGCCCTTCGCCGAACTTTCCACTCCCCGGCTCAGCACAATCCGGGTAGACCGCCGCGAGATTGCCCGCGAGGCGGTGGAGCTGATGCGCCGCCGGCTGGCGGAGCCATCGGCCAATGCCCGGCAGGTTCAGCTGGGTGTACAGCTTGTGGAAGGACAGACCGCCGGTCGAGCAAAAAAGACGGGAAAGGCGGCGCGCGATGCATAAGCCAGCAAACCATGATCCAATGACCCGCTTCAATCCGCTTTACGGCAATCCACTCAAGACCCGCGCCGACGTCAGACGAGCATTGGACGACAGTTTCGCACCGCTGCTTCCCTATTTCTCAGAGAGCGGCGCAAGAGTGACGCTAAGCGGCACCGCCGCGCATTTCGACCGGGCAGCGGCCGACCTGGAAGGATTTGCGCGACCACTCTGGGGCATCGCGCCGCTTGCGCTCAGCGGCGATGCCTTCGCCCATTGGCCGCTTCTGGCCAGAGGCATCGCCAATGGCACCGATCCCGCCCATGCCGATTACTGGGGCGATGTGCGGCAGAAGGATCAGCGGCTGGTGGAGCTGGCCGCCCTCGGCTTTGCGCTTCGGCTTGCGCCGCAACATCTGTGGGAACCCTTGTCCGAAGAGCAAAAGGCGAATGTGCGCCATTATCTTCTGGCGGCGCGCGAGCGCATCTATGCCGACAATAACTGGAAGTTTTTCCGGGTGATGGTCGATGCGGCGCTCGATCATCTCGGTATCGAATTCGACCGGAGCCTCACCGAAACATATCTGAAAGAGCTGGACGGATTTTACATCGCCGACGGCTGGTATCGCGACGGCAACTATCGCCGCATCGACCACTACATCGCCTTCGCCATGCATTTTTACGGGCTGATCTACGCGAAAATCAGCAAACCGGATGATGCATACGCCGAACGTTACCGGGAACGTGCCCGCCTGTTTGCCGGGGATTTCGCAAGCTGGTTCGATGAGGATGGTGGCGCGCTGGCCTTTGGCCGCTCCATGACCTACCGTTTCGCCTGCGGCGGCTTCTGGGGTGCCCTCGCCTTCGCGGATGAGGAAGCGATGCCCTGGGGGGAGATCAAGGGGCTTTATCTGAAACATCTGCGCTGGTGGGCGGGAAAGCCGATTGCCGACCGCGACGGCGTGCTTTCCATCGGTTACGCCTATCCGCAACTGACCATGTCGGAAAGCTATAACTCGGCGGGTTCGCCCTATTGGGCCTTCAAGGCTTTCCTGCCGCTCGCCTTGCCGGAAAGCCACCCCTTCTGGCAGGCGGAGGAAAAGCTGCCAGACACATCCACAAAACCACGGCCGCTCGTTCATCCCGGCATGGTGATGATGCGCAGTAAGAGCAACGTCACGGCGCTGACGAGTGGGCAGGAAAACCTGTCCATGCGCGGCGGGCCGGAGAAATACGCCAAATTCGCCTATTCCTCGCGTTACGCTTTCGGCGTGGAAGTGGACGAGCGCGGTTTCAAGACCAATGGTTTCGACAATATGCTGGCCTTTTCCGAAGATGGCCGCCACTACCGGGTGCGCGAAACCAACCGCACTGTGCTCTTGACTGGCACCAATCTTCGAGCGACTTGGAACCCATTCCCCGATGTCGAGGTCGAAACGACGCTGGTTGCCGCGGGAGAGTGGCATATCCGGTTGCACCGGATTACTTCCGCGCGGCCACTTTTGGTCACCGAAGGCGGCTTTGCGATAAACCGCAACGATGGCGACCGCGATGCGGTGACCGAAGACAGCGGCCGGGCAACGGCCGATTGCGGCACAGACATATCCGCCATCATCGATCTCGGCTCCAGCGCATCCCGCCAGGGCGTGGCGTTGAAGGCACTGCCCAATACCAATCTCATCAATGCCAAAACCACGGTGCCGCAATTGCGGGGCGACATTCCAGCGGGCAAAACCCTGCTCGCCTGCGCCGTCTTTGTGGGACTGGTGGGACCTGAAAGCGAAACAGCTTTGGCGACAGTTCCCGCACTTCCAGACATGGAAGCGCTTGACCGCCTGTTTGTTGAGCGCGGTGTTCCCGTAAGCAGTATGGCGGCGGCGGGAGAACCGCAATGATGAGCCCGCGTCCGCGTCTCAGCCTTGCCATGGACCCGGAGCGGACGCAGCATGTGCTGACGCCACAGGCGCTTGAAAAGCTGTCGCAGAGCGTCGACATCCTCGATACCCGGCCGGTCTGCGATTTTCACGACCCAGCTGTGACTGCCCAGTTGGAGAGAACAGATATTCTTCTGACTGGCTGGGGTTGTCCCGAGATCGACATGCGGGAACTGGCAATGATGCCGAACCTTCGGTTGATTTCACATGCCGCCGGGACGGTGAAATACTTCCTGTCCCAGGCGGTTTTCGAACGAAACGTTACGGTGTGCAGCGCGGCCGAGGCGAATGCGCAGCCGGTCGCGGAGTTTACGCTGGCAATGATCCTGCTTTCCGGCAAGCGTACCTTCGGTTTCCGGCGCATCTACGGAGAGGATCGCGCACGGCGAAACGTCGACCGCCTGCAGTCGCAGGTCATCGGCAATCTCGGCCTGACCGTCGGCATTGTCGGGGCGTCACGCATCGGGCGTCGGGTCATCAATCTGCTGCAGCCCTTCGATCTGGATATCATCCTTTTCGACCCGTTTTTAAGCGCGGTGGAGGCACAAAAGCTCGGTGTGCGTCTCGTATCGCTCCATGAGCTCATGGCGGTAAGCGACGTCATTTCCCTGCACGCGCCATCCCTGCCGCAAACCCGGCACATGATCGGCGCCGACGCGCTTGCCCTGATGAAGGACGGAGCGACCTTGATCAACACGGCCCGCGGCGCGCTGGTGGACGAAGACGCCCTGCTGGCGGAACTGAAAACCGGACGCATAGAGGCCGTCATCGACGTGACCGATCCGGAAGTGCCGCCACCGGATTCGCCCTTTTACAGCCTTCCGAACGTGTTCCTGACGCCGCATATCGCCGGCGCCGTCGGCCTTGAACGCGCCCGGCTCGGCGACATGGCGATTGCCGAGATCGAACGCTTCTGCCGCGCAGAACCATTGCAACAGCAGGTACGTCCGGAACATCTGGAACTGATCGCATGAGAATTTTCGAGCCGGGCCTCTGCTCTGTCACCTTCAGGTCCATGACGCCGCAGGCCGTGATTGACCTTGCCGTCGCAAATGGCATCAAGGCGATAGAATGGGGTGCCGATATCCATGTGCCACCTGGTGACTTAGAAAATGCAAGGGATGTGGCGGCTCGTACAGTCAAAGCCGGTCTTACCGTCTCTTCCTACGGATCCTACATTTTCGCACCGGATTTTGCGCCGGAGGATGTGACCGCAGTTCTGGAAACCGCGAAAGCGCTCGGCACCGGCCATATCCGCATCTGGCCCGGCATCCGCAAACGCCCATCCGCGGATTATTCACCAGAGGAACGCCGTGCGGCGACCGACGCGTTGGCGGCACTTGCCCGGCGGGCAGACGACTACGGAATGACAATCGGCCTCGAATATCACCCCAATTCGCTGACCGACACGCTGCCCTCGGCCTTGCAGCTCATGCAGGATTTGCCGATGCCTAACCTGTTCTTTTACTGGCAGCCAGCCCCAGGTCTACCGCTGGATGACGCCCTTGCGGAAATATCCGCGCTCGGCTCGCGCATCTGCCACCTGCACGTCTTCGCGTGGCTCACCGATGCCAGCCGCCTGCCGCTCGGCGAGCGCGCGGACTATTGGCGGTCTTGCGTTGATGCCTTGCCAGCAAGCGACTGGACTAAACCGGCTTATGCGATGCTGGAGTTCGTCAAAGGTGACAACGTCGCCCAGTTCTCGGAAGATGCGGCGGTGCTGAGCGAGATTCTCGCCCGCTCTTAGAACCGCTTGTTTTTTATCGAAAACCGACGCGGCGGACTAAAATTCGCTATCCATCACAACCGCCCACTGCCCTCATCCCTGTACCCCCTACAGGGATCCAGCCAGCCCAAGTCTTTGGGCTGATGGATTTCCTCGCCGCGCAGACGCGTCAGCTGGACTCCTGTGACAAGCACAGGAATAAGGGAAGGTCTGTTCCTCCCCCCGATTTTTCCTCTTATATTCGCCGCCCATCCGCCCCGAACAGATGCGTCTTCGCCAGATCAAACGCAAAGGGAATGGTCTCGCCGATGCGGATGTGGCGCTGGCCGTCCAGCAGCAGGGTAGCGGGCTGGCCATCTGGGGTACTGGTATAAACCACCGTCGAGCCGCCGAGATGTTCAACGAGCTGGATGGACGCATCGCCAAGCGAGGCCGATTGCGCCTGTGGGTTTACGTGTTCGGGACGAATGCCGAAAGTGAGTGGCTCGCCTTCCTCAGCCGCGACCGGCTTTTCGAGCAGAATGCGCTGGCCGGCGACCTCGATGGTACGGTTGGAGCTGTCGCCTGAAGCCACTTTCGCGGAAAGGAAGTTCATCTTTGGCGAACCGATGAAACCCGCCACAAACTGGTTGGCCGGATTGTTGTAGAGATCAAGCGGGCGGCCGACCTGCATGATGCGGCCGTCACGCAGGACCACGATCTTGTCGGCCATGGTCATGGCCTCCACCTGGTCGTGCGTCACATAGATCATGGTGCTGCCGAGAGTCTGGTGCAGCTTGGCAATTTCGACACGCATCTGCACGCGCAGTTCCGCATCGAGGTTGGACAGGGGTTCATCGAACAGAAAGATTTTCGGCTCGCGGACGATAGCCCGACCGATGGCGACACGCTGGCGCTGGCCGCCAGAAAGCGCCTTCGGCTTGCGCTGTAACAACGGGCCGATCTGCAGGATATCGGCAGCTTTCTGCACCCGTGCCTCGACTTCCGGTTTCTTGTAACCCGCCGTCTCCAGCCCGAAAGCGAGGTTCTTGTAAACGCTCATATGCGGATAAAGCGCATAGGACTGGAACACCATGGCGATACCGCGCTTGGAAGCGGCTGTTTCGTTGACCCTTTCGCCATCGATGCGAAGATCACCCTCGGAGATTTCCTCCAGACCGGCGATCATGCGCAGAAGCGTAGATTTGCCGCAGCCCGAGGGGCCGACGAAAACGGTGAACTCGCCCGGCTCGATCTTGAGATCGATGCCGTGGACGACCGGAAAGGCGCCGAACCGCTTGACGATTTTTTCCAGAGTAATGCTGCTTGCCATGCTGTTTCTCCCGACCGTCGCGCTGCAGACAAGGCAGCCGCGACGGTGTTGATGTTCTGCAATTCGTTTTCGGTCCCGTTTCGTCCGTTCAGCGTTTCATTCCGGTGGTAGCGATGCCTTCAATCAGCAGCCGCTGGAAGAACAGGAAGAACAGGAAGACCGGTACCAGCGACAGGTTGGACATGGCGAAAAGCGACGTCCAATCCGAGCTGCCGGTGGAATCCACGAAGGATCTGAGGCCGAGCTGCACGGTGTAGGTGTTGATGTCGTTCAGATAGATCAACGGACCGAAGAAATCGTCCCAGGTCCAGATAAAGGAAAAGATCGCGGCCGTTGCCAGAACCGGCAGAGAGAGGGGCAGCATGATCTTCCAGTAAATGCGGAAGGGCGAGCAACCGTCCATCACCGCTGCCTCATCCAGCTCACGCGGAATACCCCGGAAGAACTGCACCATCAGGAAGATGAAGAAGGCGTCGGTTGCCAGATATTTCGGCACAATCAGCGGCAGCGACGTATTCACCCAACCCATTTCCAGAAACAGGATATATTGCGGGATGAGCACAACGTGATAGGGCAGCATCAAGGTGCCGAGCATCAGCGCGAACCAGAAATTGCGCCCACCGAACCGCAGGCGGGCGAAAGCGAAGGCGGCAAGTGAGCAGCCAACAACGTTGCCGATGGTGGCGAGCACCGAGATGAAGAACGAGTTCCAGAAGAATTGCCCGAAACTGACCTGGAGCCCGGTCCAGCCGCGAATATAGCCGCCGAAATCAACCGACGAAGGAATGAGCGAGGAGGAACCGAACAGCTCGTCCTGCGGGCGAAACGAGCCCGAAATCATCCACAGGATCGGATAAAGCATCGCAAAGGAGGCAAGGATCAGCACCGCATGCAGCAAAACCGACATTAGCGGTGAGCGTTGCGGGCCTTGTCCCGGCCGGGGAGCGGTAACAGCGTCAGTCATCGTAATGCACCCAGTATTTCGCGCTGAGGAACGAGAAGGCCGTGAACAGCGCGATGATGATCACAAGAATCCAGGCAAGCGCCGAGGCATATCCCATGCGGAAGAAACCGAAGGCTTCCTGATAGAGATAGAGCGTGTAGAACAGCGTCGAGTTGATCGGCCCGCCCGTGCCTTCGGAAATGATGAAGGCCGGCGTGAAGGCCTTGAAGGCATCGATCGTCTGGATCACGGCGTTGAAGAAGATCACCGGCGTCAACAGCGGCAGCGTAATGCGGAAGAACTGCCGCATCTTGCTCGCGCCGTCGATATCGGCGGCCTCGTACATATCCTGCGGGATTTGCCGGAGCCCTGCGAGGAAGATGATCATTGGCGAGCCGAACTGCCAGACGGACAGGATCACCAGAGTGTAGAGCGAGTAGTCCGGATTGGAAATCCAGCTCGGCCCCTCGTAACCGAAAACCTGCCACAGGACCATGTTGACGAGGCCATCTGACGCGAAAAGCTGCCGCCAGAGAACAGCGATCGCCACGCTGGAACCGAGCAGCGACGGCAGATAGAAGATCGCCCGGTAAAGCGTGAGCCCCTTTATGCCGCGATTGAAGGCGAGCGCCACCAGCAGTGCAAAGATCAGCTTCAACGGCACCGAAAGCAGCACATAGGTAAAGGTGACCTGCATGGCGGCGGCGAATTTAGGGTCGGCAGTGGCGATGCGCACATAATTGGCCGCCCCCACCCAGTCCGGGGATTGAAGCAGGTCATAATTGGTGAAGGACAGATAAAGCGACACCAGCGCAGGCCCGAGGGTGAGACCGAAGAAACCGATCAGCCACGGCAGGAGAAACAGGTATGCGTGAACGTTGCGGTCCAAAAGCCGCTTCGCGCCTGCCCGCTTCGGGAGAGCCGCGCCACGGCTCTCCTCCACGAGAGTTTCAGATCGAAAGGCCATCTGCCATCACTTCCGTTTAATGACGGTTTCGGATTCCTTGACGAGCCGGTCACCACCCTCAGCCGCCGAAATCTTGCCAAAGCCGATCTCCTCCGCTGTACGTTTCAGGACGAAGGCGAATTCGCCTGCACCCGGAGGGGGTGCCGGCGGCAGATCGCCAACGCCGGGGGTAATCTCGGCAATATATTCCACCATGCTCTTGCTGACGGCATCGAGCTTGGCGGTCAGCGCGTTACGCATCGATTCCGATGCCGGAACGCCGCGCTCCACACCCAGAACATCGACGCCCTGTGGTTCGGCAACGAGGAAGTTGATGAAACCGACCGCCTGCTCAATGCCGGCACTGCCATTGGCGACGCTGATGAGCATGGATGGTTTCAGGTAGTGACCGGAAGGACCATCCTTCTTGCTTTTCGGATAGGAGGTCATCGCCAGCTTGGCTTTGTTGAGTGCCTGATAACCGACAAACTGGTTGGAATGGGCAAATGCCGTTGCCGCCTTGCCCGTCGTCAGCGCGTTGGTTTCAATATTCAACTGGTCGAGCGCCTGAATATCGGCCGGCACGCATGCACCGCTCTTGCGCAAATCCGCCCACATGGTGAACCATTTGGTCGCGTCGGTCGGATCAAAACCGATACCGCCATCCTGTGTGTAGAGTGATTTGCCGTTCTGACGCAGCCAGTTTTCGAAGCTCGGCTCGACGCCGCTGGCATCGGCCGTGGCGTAGTAGCCGGGTTTGGGTTTGTTCTTGCTGAGCTTGGCGGCGTTTTCGGCAAACTCTTCCCAGGTCTGCCCGATCGCTGGCGGGGTCGCGCCGGATTTTTCCCAGGCCGCCTTGTCGAAGAAGACAGCGCTGGAATTCACGCCAAGATTAACCCCGTAAAGCTTGCCGTCGACCCGACCGGAGTCGATGTTCATCTTGCCGAAATCTTCTATCTTCAGGCCCTTGCCAATATAGTCATCAAGGGGAGCAAGGGCGCCGCGCCGGCCATATTCGAAGATGTAGCGATAATCCATCTGGATCAGATCAGGCGCGTTGCGGCCTGCCACCTGCGTGGCAAGGCGCGGCCAGTAGTCGCTCCAGCCGGCAAATTCCCCGGCAATATCGAGATCCGGCTTGATTTGCTTATATGCGGCGATCGCCTTGTTGGTGCGATCCGCACGCTCCTGCGATCCCCACCACAACATACGCAGCCGCGCGGCCTGAGCCTGCGCCGAACCACCTCCCAATGTTGCGAGTGAAAGGGCCGCAAGCCCTGCTGAAAGCACACTTCTCCTGTGAAGCATCACGGGCATTGGCAACTCCTCCCTAATTGACTGCCAAATTGATGATGGGGGTAAACGACTATTGCCGTTTTATAACTAATTGGTTACATGGGAACACCGATCGCCAACATTGTCAAGCGGGTGCTAAGATGGACGAAACGACGAAAAACCAGCTGCCCGATCCGGCCGTCGAGGAAACGCCTGCCCCCAAGCGCAAACGCGGGGCGGCACAGGTGCGCAACCCAGAGAGAACACGCGCCGCCATTCTTGAAGCCGCCCGCCGCGAGGTGGCCGCGAAGGGCCTGGCGGGCGCGAGAATCGATGTCGTGGCGCGGCGTGCCGGCACCAACAAGCGGATGATCTACCATTATTTTGGCGACAAGGACGCGCTTTATCTCGCCGTTCTGGAGGACGCCTATCGCCACATCCGCCACACCGAACGGCGGCTGGACCTGACCCGCAAGGCGCCTTCGGAAGGCTTGCGGGAACTTGCGCTTTTCACCTGGCATTATTTTCTGGATCACCCGGAATTTCTGAGCATTCTCGCAACAGAAAACCTCAATAAAGCCCGATATCTCAGGCAATCCGCTACGATTGCGGCAATGCATTCGAACTTCATTTCCGAGCTTGAGGACGTGCTGCGGCGCGGCCGCGATACTGGCGAATTCCGTGACGGTCTCGATCCGATCGACGTCTATCTGACGATCGCCTCGCTCGGCGCCTTTTATCTTTCGAACCGATTCACGCTGTCGACGATCTTCCAGCGCGACCTGACCGACCCCGCCGAACTTGAACGCTGGGGCCAGCATATCGTCGATACCCTGCTTGCTGCGGTGCGGCCGGTCTGAGCCGTAAAAACCGAATTTCCCTTTAACAACAGCGACGACGCGCCATTCGCATCCGCGAAGCGCGTCTTTTCCTTTTGCGGCGCGGCACAAACCCGTGATTTCTGCCGCCGCAAGTGCATGTGAATTTCCTGCCAAAAACACCTTGACAGATCGCATCCTTCACGACCACAAATAACCAAATGGTTACAAATTGCCATGTTTGACGGAAGCGGCTTTCGGGAAAAGGCCGCCTTGGGAGGAAATTCATGAAACGTATCGGCGTCATCATGCACGGCATCACCGGCCGCATGGGTTACAACCAGCACCTCGTGCGCTCCGTTCTCGCCATTCGCGATCAGGGCGGCGTGGTTTTGAAGAGCGGCGAAAAGGTCATGCTCGACCCCATTCTGGTCGGCCGAAACGGTGCGAAAATCGAGGAAATCGCTAAAAAGCACAATGTCGCGCGCTGGACGACCGACATCGACGCCGCCCTTGCGAACCCGGATGACACGCTTTTCTTCGACGCCGGCACGACGCAGATGCGTGGCAGCCTGCTCGAAAAAGCTATCAAGGCGGGCAAGAACGTCTATTGCGAAAAGCCGATTTCCGACAGCGTGGCAGAGGCGCTGGCAATTGCCAGACTGGCCGAAAGCGCCGGTATCAAACACGGCGTGGTGCAGGACAAGCTGTTCCTGCCCGGCCTTCGCAAGCTGGCGATGCTGCGTGACAGCGGCTTTTTCGGCAAGATCCTCTCGGTGCGCGGCGAGTTCGGCTATTGGGTTTTCGAAGGCGATTGGCAGCCGGCGCAGCGTCCTTCGTGGAATTACCGCCTGAAGGACGGCGGCGGTATCATCCTCGATATGCTGTGCCACTGGCGTTATGTGCTCGATAATCTATTCGGACCGGTGAAATCCGTAAGTTGCCTCGGCGCCACCCATATCCCCGAGCGTTTCGATGAACAGGGCCACGCCTATGCGGCGGATGCCGACGATGCCGCCTACGCCACCTTCGAGTTGGAAGGCGGCGCCATCGCCCATATCAACTCTTCCTGGGCGGTGCGTGTGCGCCGCGACGATCTCGTCACGTTTCAGGTTGATGGCACGCATGGTTCGGCCGTGGCAGGTCTCACCAAATGCTGGACCCAGCACCGCACCAATACGCCGAAACCGGTGTGGAACCCTGACCAGCCCCAGACCATCGATTTCTACAAGACCTGGCAGGAAGTGCCTGACAACGTCACTTATGACAACGGTTTCAAGGCGCAGTGGGAAATGTTCGTGCGTCACCTCGTTGACAACGACCCATGGCGCTATGGGCTGATGGAGGGTGTGAAGGGCGTGCAATTGGCCGAACTGGGGCTGAGATCATGGAAGGAACGCCGCTGGCTCGACGTTCCCGCACTTTCCTGAGGAGGCGACAGTGAGCGAACTCAAGCTTCCAAAGGACGACCGCAACATCGAGGTCTACAGGCTATCAGGCGCGCCGGTCGCCATCGAGAAACGAAGTGCGGCGGATTTCAATCGAGTCGCCTTCGCCGCCGCCCATGTGGTGGCCGATCCCCTCGCCGACAACGATCCATGGTTGACGCCCGCCATCGACTGGGACGCCACCCTGCGCTTCCGTCACCGCCTTTGGGACCTCGGCCTGGGTGTTGCGGAGGCCATGGACACGGCCCAGCGCGGCATGGGACTGGCGTGGCCGCAGGCGCAGGAACTGATCTCCCGTTCGCTGAAGGAAGCGGCCACCCGCAAGGATGCGCTGATCGCCTGCGGCGTCGGCACGGATCATCTTGACGGCGGCGGATATGACCTGAAGCAAATTATCGACTCCTATCTGGAACAGCTTGATTTTGTTCAGGGAGAAGGCGGGCGCGTGATCCTGATGGCAAGCCGGGCGCTCACCGCTGCCGCCCGCTCCCCGGACGATTATCTCGAGGCCTATGCCAAGGTTCTTTCCCGTGCCGAGAACAAGGTGGTTATCCACTGGCTGGGAGAAATGTTCGATCCTGCGCTTGAGGGCTACTGGGGTGCCCGCGACCATATGGCGGCGATGGACACCTGCCTTGCCATGATCGAGGAGAATGCAGACAAGATCGACGGCATCAAGATTTCGCTTCTATCCAAGGAAAAGGAAATCGTCATGCGCCGCCGCCTGCCCGCTGGTGTTCGCATGTATACCGGCGACGACTTCAATTATGCCGAGCTGATCGCCGGTGACGAAAAAGGTCATTCTGACGCGTTGCTCGGCATTTTCGATGCCATTGCTCCGGCGGCATCCAAGGCGCTCGCCAGCCTGAAGCGCGGTGCGGATAATGAATTCTTCGACATTCTGGAGCCAACGGTGGCGCTTTCGCGCCATATCTTCAAGGCGCCGACCCGCTTTTACAAAACCGGCGTGGTGTTTCTCGCCTATCTCAACGGCTTGCAGGACCATTTCACCATGGTTGGCGGGCAGGAAAGCGCCCGCTCCACGCGGCATTTCGCCGAGCTTTTCCGGCTGGCGGACAAGGCCAATGTACTTGCAGAACCGGATGTGGCGACGCATCGCATGAAGCAGTTTCTGGCTGTCAGAGGCATTGGTTAAGCGCGAGAGCGAAGGTGGCTGGAGGCCTTCGCAAAAGGGAGGAGTACCGTTATGGGCGTTGAGGGCCTTTCAATAAATTTTGCCACCGTGCGGCAGGGACGTTCCTTCGGGGCGATCGTGGATGCATGCCTTGCGCATGGCATCACCACCATTTCGCCTTGGCGCGAGCAGGTTCACGCTGCAGGCCTTGCTGAAGCAGCACGCATTGTCGAGCAGAACGGCCTTCGTCTCAGCGGCCATTGCCGGGGCGGCTTTTTCCCCGCCCCCGATGCAGAAGGCCGCAGCCGCGCCATCGAGGACAATAAACGCGCCGTGGACGAAGCCGCCGCCATGAAGGCAGATTGCCTAGTGCTTGTCGTGGGCGGCCTGCCCGCCGGTTCTCGAGACTTGAAAGGTGCACGGCAGATGGTGGAGGACGGCATGGCCGAACTTCTTCCCTATGCGAGGGCAGCCGGCGTGCCGCTCGCCATTGAACCGTTGCACCCCTTTTATGCCGCCGACCGCGCCTGCTTCAACACTTTGAAACAGTCGCTCGACCTCTGCGACCGGCTAGGTGCCGGAACCGGTGTGGCCATCGACGTCTATCACGTCTGGTGGGACCCGGAGCTGGAGGAACAGGTGGCGCGCGCCGGGCGAAACGGGCAGATACTGGCACACCATATCTGCGACTGGCTGGTGCCGACTACCGATCCGCTCAACGATCGCGGCATGATGGGCGATGGCGTGATTGACCTGAAGGCATTTCGCGCCATGATCGAGGCCGCCGGCTTTTCCGGTCCGCAGGAAGTCGAGATTTTTTCGCATCGTTGGCAGGCACGCCCGGTGGACGAGGTTCTGTCCACCGTCGTCGAGCGTTTTAAAACCGTTTGTTGATTGGGTTCGGGAGTAAGGAAATGCCTGAAAGGGTGAAACGCAAACGTTATGCACTGGTCGGCACCGGCAATCGTGGCACCACCATGTGGGGGCGCGAACTTCTGGCCGGGTGGAGCGACTATGTCGAACTGGTCGGCATTTGCGACCTGAACCTGATGCGCGCAGAACGGGCCCGCGCCATGATGGGGTCGGCCGCTCCGCTTTATGACGACTTCGACCGGATGATGGCCGAGCAACGCCCGGAACTGGTAATCGTCTGCACGCCCGATGATACTCATGACGACATCATTATCCGCGCGCTCGAGGGCGGTGCCGATGTCATCAGCGAAAAACCCATGACCACCACCCCGGAAAAGATTGACCGCATCCGCGCGGCGGAGGCCAAAAGCGGCCGCCGTGTCGACGTTTCCTTCAATTATCGCTTTTCACCGACGGCGGCGCGCATCAAGGAGCTGATCGACGACGGCGCGATCGGCACCGTTACCTCGGTAGATTTCCACTGGTATCTCGATAACCAGCACGGTGCGGATTATTTCCGCCGCTGGCACGCTTTCACCGAACATTCAGGTAGCCTGTTCGTCCACAAGGCGACGCACCACTTCGATCTTCTGAACTGGTATCTCGATTCCGACCCGGTGGAAGTGAAGGGCTTTGGGCAATTGCTGCATTATGGCAAGAACGGACCGTTCCGGGGAACGCGCTGTCGTACCTGTCCGCACAAGGACGAGTGCGATTATTTCATGGATCTCGGGGCCGACCCGTTCCTGGACGCGCTTTACGAGGACCCGTCGACTGTGGATGGCTATATGCGTGACGCCTGCGTCTTTCGCGAGGAGATCGACATCCCCGACACGATGAGTGCCTCGATTCGCTATGCGAACGGCGTGCAGGTCTCCTATTCGCTCAATACCTATATGCCGATCGAGGGACACCACATCGCGTTTAACGGCCATAAAGGACGCATCGAGATGCGCCAATATGAAAAGCAACCGTGGACTGAGCCCCCAGCCGACGAAATCCTGCTGGTGAAAAGTTTCGGTGGCGGTGTCGAGCGTATCTGGGTGCCGCATGAGCCGGGCGGCCATTATGGCGGCGACAATCGCATGCGCGACATGATCTTCAAGCCCGGTTCGAACGACCGGCTACGGCAGCGGGCGGGTTCGCGCGCCGGCGCCATGTCCGTGCTCTGCGGCGTAGCCGCATTGAAAAGCGCCCGCGAGGGTGGTGCAGCGGCGGTGAAATCCCTGCCCATCTAGATATTTTCGGCCTGCGGTGCTTTCAACGTCGGTCCGCAGGCCGCAATTGCCAAAAAAGAACGGATAACATTCTGCAGATTACGCGCTTCCTCCATACCGGTAAAACGACGATCGGGGGAAGAAAGAGTTAATCATGTCCAGTTTCGAATCCTTCATTCCGCTCATCATCATCGGCACCAGCCTGATCCTTTTTTTCAAATGGGTGGGGCGCGATATGAACAGGGAAGAGAAAAAACCGAAATCGCGCCGCTGACGCAGGAAGAGACATCGGAACCGACAAGTGCAATCGCCAGATGGCGCATTTTTCCGCATCGGCCCATTGCAAAATCAAAAATTGAGGCTATATTCGGCAAATCGACAATTGCTTGTGACGTCGCTCCTGGGACTCTACGTTCCCGTCGGATTTCCTCTCAAATAATCGATCTAATTCCGCAAGGTATCGCGGAAACCAACAACGATTACTACGAAAGGAAATCGTTATGAACACTGGTACTGTAAAGTGGTTCAACGCCACCAAGGGCTTCGGCTTCATTCAGCCTGACAACGGCGGCACGGACGTTTTCGTTCACATTTCGGCTGTTGAGCGCGCAGGTCTGCGTTCGCTGAACGACGGCCAGAAGATCACCTACGACATCGTGCAGGACCGCAAGTCCGGCAAGAGCTCCGCTGACAACCTTCGCGCAGCTTGATTTGTCATCGGCCCCGCTGGCTACGCATGTACCAGCAGTGGCGCTGAGTGATTGTGAGAGGTCGGGTTAAATCCCGGCCTTTTGTTTTTTTGGCCATGGGGAGGCTCTCATGCGCAAAAATCCTTATCGTTCCGGCGATGCTATCTTTCTGAAGGCGGGCGTACTTGGGGCCAACCAGCCCAAAGGTCCCGGCCGGGTCGTAACGGCTCTGCCAGAGACACAACAAGGTGCGGTTCGCTACAGGGTGCGTTTCCAGCACGAGAACTTCGAACGTAATATAGCGCTCGATGAAATCGATGTGGTTGCGTCTTCATCGCGGCCCGTGGAAATCGAAGGCTCGTCTTCGCGCGTTGCGGGATCGAGCTGGATCAATTCGAATACGATCAGAATCAAAAAATAGCAGCGATGGCTGCGTTAAGGAGATAAGTTGCAGGTACTCGTCAGGGATAACAATGTAGAGCAAGCCCTCCGCGTCTTGAAAAAGAGGATGCAGCGCGAGGGTATCTTCCGTGAGATGCGCGCACGGGAATCTTACGAAAAGCCGTCGGAAAAGCGTATCCGCGAAGAAGCCGAAGCTGTGCGCCGCCACCGCAAGATGGCGAAGAAAAAATTGCAGCGCGAGGGATTGCTTCCTGCTCCCAAAAAGGTTGCCCGCGCTCGATAACTGTCAATTCGCTCCGCAAAGGAGAATGCCATGACCGCGACTAAAGAGGCTGTTTTCAAACCCGGAAAGCTGTCCTCGCAGGACAAGGCATCCATAACGGACAAGGCGGCGAAACAGATCATAACCGCCGAATCCGACCAGCGCGCCAAGAAGACGGAACGGCTTCGCCAACTTCGCGAAGCTCAGGAGGCGGCAATCGCCGCCCCTCCACCCACCCGCACCAAAAAGTCATCCGGCAAGAAATAACCCGGTTGCACTTTTTGACGTCGCCTTTCCGAAAAACTTCTTGAACCTGATACGCAACAGGCGCACGCTTCGCCTGTCAGCAATCCGCTGAAGAGTGCTGATGTTTGAGGGCAGAGTGTCCTCGCCCCCAAACGAAAGGAGGACGAGATGTCTTCCGAGTTTTATTCATCAAGTCTTTCACGGAACCTCGTCCGCACCGGCGGTTTGGGTTACCGGGAAAACGCATCGCTTCGCCTGCTTCTCAGTGCCGCCGAAGAAACAGCAATGCGCCTGGATCAGGATCGCGGCGCATCCTCCGGCTTTGCGGCGTTTCCTGATTTTGGCCTCCAGCCCGACATGGTGCGGAGAACCTTCTACGCAGGGCGTATCCGCCTCTCCAAACCGACCCTTCCCTTCGGGAAACTTCCGCTTAACGGACTGCCTTTCCCCTGACGATGAAACCGCCCCGCAGCCTGCCTGCGGCGCGCGATCATGCCCCGGACCACACAATATCCAATATCAGTTCAATACCAGGAGGACACCATGGCCAAGGGTCAAGTACGCAGCAACAAAGAAGTCCGCAAACCGAAGAAGGACAAGACGAAGGCTCCGGCTGCGGCACCAGCTGCCGGCACGCAGGTCAAGTTCGCAAACTCCACAACTGCGGATGGCAAGAAGAAGTAGGATTGTTCCGGACAGCCCGCTCATAACAGCGCGACGCCCCGTCACGAATCGCCAAACCGCGACCCGATACGCAAAGGGTCGCGACAAATAAAACATGTAATGGAAATACGGACTTGTTTTGGCCACATTGCTCTTCTATAAGGTTCATACAGCAACTGCTGGTGAGCGCAAATATGTCGTTCGCAGTTGTTTCCGTCGCTTTAGACTTTTGACCACGGATGTACTGGCACTGGTGTTAATGGCGATATGAGGAAGGTCGGTGCAATATTGCCCCGGCCTTTTTTGTTGTCTGCCCTGGTGAGATAAAGAATGTCGCCGCACCGGTCACATACTCGTTAGGGGCTATGGAATTAACTTGCCTATTGCGCGCAAAGAGCGCACCATTCCCCATCGGTACTTAAAGGGCGTTACCGCCGTCAGGCATCCTTGCCGTCTCAAGCCCATTTGCACATGCCTCCCGTCTACAGCGCCCCGTGCGGAATTTCCCAGGGCGCGTTGAGGCACATGCCCCCCCGAAAACCGGCAACGGTCATCGACCGCACCGGCGTATCGTTTCAAAGCGTTGGAGCGTCCCGTGCAGCCTTATAAGGGCGCGCGCGAGGCTTCGGCTTTCTGAACCAGTAAGAAAAGAGGCCATCATGTCTTCTGCGCCCCGTAACTGCCTGATCTCCTCTCAAGATCTCGAAATGCTCCAATTGGTCCTCGAGAGCATCGGTTTTAATCACCTTTCCGACGATGATGACAAAAAGCTCCATAACAGAGCCGCCCGCAAGGTTATTGAATTATATCAGGATGGTTTGACCGATCCGGCAGACCTCACCGACGAAATGCGCTTCCTGTTCGGCGTGCAGAAACACGACCGCATCAAGCCGTGGAAGCCGCTCCCCCGATATGCAATCCAGGGCCTGCCACTGCTTTACCACCGCCATTGAGGGGAGAGAGCAGATGCGCGAATATATCATGGTCAGCACCGGCCTGTGGCTGGGGCTTTTTCTGACCTGGTACCTCGTCACCATGTACGATACGGCAGATAGCGTCTTTACGGCGAACACCGTTCCGTCACTACCGCTGCTGCTGACATCGGCCGAATGCGAGACCCAGTTCGGCATTCTTTTTTCGATGACCGAAAAGCTTTTGAAGGCAGGCGGGCCGATAGTTCCCGACGACTTGCGAAAGAACATAGAGCATTGCATTTCTTCCGATGAGGCAAGCCGCCTGAAACTCAAAGACAATCAACTTATCCGCCTTTTTCCCTGAAGCGCCTCCCGAAGCGGACGGTGTTCACCAAAATCACTGGTAACAATAATGACTTGGCAAATGAGATATATCAGGAGAAACTGATTTAGTCGGACATCAGTCCGAGAGTTTGCGTCTGCGTGGAGGGTGAGTATGACGTATGACTGGAGCGGCCGCAGAATGCGCCGCATGCGTGCCGCGAAACTGACGATCATCAGTCTCGTCGCGGCCTTTGTTATCACGGCTCCAATCTTCGCGCATTACTGAAGCCTGCAGCGACAAGACGCGATCACACCGGTTGCCCGACCCCTGCCCGCTTTCTCAGGCGACCTTTGAGCCATGTCTGCACTGGCTGATCAAAATGGACCGTCAGGTACCATGACAGACACGTCGTCCCTATCAGGAAAGCGACACCGACCGGCAAAGCGATGTTTTCCCTATCGACGGCAGGCATCAGAAAATCCGTCCAGGCCAGCAGCGGAATATGCAGCACATAGACGGCGTAGGAAGCTGTGCCGAGAAACCTCGACAAGATTCCCACCCTGCGACCCGGCACTATCCTGCTGGCTACGAACAATACCGTCGGCCAGACGAGCAGAACCACCGCGAGATCAAAGAAGGGCCGAAGCTCACGCGAAATTGGCACGGCGAGGATGACGCAGACCAGCATAAGACAGAGGGCCGCCTGGATGGGCTTCAGCTCGGTTATGCGATTGCGGAAACGGTAAACCAGCACGCCTGCGAAAAACGAGAAAAACACCCTTCCCATGCCGGCATACATTTCGTGCCATCGAAACCCCGCATGCAACTTCCCAAACTCAGCAGCCGCCACGACAAGGACGCAGGCGCTGACAGCCAGCACCACGATTGTCTGTTTCGTAGTCGCCCGCACACCCCACCGGCCATAAACCGCATTCACCACCAGCTCGTTGAAAAGCGACCATGCCGGGCTCACCAGAAACAATGCGCCGTTCAATGTAAGCGTGAAGGGTGCCGGAACGAAAAGAAGCCCGGTCAACAACGCGATCGCCAGCTCACCGGGATTGATGTGGCGATGAAGATCATCGATCGGCGTTGGCAGGCCCAACAGGTAGAGGCAAATGAAATAGGACGCCATCAACGCCAGCCCCAGCCCATACAGTGGATAAAGTCGCGCAAGGCGCGCCTTCATGAAGAAGCCTGGCGTAATCGCCCCTTCGCGCAGTTTCATGCTGTAGGCATGCGCCAGCACAAAACCGCTCAAGGCGAAGAACAAATCGACGGCGAGATAGCTCGAAGCGTCGTCTCTCCCGAAAAACTGTTCGGCATGGCGATGCACGATGAAGAGCGCAGCTACGCCCCTTATGCCATCTAGCAATATGAAGCGTTCCGGGGAAGACTGGACCATGGGCGTTGATGCTCGACAGGACTGGATTATAATTACTTCACGAAAACGAGGTTTACAGCGCAGCGGTTCATCGCATCCAGTCAAAAACTGTTCAACGTCAAACATACCCCGAATTCTTATGGGCAATTCCCCATGAGCCACGCTCTTTCGCAGCCGTCAAAGGCATGCTACGTCCGAATGTCATCGATGCTTTGACCTTCTGACTCTGTGTACCACGCCTCGCAAAAACCGGTTTCGATTTTAGCAAGTGTCCTGGGCGCAAATTCAAACGGGTTGTTCGGCGGCAAACAACTTTCGCGGAGTCCCACCATGTCCACCATCGCCGACCGTATTAAAAAAATCATCGTTGACCAGCTTGGCGCAGATCCCGGCACGGTTGTCGATGACGCCAATTTTGTCGACGATCTCGGTGCCGATTCCCTCGAAGTGGTTCAGGTTGTCATGGAAATCGAGGAAGAATTCGGAGTGGAAATCCCTGATTCGGCCGCAAGCACAATCCTGACCGTTGGCGACGCCATCCGCTTCATCGAAAAAAACAAGGCTTGACCGGCAGCGGCGGATATCAACCCGCCGACAGGGCCGCAACAGGATCGAGGTTCGATGCGTTGCGGGCCGGCAGATAGCCGAAAACGACGCCTATCAGTGTCGAGCAGACGAAGGCAGCAATGATCGACACCGTGGAATAGACCATGGCGAAATTGCTGCTGAAGGCGGAGAAAAGCGCCCCGAAGCCGAAGCTGCCCAAAATTCCCAGCGTTCCGCCGATGAAGCAGACGAGCACTGCCTCGATCAGGAACTGGCGCAGTATGTCACTGCGCCGTGCGCCGACTGCCATGCGCACGCCGATTTCCGATACACGTTCGGAAACGGAAACGAGCATGATGTTCATCACCCCGATGCCGCCGACCAGAAGCGAAATCACCGCGATCGCCGCAACCAGCAGTGTCATGGTCTGCGTTGTACTGGTGATGGTCTGGCGAATATCGTCAGTGTTAAGAATGTAGAAATCCCGCGTTCCATGCCGCTGGGTGAGAAGAACCGTCACCGCCTGTTCGGCAATTGCGGCGTCAATATCGTCACTCACCTGCACCGTGATGCTGCGCAGCGACAGGCTGCCGAGAAAGCGTGACTGGACGGCAGTATAGGGCAGATAAAGTGAAAGGTTCTGGCTTGAACCGAAACCGCCCTGCTGCGCCTGCGTGATGCCGACGATGCGGGCCGGCACCTTGCCGATGAGGATGACCTGACCGATGGGGCTGCCGTCGAAATTCGCAAACAACGATTTGCGGGTGTTCTCATCAATCACCACCTCCTGGGCTTTCTGCACGACGCTTGCGGTATCGAAAAAGCGTCCTTGTGACAGCTTCGTGCCCTTGGCGACGAAATACCGCTCGCTGACACCATTCACAAGCGCATTAGCCTCCTTCGCGCCGAAACGCACCGTACTGGAGGTCGAGACCGTGGGCGTCACAGCCGCGACATAGGATTGTTTGGCAAGTGCCTCGGCGTCGGAGACGACCAGCGTGGTGATCTTGCCCGACCTTATGTCGCCAAAATCCTTGCCCGCGAAGATTTCCAGCGTGTTGGTGCCGAGGCTTGAGATATTCTGCAGCACGCGCTGCTGTGATCCCTGCCCCAGCGCCACGACGCTGATGACCGAGGCGATGCCGATGATGATACCGAGCATGGTGAGAAAGCTGCGCAGCTTGTGCGCCTGCATCGACAGGAGCGCCATGCGCAATGCCTCCCGCAGCGAGGATACGAGACCAGCGAGACTGGAGGCCCCGCCGGAAACCATAGAGGGTTTGGCGTCATCCTTCCGAACCGGCGCGGCATCCGCCCTGCGGTCTGAAATTATGGCGCCGTCGCTGATTTCGATGATCCGTTCGGCACGTCGTGCAATTGACATATCGTGCGTGACGATAACGACAGTGCGCCCTTCGGCATGCAGCTCGTCGAGGATGCGCAACACCTCGTCGCCGCTCGCGCTGTCGAGCGCACCGGTCGGCTCGTCGGCAAGAATGATTTCGGCATCGTTCATAAGGGCGCGCGCGATGGAAACGCGTTGCTGCTGGCCGCCGGAAAGCTGGCCCGGACGATGATCGAGGCGGTCCGCCATGCCAAGGCGACCGAGCAACCTGGCGGCATCGCTCTTGCGATCGCTTTGTGACTTTCCGGCGTAGATCGCCGGAATTTCGACATTGCCGAGCGCTGTCAGTTCGACAAGCAGATGGTAACGCTGGAAAATAAAACCGAGGTTTTCTCGCCGCAATTGCGAAAGCTGGTCTGCATCGAGATTGCCCGTCTCCCGGCCCCTGATGCTGTAGCTCCCTGAGGTCGGCCGGTCGAGGCAACCGAGAATATTCATCAGCGTCGACTTGCCCGATCCGGAAGCGCCGACGATCGCCACCATCTCGCCGGCCTCGATGATGAGGTCGATATTCTTGAGTACGGTAATCGTACCTTCACCGGACGGATAATCCCGCCGCACGGATTTAAGGCAAATAAGAGGATCAGCCATTGTTCAAAAACCCATCGGCGGGCCACCAGGCCCCGGCACGGCGTTTTTGGCGGTGTCAATGGAAAGTTCGCCGGTCACCACGCGCTCGTTCTCTGCAAGGCCGGAACGCACTTCCGCCGTTACCTTGTCGTTCAGACCGATTTGGACCCTGCGTTCGGAAATTCTGCCATCGGTGTCTACCACACGCACGGCATAGTCATCGTTTGCGCCCTTGCTACCAAGGGCCGCCGCCGGAACGGTTAGCACGTCCTTCGCTTCACCAAGGACGATATGGACCTCCGCCGTCATATAGGTGCGCAACTTGCCGTCCGGGTTCGGCACTTCGAACACGCCATTATAATAGATCGCCTCCGACGACGAGGTGCTGGAAGAGGACGATGTGGTCGAGGAAGACGTCGAGGAGCTGAAGCTGGAGTCGCTGCGCACTGATTCAGGCGCCGGTTCAATGGACGTAAGCGTCGCGTCGTAACGCTGTTGCGGCTCACCCAGCACCGTGAAGTAAACTGGCAAACTGGCTTTTACGCGCGTCACATCTGCTTCGGAGATTTCCGTGCGCACCGTCATCCGGTCGAGCTGGCCTAGGATCACGATTGTCGGCGCGGACTGCGTGGCGTTGACGGTCTGCCCTTCCTGGCTGACGATAGACAGAACAGTGCCTTCGATGGGCGCGGTGATCCTCGTATAGCCGAGATTGGCCTTTGCCGTTTCGACAGCGACCTGTGCCTCCTCGATCTGGGCGTCGATCGCTTCGATCTGCGCCTGGGTGACTGCGAGCGCTGCAGTGGCGCTTTCGAAATCCGCACGGGAGGCGACATTTTTCGACACCATTTCCTGTTGGCGGACAAGGCTCTGGCGGTTGAGAACAAGTGTCGCCTGCTTTTCCACCCGCTGCGCCTTCACATTGGCAAGCGCTGCCAGCGCCGTGCGCAGGCTGTTATTCTGGGTAACGGAATCGATCTCGGCAATGAGATCGCCCGCCTTGACCGTATCTCCAAGTGCGACCTTGACGGCGGTGATGCGACCGGAGGCCTGCGCGCCGACGGCCACCAGACGAACGGGTTTGAGCGTTCCAGTCGCCAGAACAGTCTGCTCGATATCACCGCGCTTCACAGACGAGGTGATATAACCGGGCGTTGCGGCCCGCGTATACTGTGACGAAAACCAGTAGCCACCCAGGGCGAGCGCGACAACCGTCAGCGCCACACCTGCTTTGCGAGCCATTTTCATCGTCCTGTCCTGTCCGGCCGGTCTACTCAAAAGAAGAAACCGACCTCATGTCGTGTTTCACAAGGATGAAGCCGTTGTCTGCTTCGATCCATTCATAGGCGGCAACAGACTTTCTGGCGGATGCCTTGCGGCAGGCGTCGTGACGACGCTTGCCGTGTGCATTTTCGCGCCGTTCCTTGGCACAGACGGGTTGGTGCCACTGTTCTTCCTGCCGGGATTTCGCCGCTGGATCTCGCACCGGCCTGTCACCGGCCGCAGCGACAGACCAGACGAAGCTCAAACCAAAAACCGTCGCCAGCACCAGGTAGAAATATCTCATCATCATCTTCTCGCTTGAAAATCACGCGGGGGATCGCAGGCGAGCGATCCCCCGGCTTCAGCCGTTTCCGGCTGATTTCCTCCTTTGCTGGGGGGCTATTAAAGGAGGAAACTTTGAAGAGTGGCGTCAGCCCCGCTCTGCCTGAGGCAGCGGCGGCATCCTGTCGCCATGCGGAGGCTCGATACGACCGTCTCGTGCACGGCCATCATGCGGGACGGGAGGCGGAGGCGGCATCAATGCGCGTTCGAGTTCAGCAAGCTTCTGCACCTGCTGCGGCGAAAGTTTCGGTTTCAGCGTAGCCGCTGCGTCCTGAAGTGCTTTAGCCTGTTCTGCCTTTTTCATTGTGATGCCGGCCAGTTCCTCACCGGCAAGACGGGGCTCTAGCCCCGGCGCACCCGGTCCCTTCGGCGGCAATGACTTGAGTTCCGAAGTGGGCAAAACAAGATCGATCAGCGCAGTGGCATAGGCGCGCCACGGACCAAGCTGTTCAGGTGTGACGCCGAGATAGATTTCCGCTGCCGAAAGTTTCGTCGCCAACCCCAATATATCCGGGCCCAATATATCCGGCCCCATCATATCCGGGCGTAGCATCTCAGGCCCGGCCATCTTGCGGCCATGCGGCAGCCTTTGCTCCGGACCACTATTCGAACCGAAGTCAGGACTGGCCAGCGGCGGCACGGCCTGTTCCGATGCCTGCGGCACCGGTTCACCCTGCTCCGCAGCCCGGGAGGTGGCCGAAGCGCCAAAAGCAGTTGTCACGACGACGGCGGTGGCGATTAGAGCGTTTCTCATCTTACCTTCCTTTTCGTTTTCCAACCTGAGAAGACGATAGGAGCTAAGCGTTTCCGGCTTTGGTCCGAATGTTGCGGGTCTTGTTCCACGCGCGGCCTATTTGTAACCGAATGTTGCCAGAGCGGCCGCAGCAAGCTTTCGTTGCAAAAATCCGCCGTTTCTTTGCACCGCTTATGTATAGTGGCATCAAAAGGTTGGACGATATGGCGACAGTTTCGGTGACACATATTTTGATCGTGGATGATGATCCGGAGATACGCACATTGCTCGCGAAATATCTCGGCTCGCAGGGGTTTCGCGTTTCGATGGCAGCCGACAGGCGTGAGTTCGAAGAACAGTTCGCCTGCTCCGATCCGGATCTCATCGTGCTCGACGTGATGCTGCCGGATGGTTCCGGCCTCGATATCTGCCGCGATCTCCAAGGCCGCCGGCCGCGCACGCCCGTCATTCTCCTGACAGCGCTCAAGGAGGATGTCGACCGGATCGTCGGGCTGGAAATTGGCGCCGACGACTATCTTGGCAAACCCTTCAATCCGCGAGAACTGACGGCGCGGATCAAGGCCGTGCTGCGCCGCGCAGTACCTCAGGAAGTACCTCGCGGCTCATCCACCGCTTATGGTTTTGCGGACTTCACCGCCGATCCGGAACAGCGCTCCGTCATCCACGCCGGCGGTGAGAGGATCGAGCTGACGGGGGCGGAGTTCGATCTGCTGAAAGTCTTCCTCGACAGGCCCGGCCGGCTTCTTTCCCGCGATCAGCTGCTCGATCTTACGCAGGGCAAGGACCGGGGACCGTTCGACCGCTCCGTCGACGTGTTGATGAGCCGGTTGCGCAAGAAGCTCGAAACCGATGCACGGGCTCCGATCTTCAAGACCGTTCGCAATGGCGGTTACCAGATGACGGTTCAGGTCAGAACCCTGCCGGTGCATCGATGAGCTCGCTCAGAAACCGTATCGCCGCACTGTTGATCGTCTCCATCATCGCGGTCATCGCGCTTGCAACTGTGGTGGCAGATCAGACATTGCAGCCGCCGCCGCCAGATGCCACCATCGAGCCCGTTGCCCGCAGCCTTGCCTTTGCCGTGACCATGGCCGAACGCGACCCCTCGCTGCAACAACCCGGCTATTTCCGCATCGAACAGAAGCCGCCTGAAGGTGATCTCGATGGAATGCTTTCGGAGTTTCTAGAAAAGGCCCTTGCACAGGTTGGCGAGCCGCGCACCGCAATTGTGATCCGCGCGCCGGGAAGTAATGCCCCGGTGGCGGCTATAGCGCTGGAAAAAAGCGGATGGCTGGTCGCGGAAATTCCGCATATGGGTCCTCCCCCGGGCGGCTGGAAGATTTTCGGCATGTGGATCGGGCTGATCATTCTTGGCAGTGCTGCTGTTTCCATCTTTGCTGCCAGAAAGATCACGCGCCCCCTCGACATGCTGGAAAACGCCGCTGCGAGCATCGGACCCGATGGTTCGCTACCCCATTTGTCGGAAACAGGTCCGGGTGAAATCCGCGCCACGGCGCGGGCCTTGAACGAACTCGCCCGCCGCCTGAAGGCGGCAATGGAAAGCCGAATGCGCCTCGTTGCAGCCGCTGGCCATGACTTGAGAACCCCAATGACCCGCATGCGCCTGCGGGCAGAATTCATCGAAAACGACGAAGAGCGGGGCAAATGGCTGGCGGACCTCGAGGAACTGAACGCCATCGCGGATAGCGCCATTCTGCTTGTGCGCGAGGAAGTGAGCCAGGATACCGTCAAGATGATCGATATCGGCAGGCTTCTCGGCGAAATCGTCAGCGAACTTTCTGATCTCGGTTACGCTGATGCGCTCGACTTTATGAAACCGGAAGCCGCCATGATCATCAAGGCCGCTCCACTTGCGCTTAAAAGAGCCTTGCGCAACCTCATCCTCAATGCCGTCACCCATGGCAAAACGGCACGGATCGATCTAACCGAGGACGAGAGCGAGGTCGTCGTTACAATCCGCGATGAAGGCCCTGGCATTCCGCAGGAACTGATCGGGCGGGTTTTCGAGCCCTTCTTTCGGGTCGATCTCGGGCGGCGAAAATCGATCCCTGGAGTGGGGTTGGGTCTTGCCATCGCCAGGGAAATCATCGAGCGCTTCGGTGGCACGATCACCATCGCGAATCACAAGAAACAGGGCCTGATCCAGACGGTGATTTTGGCAAAAGTGGCATGATCTCATGCCACAAAACACCCTGTGCCCGTTAAGATGACCGCGCCGTCATCCCAAAAGCAGGCTTTCGGCATAGGCCATCATCAGCGGCCCGACGCCTTTGACGTCATCGGATACAACCGGCTCAGTCAGGTAATAATCCGGAGACCCATCGCGATAATTGCCCTCGAAACCGCCGAGGCCCGCAACATGCACGATGCCGGTGAGACGGACGATACCCCCTTCGTCCACCTTGAGCTGTCTCTCAAGCAGGGCCTCAAGCGCGGACCGGCCCGCCGAAAGAGCCGCATTTGCCTCCTCTCCCTGCAAAAGCCCCAACCGCGCAGCCCGCAGTAAGGCATAGGCGAACATCGCCGAAGCGGAGGTTTCCTCGTAGTTTCCGGCAAGATCCTGTTTGTCCAGCACCTGCATCCAGAGACCGGTTTTAGTCTGCCGGGCAACAATACCGGCCAGAAGCAGGCCCGCACGTTCCCGAAGTTCGATCGTTGCGCCATCAGCCGGCAACATCACCAACGCATCGACCAGCGCCATGGCGAGCCAGCCGACGGCGCGGGCCCATACGGCCGGGGATTGGCCGCTCACGGGATCGGCCCAGCGCTGGTTGCGGCTTTCGTCATAACCATGGACATAGAGCCCACCGGCATCCGCCGTCAGCGTGAGTGCGGTCGAGAATTGCTGTAGCGCATCGTCGATCAGTTCGGCGTCTCCAGTCGCCTGCGCATATTCGATCTGGAAAGGAAGTCCCATATAAAGGCCATCCAGCCAGACCTGATGCGGATAACGCTTCTTGTGCCAGTAATTACCGGAGCCCGTACGCGGATGGCTGCGGAGTTGACCCGCAAGATGTTCCGCCGCAGCGAGATAACGCGGATCGCCCGTTTCCGCTGCCAGAGGAAACAGAATGCGACCGGCAAGGATGTGATCGATATTGTATTCCTGCGGATCGTAACCGGCGAGCACTCCGTCTGCCGCTATCTGGGTGTCAGCCAGACGATGCAGATGTTCGTTCCAGCGCCGGTCGCCGGTCGCTTCGAACAGGTGCTGCAACCCCCGATAAACACAGCCATCCTCATAACACCAGCTTCCGCCCTTGTAGTGCCTATATCGGCTAGCGAATTGATCAAAATAATCAGTGGCTTTCATGGGTTTTCTCGATTGAAATCTGTGAGTGGGAAACGGCAGAGGCGCTCAGCAGCGCACGATCGTCGCAAATGATTTCGGCCTGTTCGAAAACGATCCCCTCATGCAGCATGGGGCGCACCCCATCGGCCATGATCGGCGGTGTGGCCACGGCTGCAGGATCACGCGAGACGATGGTGAGATTGCGAATGGCGATATTGCGGATTGGGGCCTCCGCTAAACCGAGAAAGACGCCGGCGGCATGGGCCAGATGGCGGATTTCCACATCTTCGACAGTAATTCCGTCGATAAACGGGGTCCCGTCGTCGACAGGTGCAGTGTCTCGCGACTGCACCCAGCCGTCATGCCCATCGGCATCGCAATGGTAATGGGCATTGGCGGAAAGCGCGGTCTGCACGCCATCCAGCAACACCCGGCGCATGGTGACATTGCTGACTGAACCGCCACGGCCCCGCCGCGTCTTGAGACGCAGGCCGCGATCCGTGCCAACCATGTCGCAGTCCTCTACCGTTACGTCATGCACGCCACCCGACATTTCCGAGCCGATCACCAGCCCGCCATGGCCGCGCTCCATCAGGCAATGGCGTACGCTGACGCCGCGTGTTTCCGCCAGATGGTCGTCCTCGCCGTTCGGCCCGCGTTTGCCTGCCTTCACAGCAATGCAATCGTCGCCCACTGAAAAGCGCACGCCTGATATCGTCACGTTGCGGCAGCTTTCCGGGTTGAAACCATCGGTATTGGGGCTGTTATGAGGAGCGCTGATTGTGAGACCCGCCGCTGTCAGGGTCTCGCACCCCTGTGGATGGACCGTCCAGGACGGTGCATTGCGAATGGTGAAACCGAAAAGCCCGACATTGCGGCAGGAGACGAGATGCAGGCCGCGCGGTCGGCGCGCGCCGTCACGGGTTTCTTTCGGCCAGCTCCACCAGTCGCCTCTGTCGCCGGAACCATCGAGAACGCCTGTGCCTTCGATCACGAGATTATCTGCGCCGATGGCATGGACCGGCGCAGCGAAACAGGCATCCGGTAGCCCTTCCCAACTGCCGAGCATGCGGCCCGTCTCATCGCGGGCAGGCAGGATCGGCCAGCCATTGCGTGTGGAGGGTGCGCGCAGCACGGCCCCTTCCGCAAGATGAAACGTCATGTCGCTTTTCAACCGCACGGGAAACGCTGTCCAGAGGCCGGCAGCAAATCGCAACGTGCCGCCCGCAGGCACGGCGGCGACTGCCTCTTCCAGAGCGCGGGCGTTGGCGCGTGCGCCGGCTTCGTCGTCAAGCGCAATATCCGGCGTCAGCGAAAATGCCGTCGCCTCGACAAGCCCCGCGCAGGGCGCTGTCCTGAACTCCAGGCTTGCGAACCCATCCGCTTCGAACACATACCGCGTATCCGGACGCAGATCATGCAGCAGCGTCACCACGGTGGTGGTTTTTCCGGTTCGTAGATCACCATTCAGCGAAGTCAGCCGCCATGCCGTCTGCGGCAGGTGATATCGCGCACCGGGTACGGCGAGGCAAAGCGCCGCCGTTCGCGCCGAAAGCGCGATAATAGAGGGTTCGTTCATGCTCGTTTCTCGTTGTTCGTGCATGCCCCGCCAAAACAATCGTCGGGAATGCCCATGTCACCCGGCAACCGGATAAAGAGCCCGCCGCCGCAGGGGCGGCGGGCCATTGTCGTCAATCGAATTTGGCCAGAACGTCATTGGTGGTATCGATGATCTGCTCAGCCGCCTCTTCCGCCGTCAGCTGGCCATAGGCATATTCCTCGAGCGTATCGATGAAGCCGGAGCGGATTTCCGGATGTTCGTTGAAGGGCGAAACTACCGGTCCCGATGCCGCCATGACGATGGCGTTGGCGGCGCGCACTTCCGGCTCACCCTTGTCGCCCAGACGCTGCGCCGCAGCCTTGGAAGCAGGCAGGCCGCGAGACGTGCCAAGCGCATCGATGCCCTCAGGCTCGTTCAGCAGGCAGTTCAGGATTTGCGCTGCCGCTTCAGGGTTCTTCGAGTTTTTCGAGATAGAAAAGACCATGGAAGGCTTGCGATAAACGCCTTCCGTTACGGCATCGGCGAGCTTCAGCATCGGCACGGGTTTCAGCACCTGCCTATCCTTCAGGGGATCGGCATATTTCGAATAGGTGGAATCCCATTCATAGGAACCAGCGATACGGCCTTCGGACCAGGACGGCTTTTCATAAAGATTGACGTTGCCATCGGCCGCTTCCTCTTTCTGGGAGCGAATGGAGCCAGTTTCCACCAGCTTGCCGACGAACGAGATACCTTCCGCCAGTTCCTCCGGCGTCCAGGCGACACGGTTGGTCTTGGGGTCGACCAGATCCCTGCCGGTTTTCTGCACCACGGCGAGTGTCACGAGAAGCTGGGCAGTCTCCTTTACGGCATTGAAGGTGTAGTGATCCTTGCCGAGCTTTTCCTTGATGGTTTTTGTTGCCGCGAAGAATTCATCCCATGTCTTGGGGATTTCAACACCAGCCTTCTCGAAGGTGGTGGCGTTGAAAAAAAACACGCGGCCGGTGGTGGAGACTGAAAGGCCCTGAAGCACCCCGTTCATAGAACCCGCTTCCAGATCCGTCTCGGCCCATTGCGAAAGATCGAGAGGTTTCAGCTGACGCAGATCAGCAAAACCTTCACCATTCTTGGAAAACAGCGGCAGCCATGGCCAGTTCACCTGAACGATATCAGCCTCCGTCTTGCCTGCCATTTGCGTGGTCAGTTTTTCCAGATATCCGTCGAAGCCGGTAAACTCACCTTTGACCGTGTGGCTGTATTTTTCACCGCAGGCGGCAATCGCCTTCTGAGTGGCGACATGACGGCTTTCGCCGCCCCACCACGACATACGCAGTTCCGCGGCACCCGCCGCAGGCGCAGCCACCGTGGCCATATAGGCAGCACCGGCCAGCATCGCCATTGTTCTCGTCATCTTCATTGTTCTTCTCCTCCTCGAAAAATCAGGCACGCTCGTCCCCTCCTCACAGCGAGACATTGCGGCCATCGGCCTTGTCGAAAATATGCAGCTTCTCGGGGTCCGGCTTCAGTCGCAGAATGCCGTCGCGCGCAAGCGCCTCGAATTCGGCTGCTCCCACCACGCTCACGAGCTTCTGTCCGCCCAGATCGGCATGCAGATAGACCTCGTGCCCCATGAATTCGGCGTTGGTCAGTTTCGCCTGCAGCGCCGGCCCATCGGCCTCACCGGCTAACGAAAGATGCTGCGGACGGATGCCGATGACGGCGTCCGCCGGTCTGGCTGAAAGCCGCTTTTCCAGATGGTCGCCTATCGGAAGACGTTGCCCACCGATGACGAACTCCGCCCCGTCGATCGCCACATCCACAAGGTTCATTTCCGGCATGCCAATGAAACCGGCGACGAACAGATTGGCGGGCCGGTTGTAGAGTTCCTTCGGCGTGGCGACCTGCATGATGCGCCCGGCCTGCATGACGCAGATACGGTCGCCCATGGTCATGGCTTCCGTCTGATCGTGCGTCACGTAGACGACGGTCGAAGACAGGCCCTCCGCCTTCAGCTGGCGATGCAGATCGGTAATGCGCACACGCATGGAAGCGCGCAGCTTCGCATCGAGATTCGAAAGGGGCTCATCGAACAGGAACACGCCCGGCTTCTTGATGAGGGCACGGCCCAAAGCAACACGTTGCGCCTGCCCGCCGGAAAGCTGTTTCGGCAGGCGATCCAGCAAGGGCTCGATTTCGAGAATGCGCGCGACATTGTCGATTGCCTTCTCGATCTCGGGCTTGGCAACACCGGCAATCTTGAGGCCAAAAGCAAGATTGCCGCGCACCTTCATATGCGGATAGAGCGCATAGTTCTGGAACACCATGGCAATGGAGCGCTTGCCGGGCGGCAGGTCGTTGACGCGCTGATCTCCGATGAGGATTTCACCGCCGGTGATTTCCTCCAGCCCCGCCACCATGCGCAGCGTGGTGGATTTGGCGCAGCCGGACGGGCCGACGAAGACCATGAACTCGCCGTCCTCGATTTCGAGATTGATGCCGTGCACGGCCTTGAAGCTGCCGCCATAGACTTTTTCGAGATTTTTAAGTTGAACGCTTGCCATTTTCAGCCCTTGACCCCGCCAGACGAGATCCCTTCAATGAAATACCGTTGCGCCGCGAAAAACACGACGAGCGCAGGCGCGATCGTCAGCACCGACATCGCCAGGATACGGTTCCATTCGAAGGCTTCGGTGGTGTCGATGGAGAGTTTGAGCGCCAGGCTCACCGGATATTTATCGACCGAGGACAGGTAGATCAGCGGTCCCAGAAAGTCGTTCATCGTCCACATGAACTGGAAAAGGCAGACCGAGATCAGCGCCGGCGCCAGCATCGGCACGACGATGTAGACCAGCGTCTGCAGACTGTTGGCGCCATCCACACGGGCGGCTTCCTCCATATCCGAGGGCAGCGAGCGCAGGAACTGCACAAGCATGAAGACGAAGAAGGCGTCACCGGCTAGTGCCGAGGGAACCCATAGCGGCAGGAAACTATCCAGCCAGCCGAGGTCACGGAACAGGATATATTGCGGAATGCGGGTTACGACATTGGGCAAAAGCAGGATGGCGATGACCGAGCCAAACAGGATTTTCTTCAGCGGAAAATCGAAGCGCGCGAAGGCATAGGCCGCCATGGTGCAGGAAATCGCCGTTCCGATGACCTTCGGCAGGATGATCAGGAACGAATTCCAGAAAAACCGACCGAAGGTGTACGGCGTGGAGGTCTCCCAGCCGCGGATGTAACCGTCCAGCGTTGGCGTCTCAGGAATGAAACCTGCACCGGAAAAGATCTCGGAATTGGTCTTGAAGCTTGCGCCGACCAGCCAGATCAGCGGATAGAGCATGATGAAGCCGACCGCGAACAGCAGCGTGTACCGGACAGAGGTCGATAACAGCCGGAGCCTTGCCCGGCGGGCGGCCTGCATGTCGTTTAAGGTTGCGATATCGGTCATGGCATCAATTCCGCTTGTCGCCGGCGTAATAGACCCACTTTTTCGAGGACCAGAAGGCCACGAGGGTCAGCACGGTAATGATGGTGAAAAGAACCCAGGCGATGGCGGAGGCATAGCCCATGTTGAACTTCTTGAAAGCCTCATCGTAAATATAGAGAGGCAGCAGATAGGTAGACTTCAACGGCCCGCCCTGGGTGATGATGTAAGGCCCGTTAAACTCCTGGAATGCCTGAACCATCTGCATGATCAGGTTGAAAAAGATGACCGGCGTCAGAAGCGGCAGGGTGATGAAGAAGAACGTCTTTACCTTTCCTGCGCCGTCGATTGCTGCTGCCTCATAAAGCGACTTGTCGATGGATTGCAGCGCGGCGAGAAAGATCACCATGGCCGAACCGAACTGCCAGCAGCGCAGCAGCGTGATTGTGAAAAGCGCATTGGCGGGATCGCCAAACCAGTCCACCGGCGACAAGCCGATTGCCGCCAGCGCCATGTTGGCCAGCCCTTCGCTGGCGAAGATGTAGCGCCACAGCACCGCAATCGCGATCGAACCGCCGAGGATGGACGGAACGTAAAAGGCGGTGCGGAAAAAATTGATGAATTGCAGCTTGTAATTGAGTATTGCCGCGATGAACAGCGCGAAGGCAAGCTTCAACGGCACCGTCAGAAACACATAAAACAGGGTGACGTTCAGGGATTTCATGAACGTGCGATCACGGGTGAAGAGCCGCTCGTAATTGGCCAGTCCCGCCCATGTGGGGTCACTCATCAGGTCGTAGCGGGTGAAGCTGAGATACAGGGAACCCAGAAACGGGATCGCCGTGAAAACCAGAAGTCCGATGATGTAGGGCGTCAGATATCCCAGCCCGAGGAAGCGATTAGATTTCATGACGCTCCTCCCCCACCCCGGAAAGGCGCGGATAACAGAATACAATTTCGTGCAAGTGATTCTCCCGGAACGGCTGACGGCGGGCGCATGATGGCGCGATTTCTCGCCGCAGCCGATCTCCTCCCTCATTGATACGGCGCGCATAAGCAGTTTGTGAGGTGACAAAACCAAATTTCCGAGCCAAGGTGAATTAACAAAGACGAGGAAAAAGATGGACGAAATCGAAGGTGGTATTCTCTCGTCCGTTCCGCCTGCGGCGCTCACGCTTAATCTCACGCGCGCCACGATCAAGATGGAGCACTCCCGCACCTGGCAGATCGACAAATCCAATCAGGTGGACGATCTCATTATCTGCCTGGAGGGTCGCGGGCATTATCTCGTGGACGGTGAAGCACGGGTGCTGGAGCCTGGCGACGCCATGCTGATTTTCAGGGGGCAGCATTTTATCGGCTGGAATGAACAGGCCGTCACCTATCGGGGAGTGGCACAGCATTTCACGCTGGATATTTACGGTCGCCACAACCTTGTCGCGCAGATGGACCTCAAGCCGAAACTTTCGCTGAGCCGCTGGCCGCTGCTGGAGCCGCTGGTGCGCCACTATCGGCAGAGCGCTCCGCCCTCCTCTGTCACGCTTGGCCAGCATCACCTGTTCATGGTGTTGCTGATCGCATTTATCGATGATGCATTTCTCGGATGGGTCGACCGTCCAAGTTTCCAGCCGGAAGGTGCGGAAGCCCTGGATCTGGCTGTCATGAAAGCGATCACGATGATTTCCGCCAATCCGCTCGACCCTGAAATCGCCGCAAGGGCGACCGACGCAGCCCCCTATAATCGCGACTATTTCCTGCGTGAGTTCCAGAAACGGGTGGGGCGCACGCCGAGGAAATATCAGGAATTCAAACGCATGGAACGTGCCATGCATTTTCTTGAAGCCGGGCTTTCAGTTGCGGCTGCGGCGGCAGAAGTGGGATATGGAGATCCCTATTATTTTTCGCGGATGTTCAAGCGCACATTGGGGTTGAGCCCCCGCGACCACATGAACAGGATACGCCGCAGCAGGCACGGCAATCTGATGGCGTTTGACGAGCACGAACAGCAGAGGCTGCTTGCCACCGAAATGGAAAAGGCCCCGGCATAGCGGGGCCTTCTTGCGATAAAGCTTTGGAACTACCGGAAAAGTGACGGCAGCCAGAGTGAAAGCGACGGGATATAGGTGACGGCGAGCAGCACGGCTATGCTGGCGCCGAAGAACGGCCAGATCGTTCGCATCGCTTCCCGTATCGTTATGCCGCCAACCGCACATCCCACGAAGAGCACCGTTCCGACCGGCGGCGTATTGAGACCGATACCGGCGTTCAGGATCATCACGACGCCGAAATGCACGGGATCGATGCCGAAGGCCTTCACGACAGGCAGAAGCACCGGCGTGGAAATGATGACCATCGGTGCCATATCCATGAAAGTGCCGAGCAAGAGCAGAATGACGTTGATGACCAGAAGCACGATAATCGGATTGTCCGAAATTGCGCTGATTGTCGCGATCATCAGTGTCTGTACCTGCAGAAACGCCATCAACCAGCCGAACGACGCAGCCGTGCCGATGACGAGCAGAACCATCGCTGTCGTACGAACCGCCCCCATCACCGCTTCCACGAAACCGCTCCAGTCCAGCTCACGATAGACAAGCATGGCGACAAGGAAAGCGTAGAGAACCGCAATGCAGGAGCTCTCCGTCGCGGTGAAGATACCCGAACGGACGCCGCCGAAGATGATGCCGATCAACAGAATGCCGGGAAAGGACGCCAGAAGATAATACATCAGCTTCGAAAAGCCGGGAAACGGCTCGGACGGGTAACCCTTGCGCCGCGCGACGATATAGGCGGTGACCATCAGGGCCGCAGCAAGCAGCAGGCCTGGAATGATGCCGGCGGTGAAGAGATCGGCCACCGAAACATTGCCACCCGCCGCGATCGAATAAAGGATCATGTTGTGCGAAGGCGGGATCATCAGCGCGATGATGGCGGCATTGACAGTGACGTTGACGGCGTAATCCCGGTCATAACCGCGCTTGGCCATTTGCGGGATCATTAGACCACCAACGGCCGAGGCGTCGGCGACAGCCGAGCCGGATATGCCGCCGAACAATGTCGAAGCGACGATGTTGACCTGCCCCAGACCGCCGCGCAGATGACCGACAAGACCGGCCGCAAAACGGATCAGACGATGGGCTATACCGCCGCGGACCATGAGGTCACCCGCGAAGATGAAGAACGGGATCGCCATCATCGCAAACACGTTCATGCCGGAGTTCATCTGCTGGAAGACCACGATGGGCGGCAGGCCGAGATAAAGAACGGTGGCGAAGGAGGCAATGCCGAGGCAGAACGCAATCGGCGTACCGATCAGCATCAGAAGGGTGAAGACACCGAAGAGGATTGTGTAAGCCATTTACGCGGCCTCCTGCACAAACACATCCGCCGCGATTTCCTCGCCGATGGCAAGATCGATAAAGCGTTCGGCTGCAAACAGCGCGATCAGAAAACCGCCACCGATCAGCGGGAAGAAATCCATGCCGCCCGGCCATCCAAGAACAGGGATCGTCGCCGTCCATGTTCCGGCAGAGAGGACGGTTCCGTACCAGCACATGCCAACCCCGAAAAAGAAGATCAGTGCCAGACTGGTCAGGTCCATCGCCGCCTGTATGCGCGGCGGCATCATATAGCGCAGAATATCCAGCCCCAGATGCACGCTTTCACGCACGCCCACCGCCGCCCCCAGCATGATGAACCATGACATAAGGTGAAGCGACAGCGGCTCGGACCAACTTGGTGAATCATTCAAAATATAACGGGCAAACACCTGCCAGCCGACGATAAGGGTCATGGCGACCATGCCGACGCCGGCGATGTAAAGTGACGCACGGCTGAGCGCGCCGAGAAATGGGCGGATCGCCCGCATGAAGTTTCGCATTTGCCTTCCTCCTCCAACCTCAGACCAATGACGACAAAAGAAAACCGGCCCTGTTGCCAGAGCCGGTTTTCCCTATGTCACTTGACGGCTTTTACCCGCTCAAGAAGGTCTTTCATTTTCGGATCGGTGACGAACTTGTCGTAGACCGGCCCCATCGCGGCGGCGAACTCTTCCTTGTTGACCTTGATGACGTTGGCGCCACCGGCGCGTACTTTTTCTTCCGAGGCCTTTTCGCGCGCACTCCACAATTCACGCATCTTGCCAACGGAATCCTTGGCTGCCTGACGCAGCAGCTTCTGATCTTCCGGCGAAAGCTTGTCATAGGAAATCTTGGAGATGACGAGGATTTCCGGATTGAGGGAATGTTCCGTCAGCGAATAGTTCTTCGCCACTTCATAGTGACGGGCGGATTCGTAGGACGGCCAATTGTTTTCCGCACCATCGACAACGCCTGTTTCAAGCGAGGAGTAAACCTCGCCCATCGGCATCGGCGTAGGGTTGGCGCCAAACGCCTGCATCATCGATATCCACAGATCCGATTGCTGCACGCGGATTTTGAGGCCCTTCAGGTCCGCCAGTTTTTCGATGGGCTTCTTGGTTGTGTAGAAGGAACGCGCACCGGAATCATAAAAGGCAAGACCGATCAGGCCGTGCGGTTCGAAAGCTGCCAGAACCTCATCGCCGATCGGGCCGTCTACGGTATTGTGCATGTGTTCCGTCGAACGGAACAGGAAAGGCAGGCCGAGAACGGTAGTTTCCTTGACGAGATTGTTGAAAGGCGCAGCGTTGACGCGGTTCATGTCGATGACGCCGAAGCGGGTCTGCTCGATGGTATCCTTTTCACCGCCGAGAACCGAATTGTTCATGACCTGCACCTTGATGCGGCCATTGGAGCGTTCCGACAGAAGTTCGCCCATATATTTCACGGCTTCAACCGTCGGATAACCGTCGGGATGAATATCGGCCGAGCGCAGGGTGATTTCCTGCGCCTTGGCGGAAACGCCTGACAGCGCGATCCCCATCGCGATGCACATCATGCTTGCAATCTTTTTCATTTCTTCCTCCTCCGTTGTAACAACGGCCCCACCCCTCCAAGGCAAACGGACCGAATTTTTCACGCCCATCCGGGCCGGCATGCAAAGACCTTTCATCTGCAAAGGATGATGGGGACCTCCCTTTCCCCAACTATCCCGAATTGAAACTACACCGCCTTGAGTGGCGGCAGCTTGAACAGGGCTTCTGGATTTTCCACCAGCGCTCGGTGACGGGCCGCATCGTCCGGCAGCCAGCCGAGTGTGAGCTCCGCAAGGCGGGCATCATCCGGATAGGCAGCCGTCTCACGGACCGAATTGTGCGGCCAGTTCGTCCCCCAGACGATCCGCTCCGGCGCATGGGCAGCGATACGGCGCGAAAAGGCTGCAACATCTTCGTAGGGCCAGGCGTCGCGCGAACTTTCATAAACACCGGCAAACTTGAACCAGAGATTGCCGCGATCGATGAGCTTCAAAAGTGCCGCCATTTCCGGGCCATCCGTGTCGATACCCCTGAAGAATTTTCCATGGTGGTCGAAGACCCAGCGCGAACGGATTTTTTCAAGACGCGGCAGATGATCGAGAAGCCCATTGCCGTCGAACTGAACCGCCACCATCCAGTCGGCCGCATGGGCACGCTGATCCACCACTTCCAGTTCCGATAGGTTCACCGCGCCGCCCGGCAAATCCATGATACGGGCGCCCACGGCACCGGCAGCGGCAAGTCGTTCCATGTCCTTTTCAGTCGTGTTCTCATCGATAATCACCACCGCGCGGGCTGCCTCGCCCATTTCTGCCACGCAGGCTAGCGTGTTGCCGTTATCTCGCTGTTGGGCGTTGCCCTGGGTGATGATGACGCGGTCGATGCCGAGCCATTGCATGAGCTGGCGATAATCCTCAGGCCCCGGCAGCGCACCCGGCGGCAGGCCCGGCCCACCCGGCAAGGCTGGATAACCGGGCAGATACATATGCATCTGAGTATCGACCGCCCCTTTTGGGAACGCTGGCTGCGGCGGTGTCCCGCTTAGTTTTCTGACAAGTTCGCTCATGGCTGTGGCATCCTGAATTCAACGAGTGCGTCGCGGTTGATCTCGATGCCGAGACCGGGACCATCGGGAATGGCGACGACACCGTTCACCGCCTCTATCGGCTGTTGCAGCACGGCCTGACGGAACGGATTATGCGTCCGATCGAATTCCATGATCGGCTCGACGGGGTTTACCCGCACCGGATCGGGCACCATCGCGGCCATGAACTGCAGGGCAGCGGCGATCTGCACGCCCGTGCCCCACACATGCGGCACAATGCGTACGCCGTGCAGCGTGGCAAGCGTGGCAATCTTCTGCGTTTCGGAAAAGCCGCCGCAGCCGCAGAGGTCGGGCTGGAGAATATCCACGGCACCGGCGGAAAGCGCCTGCCACATGCCGTAACGCCCGTGCCAGGTCTCGCCTCCCGCAACCGGGATTGGTTGGCCCGCCCGCACGCGAGCATAGGCATCGAGCTGCTCCGGAACCACCGGCTCCTCGAACCAGTCGATGCCGTATTCAGCCGCACGATTGCCGAGCGCGATGGCTTCGGTAACGGTATAGCCGTGATTGGCGTCGATCATCAGCCGCATATCCGGCCCGATCGCTTCGCGCACGGCGGCAATGACCGCAAGATCCTCCTCGATGCCGAAACCGATCTTGATCTTGCAGGCGTGAAAACCCTCTGCACGGCGCTCCGCCATCTCATTGGCATTGTCGGAGATGCGGTCGACCCCATCACGCTTGAAGCTGCCGGTGGCATAGGCGCGCACGCTTTCGCGCCAGCGCCCGCCGAGCAGCATGGAGATGGAGGTGCCGTAATGCTTTCCCTTGATATCCCACAGCGCGATATCGATACCGGACAGGGCGGTAATGCTGAGGCCGCGCTGGCCCTGGTCGCGCAGGGCATTGTAAAGCACAGCCCAGATCTTTTCGGTCTGGCGGGGATCCTGGCCAATAAGCCAACCGGAATAGGCCTGAACCACGGCGGCGTTCGGTCGCGCCGGACCGAGGCATTCGCCCCAGCCGACGGTCCCGTCATCGCATTCGATTTCGACCAGAACATGGGCACGCCGGTCAAAGCGCATGGATGCGCTTTCAAACGGCGTGGCCAGCCGATGTTCGAGCAGATGCGTGCGCACCGCTGTGATCTTCATCGTTCCCCTCCCGTTATACCTTGATCACACCTTGCGCTTGTGCGTGCCGATCAGGGCATCGAGCATGCCGATTTCCTCATTCGTCAGATCCTTCAGCGGCGCGCGCACCGGACCCGCATCAAAGCCCTGCAGGCGAACGCCAGCCTTGATGGCGGAGACAGCGTAACCCTTGGCGCGATTGCGGATCGCCATGAACGGATAGAAGAATTCCGTCAGGATGCGTTCGCAGGTGGCGCGCTCGCCGGCCCGCAGCGCCGCATAGAACTCGTTGGCAAGGCCCGGCACGAAGTTGAAGACGGCCGAGGAATAGGTCGTGAAACCGGCGCCGAGATAGGCTTCGGCAAACAGTTCCGCCGTCGGCATGCCGCCGAGATACATCAGGCGGTCACCCATCTTGGCGGTGATCTGGCGAACGAGACCGATATCACCGGTGCCGTCCTTGAAGCCGACGAGGTTCGGGCACTCATCGCAGAGACGCGCCAGCGTATCCGCCTGAAGCACCGAATTGTCGCGGTTATAAACCATGACGCCGATGCCGACCGACTGGCATATTTTCTTGATGTGCGCGTAAAGGCCTTCCTGCGGCGCATCGATGAGGTAATGCGGCAGAAGCAGGATGCCATCAGCACCGACTTTTTCCACCGAGCGTGCGATATCAACCGCAACTTCGGTGCCGTAGCCGCAGCCGGAAACGATTGCCGTTTCACCGGCCACTTCCTTGGCAGCCGAAACGATAGCAGGGATTTCATCCGGCTTTAGCGAGAAGAACTCGCCCGTACCGCCGGCGGCAAACAGCACCGGCGCCTTGTAACCGGCAAGCCATTCGACATGCGCCCTGTAGCTATCGGCCGCAAAACGACCCTCGGAATCAAAATGCGTTACCGGGAAGGAGAGCAGGCCGGAGCCAAGCGCCGCCTTGATTTGTTCAGGGTTCATAATCCGTATTCCTCTGCAAGTTCACTGACTGGAAGCCACCTAAACCGCTTGCCGCATATTTGTCAACAAGTCATCATACAAGTTATATGATGAATTTTGAAAACCGGCGCGCATTAGCGCGCCAGCCAGCCACCATCGACATTGAGGATGGCGCCATGCACGTAGTCGGCCGCCGGCGAGGCGAGGAAAACCGCCGCCCCGGCGATGTCTTCAGAATGCCCCCAGCGGCCTGCCGGGATGCGCTCCAGAATGGCCTTGTTGCGGGCAGCATCCGCCCGCAACGCCTCGGTATTGTTGGTTTCGATGTAACCGGGCGCAATGGCATTGACGTTGATGCCCTTCGCGGCCCACTCATTTGCCAGAAGCTTGGTCAGACCGGCAACGCCATGCTTCGCCGCCGTATAAGACGGCACGCGGATGCCGCCCTGAAACGACAGTAGCGAGGCGATATTGACTACCTTGCCCGGACGACCTTTCGCCAGCAATTCCTTGGCGAAGGCCTGCGTGGTGAAAAACAGCGCCTTGAGATTGACGTCCATCACCTCATCCCAGTCGAGCTCTGAAAACTCCACGGAATCGGCGCGGCGAATGATGCCGGCATTGTTGACGAGAATATCGAAATCGGCGTCGGCAAAGCTGTCCCTGGCGGCGAGTGGATCGGCAAAATCAATCGACAATGCGGCGGCCTTGCCGCCGTTCTTCGCGATCATGTTCAGCGTCTCGTCCGGCGCGCGGCGGGCGGCGCAGACAACTTCCGCGCCGGCCGCGGCGAGGCCGACGGCGATTGCTTGACCAAGCCCCGTATTGGCACCCGTCACCAGCGCCTTACGCCCTTGAAGCGAAAAGGGATTTTTCATTTCAGATCCCCCGGCTGGATGAAGTCCATGTCGGTATAATCGACATTGTCTCCAGCCATGGCCCAGATGAACGTGTAAGAGCCGATGCCAGCGCCGGAATGGATCGACCAGGGCGGAGAAATGGCACCCTCTTCGTTGGAAATGAAGAGATGCCGCGTTTCCTGCGGCTCACCCATCAGGTGCAGAACGCGCGACTTTTCATCCATGCCGAAATAGAGATAGGCCTCCATGCGGCGATCATGAATATGCGACGGAATGGTGTTCCAGACGGAGCCGTCCTCTAGCGTCGTATAGCCGAGCACGAGCTGGCAGCTTTCCATGACCAGCGGGTGGATGAACTGGTTGATTGTGCGCTTGTTGGAGGTCTCGGTCGCACCAAGCTTGACCTCCTTGCTGTCGGCAAGGCTGACGAGCTTTGCCGGCAGGCTGCGATGCGCCGGGCATGAAGTGATGTAGAACCGGCCCGCGCCATCGAAGGTCACCGCACCGCTTCCCGCACCGAGATACAGAACGTCGCCACGATTGAGCGTATACGTCTCGCCACCAGCGTTGACGGTGCCGGTGTCTCCGATATTGACGATTCCCATCTCGCGCCTGTCAAGGAACGACGGCGTCTTGGTTTCCTCGACCTTGTCCAGCATCAGCGGGGCACCATCAGGCACCGCGCCGCCCATGACGAAACGGTCGTAATGGGTATAGATCAGCCTGATTTCGCCGGAACGGAACATGTCGTTGGCGAGGAAATGCTTGCGAAGCCCATCGGTATCGAGCGTTTTTGCATATTCCGGGTTGACGGCCTGCCTTGTTTCGACGGTCAGCATCAAACTCATCCTTCATGATTGTTGCGTATAGGACATAATATATGTTATCCGCTTTTTGTACGATCTGTATGACAAGGTCAAGAGGAACCTGGATATCTCGACCACGCCGGAGACGTTGAATGGGGTTTCCCGCAGCCTCGATGATCCGCAGTCCATTCGTTTAGGGAGAATTGCAATGAAACGGCTTCTTGTTACCGGTGCGGCTGGCCAGCTCGGCCGCGTCATGCGCAAGCGCCTCGCACCCATGGCCGAGATATTGCGTCTTGCCGATCTTTCGCCGCTCGATCCTGCCGGGCCGAACGAGGAATGCGTGCAATGCGATCTGGCCGACGCCAGCGCCGTCGATGCGATGGTCGCCGATTGTGACGGCATCGTCCATCTTGGCGGCATATCGGTGGAGCGGCCTTTCGAGCAGATCCTTCACGGTAATATCATCGGGCTTTATAACCTCTATGAGGCGGCCCGCGCCCATGGGCAGCCGCGAATCGTCTTCGCCAGCTCCAATCACACGATCGGTTATTATTCCCAGACAGAGCGGCTTGGCCCCAACGTTCCCTTCCGGCCGGACGGTCTTTACGGCGTGTCCAAATGTTTCGGCGAAAGCCTCGCCCGCATGTATTTCGAAAAATTCGGCCAGGAAACGGCGCTGGTCCGCATCGGCTCCTGCACGCCGGAACCGCAAAATCACCGTATGTTGTCGACCTGGTTTTCGCAGGATGATTTCGTATCGCTGATCGAGGCGGTTTTCCGCGCGCCGGTGCTCGGCTGCCCGGTCATCTGGGGCGCATCGGCCAATGACGCGGGCTGGTGGGACAATTCCCACCTCGGCTGGCTTGGCTGGAAACCGAAGGACAACGCCGAGACTTTCCGGCAGCACATTGCCGAGACAACACCGCAACCAGACCCTAAAGATGCGGTGGCGCGTTTTCAGGGCGGCGTTTTCATCGACAATCCGATCTTCAAGGCGACGTGAAATGCCATTCGGGACCGACAGGCATGATAACCGGTCTTTCCTGCGCGTGCAGCGGGATTGCAAGCCGGACCGCGAATGACGTATCGAGGAATACCGGACGCTAACCTGCACCCTTTTTTAGAACGGCGATGACAATGACAAAAGCGATAACCTCCGAACCGGCAGCTCCGCAAGCCAAGACGCTTGTGGTGAAGGTTTCCGAGGAGCTCCGCAGCCAGATCGCCAAGGGCCGTTATAAGACAGGCGAGCGCCTGCCTTCCGAAGCGCAGATGACGCAGGAATTCGGCGTAAGCCGCACCGTGGTGCGCGAGGCCATCGCCTCACTGAGGTCCGACGGGCTGGTCGAGCCGCGTCAGGGTGCGGGCGTCTTCGTGCTGGAGCCAGCGCCTGTCGAGCGACGGCCGTTCCATAATGTCGATCTTGCCCGCGTCTCGTCCCTGATCGAAATGCTCGAACTGCGCACCGCCGTGGAAGGTGATGCCGCCGGTCTTGCGGCCGTTCGCCGCTCCCCGGCGCAGGAGGAGAAAATCATCGAAGCCTTCGATGCCTTCCGCGCCAGTGCCGCCAAGGGCATTCCGACAGCAGAGGCCGACTTCGCTTTTCACCTGGCCGTTGCCGACGCAACCAACAATCCGCGCTTCAGCGAGTTTCTACAGGTGCTTGGCCCAACGCTCATTCCGCGCCGCGCCGTTGCCGAAAACGGCAGGGAAACCGTGCTTTCACCCGCTGACCTCAACCGGCTTGTCGGTGAGCACGAAGCGATCCTGATTGCGATACAGGACGGCGACGAAGAGGCGGCAAGAAGCGCCATGCGCCACCACCTGAAAAGCAGCCAGACGCGTTACCGCGCCATGCTGCGCGCGCCGCGCTGAATTTCAAGCTTGAACGACATCGCATGACCGAGGAGAACGACATGCAGCAGCTTCCGACATTCCCCACCGTTTCACCCGACGATGGTGTTGAACGCACCGTGCTTTCCGAAGCGCCGGAGCTGATGGTGGTTTCGTTCCGCTTCAAGACCGGCGCCGAAGGCAAGCTGCACAACCATCCGCATGTGCAATCCACCTATGTCGCCAGCGGCAGTTTCCGCTTTTACCGCGATGGCGAAGCCTACGACCTGCAGAAAGGCGACAGCCTCATCATTCCCGGCCATGTCGAGCACGGCTGCCTCTGCCTGGAAGAGGGCGAGCTGATCGACTGCTTCACCCCGCGCCGCGACGACTTTCTCTGAACCTGGCCGGCCTCAGGCCCGGGACAAATCCCGCAGGGTGCGTGGCAGGCTGTTCATGCACTCTGCCCCTGCTGTGGTAACGAGAAACTGGTCCTCGATCATCAGCGCGCCTAGACCTTCGCCGTAAAACGGCGCTTCAAGTGCCACGACCATGCCCGGAAGAATGACCTCCTCATTGTCATGGGAAAAAAACGGCCATTCCTCGATGCCCACGCCGCCGCCGACGGAATGGCCGAAATGACCGCGATAATATTCGCTGAATCCGTCTTTGCGCATCGAAGCCAGCATGGCGGCGTGCACCGCACCGAATGTATTGCCGGGACGAATCGCTTCCAGCCCGCTGGCAAAAGCTGCCTCCAGCGCTTTGAAAATATTGGCCGCGAGCGGAGAGACCGCACCCCATGAAAACGTCCGCGCGCCATCCGACGAATAACCATCGACCAGCGTGCCAACATCGGCCTTGATCAGGGCACCGGGCGCGACGACCGCCGTCATATCCGACAGGGCCGGACCGACCGATATATAGTCCCAATGGCCGCTAAGCGAAAAACCCGACTTCAGGGCATGCGACTGAGCGCCGGCTTTCCACGCGTTGGAAAGCTGGCTGAGCGCCAAGCCCGGCCGCACGGCCGCCGCCATCTCGACCAGCCCGGCCTCAGCGGCCGCTGCGGCCCGCCTGAGAAGTTCAATCTCGCGCACGGATTTCACCGCACGCAGACGTTTCAGCACCGTCGAGCCATCAACCCAGGTCACAGCGGGCGTCACCTCACGAAGAGCCGAAAAATCGGCGGCCGGCATGAATTCGAGATCGGCACCGATACGCGCCGCAGACAGCCCGCGTTCCTGCAGAAGGTCGGCCAGCAAAACAAAGCAGGCGGCGCGATCGAATGTCTCCGGCCTCTGTCCGCCGGAATTGTTTCGGCGATAGGCACCGTCTACCTGCGAGACGTTTTCGACACCCGACATATCGACCATATCGATCCAGATGCGATGCCGGCGCAGATCGACATCAGGCGCGGCCTTCTCGACAAGAGGTGCGGCGTGATCGCTGACGACGGCGGCAAGCCCGGACGCAGCATCGGCTGGGACAAGCGCAATCGCCGACCCCGCCCTGCCCCACATCGTCGCAACACCGGCATTTGCTCCAACCGCATAACGGAAGGCTTCGGGCTGGAAAAGCACCAGCGCATCCATGCCCGCCTCACCCATCAACTGCTGCGCACGGCCTCGATCGATATCGCCCATAAGAACCTCGGTAGATTGTTTCACCCGCCGTGTTTTCAGGCGGGCGCAATAATATCAAGATCCCGATTTATCAGCGGCTGCTGAGAGAAAGAAGCAGGAAAACAAGATAAGGTAGGAGGTTGGGGATAGTCCTCCTATAAAACAGTGCTTTAGCACCACCACAGCATCCGCATTCCGTCACCCTGACGAGGTCGGGGGTCCAGCACGGTCAATTCCTTCATTGCAAAAGGCTCCGGCCACGGCGCTGACACACCGTGGCTGGATGCCGGGTCAAGCCCGGCATGACGCAGGAGAGGTAGCCGACTTTATCATCCATCCGGAGACCGCGGAAAACCCGCCGCCTCGTGTCGCGTCACGCCTCCAGCCACTTAACCTGCTCGGCCGTCAGCTTGATATCCAGCGAAGAAAGGCTGTCCTCCAGTTCGGCAATGGTGCGCGGCCCGATCAGCGGAATGACCGGGAAAGGCTGGGCGATGACATAAGCGAGCGCGATGTGGATCGGATGGCGGCCGAGTTTCCGGGCAAGCTCGATCGCCCGGTCGCGGCGGTCGAAGTTGCGGTCGGAATACCAGACGCGGACGATTTCCTCGTCATCTCGCTTGTCCCGCCCCGCCCGGTCGGTGAAGAAGCCACGCCCCTGGCTCGACCAGGCGAAATTCGGGATCTGGCGGGATTGGAGCCATGCCTTCCACTCATCGTCCGATGCCGCCACACACCCCGCCCAGATGGGATCGAGCATTTCGGCAAGCGAGAAATTGTTGGAAAGTGCGCCCGGCGCCTGCTTGCCGTTCTCTTGCGCATAGGCGGTGGCCTCGTCCATACGCTCGCGCGTCCAGTTCGATCCGCCAAAAATGCCCCGAATGCGACCACGCCGGACTTCGGCATCCATCGCATCGACAAATTCGCCGACCGGCACGTCGGGATTGTCACGATGCATGAAATAGACATCGACATAATCCGTCTTCAGACGCTCCAGCGACTGGTTGAGCTGCTTGGCGATCATGTCCGGATAGCAGAGGGGCGAATGCGCGCCTTTGCCGATCAGCACGATTTCTTCGCGCGGCACGTTGCGGCTGGTGTGCCAGTCACCGAATATGGCTTCCGTCTTGCCGCCGCCATAGACATAAGCCGTATCGAACAGATTGCCGCCCGCCTCATAAAAGGCATCGAGCGTCAGGGACGCGGAGGCGAAATTGGGGAAGAACTCGAAACCGAGCGCAACCACCGAAGCGGGTTTGGTGAGGCCGGGTATCTGCCGCTTCGGAACCGCATTGCCTGCCACGACCTTGCCACCGGCAAGATTCGTGATGCGAGAAGTTGCTTTTTCGACGCTGTATTCCAGGCCAACGGCGGCACGCCACTGGTCCATGACACGTAGATTGCCGAGACTGTCGGCCCAGCCCATGCCGGGCGCGCCGAATTCCTGCTTGCCCTGCCTTATCGCCTCACCTGCCGCATCGACTTCGAAGGAATAGAGCCAACGGTCTTCCGGCAATTCGATGGTTTCGACCTTGTCGCCCCTGAAAATATCGATCCGGCCGGTGCCACCCTTGTGGCCGGCGGCGAACCAGAAATCCTTGACTTCGATACGGCCTTCCGAACCGATGATGCGCAGCACATTGTCCTGGCCTGCCATGATCGAGCAGGAGACTTCGGCAACGATACCGTTCGAAAATTTCAGAACGGCCGAAGCCCATTCATCGACGCCCGACTGGCCGAGATGGGCCGCACCTACAATCTTTTCGGGTTCAGCAAAGGGTTTTCCATCGACTGCACCGGCAATCAGCCGCACCATGGATACGGGATAACCGCCGACATCGAGAATGCCGCCGCCTGCCGTCTCATTGGAAAACAGACGATGGTCGGCACGGAAAGACCCCATGTTAAAACCGAAACTGGAGCGGATGATGCGGATATCGCCAACGGCGCGGTTCCTGATCAACTCTACCAGTTTTGCCGTCTGCGGATGCAGGCGGTACATATAGGCCTCGCCCGCAAAGACATCAGCTTTTTTCGCTTCGTGGAAAATGGCGTCGGCGTCATAGGCGGAAAGCGCGATGGGCTTTTCCACCAGCACGTTTTTGCCCGCACGGATCGCCTTGATCGCCCATTCCGCATGGCCGGTATGGGGCGTGGCGATATAGACGGCGTCGATATGGGGATCGGAAAGCAGCGCATCGTAACCGTGGATGATGCGCGCGCCGGGAAAGGCGTCAGCAAGGCCGGGCTTGTCCGGATTGCGGGTGGCGATAGCCTCGAGCTTACCCGTGCGGGAATGGGCAATGCCGTCCGCAAAGGTCTTGGCGATGGTGCCCGGGCCGATAATGCCCCAGCGGATCGGTTGGTCGGTCGTCATGAAATCCTCGTCTTGACTTGCGTGCTTGGGAAAGGGTTCAGCGCAGGCGATTGCCCTGACTGTCGAAAAGAAATGCCTTGCGGGCGGAAAGACCGACCGTCAGCCGGTCACGATTGGCGACGTCTCGCGATTCCGGCCGCTCGATGACGAGTTGCTCACCGCCTTCCGTACGGGCATAGACATAGCTGGTATTGCCGAGGTGCTCGGCGACATCGACGTGGACGGTGAGATCGGCATCGCCCTGCCCGACATCAGCAAAATGTTCGGGCCGGATACCGAGCGAGACCTTGCTTCCCTCATCGAGCCGGTCCTTGATCGGCAGGGTCAGCCGCACGGCAGGATCGCTGTCGAGCGACAGCGTGACGCTTTGTCCACCCGTACCGATGACGGTCGCCTCCAGAAAATTCATCTTCGGCGAACCGACGAAACCGGCAACGAAACGGTTGGCGGGGTCGTCATAAAGATCGAGCGGGGCACCGACCTGTTCGATATTGCCCGCCCTCAAAACCACGATCTTGTCGGCCAGCGTCATCGCCTCAGTCTGGTCGTGGGTGACATAGATCATCGTGGTGCCAAGCTGCTTGTGCAGCCGCGAGATTTCCACCCGCATCTGCACCCGAAGTTCCGCATCGAGGTTCGACAAGGGCTCGTCGAACAGAAAGACCTGCGGTTCGCGCACGATGGCGCGGCCGATGGCGACACGCTGCCGCTGCCCGCCGGAAAGCTGCTTTGGCCGGCGTTCCATCAACTCGTTGATCTGCAGGATTTCGGCGGCTCGGCTGACACGCTTTTCCGTATCAGCCCTGGGATTACCGTTCATCCTCAGGCCGAAGGACAGGTTTTCGGCAACCGTCATGTGCGGATAAAGCGCATAGGATTGAAATACCATGGCGATGCCGCGATCGGCCGGATCGGCATCGTTGACCGTTCTGCCGCCGATACTGATATCGCCGTCCGATATATCCTCCAGCCCCGCGATCATACGCAGAAGCGTTGACTTGCCACAGCCGGACGGGCCGACGAAGACCACGAACTCGCCATCGGCAATATCGAGATCTGCACCATGGATGACTTTCAGCGCACCGTAGCGCTTGACGACATTCTTGAGCGAAAGTTCCGCCATGCGGTCTCTCCCCTTACTTGACTGCCCCGGCGGAAATGCCGGCGATGAAGTGGCGCTGCAAAGCCACGAAAACGATGAGAATGGGTGCGGTGAGCAGAACTGCACCGGCCATGATGCCGCCCCAAGACACTTTGGTGAGCCCGATGAGGGTGCCAAGTGCCACGGGTGCGGTCATCATTTCCGGGCGGGAGTTGATAAGCAGCGGCCAGAGATAATTATTCCAGGAAGCGAGGAAGAGGATGATCGACAGCGCCGCCATGGTGGGGCGCGCCAATGGCAGGGCAATGCGCAGGAATATCTGCCATTCCTTGACGCCCTCGACCCTTGCCGCATCGAAAAGCTCCGTTGGCATCATGGAAAAGGATTGCCGCATGAACAGCACGCCGAGCGAGTTAAACAGTGGCGGCACGATGAGTGCCACCCAGGTGTTGGCGAGCTTAAATTCGCGCGCCACCATGATGAACTGGGGAATGACGACAACTGCAAAAGGCAAGGTGATGGTGCCGAGAATGATGGCGATCACCACCGAGCGTCCGGCAAAACGATAGCGCGCCAGCGCCCAGCCCGCCATGGAGGTCAGAAACACCGAGAGAACCGTATAGATGACCGCAACGGTGATCGATATGAACATCGCCCGCAGGAAGTTGGTATCCGCCTGAAGGTTTTTGAAGTTCTCGATGAAATTGGTGGACGGGACGAGCACGATGTCGGGGCTGAAAATGCCAAAATCAGGCATTGTCGAGAACACGAACATCATCCACAGCGGAAATAGCCAGATGAGGGCAAGCGGCGTCAGCGTCGCATGCAGCGCGATCTTCTGCCAGAGAAGCGATCTGGATTTCGATCTCATTTCGGCTCCCTCCCGACCCAGAGATTAAGAAACGAAATGGCGATGGCGAGCGCCGCCATGGTGTAGGCGATGGCCGAGGCGTAGCCGAAATTGAGCGAAGTGAAGCCCTGCCGGTAAAGGAACAACCCCAGCGTTTCCGTACCGCCGCCCGGCCCACCCCTGTTGGTGATGAGGAAAGGCTCGGCAAAAAGCTGCATGGTGCCGATGACGGACAGGACCACGCAGAAAAGGATGATGGGTTTCAAAAGCGGCAGTGTGATGTGGAAGAACTGCTGCCGCTTGTTCACCTTGTCCAGTGTCGCCGCCTCATAGACATCGCCGGGGATGGATTGCAGGCCGGCCAGAATGATGATGGCGTTATACCCCGCCCAGCGCCATGTGACGGCGATGATGACCAGCGCCATGGCCGCATTGGCATTGTCGAACCACGAGATGGGCGAAAGGCCAACGGAAGTGATGAGCTTGTTGATGATGCCGAAATCGGCACTGAACATCAGCCGGAAAACTGCCGCATAAGCGACTTCTCCGACGACGACGGGTGCGAAGAAGGCAAAACGGTAAAGCGGGCGTACCTTCAACAGTGGCGAGTTCAGAAGTACCGCCATGACGGTCGCAAGCGCGATCATGACAGGCACCTGAATGACCAGAATGATCAGCGTATTGTAGAGCGCGTTATAAAACGCCGGATCGGAGACCAGCCTCCCCCAGTTCATGGAGGGCGCAAACCGCCAGGGATTGATGCGGGTGTTCTGAAACGACAGCATGAATGAGCTAACTATCGGCCAGACCCAGAACGTCGCGAAAATCAGAAGATAGGGCGCAAGGAACGCATAAGCGATCCTGTTCCTTGACGGCATGACGACCTCCAGATGCGATGGTTGGAAAGCTTGGAGAGGCCGGTCATGCTAAACCGCAAGGCCGGCCATCCGAGAGCTTCATTCCGCGACCGGCAGCCCCGTGGCCGTTTCGATCTGCTTTGCGGCATCGTCGAGAGCTGCTTTCGCATCGGGATAACCACCCGCGAAATATTTGGTCTGCGTCGCCTTGTAGATCGCATCTGCATCCGACTGGAACGCGGTGCCACGGCTGGGCACGATTTTCGGCAGGGTCGCCAGAATATCGGTCCAGACCGCCTGCCCACCCCAATAGGGCTGCTTTTCCTTGACGAAAGGATCATCGATGGCGGAGAGAAGCGAGGGAACGAGGCCGAAGGACTTCAGCATCGTCACCTGCCCCTCATTGGTGGTCAGCGCGTAGTCGATGTACTTCCAGGCGGCTTCCTTGTGCTTGGACGCCGAACTTATCGCCAGCGAAGAGCCACCGAGATTGGCTGCATGCGGACCGTCAGGCGTAAGGCTCGGCATCATATAGACACCCCACTTGCCCGAAAGACCGGGAGAGCCGGAGCGAACCGTGCCTTCATACCAGGCGCCATACATCTGGCTCGCGGCCTTGCCGGCAGTATTGGCCTGAATCTTCTCATCCCAGATCGCAGCCGTGATGATGCCGGCATCCTTCATCTGCTTGATCTTTTCAAGCGTCGCGACACAGGCAGGTTTGTTGATGGTGATGTTCTGGCCGTCGGTCGAAAAGTAACCGCATCCCTGCTCGTTGGCGATCATGCGGAACCACTCGCTGTCGCCGTTGAAATCGGCCTGCGCCATCACGGTGCCGGGATTGGCGGCCATGACCTTCTTGCCAGCCGCGATGAAATCATCCCAGCTTTTGATGGTGGCCGGATCGACAGCAGCCTTTTCGTAGAAATCGCGCCGGTAAAAAACGGCCACCGGACCCGAATCCCAAGGCACCGCATAAGCTACGCCATCGACCTCCAGCTCCGTGCGCTTGAAGTCAGGAAAAAGCGCCTGTTTTTCAGGCGTATAGCCAAGTGCAGTCAAATCCGTGAAACAATCCGGGAACCGGCTCCAGAACAGTTCCGCCTCGAAATTTTCGACCGTTACAATATCCGGGAGGCCGTCGCCACCCGCTGCGCAAGCCGCCAGCGTCTTGTCGAAAACCTGATCGTTTCCAAGGTCTTCAACAACAATCTTGATGTCAGGATTTTGCTTGTTGAACCCTTCGACAGTGGATTTAAGCGCCGATGCGGCGACATTCCAGCTCCAGATGGTTACGGTCTCGGATTGCGCCATTACCGGTGCCGCAAGGAGCACCAGAGCCGTCGACGCGCCAAGAAATTTAAAGCACATTGAAAACCTCCCTTTTTTCAATTGCCGTTCTTTAGCGAACATGGGCACATTACCGGCGGCAGGAAATCTGTCTCGTACAAAGGGAACATCGATTTGGCGGAAAGTAAGATTGCCGAAAGAGCCTTCTACCAGCCGGGTGCAAGCAGCATCGAAGGCATGCCGACCACGCTCCAGCTTTTTTACAACCACCCGCCCATCATGCTCAGGCCGCATTGGCATGCGCAGGTGGAGGTGAACTATGTGATGTCGGGATCCGTACATTACCGGATGGGCGACCACGACCTTTCGCTCGATGCCGGCCAGATGTGCATTTTCTGGGGCGGCCAGCCGCACCAGATGGACCGTTCCTCCGATGATTCGATTTATGCGGGCGCGCATCTGCCGCTCGTCCATTTTTTCCGCATGCGGCTGCCTGCTGCGGTTTCCAGCCTGCTGATGGGCGGCGCAACGATGGTGAGTGCGCAGACGGACCGGGCCGACGAGGAAAATTTCGGCCGCTGGTTCCGTTACGTCACTTCGGGTGATCCGGCCAAGGCGCAGCACGCGGTGGAGGAATTGCTGCTGCGGGTGGAGCGCATGTTCCTCGAGCCCTATACCGTCATATCCTCCGCCGTCAGCGGCAAACGGGAAGAGAACGACGAGAGCATGGCGCCCTCAATCGGCGTGGTGCGCATGTGCGATTTCATTGCCGCCAATTTTCTAGACGACATCGACGCGACCGAAATTGCCCGCGCCGCCTCGCTTCATCCGAAATATGCGATGAACCTGTTTCGCAAATCCACCGGCATGACGCTGATCAAATACCTGACCTTGCTCAGGCTTTCCCGCGCCCAGGCGATGCTGATGAACGGCAAGGACAATATTTTGCAGATTGCCATGGAAAGCGGCTTCGGCTCCGTCAGCGCCTTCAACAAGGCGTTTCGTCAAATCGCCGGCATGTCGCCTTCCGATTTCCGCCGCGACATGCGCGCGACGGCGGCTTAATTTTCCGCCTCTTCAAAATCGGAGTAGCCGGCACTGCGCTTGCCTGCCGCCTTGCGATAGGCGCGGGGCGAATTGCCGAGCATTCGCCGGAACATGGTGGTGAAAGCCGGAATATTTTCATAACCGGCATCCAGCGCCACATTGGTCACCGCCTCGCCCGCGGCAAGCCTCGGCAAAGACGCAAAAATGCAGGCCTGCTGACGCCAGGTGACAAAACTCACCCCCAACTCTTTACGAAATAACCGCGTAAAGGAGCGCCGGCTCATGCCCATGGCGGCGGCCCAGTCATCGATTTCCACTCTGGCCACAGGCTTTTTCAGGAACTCGCGGCAAAGACCGGCAAGACGCTGATTATCGGGAAAGGGTAATCCCAGCGGGCGTTCAGGCAGACGGTTGACCTCATCGAGCAGAAGCGCCCGCACCAGTCCCTGCCGGTGAAAAGCGGCGGGTTGCAACTCCTCGCCCAGCAATTCCGAAATCAGGCTGGAGGCAAGGGCGGTAATTTCCACCACCCTTGGGGCCTCGGCTTGAAACAGATCGGGGTGAACGTAGATCGAATGCATCTCCACCGTTGAGATGATCTCAGCCTCATGTTTCAGCCCGGCTGGAATGATAAGCCCGTGACCGGGCGGTATCATCCAGCGCCCGGCGGCGGTGCTGACCAGCACGACGCCCTGGCGTGCGCACCATATCTGCACCCGGCCATGGCTGTGGACCGGGGTACGGTGTCCTATCGGATAGGCACGGTGAAGCGCCAGCACCGGCTCGTTGGTGCCGTCGATCAATTTCAGGCTGCGCTCATGGTCGTCATCCGCCAGACGGGCGGGTTTTAGCGATTTGATTTTTGCCATTTGGCCCATTCACAAAGAAACTCGTCCAGAACACGAAAGCAGGCCAGAAACAATATGAATAAAAGCGGGAAGAAATAAAGACACGTTTCCCGTCTCTCGCGGGGAATCTGGAGAGGATACATCATGGCCACCGTCACCAGCACCGGGTTCAGCCCGCAACGCACGGCGTTTTCAATCATTGCAGCAGCCAGCTTCTGCCACATGCTCAACGACATCATGCAATCGCTACTGACGTCGCTTTATCCGCTGCTGAAGGCCAATTATGCGCTCGACTTCATGCAGATCGGGCTGCTCACCTTCGCCTTTCAGGTCACGGCATCGCTGTTGCAGCCTGTCGTCGGCATGGTGACCGATCGCTGGCCCATGCCTTTCTCCCTGCCAGTCGCCATGCTCTCGACCTGTGCCGGCCTCATCACGCTCGCATTCGCTCACAGCTTCGAGGTGCTCGTAATCGGCGCCTGCCTGATCGGTGTCGGCTCGGCGATCTTCCATCCGGAGGCGTCCCGCGTTGCCCGTCTGGCATCCGGTGGTCGCCACGGTCTGGCACAGTCCTTCTTCCAGGTTGGTGGCAATACAGGCACGGCCATCGGCCCGCTGCTGGCCGCCTTCATCGTCATCCCGTTCGGTCAAGCCAGCCTCAGCTGGTTCTCACTGATCGCGCTGATGGGCTTTGCCGTCTTGTCCTGGGTCGGCGTCTGGTATACCCGCCACCGCCGCGCGAATGTCGGCAAGGCTCCGGCCAGCCGCGCACTTCCGCTGGCACGCGGCACCGTGATGATGACGCTTGCCGTGCTGGTGGTTTTGACCGCCACCAAGAACGCCTATCTCGCCAGCCTTTCCAGCTATTTCACGTTCTACACCATCGAGAAGTTCGGGCTGGGCGTGCAGGATGCGCAGGTTCTGCTGTTCCTCTTCCTTGGCGCTTCTGCGGCGGGCGTTTTCTTCGGTGGCCCGATCGGCGACCGCTTCGGCTCGCGCGTCGTCATCTGGTTTTCGATCCTCGGCGTCATTCCCTTCGCGCTGATGCTGCCCTATGCGAACCTGTTCTGGACGACCGTTCTCGTCGTCGTCATCGGCTTCGTCTTCTCCTCCGCCTTCTCGGCAATCGTCGTGTTCGCGCAGGAACTGGTACCCGGGCGCGTTGGTCTCATCGCCGGCATGTTCTTCGGTTTCGCCTTTGGCTTCGGTGGCATCGGGGCCGCGGTTCTCGGGATCTATGCGGATAAGGAAGGCATCGAGTTCGTCTATCGCATCTGCTCCTACCTGCCGCTGCTCGGCCTGTTGACGGTGCTTTTGCCAAAGTTGCCGAGCCACCGGTAAAGACCCTACGCTCTCAAGCGTTTCGTCACGGCAGTCACCTGTGATAATCACGGTGACTGCCGTAATTCGTTGAGCGAAGACCAGCCACATGCAGATACCGATAAAATCGATCCTCGTCTTTCATGCTGCGGCAAGGGCGGGCAGCATTTCGCGGGCGGCGGAAGAGCTGAGCGTTACGCCTTCAGCCGTTTCCCAGCAGATCCAGTTGCTTGAAGGCCAGCTTGGCACGACGCTGATGGCGCGGACCGGCCGCAAGGTGACGCTGACGGAGGCGGGCGAGCGGTACTTCTCGATGATCACTGCACAGATCGAGCAGATCACCGACGCCACCGACAGTATTCGCGGCTTCCGCTCGGTGACCACGCTGACAATCAGGGCAACCCCGACCATTTCCAACAAATGGCTGCTGCCGCGTCTCGGCTCCTTTCTGGAGGAGCATCCCGAACTGGAAGTGCGCCTCGACGGCACCAACGAGCCGACCGATTTTTCGCAGGAGCTTGTCGACATAGAGCTGCGCCATGGCGATGGCCGCTGGCCGGGCCTGTTTGTGGAAGGGCTCGTGGAAGAGGAGTTCCTGCCGGTCTGTTCACCGGATATGCCCGGTGCCGGTACATTCCTGCCCGAAGATTTGCAGAACCAGCGGCTTATCCACTCGGTCAAGGCGCAGGCGCAATGGAACCACTGGTTCCCGCTTTCCGGCGTGACGGCTGAAAAGCGCTGGCGTCGCGTTCTGTTCGATCGCAGCCACATGGCCATCGACGCCGCCGTTCTGGGCATCGGCGTGGCGCTGGAAAGCACGTTGATGATGGAGCGGGAACTGCAACGCGGAATGCTGATCCCGGCCGTGGCCGATGCGCCCCGCATCAAGCTCGTCACGCAATGGATCGTTTGCCCGCATTCCCACCTGCGTCAGAGAAAAGTGACGCTGTTTCTGGAGTGGATGCGAAAACAACGCGACGAGTGGCGTGCCCGTCGCGTTGTCTGATGCTTCAGGCTTCCTGTTTCAGTCTCAATAAAGACCCATCAACCGTATCGGCCCGAGCGTCAGCACCGGGAAAAGCACGAGTGCGAATATGGCGAGCGTCAGCACCGTCATCGGCGCCAGCGAACCACGAATGACGTCTTCGATCTTCATGTTCGCCACCTGTGCTGCCGCGAACAGGCAGACCCCGACCGGCGGCGTCACAAGGCCAAGTGTCAGCGTCATGACAGTCACGATCAGGAAGTGGATCGGATCGATGCCCAGCGCCTCCACCGGCGGCATCAGCACCGGAATGAGGATGAACATGGCAGGGATAGCCTCCATGAAGATGCCGATGATCAGCAGAAACACGAAGATCACCAGCATGCCCGACATCGGCCCAAGGTTCATCGCCTTCAAAAGCTCGGCCACCTGTTCCGGCAGGCCGTCGAAGGTGAAGACCCAGGCGGCAAGCTGCGAGGTGGCGGCGATGAACAGGATGGTGCCGGAAATGCGCGCCGTGGATATCAGTATTTCCGGCAATTCGCGAACCGGCAGCGTGCGATAGACCAGCACACCCAATACGGCCACATAAACAACCGCGATGGCCGCGGCTTCCGTCGGCGTGAACAGGCCGCTGGCGATACCGATGATGAGGATCAGCGGCGTGAGCATCGGCAGGATGGCGCGAAGGCCGGTGACGATAACCAGACGGAAATTGAAGGGCGTCGGTGGATTGTAGCCGTAATGCACCGAATAGAAGTGGTTAAAGACAAGAAAAGCGAAGGCGATGAAGAGGCCAGGCACCAGACCCGCAATGAGCAGCGTGCCGATCGACACATTGGCGATGGAACCGGCAATCACGATCAGGATCGACGGCGGGATGATGGAAGAGAGCGTGGAGGTGCAGAGCGTCATGCCGACGGCATAACCCTTTGGAAATCCGTGTCGCTCCATGGCCTTGATTTCGATTGCGCCCACAGAGGCGATATCGGCGACTGAAGAGCCGGAGACGCCGGAAAAGATGACCGACGAAATGACGTTGACGTGGCCAAGTCCACCGGGAAGCCAGCCGACCATCGCCTCGGCGAAATCGAAGATGCGCTCCGCCACACGCCCGCGCTCCATCACCGTACCGACCAGAATAAAGAGTGGCACGGCGACGAGAAGGAAAGAGTTCATCGACGAGAACATCGTCTGCGACAGAAGGTCCATGGGCATGGAGGTGAAGAGCCACAGCGTGCCGACACTGGCGAGCGCCAAAGCGATGGCGAGCGGCACACCCAGCATGCTGAGACCGAAAAAGGCGATGAGAAGAAAGACCGACATGGCTCAATGTCCTGCTGAAATAGAGATATCGGCGTGGGCGATCTCGTCCGCGGGGATACCGATCTCGGGGAGCGCGATCAGGTCCCGCCTGCTGCGCAGCGATTCGATGATGGCCAGCACGGCGATGACGGCCGAGACAGGCAGAACCATGCCGATGGTCCACATGGGGATGGGCAAGGTCGCGGCGGTCTCGTTCATCATGATCTGCTGGCGCACCAGGGTGAAGCCCGTCCAGCCCATCATGCCGAAGAAGAACACCGAAGAACCGACATAGATCGGCACCGCCAACCGCCTGAACAGGCGGTGGAACAGCACCAGAAACACCACGACCCGCGCGCTTTCAACAGTGCGGAAACCGGCGGCAAGGCCGAGGAACACCATCCAGATGAAGAGAAAGCGCGTCGCCTCCTCGGTCCAGGGAAGAGGGCTGCCGATGAGGCGGCCAATGACCTGGAGAAGAACGACGACAAGAATACCGAAACAGGCCGCCCCGGCGGCGACATCAGCGATGACCTTGACGATGGTGCCGAGCACCGACGGTTTCGTATCGCGCATGACAATACCCTTCCACTGCTGAAACCGGATATCCGGTAAAACGAATGCCACCCTGCCGCTACGGCAAGGCAACCGTTGCTGACGATGGGAGCGGCCGGGTTGCTAATCGGTGCAAGCCCGACCCTCCTTTCACTGGCGGCGTCAGTTCGTCTTGAGGAAAGCCTGCGTCTTGTCGAAAAACGCCTGATCTTTCACGAGGGCGGAGAATTTTGCCGAAAGACCAGTCGCGACAGCCACGAAAGCCTTGCGCTCGTCATCGGTCAGCGTGTTGACCTCCATGCCGTTCTTCTTCAGCGTTGCGAGCGACTTGTCGATATCGGCAGCATCGTTCTGAGCTTTCCACGCCTCGGTTTCCGTGGCCGCGTCCCTCAACGCCGTTTTGAAGCCTTCGTCGAGGCCTTCGAAACGGGCCGGGTTCATGCCCAGCACCCAGGCGTCAGCGATGTGGTTGCTGATCGTCAGGTATTTCTGCACTTCATAAAGCTTGGCGCTGACAGGCACGTTGACCGGATTTTCCTGCCCGTCGACGACTTTCAGCTGGAGCGCGTTATAGACTTCCGCAAAGGCCATCGGCGTCGGGGCAGCACCCATGGCGCCGAAGAATTCGACCCAGAGCGGATTGTTCGGCACACGCAGCTTCATGCCCTTGAGATCGGCAGGCGATTTGATCGGCGCCTTGGAGTTGGTGATCTGGCGCAACGGCCGCGACCAGAGATCGAGCCCGAGAATGCCGATCTTGCTCAGATCGCCGGAAAGCTCCTTGCCAAGATCGCTGTCGAGATAGACGCGCAACTGGTCGATATCGCGGAACTGATAGGGAATGGCGATGGCCGTGAATTTCGGATTGAACGTTGCGTAAAGCGATGTCGAGTTCAAGAGCATGTCGAGCGAACCGCCGGCCAGCTGCTTGACGCCCGCCGAAGGATCGCCGCCATAAAGCGTGCCGTTCGGAAACACCTTGATCTTGAGCTTGCCGTCGGTCTTCTTCGAAACAATCTCGGCGAACTTGTTGGCCGCGAGCGTGATTTCCGACGTATCGGAATCCGGCGTCGAAAGCGTGAGCGTTTCCGCCTGCGCGATCGATGCAACCAGCATGGTGGCGGCGAGAGCCAGCCCGTAAAGTTTTGAAATTTTCATGTGTTCCTCCCTTTGTTGTCTCTAAACAGTTTCGAGCGTTCCTCCGAACGCATTCATGCGTTTAACTTCAAGGATCACACCGCTGTGATCAAGCTCACCCGCGCCATGCTCGACCATGGAGCGGAACAGCCGGTCAACCTCCTCGCCGACCGGTAATTTCAGGCCACGGCTCTTGGCGAAAGCCAGCGCCGTGGACGTATCCTTCAGCTGATATTTCGCCGGACCGCCGGGGCGGAAATCGCCTTCCACCATGCGTTTGCCGTGCTGGCGGAAGACGGTGGACTCGGCAAAACCGCCAAGCAAAGCCTGGCGCACCTGCGCCGGGTCGGCTCCCCCCGCTTCAACCAGCGTCAAAGCTTCCGCTACGGCGCAGATCGTCGAGGCGACGATCAGCTGGTTGGCCAGCTTGGCCAATGAACCGCAGCCCACCGGACCGACATGGGTGACGCGGCCGAGGCAATTGAGGAGTGGCCGCAATGCGTCCACATCCCGCTGCTCACCGCCGGCCATGATGGCGAGCGTTCCCTCAGTCGCCCCTTTTTCGCCCCCGGAAACCGGTGCGTCGACATAAGCGACGCCATGAGCCTTTGCCGCCTCCGCCTGTTCCCGTGCGCTGTCGACGGGAATGGAACTCATCACCAGCAGAAATGCACCAGGCTTCATGGTGGAAACGACACCCGAGGCGCCGAGCAGAACCTCGTCGCAGACCGGCCCGGAACTCAGCATACAGAGCACGACATCGGCTTCGGCTACAGCTTCGGCAGCCGTGGCCGTCGGCTGCACGCCCTTTGCCGCCAGAACCGCAGCTTTTTCAGCACTGCGGTTCCAGGCCTTGACGGAAAAACCGGCCTCCGCCAGACGCGCCGCCATGGGTGCACCCATGATGCCCGTTCCGATAACAGCGATTTTGCGGATGTCCTGCATTTTTTCCACCCTTCAAAGCCATTGCCGGTTGAGGAAACGAACCGGCAACTCTTCTTCGATGAGGGCGGGAAACGCCTCGCGAAACCGGTCGAGATGGGGTGTTTTCAGATGGTCGTCGAAAGCTTCGCGGCTGTCATAGACCTCATAGAACACCACGTTGTTTCCGGATTCCGGCCGCACCACATCGAATTGCCGGCAACCCGGTTCATCCTGAACCGAATGGGTGGCATCATCTTGCGCTGCGTTAAGAAAGGCATCCATCGCGTCAGGCTTGACCCGGAATTCCGCGATCACCACGAAAGCTCCATTCGGCATGTCCCGTTCTCCGTCCATCACGCCGCAGCGTCTTTTTGCGGACGGAACTGGTTTTCCATGTCCTGGCGAAGCTTCACCACATCCAGGTCGCTCACCAGTTCCACATCATCGAAGCTGACGATCTGATCCTTCTTGATGGCGCGCTTCAGCTTGACATTATGGGCAAGGCCGATCGGCAGCGCCTTGATGTCGAGGCTGCGGGTGGCAGGGATGGCATTGGCCCAAACCGCGTAACCGCCCTCGCCGTCAAGCATTTCGCCGGGCTGCATGTCCTTCTTGGCCGTCGCAACCGCATCGCCGCGGAACTCCTTCGAGCAACCGGTGGCCTCGTTGCGCAGCACTGCGGACAGCACGCTGATCGAGGTTTCGAGACCGATGATGTGGAACGGACGCCACATGGAAGCGTACCAGCCGGAGGGATCGGTCAGGAGGCCATATTGCTTGAAGCAGGCGCGGGCATATTCGTTATGCGCCTTGAAGGTGACGAAAACGCCGTAACGGATGTTATTAAACACCTCGCGACCATCCGGCTCCTGGCTTGCGGCAATATCCACGAGACCCGAACGCGACATGCGGCCACCATCGGCAGCAGGGCGAAAGACGCGGGCGAGATCGTGCAGGCCTGCGGGCGGGAAGGCCAGACCGTCATCCGGGCAATCCAGCCCTGTGCCGTTTGCGACGGCCGCCATTTCGATGGCCGCCTTGGTGCCGTCGGTAAATGAATTGTACATTTTCGGATTGAAGTCGCCCTTGGCCACTTCCTCGTCAGTCCAGCCGAAGTAGCTCCAGACCGTATCAGGCGTCGAATACCGGTAACGCGGCTCGAAATTCATCCCCTTGCCGGCGGAAACGACCTCGAAGCCGGTGGCGCGTGCCCAATCGACCAATTCGCAGATCAGGGCCGGCTGGTCACCGTAAGCCATGGAGTAGATAAGGCCCTTGGCCCTCGCCTTTTCGGCCAGGATCGGCCCGACCATCACATCGGCTTCCACATTGACCATGACGACATGTTTGTTGTGGTCGATGGCTCCGAGCGCATGGCGCGCGCCAGCCAGCGGATGGCCGGTCGCCTCGATCACGCATTCAATCTCGCCGCAGGCGAACAGTTCGTTCACATCGTCAGTCACATAGGTCTTGCCGCTCTTCAGCGCATCGGCGCAGCTCGTCGCGTCATAACGCTCCTTCGGCCAGCCGACGCGGTCAAACGATTCCCGCGCCTTGCCGACATTGAGATCAGCGACGGCGACCATGTGGAAACCGGCGATGCGCTGCGCCTGCGCCAGAACCATGGAACCGAACTTGCCGGCACCGATGAGACCCACCCTGACGGGCTTGCCACCGGCTGCGCGCTGCGACAGAAGAGAATAGAGATTCATGTTTTGACATCCTTCGCTGGGGAAATTGCTGGCGAGAGTGCCCAGTCAGCCCGGCAAAGGCCATGCGATACCGAGGCTACGAAGGGTTAACCCTCGCGGCACCGAAAACATGACGTTTCTGCGTTCCTCCCGGATCCCGGCACACACTTGCGCCGGCTCCCGCGGTCGCCTCCCAAAGCAACCCTGGGAACAGAGTAGGAGCGTTCAAATATTAGTTCTATTTAGAAAAACAGATTTTTCTTTTAATTTTTCTAACAAACTATCAGGCCGATTTGCGCAGCATCAGATCGGCACTGAGGAGAATGCGCTCGCGCATCCGTGTCGTGTCATCCGCCTCCTCGTTCAACTTCTGCAGCAGAAGTTCGATCGATAGTCTGCCGATCTCGTTGTAATTCTGCGCCACCGTAGTAATCGGCGGGCAGGCATAACGCGAAAGCGGATGATCGTCATGGCCGGCAACCCTGAGATCGTAATCCGTGCCATGGCCGACCCTGATGCCCTTCTGGAAAGCGGCGGCGATGACCCCGAAGGCGATACGGTCATTGGCGCATAAAATAGTGCGCGAGGGCAAATGCCCTGCCCCATCCAGCAACCGGGTCGCTTCATCAAAGGCGAAACGCTCGAAATCCCAGGTTACGGTGCCGGGAACACCGATGACATGCGGCTCGAAACCAAGACGCTGCATCGCCTCCTCATAGGCCGTGCGGCGCGTTGCGGCGTTGGTATTGACCTGCGGCATGTCGAAGAAACAGGGCGGCTCGCCCGAACGGCAGAGATAATCCACCATCAGCCCGACGCTCTGGCGGTTGTCGGTGCCGACGAAGGCCGAGGTTTCGTCGAGTGGAGAATCGACATAGACGATCGGTATGCTGGCCGCCAGCTGCTCTAGCGTTGCGCGATGGGACTTGACGCCGAGCGGAGCGATGATGGCGCCCGCGACATTCATCGACTTGAAGGTGCGGATGGCCCGATCCTCGATTTCCGCCTTGCCGTCGGACGACAGCACGAAGGCAAGGAACCCCGCCTCGTTGGCGATGAGTTCGATACGGCTCGTCAGCGCCATGTAGAACGGGTCGGTTGAGTTGGGAATAATGATGCCGATGATATTGGAGCGGCGGCGGTTGAGGTTGACGGCGAAGATATTCGGTCGGAAGCCCGATTTCTTCAGCGCATCCTCGATGGCATCCCGCGTCTTCTTGCGGACCGAGGCCGGATCATTGAAGTATTTCGAAACAGTCGGGCGGGAAAGGCCGACGAATTCCGAGAACTCTTCCATCGTCCTGATAGATTTGGCCAAAGTGCTTGCCCCCATGAAATATTACATGTGGTACTCTATATCGACCGGCCTTCGCACGAAAAGCCGGTCGAATACGGTTATCAACGGCCAAACGATCATTCGGCTGCAAATAGCACTTTCATCGTGGCCGGATCGGACGGCTTTTTCATAAAGAACGGCAGCATATCCGAAAGCGGCAGCCGGTGCGACACCAGCCGCGCCATGACATCGCCATCCGTTTCCAGAATGGCAAGCGCCTGCGGTATGTTGCGGTTCAGCGAATGTGAGCCGACAAGCTTCAGCTGCCGCCGGAAGATTTCGAAAGGCGCAACCGAGATACGGGCATCCGGCGCGCAGACACCGAAAAACAGCGCCGTGCCGCCATCCGCGACCAGCGGGATCATTGCTTCCGCAACAGCTGCGATGCCGGTCGCATCCGCCACGAAATCGAACGCCTTCTGTTGCCGCAGCAGCGCCTCAGACCCGGAAACCGCCGTCTGAAGTCCAAGACTTTCAGCGAAGTCCAGCCTGCTTTCGTTGATGTCAGCAATCGTCACCGTCGCAATGCCTCGTGATTTCAGCGACAGGGCGAGCAGCAGGCCGATGGGGCCGGCGCCAAAAACAAGCGCATTGCCGGGCACCGACCCACTCTCGCCAATACCCGCGCTCTGCATGCCGTTGACGACGCAGGCGAGCGGTTCGGCAAGTGCTGCCACGTGATAGGGCATGGAACCTATGCCATGCAGTTGGTCGGAGCGCACCACGCTGAATTCCGCAAAACCGCCATTGTGGGAAACGCCATAGGCCTTCAGCGTGCTGCAAAGGTTGGTAAGCCCTTTCCTGCAACTGGGGCAGGTGCCGCAGGGCAGATTGGGATCGACGACAACCCTGTCGCCGACCTTGATGCCTGTGACATCTGCCGCCACCGCCGCGACTTCACCGGCATATTCATGGCCGGGAATGACGGGAAAGGCACCGTCACCGTAACGCGCATGCAGCACGTCGATATCGGTATGGCACAGCCCCGAAGCCTTGACCCGGACAAGGGCATGCCCCGGCGGTAGATCGGCGACGGGCACGTCCGTAAGCACGGCACGTCCCTTCTCGACGAATTGAATCGCATGCATGGTCATCTCCGGCTTTTCAGCTCATCCAGTTGCCGCCGTCGACATTATATGTCTGGGCGAGAATATAGTCGCTGTCGGAAGAGGCGAGGAAAACTGCAAGGCCCTTGATGTCATCCGGCGTAGCGAAACGGCCGATCGGCACGGATTTGGCCACAGCCGCCTTCTTCTCACCCGGCTTCAAGCCTTCCCATTTGGCGAAATGCGCATCGACCACTTCCCAGTGCTCGCCATCCACGACACCCGGCGCAATCGCATTGACGTTGATGCCGTGTTTGACGAGCGCCAGCGCCGCCGACTGCGTGGCGGAAATGATCGCCGCTTTGGAAGCGCAATAAAGCGTGACGAGCGCCTCACCGCGCCGACCGGCCTGGCTCGCCATATTGATGATCTTGCCGCCGCGCGCACGCGCGATCATGACATTGGAGACGGCCTTCATCATGAAAAGCGGCCCCTTGAGATTGATGTCGAAAACCCGCTCATAGCTTTCTTCGGTAATGCCGTTGATCGGCGCCATATCGAAGATCGCGGCGTTGTTGACGAGAATATCGATGCCGCCGAATTCCTCATCGACCGCCTTTACAACCGCATCGATCTGACCAAGGTCAGTCACGTCCAGACGGATGGCCTTGGCGGATGGGCCTATAGTGGCTGCAGAAGCGGTCGCCCTGGCAATATCGATATCGGCGATGATGACCTTTGCACCCTCATCGGCGAAAGCCTGTGCAAAACCAAGGCCGATGCCGCGGGCGGCGCCGGTAATCAGCGCGACCTTGTTCTTCAATCTCATGTCGATCTCCGTGATGCATGGCGGGTAATGGATGAACTCGGCCATGCGCGTTTGTGTTAGATGCGATTTTCTCACTCCCCTCATTCCTGTGCTTGTCACAGGAATACAGCCGACGCGCGTCTGCGTGGCGAGAGAGTCCTTTTCAGCCCAAGGACTTGGGCTGACTGGATTCCTGTGACAAGCACAGGAATGAGGGCGGCGGGTGCGCCAGCCCCACCCATGCCGCCCGCCGCCAAAGTGACGAACGGGCGGCACGCCGGGAGGACGCGGCTACTTGATGTAGCCCGCGCGGGTCATGTCACGCTCGACCTGTTTCTGGGCGCCTTCGAGTGCCGTATCGACGGTCTGCTGGCCGGAGAGTGCTGCCGCAATCTGCTGGCCGACAACCGTGCCGATCGACTGGAATTCCGGTATGGCGACGAACTGCACGCCGGTATAGGGGACCGGATCCTTTGTCGGCTTCGACGGATCGGCGGACATGATGGCTTTCAGCACCGTATCCGCAAAGGGTGCGGCTTTCTTGTATTCTGGCAGCTCATAGGTGGATTTGCGCGTACCGGGCGGCACGGCGACCCAGCCTTCGCTTTCGCCGACCGTCTTCACATAGTTCTTCGAGGTCGCCCATTTAACGAATGACTTGGCGGTTTCGAGCTTCTTCGTTGTGTTCGGAATTGCAAGGTTCCATGACCACGACCAGCTCGATCCGTTCGGCGTTGCCTCTACCGGAGCACGGGTGAAAGCGGTCTTGTCGGCAACCTGGCTCTGTTTGGGATCGTAGATACGTCCCGCAGCCGAGGTGGCGTCGATCCACATGGCGCAATGGCCGGATGCGAACAGCGTCTGGTTCTCGTTAAATCCGTTGGTGGCAGCACCGGGCGGGCCGTAGGAGGTCATCAGCGCGACATAATCCGAGATCGCCTTTTTCCACGGCTCGCTCGTCAGCTGCGGCTTCCAGTCCATGTCGAACCAGCGTCCACCATAGGTATTGATCATGGTGCCGAGGAAAGCCATGTTCTCGCCCCAGCCCGGCTTGCCGCGCAGGCAAATGCCATATTGCTGTTTCGACTTGTCCGTCAGCTTGGCCGCGAAGTCCTTGATCTGGTCGTAGCTCGGATTATCAGGCATTTTCAGGCTGGCCGCGTCGAACAGGTCCTTGCGGTAAAGGGTGAACGAGCTTTCGGTATAAAACGGCACGGCATAGAGCTTGCCGTCCACCGTCAGGCCCTTTTTGATCGGATCGAGCAGATCGGCGTAATCGTAATCGTCGCCGAGATCATCGACCGGAGCCAGCCAGCCCTGCTTGCCCCAGATCGGCGCTTCGTAACCGCCGATGGTCATGATGTCGAACTGGCCGCCATTGGTGGCGATATCGGTGGTGACGCGTTCGCGCAGAACATTCTCTTCCAGCACGATCCAGTTGATCTTGTTTCCTGTTTCCTTCTCCCAGGCGCTGGAAAGCTTCTGCATGATGATCATGTCGCCATTATTGACGGTGGCGATGTTGATTTCTTCCGCCTGCGCAAGTCCGACGAAAAGGCCCGCTCCAACCACAGACGACGACAGAATTCCAATGAATTTGCTCATGAGACCCGCTCCTCCTTTACGGATGTCCACGCATAACAATACATGCGTAAATTTTTATCTCGCAAAATCGCGCCATTTGTCAACATCCAAAAATAAACGGTGACGTGAGCACTCCTGGATATATTGCTATAACTCGCTGTTTTAAAGTCGATAATGTCATCAAAAATAATTACATGACCCGCTTTACTTGCTGCATTGCAACAAAAATATCATCAAAAAATATCTTGACGCGCGTAAATTTTAACTGATATCCGGAAAATAGCAGAGCCGTGACGTCGGGGGTTTGCACCCACCGGAAAGGTGGGAGCCGAATGCATATGGAGGAGACGATGAGGCAGGTATCCGCACTTGCGCCGCACGCGAAAGGCCCGACCATTACGGCGGGTGAAATCCTCGTGGAAATCATGGCGACGACAGTGGGAGACGGCTTTCTCGAGCCGCAAACGCTGATCGGCCCCTTTCCAAGCGGCGCGCCCGCCATTTTCATCGATCAGGTCGCGCGTTGCGGCGGCAGCGCCGGCATTATCGCGGCTGTTGGCGATGACGATTTCGGCCACCTCAACATCGAGCGGCTGCGCCGTGACGGCGTGGACATATCGGCCATCGCCACCATTGCAGACCGGCCGACCGGCAGCGCTTTTGTCCGCTACAGGGAAAACGGCGCACGGGATTTCGTTTTCAACATCACCCATTCGGCAGCGCGCGAAACGCACATGACTGATAAGGCGCAGGCTCTCATCGAACAGGCGGGCCATGTGCACGTCATGGGATCGGCGTTTGCGATTGCCGGTATCGGCGAGATCATTCTCGAGGCGATCAAAAGCGTCAAGGCGCGCGGCGGCTCGGTGTCTTTCGATCCGAACATCCGCAAGGAACTGGTGCAGGGTAACGAGGGCCGCAAGCTGATCGACGATCTCCTTGATGTCACCGACCTTCTGCTGCCTTCCGGCGAAGAACTTCAAGCTGCCTCCGGTCTGGATGACGAGGACGCAGCGATAGAAAAGCTCCTCGCCTCCGGTATCGGCGAGATCGTGCTGAAGCGCGGCGCGCAAGGCGCCAGCCACTTCAGCCGCGCCTATGGACGCATCGACGCCCCCGGACTGACGGTCTCGGAAATCGATCCGACCGGCGCCGGCGACTGTTTCGGCGCAACTTATCTCACCTGCCGCCGCCTCGGCATGCATCCCGAAAGAGCGCTCACCTATGCCAATGCATCCGGCGCGCACAACGTCATAAAGCGCGGCCCCATGGAGGGCGCTGCCAGCCTTGCCGAACTTGACGCCTTCATGACCGCGCTATTGTCGGAGGAAGTCCTATGACCGCCATTCTGGAAAACCTCGCCGCCGCGCGCCGTGCCGGCAAGCCCGCAGGCATCACTTCGGTCTGCTCTGCCCACCCCGTTGTCCTGCGCGCCGCAATCCGCCGCGCTGCTGCCGGTCAAACAGCCGTGCTGATCGAGGCCACCTGCAACCAGGTCAATCATCTCGGCGGTTATACCGGCATGACGCCGCGCGACTTCGTTAACTTCGTCAACAGCATTGCGCAGGAAGAAGGACTGCCCGGCGAGCTCCTGATTTTCGGCGGTGATCATCTCGGGCCCAATCCCTGGCGCAAGGAGAAAGCCGAGGACGCGCTGACAAAAGCAGCCACCATGGTCGAAGCCTATGTCACAGCCGGTTTTCGAAAGATTCATCTGGATGCGTCGATGGGCTGCGCCGGTGAGCCGGCCGCACTGGATGACGTGACCATTGCCAATCGCGCGGCAAGACTCGCGGCTGTCGCCGAAAAAGCAGCCGCCGAGTCGGGCCTGCCAAAACCGCTTTACATTCTCGGCACCGAAGTGCCGGTGCCGGGCGGCGCCGATCACGTACTCGACACGGTGGCGCCCACCGAGCCGCAGGCGGCGCGCACGACCATTGACCTGCACCGTGAGATATTCGCGCAGCACGGTCTTTCCGATGCGTTCGAACGGGTCATCGCCTTTGTCGTGCAGCCCGGCGTGGAATTCGGCAGCGACAACGTCGTCGCTTACAATCCGGATGCGGCCACGGCGCTCAGCGCCGTGCTGGACGGCGAACCGCAACTGGTCTTTGAGGCACACTCGACGGATTATCAAACGAGAGCAGCGCTTGGCGCCCTTGTGCGCGATGGATATCCGATCCTGAAAGTCGGTCCGGGGCTGACCTTCGCTTACCGCGAAGCACTCTACGCTCTCGATATGATCGCATCCGAGATGGTCGGCGACTATGGCGACCGGCCGCTGGCGCGGACCATGGAACAGCTGATGCTCGGCGCGCCCGGCGACTGGCAGGGTCATTACCATGGTGATGACATCACGCTCAGATTGCAGCGTCACTACAGCTACAGCGACCGCATTCGCTATTACTGGACAAGGCCCGAGGCGCTCGCAGCCGTTTCCGCCTTGCATAGGGCACTTGACGGGAAGACAATTCCCGAAACCCTGCTGCGCCAATACCTCGGCGAGCTGCCGCTCGCAACGGTTGCAGGCAAGGATATGGAGGAGGTTCTGATCGCCGCGGTGGATCAGGTGCTAGCAACCTACCATGCGGCGACGGGCGAAGGTCGCTGCTAAGACAATCGTCAAGTTAAATTCGGATGCCCCGGCGGAGACGTTGCGGGTATCGGTCATGGAGGGGACTACCAATGGCAACACGAAACACGAGCGGTCTGGCGCGGGTTATGCTTGCGCCTTCGGTGCTGCTTTTGCTGGTGTGGATGATCGTGCCCCTGGCGATGACGCTGTGGTTTTCGTTCCAGAACTACAATCTGCTCAATCCTGCCAATGTCAGCTTTGCGGGCCTGTTCAATTACCAGTATTTCTATACCGATCCGGCCTTCTTCCAGTCGATCTTCAACACGCTTGCCATCGTCGGCGGCGTGCTTCTGATCACCGTCATCGGCGGTATTGCGATTGCGCTTCTGCTTGACCAGGACATCTTCGGTCAGGGCATCGTGCGCATCATGATCATCTCACCCTTCTTCGTCATGCCGCCTGTCGCGGCGCTGGTGTGGAAGAACATGATCATGCATCCCGGTTACGGCGTGCTTGCCGATCTGTCGCGCTTCTTCGGCCTGCAGCCGGTCGACTGGTTCGCGCAGTTTCCGCTGCTCTCCATCATCATCATCGTCGCCTGGCAATGGCTGCCCTTTGCCACGCTGATCCTGCTCACCGCCCTGCAGTCGCTCGATGGCGAGCAGAAGGAAGCGGCCGAGATGGATGGCGCCAACTTCATCAACCGCTTCATCTACCTGACGCTGCCGCATCTTGCCCGCGCCATCACCGTCGTCATCCTCATCCAGACGATCTTCCTGCTCGGCGTTTACGCGGAAATCCTCGTTACCACCAATGGCGGCCCCGGCTATGCCTCGACCAACCTTGCCTTCCTCATCTATCGCACGGCGCTTCTGGGCTACGACGTCGGCGGCGCATCGGCCGGTGGCATCATCGCCGTCGTGCTCGCCAATATCGTCGCCATCTTCCTGATGCGCGCCGTCGGCAAGAACCTCGACCGTTAAGGAGAAGCGATCATGGCCCGCAAGACAACGACACGCGCAAAGATCGGCTTCACCATCGCGGCATGGGCCGTGGCGTTGCTGCTGTTCTTCCCGATCCTTTACGCCTTCCTCACCTCGATCAAGACCGAGCCGGAGGCGATCGCAGGCTTCAGCCTCATTCCCTCGGGCACGCTCGAAAACTACATCACCGTGCAGACCCAGCGCGATTACTTCAAGCCGTTCATGAACTCGGTCGTGCTGTCGCTCGGCTCGACGATCATCGCGCTCATGATCGCCATTCCCGCCGCCTGGGCCATGGCATTCTCGCCGACCAAACGCACCAAGGACATTTTGATGTGGATGCTCTCCACCAAGATGATGCCGGGGGTGGCGGTGCTGGTGCCGATCTACCTGATCTTCCGCAATGCCGGCCTGCTCGATACCCGCATTGGGCTGACCGTCATGCTCACCTTCATCAACCTGCCGATCGTGGTGTGGATGCTTTATACCTACTTCCGCGAAATCCCCGGCGAGATCCTTGAAGCAGCCCGCATGGATGGTGCCTCGCTCTGGAACGAGATCGTACATGTACTGACCCCAATGGCGGTTCCGGGCATTGCCTCGACGCTGCTCCTGAACGTCATTCTTGCCTGGAACGAATCCTTCTGGACCATCCGGCTGACGACCACCAATGCGGCACCGCTGACGGCCTTCATCGCCTCCTTCTCCTCACCGCAGGGGCTGTTCTGGGCCAAGCTCTCGGCCGCCTCGATGATGGCGATCGCCCCCATTCTCGTCATCGGCTGGTTCTCGCAGAAACAACTCGTGCGTGGCCTCACCTTTGGCGCCGTGAAATAAGGAACGACAATAATGGGCAGCATTTCCCTTCAGAACGTGTCCAAGCTCTTCGGCGAGGCAAAAGTCATCCCGTCGATCGATCTCGACATCCATGACGGCGAGTTCGTCGTCTTCGTCGGCCCCTCCGGCTGCGGCAAGTCAACGCTGCTGCGCCTGATTGCCGGGCTGGAAGACGTCTCCGGCGGCAGAATAGTCATCGACGGCAACGATGCCACCGAAAAGGCCCCGGCCGAGCGCGGCCTTGCCATGGTGTTCCAGTCCTATGCGCTTTATCCGCATATGAGCGTCAGGAACAACATCGCCTTCCCGCTGAAGATGGCCAAGCTCGACAAGGCCGTCATCGACAAGAAGGTCGACGATGCCGCCCGTATCCTCAACCTCACCGATTATCTCGAACGCCGGCCCTCGCAACTGTCCGGCGGCCAGCGCCAGCGTGTCGCCATCGGCCGCGCCATCGTGCGCGAACCGAAGGCGTTCCTGTTTGACGAACCGCTCTCCAACCTCGATGCGGCGCTGCGCGGCACCATGCGGCTGGAAATCTCCGAGCTGCACAACACGCTGAAGACGACGATGATCTACGTCACCCACGACCAGGTGGAAGCCATGACCATGGCCGACAAGATCGTGGTCCTCAACCGCGGCAATATCGAGCAGGTCGGCTCGCCGATGGAGCTTTACCGCTCGCCCGCCAACCTCTTCGTCGCCGGCTTCATCGGCTCGCCGCGCATGAACCTGGTGACCGGCGATTACGCCCGGCAAAAGGGTGCGACCACCGCCGGCGTGCGGCCCGAGCACCTGACGCTGTCGAAAGAAACCGGGCTGTGGCAGGGCAAGGTCACGGTTGCCGAGCATCTCGGCTCCGACACCTTCCTCCACCTCGACGTCCCCGGCATCGGCCCCATCACCGCCAGAACCGACGGTGAATTCGAATGCAAACACGGCGATACCGTCTTCATCACACCAGATGATGCCAAAATCCACAGGTTCGATGACAAGGGCATCGCGATATGACGCCTTAAGTTCAGGCCTCGTCGATCCTGACACCGTTTCGGTCAAAAACATGAAGCCGTTCCTGCGGGAAACCGACCCGCAGGGACTTGCCCGGCTGCAACAGCGCCCGATCAGACGAAAACAGCTTGAAGGGCAATCCATGCACGGTCAGGTGCAGGATGATGCCGAGACCCGTCGGCTCGACGAGATCGACGGTCGCCTCGACAGCACCATCCGCAGGCGAGACGGTGACATGTTCCGGCCGGATACCAAGTGTGACCGGCTCACCATCTGCAAGCTTCACGTCGCGGCCGAGTTCGAGGCGTGTGCCATCGCCGAGCACGACGAAACTACCGCCATTCTCCCGCCCGAGCCGTCCTTCCAGAAAATTCATGCCCGGCGAACCGATAAAACCAGCGACGAACAGATTGGCTGGGCGATCGTAGAGATCGAGCGGTGCGCCGATCTGCTGCACATGGCCGGCATTCATCGCGACGATACGGGATGCAAGCGTCATCGCCTCGATCTGGTCATGGGTGACATAAACCGAGGTAGCGCCGAGATCAGCATGCATGCGCTTGATTTCGGCCCGCATCTGCTCGCGAAGCCGTGCATCGAGGTTGGAGAGTGGCTCATCGAACAGAAAGGCCTTAGGCTGGCGCACGATGGCCCGGCCCATAGCGACGCGCTGGCGCTGGCCGCCGGAAAGCGCCTTCGGACGGCGTGCCAGATAGGGATCGAGACCGAGTTTCGCCGAAGCACCGGCCACGGCCGCCGCGATTGTTTCCTTGGTGCTGCGGCGCAGGCGCAGGCTGTAGCTCATATTGTCGGCGACGCTCATATGCGGATAAAGCGCATAGGACTGGAACACCATGGCGATATCCCGGTCCTTCGGCTTGCGGTCGTTGACGCGCTCACCGTCGATGGTCAATTCGCCCGCTGAAATCTCCTCCAGACCGGCGATCATTCGCAGCAGTGTCGATTTTCCGCAGCCGGAAGGGCCGACGAGGACGATGAATTCGCCGTCCTCGATCTTCAGATCGACCCCGTGCAGGACCGCAAGGTCGCCATAGGTCTTGCCGACATTCTTCAGCTCGATGGAAGCCATGGGATTATCCTTTCACCGCGCCGGCCGTCAGGCCCTGCACGAGATAACGTTGAATGAGCAGGAAGAAGAGACAGGCCGGAATGAGCGCCAGAACACCCGCCGCCATCATCTGCCCGAAATCGACGGAAAATTTTGAAACGAAGGTCAACAGCCCGACCGGGAATGTGGCGCTCTGGTTGCCCGAAATCAGCATCAGCGCAAACAGCAACTCGCTCCACGCGGCGGTGAAGACGAAGCCCAGCGTCGCAGCGATGCCCGGCAATGTCAGCGGCAGGATGATCTGGCGGAATGCCGTGAAGCGGCTTGCCCCGTCGATCATCGCCGCCTCTTCCAGATCCTTCGGAATACCGTCGAAGAATGACTGCATGAGGAAAGTGGCAAACGGCACGTTGAAGGCTGTGTAGACAATGACGAGACCCGTCAGGCTGTTGGTGAGGCCGAGCGGCGACAGCATCTTGAAGATCGGCGCGACCAGCATGACCAGCGGAAACATCTGGGTAATCAGCATCAGCGCCACGATCCAGTATTTGCCCTTGAAGCGGAACCGCGACAGCGCATAACCGGACAGTGACGAGAGCACCGTAACGGCAAGTGCCGTGGAGCCGGCAACGATGACGCTGTTCTTAAAAAATGTCGGGAAGGCACTGTTTTCTATGACATATCGATAATGATCGAGTGTCGCGTGCGACGGCCACATTCGCACGCCTTCGCTATAAAGCAGGTCATTCGGCGTGACCGAGACCTTGAGCAGCCAGAACAGCGGAAACAGCGCAAAGACGATATAGGCGAGGATCGCCAGGCGATGGGCAAGGGTGAGGAATATCCTTGATGTCATCGGTCAGTCCTTCTCGATAAGGCGTTGACGCAGGATCACGATGAGCATGGAATAGGCCAGAAGCAGCACCAGAAGTACCAGCGCGATGGCCGAGGCATAGCCGAAATCAAGCCGCCGGAAGGCCTGCGTGAAGATGTAGCTCGCAACGATCTGGGTGCGGTCTGCCGGTCCGCCATTGGTCATGACGATGATGAGATCGGCAAAATTGGCGATCCAGACGGTGCGCAGCAAAACGGTGATGGCGATGGTGGGTGCGAGAAATGGGAGGGTGATGGAGGTGAAGCGCTGCAACGGGTTTGCCCCATCGATGGAAGCGGCCTCGTAAAGATCACGCGGGATCGCCTGAAGTGCGGCAAGCAATGTGATGGCGAAGAAAGGAATGCCCCACCAGACATTGGCGATGATCGGCCCCCACATTGCAAGCTGCGGATCGGCAAGAATATTGTTGGGCGCGGAGAGAAGCCCGAGCGAGACCATCCAATGCGGCAGCGGTCCTATGACCGGATTGAACAGCCACGCCCAGTTGAGACCGGCAAGAAAGGTTGGCACGGCCCATGGAAGAAACACCAGCGCCTGGGCCAGCCCCCTGCCCGCGAACGGCTTGTCCAGCAGCAGCGCCAGAATGAGACCGAAGAAAAACTGCAGGAATACCGAAGCCCCCGTCCACCACAGCGTATTTTTCAGCGCCCGGTAAAAGGCCGCATCCTGCGACAGTGCCTCCAGATGTTTCAAGCCAACGAAACCGCCGGAAAAAGGATTGAGCAGCTGCACGTCGCGAAACGCATAGGACAGACCGAGCACAAGCGGCACCAGCATGACGGCAACAATGAGCACGAGAACCGGCGCACTATAGAGCCAGGGTTCGGCCCAGTCGGCAAAACGCTGCATTGCCGGCTTGCCGGCGCGGTTGCGCGCGGCCACGGGTCCGGCGCCATGGGCATAGGACATGATTGATCGCTCCTGATCGGACGGCGGGGCGGACAGGTTTTTCTAACGCTTCTGGCCAGCCGGTCCGCACGTTTTGAAATGGGGCCTGCCGTTGGTGACAGCCCGCAAGAACGGCCGCGCGGGTTCAAACCTCGCGCGGCCAACCGTGTGGTTTATTTGGAGGCGAGGAACTTCTGCTGCGCCTTCGTCATATAGTCAGCCCATTGCTTGGCGAGGTCTTCCGGTGAGATATCACCAAGAAGCGCTTCCTGCGATGTCTTGATAACAAGCGAATCCTTGAAGAATGCGAATTCCTCAAGATAGGTCGGCATCTTCGTCGGCACGGCGTTCTTGTCCGCCAGTTCGTCGAACCAGCCCTTGAACTGCTCGCTGGCGTAGAAGGGGTCCTTCTCCGCCGACTTGTGCACCGGCAGCGCACCCGTCTTCTTGTTCCACTCGATATTGCCTTCCGGCCCTTCCAGCGTCTCGACCAGTTTCCAGGAGAGGTCCTTGTTGGCGGATGCCGACATGATCGACCAGCCGGCGAAACCGATGGTCGGGAAGGTCTTGCCGTCAGGTCCCTTCGGCATGGTCATGACGCCGAAATCTTCCGGCTTCATGCGCTGGGCAATGGCGATAAGGGCGTCCGGATCCTGATCGAGGAAGGCGCAGGTGCCGGAATAAAAGCCCGCGACGATCTCGTTGAAGCCCCAGTTGACGCTGTCTTTCGGCGCCAACCCGTTCTTGTAGAGATCGATCACATAGGTCAGGCCCTTCACCCAGCCAGGGCTGTCAAAGGTGGAGGTGCCGTCCTTGGTGAAGAACTCGTTCGATCCCGCCATGGACGCACCGAACATGACCCAGCCGTTAAGTCCGCCCGGCCCGCCACGCAGGCAATAACCGTATTTGCCGGGAAGTGCTGCGACCTTCTTGGAGGCATCGGCGAATTCGTCGAGCGTCTTCGGCGGCTCCTTCACGCCAGCCTGTTCCAGCAGTTTCTTGTTGTAGAACATGGCCCGGAGATAAAAGCCGTAGGGAAGCATATAGGCCGTGTTCTTCACGTCACGGCCGAGTTCCAGCGTGCGTTCACTCAGACCCTTGGTGTATTCCCATTTGGCGAGGTAGGGTTCGAGACTTTCGAGCATGCCGTTATTGGCATAAAGCGAAAGCCAAGTGTCGGGCATTTCCATGACATCAGGCACATCGCCGGCGGAGACCATCGTGGCGAATTTCTGGAAGGCCTCGCTCCAGGGCAGCGAGATGATCTCCACCTTGGTGCCGGGATTGGCGCCTTCGAACTTCGAGACGATGCCCTTCAGCGTTTCCGTCCGTTCGGGACTTGTAATGACCTCGACCAGTTTCAAGGTCGTATCCGCCAGCGCCGTTCCGGTCATCAGGGCGGTAAAGATTGCTGCTGCTACCAGTTTTTTCATGTCGTTCTCCCCTTTTTGTCGTCAGTTTTAAGACGCGTCAGACGGCCGAGGCCGCCTTGATCGCGGGTTCGAGATCGTTCCAGAGCGCTTCTGTGCCCTCCAGTCCGACATGCAGGCGCACGGAACGCGCGCTGATGCCGAACGTGTGGGCGGAGTTTGGCTGCGCCTTCTGTTCAAGCACCACTTCACCCGGGACGATCAGGCTTTCATGCCCACCCCAGGAAACACCCAGTTTGAAAAGTTTGAGGCGGTCGGCAAAAGCGCGCACATCCACCCCTTCCTTGAAAATGAAGGAAAACAGGCCGGACGTACCGTTGAGGCCGGGCGGCAGGCGGTTCGCCAATCCCGGATGGCAAACCTTTTCCACCACATCGAGCGCCTGCAGGCGGCTGGCAATATCCAACGCCGATGCCTGATGCGCCCTCATGCGCAGCGGCAGGGTACGCAAGCCGCGGATCAGCAACCACGCATCGAAGGGCGACATCTTGCCACCGAGATAGGGATAGGTCTCTGCACGAATGCGGTCGATCATTGCCTTTGAACCGGCAACCACGCCGGAGACCACATCGCTGTGCCCGCCGAGATATTTCGACGCCGAATGCACGACGAGATCGACACCGAGCGAGATCGGCTGCTGGAAGACAGGGCTCGCCCAGGAATTATCGATGACGGTGACGGCGCCATGGCGCTTGCCGATCGCGGCGAGCGCACCGACATCATGGGCCTCCATCACCCAGCTGGTCGGGCTTTCCATGTAGAAGAGCTTCGCGCCGGGCATAGCCTTTTCAACCGCCGCCTCGTCGCGGCCGTCGACATAGACCACCTCGACATTCATGCGCTTCATGAAGGTGCCAAACAGGCGAAACGCATCGGGATAGACATGGCGCACCGCGACGATGCGGTCACCCGGCGAAACGAAGGAGAGAACGGTGGAGGAAATGGCCGACATGCCGCTGGCGAAGCCAAGCGCATCTTCCGCGCCCTCAAGCTTTGCCAGCATTTCCTCAAACATCCTGACGGTCGGGTTGAGCCCTCGCGTATAGACCGGCCGCACCTTTTCGCCGCGATAGGTGGAAACCATTTCGTCGTAGCTGGAAAAGGTGAAAAGCGAAGTCTGCACAAGCGGCGGGACCACAGCTTCGAAAGCGTGGGTCTCGTCATGGGCGACGATCAGAGAGGCGGGATCGAAGAGATCGTTGCCTTGGTTCATTTCGACATGTCCTTGATATCCTCCTCGACGACAGCGAGGATTTTCAGTGTTTCTTCACGGGCGGTCTCCGCATCGCCGGCGGCGATGGCGTTGAACAGCGTGCGGTGAAAGGGGAAGGAGCGGCTTGCGAAGTCCGGCCGGTCGAAAGGCTTCAGCCAGAAACGTTCGAAACCTTCGCGCATCTGCTCGAGCAGTTGCTTGAACAGCGAATTATGCGTGGCGTCATAGATGGAGAGGTGGAAGGCAAGGTCGGCCTTGCCGGACGTGCCTTCAGCCAGATGCACCCGCTCCATCTCATCGAGCCGCGCTTCCATCGTGGCGATATCCTCCACCGTGCGCCGGCGCGCCGCAGCCATCGAGGCCTCAACCTCGATGCCACGCCGGACTTCCAACGTCATCAACAACGCATCGCGCAGGCTTTCGGCATCGATGGAGATAGGCATATGCACGGTTGCGGCGGAAATCGGCTTTAGCAGATAATTGCCGCTGCCCTTGCGGCTGTCGATAACGCCCAGCGCCTGAAACTTACGGATGACCTCGCGAATGGTGGAACGGCCGACACCCAGCGCCACCATCAGCTCTCGCTCGGCCGGCAACCGATCTCCAGCCTTCAGTCCCGCCCTCTCGACGTAATCGGAGAGTGCCGCCTCGACCTGGCGCACACGGTCGCTGGGTGGAATAGGCTGCATCAGTTCGCGGCTGGATCTATCCAAGACTTACCCTTTGAATTGGTCTGACATCTTACCATTTCAAACGGTCGGTCGATTGTCAACGGGGAACGCAAGCAGCCTAAACAGGGAGATCACATCCCTGTTGAACCGCGTATTCGGGAAAAATAGAAGGAAATTAGAGATTTGGGCGTTGGTAACGCTGGAGAAGGCTTACCGGCTGGGCAAAATTTGCGAGACGGCGCAATCGACCGTAGGGCCTAGGACCGAAGGAAAAAACTTCTCCTCCGTCGTGCTCGGGCCTATCGCGAGCATCTGCCAGCTATTCATTTTAAGATACGTGACTGGATCCCCGGAACGGGCCCGAGGATGACATCGAGTGTCGGGATACGTTAGTCAGGTGTCCGAGGGTGGCTGGTGCCACCCTCGCCCGTTTTGTCTTCTTACTGGCTAAGCACGGCCGCCTTGATGGTATCGATGTTGTGGTTGACCATATCGATATAGGTTGCGGCCGGGCCGTCGGCTGTCGAGAGCGCGTCGGAATAAAGCGTTCCGCCAACTTTCAGGCCGGTTTCCTTGGCAATCTGGTCCATCAACCGCTTGTCGGTGATGTTTTCGACGAAGATCGCCGAGGCCTTGTCGTGCTTGATCTGATCCACCAGCTTGGCGACGTCGGCGGCAGACGCTTCGGAATCCGTCGAGATACCTTCCGGCGCCAGGAATTCGAGACCATAGGCATGCTCGAAATAACCGAAGGCATCATGTGAGGTGATGATGTTGCGTTTTTCCGGCGGAATGGCGGCGATCTCGGTCTTCACCTTCTCGTTCAAAGCCGCGAGCTTGGCGATATAGGCCTGTGAATTGGCGGTGTAAGTTGCGCAACCGGCCTTGTCGACCTCGCAAAATGCGCCAGCGATGTTCTTCACGTATATTTCCGCATTCTTGATTGACTGCCAGGCATGCGGATCGAATTCACCGTGATTGTGTCCCTCATGGTCATGCGCTTCCTCTGCCTTGTGGTCGTGACCCGCCTCTTCCTCGGCTTCCGGATGTGCGTGACCGGCTGGCTCGTCGGAAATCCTGAGGGGTTTCACGCCCTTGGTCAGTTCCACCACCGGCGCCTTTGTGCCGCTGGTATCGATCAGCCGCTTCAGGAAGCCTTCGAATGCAAGGCCGTTCACCAGCACAACATCCGCCTTGCTGACAGCAACGGCATCGGCCGGGCGCGGCTCGTAGACATGCGCGTCGCCGTCAGGTCCGACGATCGTGGTGATTTCGACGCGGTTGCCGCCGACATTCTTCGCGAAGTCGGCAATGATCGAGAAGCTGGCCACGACCTTGAGTTCAGCCGCAGAAGCCTGCGCCATCAGGACCGGGGAAAGGGAGAGAAGGCTTACGCAGGTAGCAAGACGTAGGGTTTGGAACATGAAGGGTTCTCCTTTTTTCAAACGCTGTTTTCAGGCCGTTCTGTGACGACCGGAACCGAGAAGATCGCGAAGCACACCGCGTGTGCCGACGACGATGGACAGGACATAGATGACGCCTGCCGACAGGATGATCGCCGGACCTGATGGCAGCGACGCGTGATAGGACAGAAGCAGGCCTGCAAAACACGAGACCATGCCGATGCCGATCGAGATGAAGCACATTGGCGCGACGCGATTGGACCAGAAGCGGCTGGCGGCAGCGGGCAGCATCATCAGGCCAACCGAAAGCAGGGTTCCGAGCGCCTGAAACCCGCCGACCAGATTGAGGACGACGATGGCGAGGAAGAGGAAGTGCACGGGGCTCCCCCAGTTGCTGACCGAGCGCAGAAACAGGGGATCGAGGCATTCCGCCAGCAGCGCGCGCCAGAAAACCATCATCACCGTCAGTGTGACGACACAGATACCGCCGATCAGGCCGAGCGCTTCATTGTTCAGTGCCAGCACCGTGCCGAAAAGCACATGCATGAGATCTACACTGGAGCCGCGCCAGGAGACGAGCAGCACGCCGAGCGCCAGAGAAATGAGGTAAAAGGCTGCAAGCGAGGCGTCCTCCTTCTGGATGGTGAAGCGCGAAACCGCACCGGCACCCAGTGCCACCAGAAGACCGACGACCAGCCCGCCGATGGTCATCGGCAAAATCTCCAACCCGTAAAACAGAAAGCCCACCGCCGCCCCCGGCAAAATGGCGTGCGACATGGCATCACCCGTCAGGCTCATGCGGCGCAGCATCAGAAACACCCCGACCGGCCCGCAACTGACAGCAAGGATCAAGGCACCGGCAAGCGCACGCTGCATGAAGACATACTGGATGAATGGCTCGATGAAGAAATCAGACATGGATATGCGAATGCGCCTGCGAGTGTTTGGGGAAATCCTGCGGCTTTTCCGCCAGGTCGGCGTTCACCGTCGCTGCTGCGGGTTCGCACCATGGGGCGTCGCCGTCCCATGCCTCGTGAAACCGTCGTGCCTGCTGCATCATTTCGGGCCTTAGAACCTCCCGTGTCGGGCCAAAGCCCACCAACCGTCTGGCAAGCAGAAGCGTTTGCGGAAAATGCTGACGCACCAGCTCGTAGTCATGAAGAACGGCCAGAACCGTGCGCCCCTCGGCAACCCATGCTTTGATCAGCACCATGAGGTCGGCGACGGTGCGCTCATCGACAGCGTTGAAGGGCTCATCCAGCAAAATCAGCTGCGCATCCTGCAACATGGCGCGGGCAAAAAGGGCGCGTTGCATCTGGCCGCCGGAGAGTGAATCGATATTGCGTTTTTCAAAGCCGGAAAGTCCGACCGCTTCCAGCACATGGGCCATGGCCGCCCGGTCCGACTGGCGATGGCGAGCGAGCAGGCCGCGTTTGGGCCAGAGACCAAGCGCGACCAGATCGCGCACCTGTGCCGGAAAGGAACGGTCGAGTTCAGACTGCTGCGGTAGATAGGCGACGGAAACGCCTGGAGTAACCCGGCATTCACCGCCAAGTGGCTTCAAAATGCCGGCGATGCCCTTCATCAGCGTCGACTTTCCCGACCCATTGGCGCCGACCACCGCCGTGAGCGACCCTTTGGCAATATCGCCATCCAGATGATGCACCGCCGCGCGGCCGGCATATCCGAGTGTCAGATTTTTAAAGGCAAGGCACGGATCGTTCATCGATCCCTCCGGGGCGTGATATCATTTGATGACCCCCTCATATGTAATGTTATTACATTCGTCAAACGAATATGTAATGAAATAACATTAACTATCGGAAAGGTAGGTTCCATCTCACATTGGACGAAATCTCCAGGATCACCTCGGGGGTATGGTCGTGCCAGGTTCTGGATTCCCGGGACAAGCCGAAGGAAGCATCCGGCAAGCAATTTTTCTAAAGCCAGTTGACACGCTGCGCTTATGTAATGTTATTACGTTACAAGCAACAAGCGATGTGACCACTAGCCCCGTCGTTCTCTACCGCAAGTCGTGACGACAATGACTCCCACGCTACCACCGCTAATAAAACGAGGCCCGCATGTCGAAAAAACTTCCCGTCACTGTCCTCTCCGGCTTTCTTGGTGCCGGAAAAACAACGCTTCTCAACCATATTCTCGCCAACCGCGACGGTCTGCGGGTCGCGTTGATCGTTAACGACATGAGCGAGATCAATATCGATGCGGCACTTGTGCGAGATGGCGGCGCCAATCTTTCGCGCACCGAGGAACAGCTTGTGGAAATGACCAATGGCTGCATCTGTTGCACGCTGCGCGACGACCTTCTGAATGAGGTACGCGCGCTCGCCGAGCAGGGCCGGTTCGATTATCTGCTGATCGAATCCACCGGCATTGCCGAGCCGCTGCCGGTGGCCGCTACTTTCGATTTTCGCGATGAAAACGGTCGCAGCCTTTCCGATGTCGCGCATCTGGACACGATGGTGACGGTGGTGGATGCCGCCAATCTTCTCAACGACTACGGTTCCTCTGACTTTCTTGCCGACCGCGGTGAGACGGCAGGCGAAGGCGACAACCGAACCATCGTAGACCTCCTGGTCGAGCAGATCGAATTTGCCGATGTCGTCGTCCTCAACAAGATCGGCACTGCCACGCCGGATGAGCGGGACGCCGCCCGCAAGATCATCGTCGGGCTGAACCCGGATGCGAAACTCATTGAGGCCGATTTCGGCAAGGTGGAACTGAAGGAGGTGCTGGGCACCGGCCGCTTCGATTTCGCCAAGGCCGAAGAACACCCGCTGTGGTTCAAGGAGTTGCACGGTTTCAAGGACCACATTCCCGAGACCGAAGAATATGGCATCCGCTCCTTCGTCTACCGCGCCAAGAAGCCTTTCGATCCTGTACTGTTCCAACGTTTTATCGACCGCGCCTGGCCGGGTGTGGTGCGCGCCAAAGGCTTCTTCTGGCTGGCCACGCGGCCAGCTTATGTCGGCGAGATAAGCCAGGCCGGCGCACTGGTGCGCACCGGCAAGATGGGCCTTTGGTGGTCCGCCGTGCCGAGCGAGCAATGGCCGCGCGAGCAGCAGTTCCTCGACATGATGAAGCCCTATCTCGATCCGGTCTTTGGCGACCGCCGGCAGGAAATCGTCTTCATCGGTTCCGATCCCATGAGCGAAGCGCGCATCCGCGCGCAGCTCGATGCGTGCCTGATCGACACAGATGCCTTCACCCCGGACGCATGGCGACACCTGCCCGACCCCTTCGCCAGCTGGGACCGGCAGGCGGCTTGATTGGTTCTCAACTCAAACCTTTTTGACGAGCGGATGCCTCTTTCGCCTTCTCCCCACAGGGGAGAAGGTATCGGCAACGCAATTCAAAGAAAATTCAGCGTCACCAGCGTCAGCACAAGATAACGCCCAACCTTCGCAATGGTAACAAGCAGAAGAAAAACCGGCAGCGGCTCCTTCATGATGCCGGCCGCAACCGTCAGCGGATCGCCGATCAGCGGCGCCCAACTGAGCAGCAGCGACCACTTGCCGTAACGCCTGTACCAGTTCTGGGCACGTTGCAGCGCGGCTTCCCCCACAGGAAACCACCGCCGATGCCGGAAGCGTTCGATGCCACGGCCGAGCAGCCAGTTGGCGAGGGATCCGGCGACATTGCCGGCGCTGGCAACAGTAACCAGCAGCCAGACCGGCTGGGACTTCAAAAGAATCAGGCCGGCAAGTGCGGCCTCCGACTGCATGGGCAGGATGGTTGCCGCGACAAAAGCCGTCAGAAACAAACCCGCATATACCGCCAGATCGGCCATTCCGTACCCTTCACATTTAGCGAATCCCGCTGCTCCTGAAGTGCCGGATGACGGCACCTGTCGTCAAGCGCCACGGCGTTCGATACAGATGGCCTTACGGCGGATTGGCGGCGACGGATCTGACGATATCATCACGCTCTACATCCAGCAGCGCCTGGTGAATTGAGAATTGCCGGGTTTCGCCGGATGCGGACAAAACGAGGATTACCGTTTCCTTCGGTGGGCAATCCGGCTGCACGCAGGCAATCTCGTTGACGGAAACGATCTCGTCTTCGCGGAGGGCAAGCAGCTCCCGCGTCCAGTGTTTCAGAAGACGGGCCTTAGAGACTATCGCAGAGCCGCTGCGTGCAAGCGGATTTGCTCTTGCCGTCATCGGGAAACCTTTCTTGCTGCCTGCGAGGCCAATGCCTCGAAAAGATCGCGGATCGGCTGCTGCGGCATATCCATGCCAATGAGGACAACACGGGTTGCACGGTTGCCATCCGGCCAGCTTTCCAGACGGCTCAGCGGATAAAGCCGGTGCTGTACGGCATGGGCGACCACTGGACGGTCCGGATCATCCGTCGCACCGAAAATTCCCTTGAGCCGCAGAAGACCGGAATGCACGTTGCTGGTGACGAGTTCGAGAAAGGTAACGATCGCCTGCGGATCGAAAGCCCCATCGAACGTCAAATCGAACGCCTCGACCCCCGCACCATGACGGTTGATATCGTGCCCGTGCGCGGCATGCAGGCTCAGCCTGTCGGCGGCAAGCCAGCCCGTCACGTCTTCCGGCTTGTTACGCAACGAATAATCCGCCGGCGCAAACAGCGACATCAGATTGAAGTCGCGCGCATTGCGGTCATGCAGACGCGCGGCAGGATTGAGATCGGAGAGGCTCTCACAGCCCATCTCCGCCCCGTCAGTGAGATCGGTTTTGGTCAAAACAATGTGATCGGCAAAGGCAAGCTGTTTCCAGCCCTCGATGAAACTGTCGAGCATCGCCTGGCCGGAGGTAATGTCGAAAGCAGTAACGACGCCGGAGAGATGAAAGTGGCGGGCGACGATATGGTCGCGCAGGCCGGCGGCAGGCGTACCGCCGGGAATCAGGCTGTTGATGATCGGCGCAGGATCGGCAAGGCCAGTGGTTTCAATGACGACACGCGATATTTCCGGCACCACCCCTTCCAGAAAGGCCTGATGCAACTCGTAAAGCGAGGTGCGGATATCGCTGGTGGCGGTGCAGCAGATGCAGCCGGTCGTGGTCCTGAAATAACGCTCCGAACCGGTGCGGACCAAGCCGTGATCGATGGGCACCGAACCGAATTCGTTGACGATGACGGCGGCACCACGCATTTCCGGTTCGCTCAAAAGCTCGTTCAGAAGCGTGGTCTTGCCCGCCCCCAGAAAGCCGGTAAGCAGTGTGACAGGCACCGTTCCGGTGGATGGGGTGACGGACGAGACGTCTTCTGGTGCAACCGCCTTCTTCCGCTTCATTCCGAACACATCCGCACCTTCAAGCAGCAAATCTTGGAGAGACTTAATACGTAATGTAATAACATATCAATACCCCTTGTTAGAAATTCATCTTGAACATGGCCTCGGCAGACCGCTTCCGGTATCCCGTCCCGAGCCTTGCCCGCAAGCACACGAAAAAACCAAAGCGGACCCAAAATGGAATAATAAAACCGTTTCGTTCACTTTCGTTTTTTTCGTTCCACCGTCTATTGCATTTTCATTAGAGTTCGCTTTAAATCAGACCGCTAATACAGAAAAGCTCGCCCGCAGCTATATCGAGGAGGATAGGCTGCAATAAGGGGCTGTATCTTTTACTGTTTTTAAAATGGGAGGAATCGCCTTGAAAAAACTCAGCTACCGTCTTGCTGCGGCATCTGCGCTTTCGTTTTTTGTCACATCGAACGCGTTCGCCGCGACGGAAATTCAGTGGTGGCATGCCATGACCGGCGCCAATAACGAGGTCGTGGACGCGCTCGCGAAAGAGTTCAACGATAGCCAGACAAACTACAAGATCATGCCCGTCTTCAAGGGGACCTATCCGGAAACCCTGAATGCCGGCATTGCGGCCTTCCGCGCCAAGCAGCCGCCGGCGATCATTCAGGTCTTCGACGCCGGTTCCGGCGTGATGATGGGTGCTGCCGGCGCAATCAAACCGGTGGCGGAAGTACTGAAGGAAGGCGGCTACACCTTCAACAAGGACGAATATCTGGCCGGCATCGTCGCCTATTATTCCAAGCCTGACGGCACCATGCTGTCCTTCCCCTATAATTCGTCCTCACCGATCCTGTATTACAACAAGGACACCTTCCAGAAGGCAGGCCTTGACCCGGCAAATCCGCCGAAGACCTGGCCGGAGGTTTTCGAAGCTGCCAAGAAGATCAAGACAAGCGGTGCTGCCCAATGCGGCTTCACCTCAACATGGTTGACCTGGATCCAGACCGAAAACTTTGCCGCATGGAACAACGTCTCCTATGGCAGCAATGAAAACGGGCTGGGCGGCACCGATGTGAAGCTTGCCGTCAACGCGCCGCTCTTCGTCGAACACTTCCAGGCCATTGCCGACCTTGCGAAAGACGGCACCTTCCGTTACGGCGGGCGCACTTCGGAAGCCAAGCAGTTGTTCATGTCCGGCGAATGCGGCATCCTTACCGAATCCTCCGGCGGCCTTGGCGATATCATCAAGACCGGCATGAATTACGGTATCGGCCAGCTTCCCTATTACGAGGGTCATGGTCCGCAGAACACCATTCCCGGCGGCGCGAGCCTCTGGGTCTTCGGCGGCAAGAGCGATGCCGAATATAAGGGTGTGGCCGAGTTCTTCCATTTCCTTTCCCAGACCAAGATCCAGTCTCGTCTGCATCAGGTCTCCGGATACATGCCGGTAACGATCGCGGCCTATGAGGAAACCAAGAAATCCGGCTTCTATGACAAGAATCCCGGCCGCGAAACGCCACTTCTGCAGATGATGGGCAAGCCACCGACAGAAAACTCCAAGGGCGTGCGCCTCGTGAACCTGCCGCAGGTCCGCGACATCATGAACGAAGAGTTCGAGGCGATGCTGGCCGGCAAGCAGGACGCGAAATCCGCACTCGACAAGATTGTCACGCGCGGTGATGCGGCCATCAAGCAGGCAACCGGCAACTAAACGATCCCTGCCCCCGCCCGCATCCTTACCCGGTGCGGGCGGTATTCCCATTTCATCAGGAGATCGCCGTGCAAAGCGTCGTATTCCCCAACAAGATCCTGCCCTATCTGCTGGTCGCGCCACAGATCATCCTGACGGTGATCTTTTTCTTCTGGCCCGCAAGTCAGGCGCTCTACCAGTCGACCATGCGCGAGGATGCCTTCGGGCTGAACAGCAATTTCGTCGGGCTGGCCAATTTTTCCGCCGTACTTTCGGATGAAAGCTATCTGAACGCGCTGCACGTCACGGTTATTTTCAGCGTCCTGACCGCACTTGTCTCGATGGGGCTGGCATTGCTTCTGGCAACGGCGGCAGACCGCGTGGTGCGCGGCAAGGGTTTTTACCGCACCATGATGATCATGCCCTATGCTGTTGCACCCGCCGTGGCTGGCATGCTGTGGCTGTTCATGTTCAATCCGGCCATGGGAACCTTCTCCTATATCCTGCGCCGCAACGGCATCATGTGGGACCCGCTGCTCAACGGCAATCAGGCCATGCTGCTCGTGGTCGCAGCCGCAGCATGGAAGCAGATCAGCTACAATTTCCTGTTTTTTGTCGCAGGCTTGCAGGCAATTCCGAAATCATTGCTGGAGGCGGCCTCCATTGACGGCGCACGCGGTTCGCGGCGCTTCTGGACCATCGTTTTCCCGCTGCTGGCGCCGACAACATTCTTCCTGCTGGTCGTCAACACCGTCTATGCCTTCTTCGATACGTTCGGCATCATCCACGCAGTTACTGGCGGCGGCCCTGCCAAGGCGACAGAAACACTGGTCTACAAGGTCTACAATGATGGCTTCGTTAACCTGAACCTCGGCTCTTCCGCCGCGCAATCCGTCATCCTGATGGTGATCGTCATTGCGTTGACCGCCTTCCAGTTCCGCTTCGTCGAGAAGCGCGTGCACTACGGCTGAGGATTTCCTGATGATTGAAAATCGCCCGGTCGCCCGCGTGATCGCCCATCTGATGCTGGTTCTCGGCATCATCATCGTGGCCTTCCCGATCTACTACACCTTCATCGCGTCATCCATGACGTCGAATGACATCATTCGCCCACCGATGTCGCTGCTGCCCGGCGACCATCTTGGTGAAAACTATACAGACGCCATGGTCGGCGGCGTCGAAAGAGTGGTCGGCGTCAGCCTTGAACGGCTGCTGTTCAACAGCTTCGTGGTGGCGCTCGCCATTGCCATCGGCAAGATCGTCATTTCTTTCCTGTCGGCTTTCGCAATCGTGTTTTTCCGTTTTCCCTTCCGCATGGGCTTCTTCTGGATGATCTTCATCACGCTCATGCTGCCGGTCGAGGTGCGCATCCTGCCCACCTACAAGGTCATCGTCGACCTCGGGCTTATCGATACCTATGCGGGACTGACGCTTCCGCTGATGGCGTCCGCGACGGCGACGTTCCTGTTCCGGCAGTTTTTCCTGACCATTCCCGGCGAAATGGTCGAGGCGGCTCGTATCGACAATGCAGGGCCGTTCCGCTTCATGCGCGATATTCTGCTGCCACTGTCGAAAACCAATATCGCCGCTCTCTTCGTGATCCTGTTCATCTATGGCTGGACCCAGTATCTCTGGCCGCTGCTCGTGACCAACGATGCCAAGATGAACACAATCATCATCGGCCTCAAGCGCATGGTGGATTTCACCGACGCTTCGACGCCCTGGAATTATGTGATGGTGACAGCGATCCTCGCCATCATCCCCCCGATTATCGTTGTGGTGCTGATGCAGCGCTGGTTCGTCAAAGGTTTGGTGGAGACCGAGAAGTAATGGCAAAAATTGCGCTGAAAGACGTCCGCAAGGTTTACGGCGGCAATGTCGACGCCATCAAGGGCGTATCGATGGATATAGCCGATGGCGAGATGATCGTATTGGTCGGCCCCTCCGGCTGCGGAAAATCAACATTGCTGCGCATGATCGCCGGGCTGGAAAGCATATCGGGCGGTGAGATCGTCATCGGCGACCGCGTCGTCAACGATCTCGAACCGTCAGACCGAGATATTGCCATGGTGTTCCAGAACTACGCGCTTTACCCGCATATGACAGTGCGGCAGAACCTCGCCTATGGCCTCAAGAACCGCAACACGCCGAAGGACGAGATCGACCGGCGTATCACCGAGGCAGCCAAGGCGCTGGAAATCGAACAATATCTGGAGCGCAGGCCGCGCCAGCTCTCGGGTGGCCAGCGTCAGCGCGTGGCGATGGGCCGTGCCATCGTGCGCAAGCCCGCCGCATTCCTGTTCGATGAGCCGCTGTCCAACCTCGATGCCAAGCTGCGCGTGCAAATGCGCGTCGAAATCCGCCGCCTGCAACGCTCTCTCGCCACCACCAGCGTCTACGTAACCCATGATCAGATGGAAGCCATGACGCTGGCCGACCGCCTCGTGGTGCTGAATGCCGGCCGCATCGAGCAGATCGGCACTCCGATCGAGCTTTACGAAAAACCGGCCACCACCTTCGTCGCCACCTTCATCGGTTCGCCCTCCATGAACCTCCTGCCCTACGGCACCCCATCGGCTAACGGCGCATCCGGGTGGTCGGTGAATGGATCAGGCGCGCTGCCGCAAACCACCGCAACACTGGGCATCCGGCCGGAAGACATCACGCTCGCGGAAACAGAAGCTGCCGATGCCGCTTTCACTGGCACCGTGCGGGTGGACGCCGTGGAACTGGTGGGCGCGGAAAGCTACGTGCATGGCTCCTTCACCGACGGCACCACCATCGTCTTCCGCGTTCCCGGCCGTTCGCAGCTTGGCATTGGCGAGAACCTGCGGATTGCCGCCCAGACGAAGGACTTCCATCTGTTCGATGCGGCGGGGAAGCGGATTTAGGGTCTTACGAAGGACAAGGAGACACCCGCCTCTCGGCGGGTGCTCGGACTACCAGACCAGCTCGACCTGTGGCCTACCGTTGGAGGTTTTCTCCACCGTGCGTCCGGACGTATCGATATTGCAGTGGATACGCTGCCTGAAAGCCGAGAAGCTTTCGAAGGTCACCACATCCACGGGATCGTCGAGATGCAGGGTCAGCCGGTAGCGTTCCGGGTCGCCGCCTAGCGTTTGCACGCCCAGAACGGAGGCTACGAAGGGCTGGCCTAGATAGAGGCCTTCCACCCGCGAACCAAGAAGATAGGGATTGAATGCGGGACGGTTTCCCGCCGTGGCATGCAGGGTGTTCCAGTCGCGGAAGCCATATTGCGCGGCGATGAGTTCAAGCGCCTTTGAATGGGTGATTGCCTGCCCCTGCCCTTCAAGGGCGGCGCGCAGCCGTTTTGCCTGCTCTTTCAGTCCCTCAAGCGCGGGAAGCGGTTTGGACACGTTCATAACGGTTCTCCAACATGCGCATGCCGTATTTTTCCGAAGGGGTCCGCGTTGCCATCGACGACATGCAAAACATGGGGATGACCGTTATTCCAAAAAGAGCTTCACCAAGGGCGTAAACGCCTGCGGACGGCCGGGGCTCTTCTGCCCGTGGCCGTCCATATAGCTCAGAAAGCGCCGCCCGTCAAAGGCAGCGACGGCGCGAGGCCAAGGGGTCAGAAGCGATAGGTGATGCCCGCACCGATCAACCAGGGATCGAGTTTCGCTTTGCCGCTGATTGGCGCACCGCCAAGTTCTGCGGTCCAGTCGGTCTTCAGGAAAATCTTCTTCACGTCGAAGTTCACGCCCCAATGTTCGTCCAGCATATAGTCGAAACCCACCTGCACGGCCGCGCCGAATTTGTTCTTGACATCAAGATTGCTGAAGCCGGGTTTTTCGGACTGGTTGTAGAACATCGAATAGTTCACGCCCGCGCCGATATAGGGCTTGAAGGCGCCGAAATCAGTAAAGTGATATTGCAGGGTCAGCGTCGGCGGCAGCAACCATGTCTTGCCCACCGGCGTGCCGGCCAGCACACCCTCGCCGTTGATCTTGGCGTATGTGGTGCCGAGGATGAGTTCGGCAGCGATATTCGGGGTGAAGAAATAGCTGATGTCGAGTTCAGGAATAACCGTATCCGAATAGGAGAGACCCGCACCCGGCACACCGTCAACGCTGCCGCTGTCATGGGTGATGACCCCGAGACCACGCACGCGCAGCATCCATGGGCTCGCCGCCGCAATCGCCTCTTCAGCGGTGGGGGCTGGTGCCGGCGGGGCCAGATCTGCCGCCATCGCGTTGGCCGACATCAGCATCGCCGCGACGCTCACCGTCACACTGGCAAGCAAGGCGGTTTTTTTGTTCCTGTTCGTCATTCCATCTCTCCTATCGCGCGCCGCAGCCGGGCAAGCCCGGGAAACCGGCTGATGGCGGCGGGCCTTCGCGAATCCTCGCTTGCCGCAGCCGCTACGGCCACTATCGCGAAGGGAGAGGTGAGCGGATTGAGATGGATCAAACCGAAAGGCGAACGATAAGCCAGGGCAGCTAGCCGGCGCTTGGTATGACAAATACGCAACGGATAGCCATGACAACGGTCAAAATAGCGGGCCCGGCAGTCGGAAGTTGGCCTGTTTCACAAGCCTTCTCCTTTGCAATCTCAGGCGGCCTGCGGTGCCAAAGTCGCGGAACCCGGCTTTTTGAGAAGCAGTACCGAGACAGCAGCGATCATGCACATCACGCCGGCAATCTGCAGTGCGGGCATGTATGTGTCGAAGTCGCTCTTGAAGAAACCTGCGCCAAAGGCAGCGGTGGCGGCCCCCAACTGATGGCCCGCAAACACCCAGCCGAAAACCAGGCCCGCTTTTTCGCGGCCGAAACTCTCAGCGGCAAGCTTCACCGTTGGCGGCACGGTTGCCACCCAGTCCAGCCCGTAAAACACGGCGAAGACCGAAAGCTCCACGAAGCTGAAGCCCGAGAAGGAGAGATAGATCAGGGACAGCCCGCGCAGACCGTAAAACCAGAAGAGCAGGAAGCGATTGTCGAAACGGTCGGAAAGCCAGCCGGCGAAGATGGTGCCGAAGAAATCGAAAATGCCGATCACAGCCAGTGTGCCGGCCGCCGTGACCGCCGCCATCCCGAAATCACCGCAGATGGAAATCCAGTGTGTCTGGATAAGGCCGTTGGTGGAAAGTCCACAGACGAAGAACGTGCCGAAAAGCACCCAGAAAACCGGGTTTCCGGACACGCTCTTCAACGTCAGTATCGGGGATGCCAGTGTTGCAAGAAACTTGTGGTCCTGCTTCGGCGGTTTTACCACCACCGTCTCGCCATAGGCTGGCAGGCCGACATCGGCGGGATGGTCACGCATCAAGAGCAGCACGAGAATCATGGCGATAGCAATCACCGCAACGGATAGCGTCAGCGCGGTGCGCCAGCCATAAGCCTCCGTCATTGCCGCGAGCAAAGGCAGAAAAACCAGCTGGCCGGTGGCGTTACTGGCCGTCATCAGGCCGATCACCAGTCCCCGGCGCTTCGAAAACCAGCGCGATGCCACGGTCGCGCCCAGCACCAGTGCCGTCATGCCGGTGCCGACACCGATCACCACGCCCCATAGCAGTAACAGCTGCCACACCTCAGTCATGAAGAACGACGCGACGATGCCGCCCATGATCAGCGCAAGGGCCGTCGACACGACCTGGCGAATACCGAAATGGTTCATGAAGGCAGCGGCAAAGGGCCCGAGCAGGCCGAAGAGCACCAGCCTGACCGCCATGGCAGATGAAATATCGGCAATATCCCAGCCGAACTCCTGATGCAGCGGCTGGATCATAACCCCGGCCGATCCCATCGCGCCGGCGGTTGCCAGCATCGTCAAAAAGGTGGTTGCAGCAACAAGCCAGCCATAATGTATGTTTCTGTCGGCCATCCAGCTGGCAAGGCGTGTGGAGAGCATGTTCAAAATCCCTTTCCAGCGGCCAGCGGCCGAAATTTTACGGGTATATACCCTATATTGCGGGCAGATACCCGTTTTATCATCAAAAAAAATTACAGGGCTGCGAGTAGTTCCTGCAATTGAGCGGTCTTTTCCGTGCCAAGCCGGGCCTCGATTTCGTCCTGTACTCCGTCCCAGAGGGGCGCGCCTGTTTTCAGTATCTGCTGCCCCTGCTCCGTCACAGTCAGCATCGCTTCGCGCTGATCTTCGCCATGGCCGACGGCCACCAGCCCCATCCGGGCCAGCACCTTGGTATTGCGGCCAACGGTCGAGCGGTCCAATTCGACCCGTGCGGCGAGATCGGTGAGCGACACCGGCGCCATGCGGTTGATGTTCCGCAACAGGCTGAACTGGCCGATATTAACGCCAAGCGGCGCCAGCGCCTCATCGTAATAGGACGAGACCTTACGGGATGCTCTGCGCAGCAGGATGCAGTGACAACTATCGTTTGGCATTTGTCTCGGGTATATACCCGCAAATTCTACTGCGCAAGAGATGTTCAGAAATTATCGGCAATCAAAGGCCGTCCGCCAGGCCACAGGGTAGAAAGAAAAACCCCGGCAATAAGCCGGGGTTTCATATCAGTGACAGGGCTCGTCTCAGGCAGAGAGCCTGCGGCCGCTTGCGACCAGCATACCAGCCGCACCTTCCAGCCAGCCGGCTTTGAGTTCAAGCGCCAGAAAACGGCTGCGCTCGAACGGGCCGGGCATGATCAGGTGCTGGGCCTTATCGGCAAAAAAGCCGAAGCGTTCATAATAGGCGGCGTCGCCGACCAGAAGAATTCCGCCATGGCCACGTTTGGTTGCCTCGGAGATTGCTGCACGCATCAGCGCCGAACCGATGCCCTTGCCTTCATGGGCAGCATCAACCGCAAGCGGGCCAAGCAACAGCGATTCGACAGCGCGGCCTTCGCGCGAAATGCCAGCTTCGACATTCCACAGGCGCACCGTGCCGATGACATGGCCGTCCTCGTCACGGGCAACGAGCGCCAGACCTTCCGCTGGCACGCGGCCGGCGCGCAGCTTTTCGGAAGACTTGCGGCGGCGGCCAGCGCCCATGGCGCGGTCGAGCAGGTTTTCACGGGCAACGACATCGCCCGGATTTTCCTGATCGACATGAAATGTCTGCGGGGTGAAAAATGCACGTACCGAATTCAGAAGAGCGGCCATCTCTCGGCCCTCCATCACACAACCGCCCACACGCGGCCCTTGATCAAAAATGGTGGAGCCGTTCCGGCCCGCCGACACGCTTTCCTCGGCTGGAAGAGGAGCAGCAAGCAGGGATTTGCGCAACAGCACAATCGGCAAAGCCGGAACGGAAGCTTGTTCGAGACGCCGCCTTACTCAGCGGGCGGCGTTCGGATCAGATGACGTAGGCTTTCAGCGGCTCGAAACCGTTGAAGGCAACCGCCGAATAGGTCGTCGTATAGGCACCTGCGCCTTCGATCAGAACCTCGTCGCCGATGGTCAGAGAGACCGGCAACGGGTACATGTTCTTTTCGTACAGCACGTCGGCGCTGTCGCAGGTCGGACCGGCCAGAACGCAAGGCTCCATCTCGTCCTGATCGCGCTCGGTGCGGATCGGGTAGCGGATAGCCTCATCCATCGTCTCGGCGAGACCGCCGAACTTGCCGATGTCGAGGAACACCCAGCGATGGTTGTCGTTGTCGGACTTGCGCGACACGAGAACAACTTCCGCCTTGATGACGCCAGCGTTACCCACCATGCCACGGCCCGGCTCGATGATCGTCTTCGGGATCTGGTTGCCGAAGTGCTTGCGCAGCGCCGTGTCGATAGCCTGGCCGTATTCTTCGGCAGCAGGAACGTCGCGCAGGTACTTGGTCGGGAAACCACCGCCCATATTGACCATCTGCAGGTGAATACCCTGCTTGGACAGCGAAGCGAAAACGCGCTTGGCATCGCCCAGCGCTGCATCCCATGCGTCGAGATTCATCATCTGCGAACCGACATGGAAGGAAACGCCGTAGGATTCGAGGCCCAGCTGATGTGCGTAGACCAAAACATCAACAGCCATCTGCGGTACGCAGCCGAACTTGCGCGACAGCGGCCATTCGGCACCTTCACCGTCCGTCAGCACGCGGCAGAAGACGCGCGCGCCAGGAGCGGCACGGGCAACCTTCTCGACTTCCTCATGGCTGTCGACGGCGAAGAGATCGATGCCGAGCGCGTAAGCGCGGGCGACATCGCGTTCCTTCTTGATGGTGTTGCCGAACGAGATCCGGTCGGACGTCGCACCTGCATCAAGCGCCATCTGGATTTCAGCCACGGAGGCGCAATCGAAGTTCGAGCCGAGCGAAGCAAGCAGCTTCAGGATTTCGGGAGCCGGGTTTGCCTTGACCGCATAGTAGATCGCGCTGTTCGGCAGGGAATGCCGGAACGCGTTGAAATTGTCGCGCACGACGTCGAGGTCGACGACGAGGCAAGGGCCTTCGGGACGTCGGGTCTTGATGAAATCGAGAATGCGTGCAGTCGTCATCGATATATTCCCTATAAAACCGGCTCCGGAAAATCCGGAGGACAAAGGACGCTCGAGATATGCATACGAATCAGCCGGTGGAGGCGCAGAATCGATAGCATACGCTCAAGGCGCAAATATGAATGACGCCCTGCCAGAGCATCATTCGGCTTTGTCTGCCATCGATTGGAGGGAATGACCCGACCGCACTTCAGGCAATGATGGTGTGCCTCTTCAGTACCCCGGCTGATGGAAAGCCGGCAGAGAACCAGAAAGGCCCGCACCGTCGTTGCTTCATATGTCCTCGCATTTCCCGGTTGGCCGGAATAGCGACTGGAGGGGTTAGTTCCAGGTACCTTACCGAACTCCTCACCACATCGAGGACTCGGCGGACACACATGGGCACGTGCGACTTTGGGCAGCACGGGAAATAAGAATATTCGCCGTCATAATCAAGAGGATTTTTTCACCATATAGCGGATTTTTTCGGCAACCATTTTACGGGTTGAACAGTCGCGCCTCAGCGTTCAATTATATGGAACGAACCGGAGGATTTTCATGGACACGCTCACCCGCATCCGCGCCTTTATCGACGTTGTCGAAGCGGAGGGTTTTTCCGCCGCTGCCCGCAAGACCGGGCGTTCCAAGGCGCTTTTGTCCAAATATGTCCGGGAACTGGAAGATGATCTCGGTGCACTGCTTCTCAACCGCACCACCCGGCAATTCTCGCTGACGGAGGCCGGCCATACGTATTACCGCACCGCCTCTGACATTTTGAAGGAGATCGACAACCTCGCCGATCTGGTGCGCGAGAAGAATGCCTATCTGAAGGGCAAGCTCAGAATATCCGTTCCGCGCACCTTCATCGACGCCGATGTTGGCCAGAGCCTCATCGATTTCGCCAAGGAAAATCCGGAACTGTCTCTGGAAATCGTCGCCGATGACCGATTCGTCGATCTGATCGAGGAAGGGTTCGACCTTGCGATTCGCATAACGCGTCTGGAAGATTCAGGCCTCATCGCCCGCAAGATCTCCGATTTCCGGGTCTATGCAGTAGCAACGGCGGATTTTGTCGCCAGACACGGCCCGCTCAATGGTCCGCAGGACTTTTCCCGCGTGCCCTTCATCATCGACACCAACACCCGCTTCCACAACACCGTGCGTTATCTTGAAGCGGATGGCGGCTCGAACTCCGTTACCATCAGTGGACCGATCGAGGTGAACAGCCCGCAGGCGACACTCCGCGCCGCCCGCGCAGGGCTTGGCATCGCCATGGTGCCGGACTTCATTGCAAGACCCTTCATCCAGTCCGGCGAGCTTGTGACCCTGTTCGACGACTATATTTCCAAAGACCGCGGCATATATGCCGTCTACCCCCACCGCCGTTACCTTCCCGCCAAAGTGCGCAGCTTCGTGGATTATCTCTCGGCGTGGTTCAGGAAAAATGGATGAAGAGCGGGGGAGCGGTATAGTTTCCGCCGACCTTCCCCTCGTCATGCCGTATTTAATCCGGCATCGAGCCGCGGCGCGCCCGCGCTATGAAGGACCCTATCGCGATCAACGACCTGATCGCGCTGCACCCCGAATCTGGTCCGGGGTGCAGGAGTGCGGATGCAACGCGTACCTTTCAGCGGGCGTTGCTTAGCCGGAAACGGCTTATCAGAACGGCGAATCCGGGAAGTAGAACTGCTTGGCATTGTCCTTGGTGATGAGCGTAGCGTCGAGAATATACTCGCCAGCAACAGGCACCTGATCGTAAAAATGACCTGCCGTAAGCTGCATGGCGGTCGCCACCATCGCCGGCGGATAGAGCACGTCGACCGGAATTAGCTTGTCGCCGTCCATTACGCGCTTGATCATGTCCTTGGAACCGGCGCCAGCAACGATATACTTGATATCGGTGCGTTTCGCCTGCTGGATTGCCTCCAGCACGCCAACCGCCATGTCGTCGTCCTGACACCAGACCACGTCGATCTTCTTGTATTTGGTCAGGTAGTCCTGCATCACGCGGAAGGCGTCGTCGCGGTTCCAGTTGCCGTACTGGCGGTCGAGAACCTTGACGCTGGAGCCGGCAATACCCTTGTCGAAACCATCCTGGCGCTGCTGGTCGATCGGGATCGGCAGACCGCGAATGACCACCACTTCCGCATCAGGCGTGGTTTTCTTGATGTATTCGCCTGCCACTTGTCCGAGTGCCGGATTGTTACCCGCAACGTAGAGATCGCGGATCGAATTGTCGTTGACGCTCGGCGCGCGGTCGACGAGCGCGACAAAGGTGCCCTTGTCCTTGATCTCCTTGATGGCGTTGACGAGCGGATCGGGATCAGACGGCAGCACGACCAGTGCGTCCAGCCCCTGCACGGCAAGATCCTGAAGCGCGTTTGCCTGGTTGGCGGCATCCGGCGAGGTCTTGACGATGACGTTCAGACCCGGATGCTCCTTCATCAGAAGCTTTGCCACCCGTTCGGCATGGTAAACGACGCCCGCCGTCCAGCCGTGGTCGGCCGCCGGAATGGATACCCCGATCGTTACCTTCTTCTCCTGCGCATGGGCAGAACCCGCAAGAACGGCAGCCAGCGCGACAAATGCCACGCCGATGAATTTTCTACGCATAGTCTCTTTCCTCCCAAGACCGGGGCGTTCCTCCTGTTTAAACCGCGCATGCCCCAGATTGCGCGGCCAGATGTCTCATCGATCGTCCGGCTATCTGCGGCTGAGCGAACGCTGCACCAGCATGGCGATGATGATGATCGCGCCCTGAATGGCACCGATCAGATATTCGCTGACGAAGTTCGACAGGATCATGATGTTGCCCACGATTTCCAGAATGAAGGCGCCGCAAATCGTACCCCAGATGCGGCCCACACCACCCCGTAGCGCCGTGCCACCGACGACGACAGCGGTGATGGCCTGTAACTCCCACAACATGCCTGTAGTGGCCGAAGTGGAGGCAAGACGCGGCACGTAAAGCAGGACGGCAACGGCGACGCAAAGCCCCTGAACCACATAGGCAATCGTGCGGACGCGAACGACCGAGATACCGGAGTAACGCGCCACATCCTCGCTGGAACCCACCGCCGTCAGATGCCTGCCGTAACGGGTACGGTAAAGCACGAAAGCGGCGATGGCGGCAGTGACGAAGATGACGATGACCGGCACCGGCACACCGATCACATTGCCGAAATAGACCGGGCGATAAAGCGTCTGGATTTCCGGGTTGCGCAGCGTGATCGCGCCACCCTGCGACAGCCAGGTGGTCAGCCCACGATAAATGCCCATTGTGCCAAGCGTGGCGATGAAGGGCTCGATGCGGCCGATGGTGGTGATGAGGCCGTTTGCAAGCCCGCAAGCGGCGCCGATGGCGATAGCCAGCGCCATGGCGGCCAGTAGCATCACCAGCGGATTGGCAATAACGCCACTGTTCATGAACAGGATCATCAGGCTGGCAACGAAAGCCACCATCGCGCCGACGGAGAGATCAAGTCCGCCGGATGTGATGACATAGGTGGCGCCGAGCGCAATGATGGCGATGAAGGCGCTGCGGGTAACCACGTTCAGCAGATTGTCGATGCCGATGAAATTCGGATTTGCGACGGCGCCGAGAACCAGCAGCAAAGCCAGCGCCACAAAGGGCGCAACGGCGCGCAGGTCCCAGTCTTTCGAGGTCTTCGGCGTTTTGCCGTTATCAAGTGCGGCCTCAGTCATATTTCCCCTCAATTGTCTTTTCTTCAGGCCAATCTGCCGGGACATCAGCCCTCAGGCGAATTCCTGCGTGTGCACGCCAGTCGCGAGTGCCACGATATCGTTTTCGGTCATGCGTTCCCCCGTCACCTCGCCGACGATCCTGCCGGAGCGCATTACAAGGACGCGGTCGCAGATGCCGATCAGTTCCGGCATCTCCGAGGACACGACGATGATCGACCTGCCCTCGTCTGCGAGCTTTGCTATGAAACGGTAGATCTGTTCCTTGGTGCCGATATCGATGCCGCGTGTTGGCTCGTCGATGATGACGATCGATGGATCGAGCAGCATCATCTTGGCGAGCAGCAGCTTTTGCTGGTTACCGCCGGACAGCTGGCCCGCGAGCAAGTCCTTACTTCCCGTGCGAATATCGAAATCACGCACCGCATCATCAAGCGCTGCCTTCTCTCGACGGATATCGATCTGGAACAGGCGGCTGAATTTCCTCAGCGAGGCGAGTGTGAGATTGACCCGCAAATCCTTCGTCAGCAGCAATCCCTTGCCCTTCCGATCCTCGCTCAGATAAACGATGCCGGCCTTCAGACTGTCTTCCGCCTTTGCAAAATGCACAGGCTTTCCGAGATGGCGGATCGTCCCCCGCCCTGGACGCAGGCCAAGCACGCCCTCCATAAGCTCCGTTCTGCCCGCGCCGACGAGACCAGCAAAACCGAGGATTTCGCCCTTTCGCAGGCTGAAACCGGCATCCTGCGCATAGCCGGGAACGGTGAAATGCTCCACCTGCAAGACAGGCTCGTGCTCGCCGCCGGCGTTCCTGTCCGGATAGAGCTTGGCGACATCGCGCCCCACCATCAACCGCGCCATATCGGCAGGCTCAAGCGCCGATATCGGGTGGGAGCCGACCAACCTGCCATCGCGCAGAACGGTCACACGGTCGGCAATCTCCTTCACCTCCGGCAGGCGGTGCGAAATATAGAGCACGGCCACGCCCTTTGCCCTTATGTCCCTGATAACGTTCAAGAGCGCATCGGTTTCAATGGGCGTGAGGCTTGCGGTCGGCTCGTCGAAAATGACGACGCGATGCGGCACGAGCAGAACGCGCGCTATCTGCACCAGCTGGCGCTGGGCAATCGACAGGCTGCCGACGACGGCATCGGGATCGATCGTACCGCCGAGATCGGCGATAGCCCTCAGGGCGCCGGCACGCATGGCGCGGTCGTCCATCATCGGGCCTTTGCACAATTCGCGGCCCAGATAGATGTTCTGAGCCACCGTCAGATCCGGGGCCAGCAATATTTCCTGATGCACGAGAACGATGCCGCGATGTTCGGCGTCGACAGGTCCGCTCAGCGTAACTGCCTCGCCATCGATCCTGATTTCCCCACTTGAAGGCTTCTCATTGCCCGCAAGCAGTTTCATCAACGTCGATTTACCAGCCCCGTTCTCGCCAATGATGGCGTGAACTTCACCGGCGCGCACGGCAATCTCTATATCCTTCAGAACCTGGACGGGACCGAAAGACTTGGACAACCCGACAGTCCGTATAAGGACCTGATCTGGAGATTCCTCAGCAAAAGCCATGTGTCGTCACCGGTACCCGGTGCGAATGAACGGATCTTGCCCCTCGATTTTACTTGAAATCATCATGCGCGAACTCCTCCCAAAGCTCTTGGGAAGAAGCTAACGTCCGTTTTGAGGTACGTAAAGCAAATTTCGCTGGTCTTTTAGAATACACTCAAATTTGACCAGGACGATGGTGCCTAAAGGCTAAAAAATAGGCGGCCATGGTCCCGCAGAGCGTTGAAAACCCTCAGTGAGGCAAGGCACCCACGGGATGCCTGTGGCTAGAGAAGGCGCTTCAGGGAGCTGGCTTCCGGTTGCGGGGAGGCCTTCGTTGTGTCGCTGTTGTCGGCAGACCTGTTGCGCATCGCGGCGTAATAGGCGTTTTTCTGCTCGTACATATGCATGTCGGCACGGCGCACCAGCGATTCCATCGTCTCGCCGGCCTCGCTGGTTGCCACGCCCAGCGAAAGACTAAGCGGCGCATTGGAGTAGAACTGGTTGTTGATCTTCAGCAGTTCGTAAATGGTATCCACCATCGCCGCGGCGATCTGCTTGTCTGCGCCGGGCAAAAGAATGGCGAATTCATCACCGCCAATGCGCGCAGCATGGTTCGGCGCAGTAACGACACCGTTCAGGACTTCGCCAAGGCGCCGCAACAGCGCGTCGCCTGCGTCGTGCCCTAGCTTGTCATTGGCGTCCTTGAGGCCATTGAGATCGATGACGATGGCCGAAACGGGCCGGATCGTGCTGCGTTCCAGCCTGTTCATTTCGTCCGAATAGAAGGCGCGATTGTGCAGCTTGGTCAGCACATCGTGCTTGCCGAGATATTCGAGATAGGCTTCCGCCTTTTTCCGCGCCGTAATATCAGTCAGCGCGACCTGCACCAGTGACCAGTCGCGTTCGTGGCCCGGAAAAACGGAGAAATGCAGCAGCACGTGCCGCTCTGAACCATCCAGCGCGTAGTTCACCACTTCGCGATGATGGTTAAGATTGCCGTTCCACAGCTCCATCAGCTGTTCGCGGAAGGGCTTTTCCATTTCACCACGGAAAATATCGCCAAGCCGCTGCAAAAGAACCTGGCGGTCCGGCGCACAAAACAGGTCAAGTGTTGCCCGGTTGACGTCGATCACGCGGATTTCGCTCATGCATTGGCGCACGAATTCGGGATGCACATCCATGAACACCCGGAAGTCGATGATGCCGCGTTCCCTGACCTCCTCGATCAGACGCCGAACCCGGCTGAAATCCTCCACCCACAGGGAAACGGGCGAATGTTGGAACATGCCTTCAGCATAACGGCGGTTGAAAAGCTCCTTGCGGCGAGCCTCCTCACGTTCCGTCACATCCTCTGTGGTCAGCAGCAACCGCCCGAGTGTCTGTTCGTAGCCGGGTATAATCGCACCGCGCAGCTGGATATCCAGCCGCTTTCCGCCAATCGAGTAATTGACGGCGTTGCTGATGAATTCGGTTTTTCCAGCCCAAAGCTCGGAAAGCTCGTTCACATGGCTTTCAAGCATGTCATCGCGGAAAATCCGGTGCAGATTATCGATCAGATGCGCCTTGTCCCGCGCTTCGAACAGTTCAAGTGTCTTGGCATTAACCTGCACGACGCGGATTTTCTGCGAGCACGCCGCCACCCGCGACAGATCTTCCAGCAAAAACGCCCGGATGTCCTCGACGCCCTGCGCCCGCCAGATATCGAACTGGCTTTTCACCTCGCTGAAATCCTCGATCCACATCGCCACAGGGGCAAGATTGAAGATATTGGTATCGATCGTTTCAATCATACGGGCAGTCTTCTTCAGGATAATAAGGGCGGATGCCGAATGCCGAAATCGTGCGAGACAGCGATGACTGACCGCATATCTGGATTTATTAGGGATATTCGATCCAACGCAAGCCTTTATCGCGCAAGCCAACGGATTGCGCGATAAATCTCGGTTTCGCCAAGATTCCGCCCGTTACCAGAGCTTCACGTGGCGGTTCACATCCTTGTAGAGCAGGTAGCGGAAACGGCCCGGCCCGCCTGCATAGCAAGCCTGCGGGCAAAAAGCGCGCAGCCACATGAAATCACCCGCCTGCACTTCCACCCAATCCTCGTTAAGCCGGTAAACCGCCTTTCCTTCCAGCACGTAAAGACCGTGCTCCATGACATGGGTTTCCATGAAAGGAATGGTAGCGCCCGGCTCCAGGCTGACGATGTTGAGGTGCATGTCGTAACGCACGTCGTCGGGATCGATAAACCGGGTGGTCGCCCATTTGCCGTCCGTATCGGGCATCGCCGACAGAGCGTGTTCATCTTCATGCGTGAAGATCGCCGGCGGCGGCTCCAGCCCGTCCACCGCCTGAAACGCCTTGCGGACCCAGTGGAACTTGACCGGTGCCGTGCCGGAATTGCGCAGCTGCCAGCGCGAGCCGGCGGGCAGGAAGGCGAAGGAGCCGGTCCGCAATGCATGCTGCACGCCCTCAAACTCCACGGTCATTTCACCATCAACGACAAAGATCGCCGCTTGCGCCCTTGCGTCCGGCTCCGGCCGCTCACTGCCTCCGCCAGGCTGCACTTCAACGATATATTGCGCAAAAGTCTCGGAAAAACCGGTCATCGGTCGGGCGATGATCCAGGCCCGGGTCCCTGTCCAGTGCGGGAGCACGCTCGTCACGATATCGGACATGACGGTTTTGGGGATGACCGCATAGGCAGTCTTGAAAACAGCCTTGCTCGACAGCAGTTCCGTCTGACCCGGCAGACCGCCCATATCCGAATAATATTTCTTCATTTCAGCCATTCCATTCTGCAACGCATTTCGCGCGAATTCTTAGGCCCGTAGCGACGTTTAATCAAATAATTATTGGCGTACACAGGCCTTGCCGCACGCATGGTAAAATGCGGGCGGCCTATTTCGCGCGGACATGTGAAACGAGGTTGGGCTCAGGCCTTTTTGCGCATCGTGGCATAGACGATATTGTGGTTTTCGCCGAAAAATACCTCCGCCTCGATACTTGCGGGATCGGCGCTGGCGTTGACGATCCGCCACATATCCGCCTTCGAACGCAACAGCAGCGCCCAGTTCATGAAGGTCTCCATGTAACCATCGACCACAATGTCTTCGGAGAAGTTGGCGAAGAGGAACATTCCGCCGGGCTTCAGCATCTCCATGCAGCGCCGCGTGAGCTTGATCGCCACCTTGTCGTTCAGGTAATCGTAAAGACCGGCGGCATATACCAGATCGAATTTGCCGAGCTCGTGCGAACGCAGGACGATGTCACGCACCGAACCGTCAATCGCCTCGATGCAGCTGTCGTTGAAATCGCGGGCAACGGAACCGACACTCAGGGGATCTTGATCGAGCGCCACCCAGCGCCGGATCTTGCCCTCTTTCAAGGCCACGGATGCATCCGCCTCGCGCAGATGTCCCGATGCAATGGTGAGGATTTCCGTTTCGCTTCCATGCCGGGCCGCAGCCTCGTCAACAAACCGGGTCAGCAAATCCCGCCGCTCGCGGACAGCGACCGAGGAACTAGCGTCCTTCGTATAATTGTAGAGAGCCGCGCCAAGCGGCGTTGCGTTCTTCACCTTATCGGCAACGCTGTCGTGACCGTAGATGAAGTCGAGAAGCTGCGCATCGCCCGAATAGCCCCGCGGCTTTTCGAACGACCAGCGCGTGAAGGGATCTTCCAGAAAATAGTCCGACACGGAGTGATTCTGCACCAGGGGAATCAGTTCAGCCCACACGCTTGAGTGGAGCTTTTCGCGCAGGCCATGCAGTGCGCCAGCCGTTCGATGTATTATCTCATGTGCTGAAACACCATTTTCGAACTGCTGTTGTGCCAATTCGAGAATGATCGCGATCTCTGCTTTCGCAACTGCGAAATGCTCATCGAACGCTTCCGTTTTCCGTGCAAAAATCTCTTTTGCGACAGTATCAGGAGTGATCAGACTTGCCCCGTCCAGATTTCTTTTCTTTACCTGCCTCACTTCAGCCTCCAGTATTAACACATTGTTAACTATACGTTTCTGGGAGACGGAAGGCCACTCGCTTTCGATTTTTGAGCAGTGTAGGGATACATTAGTTTATTAGCGTATTTTTTTGGTCACACTCGTGGACCGGAGGAGAAAGCGGATACGCGATTTAGTGAAACTTAATGTTGCGAGCGTATGATGCGCTCTTGCTTTTCATGTTTCCGCCCGCATGGAGAGAAATCGGCAGGAAATCGCGCTTAGCGTGAAAGTACACGCAAAGGTCGAATAAGCAGTTACTTGATAAAGTATACGCAACACTATGGGAAAGTGCATGAAGCACACGTTAGGCGAGGTGAGTGGACAGCAAGAATATCGGCGGCCGGACGCCCGGTTTTCTGATGAACTTCTTGCCCTTTACCAGCAGGAAGGTGAGCGTAGCCGCCGGGGTTCGATCAGGCGGGGCCTGTGGACGGCTGTTTTCATCTATCTGCTATTTGCCATTACCGACATCATTCTGGTGCCCGACGTCGCCTTTTACACCATAATCGCAAGAGTTATCGTCGTCCTGACGTCCCTGCTGACGCTCGAAATTCAGTTGCGCATGGGCGCGAGCACCGCCGCACTTGACCTCACCTGCGCCACTGCGCTCGTCATGGGCTATATTGGCTGGCTTGTGCCCTCGCTCTTGACCGACAATCTCGAAAACATGTCCTATTACATGGTTTTCGGGGCGATCTTCATGATGGGCGCCAATCTGTTTTTCACCTTCCGTTTCCATCTTTCGCTCGTGTCATCGGGCATCATTCTTGTCACCTACTTTCTGGCGGCGACGCAGTTTCCCGAAGATGCGTTCTACAAGCTCGCTTTCGGCACCTTCTATATCTCCTGCTTCGTCTTCACCTCTTACGTGAACTGGAACCTGAACCGGGAACGCTACCACGTCTTTCTCAACGCACTCGAGGCCAAGGCCCAGCAGAAAGCGGCGGACGAGCGCGGGCAGGCGCTGTTACGGCTTTCAAATACCGATTCCTTGACAGGCCTGCAGAACCGCCGCGCCATAGACCAGCATCTGCGCCTGTTGTGGGACAATTGGAGCAAGAAGGGGGAAGGTTTCGCCGTCTTTCTGATCGACGTGGATTTCTTCAAGAAATACAATGATCGCTACGGCCACCAGGAAGGCGACAAGTGCCTCGTGACAGTGGGCAACGCCCTGCAGGACGCGATCATCGACCATGGCGCCTCCATCGGCCGTTATGGCGGTGAGGAGTTCATCGTACTCGCTCCGTTCAAGTCCAGACAGCAGGTGGGTGAGCTTGCCGAAACCATCCGCCACACCGTCGAAGACCTGTCGCTTTCGCACGATCAGCGCCGGGACGGAACCTTCATCGTCACCGTCAGCATTGGCGCGTCTTTCACCCGTCCCAATCCGGATGGCAAGCTCGAAAAGATCATCAACGAGGCCGACCGGGCGCTTTATATTGCCAAGGCCAATGGCCGCAATTGCATGAAGCTGTTCGATCCGGACGATCCGCAGACCAGCGACGAAACCGAAAATATCGCCGCACTTCTGAAAATCGCTGTCGCGGAAAACCTCGTTTCTCTCGTCTATCAGCCGATCCTCAACATATCGACCAACGAGACGGCGGGAGCCGAAGCGTTGATGCGGCTTCGCCTGCTCGACGGTGGCTCCGTTTCGCCCGGCACCTTTATCCCGATTGCCGAACGCACCGGCACGATAATGGAGCTCGGTCTCTGGACCATAAAGACCGCCTGCCGGCAGATACTGGCCGATGACAAGGTATCGGTGGTCAGCGTCAACGTATCGCCGATGCAGCTGAAGAATCCTGGTTTTGCCACTTCGGTCGCAGCGATCCTCGTTGAGGCTGGGATTGCCGGCGGCAGGCTGGCCTTCGAGATCACCGAGGGTCTGGATATGGAGATGCATTCGGATGTATTACGCTGTCTGAACGATCTGAAGACGCTCGGCATCAATATATGGCTGGATGATTTCGGAACCGGATTTGCGGGCCTTTCCTGGCTGCGGATGACGGATTTTGATACCGTAAAGATTGACCGCTCCTTCCTGCATGACAGCAAGACACCCCGCGGCCGGGCGATGTTGCAGGACATGATCCGTCTCATCCGCAATCGCGGCCACAAGATCCTGATCGAAGGCGTGGAGACGGAAGAGCAACTGAGGCTCGTGCGCCAGCTCGAGATCGATTATGCGCAGGGTTATTATATCGGACGCCCGGTCGTCGCCGAAAGGCTGAACGTGGCGACTACCCCCTACCCGCAGCCCAAAATGCTACAGCGCCCCGCCTGACGATGCGACGGCGGCGGCAAGCGCCGTCACCGGCAGGCCCAGTCTTAGTGATATGCGGGCGGAATGATCGAGAATTTTGCCGCAAGTTCCGAAAACGCAGCACGCGTGACGGGATCGACAGGTGCGCCCTCCCTCTCCCGCTTTGCCGCTACCGCCCATTCCCGATCGCCCGGCGCCATGACCTTGCAGTCCTCCCGCGCTGGCGATCCCCGCAGTACCTCGAGATAGCGTTTCATGCCCTCGTCGAACACTTCGCGTTCAAGAAAGGCTTCCGGCTTCAACGCCAGGACGAAGGCCCCAAGCCCGCGCGGCTTGGAAAAATCTGGCCCCGACATTGGGGCGATATCGAAACTGAGCTTCATGCCGCTGAGAACGGCGCTAAAGATTTCCACCATTCCCGCAAGCGCCGCTCCCTTGAAACCAAAGGCACCGCCCAGCGGAGCCAGCATTTCAACGGCATTGGGGTTCTGCGTGTCGATACCGTCGCCATCAGACGCAACTCCTTCCGGCAATTGCTGTTCCAGGCTGCGGTAAAGCAGAACCCGGTTATAGGGCACGGCGCTGGTGGCCATGTCGAGAAGCCAGGGCATGTCATCGGCTGCCGGCACGCCGACTGCAATGGGGTTGGTGCCGTGGAAACGCATCGCGCCGTCATGCAGGCGCACGAAACTGTCGGAGTTGCAAAAGGCAATGCCGATATAACCCTGCCGCGCCGCCTCCAGCACGTAAGCGCCGGCCGGGCCGAAATGCGAGGAATTCCTGATCGCAACGGCGCCGATGCCGAATTTCCCAGCAAGCGCCATGGCGCCGTCCATGGCCGCATAGGTAGCGCGGGCGCCATGGGCATGGTCGGCATCGATCGTCTCCACCGCGCCGAAACCGGACACGCGGCTGATCTGCGGCCGCGGATTGAGACGCCCGCCTTCAAGTCCTGCGATGTAGTGAGCAAGAAGCCGAACGCCGTGGCTGTCTACGCCCAGCCGTGTGCCATGCATCATGGCGCGGGTCGCCGCATCGGCGGTTTCATCATCGGTGCCGACAGCCAGGAAAACGGAACGGCAAAACCGCTCCAGTTCATCCAGCCTTGCGAGGACAGTGATATTTTCATTGCTGTGCGACATCAGGGGAACCTCCCGATTCCAGAATCCATGCCGCACAAGCTAGTCACGGGGCGCGTTTTTGCAATCGAATATCGCGCCCCGAATGGATCAATCAGTCGTCGCCGCCAATCGCCTCGTAGGTGTCGCGCTCACCGGCGATGATGGCGCGCTTGCCGACATGGTTGGCGGGACCGACAATGCCTTCCTGCTCCATGCGCTCGACCAGGGAGGCGGCACGATTGTATCCGATCGACAGGCGGCGCTGGATATAGGAGGTGGAGCATTTCTTGTCGCGCATCACCACCTTAACGGCCTTTTCATAGAGATCGTCGCTATCGTCGTCGCCCATCGATGTCTTGTCGAAGACCGCCGTTTCCTCTTCCGCCTCGTCGTCAGCCTCGTCGGCGTCTTCCGTAACGGTGCCGAGATATTCAGGCCGACCTTGGGTCTTCAGATGCGCCACGACTTTTTCCACTTCCTCGTCCGACACGAACGGACCGTGGACACGGGAGATGCGGCCGCCACCCATCATGTGCAGCATGTCGCCCTGGCCGAGCAGATGTTCGGCACCCTGTTCGCCAAGGATCGTGCGGCTGTCGATCTTCGAGGTCACCTGGAAGGAAATGCGGGTGGGGAAGTTGGCCTTGATCGTGCCGGTGATGACATCGACCGAGGGGCGTTGGGTGGCCATGATGAGATGGATACCGGCAGCGCGCGCCATCTGCGCCAAGCGCTGGATCGCGCCTTCGATCTCCTTGCCTGCGACCATCATCAGGTCGGCCATCTCGTCTACGATGACGACGATATAGGGCATGGCGGTGAGGTCCATTTCCTCCTGCTCGTAGACAGCTTCGCCGGTTGCGCGGTCGAAGCCGGTCTGCACGTTGCAGAACACCGTCTCCCCTTTGGCGCGGGCGGCAGCGGCCCTTGCGTTGTAACCGTCGATATTGCGCACACCGAGACGCGACATCTTGCGATAGCGGTCTTCCATTTCGCGTACGGCCCATTTCAGTGCCATGACCGCCTTCTTCGGATCGGTGACGACAGGGGTCAGAAGATGCGGAATGCCGTCATAGACCGAAAGCTCAAGCATCTTGGGATCGACCATGATCAGCCGGCATTCCTCCGGCTTCAACCGGTAGAGCAGCGACAGGATCATGGTGTTGATGGCGACCGACTTGCCCGAACCGGTGGTACCGGCAACGAGCAGATGCGGCATCTTCGCAAGTTCGGCGATGACAGGTTCGCCGCCAATGGTCTTGCCAAGGCAAAGGGCTAGCTTCTGGCGGGTCTCGCTGTAATCGGTCGCTTCGATAAGCTCGCGCAGATAGACCGTCTCGCGCACCGGATTGGGAAGCTCGATACCGATGACATTGCGGCCGGGCACGACGGCGACACGCGCCGAGAGTGCCGACATCGAGCGGGCGATATCGTCCGACAGGCCGATAACGCGCGAGGACTTCACGCCGGGGGCGGGCTCGAATTCGTAAAGCGTCACAACTGGGCCGGGGCGCACATCGATGATCTCACCCTTGATGCCGAAATCCTCCAGCACGCTTTCCAGCAGGCCGGCGCTTTGCTCGAGCGCCTCCGGCGTCATGGTCGTGGTCTGCTGGACGCGAGCCTGCTGCAGAAGATCGATGGAGGGGTATTCATATTCGCCGTCTGCAAAGACCGGCGCTTCCCGGAACATCGGCTGCGAGGCCTGTATGGGCGCGCGGGGCGTGAAACGCGGCTCGGCAACGATTCTTTCCGCCAGCTGAACCTGCTCAACAGGTCTCTGCGGCTCAGCAACTGCGACCGTCTCCACGACCGGCTGCGGAACGATCTCTGGTTCAACGACCTGAGTTGGGACTGGAATTGCAGGATGATGCACGCCGATTTCGCGGTAAAGCCTGATCGCTGAACCACCCGGAATCCTGATGACGGGCGGTACGGCCGAAAGCCGGATTGCCGGTGCGACCGGAGATGCGGATGCCAGCGTCGGGGCAATCGCAGGCGCCGTCAGCAACGGGTTTGCGAGAACGGTGCGCGCAGATGCGGGAAGGCCTTCGCCGGCGTCATCCGGCAGATCGAGCGTCATCACTTCCCAGAAAAGCTCATCCGGCAGATGGGCGGCAAAGGCGGGAATGGATGCCTGCGGCGTTGCAACCTCAGATGCAACCGACGCGGCGGGCAGCGGCTGAACAGGTGAATCGGTTCCCGGTACCGGCGCTTCGAAGACGGCGGCTGCATCAGCCGGCTGAGGCGGCATCAGCGCTGCTGCAGCGGCTTCTTCCGCCTGTTTGCGCGCAAGCTCCAGTCGCAATTTGTAGGTCAGCGCCCTTGCGCCCCGCGCATCCGGCGGCTGCGGCAGAAACGGCATGCGTGGCGGTTGAATGCGCGGCTCCGGCGACTTTACGACCGTCGCAATTGCAGGCTCCTGTACAGTAGCCTCCGGCTGCACGACCATCTCAGGCTCGGCAGTTTCAGACAGGATGTCGGCGGGTGCCTCCTCTTCCGCAAGATGCGGCGTCTCAACCGGCATGCGCCGGCTAAAGGCGCTTTCCGGCGTGCGGGTGAAACGCACATTGGGGCCAAGCACGAAAGCATTCTGCCAGCCCGGCATTTCAGCGCGGCCTTCGATGGCGTCGGCAGCACTGACATCGGCATTCGGCCTGGGCACAACACCCGCCTTCATTGCCGCGGCCTGGTCCTGACCGGCAACGGCCTTGCCGCCGGCATGACGAGCCTTATCGCTCCCCTCCCCTACGCTATTGGACGAATTCTGGAATCTGGATCGGGAGAAGCTCATGGCAGCGTGCACACTCATCATAAACGTACATATTTCGGTCTCCCTGAAATAGAAAATAAAGGTTAATTACCCCTTTCCAAACCGGGTCACGCAGGCAGAATTTCGCTTTAGCCACAGGTGAGACGTGACATGCACCAGCAAGGAATCGGCACTCCAAGCCTCTATATTTATTGCGTTAAATCAGTTTTTCATCGCCGTTTTACGGCAACCGGCGCGGCTTAAGAAAAGGGGAGTGACGCCTTGAAGCATATTGTTTCCGCAAGCGGTCGCGCAACGTAAAATCATTGCTGTAAAGCCCGTGAATTAACGTGGACACTGCTGCGGTTGCAGTCTTAAGATCGGGCAGGCCGCGGCCCAGCGGAAAGGCCCGCCCGCCCTCATTCCGGAGTGAACCTCATGTCGCCTGTCCACCTGTCCCGCCGCTCGCTTCTCAAAACCTCGCTCCTTCTTGCCGCAACCACCGGACTTGCGGGCATTGCCGCCGCGCAGCAGTCAAAGCCCGGTGGGCGGTTGATCGTTGCGGCCGATTCGGAGCCGAAGAACCTCAACCCGGCCATCGTTGCCTCCAACGGCGTGTTCTATATCTCGAGCAAGATCGTTGAGCCGCTGGCGGAAGCCTCCTTCAATGGCAGGGACGGGCTGGAACCAAGGCTTGCGACGGAATGGCATGGATCAGAGGACGGTTTGAGTGCCACGTTCAAGCTGCGCGAAGGAGTGACCTGGCATGACGGCAAACCCTTCACCTCCGCAGATGTGGCCTTTTCCGCACTTTCGGTTTGGAAGCCGCTGCAAAACCTTGGGCGGCTGGTCTTTGCCAATCTTGAAAAAGTGGATACGCCTGATGACCACACGGCCATTTTCCGCTTCTCCAAGCCGACACCCTTCCAGCTCATCCGCAACGCTTTGCCGGTTGTCACCAGCGTCGTGCCGAAACATCTTTATGAAGGCAGCGATATCGCCACCAATCCGGCCAATACGAAACCAGTCGGCACCGGACCTTTCGTTTTTGCGGAATATAAGCCCGGCGAATATTACCGCCTGACCCGCAATCCCAATTACTGGGGCAAGAACCAGCCGCAACTCGATGAGATCATCTATCGCGTTCTGCCCGACCGGGCGGGCGCCGCTTCTGCGCTTGAAGCCGAAGAAATCCACCTCGCGGCCTTTTCCGCCGTGCCGCTTGCCGATCTTGCCCGCATCGCGAAGGAGCCGGGCATCAAGGTCATCCCGGAGGGTTACGAAGCCCTCACCTATCAGCTCGTCGTGGAAATCAACCACCGCCGCAAGGAGCTGGCCGACCTCAAGGTCAGGAAGGCGATCGCCCACGCCATCGACAAGAAATTCGTCATCGACAAGGTCTTCCTCGGTTACGCCACAGCATCGACCGGCCCCGTACCGAAAAATGCACCCCAGTTTTACACGGGAGACGTCGAGACATACGATTTCGACGTCGCCAAGGCGAACGCCCTGCTGGACGAGGCGGGTTATGCACGCGGAGCGAACGGAACGCGATTTTCACTGAAGCTTCTGCCGGCCCCTTACTTCAATGAAACCAAGCAATTCGGTTCCTATCTTCGCCAGGCGCTACAGGAAATCGGCATCGATGCCGAGCTGGTCAACAATGATGCCGCCGCGCACCAGAAGGCCGTCTATACCGACCATGCCTTCGATCTCGCCATCGCGCCCCCGGTCTTCCGTGGCGATCCGGCGATCTCCACCACCATTCTCGTGCGCTCCGGCATTCCAGCCGGCGTCGGCTTCTCCAATCAGGGAGGCTATGAGAACAAGGCGCTCGATGCACTGATCGACAAGGCGGCGCAAACCGTGGATACGGCAGCCCGCACGGTACTCTACAAGGATTTCCAGAAGCAGGTCGCCGCCGATCTGCCGCTGATCAATGTCGCCGAATGGGGTTTCATCACGGTTGCGCGCGATACTGTCAAACACGTCGCCAGCAATCCACGCTGGGCCGTTTCCAACTGGGCGGATACGGTGGTCGGCACCTGAGGAAGCGCCGTGAGGCGCGCGGCGACATTGCTACGGCGAAGGGTGATCAGCGCCATTCCAGTGCTGCTGATCGTTCTGGTCTTTACCTTCGTGCTGCTTGAAAACGCATCCGGTGACGCGGTTGACGCCTATCTCGTCTCCATCGGCGGCGGCGACGCCGGACTGCGGGATGCCCTGCGCGAGCAATATGGTCTGAACGGTTCGGTGTTGGCCCGTTTCTGGCTTTACGCCAGTTCGGTGCTGCGACTTGATTTCGGCTGGTCGCTTGCGTTTGACCGACCGGTGCTGGGGCTGATCCTCGAACGGCTGCCGAACACGCTGCTCCTGATGGGCAGTGCCACCGCGCTTGCTTTCATCATCGGCACCGCGCTCGGCATCCTGGCGGGCGCCCGTCCCGGCGGGTTGACCGACCGGGTACTCTCGGCCCTGTCGCTGGCGCTCTACGCCACGCCGGGCTTCTGGCTCGGCCTTGTGCTTGCCATCGTCTTTGCCGTGCAACTGAGGTGGCTGCCAACATCCGGCATCGAAACCATCGCATCCGGAAAACAGGGATTTGCAAGGGCGCTCGATATTGCCCGCCATCTTGTCCTGCCGGTCGCCAGTCTCGGGCTGATCTATCTGGCGCTTTTCCTGCGCGTCATGCGTACTGCCATGGCGGCGGTCTGGCCGCTGGATTTCGTACTCTTCGCCAAGGCCAAGGGGCTTTCGAGACGGCGGATCGTGCTGCGCCATGTCGCACGCAACGCCGCACTGCCCCTCGTCACCGTGCTTGGCCTGCAAGCGGCAACCATGCTCGGCGGCAGCGTGGTGATCGAGAGCGTTTTTGCGATTCCCGGTTTTGGCCGGCTTGCGCAGGAAGCCGTCAGCGGCCGCGACACACCGCTCTTGATGGGCATTATTCTGACAAGCGCCGTTTTCGTTATCCTGATCAATCTCGTCGTTGATATTCTCTATGCCGTGTTCGATCCGCGCATCGGCAGCGGGGAGCAACAGACATGAGTTTCACTCTCCGGCTCCTGCGCAGTTTCGAAGGTGCAGCAGGCGTCATCATCCTGACACTGCTAGCTGTGACGGCGCTCGCCGCTCCCCTTCTGTTTCCCGGTGACCCGCTGTCGATCGTCGGTGAGCCGCTCATCGCGCCCTTCTCCGACGCCGCCTTCCCCCTCGGCACCGACCGGTTGGGCCGCGATGTACTGGCGGGACTTGCCCACGGTGCGCAGGCATCCCTGCTCGTCGGCATCGGCGCTGCCGCCGCCGCCCTCATGATCGGCACCGTCGTCGGCACAATTGCCGGATTTGCCGGTGGCCTCGTAGATGAGGCGCTGATGCGTGTTACCGACGCCTTCCAGATCGTGCCGAATTTCCTTCTGGCGCTCGCCTTCGTCAGCACCATCGGCCCATCCATGCCCATCGTCATCCTTGCGATTGCGCTTGGCGCCTGGGCGGATCCAGCACGGCTGATGCGGGCGCAGGTGTTGAGTATCCGCGAGCGGGATTATGTGCAGTCCGCCCGCGCCATCGGGATGCATCCGCTGGAGATCGCGTTTCGGCAAATACTTCCCAACGCGCTGCCGCCGGTTCTGGCGCTCGCCGCCATCATCGTCGCTGCCGCCATCCTCACCGAGGCGGCATTGTCCTTCCTCGGCCTCGGCGATCCGAATATCGTCACCTGGGGTTCGATGATCGCGGAAGGACGCAACGTCCTGCGCTCGGCGGCGTTTCTCTCCGTCATCCCCGGCATCGGTCTTCTGGTCACGGTTCTCGGCGTCTATCTTCTCGCGGAGGGAATCAACAAAGCGATGGCGACGAGGAAAGAAACGCCATGAGCGGCAATGCACTCTGCAGGATCGACGATCTCAGCGTCCGCTATGCGGCCGGCGACGGACCGGCGCTGCAGGATATTTCGCTGACGATCCGGCAGGGACAAAGGTTGGCGATCATCGGCGAAAGCGGTTCGGGCAAATCGACGCTCGCCAAGGCAATTGCCGGGCTCCTGCCTGTGAGCGCACGGGTTTCCGGCGATATTTCCTGGAGCCGCGACAGCGGTCTTTTCACAGACAGGCCGCAGCCGGGTCGCGATATCGGCTATATTTTTCAGGATACCGGTGCGACGCTGAACCCGGTTCTCACCATCGGTGAACAGGTGGCGGAAGGCGCTGTGCGGCATCTGGGCCTTTCATGGAAGCAGGCACGAGATCTTGCCCGCGATCTTCTGGAACGGGTGCGGTTGCCGCATCCCACCCATCTCCTCGGCGCCTATCCGCACCAGCTTTCCGGCGGGCAAAGACAGCGTGTGGCGATTGCAGCCGCCATTGCCGCGCACCCCGCAATCCTGATCGCCGACGAGGCGACGAGCGCGCTAGACACGGTAAGCCAGGCCGCCATTGCCGCACTGCTGGATGGGCTGGTGCGTGAAGAAGAAAGAACGCTGGTCTTCATCACCCATGATATTGGTCTTGCTTCCGGCCTTGCCGACGAGATCGCCGTTCTGCATGCCGGACGGCTGGTGGAGCACGGCACCACCAGGCGGGTGTTATCCGCGCCTGCGCACGACTATACGCGCGCACTGCTCTCCGACTATCTCGACCTTTCGACACCGCCTCTGATCAATGAGGCCGCATCATGAACGAAGCCCTTCTGAGCGTAGAGAACCTCTCGAAAACCTACCGGACCGGCGCACGCACGGTGCAAGCACTGTCCGATATATCCTTTTCGCTTCAGCCCGGCGAGACGCTTGGGCTTGCCGGCCCCTCCGGCTGCGGAAAATCCACACTGGCACGCATCCTGATGCGGCTGATCCCGGCCGACGAAGGCACGGTCCGTTTTGAAACTCGCGACTGGCTGGCGCTTGATGGCGGCGAACTGCGTGCGGCGCGGCGGCATATGCAGATGGTGTTTCAGGATACGCATGGCGCGTTCAACCCGCGCGCCAGCGTCGAGGATGCCATAGGCGAACCGCTGCGTATTCATCGCATCGTCGAACGACGCGAACGCCCGGCAGAAATCCGCCGCCTTCTCGAGCGAGTCGGGCTGCCCGCCAGCTATGCCGGCCGCTCGGTGTTCGAGCTTTCCGGCGGCCAGCGGCAGCGCGTGGCAATTGCCAGAGCCATCGCGCTCAAACCATCCCTTCTCATTCTGGACGAGGCCGTTTCAGCGCTCGATGTCTCCGTACGCAGGCAAATTCTCGAACTGCTGGTCGAAATACAGCGAGAGACGGCCGTCGCCTGTATTTTCGTTTCCCACGACCTCGCGGTCATCCGCGCCGTCTGCCACCGCGTCGCCATCATGGAGGCGGGTCGGATCGTCGAGATCGGCAGGACAGCAAACATCGTTTCCACGCCGCAATCCTCGACCGCCAGAACCCTGATCGAGGCTGCGCCGCGCCTGACCACCACCACGCAAGGATAAGACATGCCCGCCCCGGATTACGCATTGCTGCTCGACCCGCCCGCCTTTCCAGCAGACCGTTACGCCGCTCTCGCCGACCGGCTGGCGGCGCTGATGGGCACGAATAACGATGTGCTTCTGGTACAGGCGGAAGCAGTGCTTGCGCTTGAAGCTGCGGCCACCAGCCTCGCGCGGCCTGGTCTGAGAGCGCTCAATATCGTCACTAGTCCCTATGGCGCGTGGTTTGGGGGCTGGCTGGAGCGTGGCGGCGCAACGGTTCGCAACCTGACCACCGCTCCGGCAAAGCCGATATCACTTCACGAGGTCGAGAGAGCGCTGGACGAAGGGCCAGGTTTTGATCTTCTCGCTATCGTGCACGCGGAATCCGCAAGCGGCATTCTCAACCCCCTGCCCGCCATTGCCGCGCTCGCCAAAGACAGAGGCATCGTCACGGTCGTCGATGCAGTCGCTTCCATCGGCGGCCATGCCTTCGAGGTTGACCAGCTCGGCATAGATATTGCGGTCATCGGCCCGCAAAAGGCGCTGGCAGGCCCGGCGGGCTTATCCGCCATCTCCGTCAGCGAAAGTGCCTGGAAACTTCTTTCACATGGCAATGCACCTGAGAACTCCATGCTTTCACTTCTCGACCAGAAGAAACTCTGGCTCGATACCGGCCGCGGCGCGCTCCCGGGAACACCTGCGCCGCTGGAATTCTATGCGCTTGAGGCGGCACTCGACCGGATAGAGGCAGAGGGTCTGGCATCCGCCAATGAACGCCACGAACGAGCGGCGACAGCCACTCGTAACGGCATCAGGGCCCTTGGCATGTCAACGTGGGTGGAGGAGACTGACGCGTCTGCTCTGGTTTCGACAGCGATCTTGCCGGACACGGTGGATACCGGCGCATTTCTGGCGGCTGCGTCCAGGGAGCAAGGTGCGGATGTCTCGGGCGGTGTCGGTCCCGGTGCGGAGCGGCTGATAAGGCTCAATCACACCGGCCGGCGCGCCAACCCGGATTCGGTGCAAGCCAATATCACCGCTGTTTCAAGCGCCCTGAGAAGCCTCGGCCATGCCGCAGATACCGATTCCGCGCTGGAAGCGGCCGAAAAAAGCTATTCCGGCACCTCCTCGAAGGGTCTCTGACAGCGCCGATAAACGTTCGTTGCGCGAAATCGGGTGCTGGCGGAACGTCAGTCACGCCATTGTTGTTAAAAATGGTAGACCAATTCCTTGGTCAATCTTGACGAGATCATGGCAACGCGCGAAACTTAACGCACTGTTAACTCGCGTGAAGAAGGGAAATGGCCATGGTAGCAGGGTTCAACATGCTCTCCTTTGACCTCTTTGGCATCGGCCGAAGAACGCCCGCCATAAACGAGCGGGTCGAGAAGGATTTGCAGGACAGGACGCCACGCAGACCGGACGACCAGTCCAACGATGACGACCGTGATCAGGAATACGAACTGTTCTTCTGGTCGCTTTATCCTGTGATTTAAGTTTTTAAGCGCAGGCTGACGGGGCGGTTGAAACGTCGTTTTCCCGTCCTGCGGCCTTGAGCCGAAATGTGTTCAGCGTAGCCTCAAACACGGTGAAACAGTCGATCCGTGACGTACACTTTAAACATGCAACGTCATCCTCGGGCTTGACCCGAGGATTTACAAAATCTCGAACAATCAAATATTTGCAGATGCTCTGGACAAAGCCCGGGCATGACGATGGAAAGGGCAAAGCCCTTTCCATCAAAGAGCCGTAAACGACCCTGCCTTAGTGGTTGTCGCGCGGCAGACCCTTGGTCTGGGCAATGCGCTGATACTTCACGGCCGGTTCCAGAACCGCGCCGGTTTCCATCTGGCTGACGATGCCGCGCTGGATTTCCTGCCATGGCGTCTGGTGATCGGGGTACTTGAAGCCGCCCTCGGCGGAGAGCGTTTCGTAACGCTTGGCCAGTTCCTCGCCGGAAATAAGGATGTCGGCCTTGCCACGACCCACATCGATACGAACGCGGTCACCCGTCTGCAAGATGGCCAGACCACCGCCTGCCGCTGCTTCCGGAGAAGCGTTGAGGATGGACGGGCTGCCAGACGTGCCGGACTGGCGGCCGTCACCGATGCAGGGCAGCGAATTGACGCCTTCCTTCAAGAGATAGTCAGGCGCACGCATGTTCACCACTTCTGCCGCACCCGGATAACCGATCGGACCGGCACCGCGCATGAAGAGAACGGTGTTGGCGTCGATCTTCAGAGACGGATCGTCGATGCGGTGATGGTAATCTTCCGGACCGTCGAACACCACGGCACGGCCTTCGAAGGCTTCCGGGTCGTTCGGGTTGGAGAGATAACGCTTGCGGAATTCTTCCGAGATCACGCTCGTCTTCATGATGGCAGAGGAGAACAGGTTGCCGCGCAGAACACGGAAACCGGCGCGCTCCTTGAGCGGCTGGTCATAGGGACGGATGACCTTTTCGTCTTCGATGATGGCACCACGGCAATTGTCGCCGATGGTTTTGCCATTCACGGTCATGGCGTCTTCCATGATGAGCCCCTGGGTCATCAGCTGGTTGACGACAGCCGGAACGCCGCCGGCATGGTAATAATCCTCGCCGAGATATTCACCGGCCGGCTGCAGGTTGACGAGCAGCGGCACGTCTTCACCGTAGGTCTGCCAGTCATCGACCGTCAGTTCAACGCCGACATGGCGTGCTAGGCCGTTCAGATGGATCGGCGCGTTGGTGGAGCCACCGATGGCCGAGTTGACGCGGATGGCGTTGATGAAGGCATCCTTGGTCATGATGTCGGAAGGCTTAAGGTCTTCCTTGACCATTTCGACGATGCGAAGGCCGGTGAGATAGGAGATTTCCTGACGGTCGCGGTAAGGCGCCGGAATAGCGGCCGAGCCGGGCAGCTGCATGCCGAGTGCTTCGGCAAGCGAGTTCATCGTCGTCGCAGTGCCCATGGTGTTGCAATAGCCGGTGGAAGGTGCGGAAGAAGCGACGAGCTTGACGAAGCCCTGATAATCGATTTCGCCCTTGGCCAGCAGTTCACGCGCTTTCCAGACGATGGTGCCGGAACCGGTGCGCTCGCCACGGAACCAGCCGTTCAGCATGGGGCCGACGGAAAGAGCGATGGCCGGAATGTTGACGGTGGCCGCCGCCATAAGACAGGCAGGCGTGGTCTTGTCGCAGCCGATGGTCAGAACAACGCCGTCGAGCGGATAGCCGTAAAGCACTTCCACGAGGCCGAGATAGGCGAGGTTGCGATCGAGACCCGCCGTCGGGCGCTTGCCGGTTTCCTGGATCGGATGCACCGGAAATTCAATGGCAATGCCGCCCGCTTCACGAATGCCTTCGCGCAGGCGATGCGCCAGCTCCAGATGGTGGCGATTGCAGGGCGAAAGGTCCGAGCCGGTCTGCGCGATGCCGATGATAGGGCGATCGGATTGAAGCTCGGCCTGGCTGAGACCGAAGTTCATGTAACGCTCGAGATAAAGCGCGGTCATATCAGCGTTTGCGGGGTTATCGAACCACGCGCGCGAACGAAGCTTGCCTTGGGTTGCGGGCAGATTGTCGGATTTGGTCATGATGCGGTCTCCAGCCGGAAGTGGCCAACGGTAAAATATTACGAAATGCGACAAGCTTATGTTGTGCGCAAGGAAAATGGAATCAGCTTCTCGGAAGCACGCATAACCGACAGACGAGCGCCAGACGAGTGACCTGGAGCCGTTCTTCAGCTTTAGCCGAATATTTTTCGGTGTTTACGACCATACCGACGTTGCGCAATGGCCTCTTCCCTCCCTGCCTTGCCGGATTGTAACTGACCCCGAGGCCCCACATTCCGTCACGACCTGACTTGCTTATTTGTATTACTATTAGATAGCTGCGCGGCCTGTCAAGCCGGATCAGACTATATTGCGGGCGAGTTTTGCGCGGCGCAGAAATTAGAATAAACACAATAAGTCATTGATTTATAATTTTTTAATGCTGCACCTCCATGAAATCGGTATGACGTGAATTGGAAATCCGCTAAAAAACCCCTTTTCAAGAGTATTACTATATGCTCATAGTGACGTCGTCACGCTGACATCATTTCTGGGAGGATAAGATGAGAAAAGCTCTTGCGGCAATCACTGTCGCCGTTTCCGCATGCCTTGCATCCAGTGTTTCCGCACAATCGCTGACCGTCGGCTTCTCGCAGATCGGCTCCGAATCCGGATGGCGCGCCGCTGAAACCACTGTCACCAAGCAGCAGGCCGAAAAGCGCGGCGTTACGCTGAAATTCGCCGACGCACAGCAGAAGCAGGAAAACCAGATCAAGGCCGTTCGCGGCTTCATCGCGCAGGGCGTCGATGCGATCCTGATCGCACCTGTCGTCGCAACCGGCTGGGATGCCGTGCTGAAGGAAGCAAAGGAAGAAAAAATCCCCGTCATCCTGCTCGATCGCCAGATCGAAGCGCCGGATGATCTTTACCTGACCGCGGTCACCTCGGATCAGGTTCACGAAGGCAATGTTGCCGGCGACTGGCTTGTCAAGGATGTCGGCGCGAAGGACTGCAAGGTTGTCGAATTGCAGGGCACAACCGGCTCTTCGCCCGCCATCAACCGTAAGAAGGGCTTCGAAGAAGCCATCGCTTCGCACAAGAACATCAAAATCGTGCGCTCGCAGACGGGTGACTTCACCCGTACCAAGGGCAAGGAAGTGATGGAAAGCTTCATCAAGGCCGAAGGCGGCGGCAAGGATATCTGTGCCGTGTACGCTCACAATGACGACATGGCCGTCGGCGCGATCCAGGCGATCAAGGAAGCCGGCCTGAAGCCGGGATCCGACATCAAGGTGGTGTCCATCGATGCCGTACCTGACATCTTCAAGGCCATGGCCGCCGGTGAAGCCAATGCGACGGTGGAACTGACACCTGACATGGCCGGTCCTGCCTTCGACGCTCTCGAAGCCTATCTGAAAGACAAAAAGGCACCGGCGAAGTGGATTCAGACCGAATCCAAGCTCTACACGGCGTCTGACGACCCGATGAAGGTCTACGAGGCGAAGAAGGGTCTGGGTTACTAATAGACCCCTTATCTTCGGAAGGAGCGGCATGTCATGCGTGCCGCTCCGTCACAGCTTCTTTCATGCAGGGCCTGCGCAATGTCCGAAACGGCACCACTTCTGGAAGCACGCGCCATCGGTAAATCCTTTCTCGGGATAACGGCGCTGGACGGCGTCGATTTTTCGCTCGGGCGCGGTGAAATTCACGCGCTTCTCGGCGAAAACGGCGCGGGGAAATCAACACTCATCAAGATACTGACCGGCGTTTACCACCGCGACAGCGGCTCCATCTTTCTGGAAGGTAGCGAGATATCGCCCACCAATGTCGGCGAAGCGCAGGCCCTCGGTATCGGCACCGTCTATCAGGAAGTAAACCTTCTCGAAAATCTGACTGTTGCCGAAAACCTCTTTCTCGGCCGCCAACCGCATCGCTTCGGGCTCATTGACAGAGCCTCGATGCAGAGACAATCGCAGGCGCTGCTGTCCCAATACGGGCTTTCGATCGACGTCAACGCCCTGCTTTCCAGCTATTCCGTGGCTATCCGCCAGATCATCGCCATTGCCCGCGCCGTCGATCTTTCCGGCAAGGTGCTGGTGCTGGACGAGCCGACCGCCAGTCTCGATGCCCATGAGGTCGAGATGCTGTTCGGCGTGCTGCGAAAATTGCGCGCCCGCGGCATCGGCATCGTCATCATCACCCACTTCCTAAACCAGGTCTACGATATCGCCGACCGGGTGACGGTTCTGCGCAACGGCCGCCTCGTTGGCACGCGCGACATCGGCAACCTGCCGAGGTCCGAACTCATTGCGATGATGCTTGGTCGCGAGCTTCAGCACATCACCCACGAGCATCAGGCCACTGACGACACGGTTGCCGAGGGCGAACCGCCGATCCGTTTCGAGGGATACGGCAAACGCGGCAGCATCGCCCCCTTCGACCTCGGCATTCGGCCGGGAGAGATCGTCGGCGTCGCCGGTCTTTTGGGGTCGGGACGAACGGAAACGGCTTTCCTGCTGTTCGGCATCGACAAGCCCGATACCGGCAAGGCCACGATAGACGGAAAGACCATCGCTCTTTCTTCGCCTGAAGCCGCAATCACGGCCGGGTTCGGTTTCTGCCCGGAGGAGCGCAAGACTGACGGTATCATCGGCGACTTTTCCGTGACCGACAATATTGCTCTGGCTCTCCAGGCCCGCCAGGGGTGGGCGCGACCGCTTTCGCGCCGGCAGAAGGTGGAACTGGCCGAAAGCTTCATCAAATCGCTGGACATCCGCCCGGCCGATCCTGACCGGCCGATAAAATTCCTGTCCGGCGGCAACCAGCAGAAAGCCATTCTGGCGCGCTGGCTTGCAACCCATCCCCGGCTTCTGATCCTCGATGAGCCGACCCGTGGTATCGATATCGGCGCCCATGCGGAAATCCTCAAAATGATCGAAAAACTCTGCACCGAGGGCATGTCGCTCGTCGTCATCTCGTCCGAACTGGAAGAACTGACCGCCGTTGCCCACCGGGTCGTCGTGCTGTCCGACCGCCGGCATGTCAGCGAATTGAAGGGCGGCGAGGTGACGGCCGACAACATCATGCGGGCAATTGCGGATGCGGCCAGAACGGAGGCGGCATGATGGTGGCTGTGACAAGGCGCCTGAAAAGGCTTGCTCCCCAATTGATCGCTCTCTTCGTCATTCTGGCAGCGATTACAATCGTTTCGCCGGGCTTCCTGCATGTTTCGTTCCAAAACGGCAGGCTTTACGGCAGTCTGATGGATATTCTCGTGCGTGCCGCACCAGTGGCGCTCCTGACGATTGGCATGACGCTGGTGATCGCCACCAAAGGCATCGATCTTTCGATCGGTGCTGTTATCGCCATTTGTGGCGCGGTGGCGGCAACACTCATCAGCAACGGCCATTCCATCCCAACCGTCATCGCCATCTCGCTTGCTGTCGGCATTGCCTGCGGCCTGTGGAACGGAGTGCTGGTCGCCCTTCTCGACATCCAGCCGATTATCGCCACGCTGATCCTGATGGTGGCGGGGCGCGGCATCGCCCAGCTCATCACCGAAGGTGTCATTCTCACCTTCAACGACGACAGCTTTTCCGCCATCGGCTCCGGCTCCTTCGCAGGCATTCCCCTGCCCGTCATCATCTGGATGGCGGCGGCGCTGGTAATCGGCCTTCTGGTGCGCAAGAGCGCGCTCGGTTTTCTGATCGAGGCAACCGGCATCAATCGCCGCGCGGCGGCACTTGCCGGTGTGCGGGCACGGTTCCTGCTGTTTTTCGTCTACGCCGTTTCCGGTCTCTGCGCGGCCATCGCCGGCATGATCGTGACCGCCGACATTCGCGGCGCGGATGCCAACAATGCCGGGCTGTGGCTGGAACTGGACGCCATATTGGCGGTGGTGATCGGTGGTACATCGCTGAATGGCGGCCGCTTCTCCATCACCGCATCGCTGATCGGCGCGCTCATCATCCAGACCATCAATACCGGCATTCTGGTCTCCGGTTTCCCGCCGGAATTCAACCTCATCATCAAGGCTGGCATCATCATGGTGGTGCTCACGCTGCAATCGCCGGCAATCATGGCGGTTCTGGGCTTTGTCAAAACGCCAAAGCCACACGCAAAACCGGCCACGGCTAACGGAATGACCAAGGAAGGTACCGCGCGATGATCCACAGCCGCAATCTTCCGTTCCTCACCACACTGACGATCTTCCTCATCGCCTATCTTCTGTGCGTGCTGCAATATCCGGCGATCCTGTCGACGCGGGTGATCGGCAATCTATTGACCGACAATGCCTTTCTCGGCATCGCTGCCGTTGGCATGACTTTCGTGATCCTGTCGGGTGGCATCGATCTGTCCATCGGCTCCGTCATCGCCTTCACCAGCGTTTTCGTGGCTGTCTTGGTCGGCACCTATAATATTCACCCGCTGCTGGCCTTCGCCATCGTGCTCGTGATCTCAACGCTGTTCGGCTGCTTGATGGGGGCGATGATACGCTTCCTGTCGATCCCGCCATTCGTGGTGACGTTGGCGGGCATGTTCCTGGCGCGTGGCGCGGCCTATCTGATCTCGACGCAATCCGTGCCGATCTCGCATCCCTTCATCGATGCGATACAAGGATTTTATTTCCGCTTTCCCGGCGGCGGCAGGCTGACAGCACTTGCTATTGTCATGCTCCTCGTCTTTGCCGCCGGCATGCTGATTGCCAGCCGCACCCGCTTCGGCGCCAATGTCTACGCACTTGGCGGCAACCCGCAATCGGCCGAACTGATGGGTGTGCCGATCGGTACAACGACAATCGGCATCTACGCGCTTTCCGGGTTCCTGTCCGGCCTCGCCGGCATCGTCTACACGCTCTACACCTCGTCGGGTTATTCCTTGGCGACGGTGGGCGTGGAGCTGGACGCTATTGCAGCTGTTGTCATTGGCGGAACACTTCTGACGGGTGGAATGGGGTTGGTGGCGGGAACCTTCGTCGGACTGCTGATCCAGGGGTTGATCCAGACCTACATCGTTTTTGACGGAACCCTGTCATCCTGGTGGACCAAAATCGTTATTGGCGTGCTGCTTTTTGTCTTCATCGTGTTGCAGCGCGCAATCATCTGGTATTCAAACAGGAGACTGGCCGGACCACATCCGGCATAACCAACACGGAGGCTTTATTGGGGCTGCTCGAAACGACGATAAGCGGGCGAAAACGCCGGAACAGCCACGCGCATGTGGTCTCCGAACTCGGCAGCGCCATCGTCTCGGGCAGGATTGCGGAAGGATCCCTGCTGCCTAACGATGCCGAACTGTCTCTCCGTTTCGGGGTCTCGCGCACCGTGTTGCGCGAGACGATGAAGACGCTGGCGGCCAAGCGGCTGGTCGAACCCAAGGCAAAGGTCGGCACACGCGTTCTCGACCGTTCGAGCTGGAACTTCTTTGACCCGGATGTGCTGGGCTGGCGCTGCGAAGCCGGGATAGACCAGGAATTCGTTACACATCTGGCGGAAATCCGCCTCGCGCTCGAACCGGCGGCAGCGGCAGCTGCCGCGCTTCAGGCATCGAATGACGATATCGTTTCCCTTTATGTGATTGCCGCCAAGTTCGACAATCCGCAGCATACGCCGGAAACCATCGCCAAGGTCGATCTCGAATTCCACCTCGCCGTGGCGCACATGTCCGGCAATCCCTTCATGCGTTCGGCAAGCGGGCTGATCGAGGCCGCCCTTGCGATCTCATTCCAGCTTTCATCCCCGGCCTCGTCGCCCGGAACCATCGCCGAGATCGCCGCAAACCATCTGCGGATCGTGCACGCCATCGCCGCCCGTGATGCGGACGCCGCCGTGAAAGCCATGCGCCATGTAATCGAGGTCGGCAAGGACCGGACGCGAAAGGCAATCAAGACGCCTTGAAGGCGAAAAGCCTATCGACATCCCTTCTGTCACCCCGGGCCTGATGCCGGCATGACGGAGGCGGGGTTTGCTTTTCATCATAAAATTCGGGCCCGCACGGATGCGGGCCCTTTTTCTTCCGGCAACTATCTTACCCCTGTGACGCTTCAATATGCGGCACCACGCCACGGCGCGATGCCATGAGCGATGCGCCGAGGAGTGCTGCAATGCTGACGAAAACGAAGACCATGGTTGCACCCTGAAGGTCGATCAGCAGTCCGCCCAGAACAGCGCCGCTGGAAATGGCTATCTGGAAGGTGGTGAGCAGCAACGCGCCCGCACTTTCGGCCTCGTCTGAGGCGACGCGGGTGATGAAGCTCTGTACGCTGACAGGAAGCGCACCGAAGGAGAAACCCCAGGAGGCAATGGCAAAGCCAGCGACAACGGCAGATGCACCGGCAATCACCAGCACGGATGCTGATGCGGCAATCAGGGTGGCGGCAAACGTCACGGCCCATGCCGTGTTCTTCTCAGCGAGGAAGCCGCCGAAGAGATTACCGAAAAAACCGCCCACGCCGTAAGCCAGAAGAACGAGCGAGATCGCTTCGACGCCAAGCTGCGGAACATCTTCTAGGAAAGGCCGAACATAGGTGAAGCCGGCGAAGTGGCCCGCGACGATGAATAGCGTCGTCAGAAGGCCGATCCTGACCTGCGGGCGCTGCAATAGCCGGAACATGGTGGACAGGCCGGGCGCACCGGCCGGCGGCAGCGAGGGAACGGTGAGCAACTGCACGACAAGTGCGATGACACCCAGCACGCCGGCGACGACAAAGGCCGCACGCCAGCCAAGCGTTGCGCCGATCCACGCCCCGACAGGGGCTGCGCAAACGGTGGCAACCGAAACACCGGTTAGGATGATGGCCATGGCGCGCGGCATCTTATCCAGCGGAACAAGCCTTAGCGCCAGCGCCGCCGACATGGCCCAAAAGCCGCCAAGGCCGATGCCGAGCAAAACGCGCGATGTAAACAGCATGAAAAGACCGTTGGCAAAAGCGGCCAATGTGCTGGAAATGATCAGCAACGTCGTGAGGCCAAGCAGGGTCCACCGGCGATCAATGCTGCGCGTGCCGATGACGACGCCGGGACCGGCAACCGCTGCGACCAGTGCCGTGACGGTGATGGACTGGCCGGCAATGCCGGAGCTGATGGAAAGATCGGTCGACAGTGGCGTCAGAAGGCTGACCGGCAGGAATTCCGCCGTTACCAGCCCGAAGACACCGAGCGAAAGCGAAACCACCGCCGCCCACTTCGCATCCGGCTCTTGTCTGTGTGGCGCATATTCAAGTTCGTTGATTGTTCGGTTATTCATGAAAATCTCCTGATGCGCATTCTGGGGAACGAGCCCTCAAACGCAATGGCAAAACGATGAAGCCGGTGGGAGCCCGGTGCGTCGCCTCACAAATCGATGGTCGTAAGCTACGCGTGACAGGTCGGCGTTTCCATGCTAAAAAATCCGCATTCCTTAACCAAACGTCCGAATTTGTGAGTTGCCATGAATGATGCACTGACGGAAATGCTGCGTGGTCTGCGGCTTGACGGCGTGGAATATGGCCGCTGCCGCATGGCAACGCCCTGGGCGACGGCCTTTCCCGAGCAGGAGGCGGCGCGGTTTCATTTTATCGGCGTGGGCCAGGCAAAATTACGCAAACCTTCAGGAGAATGGCTGACGCTTACGTGCGGCGATGCAGTGCTTCTTCCCCGTGGCCACGCCCATGTGCTGGGCAGCGGCGAGGATGTGACACCTGCCCTCTTCGACCGGTTCGGTAAAAAGGAAGTATGTCAGGGCATTTTCGACATGGAATGTGCCGGTGCCGGCGGCGATACGGTGGCGTTTACCGCCTCGATGCGTTTCAACATGGATAATCTGCATCCGCTTTTGCAACTGATGCCGGACGTGATGCTGACGAGCGATCTTGCCAAAAGCGATCCGGCCATTCCGCATCTCCTGGAAGCCATGGCGCGCGAAGTGGAACTGAACCGTGTTGGTGCCGGTGGCATTCTGGCGCGGCTTGCCGATGTCTTGACGGCAACACTGATCCGCACATGGGTAGAATATGGTTGCGGCGATTCCAGCGGTTGGCTTGCCGCCGTGCGCAATCCCGAACTCGGACGGGTGCTTGCAGCGATCCACCTTACCCCCGAGAAAGACTGGAGCGTGGAAGAGCTTGCCTCCCTGATGGGTGCATCCCGCTCGAGTTTTGCAGAACGCTTCACCCGTGTGGTGGGTGAAAGCCCAGCCCGTTATGTCGTTCGCATACGCATGCATCAGGCGCGACTGTGGCTGCGCGAGGGTATGCGTGTAACGCTGGCGGCGGAAAAGCTCGGCTACGATTCCGAGGCATCCTTCAGCCGCGCCTTCAAACGCGTGATCGGCGCGCCGCCCAGCCAGTTCCGCAGGAAGGACACCTCTGGTCTGGAAGATGCGGCATAGAGCGCATCTTAGAGCACGTCCGGCTTAAACAGAATCTTTGGACGCGCTCTATCTCTTTGTTTTTACGAATTTTCTGGACGTAAAACCGCTACGCACTTTTAGTGGAAATGCTCTAATGGAAATTGCGGGAAATGACCTTTATCCTCTCCACCTCATCTCCATCCTGGGTCGCAGGCGGTGGGCGTTTCCTGATGTTGCGATGATCGTCCGGCGGAATACCGTGGTGGAACTCGTCGCCGCGCCCATGCGGCAGAGGAAAGGGGTGGTTGCGCTCACCCACGCTTGCCAGCGCCTCTGACAGATCGGTCAGCCGGTGCGCGACCAGATGCACCACCTCGCCTTCCCGTTGGATCTTGCCGTAAATGCCGACCATACCGGCGGAAAGCACCACGCGCCGGTATTTTTCGAAGGTCTTTACCCACAGAACCGCATTGGCAATACCCGTCTCATCCTCCAGAGTCATGAAGATCACTCCCTTTGCCGAGCCTGGGCGCTGGCGCACCAGAACCAGCCCCGCCGTTTCCAGCCACGTGCCATCACGGACGCGCACCGCCTCCGCGCAGCTGACGATGCGCCGGCGGGAAAGATCGCGCCGCAGGAAGGACATGGGGTGTTCGCGCAGGGTCAGCCCCACATGGCCATAATCCTGCACCACCTCGCCGCCATCAGTCATGGGCCGCAGCGCGACGGAGGGTTCGGAAAGCTCATCCACCACAGCGTTTTCCCGGCTGGCAGCGGCAGCAAAAAGCGGCAAAGGCTCATCCCGCAACGCCTTGATGGCCCACAGCGCCTCGCGTCTGGAAAGCGACAGCGACGGCAGAAAGGCATCGGCTTCGGCGAGACAGACTAGGGCAGCGGCGGGAACACCTGCCCTCCGCCAGAGATCGTCCACGGAAACGAAATCGCGATCCTGACGGCAGGCGACGATTTTTGCTGCATGATCGTTGGAAAGCCCCTTCACCATGCGCAGGCCAAGCCGCACGGCGTAGCGCTCTTTACCATTCGCATTCTTCTTGCCCGTGGGCTCCAGCGTGCAATCAAACCGGCTGTTGTTGACGCAAACCGGGCGCACCTCCACGCCATGGTCACGCGCATCACGCACAATCTGCGCCGGGGCGTAAAACCCCATGGGTTGCGAATTGAGAAGCGCCGTACAGAAAATATCGGGATGATGGCATTTCAGCCATGAGGAGGCATAGGCGATCAGCGCGAAGGAGGCCGCATGGCTTTCTGGAAAACCATAACTGCCGAACCCTTCCAGCTGCTTGAAGATGCGTTCGGCGAATTCTTGCTCATAACCACGATCCACCATGCCATCGATCATATCCTGACGGAATTTGGAGATGGTGCCGACATTCTTGAAGGTCGCCATGGCGCGACGCAACTGATCCGCCTTACCGGGTGAAAAACCGGCGCATTCGATGGCGACGCGCATCGCCTGCTCCTGAAACAGCGGTACACCCAGCGTTTTGCCCAGCACGCCTCTCAGCTCCTCTTTGGGATAATGTTCTTCTTCTTTTTTGTCACGGCGACGAAGATAGGGGTGCACCATATCGCCCTGAATGGGACCGGGACGAACGATGGCGACCTGAATGACGAGATCGTAAAATATCTTTGGCTTCAACCGCGGCAGCATGGACATCTGCGCCCGGCTTTCAATCTGGAAGGTACCCAGCGTGTCGGCTTTCTGGATCATGGCATAGGTGGGGTTATCATCCTGTGGGACAGTGGCGAGATCGTATTTAACGCCCGTGCGCTCCTCCAGCATGTTGAAACCGCGTCTCATGCAGGAGAGCATGCCGAGCGCCAGGCAATCCATCTTCATGAATTTGACGATATCTATGTCGTCTTTGTCCCATTCGATGATCTGCCGGTCGTCCATGGCGGCGGGTTCGATCGGCACCAACTCGTCCAGCCGGTCATGGGTCAGAACGAAGCCGCCCGGATGCTGGCTGTGATGGCGCGGCGTGCCGACAAGCTGGTTGGCCAGCTCGAAGGCGAGCTTCAGGCGGCGGTCCTCCATATTGAGGTTCAGTTCCTGCACCTGTTTTTCGCCCACCCCTTCGCTCCAGCGCCAGACCTGCGAGGACAGAAGTTTGGTCAAATCTTCCGGCAGGCCCAGAACCTTGCCGACATCGCGCAGCGCCCCGCGCCCGCGATAACGGGTGACGACCGAGCACAGCGCGGCCTTGTCGCGACCATAAGTGTTATAAACCCACTGGATGACCTCCTCGCGCCTTTGATGCTCAAAATCCACGTCGATATCAGGCGGCTCGCGCCGTTCTTCCGAAACGAAACGTTCGAACAGGAGATCAACCTTGAGAGGATCGATGGCGGTGATGCCGAGCACATAACATACCACCGAATTGGCGGCTGAGCCGCGCCCCTGACAGAGAATATTTTCCCCCCGTGCAAATTGGACGATGGCATTTACCGTCAGAAAATACGGTGCATATTCCAGCCTGCCGATAAGCCCCAACTCATGATGCAGCGCCTTTTCGACCTTCTCCGGCAGACCATCCGGATAACGCCCCGGCGCCGCTTCCCAGACGAGCTTTTCCAACGCCTGTTGCGCCGTCAGCCCCGGCAGGCTGCGCTCTTCAGGATATTGATAGACCAGCTCCTTCAACGAAAAGGTGCAACGCTTCGCGATTTCGAGGCTGCGGGCCAGTGCTTCCGGGTAGCGGGCAAACAGCCGGTGCATTTCCTGAGGCGGCTTCATATAGCGGTCGGCATGCCGCTCGCGCCGGAAACCCGCCTCGTCAATGGTGCAATTGTGCCGGATGCAGGTAACGACATCCTGCAGCATGCGACGCTCGGGCACATGAAACAGCACGTCATTGGTAACAACAGTCGGCACATCAGCGGCTGCAGCCATATTCGACAATTCGAAAAGCCGCATCTGGTCGTTGGGTCGTCTTCGCAGGCTCAGCGCCATATAGGCCCGGTCAGCAAAAGCAGCTTTCAACCGGCGCAGGCGAAGCGCGCAGCGATCGTCAGCCAGGTCGGCGAGCAGCACCACGATAAGGCCTTCGCCATAAGCTACGAGATCGTCCCATGTGAGCCGACACTTACCCTTGCCACCCCTCTTCTTGCCGACGGAAAGCAGCCGGCAAAGCCGCCCGTAAGCCGGGCGATCCATGGGATAGACAAGCACGGAAAGATCGTCATCCAGATCGAGCCGGCAGCCGATGACGAGCCGGATGCCATGATTATCGGCCGCTTCATAAGCGCGGGGAATGGCCGCAAGGCTATTGCGATCGACGATGCCGAGTGCCTCGATACCGAGATTTTTTGCCTGTTCGAACAGTTCATCACAGGAACTTGCACCGCGCAGGAAGGAGAAATGCGTGGTCACCTGAAGCTCGGCATAGCGCGGCGTGCTCATGCGAAGACCCCATGGATGAACCAGCCCTGCGAGCCCGTCTCGGTATGTTCGCCATCACCGGAGCGGAAAATCCAGAAACGCTCGCCGCTTTCGTTTTCGACAGTGAAATAATCGCGCACGGCGGCCTTTTCGCGGTCGCGTTTCCACCATTCGCCAAACACCCGTTCCGGCCCATCAGCGCGCCGTACATTATGGCGCACGCCTTTCCAGATGAAATAACGCGGCGGATGATCCGGAAGCAGCGCCAGAGTTTCGATGGGTTCCGGCCTTGCAAAAAGCCTGACCGGGCGCGGCCAGTGGCAAGGCCAGCCGAGCGTATCCTCAGGTGCCAGCGCCGCAACGCTGGCAAGAGAACGTTCCGGCACGTCGCTTGCCACCGCCGCATAACGATATACCCTGTGGCCACGATTGAGGATGACATCGACCGTATCGGCGATTTCCGCACGCCCTTCCTCCAGAAGCGAGGACCGGGCCTGCGCGGCGACAAGCGGCTCGGCATGGGTGGCGGTCAGCACCATCATCTCGATGCCGAAACCGGGATCGATGGTATCGATACGGTCGGTCAGAAGCCGGACAAGCTGTTTGACATCACGCACCGGTCTGGAGGTGCCGGCCCGCACGGCCTGCAAGCCGCTATCCACCCGGTGCAGCACAAGATCGACGCGACGTGCGCCAAGGCCGCGCTTTTCCAGCGAGACGCAAAGCTCAGCAACCAGCTTTTGCACATAGCGGGCAATTGTCTCCGCCGCCGCGATCGGCTCGGGAAAGGCGCGGCGCGCCTCCACCAGTTCGGCAATGCGCACCGGCTCGATAGGTTCGCCAGTCTCGCCGAAAGCCTGGGTAAGCCGCCTGACCACTTCCGGGCCGAAACGCAGGGTCAACGGCGCCCGTGGAGCCTCGGCAAGTTCGCCTATGGTGCGAAAACCGAGCACCTTCAATCCGGAAACGATACGCTCCTCCAGCCTGAGCGCCGCCAGCGGCAGCTCGCTGATCGCCGCCCGCTGCCCGCCCGGCGATACGATGCTGATCTCCTTACGGCCAAACCGGGCAAGCGCATGGGCCGCCCCCCAGCTATCGGCAATGGCAGCGCGGGCGGCGAAGCCTGCGGCATGCAGGCGGTTCACCATGCCGCTCAACATCAGCGTCTCATTGCCGTGCAGATGGTCCGCACCTGCCGTATCCAGAACCAGCCCATCAGGCGGATCTGCGGCGACGATCGGGGCATAGATACGCAGGAAATGAAAAGCGAGTTGTTGCAGGGCGCGGGCATCCGCCGCCGCATCCATATCCTCGACAACGAGACCCGGCACCAAAGCCTGCGCCTTGCTGACGGGTGTGCCGGGCCGGATGCCCGCCGCCTTTGCTGCCTTGTTCAGCGCCAGCACCAGGCGGCGGCTGCCCTGACGGCCGATCATGACCAGCGGCTTTTCAACCGGCGGCGCGTTCTGCCCCGAAAGACGCCGGTAGCGATCCGTCGGCCATGTCGGCAGGTAAAGCGAGACGACCCTTTGCATCACAGGCTTCCACTTCAAATGCAGCGCTTTCGCCGCCGCGACATCGCAAAAGTTCCAGAAACCAGCGTGGCCTGCCCACCCCCGGCACCGGCAGGGGCGAAGATGGCCGGACAGAGACACGCCAGCGGGTGACAGCGGCCGTCGGCTCGCCAAACAACGCCGCATCGGCCGGGCGCCGGAAGCGGCGGATGGCGATGCCCGTGACACCAGAGGTTTCCGCCGCCAGTTGCAACCGTCGCGAGGCATTCATCGGCAACTTCGCAAGCTCGCCCATCACGGCGCCAAAACCGTTGCAGCGCAAGCCTTCCTCGAAACAGTCGAGCACGCCTTTCTCATCGCGGCATTCGACGATGATGACCCGATTCTGCGACAGGCCCGCCTGCGTCAATCCCGGCATGAACAGATCCCTGCGGGTGACACACCATAAGACCTTGCCGGACAGCCTTGCTGCCACGCCGGCCGCAAAAAGCGCCGCTGCCGCACCATCGGCGGCGCCATTGCCGCCGCCGCTCACCTCATGCAGGCAACCGAGCTTCAGCCCGCCTCCAGGCAAATGGTGATCGATGGCATCCACGCCGAAAGGCAAGGCCTCGTGCAGGCGGTGAGGACCGCCACCGATCCTTTCCAGCCTTTCACGCAGCTCTTCGACAACGAGCAACTGTTCCGCGCGCTTTTGCATGGCATGACAGGTTTCAATTCCGGTTTTTCAGTTCTATTGTTCCTGTTTTGTTCTTATTTCAGCAAAGAGTCAAGCAATGCTGTGCGGCTCTTCAACAGGTTTGCGCGGGAAGAGAGGGATTATGGCCTTGCGGCCATGTGTACCACCGTTAAAACGGATTATCCGGTCGGCCTCTCCCTTTTGCGGATAATTGACGCGCCGGACATCAGGGTTTGGAGGAAACCGTCGATGATCGCCAGCATTCTGATTGCCGTGGTTGCGGCCATCCATGTTTACATCACCATTCTGGAAATGCTGCTGTGGGAAAAGCCGGCCGGCCGCAAGGCCTTCGCCCTTTCTGCGGATTTTGCGCGACAGACGAAGGTGCTTGCCGCCAATCAGGGGCTTTACAATGGTTTTCTGGCAGCCGGATTGATCTATGGGCTCACGCAGGGCGATGAAGGACTGAGTTTCAAGGTCTTCTTCCTCACCTGTGTCCTGATAGCCGGCATTTTCGGCGCCATTACCGCCAATATGAAAATCCTGTTCATTCAGGCTTTGCCGGCATTGTTTGCGCTCGGCTTCCTCTGGATCGGAGTATGAACCTATGACCGCATGGAACGATCTCCGCGCAAAAGACGCCCTCAACCGCATATTTATGGCGGCAGTGGCGAGTGCCGATCCCGCAAAGGTGCTGCAACATCATCTTCCTTCCCCGCCCAAGGGCAGGTGCGTGGTGGTCGGCGCGGGCAAGGCCTCGGCTGCCATGGCCGCAGCGCTTGATAAGGCCTGGGCGGATGTGAACCTCTCCGGTATCGTCGTAACCCGTTACGGTCATGCCGTTCCGGCCCGGCGCATCGAAATCATCGAGGCCTCCCATCCCGTGCCCGACGACATGAGTGCGGAAGCGGCAAGACGCATTCTTGCCGCCGTTGAAGGGCTGACCGCAGACGACATGGTGATCGCGCTAATTTCCGGCGGCGGTTCGGCACTGATGGTCGCACCTGCCGAAGGCATGACGCTTGCGGACAAGATGGCCGTCAACCGCGCACTTCTTGCCAGCGGCGCGACGATTTCCGAGATGAATGCCGTGCGCAAGCACCTCTCCCGCATCAAAGGCGGACGACTGGCGCTGGCCGCCAAACCGGCCAGAGTGGTTTCGCTGTTGATTTCAGACGTACCGGGCGACGATCCCTCCGAAATCGCTTCCGGCCCCACGGTTGCCGATCCGAGCGATATCAACAATGTGCGGGAAATCGTCTCCCGTTATGCGCTCGATCTTCCCGAGAATGTGCGCAAAGTGCTGGAAAAGGGCGAGGAACCGCCGAAGGCAGGCGATATAGAAGAGGACATCAGGCTGATCGCGACACCCTCGCTCGCCCTACAGGCGGCGGCGGACGAGGCGGTGAAGCTTGGCCTTACGCCGCTCATCCTCGGGGATTCGCTGGAGGGCGAGTCAAAGGATGTCGGCGCGGTGATGGCGGGTATCGCCCTCTCCGCCAGCCGCAAGGGCCTGCCAGTCAAAGGCCCGGCCGTGCTGCTTTCCGGCGGAGAAACCACGGTAACGATCGGCAAAGGGCTGGCCGGCAAGGGTGGGCGCAACACGGAATTTCTGCTGAGCCTTGCGCTGACGCTGAAGGGTGCAGGCGGTATCTGGGCCATCGCCGGCGATAGCGACGGCATAGACGGCGTTGAGGATGCGGCAGGCGCACTGGTGACGCCCGATACGCTTGCGCGTATGCGCAACGCCGGTGCCGATCCGCGCCAGTCGCTGGTGGGACACGACAGCTACACCGCCTTCAAGGCGGTTGGCGACCTTGTCGTGACCGGTCCGACGCGGACGAATGTGAATGATATCAGGGCGATTTTGATCGGGTGAAAGCAGGAGAGTTCGAGCCTGTTATGGCCGTGCGGTGCGCATCGTTGAAGGTGGCTGTTTTGACTATACCGTCGGACAGGTATAATCTGGTGGCCTGTCTTTTGGAGCCTCAGCCATGCGTTTTGGAGTGCTCGTAATTGGTCTAGCCCTGGCCCTGATCCCCACCTTGGCGGATGCCCACAATTGCAAATGCCGAAATCGCGGTGTCATGTTCGAACTCGGCCAGACATCCTGCCTGAGGGTCGATGGCGGCTCCTATCTCGCGCGCTGCGAAATGAAACTTAACGTCTCGTCCTGGACGAGAATACAGGACGGTTGCCCCGTGACTGAACGAATGCAGCAGCAGATGACACGCGCAAATTGATCACGTCTTCAGGTGGGTCGTGAGAGGAAAGCAGGCAGAGATACGCCGAGAGCTTGCCCCCTCATCCGGCCCTTCCCCCCCCCCCGCAGGGAGAAGAAATACGCCGTGACGCCATGTCGATCTTACAGCTTCACCCAGCCGCCATTCTTCTTACCGGATTCGATGCAGGCGGTGACAAAAGCGACGCCTTTGACACCGTCATCGACGGTCGGATAGGTGACCGCCTTGTCTAGCTCCGAACCGGTGCGGCGGGCTTCGATGGCTTGGGCCGCTTCGGTATAGATGGTCGCGAAGGCTTCGAGATATCCTTCCGGATGGCCCGATGGAATGCGCGTGACGCGTGCGGCCGCGGCACCGGCGCCAGCGCCGCCGCGGGTGATGAGCTGTTTCGGCTCGCCAAGCTTCGTGAACCAGAGATAGTTCGGATCAGCCTGCGTCCACTCGATGCCGGCCTTGTCGCCGTAAACGCGGACCTTCAGCCCGTTTTCATGCCCGACAGCCACCTGGCTGCACCAAAGCAGGCCCTTGGCTGGTTGCTTGCCGTCCTTTGGCTTGAAGCGCAGCATCACATGCGCATTGTCGTCCAGACGGCGACCCTCCACGAAGGTATGTACATCCGCTGCCAGTTCATCGGCTTCCAGACCGGAAATGAAGCAGCCGAGATTATAGGCATGGGTGCCGATATCCCCTGTGGAGCCGCCGACACCGGATTGCGCCGGATCGGTGCGCCAGACGGCCTGTTTCGCACCGGTCTGCTCCAACGGCTCAGCCAGCCAATCCTGGGGATATTCCATCTGCACCAGACGGATGTTCCCGAGCGCACCGGTTTCCACCAGTTCACGCGCATGCCGCACCATAGGATAACCGGTGTAGTTATGGGTGAGGATGAACAGCGCGTCCGCCTTGTCCGCCACGTCCTTCAGCTTTTTGGCATCCTCCAGATTGGAGGTCAGCGGCTTGTCGCAGATGACATGGATGCCGCGTTCCAGAAACGCCTTCGCCGCAGGATAATGTACGTGGTTGGGCGTGACGATCGCTACCGCCTCGATACCATCCTCGCGAAGCGCTTCCTTCTCGGCCATTTCTTCGAATGACCCATAGCAACGCTCTGGAGCAAGCCCGAGTTCGCGGCCAGAGGCGAGGGATTTTTCCGGTGTCGAGGACAAGGCCCCGGCCACGAGATCGAAGCGGTTGTCGAGCCGCGCGGCCATGCGGTGAACGCCGCCGATAAATGCACCCGAACCGCCACCCACCATGCCCAGGCGAATCCGCGTGTTCGCCTTGTCGGTTGTCTTTCCTTCAATAGCCATAATGTCTCCTCGGCATTTTCTAAGCGCATTCCCACACGGAAAACGGCTTCACACTTTTCCTGGAAATGCTTTTAAAGCCCAAGCATGCGCCGGTTGGCTGCATCATCGGTGCCGGCAGATGCGAAATCATCAAAGGCTTTTTCCGTGACGCGGATGATATGGTGCTTGACGAACTCGGCCCCTTCCCGGGCACCGTCTTCAGGATGTTTCAGCGCGCATTCCCATTCAACCACTGCCCATCCGTCGAAATCATTGGCAGCCATTTTCGAGAATACCGCACCGAAATCCACCTGCCCGTCACCCAGCGAGCGGAAGCGGCCCGCACGGTTGACCCAACCCTGATAACCGCCATACACGCCCTGGCGGCCGGTCGGATTGAACTCAGCGTCCTTGACATGGAACATCTTGATGCGGTCTTTGTAGATGTCGATATTGTCAAGATAATCAAGGCATTGCAGCACGTAATGCGACGGGTCGTAGAGCATGTTGGCGCGCTTGTGGTTCTTCACACGCTCCAGGAACATCTCGAAAGTCACGCCATCATGCAGATCTTCGCCGGGATGGATTTCGTAGCAGACATCCACGCCCTGCTCATCGGCGTAATCAAGGATCGGCGTCCAGCGTCTTGCCAGCTCGTCAAAGGCGGTTTCCACCAGACCGGCCGGGCGCTGCGGCCACGGATAGATGAAGGGCCAGGCAAGAGCACCCGAAAAGGTCGCATGTGCGTTGATGCCGAGATTTCTCGAAGCCTTCAGGGCAAGCTTCACCTGTTCCACCGCCCATTGCTGGCGAGCCTTCGGATTGCCGCGCACTTCAGGTGCTGCAAAACCATCGAAGGCCTCGTCATAGGCGGGGTGAACGGCAACCAGCTGGCCCTGCAAATGGGTGGAAAGCTCGGTTACCTCGACGCCGTTCTGGCGGGCGACACCCGCAAATTCATCGCAATAATCCTTGGATTCCGCAGCCTTTTTCAGATCGATCAACTGCCCGGCCCAGGTGGGAACCTGCACGCCGGCATAACCCTTTTCTGCCGCCCATTTGGTAATGCCGTCCCATGTATTGAAAGGCGCAGCATCACCGGCAAACTGACCGAGAAAAAGACCCGGTCCCTTGATCGTTTTCATAAAAATCTCCTCCTGTATCGATACAGTTCAGCGGTAAAACCGCTTTGGCTCCCAATTTGCCAAGCTAACCGCTCATAATTTTCAGACAAGCCCCAAATGCCGGGGAGCGAGAGAATTTCGTTATTCCACTAAAAAACGAAACACGTCTAAAGCGCCAGACCGCTTGCCCTGTCGAACACATGCACACGCTCGTGATGCACGGTGGCGGCAAAGGGGGTGTTGACCTTGACCAATTGCTCGCCATCCACCACCGCTGTAACCTGATCGCCCGCCAGTTCGAAGACCACATGCGTCTGCGCGCCTGTCGGCTCGACCAACACCGTCCTGCCGGACAGTGAAATATCGCCGCCGACGGTCGAACCTATATGTTCCGGTCTCAACCCGATCGTCACCGGCTGGCCGCGCTTGACATTTCTTGAGGCGGCAATGCGGATCGCCGTCCCGTCCTTCAGCCGGGCGGCAGGTTGATCTCCCTCGCCGTCGACCACGCCTTCGATGAGGTTCATTGCCGGTGAGCCGATGAAGGCGGCAACGAAAAGATTGGCAGGTGTCTTGTAAAGTTCGAGCGGCGTGCCCTGCTGCTCGATACGGCCGTGATTGAGCACCACCACCCGGTCGGCCAGCGTCATTGCCTCGATCTGATCATGGGTGACGTAGATGGAGGTCGTACCTACTTTCTGATGCAGAGCCTTGATTTCGCTACGCATCTGCACGCGCAGCTTGGCATCCAGATTGGACAACGGCTCATCGAACAGGAAGACGGCCGGGTTGCGCACCACGGCGCGGCCCATGGCTACGCGCTGGCGCTGGCCACCCGAAAGCTGCGAGGGCTTACGGTCCAGAAGCTTGCCGAGATCGAGCATGCGGGCGGCTTCCGCAACGCGCTCATCGATGACGTTTTTCGGCTGCCCGGCAAGCTTCAGGTTGAAGCCCATGTTTTCGGCGACCGTCATATGCGGATAAAGCGCATAGGACTGGAATACCATGGCGATATTGCGCTCGCGCGGCGTCATGGAATTGACGACGGTGCCGCCAATGAGGATATCCCCATCGGTGATTTCCTCCAGCCCGGCGATCATGCGCAGCAGGGTAGATTTGCCGCAGCCCGAAGGCCCGACCAGCGCAATGAATTCGCCGTCGGTTATATCGAGCGAGATGCCGTGAATGACATCGAGCGAGGCATAGGACTTGCGGATATCCCTAAGTTCGACGGAAGCCATGTTTTGCTCCTTTCAAGTCACGATTTGACGGCACCGGCCGTCAGGCCCGCGATGATGTGTTTCTGTGCGAGGAAGAAGACGATGACGGTCGGCAGGATCGTCAGCGTGATGAAGGCGAGCACGAGCTGCCATTCCGTGCCGAATTCGCCGCGATAGACCATGATGCCGAGTGGCCAGGGATATTTCGATTCTGAGTTCAGCATGATCAGCGGCAGAATGTAGCTGTTCCAGCTGCCGACGAAGGAAACGATCCCAACCGTCGCCACGATGGGTCGTGAGAGCGGCATCGAAATGTGCCAGAAAAAGCGCAGATAGCCGCAACCATCCACGAAAGCGGCCTGAAACAATTCTTCCGGCAGATTGCGGAAGTAATTGCGAAACAGAAGGATGCTCATGCCGAGCCCGAAAGCCACCTGCGGCAGAACCACGCCCCAATAGGTATCGAGCAGACCGAGATCGCGGATGCGAATGAACAGCGGCAGGATGGCGGTCGCCGCCGGGAACATCAGTCCCAGCAGAAAGTAATTCAGCAGGAAGGAAGAGCCAAAGAACTTCACATGCGCAAAGGTGAAGGCGGCCATGGCCGAGACGGTCAGCGTCAAAAAGACCGTCAACAGCGCAATCACCAGCGAATTGAATATCTGCAGCCAGTAGCGTTTGCCAAAGAGGATATCGCCGTAATTGGCCCATTGCCACTCGGCTGGCAAGCCGAACGGGTTGACGCGCAGATCCCCCAGCGTCTTGAAGCCGCCAAGCGCCGTCGTCAGAAGCGGGATGAGCACGATGGCCGCGATCAGGCTCAGCGATATATAAAGATAGAGCTTTGTTTGCAGCGGCATGCGGACGGAAGTGGATGGTTCAGTCATGGCGCATGAAAATCCTTTTGTAACCGAAGGCGAGCGTCACGCAGATAACGAAGAGTACGACACCCACCGCGCTGCCAAGCCCCACCTGCATGCGCATGACGCCGTAGGTGTAGAGAAAGGTGACCATGGTTTGCGTGGAGTTGGACGGACCGCCACCGGTAAGCGGCATGATCATGTCGAACAGCTGTAGCGAGCCGATCACCGCGAAAAAGACGGACAGGCGCACCGTTGAGCCGAGCATAGGCAAGGTGACGTATCGAAACTTCTGCCAGCCGGAGGCGCCGTCGATTTCGGCAGCTTCCAGCACGTTCTTGTCGACGGATTGAAGGCCGGCGATGAACAACATCATGTGGAAACCGAAATACTTCCAGACGATGACGCCAAGCACGGCGTAGATCGCCACATCCTTGTCGGCCAGCACGTAAGGATTGGCGAAGCCGAAGAAATTGGAGATGGCAGCGAAAAGGCCGTAATCGCCATCATAAACGAAGCGCCAGATCAGGCCGGCCGCGACATCCGCAAGGACATAGGGCAGGAAGAAAACCAGCCGAAAGGCAACGACGCCCGGAAGGCGGTGCGCCAGCATCATGGCAAGCCAGATCGCCAGCGGGATCTGGATCAGCACGGAAATCAGGATGATGAGGCCGTTATTAAGCAGAGCCTGAGAAAAGGCGGCATTGCCGAACAGGACCTGGAAATTCTTCAAGCCCACGAAATCGGTCGGCGTGCCGTAACCGTTCCAGCGGTAAAGGCTGTACCATGCCGCCTCGCCCATGGGCAGGATGACGAACAGGGTAAAGAGCAGCAATGCGGGCGGAAGGAAGACCAGCAGGGTCAGCGCACGGTCATGCGCGACTGAGCTTTGCTTGCGCTTCGTCTTCGACGCGCCGCGCGCCGGTATGGACGCAGAAGTCATGGAAATATCCGTCATCTCTATCCGCTTTCATTCAGGCAGATACTGCGGCGCCGCGTCCCGCGCGGCGCCGTCATGGAACCGAAATCAGCGAAGCTCGAAAGCATCCTGAATTTGCTTGGCACCCTCTTCGGCGCTCATCTGGCCGGAAACGATTTCGACGGAGACATCGTTGACCACGCGGCCAACGGCAGCGCCCAGTGTCTGGTCGAAGAAGTTCTGGTGCCAGGTAGAGCTTGCAAGCTGCTTGGCCGAATCCGCCAGCAGCGGGTTCTTGACCGCTCCATCCGCACCCGTCGCAACCGGCAGGATCATGCCCGCAGCCGCCATCTTCTCTTCACTTTCCTTGCTGGTCAGGAAGGCCGCGAAATCGATCGCTTCCTTGGAAGCGTTTTTCGTGACTGCCCAACCATTCAGACCGCCCAGCGTGTCGGTGACTTTGCCAGCACCACCTTCGACGGCGGGAAAGGCGAAGCGACCGATATTGTCTGCCGCAAGGCCTTTGCCGTCACCGGCATTCTTGCGCTGGTTGGCTTCAGTATTGTCAAAGCCGAGGATCATCGCGGCCTTGCCATCACCGAAGACGCCGAGCGCCTGGGGCCAGGTGGAGCCGAGATAGCCGGGCTGGAAGGGTTCGAGCTTGCCGAACTCGGCCAGTTGCTCGCCCGCCTTGATGATGGAGGGATCCATGAAGCCTTCACCCTCGCCCTTGCGGGCGGCGTCGAACACGGTCTGCCCGCCATTGCGCATGACGAGATAGCTCCAGTAGAAATGGATCGGCCATTTTTCACCGCCACCACCGGCAATCGGAACGATACCGGCTGCCTTGATTTTCTTGACGGTGGCGCCGAGATCGTCCCAGGTCTTGATGTCTTCCGCCTTTACGCCCGCCTTGGCAAACAGCTCCTTGTTATAAAAGAAACTGACGAGGCTAACCTTGTAGGGCACTGCCCAGACCTTGCCGTCAAAGGAGAGGCCGTCGATTGCCGCCGCGTTATAGGCTTGGCGCAGCTTGCCACCATCGGCGTCGAAAACCTCGCTCAAATCCTTGAGTGCGCCGGTTTTTGACTGTTCCTCAAGGACGCCGCCGCCCCAGCTATAAAAGAAATCGGGAACGTCGTTGGATTGCAGCAACGTCGGTAATTTGGCCTTGAAGGCCTCGTTTTCCAGAAACTGCAGTTGCACGTCCACGTCGGGATGTTTGGCCTCATAGTCCTTGGCAATCTCCTCCCAGACGGCCACGGCTTTGGGGTCCAATTCCACATGCATCCATTTAACGACCGTTGCGGCCGAGGCGCTTGCGGCGCCGAGCATGAGAGCAATGCTTGTCGTTGTGGCAAAGCCTATCAGCCTGCCGCCCAGGCTTGCGCCTGCGTGCCTAATCGTCATGATCGTGATCCTCCCTCGGGGATTTCCTCATTTATTCCCCAATGCGGATTAATTCACCTTAGCACTCGCTCATTGTCAAGGCGCCATGCCGATTTTTTGAGCGAATGGCTTGACACACCCCTCCCTGACACCGTTATTTAATCCGCAATCCGACATAAATTGGTTTTCGAACCGGCATTGATCGCAGCAGGACCCCATGAAGACCGCAGACCCAGAACTGATGCGCGCGATCAACCGGCTAAGCGTGCTGGACAGCATCCGCCGCCATGGACCGATCTCCCGGGTGGAAATCAGCGAAAGAACGCAGCTTTCCACCACCACCGTATCCGCGATCACCGCATCGCTGCTCGATGACGGGCTTATCCTTACCCGCCATATCGGCGATATCCGCACGGAGGGCGCACGCGGCAGGCCGCGGGTGATGCTGGAGCTGAACCCGGATGCGGCCCGCGTGGTGGGCGCCAAGATTGCGGCAAGCCGCATGGTCTTCGTCGTCACCGACTTTTGCGGCAACGTGCTGTCCACCCTCGCCCTGCCGATCCGTGTAGACCGCCAACCGATCGGCGTCATTGCCGATCTGGTGGAAGACGGGGTGCGGCGTTGCGTGGTTGATGCCGGACTGTCGCTGGAAGATGTGGACATGGTCTGCCTTGGCCTGCCAGGCGTCATCGAACATCGCACCGGCAGGATCCGCAGCAGCCCTATCCTGCGGGAAGTAAACGTCGATTTTGCCGAGGAAATGACCTCACGGCTGAATTCCCCCACCATCATCGAAAGCGACGCCCACGCCATCACGCTTGCCCATCACTGGTTTGGCCATGCGCGCGATCTGGAGGACATGGTGCTGATCTCGCTCGAGCAGACACTTGGGCTTGGCGTGATGCATCAAAACCAGCTGTTTCGTGGTGCAGGCGGCCTCAGCCACAATCTCGGCGACCTCGTGATTGGCCTTGCCAGTGAAGGAACCGTGCGGCTGGCGAGCCAGGCGGGCGAGAACGCCATTCTCGGTTCCCGCCCGGTGGACGGGCGTTTTGCAGAAGCTATCCGGCTTGGTCGCGGCATGCAGCATGCCCATGCGCTGATTGCGGCGGAAGACAACGATCTTATTGCGGCAGCCTTGCGCGCCGGTGCAGCCCTTGGCCTGACGCTTGCCAATATCGTCACGCTGTTTGCGCCGCCACGGGTCATCATCACCGGCTCCAGTCTCGAGCTCGGCGAGCCCTTCATTGCCAGCATCCGCGACAGTTACAACGCCGCCGTGCCGCCATCGCTGGCAGGCGTCGCAGAGTTGGTTTTCGACGTTGCAAGCGACGAACTGTGGGCGCAGGGGGCGGCAGCTGTCGCACTTTACGAGCTTTACGAATCGCCATGGAACACGACAGGGCCGGCGCTCTAGCCGGCAAGGTTGAGAGTGGGCTTAGGCATTTCTGATTTACGGGAGGAAATCACATGAACAAGGTCGGCATCGGCATCATCGGCTGCGGCAACATCTCCAGCGCCTATCTCAAGGCGATGGCGTCGTTTCCCATTCTCGACATTCGCGGACTGGCGGATATGAACGAGGAGGCAGCAAAAGCGCGGGCAGACGAGTTCGGCCTTCAGGCAAGAAGTATCGACGAACTTCTGTCTGACCCCTCCGTGGAAATCATCGTCAACCTGACGATTCCCAAGGCGCATGTGGAGGTGGGCCTGCGCGCACTTGAGGCGGGAAAACATGCCTATTCGGAAAAGCCGCTCGGCATCAATTTCGCGGAGGGTAAACGGCTTGCGGACGCGGCAAAGGCAAAGGGCCTGCGCATCGGTTCGGCACCGGACACTTTCCTCGGCGGCGGGCACCAGACCGCGCGCCGCCTGATAGACGAAGGCGTGCTCGGCCAGCCGGTTGGCGGAACGGCTACCTTCATGTGCCCCGGCCATGAGCGCTGGCATCCCAACCCCGCCTTTTATTACGAAGTCGGCGGCGGGCCGATGCTGGATATGGGACCCTATTACATCACCGATCTCGTCAACCTGTTCGGCCCGGTCGCCAAGGTGGCAGGTTTCGCCATCGCGCCGCGCAACGAACGCCTCATCACCAGCGAAGCTAAGAATGGCGAGAAAATCCCAGTCCATGTCGCCACCCATGTTTCCGGCGTGCTGGCATTCAAGAACGGCGCGGTAGTGCAGGTGGGCATGAGCTTCGATGTGGCGGGCCACAAAAATGTACCGCTGGAAATCTACGGAACGGAAGGCACATTGATCGTGCCCGACCCCAATCATTTCGGCGGTGAGGTGCAATTGCTGAAAAAGGGCGGCCAGTTCGAGCCGCAGGCACTGTCTTCGCCCTATGCTGACGGCAACTACCGCTCGATCGGCGTGGCCGACATGGCCCATGCGATCCGCGAAAACCGCCCGCACCGCGCCAATGGCGATCTTGCCTTGCACGTGCTGGAGGTCATGGAGGCCTTCCAGACGGCATCGGACAGCGGCACCACCGTTTCCATCACCACCGAGGTGGAGCGCCCTGCTCCCCTTGAAACTTCGCTGGTCGACGGCCAGCTCGGCAAATAATCCCGAGGAGGAAATAAATGCGCGAAGCACTCATCGTCTGGGGCGGCTGGAGCGGCCACGAGCCGCAGGAATGCGCCACCATCGTCAAAGACATTCTCGAAGAGGATGGTTTTAAGGTCTATGTCGAACACAGCACGGAGGCGTTCGCCGATCCTTCAGTGCATGATCTGAGCCTTGTCGTGCCGATCGTGACAATGTCGAAGATCGAGAAGGAAGAGATCAAGAACCTCACCGCCGCCGTCGAAAACGGCGTCGGCATTGCCGGCTTTCACGGTGGTGCAGGCGACAGTTTCCGCGACTGCGTCGAGTACCAGTTCATGATCGGCGGCCAGTGGGTCGCCCATCCCGGCAATATCATCGACTATCACGTCAACATCACCCGCCCCGACGACCCGCTGATGGAGGGAATTTCCGATTTCCCCTACACATCGGAGCAATACTACATGCATGTCGATCCCTCCAACGAGGTGCTGGCGACGACAAAATTCACCGGCGACCACGCCTGGTGGATCGACGGTGTAGTGATGCCGGTGGTCTGGAAACGCAAATACGGCAAGGGCCGCGTCTTCTATTCGGCGCTCGGCCATCAGGCCAAGGAGTTTTCCGTGCCGCAGATGAAAACCATGTTCCGCCGCGGCGCCAACTGGGCGGCACGTTGAAGCGTGCACTGAGAGGCGGCCAAACAAGGCCGCCTTTTCCCTATCATCAACCCCGGATAATTTCCTCTGCAGCCATCGCCACACCCAGAACGTGGTCATCCGTGCGGTGCAGGCCTGATAGCAGCAGGCCAACGGGCATGCCCGCCTCGCCCGTGCCGCAGGGAATGGAAACGCCGCAGAGATCGAAGAAGTTGCCGATCTGGGTGTTGCGCAGGGTCTTGGCATTCATAGCAAAGAAGGTCTCATCATTCTCCACAAGCGGTGCGACCTTGGCCGCGACATGAGGCAATGTCGGCGATATCAGCAGCTCATTCTTTCCAATCATGCCCGAAAAAGCCGCCGTCATGCGTTCGCGCGCCTCGATGATGGCGATGTAATCCGGCATGGAGATATTCGCGCCCAGTCTTGCTCGCGCAACCACGCGTGGGTCCATGCGCGCCGCATCAGCACCTTCCAGCCGCGCCTTGTGCAGGGCGAAGGCTTCCGCCGTTACCAGCGCACCCTTTTCCTTGATAAGATCGAATAATTGCGAAAAGACCGGGAATGCCTGCCGCCGCACAGAAGCGCCGGCCCGGGAAAGCCGTTCCACCGCCTGCTCAAAAGCGACCGCGACGCCCTCCTCGATGCCATCGAAAAACACTGTTTCCGGCACGACGAGCGACAAGCCAGACAGAGGCGTGCGCGCCGCATCAACAGCCGCCTTGCCACGCATGGCGGCATCTACCCACACGGCGTCCTGCACAGTGCGAGTGAGCGGGCCGAGCGAATCGAGACTTTTAGCCAGCGGATAGACGCCGCGCATCGAGTAACGGCCGCGGCTCGCCTTGTACCCCACCACACCGTTGAAGGCGGCGGGAATGCGCACCGATCCGCCGGTATCCGTACCGATTGCCACCGGCACCAGGCCGGCCGCAACCGCGACACCCGCGCCGGAAGAAGAGCCGCCCGGCAGCCGGTGGACATCCGTGGAGGCGGGATTGCGCGGGGTTCCGTAATGCGGGTTGATGCCAAGGCCGGAAAACGCGAACTCGCTCATATTGGTACGGCCGATGCAGACCATCCCGGCGTCCTTCAGCGCGCTCACTACATCCGCGTCACGGGACGCAGGCCCATCGTTCGAAAGCACCGTCGATCCAGCCGTGGTCACAGTGCCTTCGAGATCGAAAAGGTCCTTCCAGGCCACTGGAATGCCGTCGAGCACGCCGCAGGATCGACCCTCGCGAATGCGTTTCAAGGCGCCTTCCGCCTCAGCCATGGCCCGCTCCGCCGTCAGGCCGACAAAGATCGCCCGGTCTTCCGATTTCCCGATTGCATCAAGGGTCTCTTCCGCCAAGGCGCGCGGATCAAGATGGCCGCTCTGGATGAGAATGGAAAGCTGCGCGATGTTTTTGCCCTTGTGAGCCATGATATGTTCCCTGAAACCGGCATGTTACGCACAACATGCCGTTTATCGGCAGCTTGGCAAGGTCAATCGCGGTACCCTTGCAACCATAAAGCCCGGTTGATGAGCGCGAAAAGAGGCACCAATGCAATCGGCGTATTTGGCGTCGATGTCCCATCACAAGCCATCGAATATTTCAACCTGAGGTACATATTTTCGGCGCCTTATATAAGCGGCGACTATAAAAAGACGGATTAATTCTTAATCGCATCTAAACTTTGTTGAATTATTTAGCAGACACCATTGAAATACATGCCCTATAAAAATTCCATAAAACAATCATAACGCGACATCGCGGGGGAATATCGCGAATGGAAGAGACTGCCTATCGGGGGATAGATAGACAGACTGAAACCGGTGACACGCTTCGCTCAACGACGCAGCCGGTACCAGGCCGCTTTTCGCGGCGGCGTTCGCTCGCCAGCAAGATAACCCTGATATTTCTCGGCGGCGTGATCTTTTCCTACAGCATCGGGGCGCTCGTCGGCTGGTACATGTTCGTTGCCGCCGCCAGCGAGCAATGGCTCAACCAGGCCCGCGTCAATTCACAGATTGCCAGCGCCACCCTGCGCAGCATCTACACCTATGTCAGCGTCACCGCCGACACGGACGGACAGGTGAACGGCATCTTGACCGACAAGCCGATTGGCGACGACGCTTCCATCCTCGTTACCGGCTTCAACCCCAGCGACGTTCTCGCCCTCATCGGTGCGCAGACCAAGAATGCCGTCTGGCTTTTCCGCTACGATGAGGCCGATTCCGGATTCCGTCAAATCGCGGCGGCCTTCGACAACGCCACCGACGACGCCGAAAAACCGATTGCCACCGATCCCATCTTCTCCAGAGATGCGGTCGCCGCGCGTTTTGCCACCGGCTTTGCGACGATTGGCGATTCCAGCCATTATATCGGCCTGTTGCCGATCATCAGCACGGAAACGAAAAAACCGATTGGCGCGGTCGCCGTCAGCATCGGCGGTTCGGACGCGCTTTATGGCGCGCAGCGCAAGCTCATCTACAATTCGCTCGTCGCCCTGATCGTTGTTCTGACCGTCACCGGCGTTCTCGTGACGCTGATTGCCAGGCATTTTCTGAAACCCGTTCCGGCGCTGGTGCAGGCAACACTCAGGATCGCCCGTGAGGAAACCGATGTCGTCACGCCGTTTCAGGATCGACGGGACGAGATCGGCGATATGGCCACCGCCATCGAAACCCTGCGGGAGGCCGTTCTGGAACGTGGACGGCTCAGGCAGATCCGCGACATGGCGCAGCAACTGGAACATATGGCCCATCACGATGCGCTGACGGGGCTTCCCAACCGCGTGCTCTTGATGAAGACGCTGGAGAACCGTCTCGAACATCTTTCCACGTCAGGCCAGCCGTTCAACGTCATGCTGCTCGATCTCGACCGCTTCAAGGCCGTCAACGATACGTTGGGACACGCGGCAGGCGACGCCCTGCTGGTGGCCGTGGCCTCGCGGATTTCCTCCGTGCTCGGTGAAAACGACATGGTGAGCAGGCTCGGCGGCGACGAATTTGCGATCATACAAGCGGTGACCGATAATTGTCGCGAGGATGCGGGCGCGCTGGCAAAGCGCGTGGTCCATGCGGTCTCGCGCAGCTTCAGCCTCGAAGGCAGCCATATAAGCGTCGATACCAGCATCGGCATCGCCTGCGCGCCCGATCACGGCAACTCCGCCACCCAGCTTCTGCAACATGCGGACCTTGGTCTCTACCGGGCGAAATCCATGGGATGCGGCTTTTTTGTCTTTTACGAGCCTGGCATGGACATGGCGGCGCAGCACAAGCACGCGCTCGAAATAGACATGAAATCCGCGCTCGAAAACCACGAATTCGAGCTGTACTACCAGCCCGTGGTCAATCTGGAGAGCGGCCGCATTGTCGCCTACGAGGCCCTTGCCAGATGGCGGCACAGCAAGCTTGGCATCATCACGCCGGATCGCTTCATAACGCTTGCCGAAGAAAACAATTTCATCAAACCTCTGGGCGAATGGGTTTTGGCGCAGGCCTGCATGGACGCCATGACCTGGCCCAGGGATATCCGACTTGCCGTCAATCTTTCCGCCGTGCAGCTTTGCAATGACGATATTGTCCCGATCGTTGACGGCGCGCTGAAAGCCTCCGGCTTCCCGGCCGAGCGGCTCGAGCTTGAAGTGACGGAAACGGCAATGCTCGAGCGCGACAACAGCGCCAGGGCTTTAAAGCTGCTGAAGGAAATGGGCGTCCGCCTCGTGCTTGATGATTTCGGCACCGGTTATGCCGGGTTGAGCACGCTGACGCATGTTGCCTTCGACAAGATCAAGATCGACCGCGAATTCGTTTCCGGCCTGCCGGAAAATCCAATGTGCTCGGCCATCGTCAACACCATCATAGACATGGCAGAACAGATCGGCCTGAAAGTCACCGCCGAGGGCGTGGAAGACAAGAAACAGGTCGAGGCCCTCAAGCTTTCCGGATGCGACGAGGCACAGGGCTATTATTTTGCCGAGCCGGCGCCGCTTGCCCGGATACTCAAGAACCGTGCCGTCATCGCCCAAACCGGAAACGACGAATATAGCGACGTCGGGCGACCGATGCAGGAAACCTATTACCCGCCACAAAAAGCGATTTGAGAACGCGGCTGACAGCCAAAAGGACATAAAATGCGCATTTCAGTATTTTGCCTTTTCCTCACATGCTTTATCCCCACAGCTCCGGTGCAGGCCGCCGGCGAAGGCGATACGCTTCGGCAGATTGCCAAGACCGCGAAAATCCGCATCGGTTATCGTGAGGCCGAACCGCCGTTTTCCTATCAGCTGCCGGATGGAGAAGTGACCGGCTTCTCGACTGATCTTTGCCGCGCGATCAGCGAGGACATCCGCACGCAACTGAAGCTGGACAAACTCGACATTGAATATGTAAAGGCCACGCCCGCAACCCGGTTCATTCTCGTCCGTAGCGGCAAGATCGATATTGAATGCGCGGCGACGACCAACAACAGCGAACGCCGGAAAATGGTGGATTTCTCCTATCCGAATTTCATGACCGCGACGCAATTTCTCTCCCGTAAACAGGACAATCTAAAGAGCCTTGCTGATCTGGCCGGACGCTCCGTCACATCCGCCTCCGGCACGGTCAACATCGAGCAGCTCAATGCGGTGAACCGCGAAAAGAACCTCAATATCTCGGTGATGCCCACAAAAACCAATGAGGAAGCCTTCGAACTCGTCGTTGCCGGCAAGGCCTCTGCTTTCGTCATGGATGGCATATTGCTGGCGGCTCTGGCGGCAACATCGGAGAATCCCGACCTCTACGCGCTCTCGGACGAAACGCTGAGCGCACCCGAACCGTATGGCCTGGTGTTTCGGCGCAACGACCCGGCCTTCAAGGCGGCGGTCAACGAAAGCCTGCGGCAGATCTTCACCGGTCCCACCATTCACGGCCTTTACGAAAAATGGTTCACCCAACCCATTCCGCCCAATGGCATGAATCTGAACCTGCCGATGACCGCCTCCTTGAAACAAGCCTATGACCATCCGAGCGAATACCGGGACTGAGGGCGTAAAAACCCCAACTCTATTTTACGAAAATGTTTTGACAGATAATTTTGGCTGGAGATGCGCGATGCAGAGATCGACATTGTGGCTCATGCTTGGGGTTTTTAGTCTTTTACCCACCATTGCAGCCGCCGACGAGACCCAACCGCCTACACTCGAAACCATTGCCAGAACCGGCACCATCCGGCTCGGCTTTGCCGACAGAAATCTTCCCTTTTCCTATATGGGAATTGGTCCGGAGCCGATCGGTTACAGCATCGAACTTTGCCTGAAGGTGGCGGATTCCATCAAGAAGAAGTTGGGCCTGCCAGAATTGAAAATCGATTTCGTCAAGCGCACCCCCAGCAACCGCATCACGCTTCTCAATGACGGCACAATCGACATGGAATGCGTGGCGAGCACGAATACGGAGGAAAGACGCAAGGCAGTGTGGTTTTCCTACAGCCATTTCATCACCGGCACGCGTTATGTCGCGCTGAAATCAAGCAACATGACAAGCGTCAGCGATCTTGCCGGGCGAACCGTGGTGGTGACGACGGGAACGATCAATATCAGTCAGCTGAATGTGCTTAACCGCAAACTGGGACTGAACATCGCCGTCCTGCAAAATGACAGTACGGAAGGCAGTTTCGACATGGTGACGGAAGATCGAGCCTCGGCCTTCGTCATGGACGATATTCTTCTGAGGTCCTTCGTCGCTGAAACGGGCAAGCCCGAAGACTATTCCATCTCGAACGAATATCTCGCCCCACCACAGCCCTATGGCCTGATGCTCCGACGGGGCGACACCGCCTTCAAGAACGCCGTCAACGAAGCCCTTGGGAAAATTTATGCAAGCGGCGAAATCAACGCGATCTACGACAAGTGGTTCAACGCGCCGATCCCGCCGAACGGCATAAACCTCAAGCGCCCGCTTCCCGACGATCTGGCCGAGGCATTTAGAATGCCGGTCGATACGACGGCAGAGTAAAGAAAAACGCCGCCCTGCAAGGGGCGGCGGTATTCGGAGAAAACATCACGCGGCGCGCAGGTCGGCGCTCAACGGTATCTCGACATCGATCTCCAGTATGGAGACGTGCTCGTCACGATCCATCTTCACATGCACCCGATCGTTATCGATCTGCACATGCTTGGCGATGACGGCGAGAATTTCTTCCCGGAGGACGGCGACGAGATCGGTTCCCGACGACGCCCTTTCGTGGGCAAGCAGCACCTGCAGTCGCTCGCGCGCAAGCGGTGCCGACTTTTGTTTACGGAATAGGCCGAAAATGCTCATGCAGCCCTCCTAGCAAAGATCTTGGAGAAGATACCCCGCTTTTCGCCCGGAATGACCACCGGAATGTCCTCGCCTGACAGGCGGCGGGCAGCGTCGAAGTAAGCCATGGCAGGTGCACAACGGGCATCCGCGAGCGTAACCGGTGCACCGACGTTGGAAGCACGCAGCACATCCGTGCTTTCGGGAATGATACCGAGCAGCGGAATGGAGAGGATTTCCAGAACGTCGTCGACCTTCAGCATGTCGCCACGCTCGGCACGGGCCGAATCATAGCGCGTCAGAAGCAGGTGCTTTTCCATGCGCTCGCCGCGTTCGGCCTTCAGCGTCTTGGAATCGAGCAGGCCGATGATGCGGTCACTGTCACGCACCGAGGAGACTTCCGGATTGGTGACCACGACGGCCACATCCGCATGGCGCATGGCCAACGTCGCGCCGCGTTCGATACCGGCCGGGCTGTCGCAGATGACCCAGTCGAAATGTTTCTTCAACTCGGCGATGACCCATTCCACGCCTTCGGGCGTCAGATTGTCCTTGTCGCGTGTCTGTGAGGCGGGCAGCAGGAACAGCGTCTCGAGGCGCTTGTCGCGGATCAGCGCCTGCGTCAGCTTGGCATCGCCCTGGATGACGTTGACGAGATCGTAAACCACCCGGCGTTCAGCACCCATGACGAGATCGAGGTTACGCAGTCCGACGTCAAAATCGACAACCACGACCTTCTGCTTGTTCTGCGCCAATGCCGCGCCAAGCGCTGCGGTCGAGGTGGTCTTGCCAACCCCGCCCTTGCCGGAAGTAACAACGACTACCTTCCCCATACGGCTCTCCTGTTCCTGTGTTGTTTTCTCTATGTCGTCAGCCAAGTTTTTCGGCCTTTATCGTATCGTTTTCCAGCCACAGCTGAACGGGCTGGCCGCGCAGCTTGTCGTCAATGTCCTCGGCAACCTTGTAGACGCCGTCGATTGCCAGTAGCTCCGCTTCAAGCTTGCGGCAGAAGATGCGCGCCGAAACATTGCCAAGCGAACCGGCCATGGCGCGACCGCGCAACGCCCCGTAAATGTGCACCGACCCGCCCGCGATGATTTCCGCACCCGAGGCGACCGAACCGATGACGGTCACATCGCCTTCGGGGAACATGATCGACTGGCCGGAGCGCACCGGCTCGTTGATGACCAGCGACTGCACCACGGCCCGAACCTCGCCCGAAGCGCGCGGCTTTTCTTCCGGCAATTCGGCAGCGATGGCGACGGGCTCGACCTCGACATCTGAAGCGGGCTTTCCGCCCTTCAGCGACGGCGGCATGCCCGGCTCGATCATCGAGGGGCGAACACCTTCGATCCCCATGATGCCGACATTACGTTCCGTCAGCGCTGCCAGCAGAGCCTTCAGCCCTGCCTTGTCCAGCGACAGCTCAGACGCATCCAGAACCACCGGACGCGACAGGAAGAACCCTGCCGAACGTGCAGCAAGATCATCCAGCCGTTCCAGCCATTGATCGAGCGGAGCTTCAGGGGACAGAACGACCGCGAGGAAGGAGCGGCCTTTGATACGGATCGAACGCTGGTCTGTTAGCACTTTGGTCATCTTGGTAAACAAATCGTTGACAATTAGGTACCTCGAATATGGTTAACAAATGGTTAACAACACCCCTTAAACGACGGTTTCGTTAAGAGAATTCCGCTGCGAAAAATCTCATGCACAACATTCATAAGCTCCGTTTAGCTTTTGATTTTGCGAACTTTGACTTCTTTCGAAAACTCACAATAGCAGTTGATCCTTGCTGCAACCTGACGCCCGCATGACCCTATGCGGACGCCGCCTCCCCTGCCTGACCATGCCCCGAGTCGCAGCCTGTGCAAACTGTCCGATTCCGGCACGATGTCCGCCACTGGCGGATGGGTCGCCATTTGCTTGATGAGCGGAAAAACGATTCCGTTATGCCTGCCGATGCTATAGACACGAGGCCAACCCGACACATCCAACGGAAGAATGCGATGCACAGCAAAGTCCCGGCGACCGCCCAGATCTCCTCGCGCGAATATGGCGCCTTCCTGTTCGACATGGATGGAACGCTGCTGAATTCCATTGCGGTGGTGGAGCGGGTCTGGCGCGAATGGGCCGTAGACAACGGCATAGAGCCGGAGGCTTTCCTGCAGCGCATCCATGGCATGCGCGCATCCGAGGTTGTGCGTCGCGAGGCAGTTCCCGGCCTCGATATCCAGGAACAGGCGGATATGCTTTTACAAAAGGAAATGGACGATGTTGACGGCATCCTCCAGATTCCGCAGGCAGCTGCATTTCTTGAGAAATTGCCGGCCGGAAAATGGGCCATCGTCACCTCCGCCGCCCGCGCCCTTGCCGAACTCCGGTTGGCTGCGGCAGGCCTCACACCGCCTCCAGTGATGATCTGCGCCGAGGACGTTGTGAACGGCAAGCCTGACCCGGAGGGTTACAGAAAGGCTGCTGCGAAGCTCGGCGTCGCACCTGAAGACTGCGTCGTCTTCGAAGATGCGCCCGCCGGCATTCTGGCGGGGGAAAGCATGGGCGCCACGGTCGTGGTCATTAACGCCACTCATTCGCATCCCATCGAAACGCCGCACCTTTCGATCGGTGGGTACGGTGAGCTGGACGTCACCATCGGCGACGACGGCGGCTTGAAGCTCACAAGTAACAAGGACTGAAAAGCCGATCCAAACATGCGGTGTCATCCTCGGGTCTGTCCCGAGGATCAATCACGTTTCGTAAAATCCAATCCATTGCGCCGAGCCTGCTGCACCGGTCCCCAGTCTTTCGCCGTGTAGTTTTCCTCTAGCGGCCAATTGACAGCACCGCATAAATCCTACCTAATAAAATTGGTAAGACCATCTTACCGCTTGCGCGAAGGGGGGAGACTTTCGCGCTGGGAGGACATCATGTTTGTGGCTCTGGAGCCGCGCCGCCTCTACAGGCTGGTCGCGGAACAAATTCGCTTGCTTATCGAGAGCGGGGAACTGACGGACGGTCAGCGCCTGCCGGCGGAGCGCGATCTGGCGGAACGTTTTGGCGTGTCCCGCCCGACGGTGCGGGAAGCACTGATCGTTCTGGAAGTGGAAGGCCATATCCATATCCGCATGGGTTCGGGCGTGTATGTGAACACGTCCCGAACGGCTAACAAGGCAAAGTCACCCGTGCCGGACGCGCACGGCCCATTCGAAATCCTGCAAGCGCGCTGCATCATTGAAAGCGCTATTGCCGAGGAGGCCGCGCGGCTTGCCACGTCTGAATGCATCGCCAGGCTGGACGACATCATCGAACGCATGGCCGGGGCGCTCGACAATTCGCCGCAGGCCCTCAACCTGGACCGCGCCTTCCACACCGCCATTGCCGACATCATCGGCAACTCGGCGCTGAACCGCTTTACCGGCCTGATCTATGACGAGCGCAGCCTTTCGCCCTATTTCGAAAAGCTCGCCAGCTATTTCGAGGGTCCTCACACATGGATTCTTGCCGTTCAGGAACACCGGGTGATCCGCGACGCGATCGCGGCGAACGATCCGGAAGGCGCACGCGAGGCGATGCGCCAGCATCTGACGCTGTCGCAAAAGAGATTTTCCGAGAGTTTCGGGGAGGAAACGATCGGAGAAGAGTGACCGCGCCGCAACCGGCGACGGGAAAAACAGAAATCTGGCTTTAATTCGGGAGGAGTTAAGAATGAAAATCAGATTGTCGACTTTGATGGGTGCAACCGCTGCCATTTTGCTTTCGGCTTTGGCGGCACAGGCGCAAACAACGCTGAAATGGGCGCATGTCTACGAGACCTCCGAACCGTTCCACACGGATTCGGTCTGGGCTGCGGAAGAAATCGCCAAGCGCACCGACGGCCGCTACAAGGTGGATGTATTCCCCGCCTCGCAGCTCGGCAAGGAAGCGGATATCAACCAGGGCCTGAAGATCGGCACGGTGGATATCATCATCTCCGGCTCCAGTTTTGCCGCGCGTGACTTCAAGCCGATCGGTGTCACCTATTTTCCATATATCTTCCGCGACCCGAGCCATCTGATCGCCTATACCAAGAGTGATATCTTCAAGCGTCTTGCCAAGGGTTACGAGGACAAGACCGGCAACCACATCGCCGCCGTTAGCTATTACGGCACGCGCCACACCACGTCGAACAAGCCGATTGCCAACTGCGCCGACATGGCGGGGCTGAAGATGCGTGTTCCCGACGTTCCGGCCTATCTCGCCATGCCACGCGCCTGCGGCGCCAACACGACGCCGATCGCATTTGCAGAAGTCTATCTGGCGCTTCAGAACGGCACGGTCGATGCACAGGAAAACCCGCTGACCACCATCGAGGCAAAGAAGTTCTTCGAAGTGCAGAAGAACATCGTGCTGACCGGCCACATCGTCGACCACCTCAACACGGTGATCTCGAAGAACCTGTGGTCCAAGCTTTCCGATGAAGACAAGAAAATCTTCACGGACGTCATGCAGGAAGCCGCCGTGCGGACCACGAAGACCATCGAAGGACGCGAAAAAAGCCTCGTGGAAGAGTTCAAGAAGCGTGGCCTGAACGTCGCAGAGGTGGACAAGGCGGACTTTGAGAAGAACGTCATGGAGAAGGTGAAGTTCGAGGACTTCGGTTACGACAAGGCCGACTGGGAAGCCATTCGCGCCGTCAAGTGAGCCAAGATCCGGTGCGGCCTCCGTTGCCGCACCGCCCTTTCTCTCCAGACGGGATATCTCAATGTCGCAGGAAATTCATACTCAGGTCACGCCTGAAGAACTCGCCCACACGTTCGACGAGGCGCCGCCCGAAGTCGACCTGAAGGTCTACGCCTTCGAGGACTGGGTTACGCTTGGCCTTTTCTGGCTGATGACAGGTTGCGTGTTCCTTCAATTCTTCACCCGCTACGTGCTTAACGACAGCTATGCCTGGACGGAAGAAATCGCCGTCAACTGCCTGATTGGCGTGGTGTTTCTAGGTTCGGTCATGTGCGTGCGCATGTCACGCCACATCCAGGTGGATGTGCTTTATCACTACGTTCCGCCGCAGGTTGCCCGCGTCATGTCGATCCTTGTCGACGTGCTGCGCATCGTGTTCTTCGCCTACACCTCGTGGCTGATGTGGCGGTATCTGGAAATCGTCGCCGACGAGGAAATGGTCACCGTCGCCCTGCCGCGCAACATCGTTTTCTATACGGTTCTGGCCGCTTTCGTCCTGATGTTCTTCCGTTCGGTGCAGGTCTTCATCGCCAATATGCAGCGTGGCTATTCCGTTCTGGAACGGCCGGAAGAATTCCAGAGCGCGGGGGATTGAACATATGCTTATTCTTATCGGCTCGTTTCTTCTGTTGATGCTGATCGGCCTGCCGGTCGCCATTTCAATGGCCACGGCATCGCTTCTCTACATCGTCTCGTATAATGTCGCGCCAGATATCATCGCGGCGCAGCGTCTGATTGCGGGCGTGGAAAGCTTCCCGCTTCTCGCCGTTCCCTTCTTCATCCTTGCCGGCAATCTCATGAACACGGCGGGGGTGACGGGACGCATCTATTCCTTTGCCGTGGCGTTGGTCGGCTGGATGAAAGGTGGTCTGGCACAGGTCAACATCATCGGCTCGGTAATCTTTTCCGGCATGTCCGGCACGGCCCTCGCCGACGCCGCCGGCATCGGCACCATCGAAATCAAGGCAATGAAGGATCATGGTTATCCGGTCGAAGCGGCCGTCGGCGTCACCGCCGCTTCCGCAACGCTCGGGCCGATCTTTCCGCCATCGTTGCCCTTCGTCATCTACGGCATGATGGCAAACGTCTCGATCGGTGCACTGTTCATGGCCGGCATCGTTCCGGGCGTCGTCATGACGCTTTTGATGATGATCACCGTTGCCGTTTTCGCCTACGTCAAGGGTTGGGGTTCCGATACGCCGTTCAACCTCAGAACCATCTTCGGCGCTTCGCTTGAAGTGCTCGTCGTCATGATGGTACCGCTCGGCATCTATCTCCTGACGCTGTTTGGCCTGTCGCTCAACCTGTCGATCCTGATCGTGCTGGTGGTCTTGCTTGCCTGCGACTGGTATTTCGACTTCTCTGCCGTGATGGCCCTGATGACGCCGGTGATCCTGATCGGCGGCATGACGATGGGCTGGTTCACGCCGACGGAGGCGGCTGTCGCAGCCGTGTTGTGGTCTCTGTTCCTCGGGCTTGTCCGTTACCGGACGATGACGTTCAAGTCGCTGGCAAAATCGACCTTCGACACGATAGAGACCACGGCATCGGTTCTCTTCATCGTTGCGGCGGCATCAATCTTCGCATGGCTTCTGACGGTGAGCCAGGCAGCACAGCTGCTATCGGCGGCGATCCTGACGATCACCGACAGCAAGTGGATTTTCCTCCTGCTGGTCAACCTGCTGATGCTGTTCGTCGGCTGCTTCCTAGACACGATCGCGGCAATCACCATCCTCGTGCCGATCCTGCTGCCGCTGGTGCTGCAGTTCAATATCGATCCGGTGCATTTCGGCCTCATCATCACCCTCAACCTGATGATAGGGCTGCTGCATCCGCCGCTCGGCATGGTGTTGTTCGTGCTATCACGCGTGGCGAAACTCTCCGTCGAGCGCACGACCGTCGCCATTCTGCCGTGGCTGGTGCCGCTGTTCGTGGCGTTGTTGCTGATAACCTTCATTCCGGCGATCACGCTATGGCTTCCGACGGAAATGGGTCTGATCCGCTGACCAGGACATCCCCTGCCCGCGCGGCTCGCCGCGCGGGTTTCATTCATCCAATCCACATAAGATGAGAGGCATCGTCATGCAGACACGCGTGGCACGTCTATACGGCCGTGAAGATATCCGCGTCGAAACGCAGGACATGCAGGCCCCCGGCCCCGGTGAAGTGCTGCTGACCATGGCGGCGGGCGGCATTTGTGGTTCCGATCTACATTATTATCAGGACGGCGGCTTCGGGCCTGTGCGGGTGCGCGAGCCGATCATCTGCGGCCATGAGGCATCGGGGCGGGTGCAGGCGCTGGGCGAAGGCGTCAGCGGGCTCGCACTCGGCCAGCTCGTCGCCGTCAATCCCTCGCAGCCTTGCGGCCATTGCCATTTCTGCCTGAAGGGCCAACCGATCCATTGCCTCGATATGCGCTTCATGGGCAGCGCCATGCGCCTGCCGCACGAACAGGGCATGTTCCGTGATCGGCTCGTTGTTCCCGCAAAACAATGCGCGACATTTTCAGACACCACTTCGCCCGCCGAAGCCGCCTGCACCGAACCGCTTGCGGTCTGCCTGCATGCCGTCGCACAAGCGGGTGATCTGACCGGCGCCAAGGTGCTGGTAACGGGCGCCGGGCCGATCGGCCTCTTGACGATTGCCGCCGCCCGCCATGCCGGTGCCGGCATCATTCTCGCCACCGACCTGACCGATGCGGCGCTGGAGCGCGCGCCCGCCATGGGGGCGGACCGCACCATCAATGTCGCGAAAAACGCAGAAGCACTTTTACCCTATCAGGACAATAAGGGGTATTTCGACGTCGTTTTCGATTGCTCCGCCGCGGCACCTGCGCTTCGCGCCGCCTTCGCCTGTGTACGTCCGCGCGGCACTGTCGTGCAGGTGGGCGTCACCGGTGACATAACCATTCCGCTCAATGCGCTGGTGGGCAAGGAAATCCTCTGGCGCGGCTCGCAGCGTTTCCACGACGAATTCGCCATTGCCGCCCGCCTGATCTCCACGCGCGGGATCGATGTGCGGCCGATCATTTCCCACAGCTTCCCGCTTGAAGAAGCGAAATCCGCATTCGAGCAGGCCGGAGACCGCTCCGCCGCCTGCAAGGTGCAGCTGACATTTTCCGCAGAATGATATTTGAGGATAAAAAATGAGACATACATGGCGCTGGTTCGGCCCGGTGGACAAGGTCACGGTTCAGGATGCGGCTCAGGCAGGGGCGGAAGGCATCGTAAGCGCGCTGCACCACATCGCCACCGGCGATGTCTGGCCTGTGGATGAAATCGCCAAACGGCATGAGGCGATCAAGGCCGGTGGGCTGTATTGGGACGTGGTGGAAAGCGTGCCGGTCTCCGAGGAGATCAAAACCCAGACGGGCGACTGGAAAAACCATATCGCCAACTGGCAGGAGACGCTGCGCCGCCTCTCCGCCACGGGCATTCGCACCGTCTGCTACAATTTCATGCCGGTGCTGGACTGGACCCGCACCGATCTGCGCTGGGAAACGAAGCACGGCGCAAAAGCCATGCGTTTTGACCTTTCCGATTTCGCCGCCTTCGACATTCACATTCTCAAACGCCCCGACGCAAAGGCCGATTATCCGGAGTGGCTGATCGAGGAAGCGGCACAACGTTTCGCCGACATGCCGGATACGAAGATCGCCGCACTCGGACGTAATATCGGCGCGGGCCTGCCGGGTTCGGCGGATGGTTACACGCTCAGCCAGCTTCTCGAAAAGCTGCGCTCATATCACGGCATAAACCGCGAAAAACTGCAGCAGAACCTGATCGATTTTCTGTCGGAAGTGACGCCGGTCGCGGAAGAGGTCGGCATTAACATCTGCGCCCACGGCGACGATCCCCCCTGGCCGCTGCTCGGCCTGCCGCGTATTCTTTCAACGGAGTCCGACTACGCCCATATGCTCTCGCAAGTCGACAGCCGGGCCAATGGCGTTACGCTCTGCACCGGCTCGCTCGGCGCGCGGGCGGATAACGACCTGCCCTTCATCGCCAGCCGTTTTGCAGACCGCATCCATTTCGTGCATCTGCGCAACGTCACGCGCGACACGGAAACCGTGCCCTGCTCCTTCTTCGAGGACGAGCATCTGGAAGGTGGAACGGATATGGTCGCCGTTATCGCAGCACTTCTGTCGGAAGAATCCCGCCGTCGTGCGGAGGGCCGTGCAGACCACACCATTCCGATGCGGCCCGACCATGGCCAGGAAATCCTTGATGACCTGACGCGCGGGGCGCAGCCGGGTTATCCCGCCATCGGCCGATTGAAGGGGCTGGCAGAGCTTCGCGGCATCGAGCGCACGCTGTCGCATGGCCGTTTCGGATTGGCGAAGCAGGCGAATTAAGCCGTCACGATTGGCCGCCGGCAGCCTCTTAGCTTGCGGTCAATCGCGTCCTGAATTGAAGATACGAAAAGGCGGCAAGCCCACCGGCAATGGCGCCCACGGCTTTCACAACTGCATCTGTCATATGCGGATGCCGTGTGGGCGACAGAAATTGCAGCGCCTCGATGCCGAAAGCCGCCACGACACCCGCGACAATGATGGCAAGCCAGTAACGCGGATAGGCCAGCACGAAGGCAGCCGAACAGAAGGCAAAGGCGGCGGCGCGGTCGATGCCGACGGTCGTCAGCGTATGCGGCCGAAGCCCGATCGGGCAAACTGTAACGATCACGATCAGCAGCAGAACCGACCAGGCGATGTATTTCGAAAGTCTATTTGTCATCATGGCGTCACAATAGAGCGCTGCGCGCATAAACGGAAGATCGTCTTTTTCTTCCACCGCCCAATAAATCACACTTTTTGGACAGATACTGCACAAACCGGCTTTCGCTGAAGCCTTACTCGGGCTAAGGCAGAGGGCAACCGGACAAGGATCGCGGCTGATGGCCTTTCAGGCTGTCGCCCTTCGGTCCGGTTTTACGGTATCGGGTGGATTTTCCACACAGGATCAGATTTTCAGGGAAGAGCACAATGAGTTTCAAGCCGCACGGCAAACATCTGGTTGCAGGAGAATGGGTCGCCACGGAAGCGAAATTCCGCAGCGAGCCTGCACATGGCGAAGCTTTCGATTTTTCGGTCGGCACCGTCGATCTGGTGAATGCGGCCGCAGAAGCAGCCGAAGAGGCTTTCTGGAGCTACGGCTATACGACCCGCGAAGAGCGCGCCGCATTCCTCGACACCATCGCCGATGAGATCGAGGCCCGCGCCGACGACATCACTGAAATCGGCACGTCCGAGACCGGCTTGCCCGCAGGACGCCTGCAGGGTGAACGCGGCCGCACCACCGGACAGCTTCGCCTTTTCGCATCGCATATCCGCAAAGGCGACTATCTCGACCGCCGCCACGACGAAGCGCTTCCGGATCGCCAGCCGCTGCCGCGCCCGGATATCCGTCTGATGCAGCGTCCGATCGGCCCCGTTGCGGTCTTCGGTGCTTCCAACTTCCCGCTCGCCTTCTCGACCGCCGGTGGAGATACCGCCGCCGCTCTCGCAGCCGGCTGCCCGGTTGTGGTCAAGGGCCATTCCGCCCATCCCGGCACCGGTGAAATTATTGCCGAGGCCGTTCTCGCCGCCGTCAAGAAGCACAATCTGCATCCCGGCGTCTTCTCGCTGATCCAGGGCGGCCGCCGCGATGTCGGTTCCGCGCTCGTCCAGCATCCGCGCATCAAGGCAGTCGGCTTCACCGGCTCGCTCGCCGGTGGCCGCGCACTGTTCGATCTCTGCGCCCAGCGTCCGGAACCGATCCCGTTCTTCGGCGAACTCGGTTCCGTCAACCCGATGTTCCTGCTGCCGGAAGCCGTTTCCGCGCGCGGTGAAGCCATCGCCAAGGGCTGGGCAGGTTCGCTCACCATGGGTGCTGGCCAGTTCTGCACCAATCCCGGCATTGCCGTGGTGCTTGCCTCGCAGGCGGATGCCGTGTCGGAAACCGCACGGGCGGCCCTTTCCGAAGTCGGCCCGCAGGTCATGCTGACCGACGGTATCGCCGCTGCCTATCGTGACGGTCGCGACCGCATCGCAGCCGGTAACGGCGTGCGCGACGTTTTGACCACCACCTGCGACCTTCGTAACGCAACGCCTTACCTGTTCCGCGTTTCGGGCAAGGACTGGGTTGCCAACCACGCGCTCGCCGAAGAAGTCTTCGGACCGCTCGGCCTGATCGTGACGGTCGACAGCGCTGAAGAAATGATCGAAGTGGCAAAGAGCTTTGAAGGTCAGCTGACAGCGACCATGCATCTTGACGCAGGTGACGCCGAACTCGGCCGCAAGCTGCTGCCGATCCTCGAGCGCAAGGCCGGCCGCGTTCTCGCCAACGGCTTCCCGACCGGCGTTGAAGTCTCCGAAGCCATGGTTCACGGCGGCCCCTACCCGGCTTCCACGAACTTCGGCGCGACCTCGGTCGGCACCATGTCGATCCGCCGCTTCACGCGCCCGGTTTCCTACCAGAATATTCCTTCGGACGTTCTGCCGCAGGATATCCGCTGATCAAAAAAATGGGGAGGGCGCTCCTGCGCCCTCCCCATTCACAATAGTGCTTCGGTATCAGGCCGACTGGATCGCCTGTATTTTCTCGATGCCGCCGACAGTGCCGGCGAAATCCTGCCAGACGCCCTGCGCGCCCTTGCGCCACTCATCCAAGGCTTCGGGCTGCAAGACCTTGCCACCCTTCGAAATCGCAAGCTCCACCGATTTCGCCTCGTCCTCGACGATCAACTGGTTGAAATAGAGCGCGCCTTCGCTTGATGCTTCGGTCAGGGCCTTCTTCTCTTCATCATCGAGCTGGTTCCAGAAAGCCGCACCATAATAAACCACGCCCGATGCCCAGATATGGCCGGTCTCGGTCATGTAGGGTACAACCTCGTAAAGCTTGAAACCGGCATAGGCGGACTTCGTCAGATCCATGGCGTCGGCTACGCCGGTTGACAGTGCATTATAGGTCTCGGTGATGGGAATGCCGACCGGCGTGGTGCCGAAGGCGCTCCACAGCTTGGTGTGCAGCGGGCTCTGGATGACGCGGATCTTCTTGCCGTTGAGCTGCTCTGGCCGGGTTACCGGCTCCTTGGTCAGGAGATGGCGGGCGCCGTAGTTGATGAAGTCTACGGCCACGAATTGCTGCGCGCCAAGCCTGGTCTTCAGCTCGCTGCCGGTCTCGCCCGTCACCACCTTGCGCACATGGTCTGCATCGCGGAACAGGAAGGGCAGATCGAGGATTTGCAGTTCCGGCACCCAGCCGGAGAGCGAAGAGACCGTGGAAAGGCTCGCCTGAACCGATCCGAGACGGATATTTTCCGCCACTTCCTTTTCGCCGCCCAGCGCACCGCTCTTGACGATGTTGAAGCGGAAACGGCCGGGCAGCTTTGCCTCCACCAGCTCGCTGATCTTCACCCAGATTTTCGTCTCCGGCTTGTCGTCCGCGAACAGGGAGGCGACCGTAATGTTGCGGGTCCTGGCATTTGCGTTGCGCACGAAGGCAGGCGTGGCAAGTGCTGCCGCACCCGCAGCGGAGAGTTTCAGGAGATTGCGACGATCGATAATAGTCATGAATAAAACCCCGGATTTAGAAGACAATGGCCCAGGCGCACAGAATGGCGAGGGAAACGAGAAGGGATAGGAGATAGGGAACGACGGCCTGGAATAGCGATGTCGCCGGAATGCGGGTGACACCGCTGACGACGAAGATCAGCATGCCGAGCGGTGGTGTGAGGCCATGGATCATCAGGTTGACCACGAGAATGACGCCGAAATGGATGGGATCGATGCCGGCCGCGACGGCAGCGGGCAACAGGATCGGTCCAAACAGCAGGATGGCCGCGCCGATATCCAGCACCAGCCCCACCACGAGCAGGATGAGGTTGGAAAGCAGAAGCACCGCGATCTTGCTGCCGCCAAGCAATGTCACGAAATCCGTGACGAGGCCGGAGACGTCATCGACCGCCAGAAGAAAGGCGAAGGGGCCTGCCGTGCCGATAAGGAGACCGATGGCCGCCGCCTCACCGGCTGATTGCCGGAAAGTTGCGAAGATACGCCCCGCGCCCAGCCGGTACCCAAAGCCGAGAAGCAGCGTGTAGAGTGCGGCAAGTGCGGCCGCCTCCGTGGTGGTGACGACGCCGATGCGGATGCCGACCACCACGATGACGCCGAGACCGAAGGCGGGTATGGCTGCGATAGCCGAGCGCCAGCGTTCGGTGCCCGTGGCGCGCGGCAGGGTATCGACGCTGCGCACGCTCCAATGGATAGCCACCGCAAGGCAGATCGCCATCAGCCCGCCGGCGAAAAAGCCGCCGACCAGCAACGAGCCCACCGACAGGTTGGTAGCCGTTGCGAGGATGAGAAAGGCAATGGAGGGCGGGATGACATTGTCGAGCACCGACGTTGCAGCAATGATCGCGCCCGCCTGCGCCGGCGGATAGCCGTGTTTGACCAGTTCCGGCTGGAAGGTTGAAGCGCCGAAGGCGGCGTTGGCGACAGAGGAACCGGATGCGCCGGAAAACAGCACGCTGGTCAACAGCGTCGTCTGCGCCAGCCCTGCCCGGCGGTGTCCAACCATGGAGGCGGCGAACCGAACCAGCTGGTTGGCAACGCCCGATTCCGTCAGCAGGCTTCCAGCCAGCAGGAAGAAGGGGATGGCGAGCAGCAGGAATTTCGACATGCCTGTTACCGTTGAGGAAACGATGGCCGGCTCCGGCAAGGTACTGCCGAAGGCGATCGCCACATAGGCTGCGGCGAGAAAGGCATGGGCGAGCGGTGCTGCCAGCACCAGCCCCACCGCCGCCGTCAGCGCCAGAAACAGGCTGGGCGGCAGGCTCGTATCAACGAAGACTTCCGGCAGGCCGACATAGGACGCAATTGCAATGGTGAGAGACGCTAGAACGGCAAATGTCTTGCCCTCACTGACACGCTGAAGCGCCAGGTAAAGAAGGATCAGCGCGCCGCCTGCACCCAGAAAGCCGAAACGCACCCATTCCGGCAGACCGAGCGTCGGAGACGTACCGCCCAGCATCGCCGCGATTTCAACGCCACCGAAGGCGAGGATCAGTGCTGCGATGAAGGAGAAGGCATCCGCCAGAACTTCGGTTGCGGCATGAAACCGCTCAGGCAAAAACCGCACGAAAACATCGAGCCGCATGGCAAGTGCGCTTTTGAGACTGAGCGGCGCGCCGACCGCGATCATCGCCACATGCAGCCAGATGCCGAGATCTTCCGCACCGATGAAGCCGGTGTGAAACAGATAACGCAGGGTGACATTGACCAGCACCACCACGAGAAGAGTCGCAAGGATTGCGGCGGCGACCGCGCCAAGCGCCTTGTCCAGAACGGCAAGCGCCCGCTCCGCCGCACGCTGCGGGCCGATGCGCCGTTGTGCAATCGTTGTTGCCGGACCAGCCGTCATGTCTTTTTTCTCCACTCCCGGAAGGCCATGTTTACGATGCCTTTGCCGAGAGGTCGCGGTCGAACAAAGTCGACCAGGTGAATTGTTTGGCTGACGAGACTTCCCGCGATACATCAAGACGCGGAAGAACCTTTTCCCCGAAACGGAAGGCCTCTTCCAGCAATGGCATGCCGGACAGAATAAAGGTATTCACGCCCGCCTTTTTATAGGCCTCCAGCGTGCGGATGACCGTATCGGGCGAGCCGACAATTGCGGTGCCCGGTCCCGGCCGGACAAGACCGATGCCGGCCCAGAGATTGGGGGCAATTTCGAGATCACGCAGGTTCTCAGGCTTCTGTCCACCATGCATCGCCGTCATGCGCTGCTGGCCGACGGAATCGGTCTTGCCGACGAAACGCTGGTTGGCTGCAATGGCACGTTCGTCCATGCGCCCGTAAATATCGGCGGCGGCGGCCCATGCCTCTTCATCCGTATCGCGGACAATCACATACAGGCGAATGCCGTATTCCAGCTCACGGCCGAGTTTCTCCGCCCGCGCCTTGACGAGATCGACCTTCGCGCCGATCTGATCGGGCGTTTCACCCCAGGAGAGATAGGTCTCGACATGTTTGGCGGCAACCTCGATCGCCTTGTCCGAAGAGCCGCCGAACCATAGCGGTGGTGGCTCTATGCCTTGCCCCACCGGCAGTGCCAACTTTGCGCCTTCGGTCTGGAAATGGCGGCCCCTGAAATCGACCGTCTCACCGGCAAAAAGACGATGCCAGATCTGCAGATATTCATCCGCCATATCGTAGCGTTCGTCATGCGGCATGGTCATGCCATATGCACCGAGCATCTTCGCATCGCCCGAGACGACGTTGATCAGCAGGCGTCCGCGCGAAAATTCCTGAAGCGTCGCCGCCATCTTGGCGAGCAGCGTTGGCGCGACAAGACCCGGATGAATCGCGACCAGAAACTTCAGCCGCTCGGTATAGGAAAGCAGCGCGCCAGCCAGAACCCAGACATCATGCGCGCCGGTGGCAAACAGGGCGCCTGTGTAACCAAGCTGATCATAAGCAAGCGCAAGCTGCTTGTAATAACCGAGATCAACCTTGCGGGATCCTTCCGGTTGCCAGGGATAGGCGCCATCGGGCGCGCACATGTACCAGAAAACGTTCATCTGTCGCCTCCCGCGCTGGCTGATTGTGGGGCCGGTCTCTGCCCGGTCAGAACCGGTAGAGAGAAATGGCCGTGCCTGTAAAGCGTATCGGCCTCCTCCTGCTGTTCGGCAAGGATATTTTCGGCGGCGGGCACCACCGAAAGATCGCGTGAGCGCAGCACCTTTGCCCAGGACTGCGCATCGCCTTCGCTGCCCGGCTCGGCGGCAAGAAGGGCCGCGGCTCTGTCTATATCCGCCATGACGGCGCGGCCAACGCGGTCCAGTTCGGCGGCAATCGCATCGCGTTGTTCCAGCGCCACAGTGTGACGCGCAAGCGTCCAGAACAGCGAACGGTTGGGAATGGTGGAGCCGCAACGGACCAGAAGACTGATCCCGTCATGGGTCAGGGCTTTTTCGAGCCGTGGCGACATCGTCACCCAGGCATCGACGCGGCCTTCCACGAGATCGCGCAGGCTATCGCTGTCACCGCTCTCGATGCGTATTACATCCGCAAGACCAAGCCCCACCCCTTCCAGGCTACGCGCAAGAAGATAGGTATGAAAAGACCCGTCAATCAGCGATATGCGTTTTCCCGAAAGGTCGGCCGCAGAGCGGATGGGGCTGTCGCGCCGCACGAGGATCGCGCCGTTTGCGGGGCGTGGTGCCGAGGCAGCGATATAAGCTGCGGAAAGCCCCCGCGCATCCGCCTCGATTGGCGGCGTCGAGCCCGTGCCGCCGAAATGAATTTCGCCTTTTTCCAAAAGCGCTGCGGTATCGCGCCCCTCGCGGTAGGGCACGAATTCCGGATCGAATTCATCAAACGCGCCGGGCCAGAGCCGGGCGAGCCGCAAATGCAGATTGTTGGGATGGACCCCGATTTTCATGTCGACACCTCATTTCTCAATCAATCTACTTTTTTATAGAATGTTTTCGAGGAACGTTTTGGCGATCCTCTGCGGGAAAGCGAAAGAGAAATCTATAAATCCTGTAGATTTTAAAAAATTTCCTGACACGGTCAAACTCGGCCTAATCAAACCATTGAAATTTATCGCAATACAATTTACTTTTTTATAGTTTGAAAAATGGACCTGTAGTCGTGACGAAACCGGTTTCCAATCTCATCTGCCGCAGCGTGGTGGAGGCGAGCGAGCTTTTAAAGCTTGTCGCCAACGCCAATCGCCTGGCCATCGTCTGTTATCTCATGGAAACGGAGGCTTCCGTTTCCGCACTGGAATATGAGCTCGGCATTCAGCAACCGACACTTTCCCAGCAGCTTGCCGAATTGCGCGATGCCGGTGTGATCGAGGGCTCGCGGGAAGGCAAACAGGTGATTTATCGCGTCACCGACCCGCGCATCATCCAGCTCGTTGCGACATTGCGCGGTCTTTATACTGATCTTTCTGATGTGACCGGCAAGAAAGGCAGGCGAGCTTTGCCACTAGATGAGGCGATGTTCGATTAGCATGATCGACCTCTACACCTGGATCACCCCGAACGGCCTGAAAATCTCGATTGCGCTGGAGGAACTCGGCCTGCCCTATATCAGCCACGCCATCGACATTGAAAAAGGCGAACAATTCTCAGCCGACTATACCCGCGTCAATCCCGGCTCTAAAATACCGGCAATCATCGACCGCGATAACGGCACAGTTCTAGCGGAATCGAACGCGATTCTGATCTATCTCGCCGAAAAGGCCGGGCGTCTTCTGCCTGCCTCCCCTGCTGCGCGGCTGGCAGTCACCGAATGGCTGATGTGGCAAGCCGCCAATTTTGGCCCGACACTCGGTTATGCCCATTATTTCCTGACCTACAATACCGGACAGGCACCCTTTGCCGAGGCGCGTTTCGCCTCGGATACGGAGCGCCTCTACCGCACACTGAACCAGCGCCTGACGGGCCGGGAATTCATCGCCGGTGATTTTTCCATAGCCGATATCGCCATCTGGCCTTGGGTCTCGCGTTTCGCGCGCCATAAAATTGACCTCGACGATTTTCCGGCGGTACAGCAATGGTATCGCCAGCTCGGACAGCGCGAAACCTTCCGGCGCGGTTACCGCGTGCCTTTCGCGACATCCGATGTACCGGGTCTTTAACCCGCTTTAGCAGGCGACAAGGTGACCGGGCGAGACCTCACGGTACTCACGCGGTTTCACCACGTAATCGATCGCGCGGATCGGGCTTTTCAGCTCGTCATTCGCGGCATTTCGCCGGGTGTTTCTGCGGTCCGGGTCCGGCACCGGCACGGCGGCCATCAGCTTGCGGGTGTAATCATGCTGCGGATTGTCAAACACCGCCGCACGTGGGCCAATTTCAACGATCTCGCCGAGATACATTACCGCTACCCGGTGGCTGACGCGCTCCACCACCGCCATGTCATGGCTGATGAACAGGAAGGCGAGATCGAGGCTTTGCTGCAGATCCAGCATCAGGTTGATGACCTGCGCCTTTATCGAAACATCAAGCGCCGAAACGCTCTCATCGGCGACAATCACCTTCGGCTGGAGCGCAAGCGCGCGGGCGATACAAATACGCTGACGCTGGCCGCCGGAAAATTCATGAGGGTAGCGCGCCGCCATATCGGGCGAAAGGCCGACCTTCGCCAGCATATCGGCCACAACATTCTTCGCCTCGCGGGCGTTTCCCATGCGGTGCTCCAGAAACGGTTCGGCAATCGCCGCACCCACCGTCATGCGCGGGTTGAGCGAGGCATAGGGGTCCTGAAAGATCATCTGCACCGTTTTGCGCATCTCGCGCATGCCTGATTTGTCGAGGGCGAGAATATTCTCGCCATTAACCATCACTGAGCCGGCATCCGGCTCGATCAGCCGCATGATGGCGCGCCCGGTGGTCGATTTGCCGCAACCGCTTTCGCCGACCAACGACAATGTCTCGCCGGCCCTGAGATCAAAGGACACATTCTCCACCGCATGCACGCGGCCGCTGAGCCGCCCCAAAAGGCCGGAGTGAATATCGAAGCGCTTGGTCAGCCCTTCTACCTTGAGCACCGGCTGGGCACTCGAATCGACGGTATCGCCCGGCCGCGCCGGCTGCTGCGTTTCGCCTGTGGTGGTGTTGACGATGGGAAACCTGAGCGGTCTTTCCTCACCCGTCATGGAACCCAGAACCGGAACGGCGGACAAAAGCGCGCGGGTATAGGGATGCTTACCGCGATGAAAGATATCAGCGGTCGCGCCAACTTCCACCTGCTCGCCGCGATACATGACAACGGTACGATCGGCGATCTCAGCCACCACGCCCATGTCATGGGTGATGAACAGAACCGACGTGCCTTCCTCCTCCTGAAGCGTCTTGATGAGGTCAAGGATCTGGCCCTGAATGGTCACGTCGAGTGCGGTCGTCGGCTCATCGGCGATCAGCAGCTTCGGCCGGGATGCAAGCGCCATGGCAATCATCACGCGCTGGCGCATGCCGCCGGAAAAGCGATGCGGATATTCATCGAAACGCGATGCGGCTGAAGGAATACGGACCTTTTCGAGCAGCCGAACCGTCTCCGCCCTCGCGTCGGTTTTCGACATCGGCTGGTGGCATAACAAGGCCTCGGAAATCTGGTCGCCGATGGTGAACAGCGGATTGAGGCTGGTCATCGGCTCCTGAAAGATCATGGCGACCTCGTTTCCCCTCACCTGCCGCATGGCATCTTCGGAGAGGGACAGCAGGTTGCGCCCTCCAAGCAGGATTTCACCCTCCACCCTGCTGCTTTCACGATCCAGCAGCCGCATGATGGAGAGGGAGGTAACGCTTTTACCCGAACCGCTTTCACCGACGATCGCGACGGTTTCACCCGGCCCGACATCAAAGGAAATATCACGAACCACGGGTTTCCAGCCGCCATCCACGTGAAAGGACGTGGTGAGATTGCGGACGGAAAGCACGGCATCTTCGGCACCAACGGGTGCGGCCTGCGGCATGGTCATGATCGTTCCCTTCTTGTCGTTAGGTTTTGGCGGCGCAAGCGGTCAAGCCTAGTCCGGCCAGCGCAGCATGCCGTCGAAGCGGTGTCGGCTCCGGTCTTCGAAAGGTGTTGCAATCACCTCGTTGGAGGCACGCGCCTTGTCCAGTTCCTCGGCCAGACGAGACGCCACGATGGTTTCCTGTCCGGGATGCAGATTGCATGGGTCGAGATAGAAATAGCGATGCTCTACCTCGTGGTCGCGGGTGATGATGGGAGGATTGCCCCTAGCCAACGCTGTCGTCAGGTCCCAGGCAGTGATATGCGCTTCTTCGGCATCGATGATCACGCGCAGCCTGTCGAGCGGGTTATTGGTCGGATCCGGCTCGATGAGCGCGGTCACGCCCGGGCGGCCATCCAGCGTTTCCTTCCAGAGATTGAGATATCCGGTCTCGCGCTCACGGATGCCGGCATGGTCGCGCTTTTCCCAGGCTTCCAGTGCCGCCATAACGCCATAGATGCTTTCCTTGCCGACCTTCATGCCGCGGCCAATGCCCATATTTTGCAGGAAGGCGTTGCGCACCAGTTCCTTACTTCCGGCCACGATGCCGGAGGTGGGGCCACCGAGGAACTTGTGGCCGGAATAGAGGACAATATCTGCGCCGGTGGCCAGAAACAGCTCCAGATCATATTCGGACGCCGCATCCACGATAACCGGAACACCCTTGGCATGGGCGATCTCTACGAATTCGGAAAGATGCAGCAGGCCGTAATTCACGACATGGTGCGAGATGACATAGACCGCCGCCGCCGTCTTTTCGGTGATGGCGTTTTCCATGTGGAAGCGATGGGTCGATGTGGCCTGCCCGACCAGCACCACCTTGCCGCCGCCAAGCCGGATCGCCTGATCCACCGGCGCGCCGTAGCTCACCACATGCCCCATCTGCACCAGCACCTCGTTCTTTTCCGGTGCAATATCAGGCAGCTTTTCGATGGCCAGGAGATTGTTGCCGGTGATGGCACCGGCAACAGCAAGGCTGATGCCGGAAGAGCAGGAAGCAGTGACGAAACCAGCCTCGCCGCCCGTCAGTCTCGCGATGATCGCGCTTGCCTTGCGCTGCAGATCGTTGATCTCTACGAATTGCGGCAGGATCGCCGCCATGGCCTCAACCGCCTCTGGAACGACGATGGAAGCACCGAGCGACGTCATGGTGCCCGAGACGTTGATGACCGGGCGAAGGCCGATCCTGCTTCTGATATCCTCGGTCATGTCTTTCTCCTGTCTTTGCGATGCGATAGGCATCGACATATATGCCATAATAATGTAATAGCTTCTCAAAATTCATGAGGAGGCCGAAATTGGACGCCCATAAACTGGACGAATTGTCTTCACACGCCTTGTCCGCGACCGAGGAAAACCCGGACGCGAAGGTGGCCAAGCGCTCGCGTGTCAGCGGCATTGATCGCGCTCTTCAGGTGATTGATTACCTTTACGAAACCGGATCGCCAGCTGGCGCTTACGCCATTGCCAAGGCGATCAAGGCGCCACTTTCCACCGTCTATGTGATCGTTGACGATCTGGTCGAAAAGAACATGCTGGCGCGCAACGCCGAAGGTAACATATGGCTCGGCGCACGGCTTTATCACTACGGCCTTGCCTATGCCCGCTCGCTGGATTTCATGGGTGTCGCAACCCACGAAATGCATGATCTGTGCCGCCATGCGGGTGAGACGGTGCAGCTTTGCGGTCGCGACGGTGACCATATGCTGGTGCTCGCCATGGCGGATGGCCCCAGCCATTTCCAGGTTGCCTCGCGCGTCGGCACCCGTGTTCCATTGAACTGGACGGCATCCGGCCGCCTGCTCGTTGGCCATCTGCCGGAAGAGGAGCGCGTCGAGCTTTTCAAACGCTGCGCCCGCACGTCGCCCACCGGCCGTGCGGAAATCAATCCGGAAGCGCTTTCTCAATCGGCAGGCACGGCGTTCCGTGACCGGCTGTCGATACAGGTTGCGGAATCCGACTACGCTGTTGCCTGCATCGCCTCGCCGATCTGCGACACCAATGGAGAATGCGTGGCGACGATCTCCATCGTGCTGCCGGAACAGAAGGTGCTGGCGGACGAAAACCACTATACCGAACAGGTCAGGGTTTCGGCCGAGAGGATCGAGAAGCTGATGGGCTGGCGCAACCATTGAACGGCCTCAATCCCTAAGGGCGATGATGGCTTCTATCTCGACGGTGATGTTGCCCGGCAGCGAACCGAACCCCACGGCGGAGCGGGCGTGCTGCCCCGCATCGCCGAACACATCGATGAAGAGATCCGAACAACCGTTGATGACGCTTGGATGATCGCGGAAATCGCTGACGGCATTGACCATGCCCAGCAGCTTGACCACCTTCTTCACCCGCGACAGATCCCCAAGCGCCTCATGCATGACGGCAAGAAGATTGATGCCGGTTAAACGCGCATGCTGGTACGCCTCGTCCAGCCCGATCTCGGCTCCGACCTTGCCGGCGTACAGGTGTCCGTTCTCCTCCCTCGGGCCCTGCCCCGAAAGATAGAGCATGTTGCCTTCCACCACATGCGTGACGAAATTGGCGATCGGCGGCGGTGGCGGCGGCAGCGAGATGCCGAGCGCGGCAAGCCGGTCGTAGGGCGAATGACGCCCATCTCCCTCAAGCGAAGACTGTTTCACGCGAATTCCTCATAATACCGGGACGGGTATCCCTATTCTTTGCGGAAGACGGAGAGCATCCCTCCCCGCCGCTCCAGTCGGTTCAGCGCCAGGAATAGCCATGGCTGTGGCGCACGAGCTTGCGCGCTCTTGGGACATAACGGCTGGCGGCAATTGCCTCCGCACCGATAACCGCATAGCGCGGCTCGAACAGCCGCTTGAGACGCGAAACATCGCCATTGGAATCGGTCGCCTCCAGATCGGCATCGACAAGATCGAAAACCGTGAAATCCGCGCGCTGGCCAACATCGAGGCGGTTTTCCATGTCGAGGCGGATGATAGAGGCCGGATTGCGGGTGACGGCCTCGACGACATTTTCGAAGGGCATATCGACCGAAAGCAGCTTCGACATGGTCGTCGCCAGATCCCAGACGGGGAAATTCATCGAATGGCCATGCAAATCCGTGGAGATCGAGAAGGGCAAAAGGCCGCGCGCGATCGCCGCTTCCGCCACCTTGAAGGAGAAGGATGCACCGCCGTGGCCGATATCCAGCCGGATGCCTTCCCCGGCGCAGCGCTCCGCAAGGTTGAACAGGTCCTCGTCTTCCATGATGCTGGAGCCGGACTTGCCGTTGAAGCAATGGGTCACGACATCGCCGGGACCGAGAATTTCCAGCACCTCATCGTAGAGCGCAGGCGGTTCACCCACATGCACCATCATCGGCACTTTCAGGATCTTGGCGATCTTCTTGCCGAGTTTGACCGGCGTAACACCCCAGGAACCCGTAATGACATGGCTCGCCCGCACCTTGAGGCCAACGATATGCTCGCTGTTCTCGGCATAACATTCAAGGATGCGGTCGAGGTCGATATCCTTGATATCGCGCAGTTCCGGGACCCGGTTGCAGGCGACAAGCCCGATGGAGCCGAGATTGAGGAAGGCCTTGATGCGTTCCTTCGATGGTTCGATGATATATTCGCGAAAACCGTGGAAATTTGCTTCCCCCGCCGAACCGGCATCCACCAGCGTCGTCACGCCGCGCTCGGCCCCGCATTCTGACGGGCGGATGGAGATATCGGTGCCGCCATGCCAGATATGCACGTGCAGATCCACCCAGCCGGGCGAGACGAATGCGCCCTTTGCGTCGATGCGCTGCGCATCAGTCGGCGCCTGAAGGGCAGGCCCAACCGCCACGACCTTGCCATCGCCGCCGATCAGGATATCGGTCTGGGCCTGTGGCGCCCCCTTTTCGAAGCCGACGGGCTTTACATTGGAGAGAAGAATGGGAGCTTGAAGAGGCGTTTTTGCCTGTTCACCGGACGTCATATTACAAATCCCTTCGCAGTCTTGGGTCGAGCATGTCCCGCAGCCCGTCGCCGACCATTTGCAGCGAGAGCACGGAAAGAATGATGGCAAAGCCGGGGAAATAGGTCATCCAGTCCGCCTGGCCGATATATTGGCGGCCTGCGGAGATCATGGTTCCCCAGGTCGGAATTTCGGGGCTGACACCCAGCCCCAGAAATGAAAGGCCGGCCTCGGCCAGCATGGCGCTGGCGAAAAGGAAGGTGCACTGCACGAGGATCGGCGAGATCAGATTGCGCAGCACATGCCGCGTCATGATGTGGAAGGTGGAGATGCCAAGCGCCTTGGCCGCCTCCACATAGGGCAATTCCCGGATCACCAGCGTCGAGGCGCGCACGATGCGGGCAAGGCGCGGCGAATAAACGACGGCAAGCGCAATGATTACCGTCGTCAGCGACGGGCCGAGCGCCGCGACCAGCGCGATAGCCAGCAAAATATCCGGAAAAGCCATCATGGCATCGATCAACCGCGCGATCGGCGTGTCCAGCTTCTGGAAGAAACCTGCAAGCAGGCCGAGCGTGATGCCGATCAACGCCGAGAGCGCCACCACGGCGGCCCCCACCAGAAGCGACAGCCTTCCCGCAAAGATGGTACGGGAAAAAACGTCACGGCCGAACTCGTCGGTGCCGAACCAGTAGAGTTCGCTCGGCGGTTTCAGACGGTTGACGATCGACAGTTTCGACGGCGAATAAGGCGCGATCATCGGCGCGAAAACGGCGAGCAGCACGAAGACGAGCAGCACGATCAGACCGGCTGCGACCGTCTTGCGCTTCAACAGACGCCGAATGAACAGAACGGTCGGGTTGCGCGCCGGCTGGGCGGTGGAGGTGATATCGGCCATCAGTAACGAACCCTCGGATCGACCAGCAGATACAGCATGTCGATGGCAAAATTGATGAGCACGTAAAGCCCGGCGATGACGAGAAGCGCGCCCTGAATGACCGGATAATCGCGCCTCAAGACGGCTGACACGACGAGATTGCCGACGCCCGGCAGGCCAAACACGGTTTCCGTAACGACCGCGCCGGAAATCAGCACGGCGGCGGTGAGACCAAGCACGGTGAGGATGGGGATGAGTGCGTTCTTCAGCGCGTGTTTCATCACCACCCGGGGTTCCTTGACGCCCTTGGCTCTGGCGGTACGGACATAGTCGTCGCCGAGAACATCCAGCATCGAGGCGCGGGTAAAGCGCAGAATGAGGGCGGAAGAAACGAGGCCGAGTGCGATGGCCGGCAAGGTCAGGTGATACATGCGCTCGAGGAAGCTTGCGCCCGGACCGCCATATCCCGACACCGGGAACATATCGAGCCGGACGGCGAAGAACTGCATGAGGATCAGGCCAAGCCAGAAGCTCGGAATGCTCGCCGCCAGCATCGCAATGGTTGTCGCTGCCTGATCCACGAAGGAACCGCGCCGGTAAGCGGCATAGATGCCGATGGGAAGCGCGATGGCACTGGCGATCAACAGCGAAAAGATCGTCAGGAAGAAAGTCGGTTCCGCCCGATCCAGAAGCGCCGATCCAACCGGCATGTTGAGGAAGATCGACTGGCCGAGATCACCGCGCAGCAATTGCCCGATATAGTAGACATATTGCACGCCAAGCGACTGATCTAGGCCAAGTCTGGTGCGCAACTCCGCGATGTCCTGTGCCGAGGCGTCCGGCCCTAGCATCACCGCCGCCGGATCGCCGGGCGTGACGCGCAGGATGATGAAAACGATGGTGACGACGAGAAACATCACCACGATCATTCCGGCAAGTCTCTGGAAAATATACCGTATCACGTATGAATGCTCCGAAGCGCGTGATGGGCCGCTCTCAGGCGACGGTTGAACAGAGTTGTCGACGAGTGCCGGTAAACCCGGCGCTCATGGCTGGGCCCGCCTCCGTCATGCCGGATCTGATCCGGCATCCAGCCACCGCGCGTCTGCGTGGTGAAGGCGTCCTCTTGCGGTCAAAGACTTGATCGCGCTGGACCCCGGATTCAGTCCGGGGTCACGGGGAGCGGAGCGGTCTTACTTCGTAACCGAAGCATTCCAGAAATAGGGCCAGGGAGCCGGATCGACGCCATCAAGCTTGTTGGACTTCGCCGCCACGGCGTTGAAGTCGCCGATCTTGATGAGCGGCAGCTCGTCATAGATCGTCTTCTGCACCTTGGCCCAGAGAGCAACGCGCTTCTCCGGATCAGCCTCCGAGGTGAAAGCGTCCACCGCCGCCTTGCGCGTCGGCGTGTCCCACCAGCCCGGCGAACCTGTGGAAAGCGCGCCAATCAGCGCCGGCTCCGGCAGGAAGGGGCTGTGGCTGATGTAGATATCCCAGAGCTTCGGGTCGGCACGACGCTGCGTCAGCGTCGCCCAGTCCACCACCTGCATATCCACCTTGAAACCGGCAAGCTTCAGATACTCCGCTGCCACCTGCGCCATTTTGTAGTGGAACTCATACTGACGGCTGGTGAGGATGCGCAACGGCTCGCCATTATATCCGGCGGCCTTCAGCTTTTCGGCTGCGGCCTCCGGGTTGCCGACATTATAATTGCCTTCGACGCCCTCTTCCGAATGCCAGGAGAAATTGGACGGATAGTAGGCGCCATCAAGCGCATAGAAATCCGTGCTGCCGAACGCCGCCGCCAGCATGTCCTCCATGTTCAACGCTTCGGTCACCGCCTTGCGGACCTCCAGCTTGGAAGACAAACCTTCCTTGGTATTGAATACAAAGACCGGATAACCGAAGGGCTTCAGCATCAACGGCTGCGAGGCCGAGGAGGACTTCACCTTGGCGAAGGATTCCACCGGAATGGAATCGACGTAGTCATACTGGCCGGAAACAGCGGCCTCTACACGGGTATTCGGATCGGGAACCGGAACGAAACGGATTTCATCGAGATACTGATGGCGCGCACCGCCATATCCGTCACTTTCACCGTCACGAGACTTGTAGCCGTCGAAACGGACGAGCTGGATATATTGGTCCGCCTTGCGTTCCTTCAACATATAAGGGCCGGTGCCGACAAATTCTGTCATCGGCTCAGCCTGCTTTTCAGCGGGCAGAATGATGGCTGCGGAGTTGTTGAAAGCAAGCAGCGAGGTCAGCGGCGCATAGGGCTGCTTGAGGGTGATTGTCACCGTCTCGGCATCAGGCGCGGAGATATTGTCGATGAAACCGGCGACCTGTTTTCCGCGTGATGCGATCTTCATCCAGCGGCCAAGCGAGGCGACGACATCTTCCGAGGTCATATCGCTGCCGTCATGGAACTTGATGCCCTTCCGCAGCTTGATCGTGTAGGTTTTGCCGTCCGCACTGATGTCAGGCAGGCTTTCCGCCAGAAGCGGCGTCACCTTCCACCCCTTGTCGAAGGTGTAGAGCGTTTCAAAAATATGTTGCGTGACAATGCCGACGAGATCGGCCGTCGAGGCCATGGGATCGAGTGTCGGCGGCTCGCCGATCGTGGCGACATTGATGACACCGCCCTTTTCCGCAGCCATCATCACGCCCGGCGCTAGCATCAAAGCGGCAGTGGCGAGAAATGCAAGTTTACGTCTCATTGTTAAGCTCCCAGCTCTTGGTTCCGACCTTATGAGTTCCATTATTATGTTATATCAATCTTTATAACAGAATAACTCGATAAGACGCCTTGTCAATGACAATGCGGAGCGAGGAAGGGTTTCCAAGACAGGCGAAATGGAAGACGGGCCTTCGCAAGAGGCGGAAACGGAACATCAGTCGATGGAAAACAGGCTATTTCGCCCGAACCACGGCGCGCGGCAAACACCGCTGCTGCCAGCCGAAACTGCGGAAACTACGGCTGGCTTTCAACTGGAAAACGAAGAGGAGGAATTAAGAGGCTTTGATATTTCGCATTTGCGAACAAAGTGCTATTGAGGATCAGACCAAGACCAGATTACGACAGACATAATCTCGCATTCTTATTAATCGTTACGTTATTCGCCTTCCCAGCCGTGTTTTTAAGGGCTGCAGACAGACCAGATATTCTAAACCGCCGAGCTTTATTCCAAGGCGGGTTATAAATTTTTATTACGTTGAAATTATTGAGGAAATCATGAAGACGGCAATCGTGCATGACTGGCTCACCGACAGAGGTGGGGCCGAAAAAGTGCTTCACAACCTTCTTGAGATCTATCCTGACGCGGATCTCTATTGCCTTGTCGATTTCATGAGCGATCGAGACCGGGGCTTTCTCGGTGGCAGGCCCGTCAACACCTCCTTCATCCAGAAACTGCCTTTCGCTCGTAAAAAATATCGCTCCTATCTGCCGCTGATGCCGCTGGCCGTCGAACAATTTGATCTCAGCGGCTACGATCTGGTGATTTCCTCAAGCTACGCCGTCGCCAAGGGCGTCATCACCGGACCCGGCCAGTTTCACGTCTCCTATATTCACAGCCCCATCCGTTACGCGTGGGATCTCCAGCACCAGTACCTGAAAGAATCGAAGCTTAGTCGCGGTTTCGCCTCGTGGATCGCCCGTGCCGTTCTTCACTATATTCGCATGTGGGACATCCGCACCGCCAATGGCGTCGATCTCATGACGGTCAATTCCAAATTCATTCGCAGCCGGGTTCGCAAATGCTACGGACGCGACTCTACGGTTATTTATCCGCCCGTGGATACTTCCCATCTCTCCCCTTCCGACCTGAAAGGCGATTATTTCGTCACGGCTTCGCGGCTGGTGCCTTACAAGAAGGTCCACCTCATCGTAGAAGCCTTTGCAAAAATGCCCGACAGACGACTGGTCGTCATCGGCGACGGCCCGGACATGAAACGCATCAAGGAAATCGCCACTCCCAATGTCGAGATCCTCGGTTTCGTCGGCAATGACGAGCTTCACAAATACATGGCGGAAGCCAAGGCATTCGTATTTGCCGCCGAAGACGATTTCGGCATCGTCCCGGTTGAATCGCAAGCGCTGGGAACACCCGTCATCGCCTATGGAAAAGGCGGTGTACTAGAGACCGTTGTTCCTCTCGGCGCCTCCAATCAGCCGACCGGTCTTTATTTCCGCGAGCAAACGCCTGAAGCCATCTGCGCTGCGGTGCAGGAGTTTGTCGATAACTCCGACAGTTTCGACAAGAACGCCTGTGTCGACAACGCCGCCCGCTTTTCAAGTGAACGCTTCCTGCGAGAATTTGCCGATACCGTGAATTTCGCGCTGGCTGAACGAGCCTGACATGCAATTTTCAAGGTCGAATATATCCATATTGGATATACTCTGTTGACGTCGACAGAGACACCCATAGGTAAAGCAAGTGGCGTCACCGGCCTTCTCTTATCCAGCGCAGGCTCGCCGTCGCCTTGTCCGCAATGCAGTCGCCGTGCATAATGATTCCTCGTTGTGAGCGAGGCGGCCCTGACCGGCCTACCTCATGAGTGATTTGGTCTTTGTACAAACAGAGGAATATCGCAAATTGGTATCTAGTAAATACCAAATCGTGATATTTATGCGGAATTATGAGCAGGAAACGCGTCGAGCCAAAGACGCCGTTGGGAAAACGGCTGACCGAGGTCCGCGAAGCACTAAAATTCGACGAGCGTGAGCCATTTGCTGAGGCACTAGGCCTGACAGTTGCAATGCTTGGTTACTATGAACGGGGCGACCGTATTCCCGACGCTGGCGTTTTGGCTCTCTATCGTGAGCGGTTCGGCATCAATATAAGTTGGCTCGTGGCCGGTATGGGCGACATGTTTGACACGGCGCCAGCGGCACCTACGCTTGCCTACGACGTTGCCCTGCTGCAAAAAATCAGCGACCGGGTCGAGACGATCTTCGCGGAGTGTCGCCAAAAGTCGCCTACACGGTCTACAATAACGGAGGCCGCGCTTATTTATAACGAACTGGCCAAAACCATATCGGACATTCGCGACGTCCAGATGGTAGAAGCAATTTTACCCGTACTTCTGCTACGCTTCAGGGAGCGTATAACAACACCAGGATCGGGACTCGGCAAATACGAATCTTCAAGTTTTTAATATTAAGCATATTTATACAGCTGCCACAATAGGCAGATTTTTAATCTCATTCAATACTTCCGATACACGATTAGTATTTCATAATAAATTTTGTATCCACATCAACTAAATATTTCACTGAATTATAAATAATTTTAAAATTTACATTAGGTGTTTTCATGAAAGATAAGGCGTTGCGTGATCACAGCTATGATATAGCCAAGGGTCTCGGCATAATTATGGTTGTCTTTGGTCACACGGAAAGAGGTTTGAGTATTTCCGGTATGCCGACGCACTTCAGCCTTATGGGCTTTATTGACTATACGATTTACACCTTCCATATGCCGTTTTTTTTCTTCGTGTCTGGACTTTTTTTCTCCGAAAAAAATGTCGACCCGACAGATTTTCTTACCAAACTCGGAAAGAATATCGCTTACCCTTATCTGTTCTGGTCAATTCTGCATGGCAGTCTGATGGTGGCTATGGGGCGTTTTGGTCTCACTAACACGACCATAGATTTCACCCGTGTCCTCGAAATCCTGTGGAACCCGATCAGCCCCTTCTGGTTTCTCTACGCATTGTTTTTCTGCCAACTTGCATCATATATTTTCGTTCAGGTGCCTCCGATTGTCCGCATGGCATTTGCGCTTGCCCTCTTCACGCTTTTTTATCTGCACAGCCAGTCTGTTCCGTTGGATATCGCATATGGGCTCGTCTATTTCACACTTGGCACTGTTGCCAAGCAATATGGTTTTTGGCAGAGGCGATACACGGTACACTCATTTCTCGCGCTTCTCGTCGCCTTTGCGATTTCCACCTATTTCTCGTGGCAAACCGAAATTCCCGAACGGCTTCCTTTCCCATCCGCAATTCTCGGCATATTCCTGATTATCGCAATTTCGCAGGCGCTTGTTATTCGCGAAAGCGCGATTTCGTCGATGCTCAAGACACTCGGCCAGTTATCCGTCGGCGTGTATGTCATGCACATCATCGCTATAGGCTTTGGCCGAGCTGTCGCGGTGAAGCTTTTCCACGTCACGGATATGGCGAGCTTGCTAGCGATCACGACCGTTATCGGCGTTGCCATACCGGCCATCGTACAGATGGCCGCTATCCGCTTAGGGATCCAAGAGTGGCTGGCGCTACCGGCCTCCGCCCACCGCAAGCGTGAAACCAGCGCCGCAGGCCAGCCGGGGAGACTGAGGATCGGCCGCTGATGCGGGGAAAAGATACTTTAAAACAACCAATTATCGTGTTTTTAAGTCAAACATGAAAGAAACTGGGCAAGCGTGACAAAACTGCACTAGCGCTATGCGGTAATCGCAGTGATTATGCCGTCCGATTGAATATAGAAGAACGATGATACTGACGCCATTCGGGTTCGTGAAGATTGTGAATGTTACGGATTTTCCGGCGCAATCGAGCGACGACTTAACTTGAAGCATCGCCTTAAGTTAGGCAATAAGCCTGATGCCAGCGTAGACATTTCGTGACACGATTCTGCTGAACGGATGTAATGCCCGGTTGAGATTTGATTTACCGGTGTCAAATATGAAGTGCCGATTTTTATAAAACTATACGATGTCCGGTTTGTTTCTTTTTTCGGACGAAATTTATTTTGAGGACCAAATGCGTTTATTGAATGTTTCGATTCTGCTTGCCTCCGCAGCACTTGCGGGGTGCACCGTGACCGCGGCATCAGGCCCCGATGCGGCAACAATCGAATCCAACGCTTCAGTGAAATTCAGTTCCAAGGACAAAAAGAAAACTGCGGGCGTTGACTACGCTCTCATCGATATCAACAGTTCCGTCCTGAACTATGTCGGCGATACCACCACCGCTACCCTGCTCGGCAGTTTCGGCGGCGGCAAGGGTGGTGTTCCGGCGTTGCCGATGGGCGTTGGTGACGTGGTGCAGGTCGCAATCTTCGAAAGCCAGGCGGGCGGACTTTTCATTCCAAACGATGCGGGCAGCCGTCCCGGCAACTTCATCAGCCTGCCGAACCAGACGGTAGACCGGGAAGGCAATATCAGCGTTCCCTATGCCGGCAAGATCCGCGCAACAGGCCGCAATGTCGAGGATGTGCAGAGCGAGATCGAGGAGCGTCTGGCCAACCGGGCCATCGAACCGCAGGTCCTCATCACCAAGATTTCCAGCCGCTCCGCACAGGCATCGGTGCTTGGCGACGTCAAGGAGCCGACGAAGGTCCAGCTTTCAGAAGCGGGTGACCGCGTTCTCGACGTCATCTCCTATGCAAAAGGCCTCAGCGCCCCAAATATCGAATCCTATGTCACGCTGATCCGTCGCGGCAAGACCGCGCGCGTCAACTACAATCACCTTGTCAGCACGCCTTCCGAGAACATCTATGTGGTTCCGGGCGACACGGTCATGGTGGAGCGTGAACGCCGCACCTATCTCGCTTTCGGCGCCTCCGGCCTCAATGGTCGTTTCGAATTTGAGGACGCCGCGCTGAAGCTCTCGGATGCACTGGGCAAGGCGGGCGGATTGCTTGACTCCCGCGCAGACCCTGCGCAGGTCTATGTCTATCGTACCGTCAAACGCGATCTTCTCGTGAAGCTTGGCATCGACATGTCGAAGTTCCCGGGACAGGAAGTTCCGGTCATCTTCCGCGCCAACCTGCGCGATCCTTCAACCTTCTTTGCCACCACGAAATTCCCGATGCAGGATCGCGATATCATCTACGTCACCAACTCGCAGGCAACCGAACTTTACAAGTTCCTGGACCTCGTCGGCTCCGTTCCCGCAACGGCCGGCAACGTCTCCGAGGATGTGCTTGCGACGCGCAACGCCATCCGGGCGTTCTGACCCTCGGCAACTCGCCGCTCCTGTTCAAAGCCGCCCCGGAAACGAGGCGGCTTTTTATTTTGGTCACGATTGGGGTCAAGTTCCGTGCATCGAGCCCGGCGACGGGCACATGCCCAAAACCGCCACAACCCTTGTTTCGCAAGGCAACATGACGGCAGACATCGTCGCTGCCATTACAAAAGTTTAAGGTGATTTTGCAGCGCATTGGGTGTCTTGTGGGAGCTAAAGCTGCTCCCAGGGCTTACCGAACATGTTCGGGAAACATGTATTGCTCTCATTTTGCGGAACCGTCAGATGAAACGTTTCTGGACCGCCCTCAGCGTTCTCGCCATCGCAGCCGCCGGCGCGTGGTATTTTAAAGATCGCCTGCCCCTTGATCGAATTCCCTATCTCAAACAATTCGCCAGCGTTTCGCCACATGCAGAAACGGCAACGGCCGATGGATCTGCCGGCAAGAAGGGCCAGACGTCGCAGAACGGTCAAGCCGGCCAGCAGACAGGCCAGAGGCAAGGTGGCGGGCGGCGCAATGGCGGGCCGCCTACCGTCAGCACCATCGCCGTCAACAAGGCGACGTTGCCAATGGACGCTACGGCGACGGGATGGGCGGTTGCCGCCGACATCACCAATATAGCGCCGCTTCAGGCCGGTCTCGTCACGGAAATCTCCGCGAAGGACGGCCAGCATATCAAGGCGGGTGATCTGATCCTCAAGATGGATGACCGTATCGCCCGCGCAGCCGTCGACAAGGACAAGGCCAATATCGCTGCCGATCAGGCAACGCTGGAACAGACGGAAGCCGCCTTCCAGCGCGCCGCCAATCTGGTCAAGCAGAGCGCAGAGTCCCAGCAGGTGCTGGATCAGGCAAGGGCAGCCAGGGACAGCGCCGCCGCAAAAATCGATGCCGACAAGGCGACGCTTGCTTCCGACCAGGTAACGCTCGAACATATGGAGATCCGTGCGCCCTTCGATGGGCGACTGGGCGATGTTACCGTCAGCCCCGGTGCCTATCTCAGCGCTGGCATCAATATTGTGACGATCACGAAATACGATCCCATCTCTGTCAGTTTTCGCCTGTCGCAGCGCTACCTGCCGCAATTGCGCGAAGGCGTTCAGAAGGACACGGCGGTCGATGTAGACCCGGCGGCAACCGGCGGCGAGCCCATGAGCGGCATGCTGCGTTTTTACGACAACGTCGTAGACCAAACGTCCGGTACCGTACTTGCCAAAGCGGAATTCAAGAACGATCGCGGGCTGTTGTGGCCCGGCCAGTCCGTCAACGTCACGGCTCATTTCGTCTCCGACGCGGAGATGATCGTCGTGCCGACGGTTGCCGTGCGGCCGGGGCCGAAGGGTAATTTCGTCTACACCGTCGATGACAACCACCGTGTTCATATGACGACCGTGGAGGTTGCCCGCTCCAACGGCGATATGACAGCCATTGCCAGCGGCCTCACCGGCGGCGAGCATGTGATCATCGAAGGCCAGTCGGGACTTGCCGACGGTCAACAGGTGGTCGAGCAATTCTCGGACAAGGGCGGCGCGGCCGCCAATCTGGCCGCCAATATTTCGCAGCAGGAACAGGTGGGTAACCCATGATCCCGAATTTCTGCATCAACCGACCCGTCGCAACCACCCTTCTCGCCATCGGCCTCGTGCTCGCCGGGCTTGCCGGTTTCCGCCTGTTGCCCGTCGCTGCGCTGCCGAAAGTCGATTTTCCGACGATCAGCGTTTCGTCGTCGCTGTCGGGCGCCTCGCCGCAAACCATGGCCACCTCAGTCACCACGCCGCTGGTGAAGCAGTTCGAGACCATTCCGGGTGTCAGCGAAATCAGCGCCACCAACACTCTGGGCAACAGCTCCATCGTGCTGCAATTCGATCTCAACCGTGACATCGACGCAGCGGCAGCAGATGTTCAGGCGGCGATCTCGCGCGCACAGCGGCAGTTGCCAAGCAACATGACGACAACGCCGAGTTACCGCAAGACCAACCCGGCCGATGCGCCGGTACTGCTGCTTGCCATCAACAACAAGGAGATGCCGACCAGCAAGGTGGATGAAATCGCCGAGAATATCATCTCGCCGCTGCTTTCAACCATTTCCGGTGTCGCGCAGGTGAGTATCTACGGCGCGCAGACCTATGCCGTGCGCATTGGCCTCGATCCCTCGCAGCTTCAGGCAAGAGGGCTTGGCGTCGATACCGTCACAACCGCCATCGCGCAGGCGAACAATCAGGTGCCCGTGGGCGCGTTGCAGAACGACAACCAGCGCCTGACGATAGAGGCAGACACCCAGCGCACCGATGCGGCGGCCTTCCGCTCGCTGGTGGTGGCGACAAGCAACGGTGCTTCCATCCATCTCGGCGATATCGCCAATGTCACCGACAGTATCGACAACCCCAATGCCGGCAGTTGGTTCGATGGCGAACAGGCGATCGTTCTTGCCGTGCAGCGCCAGCCGGACGCCAACACCGTTGATGTGGTGGATGCCATCCGGGCCAAGTTACCGGCGCTGCGCCAGCAATTGCCGCCATCGGTCAATATCAACGTCATGAATGACGCCTCGACCGCGATCAAGGACGCGATTGCCGACGTACAGTTCACGCTGCTCCTCACCATCGGGCTGGTGGTCGCGGTTATCTATCTCTTCACCGGGCATCTGACGGCGACCATTATTCCGGGCCTTGCCGTGCCGCTATCACTGATTACCGCCTTCGGGGCCATGTATGTTCTGGGGTACAGTATCGACAATATCTCGCTACTCGGACTGACATTGTCGGTCGGACTTGTGGTGGACGATGCGATCGTCATGCTGGAAAACATCCTGCGACTGCACGAAGAAAAAGGCCTGACAATGCGCGAGGCGGCCCTTCAGGGCGCCGCGGAAGTCAGCGGCACCATTCTGTCCATGTCCATCTCACTGGTTGCAGTGTTCATTCCCATTCTGCTGATGGGCGGAGTGATCGGCAGGCTGTTTAACGAATTCGGCATGGTGGTAACGCTGGCAATCATGGCGTCGGCGCTGGTTTCGCTGACTGTCACGCCCATGCTCGCCTCAAGGCTTTCGGGTCATTCCTCCAGACCGCCGGCCATCATCCGTTGGTTCGACGCCGGCTTCGAGCGCACGCTTCGCCTCTATGGCAAGGCCGTCGGCTGGTGCCTTTCCCATCGCCGCGTGGTTCTGGGCGCATTCCTGGCATCGGTTGCAGCATCGCTTTATCTGTTCGAGACTTTGCCTTCCAGCTTCTTCCCGCAGGAAGATATCGGTCGCCTTTCCGTGTCGACGCAGGCGCGTGAGGACATTTCCTATACCGCGATGCGCGATCTTCAGGCGCAGGTGGCCGATCAGATCCGCAAGAACCCGGCCGTGGTGCATGTGACCTCTACAGTCGGCGGCAATTCCCGCAACCCGCTGAATAACGGCTCGATGTTCGTGGAGCTGAAGCCGAAGGAAGAGCGTGCACCGCTAAGCCAGGTATTGGCGGAACTTGGCCAGGCGACATCGAAGGTGGCGGGCATCCGCACCTATATCAATCCCCAGCAAAGCTTACGTTTGGGCGGGCGCAGCTCCGCCAGCCAATACCAACTCGTCATTCAGGGCCTGAACGCCGACGCGACCAATGAATGGTCGAACAAGCTGATGGAGGCGATGCGCCGCGACCGCACATTCGCCGCCGTCAATTCCGACGCTCAGAACGGCGCAATTGCGGCGACGATTTCGGTCGACCCGGAAAAGGCAGCCGCCTTCGGCATTACCAACGACCAATTGCGCAAGACGCTGGAAATGTCGTTCGGCGGTTATACGGCGGCGCAAATCCAGTCGACCGGTGATAGCTATGATGTGATCGTCGAATTCGACAGCTCGAAACAGTGGAATGACGATTTCCTGAGCGACATCAACATTCTCTCGGCAAAATCGGGTGTTCTGGTTCCGCTTTCCAACTTCGCCACCCTCACCCGCACGCAGGCGCCGGTGACCATCAACCAGACGGGCCAGCTCGTTTCTACGACCGTCTCTTTCAACCTGCCGGATGGCGTGGCGCTTTCGGATGCGACGAGCCGTATTGACCAGATCAAAACCACCATCGGCCTGCCGCAGGACGTGTTCACCAGCTATGGCGGCACGGCGGCAATATTCCAGCAGAGCCAGGGCAATACCGGCATCCTCATTCTTGCGGCGGTGTTGACCATCTATGTGGTGCTGGGTGTGCTTTACGAAAGCTTCATCCACCCGCTGACCATCCTTTCCGGTCTGCCGGCGGCGGCTTTTGGCGCGCTGGTGGCGCTGAAGGTGATGGGCATGGATTTCTCGATCATTGCGCTGATCGGGCTGTTGATGCTGATCGGCATCGTCAAGAAAAACGCGATCATGATGATCGACGTTGCGGTGGAACTGATCCGCGAAAAGGCCGAACCGCCCACCAGCGCCATCCACGAAGCCTGCGTGCGCCGTTTCCGGCCGATCATGATGACGACCTTCTGCGCGCTGCTGGGCGCCCTGCCCATCGCCCTCGGCTCAGGCGCCAGCTCGGAACTGCGCCAGCCACTTGGTGTTGCCGTGGTCGGTGGTCTCATCGTCTCGCAATTGCTGACGCTGTTCATCACCCCGGTCATCTTCGTGGAAATGGACAGGTTGGGTACCTACCTCACCGGGCTGTTTTCGCGCAAGACATCGGCTAAAAAACACGCGGAACCGCAAAAGCCGGAAAGTGCCAGCGAACCCGATTCCGTCGCGGCATAGATCGTAGATACGCATTTCCGGACACAAACCGCGATGCGGTTTCTACCGGAAATGCTCTAATGCAAGCTTCCGAGGCGCTCCAGTGCCTCGGAAAATCCCTGTCCCTGCAACTGGAACGAAACCGTTCGGCCCTGCAGATCGGGGGCCTCTATTGTCAGGGTTTGTCCGGCCTTCAGCGCGGTTACAAGTTCGACGAACGGCGTGAAGGAAACGATGCAGCCCACGGGCAGACACGTGCTGACCTGAACTTCCTGCAACCGCACATTTCCGGATTTTACCGAAAACAGCTTTGTGACGGCAAGGCCGAAAGGCATGACCACGGTGCCGGAAAGCTTACCCGGCGTCCCGACATCATCAAGCCGGAACTCGACGGAGACGACCAGTTTGCGTGTCTTCTCCTCAAGCTGGACCTGAGCGATGGCGCAGAGCGGTTTTTCCGTCTCCGCCACCGGCTTACTGGCGTCATTATCATCTTTTTTCGCAGGCGCGACGCAAGCAAGCTGCCAACTCCCGTGAACCTCACGCAACGGCGCGTCCGCCTTTTTTTCTGCATCTTGCGCGGGAGCACCGCCCGCCACCAAACCGGCGGACAGGAACACCGTGAGAGCCGTTTTCCAAAGCGTGTTTTGACTGCGCTTCATCAGAAACGAACTCCAAGTTGGGCTGAAGCAGATTGATCCAGAAGACCCGCGCCAAAAACCGCGCCGTAACGGAATGTCAAGGTCGCGGATGGGTTGAGATTGTAGCTAAGCCCCAGATTGATCAATGCCACGTCGCGCGCCATGGCAGCACTTGTCACAGAAAACGCACTGCCACCATCGTAGAACAGTGCACTCTCCATCATCGGATCGCCATAGGCATGACGCCACCCGATATCGAGCATCGCGCGTCCAAGCATCCCCTCCAACGCAATGTCACGGCTGATGCGCGCCCCGAGCGTCGAATAAAACTCGTCGTGGCTGACGGCACCCGAAGAGACGGCGGCGATACCGCCCATCTCCCGGAAAGCATCCGTCCGCGTATTCACGTAAGCGATATTGGCGTAAGGCTCGATATGGGTGAGATCGAAATCGAACCGCCAGGCGGCTTCGGCAAAGACCTGCGTGGTGGAAGCGTCGTAACCAGCGGTTAGGTCCTCCTTCAATGTTGAAAAGGAAACCGCCCGGCGCGTTTCGACATCCTGAAAGGCGTGGGTTGCACCAAGACGCAGGGATGCAGGGCCAATTGTTTTGCCCGCATAACCCGCCACATAGTAGCCGTCCACGTCAGCAGATGCCGCAGGAGAACCCTGGCTGATCACATCGCGGCCGTATCCGGCGGCCACCCCGGCACGCCAGCCATCAGCCAAATCTCCGTCAATACCAAAGAGGACGCCGCCGCCCTTCATGTCGGCCGATGCGCCGTTTCCATCACCATCGGTGCGGCCGCGAGAGCCGAAACCACTGGACCAGAACGTGAGTGAACCCTCGTCAATGTCAAACGGGTTTGATCCGCCTTCAGCATAGGCGACCGGCAGGATCGGGCGCGCATCGACACCTTCGAAAGCACTGCGCAGCCGGTTGAGAATGACATCGCGGGTGAGTTGGCTGCGGTTGATCAAAGCCATGGCAAGCGAGGGATGAATTTCCCCGGCAAGCTGCGCGAAGGCGGATTGGGTTTCGCCCTGTTGCAGAAACACGGCCGCCTCGTAGAGCGGCGAGCTTTCCCCAAGCGCCTCTATGGCGTTGGCGGCCCCGCGCGCATTGGCCGTCGATGTTTCAGCGGCCAGAAAGCCGGCATCCGGTGATGCCCGGGCGAAGGAAAGATAGGTGCTGCCGTCGTCAGCACTCCGGGCTACCATTGCGGTCAGATAGGCGAAATTTTCGCCGACACTTGAAAACGTACCGGTAATTCCACCCGTTGCCGTCAGGATCGTGTAGCGGGTGCTGAGGCTATAGGCAGTTTGGTTCGCCAGCGACGTAACGACAAGACTGACATCATTGTCGATGGTGATGGTTCCGGTCACGGCAAGCCTGTCGGAATTGCCGGCGGCGTCGATTTCAACCTCATAGCGAGAGCCACTAGCAAATGTTGCGCTGCCCGTGGAAGCCAGCGTGCCGATCGAATTGCCGGGCGCGAGCGTGCCACCCGAGCCGACGGTCAGGCCGCCGATGGTGCCGGAGCCGCCAAGTGTCGCGCCGGTACCGACCGAAACAGCGCTTGCAAGCGAGCCATTGACGCTGAGCTTTCCAGAGGAAACCGCAGTGGTGCCCGTATAGGTACTATTTCCGGTCAAGACCAGATTGCCATCGCCCGTCTTTTCAAAGGTGCCAGTGCCGCTGATGGCATTGGAAAGCGTGCCGGCACCATCGACAACGAGTTGCGCATCATTGGCGATGCCGCCCGAGCCGAAACTTTTTGAGTTGCCTTTCAGCGTGCCGGAGGAAATCGTGGTGCCGCCGGAATAGCTGTTATTGCCGCCAAGCGTTGTGACGCCAGCTTCGGCAACGACTTTGCCCGCACCTGAAATATCGGCTGAGAGTATATAGCCGGTCTCGGAATGGTTGAAGACGATGCTGCCGTTGCCTGCACCGAAAGCAATCGTGCGCGCTTCTAACGCACCGGCTGAGCGGGCGGTTTGGCCCGCGGCAGCTCCGATGTTGAGCACGCCTGTGGAACCCGCCGATGCGGCAATGAGAATAGTGGGCGCAGCCAGCGAGGCTCCGCCGGTTATCTCAACGGAACCGTTTCCGGCATCGCCGACGACCATGAGATTGCCAACCGCAACGCGCGATCCCACACCGCTTACCAGAACGTTTCCATTCGATCCCGCCGCACTGCCCGCATAGAGATCATAGGCATCAAGTGATCCGCCGTTCGTAACGGTCAAGCTTCCGGAACCTTCAAAACCCACATCGACGGAGCCGGAGTTCACAACGCCGTTGTCGATATAAGCGGTGACGTTCGAACCCGATCCTGTGATCGTCATCGTGCCGGAGGAACCGGCAAGATCACCGAGCATCACCTTGGCAGCTTTGATACCGCCGCCGGCGCTGACAGACACATTTCCTGTAGTCCCGCCTCCGTATCCGACAAAAAACGTTCCGGTCATCGCCCAGCTCGATCCGTTGCCCGCCACCGTTACGGTGGAAGTGGAACCGCCATGGGCCGCAACATAGCCGTCGCGGCTTTCCACCGTGCCACCGGCCTCGACGGTCATGGAACCGTTGCCGTCAAGGCCGACATTGAGATCGGCGCGGCTTTGCAATTTGCTGCCGGCACCGGATACCCGGGCGGAACCGGTACCACCGGCATTTGCTCCGATGATAATATTCGCTGCATCGACAAGGCCGCCGCCCGTAACCGCCAGCGAACCCGTGCCACTCACACCCACCTCGAGATCGCCACGGTTGACTGTCCAGACCGAGCCCTGCCCATCCACGGCGGCAGCGCCCGTTGCACCCGCCACAACGCCAAGCCGCGCCGTCGTACTATCAACGGAGCCACCCGCCATAACGTTGAGCTTACCATTGCCGGCGGCACCGCCCGGATCGGCGACATCGCCGCCGACCTGCAGGTCGCCGGTCCTCCAGTTCGAGCCGTCGCCGGTGACAGTCGCCTCACTTGCCGAATGGCGGCCGACAATGGCCTCGCCACTGGTTACGGTCCCTGCGGCCTCTACGAGAAGCGTTGCAGCTCCCGAATTGCCAACGACGAGCGATCCGCCGCTTTGCAGCGCGGAGCCCAGACGGCTTACCGTCACGGAACTTCCGTCCGCAGAAGCCAGATCGGCGATGACCGTGGTCGTCCGGCTGGTGACCGTGCCGCCGCCGGTGATGGTGAGCGTGCCAACGCCCGCACCACCAACAACGAGGTCCGACGACATGGTCCAGCGGCTGCCCGCACCCGACACCAGGGCCGTCCCTGCGGTAGTGGCATCTTTGGCCAGCAGGCCTTTGGCGCTTTTCAGCGCGCTGGCGCCAAGCACATCCAGATAGCCGTTTCCGCCAGTTGCGGAAGATAGCGGATCGCTGTAACCCACAAGAACCGTATCGGCGATCCTCAGTGTAGATGCGTTGTCGAGCTTGACGGAGCCGCTTCCCGTCCCGCTTTTGCCAACATGGATGTTTTCCGACGATGCCGTTGTGCCGTGTGACAGAAGAAGGGTGGCCGTGCCGTCGCCACCAACAATGATGTTACTTTCATTCGCCCAGTTTGCGCCGCTGAATGTGGCGGAGCCGGTCGCTCCGCTGGCCGTTCCGAGAATGACGGATTTCGTCTGCAAGCCGCCCTGAACCACCAGCGTGCCGGCGCCCGCAGCATTGCCTATCGCCAGTTGCTGCACTTCAGCGGTTGTTCCTATGTTGATGATCGGACCGTAAGAATTGATGATCGCCTCATCGCCGGCATTGGGAACACGTTGCGATGGACCCCAGTTCGAGGCGGTAACCCAGTCTTCGCCGTCAGAGCCTGTCCACTGCAAGGTGTCGGCGACGACAACCGGCGCGGTGAAAAGTGAGGATATGAGGACAAGAAGCCCCGTTGCCCCACCAGGGAAAAACCTGCTTGGCGCTGCTGCACACATTTCTGCTGTCGGACAGGTTTCCCCTTCCGAAACATGGCAGAAACAAGCGGACATTCAGTCTCCCTAACCCGCGCGACGTGCGGTCTTCCTTTGATCGAGCGAATCATTTTGTGAATCAGATCAACTACGCCAGTTTGAAAGATGATTTCCAGTATGAACAGCGCAAAGCGTGGTTTTTACTGACAGACGAAACAAAAACGGAGCACGACAGGCGCGCTCCGTTAAATAAGCAACAGATGGCTGGAGTAAATCTCTACCGAGATCGAACGGGAAAATCCCGTTCTGCCTACTGCTTTGAAAACCGCCCGAAGGCTCCGCCTGAAAAGCACAGGGGATCGCCATCGCGGTGGGCGGCACGCAGCACTTCGCCGACGATGATGGTGTGATCGCCCGCATCGTGGGCTGCCGCCTGCCGGCATTCGAAACGGGCGAGCGTGCCCGGAATGACCGGAACGCCCTCGTCGTTGATTTCCCAGTCAAGATCGTCAAATGCGCGGCCGTTGCGGGTGAAGCGGGCGCTCAGCACGTCCTGATCTGCGCTCAGCACATGGATGGCGAAATGCGTTGCGCCGCTGAAGGCCGGATAGCGCGATGAATTTTTGGCAGGCGACCACAGCACCAGCGGCGGATCGAGCGATACCGACGCGAAGCTGTTGACCGTCATACCGATCGGCCCTTCGGGCGTCGTTGCCGTCACCACCGTTACGCCGGTGGTGAAAGCGCCGAGCGCATTGCGAAAGCTGCGGCTGTTTTCGCCGCCGGGAACAAATACGTGCTCATTCGGCATTTTGATCGCTTCTGCGACTGTCATCACGGCACCTCGCTTCCAATTGCAAGTGTGTAAAGCTCAAACCAGGTCTGGCGGTCGATGGTGACGCGCAGGGCATCGGCCGCCGTTTTTATGCGCTGAATATTGTTGGTGCCGAGCACGGGCACGATCTTTGCCGGATGCCGCAGCAGCCAGGCGATGGCAACGGCAGTGGCATCGACGCCCTGCTCGTTGCCGATGCGCTGCAGGGCAGCCATGGTTCCACCATGCGCACCGGAAAACAGCGAACCGCCGCCAAGCGGCGACCATGCCATCGGTGAAACGCGCTTTTCCTGCAGGAAGGCCAGATCGCCATTGGTGAAGCTATCGGTAGCAAGCAAGCTCATTTCGATCTGGTTCGTAACCAGCCTATTGCTCATAGCCGATTGCAGCAGGGCGAAATCCCACGGGCGGAAATTGGAAACGCCCACGGCCTTGACCTTGCCGGAAGCTACCAGTGCATCGAGCGCCTTGCCGGTTTCTTCGGGATCGATCAACGGATCGGGCCGGTGGATCAGCAACAGATCGACACGATCTGTGCCCATGTCACGCAAGGAGGCCTCGACTGAAGCGTTGATATGGCCAGCCGTGGTATCGTAATGCTTGACGCGGGCGGCTGAGTGACGCCCGGCTGGCGCCACGATGCCGCATTTCGTCACGATCTCGATCTTGTCGCGAAGGGATGGAGCTGCCTTGAGGCCGGCACCCAGAATGGCTTCCGCCGTGTATCCACCGTATATATCAGCCTGATCCATGGTGGTGATGCCCTGCGCCAGGCAGGCTTCGATCTTTGCCTGTACATGGGAAGGCGAAGTATCAGCATCGTCGCCGATGCGCCACATGCCGTAAACGATGCGGCTAAGTTCCAGGTTTTCAGAAAGAGCGATACGTTCCATCAGTGGCGTTCCCCGTTGCCCAGCGGCGTGGCAGGTGTTTCAGAAGGCACCCGGCCGTATGCATGCGGCAGGGAGCAGGTTTTCATTTGCGGCAGGACCTTGGTTCCGAAGTGTTCAGCCTCGTCGAGATGCGGATAACCCGAGAGGATGAAGGCGCGAATACCCATTTTCTGGTATTCCTCCAGCGCCGAAAGGACCTTATCGGTGGAGCCAACGAGCGCTGCACCACAGCCGGAGCGCGCCCGGCCGATGCCGGTCCACAGGTTTGGTTCGACATAACCGAACTTGTCGGCCAGTTCTCGGGCCCGCGCCTGATGCGATACACCGAGTGAGCCGCTGTCGTGGGCGCGGTTGCGGATCAGCTGGCCATACTCGTCATCGAGCTTCGAAACCAGATGCTCCGCATATTCGCGCGCTTCATTTTCGGTATCGCGCACGACCATGTGGACTCGCAGGCCGTAATCCAGCGTGCGGCCATGGGCTGCGGCACGCTCATGGGCAGCGCGCATGCGGTCTGCGAGCTGGTCTTTCGTTTCGGGCCACATCAGATACACGTCGCATTGCGCGCCGCACAGCTCCAGCGCATCCGGCGAATAACCGCCGAAATAGAGCAGCGGACCACCATTCTGCTGGTACGGACGTGCAGGCTCGGTGGAGACACCCTTGAACTGGTAGATCTCGCCGTCATGGTCAATCGTGTCACGGGTCCAGGCCTGGCGCAAAATCTGCACGACTTCATGGCTGCGTTTGTAGCGAAACGCGCTGTCAGCCACCTCGCCGGGAAAATCGGAGCTGATGACGTTGAGCGTCAGGCGGCCCTTCAGCATGTGATCGAGCGTCGCCACCGTACGCGCCAGCATGATCGGCTGCATTTCGCCGCAACGGATTGCAGCAAGGAAATTGATGCGGTCGCTGATCGGAGCGCAACCTGCCACGAAGCTCAACGTGTCCTGGCCGACCTGATAGGAAGAGGGGCAGAGAATGTTGCGAAAACCGAGTTCCTCGGCCTTTTTGACGATATCCGAGCAATGTTCGAAGCTGGAGCGCAGGCTGCCATCCGGCACGCCCAGATAGGCGTAATCATCGGAACAAAGGGCAGAAAACCAGGAGACCTCGGCAGCATCGAGATCAGCGGATGTAACGGGTACGACGGTCATGCAATTCCTCCTCAAGGCCGCTCTCGTTTTTCTTGCATAACATCAAGAAATATGTAAATCAATGATGTATCAATTTTTGTTTTGCGGAGGGGATGGCATCATGAAACACACGGGCGGCAGCCTGCCTATGTATTTGCAGATCGCCGAAATGCTGGTGCGCGAAGTCGCTGCGGGCCGTCTGACAGATGGTGAAAAGCTTGCTCCCGAAAGGGATATGGCAGCCGATCTCGGCATTGCTGTCGGCACGCTTCGCAAGGCGCTTGCGGAGTTGCAGGAGCGTGGACTGCTGGAGCGTGTGCAGGGTTCCGGCAATTATATCCGCGCGGTCAGTGATCCCCAGAGCGTTTATGCCTTCTTCCGGCTTGAGATGATCGAGGGGGGTGGCCTGCCAACGGCGGAGGTGCTGGATGTTGCGCGCCTTGCCAAGCCATCCACCCTGCCCGCCTTTGGCACATCGCCGGAAGGCCACCGCATCCGCCGCCTGAGGCGTATCGCGGGGAAACCGGCGGCAATCGAGGAGATCTGGCTCGACGGTTCCTATGTCGACACGATTACCATCGAGAACCTGTCGGAATCGCTCTATCTCTACTATCGCACCCGCCTCAATCTCTGGATATCGAAGGCAGAAGACCGCATCGACCTCGGGGAAGTGCCAGAATGGGCGCCTGCACAATTCGGCCAGAAATCCGGCGCGTCGGTGCCGCGCGTCCTTCGCCTGAGCCAGGGTCAGGACGGAGCCGTGGCTGAAGTCTCATGGACATGGTTCGACCACACCGTCGCACGGTACGTTTCACGCATACGTTGAAAACGCACGAAATTCGCGTGATCCACATGGACAGAGAAAATTGACCACAGGCAAGGAAGCCGCGACCTGCCACGCAGGGGTTTTCGTTGAAATATTTCTACAAATCAAAGCTTTGCCGGTTTTTGATTTCTGTCAGAAATAAAATTGATACACTATTGATTTCCTTTTGACGAAAGGTAATATCACGGACCTAGGGAGACAGGCGTTTGGCCGTCCCACGATATCGCCGGACGATCGGGATGATTTTTTCGAAAAGCGATGCGTGGATTTGAAGGTTGATGCCGGGTTTGCGTTCATCCGATTTTGGACGCCCCGGACGTGAGGAGGAAAAGATGGCTTCAGTCAGCCTGCGCAAGCTGGACAAGAGTTACGGTGCCCTGCGCATCGTCAAGGGTATTGACCTTGAAATCAACGATGGTGAATTCGTGGTTTTCGTCGGCCCCTCCGGCTGCGGAAAATCCACGACGTTGCGCATGGTCGCCGGGCTGGAAAGCATCAGCGGCGGTGAGGTGATGATCGGCGACCGCGTTGTCAACAAACTGCCGCCGCGCGAGCGTGACATCGCCATGGTGTTTCAGGACTACGCGCTTTACCCGCACAAGACTGTGCGTGAAAACATGGGTTTCAGCCTGAAGGTACGTGGTGTCAGCGCCTCGCAGGCCAATGCCAGCATTGATGAGGCAGCGAATATGCTGGGCATCAGCCATCTGCTGGACCGTCGTCCGGGCCAGCTTTCCGGCGGCCAGCGCCAGCGCGTGGCCATGGGCCGCGCCATCGTGCGCCGCCCGCAGGTGTTCCTGTTCGACGAGCCGCTTTCCAACCTCGACGCAAAACTGCGCGGACAGGTTCGCACGGAAATCAAGCGCCTGCACCAGCAGCTCGGCACTACCATCATCTACGTTACGCATGATCAGGTGGAGGCGATGACGCTGGCTGACCGCATCGTCATTCTGCGCGGCGGCGATATCGAGCAGGTGGGCACGCCGGACGAGGTCTATAACCGTCCGGAAAGCGTGTTCGTCGGCGGTTTCGTCGGTGCGCCTGCCATGAATTTCGCTCGCGCCAGAGTGACCGGCGACAGGCTGACATTTACGGACGGCAACTCTCTTCCACTGGCAGCAATCAGACCGTCCCGTGAAACGGCGCTCGATGGACGGGAGGTCATCGTCGGCATTCGCCCTGAACATTTCGGTCCTGCCGGGGGATTTGACACACAGCTCTCCGTCAAGGTGCAGGTGGTGGAGCCTTTGGGGTCGGATACGCTGGTGCATTTCACCCTCGGTGATGCGGCGCTGACGGCGAGAATGCCGCCAGAGATGAAACCGGCTCCGAATGAGGAACTGAAGATCGGCCTCGACCCATCGAAGGTGCACCTGTTCGACGTGACGACGGAACGCTCCATTCAGTGACAGGATCGGGCCGCCACCGGCCCGGCTTCAAGATTTCAATAACGGGAGGAAAACATGAAATTCAAAGCCCTTACGGGAGCGGCGCTCTGCGCAACGATGCTCAGCTTTTCGGGACAGGCCTTTGCCGACGCCGAACTCAAAATCTTCGTTTCCAGCCAGCATCAACCCGACGTGTGGCGCAAGGCGCTCGATCAATATGAGGCGAAGACGCCGGGCGTGAAAGTCGTGATCGAGACCGGCGGTAACACCTCCGAAATGCAGGCGCAATATCTCAACACCGTCATGTCTGCCAAGGATTCAAGCCTCGACGTGCTGATGCTCGATGTCATCCGTCCCGCACAGTTCGCAACCGCTGGCTGGACCAGCGATTTCTCCGGCAAAGACTTGTCCGCCTACCTGCCGACCTATGCAGAAGCAAACACCGTGAACGGCAAGATCGTGGCGCTGCCAGCGTTCGCCGATTCCATGTTCCTCTACTATCGCAAGGACTTGCTGGACAAGTACGGCATCCAGCCGCCGACCACCTGGGATGAGCTGAAGGAAGCCTCAAAAAAGGTGATGGAGGGCGAAAAGAACCCCGAACTTCAGGGCCTCTCCTTCCAGGGTAAGGCCATCGAAGGTGCGGTATGCACGTTCCTGCTGCCCTACTGGAGCGAAGGCAAGTCGCTGGTTCAAAACGGCAAGCTGAATTTCGACAATCAGGCGGCCGTGGATTCGCTGAAGCTCTGGAAGAGCTTCGTCGACGAAGGCATTTCCAAGAAGAACATTTCCGAAGTGGCGACCGACGACACGCGCAAGGAATTCCAGGCGGGCAAGGTTCTCTTCGCCGTCAACTGGTCCTACGCCTGGACCCATTTTCAGGGCAAGGAATCCCAAGTGAACGACAAGGTTGGCGTCGCCCGGTTGCCGGCCGTCAAGGGCGGAGAGCAGACGACGTGCCTCGGCGGCTGGGAATTCGGCGTTTCCGCCTATTCCAAGCAGCAGGACGAAGCCAAGAAACTGGTGGAATATCTGTCCAGCCAGGATGTTTCGAAGTTCATGGCCATCAATGCCGCGCTGCTGCCCACCTATGCCTCGCTCTACAAGGATGCTGAGGTGACCAAGTCCATCCCTTGGTTTGCGGATGCTCTTCCGGTTGTTGAAACGGCAAAGGCCCGTCCGGTCACACCGCGTTACAACGAGGTCAGCGAAACGATCCGCACCACCGTCAATGGCGTGCTTGCGGGCGTGATGTCGCCGGAAGACGGCGCAAAGCAGATGGAAAGCCGTCTGCGCCGCGTATTGCGCTAAGCCCTGTGGCCGGGGGCGGCATGCAGGACATGCCGTTGCCGGCCTGTTTGGCCGAGCCAGTGAAAATCGCCTGAACGGCGCGATAAACGGGCCGGGACTTAACCGGTCTGATCGGGAGACGATGACGTGAATTCAGTTGCGGGAGTGGCAGACGTGACGATGCCGGAGAGAACAATGGTCAGGGTGGACGAGAAACCGCAGCCGCGCTGGACGCGGTGGCTCGATCTCGGTGACCGGTCGCTTGCCGTGCTTTTGCTGGCGCCTGCAGCCATTCTTCTTTCGCTTATCATCGTCTATCCGGTGGCGCGTCTCGTCTACACCTCGTTTTTCAGCCTTTCGCTGACATCAGGCCTGCCGGCGGAATTCATCGGCTTTGAAAACTACACGGCGATGCTTGATGACCCGATTTTCTGGGAAACGACCTGGAATACGGTGCTGATAACGCTGATAACGGTGCCTGGAGCGCTGTTCATGGGCCTGGGCCTTGCGCTCCTCGCCAACCTGCCGTTTTCGATGCAATGGCCGATGCGCCTGTCGCTGCTCATCCCTTGGGCGCTGCCTCTGTCGTTCGCCGGCCTCATCTTCGCGTGGTTTTTCCACTACGAATACGGCGTGGTCAACGATGTGCTGAACCGGCTGGGCTTTGAAGGCATCATCTGGTTCAACTCCCCGAACTGGGCCTTTGCGGCCATCTGCCTGACCATCATCTGGAAGACGTCTTCCTTCATGGCACTGATGATCCTTGCAGGGCTGCAAACCATTCCGCGCTCGCTTTATGAAGCCGCCGATGTGGATGGCGCCGGCAAGCTCAGGCAGTTCTTCGAGATCACGCTGCCGCTCCTAAAACCCTCGATCGTCGTTGCTCTCATCTTCCGTACGATTACGGCGCTGCAGACTTTTGATATTCCATACATGATGACCGGCGGCGGCCCCGGCACATCAACCACGACGCTCGCCATGTACATTCACCAGAACACCGTTTCCTTCCTCGATCTCGGTTACGGTTCGGCACTGGCGGTCATGATGTTTGCGCTCTCCATGTGCGTCACCGCCGTTTATCTCCGCATTATCAGGACGAAGGACTGATCCCATGAGCACCGTTGCGACCTCCTCCGGTCTGTCCTCCTTCTTCTCCGGCAAGCCGCTGCGCTTCATTGCGGCCTCCATATTGCTGGTCAACGGCCTGTTTCCGGCAATATGGATCCTGTTCACCTCGCTGAAAACCGAAGCGGAACTGACGGTGAAACCGATCACATGGTTTCCGCATGCGCCGACGCTCGCCAATTACATGCAGGCCTTTTCCGACCAGCCGCTGCACCTCTTCCTGTTCAACAGCTTCATGGTCGCGCTTCTTTCCACGGCCCTCACAATTCTGATTTCGGTGCTGGCAGCCTATGCGCTGGCGCGGCTCGATCTCAAGTACCGGGCGCTGATCCTCTCGCTCATCATCGCCGTTTCCACATTCCCGCTGGTAACGCTGCTGGTGCCTCTGTTCGAGATCATGCGTGCGCTCAACCTGCTCAATAGCTGGACCGCTCTTATACTGCCTTACACCGTGCTTTCCCTGCCGGTCTGCACGCTGATGCTGGTATCCTTCTTCGAAAGCATCCCGCGCGATCTGGAAAACGCCGCCATGATTGATGGCTGCACCCGCATCGGCGCGCTGTTCAAGGTTGTCGTGCCGCTATGCGCGCCAGGCGTCTTCACCGCCGGTATTCTCGCTTTCGTGAACGCCTGGGACGAATTCCTGCTGGCGCTTTCCTTCAATTCCAATCCGGCACTGCGCACGCTGCCGGTCGGCATCCAGCTTTACCAGGGTGAGTTCGCTTTCCCCTGGCCCGTCATCTCGGCGGCGCTGGTGGTCGGCATCGTCCCGGTTGCGATCCTGATCGTCATCTTTCAGGAACGCGTCGTCTCCGGTCTCACCGCCGGCGGTCTCAAGGGTTAAACAGGTATAGTCATGCAATTCGAAAAGACCAAAGACGGCTTCACGCTTGCGATTGGCAGCCACACCATTCTTTCTCATTCGCCTGAGAACCCGGCTTTCTTTGCCGGTTTGGGCAAGGAGCGGATGGATATGTATCGCGGCAATTTCGATATCGAGGACTATGTCATCGAACGAACTGCGCTCCGCCACGCCGAAGTCAGTGGCGACAGCGTTACGCTGTCTTCCGCACCCGGGCAGGCCGCGCGCCTTCATCTGGCGCTGGATGGAAATGCCATCAGGGTCACGGCGCTGGATGAAACCATCAATCGGCTGTGGCTGCGGATCATCGCAGATGAGGACGAACATGTCTGGGGCGGTGGCGAACAGATGTCCTATTTCGACATGCGCGGCCGCCGCTTTCCGCTCTGGACCTCCGAACCCGGTGTCGGCCGCGACAAGACCGCTGAAATCACCTTCCAGGCTGACGTCAGCGGCAAGGCGGGTGGCGATTATTACAACACCAATTACCCGCAGCCGACCTATCTGTCATCGCGCAAATATGCGCTGCATGTGGAAACCAGCGCCTATTCGGTCTTCGATTTCCGCAACGAAGATTTCCACGAAGTCGAGATCTGGGCGATCCCCGAAAGGATCGAGTTTTTCACCGGCGATCGTTTCACCGATATCGTTTCCGCCCTCTCGCTGCGGTTCGGACGCCAGCCGGAACTGCCGGAGTGGGTCTATGGCGGCGCGATCATCGGGTTAAAGGATGGCGCCAACTCCTTTGCCCGGCTGGAAAAAATCCGCGCTGCCGGAACCAAGGTCTCCGGCCTGTGGTGCGAGGACTGGGTGGGGCTTCGCCAGACATCCTTCGGCGCCCGGCTCTTCTGGGACTGGCAGGCCAATGAGGCGCGTTATCCGCATCTGCGTCAGAAGATCGCCGAGCTTGCCGATCAGGGCATTCGTTTTCTGGGATACGTGAACCCCTATCTCTGCGTCGACGGCCCGCTTTTTCCGGAGGCGGAGGCGGCCGGTTATTTCGCCACCGGCGCGGACGGCAAGACGGCGCTCGTGGATTTCGGCGAGTTCGATTGTGGCGTGGTCGATTTCACCAATCCGGCCGCAGCCGAGTGGTTTTCCGAAGAGATCATCGGCAAGAACATGCTTGATTTCGGCCTTTCCGGCTGGATGGCCGATTTCGGCGAATATCTGCCGATCGACATCACGCTATCGAACGGCATCGACGCCAAGCTGATGCACAATGCCTGGCCGACGCTCTGGGCAGAGGTCAACGCCAAGGCCGTTGAAAGCCGCGGCAAAACCGGCGAAGCGCTGTTCTTCATGCGCGCGGGCTTTACCGGTGTGCAAGCCCACTGCCCGCTGCTGTGGGGCGGCGACCAGTCCGTCGATTTCTCCCGCCATGACGGTCTCGTCACCGTCATATGCGGTGCGCTGTCCTCCGGTCTTCTCGGCAATGCCTATCACCATTCCGATATTGGAGGTTACACCAGCCTGTTCGGCAATGTCAGAACCCCGGAACTCATCATGCGCTGGACGGAGATGGCAGCCTTTACCCCTGTCATGCGAACCCATGAGGGCAATCGCCCGCGCGACAATCTCCAGATCGATCAGGACGAGACCGTTCTTGGCCATTTTGCCCGCATGACGGCAATCTATGTCGCACTCGCCCCCTATCTGAAATCGCTTTCCACCGAAGCGGCCGAAAACGGCCTGCCGGTACAGCGCCCGCTTTTCCTGCATCACGAGAACGACCGGCAGACCTATGCCATTCAGGACAGCTATCTCTATGGGGCCGACATGCTGGTCGCACCAGTTTGGAAGGCGGGGGAGACGCAGCGCACGCTTTACCTTCCGGGCGATGGGGAATGGATGCATCTTTGGAGTGGCGCGCGGTATTTTGGCGGGCACGAGATCACCGTGGAGGCTCCGATAGGCCAGCCGGCTGTGTTCTACCGCGCTGAAACGCCCTTTACTGCGTTATTTGAACGGCTTCGTAATATCGCTTGAAGCATCACCTTCCGACCATTTCCAAAAAACGCCGCAGATATTGCGGCGTTCAACCGATGCTTTAACAGGCCTCGCTAGACGGCCATCAGCCCGTCAGGCGTGGTGATGTAATGGCTTTCTTGAACAGTACCGTCATCGCGTCGCTGATGCCCTGGGACGGGCTGACTTCGAAGTACAGACCCGGGGAAGCGCAGCTCTGCATGCGTGAGCCAATTTCCGCCTGAAAGGGCTTGATCCAGCTATTATACCAGTCATTCGTCGGCAGCGGCAGATAGGTGGTATAAAGCACCGCGATACGAAAACCCTTTTCCTTCAGTTTCGTACAGTCTTTGATGTCGATCGGCTCCTGACAGCGGCCTCCCGTCAGTTTTTTCGTACAGGAGGAGGGCTTGTAACTGTCGCCCACCCCGTCTGAAACAAAGAAAATAACCTTATCCGGGTTCGCCGAGCTTGAGCCCGTGCCCGAACTGCCGACCTTATCTCCAATCTGGATCAGTGCCCGGTCGAAATCTGTTTGCTGGTCGTTGTTGTATCCCTGATAGGGGATTGACATCAGGTTGATTTCACCAGCTTTTTTCTTTGCTGCGTCCAGATCCGAGGTTAGCGAAACGACCTCAAGCAGCTTGGTATCTTCCGCCCGTTCCCCGAAGGTATAGACGGCCATGCGATATTGATTGCTGCTTTTGCGCGTGGACTTTGCCGTGTCCATCAGGCTGGCGGTTGCCTTGGCAACCACGTCGATACGCGTCGTAACCCCGAGTTTCTTGGCCTTGAAGTAATAGCTGTTCGGGTCTGCCACGCCTTCCTTCACGATGTGACAGGCAAAAGCGCATTTATCGCCAGTATTCGCAACCAGGGTGGCAACATCCGTGGGTGTCGCGCCCACTCCCATGGAGGGCGTATTATCAAGCAGAAGATAGAAATCGCTGAAGGTTTCCGTTTCGTATTTGGCCGTGGCCGTGCCGGCAACCGAAACGAAATCCTTCCCCAGAAGCCCTGAGAGCGTCGTGCTGACCGACGCCTTGAAGCTGACGGACGACTCGACCACATTGCCGTGCTTGATCACCGAAACATCGACAGAGGTTATGGTGTAGTCCGCGTCGCCGCGCTGATTGCCATCGAAGAATGCCCGGGCTTCTTCATTGCCGACGGGAATGACACCGTCCCCCGACATCTTCTTTGCCGCCTGAACACTTGCGGACATATCGGCGACTGCCGCCAGAGCCGCGGAATCCGCCGCCTGCTGCAGATCGGCTTTGACCGACATGCCGCGCGTAATATCGAGCGCCACACCGGCAGCCCCGCACAGAGGCACCATGAGCAGCGCGGTCAGAATGCCAAAATTTCCAGATTTCTCTTGCCAGAAGTTTTTCAAGTTCGCCCCCAAACAATCTGGGAGCTGAAGCTAATACAGCGGAATTGAAAAGCGGTTTCAATAAATAACTAATTTTTGATAAACTTAATATAATCAACAACTAATATGTTCGCGGCAAATTCGCCAATATTCTCGTTAACTTTCAACGTTGACATTACTTCAAAACCCTCCTAGCAAAACAGTCTCTTCCGAGGGGAGCACCAGACGGTGCTGAGATGGCGATGAGCCGGACCCTTGAACCTGATCCGGGTCATGCCGGCGTAGGAACGGAAACTGTAGCGCGTTTGCGGTACTGCCCTTTCTCTTCTCCGCTTTGCCCGGATCTCCGTGATCGCCACAGCTGGAGACCGAACGATGATGATGAAACATCCTTCCCTTCGTATACGGTACGGCTGCGTCTGAGCCCCGGCCGATGCGTGCCTCCCATGCGCTGAAGGGCGTCGTTCTTATTCTGTTTGTCTGGCAGCTGGGCATCTGGCTGTTCGCACCTCCCCGCTACATCCTGCCCTCGCCGGCCGATGTTGCCGCAGCACTCCTGCGCCAGCCAGCTTTCCTGTTCGGACAGGCCATGGTGACATCAGGTGAAATGGCTGTCGGGCTTGCGGCTGGCATTGCCGCCGGCATTCTCGTTGCCTTTACGATTGCCGCCGTCCCGCGTTTTGGCCGCCTCGTCTGGCCCATGGTTCTCGTGTTGCAGGCATTTCCGGTCTTCGTGCTGGCCCCCATTCTCGTACTCTGGTTCGGTTTCGGCATGGCCTCGAAAGTTGTCATGACGGCGATCATCATCTTTTTCCCCGTCGCTTCAGCCTTTACCGACGGCCTCAATCGCACGGATCGGACAATCCTCGATGCCGCGTCGCTGACGGAGGCGAGCCACTGGCAAATCCTCACCCGGCTGCGTGTGCCGCTGGCGCTTCCCTCACTCATTTCCGGGCTGAGGGTCGCAGCTCCGCTCGCCCCGCTCGGCGCGGTCATTGGCGAATGGGTGGGCGCCTCCGCCGGGCTCGGTTTTGTCATGATCCAGTCCAATGCCCGCATGCAGACCGACACAATGTTCGCCGCCATGACCATTCTCGCCCTCATGGCGGTGCTGCTGCGGCTTGTCGTCGACCGGGCAACGGCCAATCTCGCCCCTTGGGCCAAAGAAACAGACCACGTCATTCCTTTCAAACATTTGCGGAGACTTTCGGCATCATGAAACGAACTCTTCTTTCCCTCATCGTTGCGGCAGCAAGCGTGCTTTCGCCCGCGCAATCGCAGGCGGCAGACAAGCTTACCGTATTGCTGGAATGGTTCGTGAACCCGGACCATGCACCGATGGTGATCGCCAAGGAACGCGGCCTGTTCGCAGATGCCGGGCTGGAGGTCGAGTTGATCCCGCCTGCGGACCCATCCGCCGTGCCGCGTCTCGTCTCGGCAAAACAGGCCGATATCGGCGTTCACTACCAGCCGAACCTCTATCTCGACCACGATGCCGGGCTGCCGCTTGTCCGTTTCGGCACGCTGGTGGAAACCCCGCTGAACACCGTCACCGTTCTGGCCGATGGTCCAATCAAGAGCCTGAAGGACCTGAAGGGCAGGAAGGTCGGCTTCTCGGTTTCCGGCTTCGAGGATGCGATGCTGAAGCGGATGCTGGAGAAGGAGGGACTGACGAAAGACGATGTGGAACTGGTCAACGTCAATTTCTCACTCTCGCCATCCCTGATCGCCGGCAAGGTCGATGCCACGCTTGGCGGCTTCCGTAATTTCGAACTGACGCAGATGAAGCTTGAGGGCCACGAAGGCCGCTCGTTCTTCCCCGAGGAGCATGGCGTGCCCGCCTATGACGAGCTCATCTTCGTCACCCATCGAGATCTCGTGAAAGATAGCCGCCTGCCGCGTTTTCTCTCGGCCGTTGAGCAGGCGGCGATTTTCATCACCAACCACCCACAAGAATCCTGGCAGCTTTTCATCAAGGCCTATCCGAACCTTGACGACGCGCTGAACAAACAGGCGTTTTTCGATACGCTGCCGCGTTTCGCCAAACGTCCAGCCGCACTCGATCGCACCCGCTACACACGCTTCGGCACCTTCATGCAGGACATGCAACTGATCAAGCAGGCGCCGGCGGCGGAAGACATTGCCGTGGAGTTGCAATAACCATGGCAAACAGTTTTCCGACTGCGGCGAAGGCCGCAGAGATCCTCGAAAGGGTAAGGCAGACGCGCCCGCGCGTGCATTGCCTGATGAACACCGTGGTACAGAAATTCACCGCGGACGGCATTACCGTTGTCGGCGGCATACCCTCGATGACAACCTCACTCGAAGAAATCGGTGCTTTCGTCACGAAAGCCGATGCGGTAACGATCAATCTCGGCACGCTCGACGCCGACCGGCGAAAAGTCATTCGATTTGCCGTCGAGATCGCCCGCGCGGCTGGCAAGCCGTGGATTCTGGACCCCGTGCATTGCGACTATTCGCCATCGCGACTGGCGTTCGCGCGTGACCTGATCTCGCTTGGACCCACCATCGTGCGCGGCAACAGCGCTGAGATGAGCCTGATCGGTGCTGTTCCGAACGCCATCAGGATAGAGACCGGACCTGTCGATAACCTGCGCGACGCCACAAGGAGTGTCAGAATCGTCAACGGTCACCCGTGGATGGCGAAGGTGACAGGCACGGGTTGCCTATCGGGTGGCGTCATCGCCGCCTTCATGGCGGTGGAAAAAGACGCACTGACGGCCGCCGCCGCCGCCCTCGCCATCACGGGTGTCGCAGCCGAACTGGCAGCGAAAAACGCCAAAGGCCCCGGCACATTCGAGCCGGCATTTCTGGATGTGCTTTCAGAAATTTCCGGCGAAGACATAATAAACCATGCGAGGATTGAGCATGAACAAGGTTGATTACCGTCTCAACGCGCTGGTCGATGCGAGCCTCGGCGATGTTGCGCCCTTGGGCGAGCTTGCTCTGGCGGCCGCACTCAACGGCGCGACCATTCTGCAATATCGCGACAAACACGCCTCCACGCGGGAGATGATCGAAAACGCCAGCGCCATTCGCGAAGCCATTGCCGGCACGGGCGTGCCGCTGGTCATCAACGACCGGGTGGATGTGGCGCTCGCCTCTGGCGCGGACGGGGTGCATCTCGGCGCCGATGATATGGATGCCAAAACCGCCAGACGCATCCTTGGAGATAAGGCGATCATCGGCCTCACCGTCAAGAACCGCGCCGATGGCGAGCGGGCGGCCTCCATGCCCGCCGATTACGCCTGCATTGGTGGCGTGTTCGAAACCGTTTCCAAGGTCAATCCAGACAAGCCTGTCGGCCTTGACGGCTTTACGACGCTCCGCACTCTGCTCCGCGAATTGCGGCCGGGCATGCCGGTGGGCGCCATCGCCGGTATCGATCTTGCCCGCGTGCCGAACGTCATCGCTGCCGGTGCGGATGGTGTCGCCGTTATTTCTGCAATCTTCCGCGCAGGCGATATTGCCAGCGCAACCAGGGACTTCCGCGCGGCAGTCGATGCAGCGTTGAAAGCGAGACAGTCATGACAGCAATCGCATTGACCATCGCCGGCTCAGACAGCGGCGGCGGCGCTGGCATTCAGGCCGACATCAAGACTTTCTCGGCACTCGGCGCCTATGCCGCTAGCGTCATCACCGCCATCACCGCCCAGAACACCAAAGGTGTGACGGCTGTGGAGGATATTTCCGTCACCACCATCGTCGCGCAGATGGACGCTGTTTTTTCCGATCTTGCCGTCAATGCGGTGAAGATCGGCATGGTATCGCGGATCGAAACCATCGCGGCCATAGCTGCAAGGCTTCGGCAGCAGCCCCAGCCGGTGGTGCTCGACCCCGTGATGGTTGCGACCTCCGGCGACCGTCTGTTGCATGCGGATGCGATCGAGACATTGCGGCGCGACCTGCTGCCGCTCGCCACCATCGTCACGCCGAACCTGCCTGAAGCAGCGCTTCTCACCGGGTTGCCGATTGCAGACACCGAGGCGGAGATCACCCGTCAGGCCGAGATGATCCTGAAGGTGGGCGCGAAAGCCGTGCTCATCAAGGGCGGCCATGGCGACGGGCCGCAGAGTACGGATTATCTGTTTGCAGACGGCACCATGCAGGCGCTTTCCGCTAAGCGAGTGGACACGAAAAACGACCATGGGACCGGCTGCACGCTGGCGGCGGCGATTACGGCTCATTTGGCCAAGAGTTGTGAATTGCGTGAGGCGGTTGGTCTTGCGAAGGACTATCTGAATGGGGCGCTTGACGCTGGTCGGGGGCTTGCCGTCGGGAACGGTCGGGGACCGGTGCATCATTTTTATCGGTGGTGGGGGTGACATCGACATGCAGAGTGAGGGGCTTACCCCCTCTGTCCTGCCGGACAGAGGGGGTAACCGCATATTCCGCTGCGTAATTGTCCTTTCGAAAAAACTACTCACCGCGCCTTCGGCGTCGCCAGCACATTCCTGATCGCAAAACTCGAATGAATCCGCGAAACACCCGGCAGCTTCGACAGAATCTCCTTATGGATGCGCTCGAAATCGCCCGCACTTTCCGCCTCACATCGCAGGAAATAATCCGACCCGCCCGTCATCAGGTAACATTCGCGGATTTCTGGATAACGCCGCACCGCGTTCTCAAACCTGTTGAGAAAATCCTCCGTCTGGCGGTCGAGCGTGATCTGCACGATGACCGAGATCACCTCGCCGCCGGCAAGGCCGCTGGTCAGCGCCGTATAGCCCCGGATGATACCTTCCCGTTCCAGAATATCGACCCGGCGAAGGCAGGCAGAAGCCGAAAGGCCGACTTCCGCAGCAAGTTTCGCATTGCTGATGCGGGCATTGAGCCGGAGCAGGCGGATGATGTGGCGGTCTGTCGCGTCGAGTGACGACATAGAAAATTCCAATATGACAATGAAAGTTGCGTAGATTGCATTTTTATCGCATCTTATTCGAACAATAGCCAAGAAATTCGACAATCGTTGCAATACTCTCATGTGATAAAAATGAGGGTGAACGACCATGGACATGCAGATCAGCCGCCAGCAGGCAGCGGGTGGTGCAAGCGGCCATCTGACCATCGATCTTGGCGCATTGCGCGATAATTATCTCGCGCTTGCGGCAATGGCACCCACATCGCAGACGGCAGCGGTCGTCAAGGCTGACGCATACGGCCTCGGCGCGGATATCGTCTCGCAGGTGCTGTTTGAAGCGGGCTGCCGGAATTTCTTCGTCGCCCATATCGATGAAGCGCTGGCGCTCCGGCTGCGTCTTTCAGCGGAAGCGCGGATTTTCGTCCTCAACGGGCTTCAGCCCGGTAACGAAACCTCCTGCGCAGCCATGGCCGTCACACCGGTTCTGAATTCGCTCGAGCAGATCGCCCAATGGGCGGCCCACGCCAAAAATCTTGGCAAGACATTACCCGCCGCAGTGCAGATCGATACCGGCATGTGCCGTCTCGGCCTCTCTCCCGAAGAGCTTGAAGTCCTCGCCTCCCGGCCGCAACTGCTTGATGACATCGACATCGCCTTCGTGATGAGCCACCTCGCCTGCGCCGACGAGCCGGATCACCTCTCCAATGCCGCCCAACTCTCTGTGATGCGAAAAGCCGCTGTCGCTTTTCCTAATGTATCCGTCTGTTTTTCCAATTCCGGCGGCATCTTTCTGGGCAACGACTATCACAACTCCCTGCTACGCCCCGGCATCGCGCTCTATGGCGGCGCGCCCTCCGTTACCCGTCCCAACCCGATGAAACCGGTTGTCCGGCTTGATGTCGCCGTCATTCAGACCCGCGACGTTCCCGCCGGATCGCTGGTCGGTTATGGCGGCTCTTTCGAAGCGGCCGGGCCGACGCGGCTTGCGACGATCGCGGCTGGTTATGCCGATGGCCTGCCGCGATCGCTCAGCAATCGCGGTGCGGCATGGTACAATGGCGTTCGCCTACCCATCGCTGGTCGCGTTTCAATGGACAGCATCATTCTCGATATATCCGCCCTGCCCTTGGGAACATTGACGCAAGGCAGCTTCGTGCAGATGATCGGGCCTGACCAGACGCTGGAAGACATTGCCGAGGATGCGGGCACGATCGCCTATGAAATCCTGACCGGCCTCGGACGCCGTTACCGCCGCAATTATATTCAGCCGGGCGAAACCCCGGCCGTCGCTTCAACATCTGTCAGCCATAAGTGAGACGATCATGAACGTCACTATCCTCGGAGCCGGCGTCGTCGGCGTGACCTCCGCCTGGTATCTGGCCAAAGCCGGACACAAGGTGACGGTGATCGACCGCCAGCCGGCGGCAGCACTTGAAACCAGCTTTGCCAATGCCGGCGAGGTTTCCCCCGGCTATTCCTCGCCATGGGCCGCGCCCGGCATTCCGATGAAGGCCATGAAATGGCTGTTCATGAAGCATGCCCCGCTCATCATCCGGCCGACTACCGATCCGGCGGCGTGGCGCTGGATGAGCCAGATGCTGCGCAATTGCACATCGGCGCGTTATGCCATCAACAAGAGCCGCATGGTGCGCATTGCCGAATATAGCCGCGATTGCCTGATGGCGCTGCGCGACGAAACCGGGATAGAATACGACCAGCGCATGCAGGGCACACTGGAGGTTTTCCGCACCCAGAAGCAGTTCGACGCCATCGGCAAGGATGTGGACGTGCTGACGGCAGGTGGCGTGCCTTTCGAAATTCTCGACCGCGAAGGCTGCGCCGCCATCGAGCCTGGCCTTTCTCCTTCCAGGGAAAAGATCGTCGGCGGCCTGCGCCTGCCCGGTGATGAAACCGGCGACTGCTTCATGTTCACCACCGAACTTGCGCGCATGGCTGAAGAGGCGGGTGTCACCTTCATCTACGATACCGGCATCATGCGCCCCATCGTCGAGGCAGGCCGTATCAAGGCCGTGGAGACCACCAAGGGGCTGGTGGAAGCCGATATCTTCGTCGCCGCACTGGGCAGCTATTCCCCGCAATTCGTCCGCCAGCTCGGCCTTACCCTGCCGGTTTACCCGGTCAAGGGCTACTCCATCACGGTTCCGATCGTGAAGGAGGAACGCGCGCCCGTTTCGACCGTGATGGACGAAACGTTCAAGGTGGCGATCACCCGGCTCGGCTCGCGCATCCGCGCCGGTGGCATGGCGGAAATCGCCGGTTTCAGCAAGGATCTGCCCGCAGCAAGACAGGAAACTCTGGCCCATTCGGTGGAAGACCTGTTCGGCGGCGCAGGTGACCAGAGCCAGGCGAAATTCTGGTGCGGCCTGCGCCCGATGACGCCGGATGGCACGCCTGTTATCGGCACCACCCGCTACAGCAATCTTTATCTCAACACCGGCCACGGTACGCTTGGCTGGACCATGTCCTGCGGCTCGGCCCGTGTGCTTGCCGATCTCATCAGCGGGAACAAGCCCGAGATAGACACGCACGATCTGGCACTCAGCCGTTACGCAGCCTGAAGTGCGACAGGGCGGCGCTTATCCCCGCCTGAAGGGCGGGGATGGTGGCCGCTCAAAGTGCCAGTGCATCCTTCAGCGCCAATCCTTCCTTCATGCGAAGGTCGAGATCGGCCTCGATGTGATCGAGGTGCTGCAGCATCAAGGCACGGGCCTTTGCCGCATCCTTCGCCTCCAGTGCATCGAGCAGGTCGGCATGATCGTTGTGGCCGCAGCTTGAAACGCCCGAGCGCCCGTAGAGCGCGATAACCAGCGACGAGCGGGCGACCAGTTCGTCCATGAATTTTTCGAGGATGGCATTGCCGGCAAGCGAGGCCAGCATCAGGTGGAAATCGCCTGATGCCTTGATTTCCGCGCGCCTGGCGTGCGGGCCGCGCTCATGCTGGTGGCGGCTTTCCTGAACCAGATGCTCTCTCAGCTGCTTCACCGCCGCAGGCGTGATCTTTTCGATTGCGGCGTCCAGAACGCCGGGCTCGATCAGCCGGCGCGAAGCAAAAACCTGCCGCGCTTCGTCCGGTGTGGGATTGGAGACAAAAGCGCCGCGGTTGCGCTCGGCCTTGACCAGTCCTTCGTAAGCCAGCATCTGAAGAGCCGCCCGCACCACCGTGCGGCTGACATCGAACAGCGTTCCCACTTCCGATTCCGACAGCTTCGTTCCCGGGGCAAGCCGTCGGTCGACAATGGCGTCGCGCAGCGTATCTCGAATAGCCTGGGCACGGTCTTCGTGGGATGAATCGGAATTGACGGTTATATGGGCAAGGCTCATGGAATTGTCCTGTTTGAACTTGAGTTCTAGCGCGAAGCGCGGCTTGCGCAAACAGGAATTGCGAGCTGTCGCCAGCCGCCACAATTCATTCAGCGCCCGTTCAGCAGGCGCGCTATATTTCTTTAACCATCGAATTTGCAACTGGCAGCGCCCTGCCATCCGGATGGAAGAAGATTATGTCGTCCTTTGCAGCTAAAACCGTTCTGGCTATCGCCGTCGCCGCCGCCACCATCGTGCCCTTCAACAGCGCATCCGCCGATGACTGGGGCCGCCGCGACCGTCGCGATGCCGCCATTCTGGGTGGCGTGCTTGGCCTTGCCGCCGGTGTCGCCGTTGGCTCAGCCCTTTCCCGCCCGGCACCGGTAGACGACGAGCGAGTCTATATCGACCCGCCGCGTCGCTATGAACCGAGCTATGTGTACGAAGAGCCGGACTACCGCTATTATCAGCCACAGCCGCAGCCTGTCTATCGTCCGGCACCGGTTTACCGTGCCCAACCGGTCTATGACAATAATTCCGGCTACTACCAGCAACGCCGTACCTACCGCACCATCGAGCCGTGGACGAATGCCTGGTACGATTATTGCTCGCAACGTTATCGCAGCTTCAACGGCCGCTCCGGCACCTATGTCGGCAATGACGGCCAGCGTCATTTCTGCGTAGCGGGTTGATCTGGGATAACGTCTGCGCAGTTATCGCTGTTAATAATCAGGCCGCGGACGGAAACGTCCGCGGCTTTTCATTAAGTGTCACCCCAGATCCTGCGGCACCTCAAGCAGCGCCGTTTTTCACATAATCCGCCCGGTTGATGCCGTGACGTTGCAGCTTGTCGTAAAAGGTCTTGCGGGCAATGCCGAGTATCGCAATGGTTTCGGCCACGTCGCCATTAGATTGCACAAGCGTTTCGCGAATGATCTGCGCTTCTATTTCATCCATTCGCTCCGGCAGGGTGCCGGAAGCCGGAATGCTCGATTGCGAAACAGTCGTGGTGGCCGCATCCATCTCCAGCCCCAATACTACCCTTTCAGCGAAATGCCCGAGTTCGCGCACATTGCCCGGCCAGTCGTAGTCGTTAAGGCGGCGGGAAACGCCGGCGCTGATCTGCGGTACCGGCATGTTGAACCGGTTGGCGGCCTTGGTGACGAAGTGCGAAAACAGCAGCGGAATATCCGCCTTGCGCTCGCGCAGCGGCGGTATCGACAGCGTCACCACATTCAGCCGGTAATATAGGTCCTCGCGAAACGTGCCACGCTCGGCCGGGTCGCCGAGATCCACCTTCGCCGCCGCCACCACGCGAATATCGACCGGTCGCTCCTCATTTGAACCGAGTGGCGAGACCTCGCGCATTTCCAGAACGCGCAACATCTTCACCTGTACGGCAAGCGGCATACTTTCGATCTCGTCGAGAAACAGCGTGCCGCCGCTTGAATGTTCGATGCGACCAACGCGTTTTTTCTGCGCACCGGTGAAAGCACCCGGCTCATGGCCGAAAAGCTCGCTTTCGATCACCGTTTCCGGCAGCGCCCCGCAATTCAGTGCCACAAAATTGCCCCTGGATCGCTTCTTGCTCCAGCGATGCAGCGCCGTTGCCACCACTTCCTTGCCGCTGCCCGTCTCACCTGCCACCAGCACGTCTACATCCGTATCAGCAATGTGCCGGAGCGTGGTGCGCAGGCGTTCCATGGCGGGCGTCTGGCCAATCAGAGGTAAATCGTCCTCGGCTTGAGCACTCGCCCGGCGAAGCGCGCGGTTTTCCAGCACGAGGCGGCGCTTTTCCAGCGCGCGGCGGGCGCTTTCAACCATGCGTTCGGCGGGGAATGGTTTGGCGATGAAATCATAGGCGCCGTTGTGAAGGGCATCGACCGCCATCGGCACATCACCGTGGCCGGTGATGAGGATAACCGGCAGATCGGCATCGATCTTGCGGACATGGTCGAAGAACTCAAGCCCGGTCATGCCGGGCATGCGCACATCGGTGATGACGACGCCGTCGAAATCCTCGTTGAGCGCCGCAAGTGCCTGTTCGGCGCGGGAAAAGGAGGTAACGGGCAATCCGTCGAGTTCCAACGTCTGCACCATCGCCTTGCGCAGCTGGGAGTCGTCATCCACCAGAAATATGGTTCCACCTGCCATCATGTTATGCTCGCTTCAGATATACGGAAAAAGACGTGCCTGCCTCGCTGCTCGTTACCTCAATCCGCCCGCCATAGTCGGAGGCGATATCGTTGGAGATGACGAGACCAAGGCCTAGGCCGCTTTCCTTAGATGTATTAAAGGGCGAAAAAAGCTGGGCGCGGATCGCTTCGGGAATGCCGGTCCCATTGTCGCTGACCGAAAGCAAGACCATGTCCCCTTCCTCGCGCACCCGCACCTCGACACGCGCCGCATCAATCGCTTCAGTGGCTTCCAGTGCGTTTTGCAGAAGGTTGATGAGAATTTGCTCGAGCCGGATGCGGCTGCCAAGCACCTTCAGGTCCTGATCCGGCAACACGATATCAAGTGCATCCATCTGTCCGGAAAAACGACTGCGCAACAGCATCACCGCGCCTTCGATGACCAGCTTGAGACTGACCGGTTCGGCAGCGGTGCGGCCCTTGCGCGCCAATATCTTCAGGTCGCCGGTAATCGTGCCGATGCGATCGGTCAATGCCGCGATGTTTTCGAGATTTTCGTTGGCCTCCGCCATGCGGTCGCGTTTCAGCAGGGTGCGGGCATTGTCGGCAAAGGCGCGGATCGTCGCTACCGGCTGGTTGATTTCGTGGGCAACGCCCGCCGCCACCTGCCCTAGAATGGAGAGACGGTTGGCCTGCACCAGCTCGTGCTGCACGTTGCGCAATTCACCTGTCGTCTTTTCGTGCAGGGCAATTTCCGCCTGAAGATGGTCGCGGGTCCTTGTCAGATCACGGGTGCGCTCCTGCACCTTCATTTCCAGCTCGGTGCGGGCGCGCTGCTCCTCTTCCTTTTCCCTCAGCGCCTTGTGCCTGCGCCACAGCCACAGAGCCGAAAGCGCCATCAGCGGCATCAGCGTTGCCAGCGCCACCACCCTGCCCTCGCGAATGGCGGCGTTCAGCGCCGGTGCCACCGGTTGCAGATAATGCAGGGTCCATGAGGTCGTCGGCACCGGCGTTTCCAACCGCAGATAATCGCCGCGCTCACTTGCCGGGTCATCGACACGGATAAGCGGAACGCCGTCGCTCGAGAGTCGCGCCATCCGGAACGGCAGCGTTGTAAGCGCCTCGTTACCGAATTGCAGGCTTTCGGAAATGGCTTTGCGTCGCGCCTCGTCAATCGGCGCTACGGTCTTGAAGCGCCAATCCGGCACGCTCGTCATCAGCACGACGCCGTTCCTGTCAACCACATAGACCGGTTTGCCGCCGATGTTCCAATCCGCCTCCAGACGGTTGAACTCCACCTTGGCGATGACGACGCCGAGCGGCCGACCGTCTGCGGCATCGATGCGGCGCGAGATATAAAGGCCCGGCCGGCGGCTGACATTGCCAAGCGCATAATGTTCGGACATGCCGGTATTCATCGCCGCCTGAAAATACTCGCGGAAGGCATAATTGGAGCCGACGAAGCTGTCGGCCTGTCGCCAGTTACTGGAGGCAATTGTCAAGCCGGTCGGTCCGGTCACATAGATGACAGAGGACTGCGTGCCTTCGATCAGCCCCTCCAGCTTGCGGTTCAGCCGGTCAATGGCAGGCGCGCCACCGCCATCCAGCGCAATCGCAAGGTCGGGGTCGCCGGACAGAACCAGCGGAATGGCGCGCGGCCGCTCCAGCGCAACATTCAGTAGCGCGATCTTGAGTTCGGCATCGGTGGAGGCCTCGGACGCGGCGGTGCGTATTGCCTGGTTTCGCGCAAAGTCATCGGCAACCAACAGAACTCCCAGGCTGACGAGCAGCCACAAGCCCGCCAACGCCAGCCATTGAGCGCGCCGTCGTGCCTGGGAATGAGAGGCCTGATCTTCTTGGGTCATGTGACAATTGTGCGGATTTACACACAGACCGCAAGAGGTTTTGTCCGGATATCCGCACATACGCCGGCGAGCTGATACGGCGTCAATAAAAAGTACTTTTTAAATCAGCCAGTTACACCAAATAAGCAAGTCTGGCATGCGTATTGCACATGACTCCTCAATCGGCGCGAAGCCGTCAACGACACGGCGATCCCGGGAGGCCAATTAAGGCAGGGTGAGGCCGAGGAGGAAAAAACATGATCGATACAACAACCGTGGCGGCAGGCCACGCCAAGCAGCCATTCTACAAGCACCTGTATTTCCAGGTTCTGGTCGCCATTATCGCCGGTATCGCACTTGGCCATTTCTATCCGGCCTTTGGCGAACAGCTGAAGCCGCTCGGCGACGGCTTTATCCGTCTCGTCAAGATGATCATCGCTCCCGTCATCTTCCTCACTGTCGCAACCGGCATCGCCGGCATGAACGACATGAAGAAGGTTGGACGCGTGGCCGGCAAGGCCATGATCTACTTCCTCGTGTTCTCCACCCTCGCGCTCATTGTCGGCCTCATCGTCGCCAACACTGTGCAGCCGGGTGCCGGCATGAATATCGATCCGGCCACGCTGGATGCCAAGGCCGTCGCGACCTACGCCGACAAGGCCCATGAGCAGACCATCACCGGCTTCCTGATGAACATCATCCCGACCACCATCGTCGGCGCATTTGCCAGCGGTGATATCCTGCAGGTGCTGTTCTTCTCCGTGCTGTTCGGCATCGCGCTCGGTATCGTCGGCGAAAAGGGCAAGCCCGTCACCGATTTCATGCATGCCATGATGTATCCGATCTTCAAGCTGGTCGCGATACTGATGAAGGCCGCCCCCATCGGTGCCTTCGGCGCCATGGCATTCACCATCGGCAAATACGGCATCTCGTCCGTCACCAACCTCGCGATGCTGATCGGCACCTTCTACGTCACATCAGCACTGTTCGTGTTCGTGGTCCTCGGCGCTGTCTGCCGCTACAACGGCTTCTCGATCGTCGCGCTTATCCGCTACATCAAGGAAGAACTGCTGCTGGTTCTCGGCACCTCGTCTTCTGAAGCCGCCCTGCCGGGCCTGATGAGCAAGATGGAAAAGGCGGGCTGCAAGCGCTCCGTCGTCGGTCTCGTCATCCCCACCGGTTATTCCTTCAACCTCGACGGCACAAACATCTACATGACGCTGGCTGCCCTGTTCATCGCACAGGCGACCGGCATCCACCTCTCCTTCGGCGAACAGATCCTTCTGCTGCTCGTGGCCATGCTCTCCTCCAAGGGTGCTGCCGGCATCACAGGCGCTGGCTTCATCACGTTGGCCGCAACGCTCTCCGTCGTGCCGTCGGTTCCGGTTGCCGGCATGGCACTCATCCTCGGCATCGACCGCTTCATGTCGGAATGCCGCGCACTCACCAACTTCGTCGGCAATGCGGTCGCCACCATCGTTGTTGCCCGCTGGGAAGGTGAACTGGATCACGAGCAGCTCGCCCGCGTTCTCAGCGGCAAGGAAGAATTCACCGGCATCGCCGATGTGGATTCGCTTCCGGGTGCGGTTCAGCCCGCCGAATAACACGACCTCCCAAGGTCCAGCCTGTCCCGGTTTGTCCGGGCAGGCTCTCGCATGAAGGCCGGCGCATCAGATCGATGCTCCGGCCTTTCATCGTTTGAAGCCCTTCCAACCGTCGAAAACGGTTTTTATCGCCGTGCGGATGTTATAGGCCAGATCGAGCGAGAACGAATGCGAAAAACGGAGTAGGCCCTTATGAAGAACCTGTTTCTGGCCTGGCAATTCTGGGCGCTGCTATCGGCGGCCTTTGCGGCATTGACTGCGATTTTTGCGAAAATCGGCATCGAAAACGTCAATTCCGATTTCGCCACCTTCATACGCACCATCGTCATTCTCGCCGCCGCTGGCCTGATGGTTTATGTTACCGGCAACTGGCAGCAGCCCTCCACCATTTCGGCGCGTACCTGGACCTTTCTCGTGCTTTCGGGGCTGGCGACCGGCGCATCTTGGATATGTTACTTCCGGGCGCTGAAAATCGGCGATGCCGCCCGCGTCGCCCCCATCGACAAGCTCAGTGTCGTGTTCGTCGCCGTCTTCGCGGTTCTGTTTCTGGGGGAACGGCTGTCGCTGCCCAACTGGCTGGGTGTGGTGCTAATCGCCTGCGGCGCGGTGCTTGTGGCATACCGGGGATAAGGCAAGCTGACAGCGGTGCCCGGCCGGACGAACCGGCCGGGACATTCGCAAAGTCATCAGGCGCGTGCGGCCGCAACCTTGTCCAGTCCCCGCTTAACGCCGGCGAACAGCTCATCAAGCTGCTCGGCCGTGATGATCAGCGGTGGGCAGAAGCAGATCGATTCGCCGATCGGGCGAGTGATAACGCCCTCATCCTCAATGCCGGCGGCAATGGCGAGCGTCGCATCGCCCGGCTTCGTACCTTCCCACGGCTTTATCTCCAGCGCGCCAAGAAGACCGACGCCGCGCGAGGAATGCACCAGCGGATGGTCGGAAAGCGCTTTCAGATGATCGAGGAACTTGCGTTCCAGCCTCGCGACATTGCCGACCAGATCGCGCTCCTGAATGATCTTCAGGTTTTCGAGACCGACGGCCGTCGCGACCGGGTGGCCGGAGGCGGTATAACCATGACCGAAGGAGCCGATCCGGTCGGATTCGTCTGCGATCGGCTGGTAGAAACCGTCATTCATGATGATCGCCGACAGCGGCATGTAGGATGAGGATATCTGCTTGGAAACAACAAGCACATCCGGCTTGATGCTGTAGGTCTCGCAGGCAAACATCTTGCCGGTGCGGCCGAACCCGCAGATGACCTCGTCCACGACAAGCAGAATGTCGTATTTCTTCAGGATCGCCTGCACACCTTCCCAATAACCTTCAGGCGGCAGAAGAACCCCGCCGGCACCCATCACCGGCTCACCCCAGAAGGCGGCGACGGTTTCCGGGCCTTCGCTGAGGATCAGATCTTCGAGTTCCTTCAGAATACGCGCGGTAAAATCCGCCTCGCTTTCACCTTGCTTGCCGAAGTGCACATAGGAGGGGCAGGCCGTATGCAGCATGCGGTCCAGCGGCAGGTCGAAGCTTTCATGGTTGCGCGGCAGGCCGGTAATCGAGGCAGAGGCAATTGTCACGCCATGATAACCCTTGATGCGGCCAATGATCTTCTTCTTGTCCTTTTTGCCCAGCGCATTGGAGCGATACCACACCATCTTGGCAACGAGATCGTTCGCCTCCGATCCCGAAGACGTGAAATGAACCTTCGACATCGGCACTGGTGCAAGTTCGATCAGCAACTCGGCAAGGTCGACCGACGGGCCGTGCGTCTTGTAGGAGAAGGTGTGGTAATAGGGCAGCTTCTGCATCTGCTTCGTCGCAGCGTCCACCAGTCGCTGTTCACCGAAGCCAAGCGCCACAGACCAAAGCCCTGCCATCGCCTCGATATAACGCTTGCCGCTGCTGTCGGTCACATAGATGCCTTCACCACTTTCGATGACCAGACCACCGGTCTTTTCGAATTTACGCAGATTGACGTTTGGATGCATCTGGTAGGCGATATCGCGTGCCTCGACGGAATTCGGCAGAATGGTCATGGGATAAAGGCTCCGTTTCGGTTGGATGGGCTGAAGCGTCAGACGTGCTGGCCGCCATTGATGAGAATTTCTGCGCCGTTGATGTAGCTCGACTGCTCCGAGCAGAGGAAATAGATGGTCTGCGCCACCTCCGCCGTGGTGCCGAGCCGCCCGAGCGGGACCTGCGCCTCCACGAGTTCAGCGGTTCCGGGTGAAAGTATGGCGGTGTTGATTTCGCCGGGCGCTATGGCATTGGCGCGCACGCCGCGCGGGCCGAATTCATGCGCCAGCTCCCGTGTCAGAGCCGCAAGTCCCGCCTTCGATGCGGCATAGGCGACGCCCGCGAAAGGGTGCACCCGCGAGCCCACAATGGAGGTAACGTTGACGATGCAGCCTTTTGCCGCCTCCAGTTCCGGCAAAAGCGCACGGGCAAGAAGCGCCGTCGAGACGAGATTGACGTTGAGCACCCGCGTCCAGATCTCCGCCGTTGTGTCGGCAACGCCAAGGCGGCTACCGCCTTCGCCCTTCGGCGAGATTCCGGCATTGTTGACGAGTGCGGCCAGCTTTCCTTCCGGCAGGCGCGAGCGCACCTCGTCGGCCAGATCGTCGATGCGGGACAGGTCCTCCAGATCGGCCTGGATATGGCTTTCGCGCGCAGATGGCCAGCGGCATTCCTCCGAAAAGGGTTGTCGCGATACGGTCAGGATTCTCCAGCCTTTTTCCTGAAAAAGCTTGACGGTGGCATGCCCTATTCCGCGGCTCGCACCAGTCAAAAGCATAAAAGGAACAGCCATGAAAGAACTCCTTTGCCATGCGAACCGTTGAGCCGGCCGCGCATTCAGCCCGCATGTTAGAGTGCTGCGACCCGCTGACAAGGGCTATTTTGTCGCGGTGCACGAATGGTTGCCGCGTTACGGGCTAATCCCATTTGATATAGGCCTTTCACCCGAAGGGAATATTTGAAGCCGGCCATTTGCTCATAAAATGCAATCTCCCGAATCTGTGATCCGTATTGGGAGGGGGACGAATGCGTATCGACATCATCGACACCGACGCAGGCTTCGAGGCTATCCGGCAAAACTGGGAAACGGTGTTCATGGCCGATCCCCATTCCCGACACTTCCTGTCCTGGGGCTGGCTGCGGGATTACATGCCGCGCCGCAAGCGCTGGTTCATCCTGGCGCTCAGGGAACGTCCCGAAGGCTCGCCCTATGTGGCATTTTTTCCGCTGCGCATCGTCACCGAACCAGACAAGAAAACCGGCCGCTTCCACGACAGCATAGTCATGGCTGGCAATGCCGCGGCGGATTACACCGGCTTCATCACTCTGCCGGAATATGAAAATAACGCGGTTGCCGGTTTCTGTTCCTATATTCGGCAGCAGAACTGGACCGAACTCAAGCTTGACTATCTTTCCGGCCCACCGGAGCGGCGCGACGCGATGATCCGCGCGCTTCAGGGGCCGCTCGTCATGTTTCGCGACAACATGCCGACCAACCCCTATAACATCAACAATTGCATCTGCCCGGTCGTGGCCCTGCCGGACACGTTCGACTCCTATCTCGACAGCCATATGAGCAGCCAGTCCCGGCAAAAGCTCCGGCGCTTCATGAGGAAGGTGGAAGGCGGTGACGAATACCGCATCACCTTCGCAACGAAAGAAACAATCAAGCGGGACATGGGCATCCTGTTCGATTTCTGGCGCATCCGCTGGGCGCCGCACAAGGGCAAGGAGCGCACCGAACTGTTGATCGGCGCAACACGGCAAATGCTGATGGATGTGTATATACGCGGCGATCTGGAAGTACCGGTCCTGTGGTTCGGCGACCAGCCGCTCGGCGCGCTTGCCAATATCATCGACCGGCAGAAAAAATCGGTATTGTTCTACATTACCGGTCGTGACGAGAACTGGAAGACCCCCTCACCCGGCCTCGTGCTGCACGGACACTGCATCCGCAGGGCGATCGAACAGGGTTTCAAGACTTATGATTTCCTGCGAGGCAACGAGCCGTACAAATATTTCTTCGGCCCGGAGGAGCACAAGCTCAGCTGCACGCTGTTCCGCACCCGCTCAGGCGACAATCTCGGCGGCAAGCTCCACCCGCGCAGCATACGCTTCGTCTACGAAGAGGGCCTCAAACTTTACAAGACGGGCAAGAAGGCGGCCGCCAACATCGCCTTTTCCCAGGTACTGGCAGCCGCGCCCGATCACCTTGGCGCACAATTCGGGCTGGCCAATCTGACCTTCGACCGCGGTGAATTCCGCGAAGCGGAAATCGCTTTCCTCGGTCTCCTCGGCAGCGGTCAGGACCCGGTTCTGCTGTGGATGCGCATAGGCGAAGCGCGGTTGGCGCAACGGCAATATCATGAGGCGTCCGAAGCATTCCGTCAGGTGACCAATCGCGCCCCCTTCCACCGCGAGGCGCTCTACAAATGCGCCGTGGCGCTGATTGCGGCCGAAAGAACGATGGAAGGCGCCGAAATCCTCGACAGATTGCAGCATTACCATTCTGACGACGCTACGCATCTGGAATATGCCGAAAAGGCGCGCGCAGCCCTTGCCCGGCTGGAACTGGGAAAGGCCAGGATTCCGCTGCCTGCCGATGTCATCACGCTGAGCGCCAGGCCAAAATCGACGGGCAAGCGCTGGCGTCCGCCAAAGGTTTTGCATTGAACGTAATGACCTGTAAGTTGCGGCAGAAAAAATCGGCCGGACGACTTGCAAGGGTTTTTTATGTTTCTGACCAACAAGGATATGCTCGACCTCATCGAGCTGCGCCATGATCTGCACCGCCATCCGGAAATTTCCGGCGAGGAGAAGGAAACAGCGCGGCGTATTCGCGATTTCCTCGAGCAGGCAAAACCGGATCGGATGTTCACCGATCTGGGTGGTCATGGCGTGGCAGCGGTCTATGACAGCGGCAAAAGCGGTCCGGTAGTCCTCATCCGCTCGGAACTCGACGCTCTGCCCATTCAGGAAAAAACCGACGCCGCATACAGCTCCGGCACAGACGGTAAAGGCCATCTTTGCGGCCATGACGGTCATTCCACCATTCTGACGGCGCTTGCACTCGGACTTTCCAGAAATCGCCCGGAAACCGGCAGCGTCGTACTGCTCTACCAACCGGCAGAAGAGACAGGTGCGGGCGCGGCCGCCGTCATCGCCGATCCGCGCTTTGGCGAGATGAAGCCGGATTATTCCTTTTCTCTTCACAATCTTCCAGGCCTGCCATTCGGCCATGTCAGCGTGGTGGAAGGGCCGGTCAACTGCGCATCACGCGGCATCAAAATCCGCTTCTCCGGCAAGACCGCGCACGCTTCCTCACCGGAGCATGGCGTCTCGCCGATGCGGGCGATATCTGAGTTGATGCCGGCTTTGAACGATCTCGGCTCCGGCTTTCCACCGCAACCCGATTTTTCGATGGTGACAATCACCCATGCCGTGATGGGTGAAGCGGCCTTCGGCATTTCTCCGGCAGACGCGGAAATCTGGGCGACGCTCCGGACGCTGACAGACGACCGAATGGAAAAACTCTGCGCAGATGCGGAAGCGCTGGCAAAAAAGGTGGCCGAAGAACAGAAACTGACACTCGATATCGCCTATGACGATATTTTCCTGCATTGCGAAAATGCGCCGGAAGCCGTCGACCATATCCTGCGGGCGCTGACTGCGGAGAAAATTTCCCACGGGTCGGAAGGTTTGCCTATGCGGGCGTCCGAGGATTTCGGAAGGTTCCGCGCCGTCTCGTCATCGGCCATGTTCTTTTTGGGCGCAGGCAAGGACTATCCCAACCTGCACAATCCCGATTACGACTTTCCGGATGGGCTGATCGATATCGGCGCACGCATCTTCATGCGCATCATCCGCAACCTTACCGACGCGGGGTGAGCAGCGGCAGCCCGTTGCCGCCCAAAGCCATCATCCGCCCTGGGGCCCTCTGCTCGGCCGGGCGGCACGGACCGCTGCCAGTCCCCTGATGCCCTCCTTGTCGCCAATGGACGTCAGACTTTCGAAAATCTGCGCAGCATCGGCGTAGCGGTTCATGGCAAGATAGGAATAACCGCGCAATACCATGAGATCGGTACGCTCATCGGCAAGCCGCGCCCGCTGATCAAGCAGGAGAAGCGTTTCCGCATAACGTTTAGACTGGAAGGCGGAAACCGCCCTGTCGGCCAGGATTGAAACCTGCAACTCAGTCGCGCGCGGACGGTCCATGCGCGATTTCGTCGCCGAGACAGCGGCATGGTCCGTCAGCCCCATGCGCAGATAGGCAAGGCTCTGGCCATAGGCCGCATCGCTTTTAACAGTCGACTGGCCGCCGGCAATGGCGGATTCGAAAGCCTTCAGGGCTTCCGCCGGCCGGTTGGTCTCCATCAGGCACCAGCCGAGATCAAGCGCCTGCTGTGCGGGCAGGCGCTGGGGATCGGGATAGACCGCGCAGGAGCGTGGACGTGACGAGGCACTTACGGTCCTCTGCGTCTGCGCTGGCAGACGCGCCTGCTTGCGCGAAGGTTCCGGAGCCGGCTGCTGGACAGACGGCTGGCTATAAGCCACCACTGTCTCAGGCTGCGGCGCATAGGGCGCGGGTGCCGTTGTCTGGGAAGCTGTGGCGACAGGCGGTGCGGTGACGGGCGCTATCTGCTGCGCGGACTGGTCCACCATACGTGCCGTTCCCACATCAGCGATGCGTTGCGAGCGGCTTGCCCATTGCTGTTGTATGCTGCGCAGACCGGCAAGATTGCGCAGATCGTGATAGCTGACTGCCATGCCATAGGCCGACGGTTCGTCATCGGCTTTCCAGCCAAGTGCTGTGCTGAACCATTGCAAGGCGAGCGGCGTCTGCCGGAAAGCAAGCGAATACCAGCCGAACTGCTGCGCGGTCGCCGCATCCTTGCGAGTTATTGTTTCAGCGGCGATGCGCTGCAGCACATCCGGCGGCAGGACCACAGGCGGCTCAAGCGCCAGAAGATTGGCTGTCGCGGCAAGATAGGTCGCAAGCCCGTCGTCCGAAGCGGTGCGCCACTTATACATGACCTCCTCAGCTTCACGTGGCTCGTTGCGGTCGATCAGCGCCAGCGCCAACCCCTGCGATGCAGACGCGCTGTCTTCCTCTTCCCGCGCTTTGCGAAACCACTTTTCCGCCTCCGCCATGTTCTTCTGGCGGATATTATACCAGCCGAGCAACAAGGCATCGCTTGCAAGCTTGTCGGTCTCGGCAAGCCTTTCAAGCCGCATCAGATAGGCGGAAGGAACGGAAATTCCCTCCTTCTCCCCTGCCTTGGCCACGAACTGGCGGGCGAGATCGTTCTTGACCGGTTCGAATTCCAGCTGACCGTCTGCGTTGGGCTTTTCCTTGGCAAGCAAATCGCCGATCATCTCCGCCGGCAAAAGCGCGGACGCCTTCTGCACCGTGGCGAGCCTGTCGCTTGGCGTCGTGCAATTGTTGAGAATGTAGAGATAGGCGTCGCGCGCCCGTCCCATGCGGTCGGTATTGGCAAACGCATCGGCAACCCGCCACAGGACATCCACCTCGCTACAGGTCAGCAGGCCGGGATTGCTGGCGGCCGCGTCCACCACTGTCGAATATTGCTTGAGATCGGAAGCGTTGACGAGCCGCTGGCGAGCCTCGGCGAGGGAAAGCATGCCGGTCAGATTGTCGGGAGGCTGCCAGCCGGGTTCCGCCTGCTGGCGGTCGGCGATCGCCTTTCTGACCTCGGCGTAACGGCCGTCGCTATAAAGCTGCCACATGGCATCGAGCCGGGGATCGCCGTTAACGGGAATGGCGAGCGGATCGGCAGGCGGTGTCCAGTTCGGATAGAGCGTGCGCAGCCTCGCGATTTCAGCCTGAAGCCGCTGGGTATCGCCCTTGGCCGCGAAATAGCGCAGCGCGCTGAGATCGACCTCGGGCATGTCTGATGACGCCGGCTGGGTCTGGCGGGGTGCGGGCGCCTGCGCCATTTGGGGCTGCGATATCTGTCCACCCGTCTGCGTCTGCGTAACCGGCGGTTGCGGATCAGTCGCCGGCACCGTTACCGCTGGCGTCACGGGTTGGGTTAGCTGCGCCATCTCGCGATTTTTAAGGAACGCGTTGATCTGGGCCGGATTGGCTGCCGCTGGAGAAACGCGCTGCGCCGCACGGTTGTCGCCAACCGCCGAAGTATGAATGTCCGATACACGTCCGAGAATGGTGTCGCGCCAGTGGAAGGCGGCGAGCGCAATCAGAAGCAGGATGAGAGCCGAGGTGGACAGCGGTTTGTTCATCGGCACTCCCCGTTATTCCTTGCCAGAAACGACAATGCCAGAAGATGCAATGTAGAAGGATAATAAAGCGTTGGCTGAAAGCCTTTCAGTTCGGCAGGCACAGCCGGGCCGCCGCCGGCGCAGGCCGCGAGCGCCGGAATGATGCGATAACCGGGATCCGACAGAACGTCCTTGACCGCGCCGCTCTTGAGATCGAAGGTTCCCGCAGCACCGCTTTCCAGCGTCATGCCGTTTTTCAGGCGGTCAAGCAGCTCCGGCGAGCCCATTTTCGCCCTTGCAAGATAAAGCGGAATCCGCACTGCATTGTAACCAAACTCGGGCGGAAACGCCGATGCCGGTTGCGGTTTCGTCTTCATCGACACCCAGTCGGCTGGCAGTTTCCTGTCGCTGAAAGCAAACGTACCGATCTGCGCCACGCCGTCGTCGGCGAGCGCCTTCCAGAGTGGCGATGGTGCGACGAGATTGAGGACCGGAAATGCTTCGAAAATCAGGTAGGAAGGATTGACCACCGGGCCGTCGCCCCGGTCAACCTCGCCAAAGCCGCTGGCGGCGGGCAAAAGCAGCGTTCGCCCGCCGCGCTGAACGACAGTTTTCTTGAGGACGGCCGATGCGATGGCCGCCGATGCCTCGGCATAGTCCTGCCGGTTCCACTGCGCGGCAGCCAGCGCCAGCGCGTAGGCAATCAGAATATCGCCATCCGTGGCATTGTTGATGTCAGTCACATGCGGTCTGGTGCGCGGATCCCATTTCCACGCTGAGAGACCGTCGTCGCGCACCAGGAGTTCCGTGCGGGTAAAACTCCATATCAGCTCGAAGTCGGCAATGTTCTCTGAAAGAACGGCAAGCCACATGCCGTAACCCTGGCCTTCGCTATGGCTGATATTGCCGTTACCGGTATCGATGATGCGCCCGCCGGGATCGAGAAACGCACTTTTATAAGCCGACCAGGCCTCAGGCGAGACAGATGCGGCGCGGGCAATCGAGATGCTTGAGATCAACGCCATCAGCGACACGCAGAAAATGCCGGCAAGTCTAAAAATCCCACGCCTCATCGGTGTCGCCCCATCATACGCAGCATCGCGAAGGTGGCAAAGCCCAGGAGCGACACGAACCCGATGAATGCCAGCGAATAGGAAAGAACATTGGAAGACAGCCAATTAGCAGCGATCAGCCTCCAGTTCGAGAGGGAAAACGCCCGCGTGACGTAGAAATACGGCTGCCCCACCTCGACCGTTTCGATCTTTTCTGCACCGGCATCGTAAGCTGCGACCCGCCCGGTGACGTCGCGCCAATGGTTTTCACGCACCATCGAAGACATGCCGTCACGAAGCTCCGCCGACGTCGGGGCGGTAGCCAGCGTCCAGACCCCTTCGCCGGAAGGGCTTAGACCCTGCACCAGCATGAAGGAGACATTGCCGGGCGGCGCATAGGGCTGCTCGGCCGCCGGCAGGAAACGCAGCGTATCGGAACTCAGATCGAAATTCCGCTTCATCCACTCCTCAAAGGAGGAAACCTGGCCTTGCCAGATGCCGCCGTCCACCCGCTCTCGCCAGTCATTAAAGAGGGTTTCGCTGTTCTGCGCAGGCGGCTGAACGCCCGTTCCCATTTTCCAGGATATCTGGCTGGAAGGGACAAGATTGAACTGGCTGATCAGCGATTGCGGGAATTGCGAAATCGTCCCGACGAACAGGGCGTCACGGTCCCCGATCACCAGCGGAGAGGCCACGGTCTCGACATTGATCGGATATCCCGCAGCGCTTGCCAGCCGGCTGACCAATGTCGCCGCCGCCGACATGGTGTCGGTATCGAAACGATCAAGCGACAGCGCGACGGGATTTGCGGCAAACCTGTAGGGCTGCCCGGCACCGGACATCGCGGCGAGATCCGGTTTGCGACCGATCTGCGCGTAATCAGGAATATGGATTTCCGATGTGTCGAACAGGGCAAAACGCGGGGTCGTGCTGGCCGGCGCTCCCGGCGCGCAGACCTGATCCTGCGCCGTCATCAACACGGCCTCGATGGTGATCTTGTTCGGGCCAGGCTTGAAGTGGCGCATCGTCACATTGATGGGCAGATGCCGGAAAATGCCGCCACCATTGTTGGAGATCGGCACGGTCGAGGCGATCTCGTCATTGACGTAGATGTCTATATGGCTACCGGGCAGCACCTGCGAGGAATAGGCGGCATCGAGCAGCATGGCCGCCTCGCCATAGGCCGACGCATAAAAATCTGCGGGCATGCCGACGTAGAATTCGTTGCGGAAACGCCGTCCACCAAATTCGCTGCTCTCAAGCCCAAGCTCGGAAAGCGCGATGCGACGGTCCGACATGACGAGCGGCACATCCGGCGCATGCCAGCTGCGGGTGGAAAAGGTCGTTCTCTGGGCACCGGGCGTGCGCGAGATCGAGGAAAACAGCGTCTCAATCGCCGCCTGTACCGCCTGCGGGGTGGGACCGCTGACGAAGAGTGGCGAGAGGCCACCCGGTGCAGTGGTATCGAAGCCGGCAAAAGCACCCGCCGACGCCTCGGGCGGCACCGCGCCGGTGAAGCCGGCAATCTCGCGTGCGGTGCCGACAAGAACCACAAGCGTTCCCGCCTTGCGTTCGGCGGAGGGTGCTGCCACGAAACGGATCGTCTGGTTCGGCATCTGGGTTCGGAGCGCCAGAGCCTGCGAAAGGCGCAGCAGCGAATCTGCAAATGCCGGATTGCCGAGCGCAGGTGCAACGATCTCGATCGACGTTGCAGCCTTGGCGTCAGGACCGGTTGCCTGGATATCGTCAATATTGGTGAAGTTGCCCGCGACATCGGCGTTAAAGCCGATATAGGTATTTGCCGGATTAACATCGGTCCACAGATCATAAGTGGACTGGATCGTGCAATCGGTTCTGTGGCGTTGCTGCACGCCAAGCGTCACGACATTCGCGCCCACCTGCAGGACACCGGGTGGAATTTTCAAGGAAACATTGCCCTCACCGTCGGGCGCTTCAATGCGCGCCGTCTCCAGCGGAACATTGTTGAGGCTGACCTGGAAATTCGAGTCTTCCGGCGCGACCACGATGGCGTTCTGATAACCGATATTCAGCGAAACGGCGGCATTCACCTGCTCGGGCGTCAGATAAATGCTCCACTTCCGCCGATCCATTTCGCCGGAAAGGCTGAGCTTTTCGTACGGCAAGATATACCGGCGACGGCTATCCGCCGCGGGTGACGATGCCTGAACGGGTGCGGGTCTCGCCTGACCCTGCGGCGGCATGGATACGGGTGGCGTCAGCGGCCGCAGCGGCGGTTGCGGCGCAGGTGCGGGCTGCATTACCACAGGAGGCTGGCCCACTGCAGGCTGGGTCGATTGCTGGGCTGGCTGCGGCTGGCGCGGTACAGCGGGGGGAAGTGTCGGCGGCGGCACGGGTGCCGGGGCTGTCTGTGCAGGCTTCTCCGGCGACATGTCGAAGGGTGAGGACTGCGCCATCGCACCGGTTGCGACGACACCCAACATCAGTGCTGTCAGTGAACTCCTGATCGTTTTACCGCCGGTCATTTTACAACTCCGGCAGGTTTGACGGTTTTGGAGGCGGGCCGGAGCGCCTTGGCCAGATAAAACAGGCCGCGCTGCGTCTGGAACAGCGATATCGCCAGAAAGATCGCCGTGCCTCTGATGAGGCCGGGGTTCTTGCGGCGCACGCGCTGGAACTCGCTCCATTGCTCGGAATTGGCGAAGATCAGGTCGGCGATCAGGCGATGATCGATGGCGCGCTGCGGCGAGAATGTGCAGCCTATGGAAATGAAACCGTCGCTCCGGACCGTGCGGACCACATTGATGGTCATGGTTTCCGGCACGCCCTCGCTATGCGGCTTCACCCTAATGATCGCTGTCGTGTTCTTTTCGATAGCGGTGATGCTGTCGAAAAGATTGATCAGCAGGCCATGCACCGACACGTTGTCAATGGAGGCCGGCACCCATGCGTCACTACCCTCAAGCTTGACCTCGCAGCGCCGCTTGACGGTGATGCGCCGCGACGCCGATTTTTCGCCGCGCTCGGAGACGACGCCAAGCGCACAGCCCGCGAAGATAAGGTTGAGCAGGTTCCAGCCGCCGACGACGAGTGTTACGTCCGCCTTGTACGGCTCCGCATAGATGCGCCAGATGGCAAAGGCCATCGCAACCAGCAAAAGTGCGAAAATGACGAAGAACGGGCGGCTGATTTCCGAAAGCCGCGCCTCGGCGATGGATTCGTCCTTCGCCGTCACCTTGAAGGTCGGCTTGCCCGGATTGAAGATCACAGACACGACGGCTGGCAGAAGGTGGACCGTCTGCACATATTCGTAGAGTTCAGAAATCCACGGCCAGCGGAAGCTGCCATAGAGATAGTTCTGCATCATCAGGTTCACGAGCATATACGCGGCCGTATAAGCCAAAAACTCGCCGCCGGAAGCCACGAAAATCTGAAGATCGAAGAACAGGTAGAACAACGGCGCAAACAGGAAGATCGTGCGCGGGAACGGGAAAAGCCAGAACAGCGTCGACGACATGTAGCAAAGACGCTGCGTGAAGGAGAGACCACGGCGGAACAGAGGCTGGCGAAAGATCAGAATCTGCATCATGCCCTGCGCCCAGCGGCTGCGCTGGCCGATGAAGCTTGCGAAGGTGGCCGGTTGCAGCCCGGCGATCAGGGGCTTGTCGACATAGACGCTGTTCCAGCCGCGCGAATGCAGCGCGAGCGCCGTTTCGCAGTCCTCGGTGATGCTGACGCCGCTGAACCCTTCCGTATCCAGCAGTGCCTCGCGCCGCAGCACGGCGGCGGAACCACAGAAAAACGCGCCATTCCACTTGTCGAGACCGCGCTGGATGATGCCGTAAAACATCTCGTTTTCGCTCGGCATCGTCTCGAAGGTGCGCAGATTGCGCTCGATCGGATCGGGATTGACGAAGAAGTGCGGCGTCTGCACCAGGAAGAGCCGGGGGTCTTCCTCGAAATAGCCCACCGTTTCCAGAAGGAAATCGCGCGCCGGCGCATGGTCGGCGTCAAACACCGTCACCAGTTCGCCGGTCGAGTGGGCGAGGCCGTTATTGAGATTTCCGGCCTTGGCGTGGACGTTGCGCTCGCGCGTCAGATAACGCACGTCGAGGTCCTCGCAAAGCTTCTTCAACTCCTCATGGCGGCGCTGTGCCGCCTGCGCCTCGACGATATTGCTGGCATTGCGCTTCTGCACCGAGCCGCCGTCGTCCAACAGCCAGACGGTGAACTTGTCGGCCGGGTAATCCATGTTCTTGGCCGCCGCCAGCGTATTGGCGAGAAGCTCCGCGTCCTCGTTGTAACTCGGCACGAAAACATCGACCGTCGGCCGGTAATCGGGCGAGCCAGGCCGGGTCTTGCGGGAAGGCAGCGGCATCGACACGATGACGAGGCTGAGACCCAGCATCACGACGCTATACATTTCCGCGAGATAAAGCAGAAAGCCGGGAATGAAGTTTTCGAGCTGGTTGACGGGCGGCAGCGTGCTCGTGGTGCGCCAATAGACATAACGAAGCACGATGGCCGTGCCGAAACCAAGCGCCACGAGCCGCCAGGCTCCCTGCCCGTTGAAACTCTTTATTGTTGCGAGAAGGACAAGCGAGATCGCCGTGGCGACCAGGTGCGTCTGCAGGCTGACCGGCATCGTGACGATGGCCAGAACGCAAAGCGACACAAGAAACCAGACAATGATTGTGATGGCCTTGTTCATCCCGAAACTTTCCGCTCTCTTCCCCGCCCGGAATTTTTACCGGGATCTTTTGCAATGCCCTCTTCTGCTGTTGCTCCAGCCATCACCTGCATCCCGGAGGCGCTGCCGAACCGGACAAACATGTGGGCGACGGAATGGCCACCTGCGGAACCTGCGTCGGCTGCTGGCTCTCCACCTGCACGCTGGCCGCGCGCCTGCCGACTACAGCAGGCCTTGCGGGCTGGGCGGGCGCGCCAACGGATGCGGGTGACGGAATACTGACTGCCGCAACCGGCGGTAGGGGCTGCGCCGTTGGCTGAACAGGCGTGACGGGTACGGCAGCACGGCGCACGGGTTGCAATGGTATGCTCGCAGTCACTTCACTGCCGGGCCGCATCGGCACCTCATTGGTCTTCATGGGATAGACCGGATGGCCCGGCCGCCCAAGGTTCTGATCCACCGCCTGCGGCGTGCCATAGGGGTTCCAGCTTTGCGAGGCATAGGTGCCGGTGATCGTGTAATTATACATGACCGTCAGAAGCTGCTCGACGCTTGCCGCCGACTGGCAGAGGCGCAGTCGCACCTTGATACGCCCCAGGTTGCGGAAATCCTGCCGCATGCTTTCGGGTGAGCGGATGTCCTGCCAGCCATAAAGGCAGGTATCGCTGCCTCGGCCCTTGCCGGCCGCATAAGAAAAGGCGCCGTAACCGTTCTGCAGATAATTCGCCGACATGACGATGTTCTCACCCGGAAACTCCGAGCGGATTTCCCGCGCGACGGAGGATGCCTTAAAGCCGGAGAAAGTCAAAGCATCGCGATCAGTGTCGCCGGCTTGCTGCGGACCGAAGAACTCGGCCTTAATGTAGTTCTGTCCGGGCGTAGCGGCTTCGGCGCGCAATACGACCTGCTGTGCCACGGCATTGGAGTAGGTGCGATTGACTACGGTGACGATTTCCGGACCGCCGGGCGGTGGGAAAACCAGTGCTTCGGACGCAGACAACATCTTTGCGCCCCCGAACGACCTGACGCCCGAGGGAGTATTGCAGCCCGAAAGAACTGCAATAGAGAATAGCAATGAAGTAAAGGCAGAAAATTTCACTGCCCCGTGCCCCTTTATTTCCCCAAGCCCTAACAGGTTAAAAGGAGACCGAATCACTAATGACCAGACCATTGTTACGAAATACTGGAGGCAGGCGAATAAGCAATATCAAATTTATATTGTAATTTCTGATGCTTTGTGGCCTCCGAATCGTTTCGGATCCCTTCTTTGCCGGACGAGACGACGGAACCAAATCGCGCTGGTACGGGTTCGCTCGGCGTGAGGTCGATATTTTTACGGTTGCAGCGCAATATGTCCCATGGTCTACTTGCGTCTATAATGACGTATTTTTATTGATCACTTTTTTCATTCAACTGTAAAAACAGAGAGTTGACGCATGACTGTGCAATTTCCGAGTATCTCGCAGGCGCTTGCCGAAGAGATCGGAACCTTACGGAAATGGCTTGAAGAGGACGCGCTACCGCTGTGGTGGGAGGTTGGCTCCGCCCGTCCGGACGGCGGTTTTTACGAGCGCCTGGGCCAGGATGCGAAACCGGTTTTTTCTGATGACCGCCGCGCCCGCGTGCAGCCTCGTCAGGCCTATTGTTTCGCTGCCGCCGGCCAGAACGGCTGGCAGGGTCCGTGGAAGGATGCGTTGCTGCATGGGCTGAGCTGGTTCGAAAAGGTCTATCGCCTCGATAACGGCCTTTACGGCAACCTCGCCGACCAGACCGGCAAGCTGATCGATCCGTCCTTCGATCTCTACAATCAGGCTTTCGCGCTTTTCGCCGCAGCACAGACGGCCGCAGCCCTTCCCGACCGCAAGGACGAGATGCGTGCCCGGGCGCTCGAGATCCTCGCCGTCCTCAATCGCGACTACAAACACCCCGTCGCCGGCTTTGAGGAAGCGAACCCGCCGCGCACGCCGCTGTGCTCCAATCCGCATATGCATCTTTTCGAGGCGATGCTTGCCTGGGAAGTGCAGGACCCCGAAGGTCCATGGACCGCGCTGGCCGACGAGATCGCCGGCCTTGCACTCACCCGCTTCATCGATGGCACCAATGGCGGGCTACGCGAATTCTTCGGCCATGACTGGATGCCGTTTGAAGGTGAGAAGGGCCGCATCATGGAGCCCGGTCACCAGTTCGAATGGGCCTGGCTTCTGGTGCGCTGGGGCAGCCTGCGCAACAATGGCGAGGCAATCGCCAAGGCCAAGCGCATGTTCGAGATCGGCGAAGCGCATGGCATCTGCCCACGCCGCAAGGTCGCGATCATGAGCTTGTACGATGATTTTTCGGTACATGACGGTCTGGCACGGCTCTGGCCGCAGACGGAATGGCTGAAGGCAGCCTTGCGCCTTGCCAGCGTGACCATTGGTGAAGAAAGACAGCGTTATCTTGCCTCGGGCCTGAGGGCCATCGGCGCGCTGCAGCCTTTCCTCGACACACCGGTCAAAGGGCTTTGGTTCGACAAATGGCCGGCCGACAAGCCGATGCTGGACGAACCGGCACCGGCCAGCACTTTCTACCACATCGTCTGCGCCATCTATGAGGCTGAGGCAGTACTCGCCTCCAGCCATTAGAGTCCGGGCGGGCGAGCGGGCCGGGCGTCCGCTCTACCCGCTCCAGCCTCAGTTAAGCCGCGCCGGGCGCACAACGCGCCAGTCGGGCTTGCCGAGATTGTGCGGCCATGGATGCACGTCCTTGTCGTTGAAATAGACGACCTCTTCCAGCTTGGGAAAATCCGCCTGTTTCAGCGTCACGTCGTTCATCCATGGACGGACGTAGGAATCGCCGCCTTCATAACCCAGTTCAGCAACCCAGACCGGTTTATTGAAGGTTTCGACAAGCCCATAGCCCTTGCGCAGGAGATCGGTGAACTTCTGCGGCCCGCCATATTCGATCTTGTCATAGTCCTCGAGACCGAAGACCGAGAGACCGACCAGGTCCGCGTAATTGTCACCAGGATAGTAAGCGCGCAGACCGTCAAGACCTTTCGGCGACCACATCACCTTGACGCCGGGGACCGCCTTGCGGGTCATGTCCACCATGCGTTTGTAGGCCGTGATATAGTCCTGCGGGTTCCAACCCGACCACGAGAAGCGGCCGGATGTGTCTTCCATTTCCTGTCCCCAACGCAGGATCAGCGGGCTCTTCATTGCGGACATGCGTGCGGCGATCGCCTGCATGTTCTTGTCGTAATCGCCTCCCATCACCTTGCGGCGCAACTCGTCGGAGGTGAGCCGCCAGTTGACGTCCCATGACCAGGGTTCGACCGTGATCAGCACGTTACGCTTGCGCTCCAGAGCGTAAGCGTCTGCGAGCGCGAGGCTGTCGAGATCCACGTCCTCCCAGGGCAGGAACAGATGTTCCGTCGCCACCCCGGTCTGGCCGGTGAAATCGCCGTGCGGATCGTAGGCGCCGAAGCGTATACCATCCGCGTGCAATGTCGGACGTTTGTCGGCAAGCGTCTTCATGCCCGTGGAGCCCATGGGCGCGACCCCTTGGGCATCCAGTTTGAATATGGGGTACATGCTGGCTGAAGCAGCAACAGCAGCCCCGCTTGCAAAGAGCAGTCTTCTTCTTGTTATTTGCATGACACTTTCCTCCTACCTCGTCGCAGTCATCGCCTTGCCATAGGCGGCGATTTGCGGGGTGACGTCGTCCTTGCGGACAAGTTTCAGGAATTCATCTCCGGGCCGTGGCGGATTATGCCGGAAGACGTACCAGGGCCCGCCCTGCTTGCGCTGGTAAAGCACCTGACCGATGCGACCGTGGTCGAAACACGTGTCGGCCTTGCCGTTTCCGGCATCGGTTTTCCAGGTAGCGCGCATGCACAGCGTACCTTTGGCATCGACGGTCCAGCGGCCTTCACCGACGGCCTTCTTGCCTTTCTCTTCAGTCAGGGCGATGAACTTGCGGCCATCGGCGATGAAGCGTCCGCCACCAGTCTCCCATTTCCAGGTCTTGTCGTAATACATATCTACGACTTCGCTGGTCCGGAGCGGTTTCGGCGTCTTCGTGCCGCCAGCGGCGTGGACGGCACTTGGCGCGATCACCGCAAGGCAGAGTACGAAAGCGGAGAACCCGCATTTGCTTATTGTTGTTCTCATCACAGCCTCCTCCTTCTATTGTCCGACCCTATTGTCGGCCAGCATGATTTCTCCGGTTGTCATGACCGGTGGCGGCACCATGGGCTCCGCCTGCATGTTTCGAATTCCGGGCATTCCCGGCAGTACGATGCGCAGTTTCAGACGCACCGATCTCGCTCCCTCCACGCCAGCACCGGCCACGGTGAACCGCGTTTCGGTGAAGCTGACATAGGGTTGCCCGTGCGACAGGGCCTCCAGCCCACCAATCGCATGGGAGCTGAGTTCCGCGGCACTACCTGCCACAAGCAGTAACGAACAGGCGGCAACCGTCGCCCCACCGCGCAATGCCGGCAGCCGTGGCAAGCCGTTTTCCATGGTGTGTCGGACGAGAAGAAAAACCGAAAGGCCCGCGTAGATCGCCACATTGATCGCGGCGAAGACGAAGAAACCTTCCGCAGCGTTTTCACGCGGCGCCAGCACCATTGCGAGAAGGCTTAGTGCCGCCAGAACCATGTAAGGCGCGATTACACGCAGCGGCAGCGGCGGTTTTGCCTGCGTGCCCTTGGGTGTAATGCGAAAGTCGACGAAATCACCACGGATCGTATCGCGTATCGCCGCAAGCACACCCATCAACGACCAGGGCCAGCGCAGGAACAGAAACACGATGGCTTCCCACCCGAAGAGTTTCGCATCATGCGGGCGAAAGGCCCCCGTGGCCCGCCAGAAAAAGGCGAACACGATCATGATGAGCGAAATCGGCAGGAAATGCGCCAGAAACACTGGATAGGAGGCATTGACGAGTACCTGGCCGCTCAACAGTGCAAAAGCGGGAAGCACGAACATCAGTGCCATGAAGCCGGAAAACAGGGGATACCAGAGCTGTGAAAACAGGAACTGGAATTTCAACCGCAAGGGAAGCTTCGGCACGTAATGCCGCGAATATTGCAAGAGGATGGTCATCAGACTGCGTGACCACTGGAATTCCTGCACCACGAGATCGGTAAAAGTCACCGGCCCGTCGCCATGCGCGATTGCGTTGACGGCATGGACGCCGCGCCAGCCGCCCGCATTCATCAAAAGCGTGGTGGAATGGTCCTCGGCAAGCTCGGGTCCCAGACCGCCCACCTCACGCAGGGCTTTGGTGCGCACGGCGTAATGCGAGCCGATACAAAGCGGCGCCCAGCTGTTGTTGTAACCCAGCTGCAGGGCGCCGTGCAGGCTTGCCTCGGCATAAAGCCTGCCACGCGCAGCCCAGCTCTCCTTTGCATTGGCATCGCAGATGCTTGGTGCGGAGACATATCCAACCGCCGGATCGGCGAAAGGACGGATGATTTCACTCAGATAGTCCGGTTCCGGAACGTGATCGGCGTCGAATTGCGCGACGAAATCATAACGCTCATACCCGTAATGATCGTAGAAATAAGCGAGATTGCCTTCCTTGCAACGGGTGCGGCGAGGCCATGTCTTGCGGTGATAATCGACGACACCCCTCCGGGTCGAAACGAAAACACCGTGCGCGCCGCACCATTTCAACGTTTGCGCATCCGGGTCCTCATCCGCAAGCCACACGTCAAATTCCAGGCCCTTCTGCTCCAGCATGGCCTGCAGCGTCTTTTGTACTACGGTAAATGGCTCCGACGGCGCCTTGGTTACAACCATCGCCACCCTGCCCTGCGGCAGAGGAGAGCGCCGGTCGACGACCCTTGCGTTCAGGAAGATGAAGATGAAATAGGACGGCAGAAGCGTGATCCACGCGAGTGTTACCGTAACGATCGTAAAATACGGCCAGTCGATGACCCGATCCCGGTCCAGCCACCAGATCCAGAAATAGGCAAGCGTCACCAGCCAACCGCCAATGCCGAGACGATAGGCCATGCGGTTCCAGCCGGTGAAGACGGGCAGCATTGGCAATTGGCCCGCGACGGGACGCGATGATGGTACGGAAGGGGTAGAGCGAGCTTTCATGACAGCACCTCCAACCCGAAGCCGGGACCAGCCGTGCGGATGATGGTGTCTATATCGGAGCGCTTCGGCGCAAAGCCGAGGGTCGCCCTCGCTCTTTCTATATCAGCGAACAGGGCGGGCGGATCACCGGCGCGCCTTGCGCCGAAATGTACCGGCACTTCCTGTCCCGTGACGCGATGGATCGCGCGGATGATATCCCCGACCGATGTGCCGTGGCCGGAGCCGAGATTGACACGCAGGGTCTCGCCGCCATCGGAAAGATAGTTGACGGCGGCCACATGGGCGTCAGCCAGATCGCTGACATGGATGTAGTCGCGGATACAGGTGCCGTCGCTGGTGTCGTAGTCCTGGCCGAAGACGTCAAGTTGCGGCAGCCGCGAGGCGGCGGCCATCAGTGCCCGGGGGATCAGATGGGTTTCCGGCTCGTGGCGTTCGTAAAGTTCGCCATCCGGGTCGGCACCCGCCGCATTGAAGTAGCGCAGAGCGACGAAACGCATGCCATAGGCGGCAGCGTAATCATCGAGCGCCATTTCGAAAATCAGCTTCGTACGACCGTAGGGATTGACCGGGATCTGCGCCGTTTCCTCGCGGATCGGTAATTGCGGCGGCACGCCATAGGTGGCGCAGCTGGAGGAAAATACCAGCCCGCCGATATTCTGGTCGAGACAAGCATCCAGAAGCGCCAGACTGCCGCCGACATTGTTGCGGTAATATTTGCGCGGATCCTCAACGGATTCGCCGACATAGGCATTTGCGGCGCAATGGATGACGAAGGCTGGCGAGAACTCCTTGAGCGTGGCCTTCAAGAGACTACGATCCAGAATGTCGCCTTCAATGAAGGGACCCCAGCGAACTGAATCCGCGTGACCCGTCGAGAGATTATCGTAAGCAATGGGCTTGAAGCCGGAATGCGCCAGCGCCTTGCAGATGTGGCTGCCTATGAATCCGGCCCCGCCCGTGACGAGGATTGTACGGGACATCTCATACGGCCTCCGCAACCTTCTTGCCGGCCAGCAGCGCATCGAAATAGACGATGGTTTTCTCCAGACCGGTTTCGAGCGGTACGCGCGGTTGCCATCTGAGCATTTCCTTGGCACGCGAAATATCGGGACGACGCTGCTGCGGATCATCGATCGCAGCGGGCAGATGCACGATGCGCGAGCGGGAATTCGTCATGCGGATGACGATATCGGCCAGCTGCCGCACCGGAATTTCAGTCGGGTTGCCGAGATTGATCGGTCCGGTGCAATCCTTCGGCTTAGCTGAAAAACGCAGGAACCCGTCGATCAGATCATCGACGTAGCAGAAGGAGCGCGTCTGGCTGCCGTCGCCATAAATGGTGATGTCCGACCCCTTCAGCGCCTGGACGATGAAGTTGGAGACCACCCGCCCGTCATCGGGGCGCATGCGCGGCCCATAGGTGTTGAAGATGCGCCCAACCTTGATATCGACGCCATAAAAGCGGTGATAATCGAAAAAAAGCGTTTCGGCGCTGCGCTTGCCCTCATCGTAGCAGGCTCGCGGCCCGATTGTATTTACGTTGCCGAAATAGCTTTCCGGCTGCGGATTGACGAGCGGGTCGCCATAGACTTCCGATGTCGAGGATTGCACCACGGTTGCACCGCATCTGCGAGCGACTTCGAGAACGTTGACCGCGCCGAGCACATTGGTAAGCAGGGTGCCGACTGGATCACGCTGGTAGTCCGGCGGCGAGGCCGGCGACGCGAAGTTGAAGATCAGCGAGACGTCGATGTCATAGGGCTTGCGGACATCATGCTCGACCATCAAAAACCGCTTGTTGGCTTGCAAATGCTCAACATTAACGGTCCGTCCAGTCGAAAGATCGTCGAGACAGATCACCTCATGACCGCAAGCCAACAGACGTTCGCAAAGATGGGAGCCAAGGAAACCAGCCCCGCCGTTGACCAGAACGCGCTGGCCTGGCCGCCACTCGGAATAGATTGTAGCGCCGTTGTCATGGTCGTTGGGAACGAAATTACGCATTACACACTCCTCTCAATGAGGAACCAGCCCGGCTGATTCGACTTGAACTAGATCAAACTCCAGATTGCAGGATATTTCGAATGTCACCTCCGGTTTTTATTTCTTCTGGAGGTTTTAATATTTAGATTCGGTATATTTCAACTTTTATGATAGGCGCGTCATAAAACAGGTCAACTTTATTTTATCGAAATATTACAATTGATTACCCCGAATTACTCGTATTAATCACTCGATTGAATACTTTTTAACTACGCCTCCATTATGCCTTTCTTATTGAGCATTAGCGCAAGCTTCGCTCAACCAGTCGGGACTATTCTGGTTTTGTAAGGCTCGGTCCACCGGGGCAAAACCACCCGGCGAGATGCGACAGCTAGTCGATTTCAGGGGACATACATCATGAATGAAATGCCTTATTCCCATAACAGCAAAGCGGCCCGCCGCTGTCGTTTTGCACTTGTTGCCGCCGCACTTGCGACGTTCACTTTCGCAACGGCCTCGTGCTCCGTCGTTGAAGATGCCGTTCTGATCAAGACCGCATCTGCTAATACGGCGACGATCAAGAGCCGGGTTGCTCCAGCCAAGGCGTCCTACGGCTATGACAAGACAGGCAACGCAGCCGTCACGCTTGTTGCCGATACTTACGACACACCGACGATATCGCCGCGGCATTCCTATTCCGGTTCTTCTCCCTATATCTGCTCACCGAGCGGATTTGGTCAGAAGTCCCGCTGTTTCCTGAGGCCCTGAGCCTCAGGCATAACCTCTGCTTGAAACTGGCGTCATTGCGGCATCAGGCCCGCCAGATGTTCAGTTTCTCCAGCCGGAGATAGCCGCGTCGTCGTCCTTGTGAAAGAAGCGCGATGCTGCCTCCGTTCGGTTGCGCACATTCATCTTCTTATAGATGTTGCGAACGTGCACCTTCACGGTATTCTCGGACAGGTGAAGCCGGTCGGCGATGATCTTGTTTTGCGTTCCCTTGCAAAGCAGGTCGAGGATTTGCACCTCGCGCGTCGTCAGCGCCGCCATTTCACTCTTGCTGACGGCAAGAGCGTCGGCGCGGTTGGCGATCACGGCGTTGCTTTGAACGCTTTTGCCGTTCACGGCCTGGGAATAGGGGGTGAGCTTGCCGAGAAGGGCAGCGGGAAAATGCTCCCCGCCCTTCATGAGGAGATCAACCGCCGCCATGAAAACATCGAGCCGCAGATTAAGCGGCAGCACGCCATCGATGATACGCATCCCCACCAGTTGCTTCAGCGGCTCCTCAAACTTGTCGATGGTTTCGACGACAAGTGCAATTGGGGCATCCGGATGCTTTTCGTGGACTGCCGAAAGAACGCTATGAAGCCGCTCGCCCGACATACGGTACGGCAGGACCAGCCGGACATCGGCGCCATAGTCATCGTCGATCGTTGCCGAGGACATAACGCTCATCACAGCGAATGTAGGGAACTTTTTGCCCAGCGCCTCCACGAGGCACTCGGAAAACAGGTCCGGATCCGCGATGATCAATAAAGTTCCATTTATAGGCGCAACGGCTCCACTTTGTTTTGCCGCATAATCTGAAGTTCCCATGAACATCGACGTCTCCCCTAAAGCGCTACGCATTACGTTCTTTTTGGTTGTGTGCTCTGTCATTCGCCGGGATACCCCTAGAAACAAATGGGGCAACTCCCGCTTCACGCCATGTCAACTATCATTAATTACCCGTTAATTAAGGAGGCTAATACGAAAAGCTGTGCAAAGAAATGGCCCAAATGGGTTATTTCTTGCAATTGACGTACAAAATTGGTTACGCCCGTAATGAATCGTTGAGCCCGGAACCAGTGTAAAAACAAACACATCGGAAAAGCTTTCGCTCCGGTTTTGCAATCCGGGAAAATATAACTTTTGGTTGATATCCCTTTACATACCTGCCCGGCAAACGAGCTTCCGGAATGTGCCATTTCGGGATAGGGACCCTTCTCACCGCCATTGACTATATTTTTAGGAAAAGCAGCTTTTCCCGGCCTGAGCGCAATTATTTGCGTCTGAACCGGCGGCAAATCTCCATGCGACCGCCTTCCGACATATATATTGGTGGTAAGGGTGCCGATATGTTTAGCCCGAATTGATAGCTAGGAAGCGCGATTTTTCTGCTGCACAGTCTGACCGTCGCTGCAAACAGTGACCGATGGAAAGACAACCCCGGCCTTTGACGTGTGTTTGCAAACGCCGGTTCCTTTTCAAGACATAACGAAAGCAAAAAGACGAAGCCACCGCGCTCCCAACGGAGCGAGGAACGGATTTGTGCGCCTTAATACCGAGTAGCGCACAAGGGCTGAACGAGAAGAGCCCGGTTACGGGCCGATGCCAAGCCGCAGATGAGACGTACCGAGTGCATCTGCAGAACATCAATCTTTGTGCAACGCGGAGCAAGCGCGAAAAAATCCCGTTTTAGATGAGAGGGATTTCGAAAGCTGCTCCGAGCTTTTTCGGAGGAAATCGACATGGGTTACAATCCACAGCCTGCGGGCGACGACATCACCAAGATTGGCGCGCTTTCGGAGGGTTTCGCCAACACCTCGACCAATGACGCAAAGGTGGACGACAGCAATGTCGGCACCGCAAACGGTGAAAACCGCAACAACGACAACAGCGACAACAGCACCAATGTGGATGTTGACGCCAAAATCGACGTTGCAGTGGGCAACGGCGACAATCGCGACAACGACTATGACTGGAGCTATGACAGCAAGTCTTACAGCGACAACGATACGACCGTAAAGACGAGCACCGAAACCAGCACCGAAATCAAGACCGATTACGACTGGAGCTATGAAAGCAAGTCGTACAGCGACAATGACACCAACGTGAAGACGGTCACGGATACGGACACCAAGACCTTCTCCTATTCCGACGACGACACGACAACAACAACAACGACGACTTCCGACAGCTTCAACTCCGCTGACAGTTTCTACAAGTCGGATGACGACTTCGGCAACATCGCCGGCGTCAAGGATGTCGGCAATCTCGGCATCGCTGGCGGAGACCTCACCTTTAACCTCGGTGACGACTTCTCCTTCACACTTGATGTCGACAATATCCTCAACAGCTCGCTCAACGGCGAAGGCAACGACACGGGCTTCAGCCTTGTGCAGGCCAACCACCTGGCGGATCAGGATCAGGCCTGGGATGTCAGGATGGACAATGGTGGTGCCCAGAACCACCTGAGCGCGAATGCCGGCGACGCCTTTGGCGCAGAAGGCATGGACGGCAAGGGATGGGACCTCAAGGCTGGCGACGACGCTGCGGGTACCAGCACTGCAGATGCATCGGCTATCCTTGCAAACTCCGGCTTCCATCTGGAACTGGTGCAGGGCGCCAACATGCTCTCCAATGCCGTTGATGTCTCGGTCACAGGCGGTAACTCGCATGTTTCTGATACCGGCGAGGACAGCGGCTCCTGACGAGTACCTCTCTATGAAAAAAGCTGCACCGGCATTCGCCGGTGCAGTTTGCGGTTGAAGGACCGGGTTTGCGCGAAGACGAAGCACCGCCTCTTGGACGTGTGCCGCCCGCCGCCCAGGCTCTGCCGCGATGATCAGGGAGGGACCTGCAATGCAAATCGACAGAATTTCAGACATGATTGCGCATTTCATCGGCCTGTTCGACACGGTGATCGAGGAAGCGCGTCTAAGAAGCAACTATGCCGAAGGCACGGCACACGCGAACAAAGACCGGTTGTCGGATGATGACGCGGCAAGACTGCTAGACAAGACCTACGACTTGCAGCTTCAGGATTACGATCCCGGCGTTAAATATCGCGCCGGCTATTACGACTTCGACTATCTGCAACCGCATTTCGCTCGCATGGTCGAACACGACATGCAGCAGCTTGCAAATGCGATACCGGTAGATATGTCAGCCGCGCATTTCCGTTTTCCGGGCAGTGTCTCCTTTGAGCAAGAACGCGAACTGGTGGTGCACACCGGCCCGGGCTCGGTTATCGCGCATGTCACGCAGGTCAACATTCTTCAGGACGACGACTATCTGAACATGACGGACGGCCCAAATGTGGCGCGCGACACCAGTTTCGTGACCCAGCGCACCGTCGAGTTCCATAACGAAGCAGCCGTCTTCACGCCCTTTTCCGTTTTCCAGCGCACCGACAGCTACGACGCGTTGCAGGCGCTCGCCAAATCAGCACATGATTATATCGACCATGCGCGCGAAAATGACGTGACGTCCCTTGGAACCGGCGCGGAACAGGATTTCGTTCTCGCCGGCAATGACATCAACGGCCTCTACATCAATGGCTCCATGGCAAGCGAAAAGCCAATGCTCGACGACTTCATGCCGGATCGTGGCATTGCCAAGCCCGCTGAAGAGCCTGAAAAGAGCGATGTTTCGCTGCATGAGGATAGCCCCGCCGGAAACAGCCTCGATGTGGCTGCCGGCGCAAATGTCGTCGCCAACATAGCAACGCTGGTCAATACTGCCGTCATGGCCTCCGTCACCACCGTCATGGGCGATTATCACCAGATCGATGCAATCACCCAGGCCTATGTCTATAGCGACCGCGATGAGGTCGATTCCGTTTTCACGCAGTCCGAAGACCATGACGCAACCGCCGCCTACAATATTGCGACCTTCTCACGCAGTGTCTATCCGGGTGCAGAAAGCGCCGATAGCAGCCACGATAGTGGTGAACCGCCAATATTTCCCACTGCCTGGCGTGTCAGCGTCCTCGAGGGAGACGTGTCTTTCGTCCACTGGATCGAGCAGTACCAGTTCATCAGCGACAACGACACACTGACGGTTACCTCTTCGGGTGCCAGCGTCAGCTTGCTGAGCGGTGGCAACGCTGCCCTCAACATCGCCAATTTCCTCGGCATCGGCATGCAGTACGATCTGGTCATCGTCGGCGGCAATGTGCTGGACATGAACCTCATCAGCCAGATCGCCGTGCTTTACGACAATGACTGGATCCGCGCCAACCCCGACGCGCCTGAGGGCGCCACCGTTCAGTCCGGCAACAACCTGTTGTGGAACGACGCCAGCATCCACAATGTCGGTGGCAACGACCGTTTTGAAACCATGCCGGACTATATGGCGCAGACGGTGAAAGCGATTAACGAGCGTGATCCGAACATGCCGGACGCGCTTGCCCACGATGCCAATTTTGCGGGCTATCAGGGGATCAACGTCCTTTACATCACTGGCAATCTTTATGACGTCAGCATCATCAAACAGGTGAGCGTGCTGGGCGATTCCGACTATGTGACGCAGGCAGCCGCAAAGATTCTGGAAAACAACGAGAACGTCACGATCCATATCGATACCGGCAGCAACGCCGTCATCAATCTCGCGCAGATTATCGATTACGACAGCTTCGGTTCCACCACCTACGTCGCAGGCGGGCTTTATTCGGATGCTATCCTTATACAGGGCGGCATCATCGAAAATGATGCGTCGCAACCGGGTCACCAAGGCCAGCAGCTGGCAAACGAAGTGATCGCGTTTCTGCACGACGATCCCGCCACCATTCAGAATGAATCCGATGGCGTCATCAACGCCGGTCACGACATGTCGTGGTCGAGCGCGCATTCATCCGACGTCATGCAGGCGGTCACTGCATAGGTTTTGACAGGCGGGGAGAAACACCCGCCGCCAAAGCCGCAGAAACCGCGAGATCACCGAGGGGATTAATAAAAAAATGGATCATATTTCAAGAAAAACCATTACCGCCGGGCACTCGCTGGACTTGCCGCTGGATCAGGATGCGGAAGACAGCAAGCTGACTGATGCCTGCATTTCGGCCATAAACGAGGCCGTCGAAAACCTGCGCCATCTGTCCGGCGCGGAACCGACCGTGAAAGCAGCCCCGCCCTCCCCTGAGATCACACCGCCCCGGCCCCTTCCGCAACATTCCCCATACGCCGAACAACCGCAAATGCGTGACGTTCCGCAGGAAAGGCCAGTGCCGCCGCAGCAAGACCGGCGCCCCGCCTCACCGCCGGAGCCGGAAGCAAAGGTGGACAATACCGAGCTGAAAAGCTCACCCGACCTGCCCTTCGTCAAGACCATCGACAATAATGACGGGCCTATACGTGAAAACGAGCGCCGTCCGGTGACGGGCGGCGGCGGCAACGGCAAGGAGCCGACGGAGAATGGCGGTGGTGGCGGAGGAGGCGGCGGAAGCCAGAGCGGCTTCCACAAGCGCAGTGAACCCGTCAATTTCGCCGCCAGCCTCGCCAAGGGCATCGCCGCGATACGGCGCAACATGGCGATCGTGATGCTGTTCACCATCGCCATCAACGTTCTGCTGCTTGCCATCCCGCTCTATCTGTTTCAAATCTCGGACCGGGTCCTGACAAGCCGCTCCATGGATACACTCGTCATGCTGACGGTCGCCGTTCTCGGCGCGGTTCTGTTGCAAGCCTTCATGGACGCCATCCGGCGCTTCATCCTGATGCGCACCGCTGTCGAGCTTGAAGTGCAGCTTGGAGCGCCGATCCTGTCGGCAGCGGCCCGTGCCTCCCTGCATGGCAGCGGCAAGGACTACCAGATTCTGCAGGACCTGCAGCAGCTGCGTTCCTTCATTACCTCCGGCACCCTGATCGCCTTTCTCGATGCGCCGTTGATGCCCCTCTTCATCGTGGTGGTTTATCTTGTACATCCGCATCTCGGCATCATCATCATGGTCTGCTGCGCGGTGCTGTTCATCATAGCCTGGCTGAACCAGCGCTTCACCGCCAGACAGTTCGCGGAAGCCTCCGGTTATCTGAGCCGCGCCAATTTCCATCTCGATTCCATGTCGCGCAACTCGCAGATCATCAATGCCATGGCGATGATCCCAGAGGCCGTGAAGATGTGGGGTCGTGAAACAGCCGGATCACTGAAGTCGCATGTGGCGGCGCAGGATCGCAACATCATGTTCTCAGGTGTTTCCAAAGCAGCCCGCATGATCACGCAGGTCGCACTGCTGGGTTGGGGCGCGCATCTGTCTCTCGCAGGCGAACTGACCGGCGGCATGGTGATCGCAGCATCCATCATTTCCGGCCGCGCGCTGGCGCCCATCGAAGGGGCGATCGAGGGTTGGCATCAGTTCAACAAATCTGCAGCCTCCTATAGCCGTATCAAGCAGCTTCTCATCACCTCACCGCTCAATTTCCCGCGTCTGCGCCTGCCCAATCCGGAAGGGCGTCTGGATGTGGAACGTATCCTTTTCGTGCCGCCGCCGCAGAAGAAGGTGATCTTGAACGGCATTTCCTTTTCGCTGAAGAAAGGTGAATCCCTCGCCATCATCGGCAATTCCGGTTCCGGCAAGACGACGCTTGGCAAGATGCTGGTCGGCTCCATCCTTCCCACTTCCGGCAATGTCCGCCTTGACCTCATGGACCTGCGCAACTGGGACCAGCGGCAATTCGGTGAAAGCATCGGTTATCTGCCCCAGGACGTGCAGCTGTTTCCCGGCACCATCAAGGCCAATATCTGTCGCATGCGTGACGATGTTGAAGACCGGCAGATCTACGAGGCGGCTGTGCTCGCTGACGTACACGAGCTGATCGCCGGTTTCCCGCAGGGTTACGAAACCGTGGTTGCCGCCGATGGCGCACCGCTTTCGGGCGGCCAGAAGCAGCGCATCGCGCTTGCCCGCGCCTTCTTCGGTGATCCCAAATTCGTGGTTCTGGACGAACCAAACTCCAACCTTGATACGCAGGGCGAACAGGCGTTGGCAAAAGCCATTCTGCACGCCAAGAAACAGGGCATCACCACCGTCACCATCACCCAGCGACCCGCACTTCTTCAGTGCGTCGACAAGATAATGGTGCTGAAGGACGGATCGGTCGCCATGTTCGGCGAACGGATGGACGTACTGAAGGCTATTTCCGGCAATGGCCGGCAAAGTAGCCAGTCTCCGCAGATCGAGGGTTGAGGATCGTCATGTTCAAGAAAAAAACCGCCGTCGCCGTCGCAGAGGTAAAACCCCAGGGCCAGCTTGAGTGGTACAGCGAAGTGCCACGTTCCATTCGCCTCCACAGTTCAATCGGTCTTGCCGTGCTGCTCGCCTCCTTCGGCGGCTTCGGGTACTGGGCCGGCACCGCACCGCTCTCCGCCGCCATCATTGCCCAGGGCAGCTTTGTCGCCACAGGCAACAACAAGGTCGTGCAGCATCTGGAGGGCGGCATCATCAAGGAAATGATGGTCAGCGAAGGCGACACCGTCAAGGAAGGCGACGTGCTTCTGACGCTCGACAAGACGACGGCGCTCGCCAACGAGCGCATGTTCCAGCTGAGACGCCTTCGCCTCGAAACCATCGTCACGCGCCTGCGCGCCGAGGCGCAGGGCCAAAAAAGCTTCAAGGTGCCTGACATCGTCATGAAGGAAGCCAGCGATCCTGATATCAAATCCATCATCCAGAGCCAGAACATCGTGTTCCACAGCAAGATCGTGAAGCTCGACGAGCAACTGAATCTCATCGAAAAGAACATCAAGTCGCTGGAGTTTCGTTATGCAGGCTATGAGGGGCAGAAGCAGTCCTTCGACCGTCAACTGGCACTTCTGACCCAGGAGCGTGATTCCAAGGAAAGGCTTGCCAAGGACGGTGTCATCCGCAAGACCGACATGCTGGCGCTGGAGCGCGCCATTGCCGATGCCATGGGCGATATCGCCCGACTGACCGGCGAGATGAACCAGAGCGAGGCTGAAATCGCCAAGTTCAAGCAGGAAGCGGTCATTGCCATCAACGCCAACAAGCAGGCTGCTCTCGACGCGCTCGAAACCGCAGAAGCCGATCTGGACAGCGTGCGCGAGCAAGTGCGCGGTGCCGCCGAAGTGCTGGAACGCACCGTCATCCGCTCCCCCGTCAACGGTACCGTGGTGCGCGCCTATTACCACACGGCAGGCGGCGTCATCACCACCGGCAAGCCAATCATGGAAATCCTGCCCGCCCACGTTCCCCTGATCCTTGAGGCGCAGGTTCTGAGAACCTCCATCGACCAGTTGCATGAAGGCCAGACGGCAGCGATCCGCCTTTCGGCACTGAACCGCCGCACCACGCCTGTTCTGAACGGTAAGGTCTTTTACGTCTCCGCCGATAGCATCGAGGAAAATGCAGGCCTGCAGGTTAAGGACGTCTATATCGTGCGCGTGCAGGTTTCAGACGAGGAGATCGCGAAGGTCCATAATTTCCATCCCGTTCCCGGCATGCCGGCGGATGTCCTGATCCAGACTTCGGAGCGAACCTTCTTCGAATATCTGACCAAGCCTATCTCCGAGAGCATGTCCCGAGCATTCAAGGAAAGATGAAGAAATACCGCTTTTCCAGGAAGGTTGGACGGCGGTTTTGCGTCGGGAAAATGCGGAACGCAGAAGGACCTACACTGTCAATCCCGTCCAGATCGGCATAGAATGCCAGTATATGTCTGGTGGGGCGGGAGAACAGCATGGCGGCAATGTCGGATATATTGCTGATGGTCGGCAGGCTGAATTACGTGTGGACCAACACCGAAAGCCTGATGATCTATCTGATCGTCCATCTCCTGAAAGTGGAGAAGGAAGCGGCCATCGTCGTGTTTCTGACGCTCAACACCACGCGCGCGCGCATGGATCTCATCGAGCGTCTGGCAAAACTTCCCTCAACGCCGGCGCCGGATCGCAAGACCATTCTATCCATCATGGCGCGGCTCAAGAAAGAATCGAAAACGCGCAACAAATACAATCATTGCATCTACTCCTTCGACGAAAAGGGCGAAATTGCCAGCACCCAGCTCATGCGACTGGTGGAGGACGAAACCCAGGTCCGTTACGGCAAGGTAGAACGCATGGACGAGAAAGAAATCGAACACCTCGAGAAATCCATCGCCGACATCGTCTCTGTCAGCAAGGACATGTGGAGTTTCATCCACGCCAGCCCGCACGTCTCATCGGATTACCTCTAGGATCGGGCAGAGCGAATGCTCAGGCTCGCGTCTGTAACCGCACGCCAATCGCGGGATGAGTTTCGCTATTCTGCGTGGCTTTCGCCGGCAGGCACAGTTTTCCGGCGGCGAAATACAGCAGGAACGAACCGATCTGGAATGGGAAGATGATATCGATCTCCACGAAGGAGCGGACGACGAACAGCGCGCAGATGGCAAAGAGAATGACGCCCTGCGGATCGCGCTGGCGCATCAGGACCGAGCGCAGATGGCCGAGCAGCGTTCCGTAAAGCACCATGCCGAGCAGAACCATGCCGACGATGCCATTCTCCACCACCGTCTCGATATAGGTGTTGTGAAAATGGAAGCCGCTGCGTCCGGTAATGAAGAAGTCGTTCCACAGGCGCTCGGCATCGGCAAAACCCACCACCCAGAACCCCTGGTAACCAACGCCGAGGATCGGTGTCTGCTTTGCCGCTTCGATGCCCTGCTGCCAGAGATAGGTGCGTCCTGTCAGTGTCGAATCCTTGCCGAAAAGGCCGAGAATGGCATCAAGCAAGCCGAACTGCAGGGACGCGACCACCAGCAATATGCCAATACCGCCGAGTGCGAAAAAGGTCATCTTGCGGTTGGCGGGTGAAAGCATGCCAATCGGGATGAAACCGATGATGAGGGCGACCACCGCCGCCGTGGTAATGGTGGATGTGGCCGATTGCGAAGCAATTAGGCTATAGGCCGATAGGAGCCCGGTGATGCCCGCGATCGGCAGCCAGATACCCCTTTGCTTGAGGATCAGCACGGATGAGACAGCGAAAATGACGCCGAGCGAGGCGTAAAAGCCAAGCTGGTTCTTCGATGAGAAAGCCCCGACAAAACTGTAGGTTCCATCAAGCGCATCGAAAAGGTGGACACCGAACAGCAGCGAATAGAGCAGAATGACGGTGATGCCGATCAACGCCCCACGCGTCAGCGTGCGGATGGACACCACCCGCATGGCGATAAGTGCACAGACGATATGCGTCATATACTGGATGGAAGCGCGCATTGTGACCGATGCTGCCTCCGACCAGAAGCTCGACAGCACGGTCAGGATGCCGAAGGCGAATATCCACAGATAGCGCGGATAGTTACCCAGCACGCGCCGGTAATTGACCACTACAAGGGGCAGCCACATGCCATAATAGGCCAGAATCGAGATTTGCCCGAAACGCGACGAATAGGCGAAAACGAAGAATGACAGCGCAATCGCCGCCATTCCGTAGACCTCATTGCGTTCGGGATCGATCAGTGCCGATTTGGCGATCCGCATGAAAACCTCACTGCATCAGGATTTCGGACGAGACCTTGATGACGTCGCCTGGCTGAAGCATGGCGTTTTCATCCACCTTCACTTCCTTCGGCTTGCCGTTTTCCTCACGCACCACGACGTAGCTGATTGTCGCGGATTTTCCCGACGGATCGAAACGGATCGCCTCAGCCGATTGTGCGAGCGCCTCCGACATCAATTCCCGGCTTGTACCCAGTTGCAGATTGAGCTTGTCGAGTTCCGCTTCCGTGTCCTGCAATTCCTTGGAGCGCTGTGCCACCCAGTCATTGCGCAGGTTGATTTCATCCTGGGTCGCCTTGTTGATATCCTGCTTGGCACGCAATGACTGCGTGTCGATATCAAGCAGTGCGGCTTCCACCTCCGCTGCACGTTCTTCCGCGGAAATACGCCGTTGCGATAGTGCAAGGCCCTGCTCGTTCAGCCGGTTGACGCGGTCTCGGTCCTCATTGGCAAGCTCGAGCTGACGGTTTTGCGTTTCCGATTTCTTTTTCAGCGATTCGACTTCGCTTTCCAGAAGCGCATGCAGATCCGTCAGTGCCTTGAGCTGCAAAGTGTAACGCTCGGTGCGCGATTTCATCAGCGCACTTTCGCTGGCGAGAAGCGCGTCGATCTCGGCAATCTTTTCCATCTCCGGCGTCTTGGCGATGACCGTGTCACCCTTGACCTCGGCGATCAACCGCGCCTGACGGGCAAGCAGCCTTGCGCGCTGGTTGTCGTAAACGGCTGCGTCGCCGCGGGCATTTATGAAGTCGCGGGCAAAACGCTGCCCGGCATCGGAGCGCCGCAACCCGCCGGCAAGGCTTACGGCCTTCAACACCGTGAGATTGGCAGCATAGGGATATTCGCCTGGCGTCTGTACATCTCCGCTGAGGAAGATCGGCCGGAACTGGGCAATTTCGACAGAAGCCGACGGCAGGTTGCGAAGGGCGAACTTGCTCTGAAGCTGGGCTCCAATCGCCTCACCGACCTCTGCGGACGTCTTCCCCGCCACATCCAGCTGGCCGATGAAGGGCAGCGACAGCGCGCCGGATGGGCCGACGGAATAATCGCCGTTGATGACATCCCAGTTGCGGATGCTGCCATCGGCCGGCTGCCATTCGGCAACGCGGATGCGCAGCTTGTCGGCGGTGCCAAGCTTGTATTGAGCGCCTTCCGCAGCCATTGCGGAAAGCGGCGCTCCAAATGCGACGGATGCGACAAGCAGAAGGGCGGAGAAAGTGCGTCCGGCGGTTCTTTTTGCAAGCGGACGGCTAGCGACGGCAATAGGACCGTTCATCGGGAAACTCCCTGTTTGCGGATCGCCGCGCGGGCGATCAGGCGATAGAGCAGCCGGACGGTGCCGGCTGCACAGCGCCGCAAAAAAGCGGCCATTATGATTTGCACCAATGACGCACCCAAAGACCGGACTTGGGATCCCGGTCAGGGTGCGTGGCAAAACAAAGATCGATAAAGCCAAACTCAATATCGGTTTTCAGTAGCTTCCGCGTGAAAGGCACACGGCGGGAATGGTCTTGACGATGATGAAGACGTCCTGTCGCATCGACCAGTTCTGCACATATTGCGTGTCGAAAGCCACGCGGGTCTTGTAGCTTACGTCATTGCGGCCGCTGATCTGCCAAAGGCCGGTCAGGCCCGGACGGGTGCTGAGGTAATAGGCGGCATCGCTTTCGTAGTAGCTCAGCTCCTCGTCGACGACGGGGCGCGGGCCAACGACGCTCATTTCGCCGCGGATGATGTTGAGAAGCTGCGGCAGCTCATCAAGGCTGAGCTTTCGCAGCACGGCACCAACTGCGGTTACGCGCGGATCATTCTTGAGTTTGCGGGTCGCACGCCATTCCTCGGCAGCCTCCGGATTGGCGGCAAGATATTGCCGCAACATTTCATCACCGTTCATCGCCATCGTCCTGAATTTCAGGCAATGGAAATAGCGGCCATTATGTCCCACACGCCGGTGCCCATAAAAGATCGGGCCGGGATCGGACAATTTCACCAGTGCGGCGATCAACAGAAAAATCGGGCTGAAGATGAGCAGCGCAAGCAGGGCCGATGTCATATCGAAGCTGCGTTTTGCGATGCCCCCGATAGGGAAACTGACATCGAAGTCTTCGGAACTGCTGAGTGTCTGTTCAGCCGATTGGGTCGCGGACTTCATAGAGAGAACTCCATTTATGTTTTGCGATTGGTCGGTGCCCGGAGGCGTGTCTTTCCGTCTAAAAGAGATAACAAGTCTGTGTTCTGAATTTGATGCTAATGGATTTTTTGTAAGGCACATTGCCCCTGACCGTCTATGCGATTTCTTGCGAGAGCGGCCGATCAACGTCAGGGCAATATTAACGGTTGCATAAAAAAGCAACAAATGTGCCGGCGGCCATGTGTTGAGAGCATGGGTGCCGCTCCCGCATGTATTGCGTTTTCGACAACAGATAGTCTTTTCTTATATGTTTCTTGTGACTTAATCAGGTGAGACAGGAACGCCAAGAACAGCCATGCGTCAGGAAGAATATTAAATTTTTTTGCAGCGCAGCAAGATTGTGGCAATGCATATAAAATTTGACATATTAACCGGGATTTTTTTGCCGGCACGCCAACTTCGCCAAGAAAAAGCGATGGAAAAATTGCAAAAGCGGCGCAAAAGCGGCAAAATAATGGCAGGAACCCGTATCAAAGTTCGGTCGGCTCGTAGAAAATCTCTCCGGCTGGACCATATTATCTCCGGCTGCAACGGTCCGACCACCATTCCGGCGTGACTTTACGCGAAAGCCATAGAATCAGAAGGTGGGTGGTGTGCAGGCGCTGATGACCTCGCACGGCACTGGACCAACGCAACGGAAGCGGTGCGGCCTGCGGCTTTCGAAATAATAGGCATCCCCCGGACCGAGAACCCGCCGCTCCTCGTCGACCGTCACCTCCAGACGCCCGGAGAGGATGATACCACCCTCTTCTCCATCGTGGACCAGTGGCACCTTGCCGGTATCGGCACCCGGCTGGTAACATTCCTTCAAGATTTGCAGGCTGCGGCCGAAAACATTTTCGCCCACCTGCCGGAAGGATATCGGTCCTTTGCCGATTTCGACAAGTTCATCCGCGCGGTAAAATGCCTTGCGGCTGGTCTCCGGCTCGTAGGCGAAAAATTCGGCAAGGCCGATCGGTATACCGTCGAGAATGCGCTTCAGCGCGCCGACGGACGGGTTGGAGGTGTTGGATTCGATCAAGGAAATCGTCGAATTGGTAACGCCAGCACGTCTTGCCAGTTCACGCTGGGAAATATTGTGACGCAGCCGCAAATGGCGCAAACGCCCGCCTATATCCACCGACATGCGTGATCCCCCGTTGCCGTTGTTCGAAATATCGAAAACTACCTTTCCCGCCTATAACATTTTCAATGGCTTGGCCACAGCGAGAAAAGGGCTTGTTCAGCCCGGAAAATAGCTTTCAATCACCGGCACCGAACAGGAGAACCGTTATGGACAACCCCAACCGATCCAACTCCACCTCACTCGACAGCTACTGGATGCCATTTACCGCCAACCGGCAGTTCAAGGCCAATCCCCGCCTGCTGACGAGCGCGGAGGGCATGTATTACACCAGCAATGACGGTCGTCAGGTTCTCGACGGTACAGCTGGCCTGTGGTGCGTCAATGTCGGCCATGGCCGCCACCAGATTGCATCCGCCGTCAAACACCAGCTTTCGACCATGGATTATGCGCCCTCGTTTCAGATGGGCCATCCCGTCGCCTTCGAATTCGCCGAGCGGCTGGCGGAAATCGCGCCTGGCCCGGAAGGCGCGAAGCTCGACCGCGTGTTCTACACCGGCTCGGGTTCTGAATCAGTCGATACGGCGCTGAAGATTGCGATCGCCTATCAGCGCGCCATCGGTCAGGGCACCCGCAGCCGTCTGATCGGCCGTGAGCGCGGTTATCACGGCGTCGGTTTCGGCGGCATCTCCGTTGGCGGCCTTGTCAACAACCGCCGTGTTTTTCCGCAAATCCCGGCCGACCACCTGCGTCATACCCACGATTTGGCGAAAAACAGCTTCGTAAAGGGCCAGCCCGAGCATGGTGCCGAACTGGCAGACGATCTGGAACGGCTGGTTGCTCTGCATGGGGCCGAAACAATCGCGGCCTGTATCGTTGAACCGGTTGCCGGCTCCACCGGCGTGCTGGTGCCGCCGAAGGGTTATCTGGAGCGCCTGCGGGCCATCTGCGACAAGCACGGCATTCTGTTGATCTTCGATGAGGTTATCACCGGTTTCGGCCGTATGGGCTCGTCCTTTGCCAGCAACTACTTCGGCGTGACGCCTGACATCGTTACCACCGCCAAGGGGCTGACCAACGGCGCAATCCCGATGGGTGCGGTTTTTACCAGCCGCAAGGTGCACGATGCGTTGATGCATGGGCCTGACAACCAGATAGAGCTGTTCCACGGCTATACCTATTCCGGACATCCGGTTGCCTGCGCCGCCGGCATCGCCACGCTCAACATCTACCGCGACGAAGGGCTCTTTACCCGCGCGGCAGAAATGCAGGATGTCTGGCACGACGCCATCCATTCGCTGAAGGGCCTGCCCAATGTCATCGACATCCGCACCATCGGCTTCATCGCCGGCATCGAGCTGCAATCGCGTGATGGAGCTATCGGCGCACGCGCCTATGACGTTTTCGTGGATTGCTTCGAGCGCGGTCTGCTCATTCGCGTCACGGGCGATATCATTGCCCTTTCGCCGCCGCTTATCGCCGAAAAATCCCATTTCGACGATATCGTCTCGATCTTGGGCGACGCGCTGAAAAGAGCGGATTAAAAGTATAAATCTCTAATAAATAAAAGGCTGCAATTTCTATTGCAGCCTTTTTTTGCATTTATCAAGACCGCAACAAAAATAGATCATTTCTTAAGCATATTCTATTAATTTCCCGTAGTATAACCAACCGAGCGGGAATGGCCTCATGGCGTCGATTCAGAAAAAAATTATATTTGCAAGCATTGCAATCTTTTCCATCACCGGAAGCGCGGCGGGGGTCGGTATCTGGGCGACGAATACGCTCAATCGCAATAGTACGGATGTATCGCGGTCCGCCGAGATACTTCACAATCATATGCGTGCCGACATGATGCACGATGCGCTGCGCTCAGACGTGCTGGCAGCCATTCTTTCCACGAATGATACGATGGGCCTGTCGTTCGACGCGGTAAAGGCCGACCTTGCCGAACATGAAGCCACTTTCCTTGAAGCATTGAAGCTAAACAAGGCGCTTACCGAAGGTACGAACGCCAAAGCCGTTATTGAGAGCGTTGAAAAACCGCTTCAGTCCTATCTTGAAAGCGCCAAAACGGTGGTTGGCCTCGTCAACGCCGATCCGGGCGCGGCGACAAAAATGATTCCGGACTTCATGCGCCAGTTCACCACTCTCGAAACCGCGATGGAAACGGCGAGCGAACAGATCGACGCGCTTTCCGAAGCAACTGTCGCGGAAAGCCAGGAGACGAAGGCGGTAATCGAGCTCGTATTAGAAGGGCTGCTGGTTCTGGCGACACTCTTCTGCGTAGGCCTCTTTATCCTCACCCGCAAAACGGTAACGGGTCCAATCCTGCGCCTGTCGAAGACGATGGAAATCCTTGCCAGCGGCGACACGTCACAACCTCCTTCCGGCATGGACCGGAAGGATGAGATCGGCTCCATGTCCGGCGCGGTCGAAATATTCCGGCAGGCGGCGATTGCCAATCGGGCGCTCGAAGAACAGGCCGCAGCAGCCAGACTGCAGGCAGAAGCCGATCAGGCGGCGGCGCGACAGCAAGCGGAGGACGATGCGTCAGAGCGGCTGCGCATCGCCACTTCCGGTCTTGCGACAGGACTGAAGCGGCTGGCATCGGGCGATCTGGCCTTTCAGCTCGATCAGGCCTTTGCCCCTCAATTCGAGGCCTTGCGTCACGATTTCAACAGCTCAGTGCGTCAACTCGGCGAAACGCTGTTCGCCATTTCCGATGGCATCAGCACCATTGACGGCAGCAGCCGGGAAATCGCCGCAGGTGCCGGCGATCTTTCCCGCCGCACGGAAAATCAGGCAGCGTCTCTGGAACAGACAGCAGCAGCTCTCGATGAAATCACGGTCAATGTTTCAAACGCCAACAAGCGTGCCGCCGAAGCGCGGCTCGCCGCCACCGATGCCAACCACAGCGCACTGAAATCTGTGGAAGTTGTCAGCCATGCGGAAGAGGCGATGCGCCGCATCGAAACCTCGTCCCGGCAGATCACCGGCATCGTCGGCGCCATAGACGAGATCGCCTTCCAGACAAATCTTCTGGCGTTGAATGCAGGCGTGGAAGCCGCGCGCGCCGGTGAAGCCGGCAAGGGATTTGCGGTAGTGGCGCAGGAAGTGCGCGATCTCGCCCAGCGCGCAGCAAAGGCCGCAAGCGAAATCCGCGATCATATCCGGCAATCCTCGACGGAAGTGGAAAGCGGCGTGAAACTGGTTCTCGACACCGGCACGGCGCTGAAGGAGATCGGCGAGCGTATCGCGGGCATCGATCGCCATATGAACGCCATCGCCACATCGGCGACCGAACAATCGACCGGTCTTGCCGAAATCAACGCGGCGGTAAACTCCATGGATCACGCCACCCAGCAAAATGCTGCCATGGTGGAACAATCCACTGCGGCTTCTGCAATGCTCGCCGCCGAAACGGCAAAGCTGCGCTCGCTTGTATCGCGGTTCCGTCTGGAAATGGAAAGTGCCGGTAGCAGCGACGTTACCCGTCGCGTTGCCTGAGGTCGCTGCCGCAGATCGAGCCGGCAGCCGCAGTATCGAAGCGCTGTGATTGCGCCTTCATTCATTAGCCATTTCCAGCCGCCCTCTCAGGCGGCTGGAAATTTCGTCTATCAATAGGTCTGCATTGGTTGCGACAGGCCGTCGCCGACCACGCCGCCGCCATACTGCGCCACGGGCACGCCTGCCTGCCCGATAGGAACACCCTGCTGTGCGGGCCCGAGCGCCGTCACCACAATCGGCGTACCATCAGGCACACGGTTATAGAGGTCGACAATATCCTGGTTCAGCAGACGCACGCAGCCGGAGGAAACCGACTTGCCGATCGTCCACCATTCCGGCGAGCCGTGCAGACGGTAGATCGTGTCCTTGCCGTCCTTGAAGATATAAAGTGCACGCGCACCGAGCGGGTTCTTGAGGCCCGGCTCCATGCCGCCATTGCGGCCGCTATAGGGTTCCAGCTCAGGCTGGCGGGCAATCATCTCGTCGGGCGGCGTCCAGCGCGGCCATTGACGCTTGTACTGGATAACGCCGCGTCCGGCCCATTCGAAGCCCGCGCGGCCGAGACCGACGCCATAACGCATGGCCTGGTTGTTCTCGTAGGTGAGATAAAGGAAATGGTTGGCGGTATCGACCACAATGATGCCGGGACGCTCACCGGTGGGATTTTCCACCATTTGACGCAGGAACTGGCGCGGGATCCGCTTGTAGGGAATTTCCGGCAACGGAAACTGCTCGTCGGGCTTCGGACCGTACATCAAGGCATACATCGGGTCGTCGGCCGGGGCTGTTGGCCGTGTGGCCTCACGCGCGGTGGTGTTGCAGCCTGCAAGGCCGGCCAGCGCCAATCCGCCCGCTCCAAGCAGGAAACCTCGCCGGGTCGTTGTCGTGTCGTTCAATTGAAAAACCTCATCTGCGTCATCTTGCGCTGGCAAAGGGATCTGCCAGCGCCGCCTCGGGGCGGCTTATAGGGTACTTCGTGCCGGAGACCTGCGATGCCATGGCCTTTGCGCCACTGGATTTCAGGATGGCACGGAAGCTCGGGTGCATGCCGCCGTCTACATACGCGCTGACCGGGGCAGAAGTTCCCTCGTTCATCGCGGCGGCAAATTTCTGTTGCTCTTCGGCCATTTTCGACGCCACCAAGGGGTCCGGCTGGTTTATCGCAGGTGGGCAGGCCGCCAGCGGATCGGCAGGCTCACCGCCGGCAAATTCGCTGTTAAAAACGTATCGCCGGCCACAAACGGAAACCTTTGGCTGGCGGCGCGTCACCTCGAAATAGTCATAGCCTTCCTTGAGCGTCTTCCAGAAGGGCATATTGGGATCGTCCCGATTCGCCACCATGTTCCGCGCGCTCATGCGGAAGGGATAGGCCTGAACCTGAAAGCGGTCCTGCCCGCCCTGCAGCGCGCGCGCCACGACCGCATAAATCTCGCCGACCTGTTGATCGGTCATCGCGTAACAGCCCGACGAAGAACAGGCACCATGCACCATCAACGCTTCGCCGGTGTAACCAAGCGCCGATTCCAGCCGGTTGGGATAGCCGAGATTGAAGGAGACGTAATATTGCGAATTGGGGTTCAGCATGCCTGCGGAGACATGATAAAATCCTTCCGGCGCCTGCCGGTCGCCCGTCTTCGTCTTCGGGCCAAGTTTTCCGGACCAGCGGCACATGGGATAGGTCTTGAGCAGCGCATAATTACCGGTCTTGTCGATCTTCCAGACCTCAAGCTCGCTTTCCTGCTTGAAAATGCGAACGAGAACCGGGCTTTCCGGGCGCATGCTCTTGGCAGACATCTGCGCCATCATCTTGGATGACAGCTTCGGCGGGTCCTTTTTGACGCTGTCGAGACCCATGGAGGTGCACGCGGCGAGACCGCTGCCGATCGCGACGACCGCAGCTATTCTCATTCCCGCTTTTACCCTGCGCCGCAGCCCCGCACTTGCGAAGTTCAGCAATGCATTCACACCCATGGATCGTTCTGCCCGCCCGATTTGCCCGCCTTTGTGGCAGAGGCTTAACTAGCGAAGGTGGCCATATGGCGGCAACCTCCCGCAAGGACAAAGTCTCGTGAACAGACGTTACCCATTCGTTAATCATACGCACACAAGCCTGTGATGGAACTGCCGCTACCGAAGAAGCCCCTGCCCGCCATCGATCCATACCGGCGTTCCGGTGATATGGCGCGACTGGTCCGATGCCAGAAAACCGATCAATGCAGCAACATCCTCGCTCGTCCCTGCAACCCCGCCGGTGACCGGAATGTCACCCGCCGGGAAACGGACTGGCACTTCGGTCCTGTCGCGCCCGCGTATGTCCGTATTTTCGTCAATCGCCGTTTCAATTTCGCCCGGACACACCGCGTTGACACGGATGCGATGACGCCCGAGCTCCAGCGCCAGTTGCTGGGCCATGGCAAGCTGCCCGGCCTTCGTCACCGAATAGGCGGTAGCGCCCGGCGAGTTGAAAGTGCGTGTGCCGTTGATGGAAGAGACGATGATGATGGAGCCGCCACCTGCCTCCTTCAGATGCGGCACACTGGCATGGATAGTGAGATAGGTGCCTCGCAGGTTGATGCGGATCGTATCGTCCCACTCCGAAGGCGTCAGCTCGTCAATCGGTGCCCAGACGCCGTTGACGCCCGCATTGGCCACCACGACATCCAGACGGCCGAAAGCATCCACAAGCTCTGCAACGGAGTGTCGCATCACTGCCTCCTCCGCCACATCGGCGACGAGGACCTTAGAAGCGCCGGATAAGGCGGAAATCTCATTTTTCACCGCCTGCAATTCAGATTCGGTACGGCCGAGAAGGCCTACGGAAAAGCCTTCCGCAGCCAGATGAAGGGCAGCAGCCCGGCCAATGCCGGAGCCAGCGCCGGTGACGAGGGCGACTTTACCAGTGGCCAAGGTCACAGCCCTCCTTTTCTAGACGCGATCGAGGTGACCGTTGCCGAGACGGGGTCGCTCGCCGGAAAACTGTCTTCCAGCCCCTCTTCCAGTTCCTCTTCAAGAATGTCACGATCCTTCGATGTGCGGGCGCTCGCCTGACCGTGCGGGACTTCATCCTGCGCCGTGCCGAGAGCGGAAAACTGCGACGGCGCATCGGCGCCTTGACGCGTTCCGAATGCCGTCAGCTGAACCATCACCGCGCTCGCGCGTTTGATGGCCTCCGCATCGTCGATGCCATCAAGACCGTCGGCAAGGCGGACCGAGACCTGATCGCCGTCGCTGCCGACAAATTCCACGGAAATCACTCCGTTATCCCGTTTTACATAGGTCGTAGAAAGTTGCATGACATGCCCTCCGATTTGAAAAAGCATCGGCGTAATCCGATGCGACAACACACTGAAACCTGAATTCACAACGATGGCAGAGCAGAAGGGGTTCCAGATGGATCAGGCCTTGGGCCCGGAAATGCAGGAGCGCTTCTTTCAGCGCGATCCCGTTGACGTTGCCCGCGCCCTCATCGGCGTGGAATTCCGCGTTGGCAATACAGGCGGCATCATCGTGGAAACCGAAGCCTATCATCCTGATGATCCAGCATCCCATAGTTTCAATGGGCAGACCCCGCGCACCAAGGCGATGTTCGGCCCGGCCGGCCATCTCTATGTCTACCGGTCCTACGGCATTCACTGGTGCGCAAACTTCGTATGCGCTCCGGGCTCCGCCGTGCTTCTGCGCGCCATCGAACCCCTCACCGGCATAGACATGATGAAACTGCGGCGAGGAACTGACAAACTGAAACTGTTATGTTCCGGCCCCGGCAGGCTTTGTCAGGCCTTGGCCATTACCGGAGAAATGGACGGAGCACCGCTGGACCGCCCGCCGTTTTTCCTCCGTCTGCCAAAGGAGGCCGCTGCCGTTACCAGCGGCAGACGCATCGGCATAAGCCGCGCGCAGGACTATCCTTGGCGCTTCGGGCTTGAAGGCTCGGCCTTCCTCAGCAAGAAATTCGAACAGGCCTGAAACCTACAAGACCTTGGGCGGCCCGTCGTTTTCATCTGGATTGGGGGTTGGCGCCTCGTCCGGCAGCCTATCGGGCTCCGGCTCTTTGACCGGCGGTATATCCGGCTGTGGCGGCACCGGCATTGGCGGGTCTGGATAGGGTTCAACGGGAACAGTTGGCATTGCAGCTCCTGGATATAAGCGCTTCGTCCAATGCGGAATCGAAATGCGCTTTCATCTGCTGGGACGACGCGAGCGCGCGGCCCCTCCTGAGGCGGCGCAACACCCAATTCGCCCATCGGTCAATTGCCGGTCAGGTCCCTTCGGTTTCATTGCGCCGCCCTGCGGATTGTACAGGGCAAACGCAGGAAAACGCCGGTCAGTTCCGTTTTTTTTGGGAAGCTGTTGCGAGGGCTCAGGCGAAACCCAGCGAGCTGCGGGAAATATCGCGGTTTTCGCAATAGTCGCGGGAGTGGGCCTCATGGCCGTGTTCGCGAGCGGTGGAACGGGTCAGTTCCGGGCTGGGCACGTTGAGCAGCGCGTCGGCATAGGTGCCGGTTGCCTCCACGTCATCGATCACAGTCTGTTGTTGCGGCTTTAAAAATTCAAACATCGGTCACCTCCTTCAACACGTCCCCTCAACGCGCTGGCCCAGGTCCTGTTCCAAAAGGCCTGTGCAGCTTCGATTATACACGAGATGCCGCTGCCGTATAGGCGATGAAAGACGAACGGCAATCAATTGACGTTCACAAAATGGAATGGAATCAGTGAGCTATGGCGACGAGGTCAGGCTGGACCGACCGATTCCCGCAAGATCAGTTCGACCGGCCACAATTCCTGAACCTCGCGGACGGGACGGCCGCCGACGATCTGCAGAAGCAGGTCCGTAACCCGCATGCCAGCCATGCGCATGGGCGAGCGGGTGGTGGAAAGCGGCGGCATCATGCTTTCCGGAGTGAGGTAAGGAAACACGTCGTCATGGGCGATGACGGACACGTCCTTGCCGATCACCAGTCCCAGCTGGGTTGCCGCGCGATAGACGCCCTGCGCCGTCATCATTGCGCCAGCGACGAAGGCCGTCGGGCGCGGCGTCTGCTCCAGCAGCGAGCGGGCGAAACGGAAGGCGGCATCTTCGCTGAAATGCTCGCTCATCATGAGGCGCGGATCAGGCGTGATGCCATGGGTCGCGAGCGCATCACGAAAACCCTGTTCGCGGTCCTGCACAAAGGTACGGCCTGTCGGGCCGTTGATCATCGCGATGCGACGGTGGCCACGTTCCAGAAAATGGATTGTCGGACGATACGTCACATCATGATTGTCGATATCGAGCCAGGCGTGCTCGAACGCCGTCTTCGAGCGGCCATGCACGATGAAAGGCACGCCCAGCCGATTGAGCAGCGCGATGCGCTCGTCCTCCGGACGCGGCGAATGCACGATTATGCCATCCACCCGTCCGCTCGACGCCAGCCGGCTGAAAATCGCGAGCTCTTCCTCAATGTTATTGTCGACGGTGACGCTGACGAGAATGTCGGTCTCTTCGCCTTCCAGCCGCGTCGCCATGCCGCCCATGAATTCCGAAAAGAAATGCCCGCCGCCCGAACGGCCCATCACGACACCGATTGCGCCAGCCCTGCCTGTTGCCAGCCTGACCGCGTTGGCATTGGGACGGTAGCCGTATTTCAGCGCAGCATCCATCACCCGCTGGCGCGTCTCTTCACGCACCTCGGGATAGCCGCCAAGCGCACGGCTGACGGTGGTGGGCGACAGCCCGACCTTTTCTGCGAATTCCTTGAGCTTCATGTTTTCTGCCAATTTGCTCCTGCATGCGTCGCCGCCGCAGATTTTTCAAGCGGACAAAAATTGAAATCGCTTTCAATTTATTCCCACCTGAAATCTTACAGTTCGCCGTTTCGAAAGGCAAACCCTCCGTGGCAACATGCGAAGATGCCCAATTTCCAAGCCATAAGAAAGAGTATTGACAGATTTGTCGGCTTTTGCGAACTTCACACCAGTCAAAAGCGCTTTCAATTTTGAGGATGATTGGAAGCGTCAACGGAGGAGTTTGACAATGAATATTTCCATGAAGGCTTTGTTGCTGTGTGGCAGCGTGCTGTCTGCGGCAGTTTCCGCGCAGGCGGCCGAACTTTCCATCGCCGCCAACTCGACCGGCAAGAACATTGCATTTTTCAAGGAGCGGATCGCCGCCTTCGAAAAAGAGACCGGCCACAAGGTCAATCTCGTCACCATGCCGTCATCGTCCAGTGAGCAGTTCAGCCAGTACAGGCTATGGCTTGCCGCGGGTAACAAGGATGTCGACGTCTACCAGACGGACGTGATCTGGGCGCCGCAGCTCTCCGACCAATTCGTGGATCTGACCGAAGCGACGAAGGATGTCATTGGCGATCATTTCCCCTCCATCGTGGCGTCGCAGACCGTGGACGGCAAGCTTGTCGCCATGCCGATGTTCACCGACGCGCCCGCTCTATTCTACCGCAAGGACCTTCTGGAAAAATACGGCAAGCAGCCGCCGAAAACCTGGAAGGAACTGGGCGAGACCGCCAAGGAAATTCAGGACAAGGAGCGCACAGCCGGGCAGAAAGACCTGTGGGGCTTTGTCTTCCAGGGCAGCGCCTATGAGGGCCTGACCTGCAACGCTCTGGAATGGATTGCGTCCGCCGGTGGCGGCCATATCGTTGAGACCAACGGCGACATCTCCATCAACAACGAGAAAGCCGCAGCCGCGATTGAAGCCGCCAAGGGCTGGGTCGGCACCATCGCGCCGCAGGGCGTCCTTGCCTACAAGGAAGAGGAAGCACGCGGCGTCTGGCAGACCGGCAATTCCGTCTTCATGCGCAACTGGCCCTATGCCTATGCGCTTGGAAACGGTGCCGACAGCGCCATCAAGGGCAAATTCGGCGTCACGCCGTTGCCGGCCGGTGAAGAGGGTGCGGCACCCGCCTCAACGCTCGGCGGCTGGAACCTCGCCGTTTCGAAATATTCCGACGATCAGGAAGCTGCCATCCAACTTGTGAAGTTCCTCGCATCAAAGGATACCCAGAAGATGCGTGCGATCCAGCTTTCCAACATGCCCACGATCGCCTCGCTTTACGACGACAAGGATGTCGCGGACGCACAGCCTTTCATGCCGACATGGAAGCCGATTTTCCAGACCGCCGTTCCACGCCCCTCTGCCTCGGCGAAGGTGAAATACAACGAGGTTTCGGCCAAATTCTGGGGTGCCGTGCACAACACGCTCTCCGGCAACGGCACGGCGGCGGAAAACCTTGAGCTCCTTGAAGTCGAATTGACCGATCTCAAAGGCAACGGCTGGTAATCCGGCCCGTGTGGGAAGCGGTCTCGCCTGAGCGTTTCCCACACCCCAACTGCGAGATATCCCAATGAACGATACCGCCCTTCAAAGACCGGCCGCGGCATCCGGCACCGGCTCCGATCTTCAGTCGGAACGCCTGAAATCCGCATGGCTGTTCCTAGCCCCCACGTTTCTGGTACTTGCGATGGTGGCCGGCTGGCCGCTGGTGCGCACCGTCTGGTTCAGCCTCACCGACGCGTCGCTGACCAATCTCGACGGCGCACAATTCGTTGGCTTCAAGAACTACCTCACCTGGATCACGCTCAGCAGCGGCCGCACCATCTATCGCGGCCTGTTGGCTGATCCCGCCTGGTGGGGCGCGGTTCTGAACACGCTGAAATTCACCATCCTTTCGGTCAGCTTCGAAACCGTTCTCGGCCTTATCGTTGCGCTGGTGCTGAACGCGGAATTCAAGGGACGCGGCCTCGTGCGCGCCGCCATCCTCGTTCCATGGGCCATTCCCACCATCGTTTCGGCGCAGATGTGGGCGTGGATGCTGAACGACCAGTTCGGTATCTTGAACGACCTGTTCCTCAATCTCGGGCTGATCTCCCACAAGATCGCATGGACCGCCAATCCGGACACCGCAATGGTCGCCGTTCTTATTGTCGATATCTGGAAGACGACGCCCTTCATGGCGTTGCTCATTCTCGCCGGCCTGCAAATGGTGCCGAAAGACATGTATGAGGCGGCGAAGGTGGACGGTATCCACCCCGTCAAGGTGTTCTTCCGCGTCACCCTGCCAATGATCCGGCCAGCGCTCATGGTTGCCGTCATCTTCCGTATGCTGGATGCGATGCGCGTCTTCGACCTCATCTACATTCTGACGCCGAATAACGCCCAGACCCGCACGATGTCGGTGCTGGCGCGTGAGAACCTGTTCGATTTCGACAAGTTCGCCTATGGCGCAGCCGCTTCCACCATGCTGTTCCTCATCATCGCCTCGATAACAGTCGTTTATATGTGGCTCGGGCGCGTCAACACAGATGGAGCTTCGCGATGACCCTGCCAAGCATCCTGAAAACCACCGCCTTTTATGCGCTGGTCGCCGTCATCATGGTGATTTCGGTATTCCCGTTCTATTACGCGATACTGACCAGCCTGAAATCCGGCTCAGCGCTGTTCCAGGTGAACTACTGGCCGCGTGAATTCTCGCTGACCAATTACAACTTCGTCATCGGCAACGGCACGTTCCTGCGCAATCTCGGCAATTCGCTGTTCGTTGCATCTTCAGTCGTCGTACTGTCGCTGTTCCTTGCGGTAACGGCGTCCTATGCCCTGGCCCGTGTCCGTTTCCGGGGCCGCTCGCTGCTTCTGCTCACCATCCTCTCGGTCTCGATGTTTCCACAGATCGCCGTTCTCGCCGGCCTGTTCGAACTCATCCGCTGGGCTGGCATCTTCAACACGCCGCTCGCGCTGATCTTTTCCTACATGATCTTCACTCTGCCCTTCACTGTCTGGGTGCTGACGACATTCATGCGCGACCTGCCGATCGAAATCGAGGAAGCGGCAATCGTCGATGGCGCAACGCCATGGGTCATCATCACCCAGGTCTTCATGCCGCTGATGTGGCCGGCGCTCGTCACCACAGGGCTCCTCGCCTTCATTGCGGCGTGGAACGAGTTCCTCTTCGCGCTCACCTTCACCTCATCGAACGAACAGCGCACGGTGCCCGTCGCCATCGCACTTCTTTCGGGCGGTTCGCAGTTTGAAATCCCCTGGGGAACGATCATGGCGGCCTCCGTCATCGTCACCGCCCCGCTCGTCGTCCTCGTTCTTATCTTCCAGCGACGCATCATTTCCGGCCTCACCGCCGGCGGCGTCAAAGGCTAGGAGAAAACTTATGACCACCATTCAACTGCGCAATCTTCGCAAATCCTTCGGCGCCTTCGATGTCATCAAGGGCATCGACATGGACATCCGCTCCGGCGAGTTCATGGTTTTCGTCGGCCCTTCCGGTTGCGGCAAGTCCACGCTGCTACGCCTCATCTGCGGGCTCGAGGAAATCACTGGCGGCACGCTCTCCTTTGACGGAGAAGCCGTCAACCGCCTGCCACCCGCCAAGCGTGGCGTCGCCATGGTCTTCCAGTCCTATGCGCTTTATCCGCATATGACCGTATTCGAAAACATGGCCTTCGGCATGAAACTCTCAGGCGCCGACAAGGAGCAGCGCCGCAAGCGTGTAGAGGCGGCAGCGGAAATGCTGCAGCTCACGCCCTATCTGGAACGTCTGCCGAAGCAGCTTTCCGGCGGCCAGCGCCAGCGTGTCGCCATCGGCCGTGCCATCGTGCGTGATCCGAAGGTGTTCCTGTTCGACGAACCGCTCTCCAACCTCGATGCGGCGCTGCGCGTCGCAACCCGTCTCGAAATCGCCAAGCTGCACCGGGAGATGCATGACACGACGATGATCTACGTCACCCACGACCAGGTGGAAGCCATGACGCTCGCCGACCGCATCTGCGTTCTGCGCGATGGCCGCGTCGAACAGATCGGCACGCCGCTCGAGCTTTACGAAAGCCCGGTCAACACCTTCGTTGCCGGCTTCATCGGCTCGCCGAAGATGAACTTCCTTGCCGGCAAATATGCGGAAGTCGAAGGTGCCGCCACCATCGGCATCCGCCCCGAACACCTTGCGATCGGTGCCGGTGAGACCGGCTGGAACGGCGAAATCATCCATTCGGAAATGCTGGGATCGGACAGCTACATCTATGTCGAGATTGGTGCTGGCGAACCCATCGTCGTTCGTGAGGAAGGCGTGACCGACCGCAAGCCGGGAGAAAAAATCGTTCTCGTGCCGGATGCGGCGCAGATCCACCGCTTCGACGCGCAGGGCCAGACCCTTGCCCGCAATCCCGTGCGCGGCGCCGCCTGAACAGTTAACTTTCGCCGGATCACCCAAGCTTCCGGCTTTCACCAAGGAGCAAGAAAATGACCATCAACACCGTTGTATGGGGCGAAAATATCCACGAACACATCAACGAGACGGTGCGTTCGATCTACCCCGATGGTATGCACAACACCATTGCCGATGCGCTGAATACCAACCCTGAGATCAGCGCCACCACCGCCACGCTTCAGGAACCGGAACACGGTCTTTCGCAGGAGCGTCTGGACAAGACCGACGTTCTGGTCTGGTGGGGCCACAAGGACCACGGTGCGGTTCAGGATGAGATCGTCGAGCGCGTTGCCAAGCGTGTCTGGGAAGGCATGGGCCTCATCGTCCTCCATTCCGGCCACTTCTCCAAGCCTTTCAAGCGACTGATGGGTACGCCCTGCGCGCTTAAATGGCGTGAGGCGGGCGAACGCGAACGCCTGTGGACGATCAATCCGCGTCACCCGATTGCAGCCGGCCTGCCCGAGCATTTCGAGCTGGAAAACGAAGAGATGTATGGCGAGCAGTTCTCCGTGCCGGAGCCGCTGGAAACCGTGTTCATCTCCTGGTTCCAGGGCGGCGAAGTCTTCCGTTCTGGCCTCACCTGGCGCCGTGGCGCAGGCAACATCTTCTATTTCCGCCCCGGTCACGAAACTTATCCGACCTATCACGACGCCAATGTACAGAAGGTCATCAGCAATTCGGTGAAATGGGCCTATAATCCGGTCGGCGCACTGAAAAGCATTCATGACGCCCCCAACGTTCCCGTCGACAAGGCGCTGGAGCCTATCGAAGAACGCGGCCCCAAGCTGCACAAGGCAGGCGAAGCAGGTTACAGGTAAACAGCCATGAGACTTCTCATTCTCGGAACCGGCGGCATGGCCAACAACCATGCCACATATTTCTCGCAAATCCCCGGCGTCGAACTGGTGGCTGCGGTGGATGTGGATGATGTGGTTGTGCGGGGCTTTGCGCTTCGCCACAACATTCCACTCTCCTTTACCTCGCTGGATGACGCGATTGCCTGGGGCGAGTTCGACGCGGCGGCAAACGTCACGCCGGATGCCATCCACCACCCAACCAGCCTTAAGCTTCTGGCGGCGGGCAAACATGTTTTCTGCGAAAAGCCGCTGGCGGAAAACTACGCCAAGGCCGCCGAAATGGCCGATGCCGCAGAAAAAGCGGGCCTTGTTGCCATGGTCAACCTCACCTATCGCAATGTCGCCCCCTTGCAGGCGGCACGCGAAATGGTGCTGGCTGGCAAGATCGGCAAGGTGCGCCATCTGGAAGCCTCCTATCTCCAGAGCTGGCTCGTTTCCAAGGCCTGGGGCGACTGGATGACGGAGAGCAAGTGGCTGTGGCGGCTTTCCACCAAGCACGGCTCAAACGGTGTTCTGGGTGATGTCGGCATCCACATTCTCGACTTCGCCTCCTATGGCGCGGGCAGCGATGTGGAGCGCATCTTCACGCGCCTGAAGACCTTCGACAAATATGAAGGCAACAAGATCGGCGCCTACGATCTCGACGCCAATGACAGCTTCACCATGACCGCCGAGTTGGAAAACGGCGCCATGGGCGTCATTCACGCCAGCCGCTGGGCAACGGGCCATCTCAACGAACTGCGCCTGCGCATCCACGGCGACAAGGGTGCGCTGGAGGTGATCCACACGCCTGACTATTCCAGCCTGCGAGCCTGCATCGGCGACGATGTGGAAAAGGCGATCTGGAAGACAATCGATGTCGACCCGGTGCCGACGAATTACGAAAAATTCGCCAAGGCCGTCATGGAAGGTGGCATTGCTGATCCGGACTTCCGCCACGCGGCGAATTTGCAGAAGGTGCTTGATCTCTCGATCATCGCCGACCGCGAACGGCGGGAGCTGGCCGTCTCGGCTTGAATTGCAAGGGCGCGGCGGCGTAAGCCGCCGCTTCCAATACTGCAGCGTGTACTATTATCTCCCGTCACCCCGAATCTAGCGCTGCATGACGGAGGTACTACCTCAAACGCCTCGCCTATTCCCCCACAAGAGCACATGCAGCTGCGGCAGCACCCGGGCGGAAAACCAACGGTCTTCGCTGACCTTGTCCACCAGCCACAACATGCGATCCATGATTCCATCGATATCCACACGCGCGTCGTCGTCATCCGGCGGCGGCGGGGTGTGGTTGCCGGGCTGGAGGTAAATCGGCAAATGCGGGAAACGGGCTGATGCAGCCTTGGCATAAGCATAGTCCGCATCGTCAAACACCACGATCTTCAGCGCCACCTGCGGTCCATCGCCGGCGGCGGCAAGACAGTCTTCAAAGGCCCGCCAGTCGGTTTCCATGCCGCTCGATGGTGGCTTCGGGCTCAGCACCAGATGATCGAGATCGCCAAACCAGTCTTTTGCGATGCTGCCCTGCGTTTCCAGCGCGAACCTATAGCCCTCGCCCTGCCCCTTCGCGATTAGTTGCCCAAGGGGCTGGATGGCGGGATTGCCGCCCGAAAGCGACACCGTCAGCGGCACACTGCCGGAAAGCCGTCGCACCTCCTGCCAGATCGCCTCGACGGACATCGGTTTCCATGTGTCGCGATACTCGCTGTCGACGGCATGCAGCGTATCGCACCAGGAGCAGCGGTAATCGCAGCCACCAGTGCGAACGAAAACGGTAGGCAGACCAATCAGCAAACCCTCGCCCTGAATGGTCGGGCCGAAGATTTCGCTGATGCGGATCGCTGTTTCCTTCGCTGCAACTTTCTGTGCAACCGCCGTCATGGCCGGTATTCCGCCCAGGTCTTGGCGGTTTCGCTCACTCGCACGGCGCTGGTTTCCGGCAGGCTCGTCTTGCACCAATCGTAAAAGTGCTTCGCCAGACATTCCGCGGTGACCCGGTCATGGCCGAGAACGTCGTTCAGGTGGCGATGATCGAAATGATCGTCGATGTAGCGCTTCAGCGGCGCGAGTTCGTGGTAATCACGCACGAAACCGTGCTCGTTCAGCTCTTCGCCTGATAGTTCGACCTCAACGATGTAATTATGCCCGTGCAGGCGGGCGCACTGATGGTCGGCGGGCAGGCTTTTCAGCTGGTGAGAGGCAGAGAAATGGAACTCCTTGGTGATGCGAAACATCAACGCACCTCCTGTGCCGCATAAGCATGAGTGGCCGCCACCCAGAAATCCGGGTCCTCATAGTCCGTCGGATCGGTAACACCTGCCAGATGGAAGGCCTCGCGCCGCTCCACGCAGGTGCCGCAACGGCCACAATGGCGAGAGCCGCCCTTGTAACAGGACCAGGTTTCGCCAAATGGGGTGCCGTATTTCACCGCGTCAGTCACAATCGCCGCTTTGGAGACGGTGACATAGGGCGCAAACAAGGTGACGTCTGCGTAGCCTTCCAGCGCATGCGCCTGCATGGCATTAAAGCTGTCGATGAAGCCCGGCCGGCAATCGGGATAGATGAAATGGTCCCCACCATGCACGGCGATCGCCACCGCATCCGCCTGCTGGGCGGCGGCAAGGCCGAAGGCGATGGTCAGCATGATGGCGTTGCGGTTCGGGACCACCGTGGAGCGCATGGTCTCTTCCGCATAATGTCCGTCCGGCACATCGATATCGTCCGTTAGCGCGGAACCGGTGAGGTGCGCGCCGATGGTTGTGATGTCGATGAGATGATGTGGCACGCCGAGACGCTTTGCGCAGTCGGCTGCGAAATCCAGCTCCTTCTTGTGGCGCTGGCCGTAATCGAAGGAGACAAGAGCGAGAAGTTCATGTTCCGCCGCGATTTTGTGCGCAAGCGAAACGGAGTCCAATCCGCCGGAGCAGATGACGATGGTTTTCATACGTTGGGATCCCTTGTTTTGACCGGGTGGGCTGCGACCGGATTACGGGGGCGGCTTTAAACCAAAGCGAAGCGATTGTGAAGGGCTTTGCGGAAATAGCGGAAATTCCGCGCAATCCACGAAATTGCCCCGCCGCAGCAACAAGACGAAACAATCGCGACATAAGCGGGAAACCGGCTTGATCTAGAACGGACTGAACGTTGCAGTTCTTGAAGGATGTTGCCGATGGCGGCCGGTTCTATGTTCCTCTTTTCGCTAAGCGATCTCAGCTCCATCGGCTCCGGCATTTTGATGGCGTTGGCAGGCACGCTTTATGTCACCCTTACCATTCGTGGGCTGATGGCCACCGTGCGTCATGGATAAGGCACTCGGCAACAGACGCCCAGGGCTCAGGCGCAATCTCGCAGTCTTACTTTTCATAGCCTCCGCGACGCTCGTCGCCACGATAGGGATCGCCCCGTTCGTTTTCCTGATCTGGATGGTCACGACCGTCGCACGATGGCTTGGTTTTTTCATTGGCTTTTGAGACACGAAGCTCGCCCATGATGCGGCGGAGCGGAAGGAGCCCGGCAAAACGGCAGTGCGCCGGGCTCTTTTTTTCGATAAACCGGGCTCAGCGCAGCAGCGCCTGCGCCTCCTCGATGCCGAGTGCTGCCGGCTGCGTGCAGGTTGTGGTCATCTCGATGAAGCGGCCTTCTTCCCCGGATTTGAGGATGGAGGTCATCACGTCGATACCGTGCAGGGAGCGATCCAGCGAGCAGCGGGCATCGCGGCCTTCAAGGATAGCAATCGCCATATCGGCCAAGCCTGCCGTGCGATAGTTGGCGCGCGGGCCATTCGGGCTTTCCTGGTTGGCAATGCCGAAGGGATGCGCCCAGTCTTCCAGCGGCTGGATATTTTTGTCGCGTCCGCTCGCCTCCACCACACCGCCGAAGAAGTTGGGGTCCGGCACGTAGATCGATCCTTCCGTACCGTAAAGTTCCATATTGGCGTGGCGATGCGACCACACATCCCAGCTGGCCGAAAGTGTGATCGTTGCTCCGTTCACGAATTCCAGAAGCGCATGGATGTTGGTAGGCGTTTCTACCGGGATGATCTCGCCGTTCAGCGGCTGGCTGGTCACCGTTCGGGTGGGGTTGGCCATTGATGTCAGTGCGCCAACGCGCTTGACCGGGCCGATGAGGTTGATGAGGTTCGCCACATAATAGGGGCCAAGATCGAGGATCGGCCCGCCCCCCTTCAGGAAGAAGAAGCCCGGATTGGGGTGCCACATCTCCATGCCGGGGCTCATCACATGGCAGGTGCCGGAGGTGATGCGCCCGACCTTGCCCTCGTCGATATATTGCCGGGCAAGCTGATGCGCGCCGCCAAGGAAAGTATCAGGCGCGCAGCCAACGGAAAGGTTCTTCTCGCGGGCGATGCGCCGCAACTCCTCGCCTTCCTCCAGCGAAAGCACCAGCGGCTTTTCCGAATAGACGTGTTTACCCGCCTCGAGTGCCGCTTTCGACACGGGAAAATGCGCGGCGGGAATGGTGAGGTTCACCACCACGTCGATGTCCTTGTTGGCGAGGAGTTCCTCGATCGACTGCGCCGTGACACCAAATTCTTCTGCCCTCAGTTCCGCCGCATTGCGGTTAAGGTCGGCGCAGGCCAGCACCTTGATGCCCTTGAAGAGCGGTGCCAGCGAAAAGTAAGCAGACGAGATGTTGCCGCACCCGATGATGCCGACGCCCAGTTCCCTTTGCATGATGAAAACTCCGGATTGATGCTCAATAGGTTTTGAAGGATGCGATGGAGCGAGTGATCAGCCGATCGATATCCTTGGGATTGTCGTGTTCGACCACGAAATGTTTCGTGGCGGATTTTGCCCTCAGTGCTGCCACGAGGGCCTTCCAGTCCACCGTGCCGTGGCCGACATCCGCCCAGCCGTCCTCATCCGCATTTTCGCCTGATGGTGCGATGTCCTTCACGTGCACGGCGGTAATGCGCTTGCCGTAGCTTTCGATCCAGGCGAGCGGATCGGCATTGCCTCTGATAATCCAGGCGATATCCGCTTCCCATTTCAGGTCCGGTCCGCCGGCAAAAATCTGCTCCTGCGGGGTGGAGCCGTCCGGGAGCACCTGGAACTCGAAATCGTGGTTGTGCCAGCCGAAGGTCAGCCCGGCATCCACGAATGGCTTACCCGCTTCCTGCAGGCGCTTGCCGAAGGCGAACCAACCAGCCGCGTCCGCCGGGCGCTGGTCGGGCATCAGGTAAGGGCAATAAATCGCTTCCACGCCCAGAACCTTGGCGATGTTTAGAGCCTTTTTCGGATCACCCTCGAGAAGGTCAAGGCCGAAATGGCCGGTCGGCATGGCAAGACCATTGGCATCGAGTTCGGAGCGCAGGCTGTTCAACCCAGCGTCATCAAGCGAGGCGTACATGGCGCCGTAACCTTCGACATGTTTGTAACCAGCCGCCGAAAGCTTCTTCAAAATATTGGAAAACGGCTGGAAATTGCGGGCGCTGTAAAGCTGGAAACCGAGTTCTGTCATTATCTCCTCCATAGAGATGTGGGTGCTTGGGATGGTGTTGGGGGTAAAACGGGGCCCTTCCTAAAGCCGCTCTTCGCTCTGTGCGTCGAACAGCGAGGCCATGGTGAGGTCTAGGCCGAGGCGAACCCGGGTGCCCGGCGCAAACCGCCTGTGGCCGCCAACGCGCACGGACAAGGTATGACCGGCATGTTTGAGCCAGATCAGATTGTCGGCGCCCATCGGCTCCTCGATGTCAACGATCGCCTCATGCACCTCGCCGCTGACGATGTCGGCATCGACGCGCACATGTTCGGGACGCACACCGAGAACCACGGCACGACCGGCGACAAGCGGCGCCTCCGGCTGATAACCATCCAGTGAGAAGGTGACGCCGTTGGTGGTGAAGACCACCTTGCCGTCCTTCTCGATCAATTCGCCACGCAGGAAATTCATCGAGGGCGAACCGATGAAGCCCGCGACGAAGAGGTTCCTTGGCTTGTTGTAGATGGTGACGGGATCGGCAAGCTGCTGGATGACGCCGCTTTTCATGATGGCGATACGATCAGCCAGTGTCAGCGCCTCGATCTGATCGTGTGTCACGTAGATCATGGTGTTTTTCAGCGCCTGGTGCAGCCGTTTGATCTCGACGCGCAGTTCCGAGCGCAGCTTGGCATCGAGGTTGGAAAGCGGTTCATCGAACAGGAACACATCCACATCGCGCACCAGCGCCCGGCCGATCGCCACGCGCTGGCGCTGGCCGCCGGAAAGCTCGGCGGGCTTGCGCTTCAGGAGTGGTTCGATCTGCAATATGCCCGCCGCCCTTTTGACGCGCCGGTCGATTTCCTCTTTCGGAACCTTGGCGACCTGAAGGCCGAAGGAGAGGTTCTTCTCCACCGTCATCTGCGGATAAAGCGCATAGGACTGGAACACCATGCCGATGCCACGATCCTTCGGCTCCTCCCAGGTAACGTTGCGGTCCTTGATGAAGATTTGCCCGTCGGTTGGCTCCAGAAGGCCCGCAATGCAATTGAGAAGTGTCGACTTGCCGCAGCCGGAAGAGCCGAGCAGCACGAGGAACTCGCCGTCGTAAATATCGAGATTGAGGTCTTTCAGGACGGTAACGGCACCGAAGGACAGGGAAAGATCGCGAATGGAAACGCTTTTGTTCATATAACTCAACCTTTTACTGCGCCTGCGGCGATGCCACGGACGAAAAGCCTGCCGGAGACGAAATAAACGATCAACGGCACGGCCCCGGTGAGAAGGGTTGCAGCCATGTTGACGTTGTATTCCTTCACGCCCTGCACGGAGTTGACGATATTATTGAGCTGCACCGTCATCGGGTAATATTCCGGCCGCGTGAACACGACGCCGAACAGGAAGTCGTTCCAGATGCCGGTGACCTGCAGGATCATCGCCACGACGAAGATCGGCAGCGACATGGGCAGCATGATGCGAAAATAGATCTGCCAGAAATTGGCGCCATCAATACGTGCCGCCTTGAACAATTCCTCCGGCAGCGACGCGAAATAGTTGCGGAAGAGCAGCGTCAGGATCGGCATGCCGAAAATCGTGTGCACGATCACGAGGCCGGTCAGCGTGCCATAAATGCCCAATTCGCGCAGCACGATGACGATCGGGTAGATCATTACCTGATAGGGGATGAAGGCGCCGATGATGAGGATCGAGAAGAACAGTTCCGAACCCTTGAACTTCCAGTTCGCGATGGCGTAACCGCTGACGGAAGCCACGATGATCGAGATCACGACCGACGGTATGAGGATGCGTACCGAGTTCCAGAAGCCGCGTGAAAGCCCGTCGCAGTTCAGCCCGGTGCAGGCATTCGCCCAGGCTTTCACCCAGGGTTCGAAGGTGATTTCCACCGGTGGCGCGAAAATGTTGCCGAGCCGTATTTCCGGCATACCCTTCAGAGAGGTGACGACCATCACGTAAAGCGGCAGCAGGTAGTAGGCGGCAGCGACAAACAGCGTGCCATAGAGAATGATGTTGCGGCGGGAAAACGTTTTTTTCGGCTTCTTGCCGCGGGGACCGGAAAGGTCCGTGGCAACCGCATCGGTTGCGGCGGCGACCGTGTTCAATGTGCTGATATTAGCCACGCTTCTTGCCTCCGAATTCGAGGTACGCCCATGGAATGACGATAATGGCGACGGTCAGAAGCATCATGGTGGAGGCGGCAAAGCCCTGCCCCAGGTTCTGCGCCTGGAACATGTAGTCGTAGACATATTTCGCCGGCACTTCGGATGCGATGCCCGGTCCGCCACTGGTCTGCGCCACCACCAGATCGTACACCTTGACGATGCCGCTCGCGATAATGACAAGCGTGGTGATGAAGACCGGCCGCATCATGGGAATGATGATGAGGATATAGGTCTTCCACATCGGAATGCCGTCGACGCGCGTCGCCTTCCAGATATCCTCGTCTATGCCGCGAAGACCGGCCAGCATCAGGCACATGACGAGCCCCGTGCCCTGCCAGAGCGCAGCAATCAGGATGCCGTAGATAACGATCTCGGAATTATAAAGCGGGTCGAAGGTGAAGCTTTCCCACCCCATCGAGCGGACCACCGACTGAATGCCGAATTCCGGGTTCAACAGCCATTGCCAGACAAGGCCGGTTACGATGAACGACAGAGCAAAGGGATAAAGGAAGATGGTGCGGAAGGTGTTCTCGAAACGGATCTTCTGATCCATCAGCGCCGCCAGCACGAAGCCGATCACCAGACTGAAGATCAGCGACAGAATGCCGTAGATCGCCAGATTCTGGATGGAAATGATCCAGCGCGGCGCGGCCCACAACCGCTCATACTGGTCGAAACCGATGAAGCTTGCACGTGGCAGAAGCTTGGAATTGGTGAATGAATAAATCACCGTCCAGACCGTTCCGCCGAGAAAAATCACGACGGCGGTCAATATCATGGGAATGGAAGCAATCTTCGAATTGAGATTGCGGAAAAGCTGGTTGGGGCGGCCGGAGCGCGCTAGACCCGCCATGGATGACCCTCCTGTAACGTTGCCGTTGATAGCCAGGCAAGGTCTCAAAGACCTTGCCCCAATCCTCCGGGCTTGCGCGTTTACGCATCCCGCAGGGAGCTTGCGGCGGATGGATGCCACCCGCCGCACAAGAGGTTGCGGTTAGTCAGCGGAACCGATGATGCCGGCGAAGCGCTTCTGTGCATCTTCTGCAGTCATCGCGCTGGCAAAAAACTCTGCCATCAGGTCTTCTTTCTGCTTCTGCGTATCAGCAGAAATCAGCTGGTCTGTGCTGGTCAGCGCATTGCCCTTGGCCAGAATTTCCAGACCCTTCTTCATGCAGTCATTGGCCGCATTGAGGTCGACGTCGCCACGGATCGGCAGCGAGCCCTTCTTAAGGTTGAAAGCCACCTGCGTTTTAGGATCGACGATGGTTGCGGCCAGAACGTCCTGCGCCTTGGATTTTGCTTCATCCTTCAGCAGCGGGAAATAAAAGGCGTCGCCGCCGGTGGTGAGATAGTCATTAAGGCCGAGACCCGGCAGGCAAGTGTAGTCCGTACCCGCCTTCTGGTTGGCAAGCTGGAACTCGCCCTGCGCCCAGTCGCCCATGATCTGGCCGCCGGCCTTGCCTGTTATGACCATGTTGGTGGCCTGGTTCCAGTCCTGAACATTTGTGCCCTTGGCCATGTCGCGGGCCTCGACGGCGGCCGCAAAAATCTTGGCCATGTCAGGACCGGCCGCTGCTTCGGCATCCTTGTCGCCATAGACCTTCTGATAAAGATCCTTGCCGCCGATCGAAAGCGTCAACGTGTCGAACAGGCCATTGGCCTGCCATGCCTGACCGCCGAGCGCGAGCGGCTGGATGCCGGCTTTTTTCAGTGCCGGTGCTGCGGCAGCAAATTCAGTCCAGTTCTTGGGAACTTCGACGCCCGCTTTCTTGAACGCTTCGTTGGAAAGCCACAACCATTGCCAGGAATGGATGTTGACCGGCGCGCAATAGATCTTGCCGTCGATGGTGCAGCTGTCGAGCAGGCTTGCCGGCTTTATGACGTCTTTCCACTTGCCCTTTTCGGCAACGTCGGTCAGGTCGCGCATCAGGCCGGCCTGCACCAGCTCTTCGGCCTGTCTGCCATGGTTGAACTGGGTGGCACCCATCGGGTCGCCGCCGGTGATACGGCTGATCATGATCGGACGGGCGGTGCCGCCCGAACCGGCAATAGCGCCGTCCACCCACTTGTTGCCGGTGGCATCAAAAGCCTTGGCAAGTTCGGCAACGGCAGCGGCTTCACCGCCCGATGTCCACCAATGGGTAACTTCAAGATCGGTAGCCCCAGCGACACCCGCCGGAATCATAACACTGGCCAAAAAGGCCGCAGAAATAAAGCGCATTCGCATGAGTCTCCTCCCTCACTGAAACGTTGCAGTTGGAACGTAAGCGAAGATTTTTGATTAGGCAACCGCCTAAAAAATGAATCTCGCCGCAGCTCGCCGCGCTGTGTCGAGCAGCTACAAACGTGCCGAACGGCTAGATTTTGTTGAGAAAGAAGATTGGGAAATTGGAAGGATGCCGAATGGCACGACAAAGACTGCGCACCGGTAATCTGCAGGCAACGTAGTATCTTCATAGTCTTCCGACTTTGGCGTCGGTTCCTGCGCACAGAGTGCCAAGCCCGCATGGACGGGCGAACATAAGGTGAGCGATGGCAAAACGTTGGCACATTCTTTTGATGATCGGTCTGGCGGGCGTGTTATCGCTTTTGCTCGCACCGTTCGAACGACTGGCGGCGGGACAGGATCTTTCCTTCACGATACGGGTTGTGATGCTCGTCCAGCCGGCAGTCCTGATCATTGCTGCGGTGGCGACGGGTCAAGCGCTTGCCGGCAAACTCGGGCTCGGCACTCCGCTGATCGATGCCTGGCTGAAAGGAACCGGGTTCGGGCCAGTCTTGCGCAGGCAAGCCCCAGCAGCTTTGCTGACGGGTCTTATCGTCGGCCTGCTGATGATCGCTTATTCGTCTGTGATCCTGCCTGCCTTCACCGATACGGCAACCATGGAAAAAATGGCGGCGTTTGAAGTCCCACGTGTCACCCGGGTTCTCTATGGTGGCATAACGGAGGAGCTGCTGACCCGATGGGGCTTGATGACATTATTCGCATGGGTGCTCTGGCGAATAGTGGGCAAGGGGCAAGTCCAACCGGTCATGCTGTGGAATGCAATTTTTATCGCAGCGGCCCTTTTTGCCGTGGGCCACCTGCCCTTTCTGTTTGCCATTCCCGTTCATCCGCAACCATTGCTGATTGTCAGTGTCATGCTCGGCAATTTTATCCCCGGACTGATGTTCGGGTGGCTGTTCTGGCGTCGCGGGCTGGAAGCAGCGATGCTTTCCCACGCTTTCGCCCACTGCGTGAATGCAACTGTCTCCTGATCCGTCGAGCCGACAGATAAGTCAGGGATTTATCATCCCGGCCTCGCCGGCCGGGATAAAATGCCGCGTCGGTGCGCGCAGCAGTCCTAATGCCTCTTATAATCATCCTCGATGCGGATGACGTCGTCTTCGCCAAGATAGGCGCCGGTCTGGATTTCGACCAACTCGAGCGGAATCTGCCCCTCATTGGCAAGCCGGTGCGGTTGACCAATCGGGATATAGACGGACTGGTTTTCCGTCAGCAGCCGGGTTTCGTCGCCAATCGTTACGGTTGCCGTGCCCTTGACGATGATCCAGTGCTCCGAGCGGTGATAGTGTTTCTGGAACGAGATGCGGTGGCCAGGATCAACCGTGATGTGGCCCACGCGGTAGCGCTCGTCCACATACATATGTTCGATGTAACCCCATGGACGATACACTCGCCTGTGCGCTTGCGTCCGCGGCGCGTGTTCGCCATCCTTCAGTGTCTCCACCAGGCCCTTCACGTCCTGAACCCGGTTTTTCGGCACCACCAGAACCGCATCCTTGGTAGCCACCACCACCAGATCCTTTGCCCCCACCACGGTCGTCAGCAATTGCGTGGAATGGATCAGGCAGCCCTCGGAATCGATGAAGACGCCGTCGCCCTCGAGCGCATTGTCGTTGCCGTGCTTGTCGGCGATTTCCCAGATCGCGTCCCAGCTGCCGATATCCGACCAGCGGAAATGGCCGTGCACCACCGCCATGCGCTTGGTCTTCTCGATCACCGCATAGTCGATGGAGTTTTTCGGAGAGGCTTCGAAGCTCGCCTGATGCAGGCGCACGAAGCCAAGGTCGCTTTCATATTGTTCGACCGACTTCGTTACTGCCGCAAGAATTTCCGGCGCGAATGCCTTGAGTTCGGCAATCATCACGTCGGAACGGAACAGGAAGTTGCCGGAGTTCCAGAGATACCCCTTCTCCAGATAGGAGATTGCCGTCTTCACGTCCGGCTTTTCCACGAATGCCTCGACGATGCTCAAGTCAGCCTCACCATCAATTGCTTCACCAGGCTTGATGTAGCCGTAAGAGGTGCGCGGCTCGGTTGGCACCAGACCGAAAACGACGATATTGCCCTGATCGGCGGCCTTGGCGCCAAGCCTCACGGACTCTGAAAATTTGTCGGCATCCAGCACCACATGGTCGGCGGCGAGCGCCAGCACGAGGCATCCCGGCTCCCGGCGCTCGGCCAGCACGGCGGCAGCGGCCATGGCGGCGGCACTGTCGCGGCGGGCGGGTTCGAGAACCACCGTCGCCGGAAGATCGATCTCCTCAGCCTGGCGGCGGGCGAAGAAACGGAAATCCTCGTTGGTGATCACCAGCGGCTCGGCATAAAGCGCCTTGTCGGCCACGCGCGTCAGTGTCTGCTGATAGGTCGAAAGATTGCCGACCAGCGGCTGGAACTGCTTGGGCAACTGATCGCGCGATACCGGCCAAAGCCGTGATCCCGCCCCACCAGCAAGAAGAACCGGCGTGATCTTTCGAGATTGTTCCGTCACAATAAAAACCTTTCCAACTTTAAAAAACTTCCGGCGGGCCGGACAATATACATATTTACCAATGCTGCCATCATCGGTTCACGGGCGGATAAGCGCAAGCTCATAAGTTCGCCTTGTGAAAGCTTGGTGAATGTCGGACCCGTTTTGCTAACGCAACGCACAGGGTGAGGTTCCGCGCAAAGGGCGATCAATGGCTTTGACAGGCCGCAAAGAAAAACCCGGGCGAATGGCCCGGGTTTCCGTTTTCAGAGCGATGACCTGTCAGGATCAGTTCGGCAGCGCGTAAGCGATCACGTAGTCGCCACGGTCAGGAGACTGACGTGCACCGCCGGCCGAGATGACGACATATTGCTTGCCTGTCTTCGGAGACTTGTAGCTCATCGGGCCGCCCTGGCTGCCGACAGGAAGGCGGGCCTTCCAGACTTCCTTGCCGGTCGCCGTATCGAAGGCGCGCAGATAATAATCCTGTGTGCCGGCGATGAAGACGAGACCGCCCTGGGTGGCAAGCGTTCCGCCGAGCGTGGGCATGCCGATCGGGATCGGCAGACCCATCTTGATGCCAAGCGGACCGGTATCCTCAACGGTGCCGACAGGAACCTGCCACTTGATCTGCTGCGTCTTCATGTCAATCGCAGTCATCGAGCCATAGGGTGGAGCCTGGCAGGGAATGCCGAGAGCAGACAGGAAACGGTTCTTGTTCACCGCATAGGGCGTGCCCTTCATGGGAACGACGCCCATGCCGGTATTGACGCTTTCGCCGCCGCTTGCCGTTGCCTTGGTGGGAGCAGCTTCCTTCATCTCAATCCACAGGCCGAGGCGCATGTCGTTGATGAAGATTGTGTTGGTCGTCGGGTCAGTCGAGATGCCGCCCCAGTTCATGCCACCGAGCGAACCCGGGAAGGCGAGGGAGAGGTCCGTGCCCGGCGCCGTATAGAGGCCTTCATAACGCATGCCCTTGAAAGCGATACGGCAAAGAAGCTGATCGAAAGGGGTGGCACCCCACATATCGGCTTCCGTCAGCGTCTGCGCGCCGATTTGCGGCATGCCCACCGAACGCGGCTGCGTTGGTGCATATGGCTCGTTCGGAATGTTGCCGGCCTTGACCGGAACGTCTTCCACCTTGGTCAGCGGCTGGCCAGTCGCACGGTCCAGCACATAGATCTGACCGGCCTTGGTGCCGAAGACCAGAGCCGGAACGGTCGTTCCGTCAGCCTTCGGGAAATCGACGAAGCTCGGCTGCATCGGCACGTCGAAGTCCCATAGGTCGTTATGAACCGTCTGGTAGACCCACTTTTCGCGGCCGGTCGTGGCATCGAGCGCCAGCATGGAAGCGCCGTATTTATGATCGAGCGGTGTGCGCGTCGCGCCATAAAGATCGACCGAGGGGCTGCCTACCGGCATGAAGACCGTGTTCAGCTCCGGATCGTAGGACATGGATGCCCAGACGTTCGGCGTGGAACGGGTGTAGGTCTGGCCCTCGGGCGGCAGTTTGGTGATTTCAGGGTTGCCGGGATCGAAAGCCCAGCGAAGCTCACCCGTCACAACGTCGAAACCGCGCATCACGCCGCCAGGCATATCCACCTGTACGTTGTCAGCGATACGCCCGCCGACCACGACGGTGGTGCCGGCCAGTGTGGGGGCCGATGTCAGCACATATTGCGGGTCCGGCGCATCACCAAGACCGATCTTCAGATCGACGCGGCCGTTGGTGCCGAAATCCGGGCAAAACGCGCCGGTGTCGGCGTCGAGCGCGATGAGTTCCGCGTTGATGGTGTTCATGAGAATGCGGCGCTGGCAAAGCGCGCCGTCAGCTACGATCGCCGGGGTGACAGGCGTTGCGCCCGGAGCGGTCGGCTGCTTCAGCGGCGCCTTGGCATCGAAATAGGCGAGACCACGGCAACGCATCCAGACGGTGGATTTGGCGTTGATTTCGGTCTTCCACTTCTGCGCGCCGGTATCGGCGTCGAGGGCGATGACATTGTTGTGCGGTGTGCACACAAACACGGTGTCGCCGACCTGAAGCGGCGTTTCCTGATCTTCCGCACCGTTCGCGCCGGGGCTGATCGGGATGTCGCCGGTCCGATAGGTCCATGCCACCTCAAGGTTCTTGACGTTATCGCGGTTGATTTCGTCAAGCGCAACAAAGCGGCTGCCGCCCGCCGTATTGCCGTAATGTTCCCAGTTCTTCTGCTCATTTTCCGGCGTTACCGGCGTCAGTGCAGCAACCTCACCCTTGAAGGCGACGGTCGGATGCGGCACGAACATGCCGGCAAAACCGGCAGCGGACGCAATGGCCAGAACGCCAGCAAGGGCAAAGGGCGCGCCGTAAGCAGGCGTCTTGCCAGCCGCGCGCCGCAGCAGCGGATAGGAGAGCGCAACCACCGTGGCGCCCACGCCCAACGCCAGCAGGCGGGAGATGAGCGGCCAGAAGTGCAGTCCGGCTTCCCACACTGCCCAAACACCGCTAACGATGAAGACAAGGCCGAACAGGAGCGCGCCGGCAGGCTTGCGCAGCAGAATAAGCAAGCCGGAGACGATCAGCGCGATACCCGCAAAGACGAAATAGAGGCTGCCGCCGAGTGTTGCGAGCTGCCCGCCGCCAATGGCGAAGAACAGTCCCGCAGCGACAATGACAGCGCCGAGCACGAAGAGCCATAATCTGGCTGCAAGCGACGTTGAGGTTGCTGGTTTACTCATGAAATTAAATATCCGGTTAGGAGAGCCGCCGCGAAGGCTGACGCCCGATGATCTTTCAATGCCCGGCCCAGGCCAGACAGTCCGCCGCACTTACGGCTGAGCGAAGATGCGCTGAAGGCGACGAGGCGAAATGGGGAACAATGGTGCGGGAGACTTCCGTGGTGACTGTCATTTTGACCCATTCACTGCAGTTTATCGCCGGCCCCAATGGACGGCGGACAATGTGCTCGAACAAATCCTCCCAAGTTCGTATCGCAGAGGCCCGCATGCGGGCACTGGGCGACCGAAACCTCGGTGCGGTATAACGTCGCCTGCGACAAGATGACAATGCGCAAGACGGGCATTTTTGATAAGCTGCGCTTATACCATATCAACACCTACAACACAAAGACCTCTCCGCCGATGGATATTCGCCAGCTCGCCATTTTCGTGGAAGCCGCAAGGGCCAAAAATTTCCGCGCGGCCGCTTTGCAGCTGGGCATCGCCCAACCGGCCGTAACGCAGCGTATCCGGCAACTGGAAGAGAATCTGGGCTTCAAGCTTTTCCTCCGTGTCAACCGCGGTGTGGAACTTACGCCGGCTGGGCAGTCGATGCTGCTCGATGCGGAGGAAATTCTTGCCCGCACCAAGGGGGCGCTGGAAAAGGCACACCAGATCAGGCGCGGCCAGCTCGGCACGCTGCGCATCGGCTTCGGCACCAGCGTAATGGCGGAACGAAAATTGCCGGCGCTGATCACCCGCTATGGCAACGACCACAGGGAGGTGACGCTTGAACTCCTGCCCGGCATGACGATGGAACAATTGATCGAGCAGGTGGCGACGCGCAAGACAGACGTCGCTTTCATTCGCGCACCCCTGCCCCAATTGCCGCAGAGCTTGCGGGCCATGCCCTTCGACCGCTCCAAACTGTGCGTCGCCCTGCCGGAGCGCCATCCGCTCGCCTCCCGCCCCAGAGTTTCGGTTGGCGATATCGTGCAGGAAAAACTGCTGCTACCGGTGGACGAGATCGGCCTGGGGCTCAGCAGCAGCGCGCTTTCCCTTTTCGAGGATGCAGGCTGTGAGCCGGAAATCGGCATGCGCATCGCCAACGTCAACACCATCCTTGCCCTCGTGGAAGCTGGCGCGGGAATTTCCATTCTGCCGGAAAGCACCGTGCGCTCCACAAGGGGCATCACAGGTGTGCCGCTCGAAAGCGCCGATGCCTGGTCAGATAGCGTGCTGGTCGTCAGACGCGGTCCGCTTGCCCTCCACGTGGAGGCCTTCGTGAATATGGTACGGCAGGCCTACCAGTCCCACCTATAATGCCGACAATACGCACTTAATCGATTGAATCGGCCACAAATTTCGCCACGGCTAAATTTGCTGCACTGAACAACATTCAACGCTTGGCACGCGCGCGAAAAATACAATAACAACGACGGATATTTTTGCACTGTTATCGACACGAAAGCACACTCAGCCCATGTCCGACACGACGAAGCCCGCCAGCCCCAGAACATCGGTTACAGATCAGGAAGCACTGGATTTCCACGCGCAAGGCAGACCGGGGAAACTGGAAATCACCCCGACCAAGCCGATGGCGACTCAGCGGGATCTGTCGCTTGCCTATTCGCCGGGAGTGGCCGTGCCGGTGAAAGCCATCGCCGAAAATCCGGCGACCGCTTACGATTATACGACACGCGGCAACATGGTAGCAGTGATCTCCAACGGCACGGCGATCCTCGGTCTCGGCAATCTCGGCGCGCTCGCCTCCAAGCCTGTCATGGAAGGCAAGTCCGTTCTGTTCAAGCGCTTTGCGGATGTGGATTCCATCGATCTCGAGGTCGATACCGAAGACGCCGACGAATTCATCAATTGCGTGCGTTACCTTGGCCCCTCTTTCGGCGGCATCAATCTGGAAGACATCAAGGCGCCGGAATGTTTCATCATCGAAAGCCGCCTGCGCGAGCTGATGGACATTCCCGTTTTCCATGACGACCAGCACGGAACCGCCATCATCGCCGCCGCCGGTCTCATCAACGCCATCGAACTGACGGGCCGAGACTTCAAGACGACGAAGCTCGTCTGTAACGGCGCAGGTGCTGCTGCCATCGCCTGCATGGACCTCATCAAGGCCATGGGTTTCAACCCCGAAAACATCACGCTTTGCGACACCAAGGGCGTGATCTACCAGGGCCGCACCGAAGGCATGAACCAGTGGAAATCCGCCCATGCGGTAAAGACTGACAACCGCACGCTGACTGAGGCCATGAAGGGCGCGGATGTCGTCTTCGGCCTGTCGCAGAAGGGTGCCTTCACCGAAGAGATGATCCGCTCCATGGCGCCGAAGCCGATCATTTTCGCGATGGCCAACCCTGACCCGGAAATCACCCCGGAAGAAGTCGCCCGCATCCGCGACGACGCCATCATGGCGACGGGGCGTTCGGATTATCCGAACCAGGTCAACAACGTCCTCGGCTTTCCCTATATCTTCCGCGGCGCGCTCGATGTCCGCGCAAGCCAGATCAACGACGCAATGAAGATTGCCGCTGCACAGGCGCTGGCCGATCTTGCCCGCGAGGATGTGCCGGATGATGTGGCCGCCGCCTATCAGGGCAACCGCCCGCGCTTCGGATCGCAATATATCATTCCCGTTCCCTTCGATCCGCGACTGATCTCGGCAATTCCGGTGGCCGTGGCGAAGGCCGCCATCGAAACCGGCGTCGCTCGCCGCGAATTGCCCGATCTCGATGCCTATGCCCGCGAGCTTTCCGCCCGTCGCGACCCCATGGCGTCGACCACGCAGCGCCTTTACGAGCGTGTGCGCCGCTCTCCGAAGCGGGTCGTTTTCGCCGAAGCGGAAGAAGAACAGGTGATGCGCGCGGCGATCTCGTTTACCGCGCAGGGGCTTGGCACCGCCATCCTGCTCGGCCGTGACGACATCATCAAGGCCAATGCGGAGCGTGCCGGCATCGATCTCGACCGCGCCAATATAGAGATCACCAATGCCCGCCTTTCCAGCCGCGTCGATGCCTATGTCGATTATCTCTATGCGCGTTTGCAGCGCGGCGGCTTCCTGCTGCGCGACGTGCAGCGCCTGATCCACAACGACCGTAACCATTTCGCCGCCTGCATGGTGGCGATGGGCGATGCGGACGCCGTGGTCACCGGCGTTACCCGCAACTATTCCACGGCGCTCGAGGATATCCGCCGCTGCATCAACACCAAACCCGGCCACCGTATCATCGGCGTTTCTCTGGTCGTGTCGCGCAACCGAACGGTCTTCGTGGCAGATACCGCCGTGCACGACATGCCGTCCGCCGAAGACCTTGCCGATATCGCCGAAGAAGCGGCCGGTCTTGCCCGCCGTTTCGGCTACGAACCGCGTGTGGCGATGCTCGCCTATTCCACCTTCGGCCAGCCGGTTGGCGAACGCTCCGACAAGGTGCGCGAAGCGGTGAAAATCCTCGACAAGCGCAACGTCAATTTTGAGGTCGACGGGGAAATGTCGGCCGATGTGGCGCTGAACCATCATCGCATGCAGAGCCAGTATCCCTTTGCCCGCCTTTCCGGTGCGGCCAACGTGCTGGTCATGCCAGCCATCCATTCCGCCTCGATCTCCACCAAGATGCTACAGGAACTGGGCGGCGCGACCGTCATCGGCCCGCTTCTCGTCGGCCTCGACAAATCGGTGCAGATCACCTCGATGGGTGCCAAGGACAGCGACATCGTCAATATGGCGGCGATCGCGGCCTATAACGCCGGTCGGTAACGGTGTGGGAGCGCTCTTCGGGAGAAGGGTGCTCAAAATGCCCCGGCATAGCCAGCATATCCTCGCCCTGTGGCGAGGATATGCCAAAGCGCCGAACCCCGGCACCGTAAGAACAAGATTCTACGATTTCAAATTATTAGGTTATTTTTTCTCACCAGAGAACTTATTGGAACACGATTTTATTTATACGATTTTTTGCGCAACGCCAATTCTCGCTCTCGACGGACGCCTCATGTAGTTTCCACCCACAACCAAAAGGAAATACCCATGGCCCTCTCCTTCTCCAGATTTGCCGCAAAACTCATCGCCGGAACCGTCGCTATCGCTTCGATGGCCACCGCCGCTCACGCGGATGCGACGCTCGACCGTATCAAGGGTCGCGGCAAGCTCACCGTCGGCGTCATCCTGTCCGGCGCGCCTTTCGGCTTCATCGATCCGAAGACGCAGGAGCAGAAGGGCCTCAACATCGACGTCGCCAAGGCGCTGGCCGCCGGTCTCGGTGTGGAGCTGGTGACCGAAACCGTGACCCCGCCCAACCGCGTGCAGTTCCTGCAGCAGGGCAAGGTCGATATTCTGATCGCCAACATGCAGTACACGGAAGAGCGCGCCAAAACGCTCGATTACGTGCCCACCCCCTATGACCGCCAGGGCGGCGCAGCCATCGGTCGAAAGGACTCGGGCATCAAGGACTGGCCGGACCTGAAGGGAAAGATTGCCTGCGTATCGCAGGGCTCCAACTACACCCAGCCGCTGATCGAGCAATATGGCGCGCAGGTAAAGGCGTTGCCGAGCCAGCCGGAATCGCTGCTCGCGCTGAAGGGCGGCAATTGCGATGTCTCCGTGCACGTCAACGGCACGCTGAGCCTGATGCTTCAGGACCGCGCCGATGAGTGGAAGGATTACGGCATCCTGATCCCCACCGACCTTATCCCTTCTGACTCCGTCATCTGGCTGCGCAAGGGCGAGGCCGACACGCAGGCTGCGCTCGACAAGATCGTCAAGGAGCTGCACGCTTCCGGCAAAATGATCGAATTCGCCAAGGCCAACCGCCTGCCGAGCATCGGCTTCATGGAAGAGCAGAAGACGAAGCTCTCCGCGGCGCAGTAACGGCTGGGCAATCCCGCTTGCTCCGTCACCCCGGAACTGGTCCGGGGGACCGGCATGTCGTAGGGGCATCTGCCATCACGGAGATTTCCCCTCACCACTGAGAACGGCCGGTTTCGCCCGCCGTTCTTTTCTGCTTTATAGCAAGACAGGTCATTCTGGCACCGCCTGCCGGGCGGCAGCCGCGACAACAGCATGGATATCCGATGCAGGATGGATTTACAGCGCGTTTCATAGAGTTGGCCGCACATATAGGCCTCAACTATGACTTTCTGAACAGCGGCTACGAGGTTCAGATCTGGCTCGACGGCATGAAGATGACGCTCATCCTCGTCGCCGTCACCCTGCCGCTCAGCCTCGTTTTCGGCTTCATTTTCGCCGCCATGCTCACGTCAGGCAAAGGCTGGCTCGCCGGTCCGGTGCGCGCCTATGTGGAATTGACGCGCAACACGCCGACGCTGGTGCAGCTGATGTGTGGTTTCCTTGTGCTCAACATGTTGATTTCAAACGCGCTCGGCGGCGCGCAGAACAATCCGCTCACCCCGTTCTTCTGGGTCGTCGCCATCACCGGCCTGCACGTTGCCGCCTTCCATGCGGAAGCCTTGCGCGGCGGTATCGAGGCGGTGCCGGCTACCACCATCGAGGCGGCACGGGCCATCGGTTTCAGCTCTTTCGAGATTTTACGTTACGTGGAATTTCCGCTGGCAATCCGCACGGCACTTCCTTCCATCATCAACAATCTCATCAATCTGGTGAAGCTCACCACCGTCGGCTCGGCGATTGCGGTCGGTGAAATCACCTATGCCTCGATCCTGATCTGGACGCAGCGCGACAATGTGGTCGAACTTATGCTGGTGATCCTCATCTTTTTCAGTGTCATCAATTTCATCGTCGCAAGGGCGGGCCTGTGGCTTGAGCGGCGTCTTGCGGTTCCGGGGTTCGGTCAATGAGCGCGGTGGTCTCTCCAACACAGGCGGCGAAGAAGCTGCCTTTCGGCACCATTCTTCTGTGCGGCGTGCTGGTTGCCGTCGTGCTGTGGCTGGTTCTCGATCCCTCGCTCGGACAGGTGCTGCTGGAATGGCTGCCCTATCTGGGCAAGGGTTTTGCCATGAATGTGCTGATCAGCATCCTGGCGATTGCCATCGGCACCATCATCGGCGTCGTGCTTGGCATCATGGAGCTTGCGCCCTATCGGCTCGTGCGCGCGCCGGCGCTCACCTACGTGCAAATCTTCCGCAACGCCCCGCATCTGGTGCTGATTTTCGCCGCGACCTACATCTTCCCCTTCGAGATCGTCGCCTTCGGCAACTACATTCCGTTTCCAGACTGGATCAAGGCCGTGGTCGGGCTTGCGATTCCGGCCAGCGCCCACATCGCCGAAATCACCCGGGGCGCCATCCAGTCCATTCCCACCGCACAATGGGAAGCGGCGCAGGGCCTCGGGTTTTCGCGCAACCAGACGCTGCGCTGGATCATCCTGCCGCAATGCGTGAAGCGCTCGCTGCCGCCGTGGATGAACCTTTACGCCTCCATCACCATGGGCACGGCGCTTGCCTCGCTGGTCGGCGTGCATGAGCTTCTCCACGCCGCAACCGATGCCAGCACCGCCGTGCAGCGCAACGATTTCACCGTCGTGGTCTATCTCACCGTCCTGATGGCGTTCTTCCTGTTCTGCTATCCCGTGTCCCGTTTCACGCAGCGCCTTGAACGGCGCTTCGCTTCCCGCTGATTGGAATACACCATGTCCGCATCCGCCCCCCAAACCGCCGCCAAAGCTCTGGTTGAACTGGAAGGCGTGCACCTGTCCTTCGGCGACAATCAAGTGCTCAAAGGCATTGATCTCACCGTCAACAAGGGCGACGCCGTCTCCATCATCGGCCCTTCCGGCTCGGGCAAATCCACGATCCTGCGCTGCATCAACGGCCTGCTCATTCCGCAATCTGGCAAGATCACCGTGGGGGGCACCCGCGTCGATCAGCTGAAAACGGAAGCTGAGCGCATAACGCTGCGCAAGCGCATCGGCATTGTCTTCCAGCAGTTCAACCTCTTCCCGCATCTAACTGTCATGGAAAATATCAACATCGCGCCGATTAAAATCCTCGGCACGCCGAAGGCGGAAGCCGAGCGTCATGCCCGCGAATTGCTGGAAAAAGTCCGCCTGTCGCAGAAGGTGGATGCCTATCCCGGTCAGCTGTCCGGCGGCCAGCAGCAGCGTGTGGCCATTGCCCGCGCGCTTGCCATGCGGCCTGAACTGGTTCTGTTCGACGAGGTTACCTCCGCACTTGATCCGGAAACCGTCGGCGAAGTGCTCGCCGTCATCCGCGATCTCGTCAATGACGGCATGACCAGCATTCTCGTGACACACGAAATGCGCTTCGCCGAGGAAATCAGCGACAATATCGTCTTCACGGAAAACGGCCTGATCGTTGATCAGGGCACGCCGGAGCACATCTTCTACAAGTCGACCAATCCGCGTATCAACGCCTTCGTAAAGGGCCTCGGCGGACAGGTGGCACGGGTCGCCGACGGCGAAGGGATCTGACGCCATGACCGCCGACGAAAAACTCACCCTTCATCTGGCAGAAGCCATCGCCGCCTCTGATCCGCTCCGCGACGAAGAGGCTGTGACGATCGCCCGCACGGCGCTGATCGACTTTTTTGCCTGTATGCTGGGTGGCGCTTACGACCGAAGCACGAAAATCCTCATCGACAGCTTTACGTCAGGCACATCCGGCACGGCGGGCATTGTCGGCCATGATCTGCGCACGGATGCTTTCACGGCCGCACTCATCAATGGTCATGCGGGGCACGTGCTGGATTATGACGACGTCCATGGCAGCGTGCGCGGCCACCCCACCGTCGCCATCGTTCCCGCTCTATTGGCTGTTGCGGTCGAGGAAGGCTCTACGGCGGATGCATTTATCGCCGCCTATATTGTCGGGCTGGAAACCATGGCGCGGCTTGGCCTGTCGCTCGGTACAAAGCATTACGAAAATGGCTTCCACGCCACCGCGACCCTCGGCCCCATCGGTGCGGCGGCGGCCATTGCCCATCTTCTCAAATTCACCCCGCAGACGACCGCTATCGCACTCGGCCTTGCCGCCACGCAGTCGGCCGGACTTCGCCTGCAATTTGGTTATGATGCCAAGCCCCTGCATGCCGGGCTTGCGACACGCGCTGGCCTCACCGCCGCGCAGCTGGCAAGATCAGGTTTTCAGGGCGCGCCGGATTTTCTGGAAAACCCTATCGGCTTTTATTCCGCCTTCGCCTTTGGCGCGGAACAGCCGAAACGGCTCCTGTCCGGCTGGGGTACACCCTGGCAGATCGTCTCTCCCGGATTGACGCTCAAGGCATTTCCCTGCTGCACCGCCAGCCACCCTGTTGCCGTTGGTGCGCTTGCACTGCGCAGCGCCAGTGATCTGGCACCAGATGAAATCGAAACTGTCGTCATCACCTTCCCCCCGGGAGGCGATGCCGCTCTTGTGGGTTCGGCCACACCCGCCACGGGCATCGATGCGCGTTTCAGCGCCGAATATGTCTTCGCCGCCGCACTGACGGATGGCGCACTCGGCATCAGCCATTTCGACGAACGCCCTGCACGCGCCGACCTGCTTGGACTTTCCGCAAAAGTCTCGCGCCGGCACGACGAGACCGCCCGCCGCCTCTCGCCGGATCCTACCACCCGTTTCGTGGTCATCGACGTGACGAAGAAGGATGGCACGGTGCTGTCGCGCCGTATTGACGGTCTTCCCGGCATTGATGACCCCACGGAAAAATTTGCCGACGCCACCGGCGGCAATGAAAAATTCGCCGGAATTCCGGCACTGGTGCGGACCATGAAAACCTCAGCCGACCTCAAGAAGCTAGAAGCGCTTCTGGCAACGCAAATATAACACGACCGAAATAAAGGCATGATCACCATGACCACGAATACCCGCAAAAGACAGATGCATCTTGGCCTGTTCCTGCAAGGAGCCGGCCACCACGTTTCCGGCTGGCGTCACCCGGATGCGGAAGCCGGCAGCGAGAATTTCGACCTGTTGACCCGTGTCACGAAAATGGCCGAAGATGCCAAGTTCGACATGGTCTTTCTGGCCGATGGCCTCACAAGCGGCGTCGACGCCCATCCCTCGATGATCGCCCGTTTCGAGCCGCTTACCCTGCTTGCGGCGCTTGCCATGGTGACAAACAAGATCGGACTGGCCGCCACCGCCTCCACCACCTATGGTGAGCCCTACCACACCGCACGCGCCTTCGCCTCCATCGACCATCTCAGCCACGGACGTGCGGCGTGGAACATCGTTACCACCTCCTATGCCCGCACGGCGGCGAACTTCTCCAAGAGCCATCCCGAGCATGACGAGCGTTATGCCGTTGCGGAAGAATATGTGAACGTCGTGCGTGGCCTGTGGGACAGCTGGGACGACGACGCCTTCGTCAAGGACAAGGAAGGCGGCCGCTACGTCGATCCGCAGAGGGTCCACATTCTCGATCACGAAGGCAAATATTTCACGGTGAAGGGGCCGCTGAACATTCCGCGTTCGCCGCAGGGTCACCCAGTTCTCATTCAGGCCGGCTCCTCCGGCCCGGGGCAGGATCTCGCCGCCCGCACTGCCGATATCGTCTTCACAGCCCAGCAGGCCATTTCCGAGGCGCAGGCCTTCTACACCAGCCTAAAGGCGCGAGTGGAGAAATTCGGCCGCGATCCCGCAAGCGTTGCCGTGATGCCCGGTTTCATGCCCATCATCGGCAAGAGCTTCGAAGAGGCCGGCGAGAAGCTGAAGGAGCTGAACCGCTGGACCGACATCAAGAGCGCCATGCCGTTGCTTGAGGAACGCATCGGCCATAGCCTTACCGAGTATGATCTCGACGGCCCGCTGCCGGACCTGCCTATTTCCGACCAGTTGCGCAGCCGCGCCGAACTTTTGACAGAACTGGCGCGCCGCGAAAAGTTGACGATCCGGGAACTGGCGCTGCGCGTTGCAGCTGGTCGTGGCCACCATATCGTCATGGGCACGGCCAAGGACGTTGCGGATCGCATGCAGGAGTGGTTCGAGAACGGCGCGGCAGACGGCTTCAACGTCATGCCGCCCTTCTTCCCCGGCGGGTTGGAAGAATTCAACCGCGAAGTCGTGCCGCTCTTGCAGGAACGTGGCCTGTTCCGCAAGGAATACGAAGGCTCGACGTTGCGCGACCATCTCGGCATCAACAGGCCTGCCCTGCGGGCATAAAAAACGGATGCCCGGCGACGGGCATCCGTATGACAAGAGGCTCACGTGGAAGCAGGCTGTCGCCGATCCGTCAGGCTGCTTTCCTTCCCGACAGTTTCACACTGTGGCTCGTCCGCGACGAGTTGGATGAAATGGATGCCCCGTCGTCGCGCTGGGTCGCGCGGCGGTTCAGTTTGAACAGGCTGACCAGTTGCGCCAGCACATCCGCACCCTGGGCAAGTGTAGCGCTAATGGCGGTCGTGCGCGCGCTCATCGCCGCGTTCTCCTGCGTCATCCGGTCGAGCTGGTTGACTGCGCGGTTGATTTCGCTGATGCCTAAGGCCTGTTCATCGGCGGCCTTGGCGATCATATCGACATTGCCGTCAATGTGCTTCACCAGCGCATCGATCTGCTTCAGCGCCTCACCCGTCTCGCCAACAAGCCGCACGCCTTCCATAACTTCGGTGCCGGAATTGTTGATGAGCGCCTTGATTTCCTTGGCGGCACTGGCGGAGCGTTGCGCAAGTTCGCGCACCTCCTGTGCCACGACCGCAAAACCCTTGCCCGCATCACCCGCGCGCGCGGCTTCGACGCCCGCATTCAGGGCAAGAAGGTTGGTCTGGAAGGCGATTTCGTCGATAACGCCGATAATCTGGCTGATTTCCCGCGATGCCGTCTCGATGCGCTGCATGGCGTTGACGGTACGCCCAACGACTTCGGTGGAAGCCGCCGTTGACGTCCGCGCACTCTGAACGAGTTTTCGGGTTTCCTTGGTGTTTTCCGTCGATGCCCGTACGGTCGCGGTGATTTCTTCCAGCGCCGCCGAGGTTTCCTCCAGCGCCACGGCCTGCTCACGCGATCTTTCAGCGAGATGAACAGAGGCTTCGCTGACTTCCTGGCTGCTTCTGGTCAGGTCATCGGTCTGCCCAAGAACATTTTCCAGGGTTTTCTGGAATTCGGCGATGGACTTGTTGAAATCCCGTCTCAGCCCCTCGAACTCACCCACGAAAGGCTTGTCGAGCGTGACGCGGATGTTGCACTGGGAAAGACGCTCAAGCGCCGCGCCCAGTTCTTCCACCGCATGCACGCGGTCCGTTACATCGAAGGCAAATTTCACCACCTTGACGACTTTTCCCCGCTCGTCGATGATCGGGTTGTAGGACGCCTGGATGAAGACGCGTTTTTCGTTCTTGCCAAGCCGCATGAACTGACCGGTCGAGAACTCTCCCTTACCAAGATCCTTCCAGAAATTGCGGTACTCTTCGGACTGCACGTAGCCACGCTCACAAAACATCGAATGATGGTTGCCGATGATCTCTTCCGCCGTGTAGCCGAGTGCTGTGAGGAAGTTTTCATTCGCGGAGAGAATTTTCCCCTCGGGCGTGAACTCGATCATCGCCTGCGCACGCGAAAGCGCTGCCAGCTTGCCGTTATCCTCGGTGCTTCGGCGCTTCGTCGCCGTGATATCGGAAGCGATCTTGACCACCTTGTAAGGTTTGCCGAAACGAAAAACCGGATTGTAGGAGGCTTCAATCCAGATGTCGTCGCCGGTTTTCGACCGCCGCCGATATTGGCCCTGATCGTATTCGCCGCGTGAGAGTTTCGCCCAGAAGGCCTTGTATTCGGGTGACGCTGCATCTTCGGGAGACAGGAACATGCTATGGGGGCGTCCGATGATTTCTGATTGCTGATAGCCGACCGCCTTGCAGAAATTGTCGTTCGCTTTCAGAATTTTGCCAGTCAGATCGAACTCGATGATGGCTTGCGAGCGGCTTAGGGCATCAAGTACCGCAGATGCGTCCGTACCGAGTTTGAAAAATTGAGACATGTCTTTGAACTCCCAACAATAACTTGTATGCGGACCTTTCCTCCTCGATGCCAAAGAGATGAAAATAAAGGATCGGTCTGCGTGTACGCGAAACCTAGCCGGACACCGTTAAATAGCAATTAATGATGACCCATAACTATTGGTCCAATGACCGAAACTGTTGGCAAGAATACTTCAGACCGAGCTGCCTTTACCAACCCGTCCGCACCGGATGAGAACCGCTTATTTGCCACAGTGCTGATATTTCTGCCGCCGCAGAGCGATACGGGCTTTCATCGGTACGGCATTCATTGTTATGGCGGGCTTGAAAGATTTGTGTTGCAGGAGCGCCGATGACCAAAACCCTGAAATGCGACGTGCTGGTGATCGGCACCGGCATTATCGGTTCCATGGCGGCGCTTTACCTGCAAAATGCCGGGCGTGAGGTCTTTCTTCTGGAGCGCGGTGAAGTTGCCCGCGGCGCAAGCTCCGGTAATGCCGGCATCCTGGCCTTTCCCGAAATCATCCCCATTCCCGCCCCCGGCATCATGAGAAAAGCACCGCGCTGGCTTTTCGATCCGCTTGGCCCGCTCAGTGTGCCGCCTGCTTATGCGCCGAAGATCGCGCCGTGGCTGTGGCGTTTCTGGCGCGCCAGCGCTGAGCGCAACTTTCGCCACGGCCTGAGAACGCTCAGCGAGATCAACCGGCTGTCTGCCACCGAAATGGCCCATGTCGCGGCCATGCCGGAGCTCTCGCACTTTGTCGCGAAAACCGGCACGCTCGATCTTTACGACAGCGAAGCCAGCCTCAACGCTGCCCGCAAGGACTGGGATGAAAAGGAACAGGCAGGCTTCTCTTCCAAGCGTGTCGCCCGCAACGAGATAGACGAATTGCAGCCGGGTCTTGCCCCGCAATTCCGCCACGCCATGTTCTCGCCTGATGGCTTGCAGGTCTCCAATCCCTACGACTTCACCCGTGCCATTTTCGACCTGGTGATCGCCCGTGGCGGAAAGCTGCGCAAGGGCGAGGCAGAACGCATCGACGCCGTCGGCGAAAGTACGATCGTGACCCTGGAAAACGGCGACAAGATCGACGCCGACAAGGTGGTGATCGCCTGCGGCGCGTGGTCCAAGCCGCTTGCCGCAACACTTGGCAACATCGTGCCGCTGGAAACCGAACGCGGCTATAACACCACCCTGCCCGCCGGCGCCTTCAACCTCACGCGCCAGCTTTATTTCAACGACCACGGTTTTGTCGTTACACCGCTATCTTCCGGCATCCGCGTTGGCGGCGCAGTCGAGTTGGGCGGTCTGGAGTTGAAGCCGAATTTCAAGCGATCCGAGGCCATGCTCAAAAAAGCCGGTCGTTTCCTGCCCGGTCTCAAGGTTGAAGGCGGCCAGCAATGGATGGGGTTCCGCCCTTCGATGCCGGACTGTCTTCCCGTCATCGGCACCGCGCGCACAACACCTTCCGTCATCTATGCCTTCGGCCATGGTCATTTGGGGCTGACGCAATCGGCAGCTACCGCCCGCCTCGTGACGCAACTGGCAAACGGCGAGGAGACCGCAATATCGGTCGATCCGTTCCGTCCGGGGCGTTTTTCCTGACAATGCGGAAATCCGGTTTCAAGCCGGTTAGAGTTTCTACGGTTTAGCGGACGCCTGCACGCTATTTCACCTGCTGTACGGAATCTTCCGGAAACTCCACCGTGGCGAAGGATGGATAGACCTTTCGCAGGATGGTCACCTGCTGCTGATCGCTCACACGCAGCAAATACCATTGCGTACCGTCGATAAGCGCCAGGGTATGGGATTTCGCTTCGATCGTCTGGCCGCCGGTTTCCATCACCGTTTTCGTCGGAACGAGCGCATAGGGCGTTCCATCAGGCGTCTGCTGCACACTGATCGCCGCCGTGTCCATGGTGAATTCGGTGATCTTGACCGCTGCAAGCGCCATTTGCATCTGCGTGGTCAGAGCGCTACGCAACTGCCCGACGGAAACACCCGCGTCGTTTGCAATGAATTCAAAGATTTTCGGCGGCACCGTCCGGCCGACAAAATCAAAATCCTGCGCATTCAAGGCGGCGCTGAACCGCTCTATCTGTGTTTGCAGCTTGTCTTGCTCAGACGGCAAAAGATCGCGCGACAAAGCGGGATGCGACATCACCGCCAACAATAACAGCCAGGCAAACAGGCGTTTCATTGCTTCGCCTTTCCGGGTTTGGGCTTGCCTGTTGCAAGGCATCGCAACGTCCGCGCCGCGACACGCTTGTGAACAGCGTTGCTCAGCGCAGCAGAATGAAACCCGCAGCCGAAAGCACGAGGAAAACGATAAGGCCGCCAAGGAAACCCACGGACGTGAAGAAACCCGCGACCATGGCCAGCATCAGCACGCAGACCAGCATCGTGCCGTACTTCGTCATGGCAAGAAAAGCGTTGTAGGTCTTTTCATGCTCGGCGTAGTTCATCTCGGCGCCAACTTCGACCGGACCTGTGTGGTGTTCGCTCATTCCGCTTCCCCTTCTGCTCCATCCGCCATACCCGCCGCACAAGACAATTTGCCCTGCGGACGATAACGGGCCCATGCCGGATTCTCCGGAGCCAGAGGTAACATGAAGTCGGCGAAAAGTGCAATGCGTTCCACACGAAAGAACATCGATGACAAGCGGGGCAAACGGTATGCCGTGCAAAGCGTGCCGTCGTGCAACATTCTTTTGTAAACGGTTGAAAACGGCGGCCATACGGCCGGTTTAATAGTGGTTTCGGTTGCTTTTCGGACAGCCTGCCCATACACGGGATTCTGTGGGGAGGAACGCCGGAATTTGGCTGTGCGGATACGCGTGGAGGCGTGCCCGTCACGATGGCCGACCGGCTTGCTTGCCACCATAACCCGCAAAGGGCCCGGCAAGGGAAGAGGGGAAAGTCATGAAACCGCTTTTGAAATTAAGTGCGCTGATCGACCTTGTCAGCGAAGCTCTGGGCAAGGTCGCCGGTTATCTGGTGCTTGTCTGCTGCCTCGTCAGCGCCGGAAACGCCATGGTGCGTTATACCTTCAACTATAGTTCAAACGGCTGGCTCGAAATCCAGTGGTACATGTTTGCCTTCATCGTGCTGGTGGGTGCGTCCTACACGCTGCGCATGAATGAACATGTGCGGGTGGACATCATCTACGGGGCTATCTCGTCTCGCACGCGCCTGTGGGTGGACATCATCGGCATCGTACTTTTTCTTATGCCCGCCTGCTTTTATCTGGCCTGGCTTTCCTGGCCGATGTTCATGCTTTCCTGGCATCAGAACGAAATGTCCTCCAATGCGGGCGGGCTTATCCGCTGGCCGGTGAAACTCATCATCTTCGCCGGTTTCGCCCTTCTGGTTCTTCAGGGATTTTCCGAACTCATCAAGCGCATCGGCGCCCTCAACGGGCTTTATGCGCTCGATACGAAGTACGAAAAACCCCTGCAATGATCGCCGCGATCTGAACCTTCAGGATATTTCCCATGTTCGAATATGGAATTCTTCCGCCACTGATGTTCCTCGGCATGATCATCTTCATGCTCTACGGATTTCCGGTTGCTTTCTCTCTTGCCACCGTCGGTCTGGTTTTCGGCGTCATCGGCATCTTCACCGAGCATTTTTCGCCGGCCTTCCTTCAGGCCTTGCCGCTGCGCATCTTCGGCATCGTCTCGAACGACCTGCTGCTCGCCATTCCGTTCTTCACCTTCATGGGCGCGATCCTGGAGCGATGCGGGCTTGCCGAAGATTTGCTTGAAGGCACAGGCAAGCTGTTCGGCGCCATTCCGGGCGGCCTCGCCTATGCCGTCATCATCGTCGGCGCAATCCTTGGCGCGATCACCGGCACGGTTGCCGCCTCCGTCATCACCATGGGCGTCATCTCGCTGCCGATCATGCTGAAATACGGTTACAATCCGCGCCTCGCCACCGGCGTCATCGCCGCATCCGGCACCATCACGCAGGTCATTCCGCCTTCGCTCGTGCTGATCGTTCTTGCCGACCAGCTCGGCAAATCCGTCGGCGACATGTATCTCGGCGCAATCGGCCCGTCGATCCTGCAAGTCGCCATCTTCATGCTCTTCATCCTGTTCATGTCGATCGTGCGGCCGAAGGATTTGCCTGCTTTGCCGCCAGAAGCGCGGGGCGAACTCAACCGTGCACTGGTATTTCGCGTGCTGGCGGGCATGGTGCCCTCCATCGTGCTGATCTTCCTCGTGCTCGGCACCATCTTCCTCGGCCTTGCAACACCAACGGAAGCCGGCGCGCTCGGCGTCGTCGGCGCCATGGCGCTGGCCGCAGCCCACCGCCGCCTCACCTGGGATCTCGTCAAGCAGGGTATGCATTCCACCATGCACATCACGTCCATGGTGGTGTTCATTCTGGTAGGCGCCACCTGCTTTTCCCTCGTCTTTCAGGGCATGGACGGTTCGCTGTGGATCGAGCACATGTTGTCGGGCATTCCGGGCGGCCCGATCGGCTTCCTGATCTTCGTCAACATCTTCATCTTCTTCCTCGCCTTCTTCCTCGATTTCTTCGAGATCGCCTTCATCGTTATCCCGATGCTCGCACCCATCGCGCAGGCGCTCGGCATCGACCTGATCTGGTTCGGCGTGCTGATCTGCATCAACATGCAGACCAGCTTCATGCACCCGCCCTTCGGTTTCGCGCTGTTCTACCTGCGCTCAATCGCGCCGCGCACGGTCAAGACCTCGGATATCTACATGGGTGCCATTCCCTGGCTCGGCATGCAGCTCATCCTCGTCGCAATCGTGATCTTCTGGCCGGAATCCGTCACCTACTGGTTGGACAAAGCACCCCAGGTGGACCTCAACTCCATCAAGATCGAAGTGCCTGCCTTCGGCAATCAGGGCGGCAACACCATGCCCAATTTCGGCCTGCCAGGAGGCCAGCCGGGTGGGTTGCCAGGCATGCCTAACCTCGGTGAACCACCGAAGATCGGGCCTTAACCGGCGTCTTTTACGGATTTTTCGGAGAACTGATCATTGCTGAGTGGAAGACAGGGTTGCACCCCTGCCTTCCATTTACTCTGTGTGGAAATTGAACCTGACAGTCAGCGACCAGCCTGTCCGGTTTTTCCGAGGTCAGCGTGGCCAATCCTTGCCGAGACTGCGCCTGGTCACCGAGCCTGCTACTTTTGATTCCGACAGCCCTGATCGTCAATCGCCCTTTTCTATCGGGCGGATGCAGGCGCGACGGCACGACAAAAACCCCGGGGACCGAAGTCCCCGAGGCTTTTGTCCGGTCCGCCGCACCGAATAATCAGAGCTTGCCGTTACGCTGCTGGATCATCATGAAAGTATCGAAAGTATATTCCGCAAGCTGCATCCACAGGTAACCCTCGCGCTTGAAGGCGACCTGATCCTCGTAGATCTTCTTGAAGTCCGGGTTGGTTGCTGAAATATTGGCATAGACTTCCAACGCCGCCTTATAGCAGGCCTCGAGGATTTCCTGGCTGAAGGGCCGCAGCACGGCACCCTCCGAAACCAGCTGCTTGATGGCGATCGGGTTTTTCGCGTCGTATTTCGCCATCATGCTGGTATTGGCGAAAGCGCAGGCATCCTGCAGCACCGTCTGGTAGTTCTTCGGCAGGCTGTTCCACTTGTCCAGATTGACGAAGGAATGGATGACCGGTCCGCCTTCCCAGAAGGCCGGGTAATAATAATATTTCGCCACCTTCTGGAAACCGAGCTTGTGGTCGTCATACGGACCAACCCATTCGGCGGCATCAATAGTGCCTTTTTCCAGCGCCGGATAGATATCGCCGCCGGCGATCTGCTGCGGGACCACGCCGAGCTTTTCCACCACCTTGCCGGCAAGACCGGCAATGCGCATCTTCACGCCCTTGAAATCGTCGACGGTGTTGATTTCCTTGCGGAACCAGCCGCCCATCTGGGCGCCGGTATTACCTGATATCATGCCGTAGAGATTGTGCTTGGCGTAAAACTCGTTGAGCAGCTTGTTGCCGTTGCCTTCGTAGAACCAGGAATTGGTCAGGCGGGCATTAAGACCGAACGGTATCGCCGTGCCGATAGCGAAGGTCGGATCCTTGCCGACGTAATAATAGGAGCAGGTATGGCACATCTCCACCGTACCTGATGATACGGCATCGGCCGCCTGCAGGCCGGGCACGATTTCGCCAGCCGCAAAGGGCTGGATGGTGAAATTGCCGTCGGTAGCGGCCGCCACATGTTTGGCAATATCCTCGGCGCCGCCATAGATCGTATCGAGCGACTTCGGAAACGAAGACGTCAGTCGCCAGGTGATCTTGGTATTCTGTTGTGCAATTGCGGGCGCAGCCAAGGCTGTCGCAGCAGCCCCCGCCAGCGCACCTTTTTTCATAAAGGAACGGCGATCCATCTATATCCTCCCAGATATCAACGCTGCCCGCAGCTTGAATTCCCCTCGTGCTGTTCAGGCATCGCAGCAAAGTAAGCACGGTTACCGCCCAGCTGACAAGCACCCGCGCCAAGAATTAATTGCCGGAAAACCAGCCATATCAGGATTTTTTCGGCGGCCTCTTCGCTATTTTATTTGCAACTGAAATATCGCGACGCCGCCTTATACTTTAGCCGCATATATTGCGTTCCGAGGACGAAACACATGCTTGACTTGGCCCGCTGGCAGTCGCACAAATTTTCGAAGATTCGCCCCCGGAGCCACCATGCCAAAACCGATTATCGCCGTCCCCGCCGACATCCGGCATTTCACCGGAGCCGACTGGCACGCCGCGCAGAACCAGTATCTTTCCGCGGCGCTGAGGGTGGCTGATGTCATGTCCTTCATCGTTCCGGCCTTCGAGGACGGCAATGAGGTCGATGCCATCCTCGACCGGGTCGATGGCCTGCTCGTCTCCGGCTCGGCCACCAATGTCCACCCTTCTCTCTACGGAAAAGAGGCAAAGGAGAGTGACGGCCCGTTCGATCCAGCCCGCGACGCCACCAGCCTGCCGCTGATCCGCCGGGCGTTGGAGCGCGGCATTCCGATGCTTGCCATCTGTCGCGGCATTCAGGAGCTGAACGTCGCGCTGGGCGGCACGCTTGCTTCCGAAATTCAGGAACAGCCCGGAATATGGGACCACCGCAAGCCGGAACATGAGGACCGCGACGTGGCCTTCGCAATCCGCCAGCCGGTGCATGTGCGCGAAGGCTCCTGCATTGCGCAGCATCTTGGCGTGTCGGGAGAAATCCAGATCAATTCGCTGCACCGGCAGGCAATTGCCGAGACCGCGCCACGCCTGCAGGTGGAGGCGACGGCGGCAGACGGCACGATCGAGGCCGTTTCCGTCATCGATGCCAAGGGCTTTGCCGTTGGTGTGCAATGGCACCCGGAATATTGGGCCGAGACAGACGCACCCTCGCGCGCTTTGTTTGAAGCTTTCGGCAAGGCAGTTCACGACTACCGGAACAGCAAGACCTGAAACCGACCCCTCCCCTCCAAGGCCATTCAGGTCCTTGTCGATAGGACAAAAAAAGGGGCAAGCCTGAAGGCCTGCCCCAGGTCCGGGAGGAGGAGTGCTTAGCGTTTTGCGCGTTTCTTCTGGCGGTAGACGTCAGCGACGACCGCAGCCACGATGATCAGCCCCTTGACGATCTCCTGGTAATAGGCATCGACCCTGAGGAACGTGAAACCGGATGTCATGACACCGAGAATGATGGTGCCGATCACTGTGCCGGTAATACGGCCAGCACCGCCGGCGAGCGAAGTGCCGCCGATAACGGCCGCGGCGATGGCGTCGAGTTCATACATCACACCCATGCCGGCCTGGGCCGTCTGTGCACGGGCAGCGGTGACGACACCAGCAAGACCGGCCAGCATGCCGGCAATGGCATAGACCTTGATCAGATGCGCCTCGATATTGATACCGGAAACGCGGGCGGCCTGCTGGTTGGCGCCGATGGCATAGGTGAACTTGCCGTAACGGGTGTAACGCAGCGCAACGTGGAAAATAACCGCGACGACGAGGAAAACCACGACCGGCCAGACACCTGTACCGATGAAGGTGAAACCGTCGGTCAGACCGGAAATCGGTTGGCCCTTGGTGTACCATTTGGAAAGGCCGCGAGCCGTCACCATCATGCCCAGGGTTGCGATGAAGGGCGGGATTTTCGTGCGTGCTATAAGCTGCCCGTTGATGAAACCGGCCAAAGCGCCAGCCAGAATGCCGACAGCCAGCGGCATGAAGAAAGGCAGATCGGTCAGACCCGGATAAAGCGCCCGCGGCCATGTGGAGGACTGCCCCACGCTGGCAGACAGCATCGCCGTCAGGCCGACGACCGAACCGGAGGACAGATCGATGCCGCCGGTGATGATGACCTGCGTGACGCCGACGGCGATGATGCCGATGACGGACACCTGCAGGATCATGATCGTCAGGCGCTGCTGGTTCATCAGAAAGCTCTGGCCGATGAAAATCCAGCCAAGAATTTCGTAAACCAGCGCGATGCCAATCAGCACGAAAAATATATTTGCTTCGGGCGGTATGCGCCTGTGCGGCTTGCGTCCGGATTTTGCATCCAACTCTGCGTTGGCGGCGGCGTTCGTATTCATAGTCATTCCTCCTCGAGAAATCCCGGCGCGCCTCACCGCGATGCGAGATCCATCACTTTCACCTGTGTGGCTTCACTTCTGTCAAGGAAGCCCGTCACGCGACCTTCATGCATGACCATGATACGGTCGCTCATGCCCAGAACCTCCGGCATTTCGGAGGAAATCATGATGACGGCGACGCCATTGCGCGCCATCTCGCCAACCAGCTTGTGGATTTCGGCCTTTGCGCCAACATCGATCCCGCGCGTCGGCTCATCCAGAATGAGGATGCGTGGCTGTGTCAGCATCCAGCGCCCGATCAACACCTTCTGCTGATTGCCGCCCGACAGGTTTTCGATGCGCTCGTAAAGATTGGGCGTCTTGACCCGGAGCTTGCGGCACATGTCGTCGCAGGCTTCCGAAAGCGTCTTTTCCTGCACGAAGCCGTTGGCGACATATTTGTCCTGTAGAACCGCGATCTGCATGTTCTCAAGAATATTGAGGATCAGCAGGCAGCCGGTATCCTTGCGGTCTTCCGTCAGGAACGCCATGCGGTGACGGATCGCCTCTGTCGGACTTGCGATCGACACAGGCTTGCCGTTGATTTCCACAGTGCCCGAAGACGCCGGCGTAACGCCGAACACCGTTTCCGCCACGTTCGAGCGGCCAGAACCGACAAGGCCGGCGACACCTAGAATTTCCCCGGCGCGAACATCAAATGACACGTCATGGAAGACGCCGTTCAGCGTCAGATTTTTGACCGACAGCACCACATCGCCGATCGGAACCTCTTCCTTCGGGAACATCTGGGTAATTTCGCGCCCCACCATCATGCGGATGATGTCGTCTCGCGTCACATCGGTGGACGCGTGGGTGCCGATATATTTGCCGTCGCGAAAGACGGAAAACTCATCGGCGATCTCGAAAAGCTCATTCATCTTGTGAGTGATGTAGACGATGCCGATACCGCGGTCCCTGAGGTCGCGGATGATGCGGAACAGATGTTCCACCTCGCGCTCAGTCAACGCTGACGTCGGTTCGTCCATGATGAGAACGTCGGAGTCGTAGGAAACCGCCTTGGCGATTTCGACCATCTGCCGGCTTGCAACCGATAGTTCGCCGACACGCATTTCCGGATCGAGATCGATACCGAGCCTTTCGAGCAATGTCTGGGTGCGGCGATACATTTCGCCATGGTCGATAAAGCCCAGTCGGTTTTTCGGCTCTCGGCGAATCCATATATTTTCCGCCACCGTCATATAGGCCATCAGGTTGAGTTCCTGATGGATCATCGCAATGCCGTTTTCGAGCGCATCAAGCGGTGAATCGAGGCGTATCGCAGCGCCCTTAAGCCGAATTTCTCCGACATCCGGCTGGTAGATACCTGCCAGAATCTTCATCAGCGTCGATTTACCGGCGCCATTCTCACCCATCAGCGCATGCACGGTGCCGCGCTTGAGGTGGAACGAAACGTCATCCAGCGCGACAACGCCTGGAAATTCCTTGCGTATGCCGTCCGCTGCGAGAAGATATTCTGCATTGGGCACGGCGCCGCTGGCGCGCACGGCGGCCATTGTCGATGGGCTGACGACCATCTTATCCTCCACGATAGACAAAAATGACCGGGGGAAGAGGTTTCGCCAAAAGGCGCCCATCCTCCGGGGAGGCCTACAGCGCCGTGCCGATCAAGACACACATAAGCGCTGTAAAACTTTGAATTCACTGAAATACTATTCTAGCCTGGTTTAACTCGGCGTCTGAGACGCCGACTGCCGTCCAGAACCGGCATTTGCTTCCGATATTGCTTGAAACGGTCGCAAATGCCGGTAAAGGGTCGTCAGTTCTTGGCTACGTAGTCCTTGACGTTTTCCGGGGTAACGAGCTGGAAGGGAATGTAGACCTTCTTGTCAACCTTGTCGCCCTTGACGAGCTTCAGTGCGGCATCGAGAGCACCCTTGCCCTGGCCAGCTGCATCCTGGAAGACCGTCACGTCGAGATCGCCTGCCTGCATGGCGGCAAGAGCGTCTTGCGTGGCGTCCACACCGGCAACGACATATTCCTTCATGTCCTTGCCCGCGGCCTTCAGAGCCTGGATAGCGCCGATCGCCATTTCATCGTTATTGGCAATGACGGCATTGAACTCGATACCGCCGGACAGCCAGTTGGTGACGAGGTCGGAACCCTGCGTGCGCTGCCAATTGGCCGTCTGCTCTTCAACCACGGAAATGCCCTTGCATTCATCGGTTTTCAGAACATCGTGAACGGCCTGCGTGCGCATGCGCGCGCCCTGATTGGACAACTCGCCCATCATGATCACGGCCTTGCCCTTGCCACCGAGAAGGCGGCAGACTTCCTTGGTTTCAAGCGTGCCGGCCACAGTTTCTTCCGATGCCACGAAGGCCTGGCCGTCTGGCAGGGAATCCACATTTACCGGCTGGCGGTTGACGTAAACCAGCGGAATCTTGGCTTCAGCAGCAAGTTTCGACATGGCCGCCGTCGCATCCGTATCAACCGGATTGACGATGATCGCATCGACCTTGGAGGCGATGAAATTCTGGATCTGGCTCTGCTGCTTGGCAACGTCGTTCTGCGCGTCCTCAACTTGCAGGGTGACGCCCTTCAGCTCCTTGGAATAATCCTGCATGCCGTTGCGCAGCACGGTCAGGAAGTTGTCGTCGAACAGGGCCATCGAAACACCGACGGTCTCGGCATGTGCCGCCGTGCCCAAAAGCACAGACATAGCCGCACTGATAATAAGCTTTTTCATTGTTTTCTCCTCCTCGGTGTCCAGCGCCACCTCTCCCAGCCGGAAACGGACCCGAGAGCCCGCCGCTAACTCCTCACATCCAGAAAACGGAATAATGAAACCGAATTTCTGTTGTTCGATATATTTATTCCATTTTTGGTTCGAACGTCAATGCTTTCTTCGTGGCCGTGAAACGAGACGGCACACAAGGCGGTGATGACCAGGAGTTTTCAGAGAAAACGGGGATAGCCCCCTCCGCCCTGGCGTGGGCGGAGGGGGCTCATGCGCTTGCTGAGCACTTTCGCGGAAGTCGCTGGGCTGCCTGCGATAAAACATCACAGACAAATGGAAGAGTTGGACGGGCGCGAAAGACGCGCCACGTCTTAATCGTGAAAACCGGGCATCACATCCGTCGGAATGGGGCAGACATAATCACTACCCTCGGTTTTCTCCAGCCATTCTTTTTTGACACTTTCAAGCAGCTCGGGCGAGGTCATCAGCGAAAGACCTGTCGATGCGAGCGTCTTGGCGGCGTGTGCCATAGCTTTGTGGGCGGCCGGGCTTTTGCCCTGCGCCACCACCTGCCATGTATGCGGATTGGTCCCGATTGCCCATGCGGGCGTCCAGCATTGCGCTGTCGGCGTCACCCAACTGACATCACCGACATCGGTCGATCCGGCACGAAAATGCGACTGCCCCTCGAAATCGCGCAGGCCGAGATGCAGCGGCGTCGACCCGTCGATCTTCCCGTTGGAAAAGACGTCGCCCTTGATCTGGTAGAGCCGGATGCTGCTTTTGATCGCCTCTTCCGTGAACGTGTCCTGAATGACCTTGGCGAAGGCCTGATCGGCCTCGTCGAAGGCTATGGGTCCAAGCGCCACCATGTTTTCATGCATCGCCGTTTCGAGCGTGATGTTGGGCAGGAGATTGGTGGAGGCGGTATCGAAAACGATCTCCACCTCTGTTTCGGTCATCATGGCCGCGCCACGCGCGACCTTGTCCACACGGGCTGCGAGATCGAGCGCCTGGCGCATTTCAGGTGCGCGGATCAGATAGAGCACTTCGGCCTTTGCCTGCACCACATTTGCCGCTTTGCCGCCGGCATCGGTGATCGCATAATGCACCCGGCAATCCTGCGGCATGTGTTCGCGCAGGAAATTGACGCCGACATTCATCAGTTCAACGGCATCGAGCGCCGAGCGACCAAGATGGGCGGCGTTGGAGGCATGGGAAGCAACGCCCTTGAAACGATAAAAATATTCCAGCACCGCGAGATTGTTGGTGGAGCGCACGCCGTTGAAGGGCGCGGGATGCCATGTCAAAGCCGCATCGACATCGTCAAACAGACCGGCGCGCACCATGAAAGTCTTGCCGGAACCGCCCTCTTCGCCGGGGCAGCCATAATAACGCACCGTGCCGGGCAGGTTGTTGGCTTTCAGATGCCGGGCAAGTGCGATAGCGGCCATCAGCGAGCCGACGCCGAGCAGATTGTGGCCGCAGCCATGGCCGGAGGCGTCGGGTTGAAGCGGTTTTGCCTCGGCCACGCCGGCCATCTGGCTCATGCCAGCAAGCGCGTCAAATTCGCCGAGGAAGGCAATAACCGGCTTGCCGTGGCCGAATTCACCGATGAAGGCCGTGTCCATGCCAGCTACACCGCGGCGGACCACAAAGCCGTTCTCCTCAAGCGCGTTTGCTAGAACCCCGGCAGATTGCCTCTCCTCGAATTTGAGTTCGGCAAAATCCCAGATGCTGTCGCTCAAAGTGGTGAAATGTGGCTTCATTGACTCGATTTCGGCGGCAATCGACATCACAGCTTCACGGTTCATGGCTTGTCCTCGCATTCCTGCCCTTTAAGGGCGCACGCAAACGCTTCGGCGGGGGGCCGCCAAATCATTACGGTCATGATGGAAAATGCCCGCGCCGGGCTTTGCTTCCGGCGCGGGCAATATTGGATCAGTTGTCGACCGAGACTTCCCAGAGGCGGGCGTTCGACTGCCAGACCGGCTGACCCTTGAGCTTCTTGGTCGCGCCCCAGACATCGACCATGTCGTAAAGGAAGATGCCGGGCATTTCCTTCAGCATCAGTTCGTGAAACTCGTCGAAAATCTTCTGGCGCTTCGCCTGGTCGGCCTCAACATAGGCAGCCTTCATCAGCTCGATCGCCTTCGGATCATCCCACATCAGGGAGGCGTTCTTGTCCTTGTTACCGACGTAGAATGCATACATCAGGGCCGGATCGAGACGCGGCGCGACAGACTGCGAGATCACCTGATAATTGCCGGAACGGCGACGATCCACCTGCGTGGCATAGTCCAGCACCTCGATCTGTACGTTCAAACCCGCCTGCTGCATCATGGCCTGCGCCATGACGGCTGCCGGAAAACTCGGCACATTGCCGCGTTTGTTGGCGATGATTGAGATCGGCTCGCCCTTGTAACCGGCTGCCTCCAGTTCCTTCTTGGCTGCCTCGATGTCATAGGCCGGACGCTTCTTCTGGATTTCATCGAAATAGACCGAGTCCTGCGAAACCATCGAGCCGTTGGCTTCGCCCGTACCGTTCGATGCGGCGGCGACCAGTTCATCGAGATCAAGCGCCATCGCCATGGCGCGGCGCACGCCTGGATTGCTCAGCACCTTGTCGCGGGTCTGAATATAGAAAAGGTTCTTGCCGTTGTTGCGGGCAACAATGAGCTGCATCTTCTCATTCGTCTTGAACTCCGGAATGAGATCGGGAGAAATCTCGGCGGTGTCGAGCACGCCGGATTCGAGGCCCGCCTTCACGGTCGAGGCGTCCGGAATAACCATGAACTTGATGCCGTCGGCCAGCGGCCGCTTGGAGCCGACCATGCCATCCGGCTTGCCGTCATTTACAGGCGAAACATAATCCGCGAATTTGGCGAGGCGGATATATTCACCCTTCTTCCATTCGTTCCACTGGAACGGACCGGTGCCGATGGGCTTGACGAAGTTGCCGTCAGCGGCAACAGATTCCGGCGAGATCATGCCGGTATAACCGCATTCGGGCCGCGACATCAGGCCGAGGAAAACGGCTGACGGCTTTTCAAGCGTAATCTGAACCGTGGAGGCGTCCGTAGCCTTGACGCCGGTGACATGCGCGGCACCGCCTTCCACGAAATCATTCAGGCAGGCCCATTTGGTTTCGGGCTTCAGATAGCGCGTCCAGTTCCAGACGACATCTTCTGCGGTGAGCGGCTTGCCGTTATGGAATTTCACATCCGCGCGCAGCTTGAACGTATAGGTGAGGCCATCTGGCGAAACCTCGAAGCTCTCGGCAAGCAGCGGCTTTACTTCGCCGCCATTGTTGTAACCGACGAGGCCTTCGACGATGTGCAGGATCACCCCGTCCGTATTGCCGTCACGATTGACGCCGGGATTGCTGCTGCGCAGATCGGAGCTCTGCGCGATGGTGATGTCGCGAGCCGCCGCGATATTGGCTGTTACGAGCAGGGCCACGCCTGCGAGAAGAAGTTTGTTCACTGTTCTACCCTCTTTGTTGTCGTTGATTATCATTGTTGAAAGCCGTCCCAGCAGGCCTGCGCCAGCCGGCCGATCGTTTCGAGCGCGATGGTGTATCCCGGCGTGCCGTCAGGCATCACCTGCGGCACTTCATCGGTATAGGCGGTGATGATGAAAGACGGCGCGCCGTTTCTGTAGACGATGCCGGCGTCCATACGCCCGCGCTTGCCGCGTCCGCTCTTGCTCGCCACCACAGCCTCGAACGGCAGGCGGGAGCGGATTCCGTAGCGCAATATCTGGTTTTTCAGCGTCTGCATTGCCCAGCCGCACAATTGCGGACTGCAGCCGAGCTTTGCCTGCGCCTCTGGCGAGGACTGGGCATCAAGAATGGCCTGAAGCAGCAGCACCTGGTCCGCCGCCGAGGTGGTGGTGACGGTCTTCAGCGGATGATCGGCCGCCAGCGCCAACGGCGGAATGAGGAAACGGTGGTGGGTATTGGCCATGCCGAGCGTCTTGCAATAGCTGTCCACTTCCTCAAGCGTCAGCCGCTCCAGCACCATCTTGGTGCAGACATTGTCGCTCAGCACCATCATGCCGGCGAGCGCATCGCGCAGGGAAATGACGATGCCCGGCGTCAGATAGCGGAACATGCCGCTGGCCACCTCTTCCGCCAGCCTCTTCTCGTAGGTGACCGGCTGGTCGAGATCGAGCCGCCCTTCGCTGGCCGCCTTGAGCACGGCCATCATGATCGACGTCTTGCGGGTGCTGCCCGATGGGGTCTCCTCGTTTTCTCCCCGTCCGATCTCTTCGCCGGTCAGGAGATTGCGCACCATGAAGCGCGTCACAAAAGGCTGTGCATCACAGATAGCATTCAGTTGGGCAGCCACAGTCATTGTCATGTTCCTGTTAAACTTCTTCTTCCAGACGCCATTTGAGTGTCACACCGCCCTTTTCATTCTGGTCGAGGGCGGGAATGGCCGAGAGGAGCCGGCGTGTGTAGGCCTCTCTCGGGCTGTCGAAAATCGTGTCGCGGTCGCCCTCTTCGATGATACGGCCGTCCTGCATGACGACGACACGGTCGGCCACCTGTTCGACCACGCCGAGATCGTGGCTGATGAACAGGCAGGAAAAGCCGTAACGTTTCTGCAGATCGGAAAAGAGATCGAGCACCTGCGCCCGCACCGTCACGTCAAGGGCGGAAACCGGTTCGTCGGCGATCAGGAACCGCGGACGGCGGGCAATGGCACGGGCAATCGCCACGCGCTGGCGTTGGCCGCCGGAAAGCTCGTGCGGATAACGGCTGGCATAGTCTGCGCCGAGCCCCACCTCTTCCAGCGTTTCCAGCGCCCGCTTGCGCTTGGCAGCCTGATCCAGGCCGGAGACGAGACGCAACGCCTCCTCCACCAGCGCCTGAATGGTCATTCGCGGATCGAGCGAGGAATAGGGATCCTGAAACACCATCTGGCAATTCAGGCGATAGTCGTTCCAGTCTTCGTTGCGTTCCCGCCCCTGAAACTGGATCTGCCCTTCGCTTTCCTTTACGAGACCGGCAATGGTGCGGCCAAGCGTGGTCTTGCCGGAGCCGGAGCCACCGACCAGTGCCACGACTTCACCCTCGTGAATATCGATGCTGACCCCATGCAGCGCCCGCTTCGGCTTGGCTTTCTTCAGCAGTGACTTGCGTCCGGCATAATCGACAACAATGTTTCGGGCTGAAATCATCGGCGCCTTGCTGGTGTCGACGATACGCGGCTCGCCCCGGAAGGGCAGAGAGGAAAGCAGCTTTTTCGTATAGGGATGCTGCGGCGCATCGAGCAGGTCTTCGGTGCGACCCTGTTCGACAATCGCGCCCTTCTCCATGACCACGATACGGCTCGTATAGCGGGCCACCATCGGCAGGTCATGGCTGATGAGAAGGACGGCTGTTCCCTCCGCCCGTGTCAGTTCGACCATCAGCTCCATGACGTCGCGCTGGATGACGGCATCGAGCGCCGTCGTCGGCTCGTCGGCGATCAGCAGCGCCGGTTTCAGGAGCATGACCGAGGCCAGCATGATGCGCTGGCGCATGCCGCCGGAAAACTCATGCGGATAGGCAGCAAGCGCCCCTTCGGGATCGCGGATACCGACCCGTCTCAGCATCTCGAGAATTTTCTCGCGGCGCTCTTCCGGCGAAAACTTGGTGTGAAGGATCAGGCCTTCTTCCAACTGCCGGCCAATCGTCATCGACGGATTGAGAGAGGTCATCGGCTCCTGGAAAACGACGCCGATTTCCGCGCCGCGCAGGCGGCGAAGTTCCCTTGCCGGCAGGGACATCACGTCCCTTCCTTTGTAGATGACCGATCCGCCGATGACGGCAATTGCCGGGGGCAGAAGCGAGATGAGCGCGCGGGTGGCCAGCGTCTTTCCCGATCCGCTTTCGCCGACGATGCCGAAGATTTCGCCAGGCGCAATATCGAAGGAAACATCCTTGACTACCCGGTGGCGGCTTCCCGCGACCTCCAGCGAAAGGCCGCGCACGGTAAGAAGAGTATTGTCCGTCATTTGAGACCTCTCATGCGCGGGTCAAGCCTGTCGCGAAGGGCATCGCCCAGAAGATTGATGCCGAGCAGTGTCAGCGCGATGCAGAGACCGGGGAAAAGCCCGAGCCAGACGGCCTGCTGGATGAAGGGCCGGCCAGCGGCCAGCATGTTGCCCCAGGTGGGGGCCGGCGGTGGCACGCCAAGGCCGAGGAAGGACAGTGCGCTTTCCGAGAGGATTGCCCAGCCGAACATGGATGTGGCAAGCACCGTGATCGGCGCGATGCAATTGGGCAGGATGTGGCGGAACATGGTGTAGATCTCGCCATTGCCCATCACCAGCGATGCCTCGATGAACTCGCGCTCACGCAGCGACAATACGGCGCCACGCACCACGCGGGCCATGGACGGCGTGTAGGCGATGCCGAGCGCAAAGATGATGCCGTACTGGTTGGCACCAAAGACCGCGAGAAGGCCAAGCGCCAGGAGAATGCCGGGAAAAGCGAGAAGCGCATTGTTGATGGCCATGATGACGCCATCAACCCAGCCGCGCGCATAACCACTGACAAGACCGATCAGAGTGCCGCAGATCGTCGCGAAGCTGACCGTCAGGAAGCCGATCCAGACGCTGGCACGCGCGCCGACCATCAGGCGGCTGAGAACATCGCGCCCGAATTCGTCGGTGCCGAGAAGATGGCTGGGACCGGGCGCGGCCAGCCGCGAGGCGAAACCGAGCTTCATCGGATCATAGGGCGTCCAGAACAGGCCGGTAATGGCGGTGATGAGCAGGAGGCCGATGAGAACGCCGCCGATAAGCCCGTTGAGTGTGAACTTTTTCATTCGGCAACCACACGCGGATCGAAGAGGGGATAAAGAAGGTCGACGAAGAGATTGACCAGCACGTAGGACAGGGAAACGAACAGCAGGCAGCCCTGTATGACGGGGTAGTCACGCGCAAAGATACTGTCGACCATCAGCCGCCCGAGCCCCGGAATGGTAAAGACCGTCTCGATGACGGCGATGCCGCCGAGAAGATTGCCGAGGATGAGGCCGATCATTGTCCATGTCGGACCAAAGGCATTCTTGAAGGCGTGCCGCCAGAGGACGGCACTCTCCGAAAGTCCCTTGGCGCGGGCATGGGTAATGTAATCCAGCCGCAGCACTTCAAGCGTGGAGGCGCGGGCCATGCGGATCAAGACACCCATCTCGTGGATCACCAGCGTCATGACAGGCAGGACGAGATAGAGCATGCCGCCAACGAGATTGTCGCTGATCGACACGTATCCCAGCACCGGCAGCCAGCCGAGCTTTAGGCCGAAGAACAGCAGAAGCAGAAGCCCGAGCCAGAATGTCGGTATGGACAAAAGCAGGGTTGCCGTTCCAACCAGTGCAAGATCGGTCAGGCTGTTCTGTTTCCAGGCGGCGATCACACCCGCCGGAACCGCAATCAGGCTGGCGAGCAGAACGGCGACGACGACGATCTCGGCACTGACGAGGAACCGCGACACGACCAGCGGCAATACTGCCTCGTCGTTGACGATGGACCGGCCGAAATCGCCCTGCACCACATTGCCCGCCCAGATGACGAACTGTTGCGGCATGGACTTGTCGAGACCAAGCTCTGTTCTCATCGCCTCGATCTGTTCCGGTTGCGCCATGTCGCCCAGCATCAGGGCGGCAGGATCACCCGGAATGAAGCGGATGAGCGCAAAGACCGTGATCGACACAAAGGCGATCGTCGGCAGCGCCATCAAAAGACGGCTCAGTATGAATCTTATCATCGGTTCCCCACGATTGATGGCCGGGAACGTGCTCCCGCCTCTATCGGTTTCGTTGCGAATGACTATGACGGATTGATAAATAACGCGCAATATTATGCATAAACGTCATATGCCTATGCAGAATGGTGGCACGTTTCATCCTGACAGGGACAATGAGATTTCTCGCGAAAAACCCTGTTTTCAGTCGATTTTTTGCGAAAGCTGGATTTGCTGCTTCAAGGCGTCGCTGAGTGCCTGCGCCGCGATGGACAGCGGTGCGCCCGAGGCCCGGGCAAGACCGAACTCCTGGGTTGATTGCGGAATGAAGGGCAGCGCCACGACGGGAAGGTGCCTGTAGAGGTTAGCATAAAAACTGCTGATGATCGTAACGCCCAGACCATGCGCGACATAGGCACATGCGGAACTGTTGGTGTGGGTCTCGATCTTCACCATGGGCTTGACGCCCGCTTTCTTGAAGACCTGCTCGAGCGCCATGCGGTTCGGCCGCTGCCGGCCGATCAGAATGAGCGGAATGTTGCGCAGGTCCTTCACCGTTATCTCGGCAAGCTCGGCTAAAGGGTGATCCTGACGGACCACGCAGACGCTTTTGCCGGTGGCGACACGCTCGACATCAATGCCCGGTCCAATCTCACCTTCCATGCGCAGGAAACCGAGGTCGATCACCCGCTCGCCAACCAGCCTGTTGATGGCGGTGGTCGTTTCAAAGAAAGTCTCGATGCGCACGCCGGGGAAATCCCTGACATAGTCTATCAGCATGGCGGGCGCGAAGTTCTCCCACATGCTGCTCGGCAGGCCGATGCGGACGATTTCCGGACCGGCAGCACCATTGCGCAGATCTTCGGCATGGCCGGACATGCGATCGACAGCAAGCAGCACATTTTCCGCGTCACGCGCGAGAAGCGCTGCCTCCGGCGTCGGGATCAGCCGCCCCTTGTCACGGGCAAACAGCGTCAGCGACAGGTCCGCCTCGAGCTGAGCCAGAAGCCGGCTGATACCGGACTGGCTTAGCCCCATGGCCTTGGCGGTGGCGATGGTCGAGCCGGTGGAAAGAAGCGTGCGAAGGACTTCGAGCTGCTTGATATTCATGAGGCCAGCACCATGGGATGAAAGGACGAGCCGGTTTCGGTTCAGACCTTTTGCCGCCGATAGGCCTTCATGTCACCGGTTTTTTTAGCATTGTCATTCGGCCCGGTCGGTCGCCGGTTACAATTCCACGTCATAGACCCTGTCGTGGGTGGCAACACGGGCCTCTCCTGATGGAGTCACCCAGCCACGGAACATGCCGGGCGTATTATAGGGTGCGGCAATGCCACCTTCGGCATCGATGGCGACAAGACCCGCACCGATATCGTAGGGCGCCAGATCCTTGTGGACGAGGTTGCCGGCGGCGGTTTCCAGATCCTGCCCGAGATAGGCGACACGGGACGCGATCTCATGGCCGACGACGTAACGGATGAAAAATTCACCCTTGCCGGTGCCGGAAACGGCGCAGGCGCCGTCGCGTGCATAGGTGCCCGCCCCGATCACCGGGCTGTCACCCACCCGGCCGTCAGGCTTGTTGGTGTAGCCGCCGGTGGATGTCGCGGCTGCGAGATGCCCAGCAGCATCGAGTGCCACGGCACCGACGGTTCCGTGTTTTTCGTTTTCCGTCGCTTCCGTACCTGCGGTGGCATGGGCCTTCATGGCCGCCAGCGCCTCGACACGCTTTTGCGTGGTGAAGTAGGATTGAGGCTCCGTGGCAAGCCCCTTCTCCTTCGCAAACCGGTCAGCCGCTTCACCGGTGAGATAGACTGCGCGTTCATCCTCCATCAGCGCCCGGGCCGCCTTTACCGGGTTGCGGATGGCGCGGGAGGCGCTGATTGCGCCTGCCGCAAGGGTCTTGCCATCCATGATCGACGCGTCGAGTTCGTGAATGCCATTCTCGTTGAGCGCCGCCCCATGGCCTGCGTTGAAATGCGGGCTGTCCTCCATAACGACGACTGCCGCCTCAACCGCTTCCAGCGCAGTTCCGCCAGCCTTGAGCACACCATAACCGGCGCGCAGTGCCACCGCCAGATCGTGGCGCGCCGCTTCCCATTCCTCCGGAGTCATGCTGTCTTCCGGCATAACCCCGCAACCACCGTGAATGGCCAGTGCGATCTTCGTCATATCCTCACTCCACTGTTGCCCCGCCGCAGGCAGGGCCTCTTACCATCAATGAAAGGCGATATCGCCGATAACACGCACGCGGACCCTGCGAGCGCCGCCAGGCAGATAGGCGATGGGAATATCCTCCACCTCAAGCGTCTTGAGGCTCGCGCGCTCCGCTCCCGAAGCGACCGCTGCGTTCTGCGCTTCGGTCTCGGCTTTCGCAAGGGCTTCGTCGCGGCTCAACCCGGAAAAGACCTGATCTACCTCACCGGACACCTGCGCCATCGCTGCGCCGAGCGCATTGGCAACGCCTGCATTTTCCACACGAAGCACCTCGGATGCGCCCGGCACCTGCTCCGGTATCAGGAATGCGCCGCCGCCGACCGCAACCAGCGGCACGTCTTCGGCTGATGTCTTCATCTGGTCGAAACTGTCGGCCACCATGTCGCGGATACGGCCGAGCGTCGCCTGCACGAATGCCGGATCGAGGCCCTTCACACGATCCCTGTCACCCATCTCGATCAGGCCTGCCGCAACGGCGATATCCGATGCCGTCAGTGTCTCGCCACCGAAAACGCGGGCTTCGGTCAGGATGCGATACCCAACCGAGCGCGGGCCGATCTTGCCTGTCTGCGGGTCGACAATGGTGCCGCCGCCCAGTGCTACAGGTAGAAGATCGGGCATGCGGAACAGGGTGCGGACCCCGCCAATATGGACAATATTATTTGCCTCACGCGGAAAACCACCGACAAGGCAACCAATATCGGAGGTGGTGCCGCCGACATCCACCACCATGGCATCGGAAAGCCCTGTGAGAAAAGCCGCACCACGCATCGAATTGGTCGGGCCGGAAGCGAAGCTGTGCACGGGGTTTGCGGCAGCCACATCCGCAAGCGCCACGGTGCCGTCATTCTGTGTAAGATAAAACGGCGCCTTTACACCTGCTTCGCGCAGCGCATCCGAAAATGCCTGTACCGTGGTCCTGCCAAGCGTCTGCAAGGCGGCATTCAGAAGTGCGACGTTTTCGCGCTCCAGAAGCCCGATACGGCCCAGCGTATGGGAAAGCGTGATGCGTGCGTCGGGGATCACCGAACGGACAATCTCTGCCGCCCTCACCTCGCACTCCGTGGTCAGCGGCGAAAAGGTTGCCGAAATGGCGATCGAGGTAATGCCTGCATCGCGGATTTTCATCGCCGCTTCACGGACTTCATCCGGGATCATCGGCACCAGCGGACTGCCATCGTATTCATGGCCACCATGAACCATGAAGATCAGCGGATCGACGGCCTCGTAGAGATCCTTCGGCCAGTCGCACATGGGCGGCAGTGAAGAACCGGTCGGCAGCGCGATGCGGATGGCCGCAACTCGCTCCAGCCGGGCGCGCTCCACGACAGCATTGGTGAAATGGGTGGTGCCGATCATAACCGCATCGATCGGGCGATCTGCCGCGCCGACATGGCCAGACACGTGAGCGAGGGCCGCCTTCACGCCGGACAGGACATCCTGCGTGGTCGGAACCTTGATCGAGGCAACGATGGCGTCTCCATCGATCAGAACGGCATCCGTATTGGTGCCGCCAACGTCAATACCGATGCGTTTCATGGGAATACCGATCTGAAATCAATGTCATAACCGAAGGCACGCGGGCCAACGGCAGCAATGCCGGCAGGCGTCGTCAAGAGTTCCGGTGCCGGCAGGGCGATAACCGTGACACGCTGGCCATAGCGCACCGATTCCGTGCCGATGGCGCTGCCCGAAACAGTGTCGAGAAGGCAGATCAGGTCCGGCGTCATGGCGACCGGCTGGCCGTCGCGGAAGGCGACCGCCCACTCGTTCTGGAAGGCAAGTTCCATGCGTGAGCCGCGATCGGCGTCGATGCCTTCAATGGTCGTACTGCCGCGCAGAAAGCCACCGGTGGTCTCGCGGGCGACATCCACCACCTTGCCGCGGAACAGCTGTTTGCCACCCTCATGGTTGAGAACCGCCTGAACCGGGTCATCATGGCGTGCACGCGCCTCCATCACCGCGCGCCCGAGTTCGGTCGCCTTTGTGACGGTGTAATGAATGCCCCATTCCTTCACTTCCTTGCCGGTGCGCGGCGCCTTGCAGGTGGCGGCGGTGGAACCAACTTCGGTGCAGACCTTGCGCGAGATGCGCTCCATCCATTTCCACGATGCAGCGCGTGTCACGATCACCTCATTGTCTCGTACATCGACCAGCGATAATGGAGACATCGGCAGATTGCCGATGGCGAATGAGGTCATCTGCGCTTCGGGATAAGCACGTCCCATGGCATCGGCATTCACGACGGGACGGTCGAGCATGGCGGCGGCGAGGAAGGACGATAACGCATTCGAACCGCCGATTTCCACGCTCATGATCGCCCGGAAAGGCTTGCCGAGATAATCCTCCATGACCTCGACCGCGCGGGCAAGATGAACGGGGTCTCCCAGCCGTTCCTGACCAACAAGCGGTGCACCCATCTTGGAGACGACCGCAACCATGTCGTCATCAGCAAGCGCCATGGGGTCCATGACCTTCACCCGTCTGCCTTCGGCATAAAGACGGCGCAGATTGAGCGTCGAGATATAGGGATTGCCTCCACCGCCCGTTCCCAGAATCCAGGCGCCGGTGGCAAGAGGTTCGATATCGTCTTCGGAAAATTCCTGGATCATGCGTCATCCTCGGGCATGCCGCAGCCTTTCCGGCGCAAGCGATGCTCCTTCCCTTTATCGTTCCAAGTCTCATCGGCCCCGCCCTGCGGCGGGACCGCTTTTCATGGGACGGAGATCACTCCGCCTTGCAGTCCCAATGGAAGTTGGAGAAGTTCAGGTCCCAGCTCTGCATGGGAATGAACTCGTAACCCTGAAGGCACTTGTTCGCCGCATAACGGCGGTTCGGCGCAACCGCCCAGACATCCGGTTGAAGATCGGCGATCTTGGTCTGCAGTTCCTTGTAGGTTGCGTTCTGTTCGCTGGTATCGGTCGTGGCACGGACCTTGTCGATCAGCCCGTCGATTTCCGCGTTCTGCAGCCATTCCATCGACATCCATGTGCCTGATGCCTTGGAGTGATACTGGTTGTAGAACATCGCATCCGGAGACGGATAGGTCGGCGAGATATTCACCTGCGTCGACGCAGGCGTCGTTTCAGGCTTGGAGGAAAGCTCGACGATACGGTTCCACGGCTCTGGCTTGATATCGAGCGTAATACCGATTTGCTCGAGGCTGGATTGCAAAAGCAGCGCCACTTCCGCCTCGAAGGCCAGCGAAGCGACATAGCTGTTGACCAGCGTGATTTTCTGGCCGGCATATTTCGACTTCGCCAGTTCTTCCTTCGCCTTTTCCAGATCGTAGACGCCGGGCTGAATATCGCCGTTATGCGCGTCCTTGAAAGCGTCGGATAGCGGCCCCTGCATGTCGAAACCGGGATAGATCACTTCCTGGATCGTCTTGTAATCCGTCGCATAGGCAATGGCGCGACGAACGTGAACGTCGTCGGTCGGGTAAACCTTGGTGTTGAGCTTGATGACGAAACCGCCGGCGGTGCGGGTCTGGATGAGCTTGTAATCCTTCATCCGGCCAATGGATTCATAGGTGTCGTTGCCAAGGCCGTGCGAGGAAAGGCCAAGTTCGCCCTTTTCAGCCAGCGCCTTGACGGTAGCGTCGTCGCTCGTCTGGGCGAAGCGTACTTCGTCGATCGGCTTGCCCTTGGTCCAACCAAGGAAATAGTCCGCATTGCGGGCAATGACCATATCGGCAGAACGGTTGTAGCTGACGAGCTTGTATGGGCCGGAACCGGCGGAATGTTCGCCCACATAAGCCTCGCCCCACTTGTCTTCGGGCTTGGCATTGGCTTCGATCAACGTCTTGTTCAACGCCATCATCAGCGGCGTGGAGGCCATGAAGGGCGAAAACTGACGCTCGATCTTCATGACGAGCGTCGCATCATCAGGCGCGCTGACGTTTTCGGGCTTCAGTACGCCGACGATGAGGTTCGACGGCCCCTTGTTGATGCCGAGCAGGCGCTGCACCGACCAGACGAGATCGGCAGCCTTCACCGCCGTGCCATCCTGGAACTTCGCATCGTCGCGCAGATGGAAGGTATAGGTCAGGCCGTCTGCAGAAATATCCCAGGACTTTGCCAGATGCGGCACGATTTCGCCCTTGGCGTTCACCGTGGTCAGGCCGTCATACATGTTCACGATGGCCATGTAGCCGGTATAGTCAGTCACTTTCGCCGGGTCGAGCGAGCTGAATATCTGCATGGTGTTGACCGCGACCGAAACCTTGTCATCCGCAAAAGCAGCGGAAGAAACAAGCGGCAACGCGATTGCCGTGCCGAGCGCAAGCACGGCAAGGCGGGAAGGAAGTCCTGGCATTTTCATTGTCGTTCTCCTCTTTATTGCGGGTCATTTGCCCCGCTTATGGTTAGGCAGCCTTGCCGACCGGGACGGGCAGCGGTGAGAAAGGAATGTCCGGGTAACCGAAAGCCGCCGGTCCAACGACTTCGAGCGCGCGGGCGCTGCGCAGCAGATCGTGGCAGGGGATCGCGACCACGGCCACGCGCTGGCCGTAACGCAGGACTTCGGTGGTGATCGGGTAACCGGTATCGACATCGAGCAAGACGATCAGATCAGGGACGGTCACTTCCACCTTGCCGTCACGGCGGAACAGCAGGAATTCGTTCTGGATCGCCACGCTCGCCGTCTGGCCCGAGCAATCGTCGAAGCCGGAAAGCTCGACATCGCCCACGGCGAAACCGCCGCGCAGATGGCGTTTCAGATCGGTGATCTTGCCGTTGAAGATGCGCCGTCCACCTTCAAGCGCGCAGACTGCCGCAATCGGGTCTTCCTGCTGCTTGCGGGCACGGATCACCGCCTCGCCGAGCGCGATCGCCTTGGTGTAGGTTTTCGGAATACCATACTGGTGCACGTAGTGCGCCTGCATCGGCGCGGTCGCTAGCATTGCGCCGCCGCCCTGAGAAACGACGCAGGCGCGGGCCATGCGCTCGTGCCAGACTTCGGAAACGGCGTGGCTGAAGATCACGGCATTGCCGTGCAGGTCGCACATCACCGATGGCGTCGAACTGTGGCCGTAGATGGAGAAGGTCGTCATCTGCATCTCTGGGAAAGCCCGGCCCATGCCGTCGCAATCGAGGATCGGCAGCCCACCAAGCGCCGCCGTCACCAGCGGGTTCATGGAGTTCGAGCCGCCGATTTCCTCGCAGACGATGGCGTCTACCGGCGTGCGGATCAGCTCTTCCATAGCGCGCAGGCAACGCAGACCCTCACGACCCTCGCGAATGCGCTCCACACCGACAACGGGGGCGCCAATGCCGCCGATGGACATGCAAAGCGCGTCCGGCTCGATGGCGTCTGTCGCAAGGATCTTCATCTCGTAACCGGCCTTCATGGCCTCGAGTGCAAGCAGCTTACCCAGATAGGGATTGCCGCCGCCGCCGGTGCCGAGAATGCCCGCACCGATTTCCAGCGCGTCGAGATCTTCCCTCGTCAGCGTACGCAATGCCGCTTCGTCATATTTCAGCTTGCGCGTCTCAGCCATGGTTGGCTCCCATTTCTCCAACGACTTTCACATGAATGCGGGTGGCATTGCCGGGCAGATAGGCAAGCGGCATATCCTCGCGCTCGATGACTTCCAGCGTTTCGGCCAGTGCGCCAGCCGCAATCGCCTTTTCGCGTGCCTCGGCCTCCGCCTCCGCAAGCGCGCTTTCACGCGTGCGCCCCTCGATCAGCGAGAAGACGCGGTCCGTCTCGCCGCTGATCTGCGCGATCGCTGCACCCACGGCATTCGCCACCGCGAAATTCTCGGGGCGGATGACGTCCAGATCGCCGATACGGTCAGGCATGAGAATGGAGCCGCCGCCAACGGCGATCACCGGCACCGGTGATGACGAGATGCGGCTGCGCTCCACACAGGACTCGAGCATGTCGTTGATCTTTTTGACTGCGGCATCCACCAGCCGCTTGTCCAGAGTGGAAACCAGAGCCTTCTCGCCCACGTCTGCCTTGCCGGAGGCGACAGCGATATCGGTTGCAGTCAGGGTCGTACCGCCGAAGCAGAGCGCCTCACGGCGGACGCGGTAACCAACTGATTTCGGGCCAACGGTGAGGCCATGTTCGCCATTGACCACCAGCGAGCCGCCACCGAGACCGATCGAGAACACATCCGGCATGCGGAAATTGGTGCGCACGCCACCAATATCCACCGTCGTGGACGCCTGGCGCGGAAAGCCGTGCGACAGCGAGCCGACATCGGAGGTGGTGCCGCCGACATCCACGACCACGGCATCCTTGAGGCCGGTGAGGAAAGCAGCGCCGCGCATGGAATTCGTCGGGCCGGAGGCGAAGGTGAGCACAGGGAAGCCGCGCACCACATCCGCTGCCATCAGCGTGCCGTCGTTCTGGGTGATGTAGAACGGGCAGGTTATGCCCGCTGCCTTCAGCGCCTCGCCGAAAGCGGCAACGGTGCGGTCCGCAAGCGAAAGAAGGCTGGCATTCATGATCGCAGCACTTTCGCGGGCGAGCAGACCATGCCGTCCGATATCCTTGGACATAACCACCGGCAGGCCGGGGCAGCGCTCCTGCAGGATATCCTTCGCCCGCACTTCCATCGCATCATTGATGCCGCTGAAGACGCAGGTGACGGCCGCGGCCTTCAGGCCCTTTGCGCGGATATCGGCGGCGATGCGGACAATCTCGTCCTCATCGAGGGCTGAGATTTCGCGACCGTCGAATTCATATCCGCCGCGGACCTGATAACCGTGGTTACCAACGATTTCCCGGAGGTCATCCGGCCAGTCGACCATCGGCGGCAGGCCGGCGCCGGACGGCAGGCCGATCCGGATGGCGGCGACCTCGTCCATATGCCGCCGCTCGATCACCGCATTGGTGAAATGCGTGGTGCCGATCATCACGGCACCGATGTGTGCCCTGTCGATGCCCGACGCCTCGATCACCTTTTCAAGGGCTTCGATGACACCGGACGTCACATCTTCGGTGGTGGAGGCTTTCACCCCCGCCAGAACAGTCTTTTCCTGTAACACAACGGCATCGGTATTTGTGCCGCCGACGTCAATTCCAACGCGATACACGTCAGGCTCCTCTTTTATCAATCGGTCGTTTTTACGAGGAAGCGCATACGCTCTTCCTCTGTCACGGTGGGTTTCAGGCGCTCTTCCTTGTCGGTAACGACGGGGATCGCCGCGATAAGGGCGCGGGTGTAGGGATGCTTCGGCTCGGCGAAAACCGCAGACGTCACCCCTTCCTCGACGATCTCGCCACGCAGCATGATGGCGATGCGCGAACAGAAATTGCGCATCAGCGAGAGGTCGTGCGAGATCATCAGATAGGTCAGGCCAAGCTCTTCCCGCAGCTGCAGCAGAAGGTCGATAACGGTCTTCTGCACGGAGACATCAAGCGCCGCCGTCGGCTCGTCGAGGATGAGGATCTTCGGTTCAGCCGCGAGTGCACGGGCAATGGCGACACGCTGCTTCTGTCCGCCGGAAAGTTCATGCGGATATTTACCGAGATAGGATTGCGGCAATCGCACCAGCCCCATCAGTTCCTGCATCCGGCGTTCGCGCGCCTCACCGTCCATACCGATGGATTTCAACGGTAGGGTAAGCGTCTGCCTGACCGTGCGCTTCGGATTAAGGGAAGTGCCCGGATTTTGATAGACGATCTGCGTCAGCCGCTTGCCACGGCCGGGAGACGGGGCGTCGATGACAAGATTGCCGGAGGTCGGGCGAGAAAGTCCCATGATCATCCGGGCGACCGAGGTTTTTCCAGAACCGGACTCGCCCGCAAGACCGAAAATTTCGCCGTCCTTCAGCGTCAGGTTCACATCGCGCACGGCGTGGTAACCGTTGCGTCTGCCGTAAATCTTGTTCAGGCCCTCGATGGTAACGATCGGCGAGCGTGTGCTCTGCGCCAGATCGGCGACACGCGGACCGTAGAGCGGCGGCACCGCATCCAGCAGCGAACGCGTGTAGTCCGCCACGGGAGCGTGCAGGATTTGCGTGCAGGGACCGGTCTCGACGATGTCGCCATGGTGCATAACCACGACCCGATCCGCCACCTTACGTACGACACCGAGATTATGGGTTATCATCAGCAGCGCCATATTTTCTTCGGCAACCAGCTGGTTGATGAGATTGAGAATTTCGTCCTGCGTGGTGACGTCGAGCGCCGTGCCGGGCTCATCCGCGATGAGGAGCTTCGGCTGATGCAGCAGCGCAAGCCCGATCAACACGCGCTGGCGCATGCCGCCCGAAAGCTCGGACGGATAGGCATTCATGACCCGCTCGGTATCGCCAAGCTGTACGCGGCGCAGAACCGCTGCGATACGGGTGCGGCGCTCTGTCTTGGACGAGTTGATGCCGTTGCGCTTGTCGGCAAAGCGCATGACATCATCGAGATGCGTGCCGATCTTGAAGACCGGATTGAAGGAAGACAGCGGGTCCTGCATGATCAGCGAAAACGCCGTTCCCTTCAGCGCCTCGCGTTCCCTTCGCGGCATGGCGAGCACATCCCGCCCGTCGATGACAATGGCGCCGGAGGCAATAGTGGCATTCTTCGGCAAAGTGCCGATGATAGCCTTGGCGGTGACCGATTTACCCGATCCGGTTTCGCCGATCAGCGCCACCCGCTCGCCGGCTGAGACTGTGAAGGCGACATCGCGCAGCACCTGGCGCGTGCGGCCGTAATTGGTGAAGCTGACGTTGAGGTTTTCGACTTTGAGAAGCGGTTCAGTCATGGCTTTAGCTTTCCACGTCGAACATGTCACGCAGGCCGTCGCCCAGCAGATTGAAACCCAGCGTCACGTAAAGCACGGCCGCGCCGGGGCAGAGGACCTCCCACCAGAAATCCGGCATGAACTGGCGCCCATCGGCAACCATCGAGCCGAGATCGGGAGTTGGCGGCTTGACGCCGAAACCGAGGAAACTCAGCGTCGCACCAAAGAGGATGACGAATGCCGCATCCAGCGTCGTCTTGACTGATATGACCGAGACGCAATTGGGCAGAATTTCGCGAAAGAGAATGTGCAGCGGACCCGCACCTGCAAGACGTGCCGCTTCGATGTAGTCCTCGGATGCGATGGATTTCGACACCGAATAGATCAGCCGCGCATGCCAGGTCCACCATAGAAGCGTGATCGCGATCATGGCGTTCATCAAGGTGGGTTCCAGCAGGTTGGAGACCGCCAGCGCCATGACGAGGGGCGGCATGGCCAGCATCACATTCGTCAGGCCACTGATGATTTTCTCGGTCCAGCCGCCGAAATAACCGGCGACCAGGCCAAGCACGGTGCCGACCGGGACCGAGATGCCGAGCACGCCGATGACGAGAAGAAGTGAGACCCTGAGCCCGAAGACAGTACGGGAAAAGATGTCGCGTCCGGCCTTGTCGGTTCCGAACCAGTGCTCCAGATCCGGCGGCATGTGGCGGGCACGGAAATCGACAACCGCGCCGATATGTTTGGGATAGGGTGTAAGCCAGGGCGCAAAGATCGCCAGAACCAGCACCGACAACAGGATCAGCGAACCGATGACCGCTGCCGGATTGCGGCTGAAGCGGTACCACATCATGTAACCGGCGCTTAAGCCCCGATCGGTGGGTTCGACCATTTTCATATCAGCCATCAGCGAGCCTCCTTGCGGCGCAGGCGCGGGTCGATGATCGAGATCAGGACATCAACGATCAGGTTCGCAACGATGAAGAACAGGCCGGCCACCAGCACCACGGCAGTCACGGCATTGAGGTCTTTCTGAAGGATGGCGTTCAGCCCGTAGGATGCGAATCCGCCCCAGGCGAAGACCATTTCGATCACGAAGGCATTGCCGATCAGCGAGGCGAATTCGAGCCCCATGATCGTCAGCGGCGCGATGGAGGAAAGCTTCAGCAGATAACGGAAGATGATGACCCGCTCCGGCACGCCGAAGCTTTGCAGGGTGAGCACGTGATCCTTGCGCTGGTTCTCGATCATCGAGGAACGCGTGATGCGGGTGATCTGGCCGATACCGGCCATGGAGAGCGCGAAGGCCGGCAGCGCAAGGTGCTTCAGCGCATCCAGCACCACATCGAACCGTCCGGCAAGCGTACCGTCGATCAGTATGAAGCCCGTCGGGCCACCCTGCCAGCCAAGTGAATGATCGATCCTACCGATGATCGGCCACCCGGAGAGAAAGCGAGCGGCCAGCAGTTGCAGCGTGATGGCAAACAGAAAGCTCGGGATCGTCACGCCGGTGAGCGAGAGGATACGGCCGATATGGTCGAGCGGACGGTCGCGGTAATGCGCCGTGATGACGCCGAGCGGGATGGCGACGGCAAACATGAAGATGACTGAGACCAGAACCAGTTCGACGGTCGCAGGAACGGTCTGGGCCAGATCGGTGGTGACGGGGCGCTGGGAAACCAGCGAGAAGCCCAGGTCACCGTGCAGGGCGTTGCCGATATAGTCGAGGTATTGGGCGGCGAGCGGCTTATCGAGACCCATCTCGCCGCGCAGCGCATCAACTTGTTCCTGTGTTGCCGCAGGGCCGAGCGCCATGCGGGCGGGATCACCCGGCACCACACGGGCTAGAGCAAAAATCATGATGGACAGGGCGATCATGACCAGTACGAAAGCGCCGAGCCTGTTCAAAATCGCGACCAGCGGATGTTGCTGCATCGGTGGACCGTTCCTTGTGCATCAGTTTCCTGAGCACAAGTTTTCACCACATGTCCTTTTGAACAATCGCAGAAAGGTATAGTTTTTTGATAAATGAGTATAGGTTTTTGAATTCAGATCTCCTATCCCTGTCTGAATGACGCTTCTGCCGCGCACCACACTCTGCCGCCGTATCGCCAGCGAAACCGCAGGCGTGATCTTTCTGCGCGCGCCGGCGGGCGCCGGGAAAAGCGTTCTTATGGACTTGCTGGCACAAGAGCTGGGGACCGAGGTATGCCGGACGCACCAGCCCAGAAGTGATGAGGCGGCGAAAGGCTGGCTGCTATGGGATGTGCCGGTCTTCGCACGCGCGGTCCGCATGCCCGCCCCTATTCTGGAAACCGTGCGTTTCGTGGTCATCGCCTGCCGTCCGGATCAACGTATCAGCGGGCTGGCGCGGCAAATATTGCATCGTGGTTCGCTGACGATCGGAGCAAATGAACTGGCCTTTGGCCAAGATGAGACAGCGGGCCTTCCAACAGAACAGAAGCGTCTGGCGCTCCATGATTATGCGGGGTGGCCGGCCTTTCTGTCTCTCGCTCGCCTCGCCGACGAAAAACTGTGCGTCGACTATCTGCGGGAAAATTATCTGCCGCATCTGTCACCGGCCCAGACGGTCGCGCTTTCGCTCTGGCTGGAAAATCCCTCGGCAGAACCCGACGCTGAATGGGCAGAACTTCTGCCTCCCTTCCTGATCGCAAACCCGGAAAAACACGACACACTGATAAGGCTTCTGACCGTGGCAGCGGGAGAACGTCTCGCCACATTACAGGCTGGCAGGGCAGTGGTAGAGGTCGCTTCCGCATTCGAGAAGGAAGGGCGGGCGCTTGCGGCAATGGCCATGTTGCTTGACCGCGGTTATGAGACCCACGCCGCGCAAATCCTAGAACGCGCCCATGGGCGCGAACTGATCTATCGAAGCAGCGTCGACAGGTTTCGCGAGATCATCATGCGGTTTTCGCAGGACATGATCGCGGCGAATGAAACAGTCCTCTTCGCCGTCACCCGAGCATTGCTGAAACAGGGCGAATTGCAACGCGTGCGCCATCTGCTTGGCAAGAGCCTCGGTTCGGATTATCTCGATCCACTCAAGGTGCTTGCCCGCGGTTCGCGTTTTTCCTTTGCCGCCCGCACCTTCCGGCTGAACCTGATGATTGCCGAGGACCTGACCCCCAATGACGCTGTGATAACGCGCCTCGGGGAATTCATGGCCGATTACCCCATGGACGATCACGGCAAATGGGCGGCCTATTACAATGCGCTGCTGGAATTCGAAATCCGCCGCCGTAATTTTCGCGAGGCCGAGGCCGCTGCCGCCCGCGCGCTTATCTATCTGCGCAAGATGGGCGGGCAGCCGCTGCTCGAATTCTTCATCCATCTGCACCAGATCGTCCTGCGACTGATGAGCGGTGATGTGCTCTTGGCCCGTCGCGCGGCACAGGATGCGCGCACGAGGTTGGAACAGGTGCCACACGACGCCGCGCAGGAGTTCCGAATGCTGCGGCTGGCGGAAGCCTGCCTTGCCTATGAGGCGGGAAAACCGCGCGACCTGTTGCACTTCGTCGAGCATGAATTCGACCACTTCGCCGCCGCCGAGATATGGCCGAGCCTGATGCAGTTTGCCCTGCATTATGCCTCGCAGGTGCTGATCGATCATTTTCCGATGACCGTTCGTCCGGGCTTTCTCGACGGCCTGTGGATTCACCTTTCGGAAGGGCTGCAATTCCATGCGATGATGGAGATCAGAACGGCAATCGCCTACCAGAACGCCAACCGCTGGGCGGATGCGGCAGCGACGCTATCGGCAATTCGCATGCCGATGGGTCGCAACTGGGTGGAGAGCGCGAATGAGGACCTTGCCCGGCTCACACGGCGCGACGAAATCGCCTATGTGATGGCCTGGCTCCGCGACGCGGTACATCTTTTCACGCCGCGCGCCTATCTCGCCCGGCAGATGGATGCAATGATCGCCAACCCCAAGGTCACCAACCGCGAAAAGGTCGCGCTCAGAATATGGCAGAGCTATGCCGCACACCAGCGTCGTGACAGTGCCGGCGCCCGCGCCCATATCCTCAACGCACTTGAATCGGCGACGCGCCTTGGCTGCAACGGCGTCCTGTCGGAGGAGCGCATATTCCTGTCGCCGCTTCTGAACAATCGCCGTATCCGCGGTTTCATCGAAACCTCTTCCGATGTCCGGAACGCGCTGTCGATTTTCGCCGCCTCGGTCAACTCGCCGCAGGCACGCGCCCTGCATGGCGGGCTTTCACAGCGGGAAGCACAGATGCTGCAATTGCTGGCCAGCGGCATGTCGAACAAGAAGATCGCGCAGACCCTCAACATCTCGGAAGTGACGGTAAAATTCCATCTCGGAAACCTGTTCCGCAAGCTGGATTGCAAACGCCGCGCGGAAGCGATCCGCGCAGCGAAAGCGCTGGGCTGGCTTTGATCTCAAGTCGTGACTGCCAATCAGAAAAGCCCGCTATTCTTCCCGGAAGGCGCGGTTGATCTGGTCCGTCAGCGGCTTGGCGATATAGGACAGCGCTGTGCGCTCGCTGGTCTGGATGAACGCCTCGGCGGGCATGCCCGGCATCAGCGGCGCAGTGTTCAGCTTTTCCCGCTCGGCAACCGGTATGGAAATCCGCGCCAGATAATAGGAGAGGCCGGTCCTCTGATCGGTGGTGATATCGGCGGCGATGCGACTGACATGGCCTTCCAGTTCCGGCGTGACACGCTGGTTGAACGCGGTCATCCGCAGCATCGCTTTTTGCCCTACCTGCAACTGGTCTATATCCTTCGGCACGATCTGCACCTCGAGTGCCAGTTCGTCCCCATCAGGCACGATTAGCATGATCGGGTCGGCCGGCGTCACCACGCCGCCCACGGTATGCACCGCCATTTCATGCACCATGCCGGATTGCGGCGCGATGATATCGATGCGCTTCAGCTCGTCCTCCGCAGCGACCTTCCGCTCGACATGTTCACCCGTCTGCGCCTGTATCTCGCGCAGTTCCCGGCCCACTTCGGTGCGCAGTTCCTGATCGATCTGCAGAATCTGCAGTTTCGTTTCGGTGATCCTGCCCGCCGTCTGCGCCTGATAGGCGATTTTTTCGCCACGTTCACCGCCAAATGTCGCGGCCTGGGTCTGCAGGCTGTTCAGCCGCTGCACGGACACGATGCCCTGCTCCCGCAAGGATTTCTGCGAGGTTATCTCAGCCTGCAAAACCGCAAGCCCGTTGTCGTAGGCGATTTCCTGTGCCCTCAACCCTTCGATTTCATGTTCGAACTGGGTGATACGCTCCACAAGCTGCGCTTTGCGCCCCTCACGGTAGGATTTGCGGAATTCGAACAGCCTGGTTTCGCTGCGCATGGCGGAAGCGACATCGGGATCGTCCTTGCGCGCCACCAGAGCCTGTGGAAAAACGAGTTCCGGCAGATCGTCCCGTTCGGCCTCCAGCCTTGCCATGCGCGCGCTCAGCTCATCCAGCCGCTTGGTCACTATGGCGAGATTAGCGCGGGTCTGGGTGGCGTCGAGACGCATGACGACGTCGCCGGCCTTTACCCTGCCACCTTCGCTCACCAGAATTTCACCGACGACACCACCCTTGGGGTGCTGTACCTTCTTGATATAGGAATCGACCACAAGATGACCGGACGCGACGACCGCGCCAGCAAGATTTGTCGTCGCTGCCCATCCGCCGACGCCGGCCAGCAGTGCTACACTTGCGGCAAGACCGGCAAGAAGATGTTTGCGGATGGAGCGGGACACCTGCGTGCGCTGGTCAATTTTTGACATCCGTATCTCCTTCCTGCCTGTTCTCTTCGCCACTCTCTTGCAGCGCCACCGTCTTAGGTTGGGTATTCGCGACGACACGCAATGGTGAAACCGTGTGCGCGGATGCAGTGAAACCTTTCGCCGCTTGAGCATTCGGAGTGCGCAGCACTTTCGAGAGAACCTCGTCGCGCGGACCGAAGGCCTTCATCCGCCCCTCCTCCATCATCAGAATGAAATCAACGGCACCGATCGCGCTGGGCCGATGCGCAACGACGATGGCGATACCGTTGCGCGCCTTGACCGACGCGATCGCCCTGACGACGGCGGCCTCGCCCTCCGCATCGAGATTGGCATTCGGCTCGTCCAGCACGACGATGAAGGGATCGCCATAAAGCGCACGCGCGAGACCGATACGCTGGCGTTGTCCTGCCGAAAGCGCCGAACCGGCCTCACCTATATCGCCGTCATAACCCTTTTCGAAGCGCAGGATCAGTTCGTGCGCACCGGCGGCTTTCGCAGCGGCAATGATTGCGTCGGGATCGGGATTGTCCTCGAAACGGGAAATGTTTTCGCCGATCGTGCCGTCGAAAAGCTCCACGCCCTGCGGCAGATAACCGATATGGCGGCCGAGGGCTTCGCGATCCCATTGATCGAAGCTCGCACCATCAAGCCGCACCTTGCCGGCGGCGGGCATCCAGGCTCCGGTGAGAATGCGCGAAAGGGTGGATTTTCCCGAGCCGGACGGGCCGATGACACCGAGCGCATTCCCGGCGGTCATGACGAAACCAAGGCCCGCGACGGTCGGTTTTCTCTCTCCCGGCGGAATGATGGTGACGTTTTCGACTTTCAATTCTCTCTCAGGCTTCGGCAGTGCCATTGCGGTCGCCGTTACCGGCATCTGCGCAAAAAGCTCCCTCAGCCGTGCCCAGCTCTGGCGAGCGGCAACAAAGGACTTCCAGTTGGATATGGCAAGATCGACGGGCGCCAAAGCCCGACCCATCATGATCGAACTGGCGATCATCACGCCGCCTGACGCCTCCTGCTGAATGACCAGCCATGCGCCGACCGCCAAAATGGCCGATTGCAGCACGATCCGCAGGGATTTTGCGATATTGCCGAGGCCGCCGGCCACATCGCCCGCCTTGCGGTTGGCGGCGAGGTAAGCCTCGTTGGAGATTTGCCAGCGTTTGCCAAGCCGGCCGCCGAGCCCCATGGCCTGCACGACTTCGGCGTTGCGGCGCGAGGCTTCCAGCTGCCGGTTGCGCGCCATGTTTTCGACCATGGTGTCGCGGATCGGCTTCTGCGAGAACATATTGGTTAAGATGGTGAGGGATATAAGCAGAACGGCACCGGCAAGAGCCGTCACGCCGATCCAGAAATGGAACAGAAAACATATGCCAAGGTAGAGCGGCATCCAAGGCAGATCGAAAAAGGCGGTGGGCCCCGTGCCGGACAGAAAACCGCGCACGTTGTCGAGATCGCGCAGCGGCTGCAGGCCGTCCCCCGGCATACGGTTGACGAGCGGCAGGCGCACCACCGCATCATGCACCTTGCCGGAATAGCGCATGTCGAAGTCCTCGCCGATACGGATCAGGACCCGGGCGCGGATGATGTCGAGCAGGCACTGGAAGCCATAGAGGCCGAGCGCAAGAATGGCGATGCCGACAAGTGTCGGCAAACTGCCGCTGGCCAGCACCCGGTCGTAAACCTGAAGCATGAACAGGGGCGACGTCAGCGCCAGGATGTTGACCACACCGCTGACGAGCGCCACACCGAAAAACGTGCTTTTAAGGGGCGAAACAACCGCCGCAGTGAGGGACTGCGGCGGTGTCTGCTGGTGGTTTTGAAAGCCCACAGCCTGATTTTCCTTTAAGCGGCGAGCGCCGATGCGCTGGCGAAAATGAAGTCCGATGCGTCGAGTACGCTGGAATCTACACCAACGAGAGTGATGCTGTCGCCGCCAAAGATGTTTTCAATAACTGCGTCTCCGTTTGCATTGCTGCCTACAATGACGTCATCGATGCTTCCGGCGCCCCAAGCGGAAATATCCAGTTTGTCGGTGCCGTCCTGATAACCGTATGTTCCGGTCGGGCCAGCCTGTACAACATCACTGCCGCCAGAGAAAACGAACGTATCATTACCAGCAAAACCCGTAAGGGTGTTAGAGGAAGCAGTGTCTTCGATCACAGTGCCGGTAGCCGCGAAGTAGTCATAGAAGCCAGCCAGCGAGCCAAAACGGGCAAGCTGGTAAACGGCGAGATCGAGAAGATCGCGCGCGCCTGCGAGCGAGTAGGAGCCGTCGGGATCGATCAGCAGTTCCTGCTGGCTGACGGCGATGCCGCTGGTGGACTGGCTGTAGCCGGTGCCGAGAACGATGCTGTCGACCGAACCTGTCAGGTTGCCCTGGGAGTATTGCAGGGCACCGCTCATGACAATGCCCTTGCCACCGTTGCTGCCATCGCCCCACGCCTCATAGGTCGTGTTCGGATCGATAGTGGTGGTGGCGAGAGAGCTGGTCTGAGCGTCGTAGAACGCACCATAGGTCGAACCGAAACCGCTCGTCCAACCGTTGAGGTAACCGATCAAGTCGGAGGAAGACTGTGTCAGTTGAATTGTGGTAGCCATAGGTGTACTCCTTTGCTGGCCAATAGGGATACCTTTGTCATGTGACGAAGGCGTTTCATCTCCGGGATGGGCTGCAACCCCAGCCCGGAGAATTTCTTCCGCGCATCAGAACTTCACGTTCATCGTCGCGACAAAAGTGCGGCCCGGCGCGGTATAGGCACTGGCTGCCGGGATGTATTTGCGGTCGGTCAGGTTGTTGACCGCGAAACGAAGCGTCGCCTTTTCGTTGAAGGTATAGGAGCCGTATAGGTCCACCGTCGTGTAGGGATCGGTTACCTCCCGCAGATTACCCTCCGTATCGAGCGTCCGCGATTGTGTCGGCGTGACATGGTTGAGCCGCGCACCCAGAGAGAATTTTTCGTCGAAGAAACGCATGCCGCCATCGAGCGTCAGCTTCACCTTGGGCGCAACATCGCCCGGCCATGCGACAATCTCGCCGCTTGTCGTGGTGGTGCCGTTGGAAAATACCTGCGTGTTGTCCGGCCAGTCGGTCTTCAGCAGCGTCGCTGAGCCACCAAGCCAGAAGCTTCGCGCATCGTAATTGCCCTCGAATTCAAGGCCGCGCATATAGGTCGTGCCGTCGAGATTGACGAAGCTGGTATAGGTCCGATCCGCCACCTGATCCGTAACGAGATAACCGAGAGCGATATAATCCTTAACCTCACGGCGAAAGGCGGCCATTTTGATGCGGACGGAATCGTTGTCCAGCAGCACGCCGTCAAAGCTCATATTCGCGCCGATTTCGTAGGTCGTCGCTTTTTCCGCGCGCAGGGACTGGTTCGGGGCGTATTCGTAGCCGGCCGAATCTCCAGGGCGTGCGCCGGCAAAAAAAGCCTCGAGAATTGTCGGCGGTCGCAGGCTCTGGGAATAGCTCGCATAAGGCCGGAACCAGTCAACGGGTTTCAGTTCTATCGTAGCGGACGGCAGCCAGGCACTGTAGGTACGGTCTATTTCCACGTCGTAAGAGGGATACTCCGTCGAATAAATCGTATCAAAATACGTAGTTCCAGCATCCCGCCATTGGCCGTTGATGATTTCACCCCTGGTTGCAGGCCAGACGTTGTTCAGAGTGTTGCAGGAACCTGTCCTCTGTGTCGCAGTGAAAGTGCGACCACCAAATACACCCGTAGTGCAGATCGCGTAGACACGATCGTAAGTCGGCCGCGAGTATTGCGATACATAGGTGAGATAATTGTCTATCGCGCCTACAACACGGTTTGAACCCGTCGCAACCGTTACCTGATTGTAGTAAGTCGCCAATCCCTTCAGACGTGACCAGTCATAACGCACGCCGCCACTCAGCTTGATCCAATCGGCGGGCTCTAATTCGCCATTTACAAACAGACTGGCAACATCACGCCGTCCGGCAGGACTGAAAGCCGTATAGCTACTCGCGAACGAGGGGTTCTCGCTAATTGCGGAACTGGTGGCAATCGACGATGCAATATCCCGAAATGCTTCCCCACCATAATTCAAACTTAACGCACCCGCTTTTGTATCGAAGCGACTGGTGTTTTCGACACTGACGCCAAAACTGCGTAAGCCCATGTCAAGATTCGTCTCAGCGGCATACCCAATACGCTCTGCACGCAGTTCGTGCGTCATATTGTCGTTCAGCCACAACGAAGATTTGAAATCGATGAGTTCGCTTTCGGGGTCCCAGTCCAGCTTCGCGACGACGCTGTCGTTGCGTACACTTTCCCTGTCGACCACGGTGGACGCACCCTGAACAAAATCATTCTGCTGATGCATCCATGACAACGAAGTCTGCACATCCCCGAAGTCACCTTCGCCCTTGAAAAAGGTCGACCAACCGTCCCTGCCGAGCAGGTCCTTCATCGTCAAAGCGGTGCTTCGTGCCTCGCCTCTTGTTCCGATCTTGTATTCATCCATGATCGTGCGGCTGTAACCGGCAACAAAGGAGAGAGGGCCATTCGGCTCACGAACTGCGGCCAGAACCGAACCCTGAAAATCGTAACCATTTGTGCCACGGGAGACATTCACCTCCGCCCCCTTGTTCGCACCCTCGGGGATCAGATCGGCGGCGCTGACGGTACGGAACTCGACCTTCCCGCCAAGCGAACCCGCGTTACCCGACCTCGCATTGGTTATTTTCTCGATCTCGACAGCACGGATAAAGGCAACATCGACGTAACCCTGCCCGGCGCTCGCGGTGTAACTCGTGGCCCCGCCGAAAGCTGCGCCACGCTGCGCATTCTGCCGCGCACCATCGATGGAGACGACCACGCGGCCGCTTTCCTGCAAGCCACGTATATTGGGCGAAACGGTCGGGAAGCTGCCGTTGCCCTCACCGGCGTAGACGCCGGAGACGCGGTTGAAGACATCGCGCGTGTTACGCACGCCGGCGGACTGGATCGCCTCGCGGCTGACGACGCTGACACTGGCGGGTGTTTCATAAACCCAGTCGGGCGTTCCCTGATAACCGGTGCCGGCAATGGAATTGCGTCCGGTTTTTCCGGTCACTGTAATTTCTTCCAGAACGGTGGTGCCTTCCGCCTCGGAAAGATCGGCAGCGGCCTGGCCCGAGCCGATGACGACGGTTCTGCCACTTCCGGTAAACCGGAAATTCACGCCCGTGCCGGCCAGAAGCCGGGACAGCGCATCCCGCACCGTAAAACTGCCGGTAACGGCATTGGTGCGCACATTGCCGGCGGACGGCGTGGCAAGCGTAACCTGCAGACCGGATTGCCGCCCGAAAACGCCGACAACGGAGGACAGCGGCTGGGCGGGAATATTAAAAGGCCGCGTTGCACCCTGCTCGCCACCGGAGCGCTGACCATTGGCGGCATTCGGTCCGCTCTGCGCAAAAGCCGGTACCGACATTGAAACGACCACCGCCGTTGTCGCCAAAAGCACGGTCATACGTGCCGGCTTTGCCGCGTTTTTCCCTGAACCGTTCATACGTATCTGGAGGCGCATACTGCTTTTGTCTTCCTGTCTTCGCTCCGGCTATATCTTGACCGGATTACTCAACAAAAAGACGATTGCCTCGGCGGTTTTTTTCAGGGTTTCGGAGAATTTTTTATAAACGACTGAAAATAAATACGATTTTTTGTTTTATGGCGCTTCAGAAACGGGTGATGATGCGGGCAGTATTGGCAATTGCATGAACCTTGCCCTTATAGGGTTCCACCAATGCTTCCAGCGCACGGTCCGGATCGCGAAGATTGTAGAAGCCAGTCACACGCTGCTCTGCAAGCGTCTTGTCCGCCATCGTCAGCCATGCGGGATGATACCGCTGGATTTGCTCGACGACAGAACCGATCGTCGCATCCACAACGTAAAGCTCGCCGTTGCGCCAGCCACCAATATCCTCGACGGGAACGGTCTCTTTCCGGATTGTACCGGAGGCGTCGACAACCAGCATCTCACCCGGCACCAGCCGCGTTGGTGGCGCGTTGCGGAAGGAAGCTTCCACGGAACCATGCGCAAGAGCGACTTGCGTCACGCCATCCGTCATGTCGACATCGAAAGCCGTGCCGAGCACTTGGACGGTCAGGTTTTTCGCCTCCACGACAAAGGGACGGTCGCTATCCGGCACGACATCAAAAAAAGCTTCGCCCTTCAGCACCTTCACATTACGGCGGCCATTGGCAAAATCAGTGGTAAGCGCACTTGCCGCGGCAAGCTGCACCCTGCTGCCGTCTTCAAGGGTTATGGTGCGGCTCTCTGCGGTACTGGTCTGATATTCGGCCTTGATATGGACGAAAAGCGTGGGAACGAACAGTACCGCAAGACAGAGAGACACTGCTGCCACCGCCATGCCGGCATAATGCCGCAAGGACCAGCGCCGTCGCGATGCCTGTTTTCCGGCAACGTCAGGCAGGTGCGGCGCGTCTTCCCAGAGGCTTTTTAAACCCGGCTCGACCAGACCGAGATTGCGCCAAGTCTTGCATGTCCGCTCCCAGGCCAGACGATTTGCCGGCGAAGCAGCCAACCATTGATCAAATTCCGCCTTCAGCCTCGGTTCCGCCGAACCCGTCTGCAGGCGTATCAGCCAGTCGGCAGCCTCCTCCGCCTTCCCGGTCGGCAATGTTATTTTTTTATCGGGATCAATTGTCATTGAGCCGGTCAGTTCCTTTGACTGGGCGGAGGAGATGCCTCGTCTTCCGTGTTGCTATAAAGACGTTTGAGGGAGAACTTTTTTTCACAAGATGAAACAATAAAGGCTATTTTACTGCATTTCTTTGGTAATGGCGGCAATACTACTCTTAATCAGACGGTGGGCGCTAGCCACGGATACGCCGAGGTGACGGGCGATCTCTTCCATATTGTAACCGCCAAATCTATGCATTTCCAATGCCACACGCGCCTGGACCGGCAGAGAGGCCAAAATAATCTGCATCTGTCGGACCTCGTCGCAGAACAGGGCGTGCTCTTCTGGTGTGCCGTGACCCTGCGGTATGCCCCAGAACGGGGTATCGTCGGGACGCTCCCGCAGGTCCTGCCGGTTGCGGCGGCGATTATCGAGGGCGAGGTTGCGGACGATGCGGAAAAGATAGGATTTGAGGTTGGAGGGATTGCCGGAACCTTCGGGAACGAATTTCAGGAATGCCTCCTGAACCACGTCCTCCGCGTCCGCCCGCGACCCTAAAATAAGCGTGGCGTATTTGATCAGGTCAACCCTGTGCGCGACGTAAGCGTTATAACGCTTGTCATCTTCCCGTATGCCCATGTCTCAACCGAGAGAAATTTCAAGGATAAACGAAACTGCAAGCCCCCAAACGACAAAGCAGTTTTCCCGTCTAAACCTCTAGCACCCAAACTCTCGACCGAACAGCTATTTCATGACTATTATTATCAAGAATTTGTGCGGTCGCGGGTCCTGCAACAGCCAGAGACTCGCAGACCCGGCGGCAGGCGCGGCCGGGCCCTGTGATAGCGTCAGATAGCGCCGTCGACTATAACCATCGGCCTGCCCTGCGAACAGGGTTCGATACGCGCATCGATGCGGTAGATATCGCGCAGCATGGCCGGAGTTATCACCGTCTCGGTGCTGCCGCTCACCACCATTTCGCCGCGCGCGATCACCATCGTATTCTCGCAATAACGAAGCGCATGATTGAGGTCGTGCAGGGCGATCAGCACGATCATGCCAGTCTTCTGGGCAAGGTCGGTCACAAACCCCAGAACCTCGACCTGCCGGTGGAGGTCGAGAGCAGATGTCGGCTCGTCCATCAACAGTACCTCCGGCTTGCGGGCCAGCGCCTGCGCCAGGGACACAAGCTGCCGCTGACCGCCAGACAATTCGCCGAGCCCCCGGAAGGCGAGATCGTGGATTTTCAGCGCCTTGAGAATGGCGTCGATCTCAAACAGCTCATCGTCGTGAACACGCCACCCGCCGCCCTGCTTGGCGGACAGAAGCACGGATTCGTAAACCGTCAGCACGGCGTTGGCGCCGGTGTCCTGCGGCATGTAGCAGATGGCCCGGTTGCCGCGTGCCGTATCTGACAACTCGACAAGCCCGGGACCGGAGATCAGGCTGGCGATGCGCTTGAAAAGCGTGGACTTGCCGGCAGCGTTCGGGCCAATAACCGCCGTGACACTGCCGCTTTCCAGCGTATCGATGCCGACCTTGGAGAGAACAGTCGTGCGGCCGTAGGCAGCGCCGACATCCTTCAATGCGAGCGCTACCATGCGCGTCTCCTGTTGCCGAAAATGAGCGCGAAAAAGAACGGTACGCCAACCAGCGCCGTGATGACGCCGATTGGCAGAATTGCGCCGGGAATGAGGATTTTGCTGATAACAGAGGTCGCCGACAGCAGCAGCGCCCCGCAGATCACCGAGCCCGGCAGGAAGAACCGCTGATCTTCGCCCACCACCATGCGGGCTATGTGCGGGCCGACAAGCCCGACGAAACCGATGGTACCAACGAAAGAAACCGGAATCGCGGCCAGAAGGCTGACCGTCAGCATGGTCTGCAGCCGCAGCCGACGCACATTGATGCCCATGCTGGCTGCCTTGTCGTCACCCAGCCGAAGCGCCGTCAGCGCCCATGCGTTGCGCATGAACATCGGCACCGTAACGAGAAGAATACCACCGGTGATATAGACCTTTTCCCACGTGGCCTTGGTAAGGCTGCCCATGGTCCAGAAAACGACGGCGGCGAGCGCCTGTTCGGAAGCCAGATATTCAAGCAGCGACAATGCGGCATTGAAGGTGAACACCAGCGCGATGCCGAGAAGGACGATAGTCTCCACGGTTACGCCGCGCATCGTCGAGGCAAAATGAATGAACAGGGCGGCAATCATCGCCATGATGAAGGCGTTGATCGGCACCATGTACTGGACGGCACCGGGAAAGATCGCAACGCCGCCAACAAGGGCCAGCGCGGCGCCGAAACTGGCAGCGGCCGAAATGCCGAGCGTAAACGGACTGGCGAGAGGATTGGACAGGATGGTCTGCATCTGTGCGCCCGCAACCGAAAGCGACGCGCCGACGGTGACCGCCATCAGCGCAATCGGCATGCGGATATCCCATATCACCACCCGAAGCTGGTTTGCAGCAGCAGCCGGATCGGCAATCGTCGCCAGAACTTCTGATATCGTGTAGCGCGCCGGACCAAGTGCCATGTCGGCAGCCATACTGAAACAAAGGGCGATGAAAAGCCCGAAGAGAATAACGATCCTTCGTGCGGCAAGGGCGCGATATTGATCGCGCCCACTCACGCCAACGGCGATTTCATTCAACGAACTCATTCATTCGAACCTTTTTCGAGGGATGCGAAGTAGCCCGGCTTGTAGGTGACGGGCAGGAATTTCCGGTGAAATTCCTCAAAATTCTTCTCGGGATTGAGATCGGCGAAGAGCTCGGGATGGAACCATTTGGCGAATTGCTGAATCGGAAAGAACTCGTAGGGCGCGCCGTAGAACTGGTGCCAGACGGCATGGACATTACCTTGTTTGACAGCCTTCAGTTCCGGAAACGGCGTGCGCTTCATCAGGTTTGCCAGTCTTTTCCGGGAAAGAGCCATGTCGGCTCCGCGTCCAACGGGAACGAACTGGTTGATATCGGATTCAGCTGCCCAGTTTGAGCCGGTTACGATGACATGATCCGGATCGGCAACGACGAGCTGCTCGGGATTGAGATCGCCGAACGTCGTCTTGATGATGCCGTCGGCAATATTATGGCCGCCAGCGAGATCGACCATCGCGCCGAAATTGACCGGGCCGAAGGTGCGGCAGCAATTGTCCTCACCGGAAATGCCGGGCGCGCGCTCGATGAAGACGCCGGGACGCTTCAGGTCCTTGACGCTGGCTAGCCGGTCGGTCACGCGGGCGATTTCTGCACGGCGATAGGCGATGAATTCCTTTGCACGCTCTTGCGCGCCAAACATTTTCCCGAGAATTTCAATCGAGGCTTCGCTGTTCTTTTCGGGATCGATACGAAAATCGAGATAGACGATCTTGATTCCGGCGGCGGCGGCCTTCTCTTCGAAACCACTTTCCTTGGCGGATTTTTCCGCTTCCAGATTGAGGGTGATCACGTCAGGCGAAAGGGTAATGGCCGTTTCCAGACTGAAATCGCCCTGCGGCACATAACCGAAGCGCGGCAGTTTTTCGATCTGCGGAAAGCGCTCGACATAGGCGGCGTAGCTGTCAGGGTCCTTCTTGAGGAGATCGTCACGCCAGCCGACAATGGTGTCGAAGGTCTGGTCGCCCTTGAGCGCCGCGATGACGTGGATCTGGCGCGCCTCACCGACGATGACACGTTTGACCGGCAGGTCCAGCTCGACCTTGCGTCCGGTGACATCGGTGATTTCTCCGGCATAAGCCGGCAAAGCGAGAAAAGACAAAGCCAGCACCGCAAGATGCCTGAGAGCGTTAAGCCGCATGAGAAATCCTCTTATTTCCAAAAGAAAATGATGAAGCCGCATGGCTGCGGCTTCATCCATCGATCGGACGGCGCTCCCCTTCACCGTCCCTGTCTTATTTCGTGTCCTTCAGCGACACAAAGTAACCGGGCTTGTAGTCGAGAGGCAGGAAGCGGGCATGCAGCTCCTTGAAGGTCGCCTCGGGGTCGAGATCCTTAAAGAGGTCCGGGTGCAGCCACTTGGCGATTTCCTGAATGGCCACGAACTGATACGGGTTGTTGTAGAACTGGTGCCAGATAGCGTGGACATTGCCGTTCTTGACCGCCTGTACCCCGGTGAAAGCCGGGCGCTTGGTCAGGTTTTCAAGCTTGCGGTGGGCTTCCTTCATATCCGCGCCATAACCGACACCGACCCAGTTGCCGCCGGGAACATAACCGTTCCAGTTGCCACCCGTGATGATGATCTGTTCCGGATTGGAGGCGATGATCTGTTCCGGATTGACGTTGCCGAACGTGCCGGGAATGATGTCCTTGGCCATGTTGATGCCGCCGGCGAGTTCGACCATCTTGCCGAAATTCTCGTTGCCGAAGGACATGCAGCAATCGTCGGAATAACCGCCGGCGCGTTCGACGAACACGACGGGCTTCTTCGGATTGGCCTTTTCGAGCGTATCGGTGACCTTGGCGATGGAGTCCGCGCGGAACTTGATGAAGTCCTCGGCGATCTTTTCCTTGCCGGTCAGCTGGCCCATCAGACGCATGCTCGGCTCGGTGTTTTCCATCGGCTTTTCGCGGAAGTCGACGTAAACAAGCGGGATGCCGACCTTTTCGAGCTTCTCGATGTAACCGGCCTCCTGCGTCGCGGTCTTCGCGTCGATGTTCATCAGGATCACGTCTGGCTTCAGCGAAATGGCCTGCTCGATGTCGAAGGTGCCGTCTTTCATGCCGCCAAAGGTCGGCAGCTTGGCAATATCAGGGTACTTGGCAAGATAGGCCGCATAGGTTTCCGGGTCGGCTTTCGCCAGGTCGTCGCGCCAGCCGACAACGTGCTGGAAAGGGTTTTCCTTGTCGAGCGCCGCCAGGAAATAGATCTGACGGCCTTCGCCGAGGATCACATGCGAAACGGGCACATTGACTTCCACGTCGCGGCCGGTCACATCCTTGACGGTGACCTTTTCGGCCAATGCAGGCCACGCTGCGGATACGAGAAGGCCAAGGGCAAGTGCCGCGGATTTGGCTGAGATGCGCATCGGATATTGCTCTCCAGTGTTGACTGGCGCGGCTGTATTATTTTCTGACTATACTAGTCAAGTTTTATGTTTTAGAGCCATTCTTAACTGACCGGTATGTGAGCTGAAGACCGATGATCGACACTATCCACTATGGCAAAAACGACAGTCTGAGAGACGAAATCAAAACCTATTGGTCCGGCCGCGCCGCGACTTTCGACCTTTCCCCGGGTCATGAGATTTTCTCCGAAGAAGAGCGCGAGGCCTGGCACGCGCTGGTTTTGAAGCATCTGGGCCAGGGAGAAGGCCGCAAGGCGCTGGATCTGGCCAGCGGCACCGGCGTTATCTCGCACCTGATGGACGATCTCGGTTTTCAGGTCACCGGCATGGATTGGTCGGAAACCATGCTGGAGCTTGCAAGGGCGAAGGCGAAAACCCGCGGGCGCAATATCCGCTTTTTTGTCGGCGACGCCGAAAACACGATGGAGCCGGACGAAAGCGCCGACGTCATCATCACCCGCCATCTGGTCTGGACGCTGGTTGACCCGAAGGCAAGCTTTGCCGAATGGTTCCGTGTCTTGAAACCCGGCGGACGCCTGCTGATCGTCGATGGCGATTTCGTCAACACCGGCTGGCGCGAAAGACTGGTCAAGAAGCTGGCGGCGGGTCTGGAAAGCATCGGCCTTGTGAAGCCGGACCAGCCGCACAAGCCGGCGGATCCGGAAAACACCTTCAACAGCATTCTATCGCGGGTCTATTTTTCACAGGGTGCAAGAGCTGGTGACGTTGCAGCGCTGTTGCGTGAAACCGGCTTCGAGCCCGTTGCCATCGATCAGGAACTTCAGGCCATTCATCGTGCCCAGGCAAAAAATTTCAGTCTGCTGAAAGGCATCTTGCGGGGATTGCAGCACCGTTATGCAGTATGTGCCGTGAAGCCGCACACGTCCGACAAGGGATAGGGCGACCAAAGCCCACAAGCTGCCGCCCAGCTCACCGTCACCCCGGATGTGATCCGGGGTCCAGTGCGACCAAGTCCTTGATCGCGTAATAATAGTTTCTCACGGTGAAGACGCGCCTTGGCTGGATGCCGGATCTAGTCCGGCATGACGCATGAAAACGCGACGAAGGCACCTCATTTTTCCGCCCGCTCGAATAGCTCCTCAAAGCGCGGCTTCGCCCGGCCTGGGACCTCTACCGTCCTGTAGCTCTGCGGCAAAACCGCGTCCCCCACCTTGATCAGCATGACCATGCCCATGCCGTAATGCGGCGAGCATTTGATGCCGTAAAAGCCTGGCTTTTCGAAACCGGTCTCGAATTCGTCGTTGATCCGGCTTTTGAAACCTTCAATATCTTCGGGAACCATACCATCGATCGTCGCGGCATTATGGCTCTTGTGGCTCGGCACGAAGCGCACGCGGTCGCCGGGAGCGATCTTCAGAAAATCGGGCTCGAACACCATGGACCCCTTTTCGCCACGGTTCAGCATCTTCACCTCGAAGGTCTCGGCTCCGGCTTGAATGGAAAACCCTGTGGCCACAACCATGGCAAGTCCCGCGGAAACGCAAAGCTGTCGGGCGCAAAAGCGGAGATTTGCAAGTCTTTTCAATTTCATCATCGTGCCGTTGCTTTCCTTGCGTGATCGGCCGCACCGTGGGCCGGCAGAAAACGAATATGTGAAAATCCGCTTTCATCCGTGGTGACGACGGATTGCACCCCGAACACATCGGCGATGGTCGAAGAGGTGAGAACTTCGCGCGGTGGGCCGACAGCGATCATTTCACCGCGATGCATGATGGCGACGCGGTCGCAGAACATGGCGGCGTGATTGAGATCATGCAGCGCCGCCACAACCGTCAGTCCCTGCCTGCGCACCAGATCGAGCAGACCGATCTGGTGGCCTATATCGAGATGGTTGGTCGGTTCGTCCAGCAGCAGAATATGCGGCTCCTGCGCCAATGCGCGGGCAATGTGCAGGCGCTGGCGTTCGCCGCCGGAAAGGTGATGCCAGTTTCGCTCGGCCTTGTCCGCCATATCGACATTTCCGAGCGCCGCATCGACGATGGCGTCGTCCTTTGGCGACCATGCGGAAAGCGGGCCGAGATAGGGCGTGCGCCCCAGTTCCACGGCCTGTCGCGCGCTGATGCGCTCGGTGGTTTCGGCCTGCTGCTCCACAAAGGCCAGCCTGCGGGCAAGTTCGCGCCGCCCGAATGTGGCAAGCCGTTCCTCACCAAGCATGACATGACCCCGACGCGGCATGCGAATGCCGGCCAGCATGGAAAGCAACGTGCTTTTGCCCGAACCGTTCGGCCCGATGATACCCAGAAACTCGCCCGTGGCGACCTCCAGCGAAACACCGCGCACGATGTCGAGATTGCCGGCATGGAAATGCAGATCGTGGGCGGATAATTTCATGACCGGCCTCTCTTCTGCCCGAGAATAAAGGCGAAGGCGGGCGCGCCGACCAGCGCAGTGATCACGCCGATCGGCAGCACCTGCCCCGGAATGACGGTGCGCGAGAGAATATCTGCGATGATCATGAAAATTGCACCGGTCAGCGCCGTCACCGGCAGCAACATGCCGTGGCGAACGCCAACGAAGATGCGCGCCGCATGCGGGATGACGAGACCGACGAAGCCGATGGAACCGACCAGCGACACCATGACTGCCGTCATGACCGCCGAAACCGAGATCAGCACCGCATAGACCCGGCGCACCGGAATACCGAGCGAAGCTGCTGCCTGACCGCCGAAAGCGAAAGCATCAAGCGCGCGTGCGTACCAGAGGCACACCCCAAGACCCGCAATACTGACCGGCAAAGCCAGCCAGACATCCGGCCAGCGCACGCCCGAAAGATTGCCCAGCAGCCAGAACATGATGCCGCGCGCCTGTTCGGCATTGGCGGATTTGGTGACGATGAACGACGTCATGGCGTTGAACAGTTGCGAACCGGCGACCCCCGCCAGGATGATGGCGCTGTTGCCGTGCCCTGCCCGCACCGCCAGAAGGCTGACAAGCGAAAAAGCCACAAAAGCCCCGATCAGGGCGCCGGCCGGCATCGTCAGGAACCCCGCCCCGAAGCCCAGAAGCGCCACGGCCACGGCACCGGTTGAGGCGCCTGCTGAAATACCGAGGATATAGGGATCGGCGAGCGGGTTGCGCAGAAGTGATTGAAGCACCGCACCGGCCAGCGCCAGCGAGGCGCCACAGCACGCGGCAACAACGGCGCGGCTGAGGCGGTAACTCCAGACGATGCCCTCATCCAGCGGCTCCAGCGGATAACCCGCATGGAAGACACGATTGGCAATGGTCTTTGCCACCACGTCGAACGGAATGGCAGTCTCGCCGATGGCCGCACCGGCCATCAGCGCGACGAGCAGCAGGGCGAGTGCGGCAAAAGCCAGACCCGCCCTGCCAAGATTGACGGAAAGACCGTTCACTTGGCGAGACCGGCTGTTGAAATCGCCTCGGCCAGCGTTTCAATGCCTTCGATCGTGCGGATGGTCGGGTTCATCGCCTGCGCGTCCATTTCGAAGACATGGGCCGCCTTGACGGCGGGCATGATGCTGGCAACCGGATCGGTAGCGAGGAACTTGAGCTTGACGGCGACGTCATCGGCGGGGAAACGCCGGCGGTCCATCTTGCCGGCAACGATCACGGACGGATTGGCCTTGGCGATGGTTTCCCAGCCAACAGTCGGCCATTCCTCATCGCTTTCGATAACGTTCTTCAGCCCGAGCGCGGACATGATGTAACCCGGCGCACCATTGCGGCCCGCCACGTAGGGATCGATATCCAGCTCGGCGCTGGAAAACCAGAAGACTGCTGAAATCTTGCCATTCGCCGAAGCGATCTTGGCGCGGGCGGCTTCCTCACGCTTTTTCAGGTCGGCAACGACTTCCTCGCCGCGATCCTGCACGTTGAAAATTTTCGCAAGGTCGCGGACCTCCTGGTAGATCAGGTCCATGGTGAAAACGGACTTGCGCACGCCGTCGCCGCCGCCGGAATTGTCCTTGCCCATGCAATCGGCAGGCGAAGTATAAACGGGAATACCGAGTTCGGCGAATTGCTCCGGTGTTCCGACAACGCCTTCGGGACCGATCTGCCACTGGAACTGCGTCGTCACGAGGTCCGGCCTCTTGCCAACCACCGCCTCGAAGCTCGGATCATTGTCGGCAAGCCGCTCCACCTTGGCATTGGCGTCTTCGTAACCCTTCAGAACCGGGCCGATCCACAGCGCCGTGCCTACGACCTTGTCGGCCACGCCGAGCAGATAGAGAACCTCGGTCGTGCTCTGGCCGACCGATACTGTGCGGGCGGGCGCCTGCTTGAAGGTGATTTCGTGGCCGCAGCTATTGATCGTCAGCGGATAGGTGGTTTCGGCAGCCTGAGCGGCACCGGCGGGCAAGGCCGCTAATGCGACAGCCAGAAGACCGGCGGAAACCGGCAGGCGTTTGAAATGAAACATATGTTCTCCAGTCTAAATAAAGTGGCGTGATCCGCAGGCCGCGCGTCAAAACGCGTAGTGACAGAGCGACAACAAGTGTGGAGATGGAGAACGGGACTCTAAATACGTTTCCGCGGACGGAAAGGTCATAATAAGCTCCTCTTCCGGGCATCCCCGCCCGTAACGATGGTCAATATTATGACGGCAGGTCTCCTGGCTCACGAATATACGCCGTTCATCTGCCTTCCCGCACCTTGAAGGGTGCAGTGGCATGACGCTTTTCAGGCGTCACGAGGATGAACGGCAATCCGCTTACAGTTGCGGGGGCAGCCACGGCATTGGGCGATAGAAATCACCCGCACCATGTTCCCTATTAATCCCTTTGCCCTTCGGCTTCAGGAACCGTCGCTTTCTGACATAAGGGGCAAGCGCCGGGGCGTCAATTGCGATAGTGCTGCAGCTCAGCACAAAGACGGACCCGCCAACGCGAAAATTTTTGTAGCGCCGGAAAGCGCCGGTTGCGGCGCGTCTTTGGACATGGTGGTAAGGGTTTCAATCACGACCAGCCCGGATTGCGCAATAAAATCAATAAAGAGACTATTGTCGCTGATGGTGTCGAGACGCACCAGCTCATCATCCAGATCGGTAAAATGCCGCCTCACAAGCGCAATCGCATCCATGTCCGCACCCGCAACGACCGGACCGATAATGTGGCCCCGCCCCGCCGCACGGCGCAGCGCAAAAGCGGTAAGACGGTCCGCCTCAAACACACCGTAACCCGCATTCTGCGTCAAAAGTCGCTGCAAAACGTTCCGGCGCGAAACGCCAAAAGCCGCCCGGTCTAGTTCCACCACATCAGTCAGATGACCTGCGGATAACGGCTCTATTCGTTGTTTTCTGCCGGGCGGCGGTATCTCGAAAAGGCAATTCGCCCTTCCCCGGAACAGATATACTTTTTCCGTATCACCGGCAAAACCCAACCTTGAAAACAACCGCCGCGACGCTCCCGTCGCGTTCAATCGCAGGGAGACAGTGGGGAATTTCGCGACAAGTTTCTGCACCAGCCATGGTGCTACGCCCTGCCCCTGCAAACGGGGGGAAACAATGACCATGCCAAGCGTCGCAAACCCCTGATCATAGGGAAAGAGCATCGCGGTTGCGACAACACGGTCGATCTCATCGAGGGCGGCGAGACCCACGCCGCATTGCCGCAGAAAACACCATTCATTCGCGTGATATCGCCATCCGACGGCCATGGAGAGTGCATGCAGATGATCGGCATCCACGTCCGCGATATCCACGGTCCGCAGCTCGAAACTATCGACTTTGAGCAGGTCCATAACCAACGGCCCTCATCCCCTACGGCTCACAACCTTCATCCGGTCCCGGCCTAGCCCACGACATCCGACGGTAGCCGGTTACGCCAGCACGAATTTTCTGAAAGCACTGGAAGGTCACAACAATCTACCGAAATCATTCGCATTTCAGCAGATAAACGTCGCAGTCCATTCTAAGCTTTCGGGATGACAATCCGGTCAGCGGAGACGACCATTGAACGCAATCGAAATCCTTGAGCGTCTCGTCGGTTTCCCGTCGGTCGTTGGAACCGCCAATGGCGATATTGCCGGCTGGATCGCCGATTATCTTGAAAGCCACGGCGCGAAAGTATCGCTGCTTGCGGGACCGGAGGGCGACCGCGCCAATCTCTTCGCCACCTTCGGCCCGGCCGATCGCGCCGGCTATGTTTTGTCCGGCCATATGGATGTCGTACCCGCCAGCGAGCCGGAATGGTCTTCCGATCCCTTTATACTGCGGGCGGAAAATGATCGTCTCTACGGGCGCGGAACCACCGACATGAAGGGTTTTCTGGCCACGGTTCTCGCCGCGGCGCCTGCATTTTCGCGCATGGCGCTGAAACGTCCCGTGCATATCGCCTTTTCCTATGACGAGGAGGCGGGTTGCCGTGGCGTTCCGCATCTTCTCGCCAGATTGCCTGAACTGTGCGCCGCACCGGCCGGCGCAATTATCGGCGAACCGAGCAATATGCGGGCGGTTCGTGCACACAAGGGCAAAGCAGCAGCTCGCATTACCATCCGTGGCCGTTCCGGCCATTCATCCCGGCCTGATCAGGGGGTGAATGCCATTCATCTGATGACCGGCATCATGGCAAAGGCCGTAGAGACGGCACATGAGCTGACGAAAGGCCCCTTTGAAGCGACTTTCGAGCCACCCTACTCCTCGCTGCAGGTCGGCACGATGAAGGGCGGCCAGGCGATCAACATCATCCCCGATTTCTCGGCCATCGAGCTGGAAGCGCGGGCGATTTCCGGCATATCGCCGCTTGAACTCCTCGGGCCGGTTCGCGCAAGCGTCGAGGTTCTTGCAGCAAAGGGTGTCGATATCGAATGGACGCCTATGAGCGATTATCCGGCGCTTTCGCTTGCAGCCAATGCTCCGCTTGTTCTGCTTCTGGAGGAATTGACCGGCACCCCCTGTCTCGCCGCCGTCAGCTACGGCACGGAGGCGGGGCTGTTCCAGGCGGCGGGCATCGACGCCATCATCTGCGGACCAGGAGATATCGGCCGCGCCCACAAGCCGGACGAGTTCATAACGACGGGCGAACTTTCGGCCTGCCAGTCGATGCTGGAAACACTCGCAAGCCGCTGTGCGGCTTGAACCTTCGGGAAGCATAGATTTCAGATGACGTTTCTCTTCAATTCCGACGCCAAGCGCGGCGAGATTTTCCGGCAGGCTCTAGCTGCAGAACTGCCTGATCTGCCGTTTTCGATGGATGCATCAACTGTCGATCCCGATGCAGTCCGTTACCTCATCACCTGGACGGTACCGCAGGACATTGCCCGTTACCGCAATCTCGAAGTCCTGTTTTCGATCGGCGCGGGTGTCGACCAGTTTCACATCGAGGCGATCCCTGAGACGGTAAAGGTCGTACGCATGGTGGATGAGGGCATCATCCGCATGATGCAGGAATATATCTGCCTCGGTGTACTTTCCCTCCACCGCAACCTGCCAGTCTATTTAAACCAGCAGCGCCACCAACTGTGGAATGCCCTGCCCCAGCGTCAGGCGGAAGAGTGCCGGGTGGGCGTTCTCGGCCTCGGCATGCTGGGCGTTGCGGCGCTGGAGCGGCTGAAACCTTTCGGCTTTCCGCTTTCCGGCTGGAGCCGCTCACAGCGTCAGATCGATGGCGTCACCTGCCATCATGGCGACGACGGCCTCAAATCCATTCTCTCCACCAGCGATATTCTCGTCTGCCTGCTGCCTCTCACCGAAGAGACCACGGGGCTTCTGAACGCCGAGCGTCTGGGGATGCTTCCCGAAGGGGCTGCTCTGGTTCACGCCGGGCGCGGCAAACAGCTCGATCATGACGCTTTGCTCGATGCACTCAACAGCGACAGGCTTTCAGGTGCGGTGATTGACGTTACCGATCCGGAGCCCCTGCCCAAAGACCACCGCTTCTGGACCCATCCGAAAATTCTCCTGACGCCGCATATTGCCAGCGTCACCCAGCCCCATTCCGCTGCCCGCACCGTCGTCGAAAATATCAAACGATACGAATCCGGTCTCGAACCGCTCGGCCTCGTTGACCGTAGCCGCGGATATTGATCCTACCGTTCCAAGAAAGGACACCCATGTCTCTCCTCAAGACCATCGACACCAATCCCGCCTTTGAACCGAAAGCCTCCAAGGCCCTGCCCGAACGCCTCATCGCCGGCGACCCGTCGTTCAAAACCTGGCCGCTAGATGAAGCCCGTGATGGCACCGTGCATACCGGCATCTGGGAAGCGACCCCCGGCGAAAGCCGCTCGATCAAGGGCGAGACATTCGAGTTCTGCCACATTCTCGAAGGCGTCATCGAGATCACACCGGAGGGCGGCGCGCCGCTGCGTTACACGGCGGGCGACAGCTTCGTCATGAAGCCCGGTTTCGTTGGCGTCTGGAAGACAATCGAAACCGTGCGCAAGATCTATGTGACCGTGAACGGATGATTTGCCGAACAGCATGCCTGGCATCCCGGCTGATGCAGAGGCATTTTTGAGAACAGCGATGGCTGGCAATCCGCAGGTGGATGCCAGCCATGGTTTACATGGGTATCCTGCCCGGATGCCTTTCGACCGGATTTACGGCCCTCGATCGGACCCGTCGCAAGGTTTTCGGCGCGGTCTTCATGCCCGCCGAAGATTGCGCTGTGGGCCACCAGCAAAACAGGATTTTCGTTCACCGCCCCCGCCGCAGTCGGTCGATGCTGCTTGCCATCAGGGAGTAGCTTTGGCGCATATCCACAGAGGATCATCCATGACGCTCAGCTTCGATCCAGACAGCCTGTCCCTGCCGATCGGCCATTTCATCGGCGACCGGCTGATCCCGGCTAAAAACGGCATCGACATGCATCGTCCTTCGGACGGCATCGAATATGCCGGTTGCCCGAAGGCGGATGCGGCACTTGTCGATGAGGCGGTGCAAACCGCCAAAGCCGCACTGAAGAGCAGTAACTGGGGCGGCGTGCGCCCGCGTGAGCGCACCAGGGTGCTGCAACGCTGGGCAGACCTGATCGAGCAGGAAGCCGAGACGCTGGCGAAAATCGAGGCGCTCTCCTCAACCCGGCCCGTGGGCCACCTGATTGCCGGCGATATCGCCGTCACTGCCGAACAGATCCGCTTCTTTGCCGAATTTGCGGACAAGGAGGGCGGTGATCTCGTGCCGACCGACGACACAAGCGTCGGCATGATCATGACCGAGCCCTATGGCGTCGTGGGCGCCATTACGCCTTGGAATTTTCCGGTGTCCATGGCGGGCTGGAAGCTTGGCCCGGCACTCGCAGCCGGCAATGCCGTGGTGCTCAAGCCATCGGAGATGACGCCCTTCTCCAGCATTTTCATGGCGCAACTCGCCATCAAGGCAGGGCTGCCCGCCGGGCTTATCAACATCGTGCTGGGTGACGGGCCAGTGACAGGCAATGCCATCACCGGCCATCCCGAAATTTCCAAGGTCAGCTTCACCGGATCGACGGCAGCAGGTTCGGCCATCATGGCAAATATCGCGCGTACCGGCGTCAAGCCCATGACGCTGGAACTGGGCGGCAAAAGTCCGCAGCTGGTTTTTGCAGATGCCGATATCGAAAAAGCCGCCGCCGCGATCGCCGGCAACATTCTGTCCAATGCCGGGCAGGCCTGCGTTGCCGGCTCGCGCATCATCGTTGAAGAGAGTGTCGCAGAGGCGCTTTCCGCCGCAATCGTCGCCCGCATGAAGACGGTGAAGCCCGGCCCGACCTGGGACGAAGCAACACAGTATTCGCCGATCATCTCCGAAGTGCAGCGCCAGCGCATTGACGGCATCGTGCAGGCGGCTGTCGCCCATGGCGGCGAATGCCTGACGGGCGGCGCGATCATGGACGGTCCGGGTTATTTCTACCAGCCGACCTTGATCGCAAATGTCGACCAGACCTCACCTGCTGTCACAGAAGAGATATTCGGGCCAGTGCTGACCCTGCAAACCTTCAAGACGGAAGAAGAGGCGCTGGCGCTCGCCGATCATCCTACCTACGGTCTTGCCGCGGGTCTTTTCAGCCGCGATATCTCGCGCGTCATGCGCCTGTCTCGCGCCATCCAGGCAGGAACGATCTGGGTCAACCGTTATGGCCGCTCCCGCGACCATATCCTGCCGACCGGCGGTTACAAACGCTCCGGCATCGGCAAGGATCTCGGGCGGGAGGCCTATCTCGCCAACCGCAAGAGCAAAAGCGTCCTGATCGGACTGTAACAGGGGAAACATCTTGAAAACGCATCGCATCGCACTCATTCCCGGAGACGGCATCGGCAAAAGCGTGACTGATGCCGCCTGGCAGGTTCTCAACACCGCAGCAAAAAGCTCCGGTTTTGCGCTTGAAGGCACCGAATTCCCCTGGTCCTGCGCCTTCTACAAGGAGACCGGCGCGATGATGCCGAAGGATGGCATCGAGACCCTGCGCGGCTTCGACGCCATTCTGCTGGGCGCGGTCGGCTGGCCAGCGGAGGTGCCGGATTCGGTGTCGTTGCACGGCCTGCTTCTGCCGATTCGCAAGGCTTTTGTGCAATACGCCAATATCCGCCCGCACCGGCTTCTGCCCGGCGTGCAGGGACCGTTGAAAGCGGATGGATTCGACATTCTCTGCATCCGCGAAAATACCGAAGGTGAATATTCCGGTGCCGGCGGACGCGTGCATCAGGGCACCGAAGACGAGGTCGCTGTCGAAACCTCCATCTTCACCCGCAAGGGCGTGGAACGCATCCTGCGCTTCGGCTTCGAGCAGGCGCAAAAGCGTCGCGGCAAGTTGGCTTCCGTCACCAAATCCAACGCCCAGAAATATTCGATGGTGTTCTGGGACGAGGTGACGCAAAAGCTCGCCGCCGAATATCCGGATGTTGAAGTTTCCAGCTACCATATCGACGCCATGGCGGCGCGCATGGTGATGGCGCCGGAAAGCCTTGATGTCGTTGTCGCCTCAAACCTCTTCGGCGATATCCTGACTGATCTTGGTGCGGCCATTCAGGGCGGCCTCGGTTTTGCCGCCTCCGCCAATATCAATCCCAACCGCACGGCACCCTCCATGTTCGAGCCGGTGCACGGTTCGGCCCCTGACATCGCCCATCTCGGCATTGCCAACCCCATCGCCGCCATCTGGTCCGGCGCCATGATGCTGGAGCATCTGGGTGAGGCGGATGCGGCCAGGCGGGTCATGGCGGCGCTGGAAAAGGCGACCGGCCAGGGCATTGGCACCGTGCCGGGCAAGGACAACACAGACGTAATAACTGCCGCAGTTCTTGCGGCTCTCGACTGATTTCGGAGACAGATAATGCAGGGCTTGAAGGACAAGGAACTCTTTCGCCAAACGGGTTTGATCGGCGGGGAATGGAAAGCGGCCGCATCAGGCAAGACGGTCGACGTGATCGACCCGGCGACGCAGGCGGTGATCGGCACCGTGCCGGATATGGGCAGCGTGGAAACCCGCGCGGCCATCGAAGCCGCCAACGCTGCCTTCGTGCCGTGGAAGAAGAAAACGCACGCGGAGCGCGCGGCGCTTCTGGAAAAATGGTTCGCGTTGATGATCGAACACATCGACGATCTCGGCCTGATGTTGACCATCGAACAGGGCAAGCCACTTGAAGAGGCCAAGGGCGAAATCCGTTACGGAGCATCCTTCGTCAAGTGGTTTGCGGAAGAGGGCCGACGCATCAGCGGCGGCACCATTCCCTCTCCGACGCCGGATCGCCGTATCGTGGTGCTGAAGGAGCCGGTCGGTGTCTGCGGCATCATCACACCGTGGAATTTCCCGAACGCCATGATCACCCGCAAGGTCGCACCTGCATTGGCGGCTGGCTGCACCGTGGTCATCAAGCCCTCGGAATTCACGCCCTATTCGGCCCTAGCGCTCGGCGTTCTCGCCGAACGTGCAGGCATCCCGGCTGGCGTCATCAACATCGTCACCGGCATGCCGACGGAGATCGGCAACGAGATCATGGCCAATGAGACGGTGCGGAAAATTTCCTTCACGGGCTCTACCCGTGTCGGTTCGCTGCTGATGCGCGGTGCGGCCGACAGTGTAAAACGACTGTCGCTGGAACTCGGCGGCAATGCCCCTTTCATCGTATTCGACGATGCAGATCTCGATCTCGCCATCGAAGGCGCGCTCGTTTCGAAATTCCGCAATGGCGGTCAGACCTGCGTCTGCGCCAACCGCATTCTCGTTCAGGCGAGCGTTTACGATGCGTTTGCGAAAAAACTGGCTGATCGCGTCGATGCCATGCGTGTCGGACCCGGAACGGAGCTAGGTGTTTCCATCGGTCCGATGATCAACGAGCCGGCAATCGCCAAAATCCGCGCGCATATCGATGACGCCGTTTCCAAGGGCGCCGAGATCATTACCAAGCCTCATGATCTGCCTGAAGGTTCGCAATATACCGCACCGGTGGTGCTGACGGGCGCAACAACCGCCATGCGGCTGGCGAGCGAAGAGACCTTCGGGCCAGTCGCCCCGCTCTTCCGCTTCGAGACGGAAGAGGAGGCGATTGCGATCGCCAACGGCACGCCCTTCGGCCTTGCCGCCTACTTCTACACTGAAAGCCTCAAACGCGCCTGGCGCGTGGGCGAGGCGCTGGAGTTCGGCATGGTCGGCCTCAATACCGGCGCGATCTCCACCGAAGTCGCCCCCTTCGGCGGCGTCAAGCAATCCGGCCTCGGCCGCGAAGGCGCACAGGTCGGCATCGAGGAATATCTGGAAATGAAGACGTTCCACATCGGTGGACTTGCCTGAAGACTGTTTCTTTCTCCCCGCCTAAAGGGCCGCTCTGCGGCCCTTCTTTTTTGGTGCGAAATTGAAAAGCAGCACTCCCAGGGGTGGAAGAAAAATCCGGAGGCATGAATTGGTTTGGCAAAGCCACGGCATTCACGTGTCGTAACCCCCGACCAGATCCAGGGTCCAGCGCGATCACGTCATTGATCGTAAGAGACTATTCACAGTGCAGGCGCGCAGTGGCTGAATGCCAGATCAAGTCCGGCATGATGAAGAAATGAACTAACGCGCTACTGAATCTTATCCAGCATCTTGTAGTAAAGCCCTACCAAGGGAAGAAACCAGGGCTTGCCGAAATGGCCAGGCACCGCCGGCCAGTCCATCCCCTTCAGCGGGTTGTTGTCCGGGCGGCCCAGAATGGCGTCAGCCATGATCATGCCCAGATGGGTGGAAAGCTGGGCGCCGTGGCCGGAATAGCCCATGGCGTACCAGACGCCGTCATGGAAACCGGCGCGGGGATAACGGTCCTTGGTCATATCAACCAGTCCGCCCCAGCAATAATCGATTGGCACATGCGCAAGCTGCGGGAATATGCGGTGAAGGCTATCCATCAGGATCGCGCCACTTTTGGCATCCGAACGCTGGTCCGATGTCGTGGAAAAGCGCGCGCGGCCGCCGAAGATCAACCGGTTGTCCGGTGCGAGGCGGAAATAATTGCCGATATTCATGGTGTTGACGTAGGTGCGGTTACCCGGAACGGACGCCTTGATCTCGGCATCCGTCAACGGCCGCGTGGCGATGATGAAACTGCCGACCGCGATGATGCGGCGGCGGAAATAGCCGAAGCCGGAGGGCGTGTAGGCGCCGGTTGCCACAAGAACATTATCCGCGGTGACCTTGCCGCGCGCCGTTTCCAGCGTGTGTGTCTTGCCGTTCTGAGTTTGTTTCGTCACCGCCGCATTTTCAAAGATCACCGCACCATGGCGGCTGGCAGCCTGCGCAAGGCCGGCCACATAGCGGCCCATATGCATCATGGCGCTCTTCTTGGACAGCATGGCGCCATAAAAGGGAGAGCCGATTTCCGCCTTGAGATCGTCAACCGACAGAAGCGCCGTGTCGGGATCCACCTCGGCATGAACAGCCTCGAAATTCTTCGCCAGACTTTCGAAATGCTGCGGTTTCGAAGCCATTTTCAGCTTGCCGGCGCGGCGGAAATTACAATCGATCCCTTCCTCGGCGATCAGGCTTTCCAGCGTGTCGATCGAGGCATCCAGCGCCTTGTAGAGCGCGATGGCGCGCTCCTTGCCGAGTTCCGCCTTGGCGGAGAGGTAGGAGTGGGCCAGCCCGTTGTTGAGGTGGCCGCCATTGCGCCCGGAAGCACCCCAGCCGACGCGCTGTCCTTCAAGAACAACCACGCGCGCGCCCGCTTTTGCCAGCTGGCGCGCAGCACCCAGACCCGTGAAGCCGCCACCAATGACGGCCACATCGTAATGGCCTTCGACAGGACCTTGCGCCGCCCCCGCAAACAGGGGCGCCGTGTCGTGCCAATAGGAGACGAGCTTCATGATCCGGTCCTTCCTTACAGTCCAACGACGCCCGCGAGACCGGAAATATCGGAGATCTCCGTATAACCGTAATAGGGGTTTGCCGGTTCGTGGCCGCGGTTGACCCAGACCTTGTTCTTGATGCCGAGATCGTGCGCGGACATCAGGTCGTAGCGGAAGGAGGACGACACGTGCAGGATATCTTCCGGGCCGCAGCCGAGCATGTCGAACAAATATTCGAAAGCCTTGAAATGCGGCTTGTAGGCCTGCGCCTGTTCGGCGGTATAGACAGCATGGAACGGCGCGCCAAGCTTTGCCACATTCGACATGATCTGCGAATTCATGGCGTTAGACAAAATGACCAGCGGAATTTCCTTGGCAACCTTCGCCAGACCGGCCGGAACGTCCGCATGCGGACCCCATGTCGGAACGCGCTCATACACCATTACCGCATCTTCGTCCTTGAAGGCCACACCGTTGCGCTTGCAGGTGCGCGACAGGGCGTTATGGACAACTTCGGCGTAAGGCTTCCAGTCATGCATGACCTCGTCCAGGCGATATGCAGAGAAGTCCTTGATGAATTGCTGCATCTCGGCCTCGCCCAGACGATCACCATAGAGATCGCGGGCAGCTTCTGCCATCTGGAAATGAATCAGCGTACCGTGGCAATCGAAAGTGATGTATTTCGGGCGGAAGATGGTCATGTCGTCGTCGTCCTTGCTTGGGGATGGGTGGTGGCTGCAATAACAAGATCATAGAGGCCTTTGCCCGGTCGACGCACTGCAATTGCCATTCGCGAAAGCAGATTGTTGCGTATGCGGCCGCCAGTTTGGCAGAGAGTTGCGTGCGACAAAACCGGAAGCCGCCGCCCACCCCCGTTCTGCGGATGGAAGCAGATGATGTGCGGCATAAGATGCGGCGGCGGGTAAAAGCAACAGTGAAACATATCGAACCTTGCCATTCGTCGGGACAATGTTCTTTTGCCGCCGGTCTATCAATGAACATGAAGAATAAAACGGAGTTGGGCCATGCAAGCCAGCCTCATCGATATCCAGAAATTTGAGCCGCAACACCTCGACGCCGCCGTCGAGCTTTCCCGCCAGGCCGGATGGCCACACCGCCGGGAAGACTGGGCGCTCGTCCTTTCACTGAGCAAGGGTTTCGTCGCTATCGAAAACGGTCGCGTCGTCGGAACCGCAATGGCCACGCTTCTGGGAGACACCTGCGCCACCGTCAACATGGTGATCGTGGACGAGGCCATGCGCGGCCGTGGTCTCGGACGCAAACTGATGCAGGCGGTCGTCGATGCTGCGGAAAATCGCGAGTGCCGTCTGACCGCCACCGCTGAAGGCCTCCCACTCTATGAGAAGATGGGGTTCGTCGCATGCGGCGAGGTGCGTCAGCACCAGGGAATTCCTACGGCCGCCGATAAGCCCGCTAACGTGGCATGGGCAGAAACGATTGTACCGGCCGAGCTTGCCGCACTCGACGCGCAGGCATTCGGTGCGGATCGTACAGCACTCTTTACCGAGCTTGCGGATAGGGCACGGTTTGCGGTGGTTCAACAGCATGGCGCCATCATGGGTTTTGCAGGCCTTCGCGCCTTTGGCCGTGGTGAAGTCATCGGCCCGATTGTCGCGGAAACTGCTGAAATCGCGAAGGATTTGATTGCCTTCGTCGTTTCCGAGCGCCCCGGCGCATTCCTGCGCGTAGACACCACCACCGAGACGGGACTCGGTCCCTGGCTTGCCGAATACGGTCTTGCCCATGTCGGTGGCGGCATCGCCATGCGCCGGCCGAAGGCGGAAACCTCTGCCGACAAAAAACTGAAAACATTCGCGTTGACCAGCCAGGCGCTGGGCTGAATCCGGAGAGACCCATGTTAAGCAATTCACTGATCGAGCTCGACCGCGCCCATCTGGTGCACCCTGTCTCTTCCTTCCGCGGCCATGAAAAGCTTGGCGTTCGCGTGCTGAAATCGGCAAAGGGTGCCACGATTACCGACATGACCGGCCACCAGCTGATCGACGGTTTTGCCGGCCTCTGGTGCGTCAATGCAGGCTATGGCCATGACAGCATCGTGGAAGCGGCGGCAAAGCAGATGCGTGAACTGCCCTATGCCACTGCCTATTTCGACATTGGCAGCGAACCCGCCATCCGCCTCGCCTCCGAACTCGCCGACCGCGCGCCCGGCGATCTCAACCACGTCTATTTCACGCTTGGCGGATCCGACGCGGTGGACAGCACCATCCGCTTCATCCGCTATTACTGGCACGCCAAAGGCCAGCCGCAGCGCGACCAGTTCATTTCCATCGAACAGGGTTATCACGGCTCCACCACCGCCGGTTCAGGCCTGACTGCGCTGCCTGCCTTCCATGCAGGTTTCGGCGTGCCTTACGACTGGCAGCACAAAATTCCGTCTCACTATGCCTATCGCAATCCGGTCGGCAGCGACCCCGCCGCCATCATCGCCTCTTCCCTGCAAATCCTGAAGGACAAGATCGAGGCTATCGGCCCGGAGCGGGTCGCCGCCTTTTATGCCGAGCCCATTCAGGGCTCCGGTGGCGTTCTGGTGCCGCCGCCTGGCTGGATCAAGGCCATGCGAGAACTCTGCCGTTCCTACGGCATTCTCTTCGTTGCCGACGAAGTCATCACCGGCTTCGGCCGCACGGGACCACTGTTTGCCTGTGCCGACGAAGATATCGTGCCGGACTTCATCACAGCCGCCAAGGGTCTGACTTCGGGCTATGTGCCGATGGGCGCCGTCTTCATGGCCGACCATGTTTATGATACAATAGCCGACTTCGCCGGCGATGCCGCGGTCGGGCACGGTTATACCTATTCCGCCCATCCCGTCAGTGCCGCCGTTGGTCTCGAAGTGCTGAAACTTTACGAGGGCGGGCTGCTGGAAAACGGCCGGCGCGCCGGTCAGCGGCTGATGGCCGGGCTGGAAGGATTGAGAAGCCATCCGCTGGTTGGCGATGTACGTGGCCGGGGCATGCTTGCCGCTATCGAACTCGTGACCGACAAAGAGAAGAAAACCCCGCTGCCGGCTGCGGCGGCCCCTGCACGCAAGGTTTTTGACCGCGCCTGGGAAAACGGCCTCATCGTGCGCGCCTTCGCCAACGGCATCCTCGGCTATGCGCCGCCGCTGTGTTGCACCGATGACGAGATCGACGCCATTATAGAGCGGACGCGGAAAACCCTCGACCAGACGCTCGAGGACCCGGCAGTGCGGGCCGCCATGGCCTGAGGCGAACGGTGGATGGCGTTACGGCACCTTCTCGAAATGTCGCAACGCCGCACATATTCGCAATATTCTGCCGAAGACCCGATCCTTTTCGGAGAATCCGGCGCGCTGGAACTGCCAAACTATCAACAGAAAAAGCACTAAACGCCATAAAAAAGGGCGTTAGCAAGAATGGGAACGGGACAAGGATCCCGTCCGGGAACAGAATAAAATGCCGCAGCCTTCCCAAGGGCTCTGCGCGGCAAAGCGGAGACCGACATTGCCCAAGAAACTGAGCGACTTCAAATATATGAGCTTCGACGTGGTGGGAACTCTCATCGATTTCGAAGGTGGCATGAAATCGACCCTGATCCAGATCGGCGCTGAAAACGGCGTTGAGGTCGACGGTGAAAAGGCGCTCGGCCTTTACCGCGCGGCGCGTTACTCCGACGCCACCGATCTGTTTCCGGACGATCTCGTCCGCGTCTACCTGATCATCGCTCCGGAACTCGGTTTGCCGGCGGAGCGCGCTCTGGGTGAGCGCCTGCGCGACGCAGCAAAAAACTGGAAAGGCTTTGAAGACAGTCGTGCCGCGATGGCCGAGCTTGCAAAAACGCATCGTCTCATTGCCATGACCAACGCCCAGCGCTGGGCCTTCGAGTATTTCTCGAAGGAACTCGGTAGTCCCTTTTACGCCGCTTTCACAGCGGATGATACCGGCACGGAAAAGCCGGATCCCGCATTCTTCGAGAAGGTTTTCGCCTTCGTTGAAAGCGAAGGCGCATCGAAGGACGACATTCTGCACGTTGCGCAGAGCCAGTACCACGATATCGGCATTTCACGGAAACTCGGGATGACCAATTGCTGGATAGAGCGCCGCCACGCCCAGAAGGGATATGGCGGCACCATCGAGCCGGAGAACTTTACCGAACCGGACTACCACTTCACCTCGATGGCCGGCCTTGCCGAGGCCACGAGACACTCGGGCCGCTGAACCGCCTGTGGCATGACGCGCACTGGGGCGTGGATACCGAAAATTACTGCAGATGCCATTTCAACAAATCATACAAAAGGGGAAGACCATGAGTGACAGGATTACAAATTGGACCCGCTCTGACGATGCCGCCGTTGAACAGGCTATCCGTCGCGGCGCGACGCGGCGAGAGCTGCTTCACATGATGCTGGCCGGCGGCGTAGCACTTTCCGCCGGTTCGGCCATTCTCGGCCGCGCCTCGCAGGCGCTGGCGGCCACTCCCGTTTCCGGCGGCACGCTGAAGGCGGCCGGCTGGTCCTCCTCCACGGCCGACACGCTCGATCCCGCAAAAGCCTCGCTTTCGACGGATTACGTTCGTTGCTGCGCGCTCTATAACCGGCTGAGCTTCCTCGATGTTTCCGGCACGCCCCAGATGGAGCTGGCCGAATCCATCGAAACGAAGGACGCCAAGACCTGGACCGTGAAGCTGCGTTCCGGCGTCACCTTCCATGACGGCAAGGCACTGACCGCCGATGACGTGGTCTATTCGCTGAAGCGTCACCTTGACCCGGCCGTCGGTTCGAAGGTCGCCAAGATCGCCGCCCAGATGACCGGCTTCAAGGCGATCGACAAGAGCACCGTCGAGATCACGCTGGCAAACGCGAATGCAGACCTGCCGGCCATCCTGGCATTGCATCACTTCATGATCGTTGCCGATGGCGCGACCGATTTCTCCAAGGGGAACGGCACCGGTGCCTTCAAGCTGGAGAAATTCGAACCCGGCGTCCGCTCGATCATGTCGAAAAACACCAATTACTGGAAACAGGGTGGTCCGCACGTCGATAGCTTCGAATTTTTCGCGATTGCCGAAGACAATGCCCGCGTTAACGCCCTCATTTCGGGCGATATCCACCTCGCAGCGGCTATCAATCCGCGTTCGCTGCGCCTGCTCGACAAGCAGGAAGGCATCGTTCTGTCAAAGGGAACGTCCGGCAACTACACCAACCTCAATATGCGGCTGGACCAGACGCCCGGCAACAATGCCGATTTCATCGCCGGCATGAAGTCGATCGTCAACCGCGAGCAGATCGTCAAGGCGGCTCTGCGTGGCCTCGGTGAAGTCGGTAACGACCAGCCAGTGCCGCCCATGAGTCCCTACCACAATCCGGACCTCAAGCCGAAGGCCTTCGATCCTGATAAGGCGAAGTTCCACTTTGAAAAAGCGGGTCTTATCGGTCAGTCCATCCCGGTCATCACCTCGGATGCTGCAAACTCTGCCGTGGACATGGCGATGATCATCCAGGCGTCGGCCGCAGAAATCGGTGTAAAGCTGGATGTGCAGCGCGTTCCCTCGGACGGTTACTGGAGCAATTACTGGCTCAAGGCGCCTATTCACTTCGGCAACATCAACCCGCGCCCAACCCCGGATATTCTGTTCTCGCTGCTTTACGCCTCCGACGCGCCGTGGAACGAAAGCCAGTACAAGTCGCCGAAGTTCGACAAGATGATGCTCGAAGCACGCGGTATGCTGGACATGGACAAGCGCAAGCAGATCTACTTCGAAATGGAAAAGATGATCGCCGACGAAGCCGGCACCATCATTCCCGCCTATATCACCAATGTCGACGCCATCACCTCCAAGCTGAAGGGTCTGGAAGCCAATCCGCTCGGCGGCATGATGGGTTACGCGTTTGCTGAATACGTCTGGCTCGAGGCCTGATAGACCAAGGGGCCGGGCGCCGACGCGCCCGGCAACCTTTCCGCCGGTGCGGGAAGCCTCCACAGCTGGAGCGACACTTTGAAAAACAAGCGGTTTTCGCCTGATATCTCGCTACAGCTATATAATTTGGATCATGATGATTTCAGGTCGATCGGGCCTGAAATCATCATGATCCAGGCAGGTCGCAGGAGCATGTAAATGAACAGCCGGATACTCTCCCTTATCGCCAGGCGGCTGGTCGTCATGCTGACGACGCTGCTTATCGTATCGTTTATCGTCTTTTCCGCCACCAGCCTGCTGCCCGGCGACACGGCAACGATCCTTCTTGGCCAGTCGGCAACGCCGGAGGCCGTGGCCGGTCTGCGCACCGCCATGCATCTCGACGACCCGGCCCTTCTGCGTTTTGTCCGCTGGCTTTTTGGCCTGCTGCACGGCGAACTCGGCACGTCCTACGCCAACAATATGGCGATCGCCGACCTCATAGGCCCACGTTTCGTCAACTCCATGAAGCTTGCCGGCATCACCACTGTTATCGCCGTGCCGCTGGCCCTGACGCTCGGCATCAGCTCCGCCATGCTGCGTGGAACGCTTTATGATCGCGCCGTCACCATCCTGACCATCGGTGTCATTTCGGTGCCGGAATTCATGATCGCGACGCTCGCGGTTCTGCTGTTCGCCGTATATCTGAAGTGGCTGCCAGCCCTGTCGCTGGTCAGCGAGGTGCATACCGTGTTCGATGTGCTGCGGGTTTACGCCATGCCGGTCATCACGCTCACCTTCGTCGTGTCGGCACAGATGATCCGCATGAGCCGCGCCGCCGTCATCGAGACGCTCGATACGCCCTATGTGGAAATGGCGCTCCTGAAGGGCGCACCGCGCATGCGCATCGTCCTGCGCCACGCACTTCCCAATGCGCTTGGCCCCATCGTCAATGCGGTTGCTTTGTCGCTTTCCTATCTCGTCGGCGGCGTCATCATCGTTGAGACTATCTTCAATTATCCAGGCATCGCCAAGCTGATGGTTGATGGCGTCGCGACCCGCGACCTGCCTCTGATCCAGAGCTGCGCAATGATTTTCTGCGTCGGTTATCTCCTCCTCATCACAACCGCCGATATCATCGCCATCATGTCCAATCCGAGGCTGCGCTGATGACCGACAATATCAAAACAACTTCGGGGACCTCGCGCTTGGGTTACAAAATCAATGTCGTCGGCGTTTTCGGCTTTCTCGTCATTTTTCTCTGGGCCATGGTTGCGATCTTTGCGCCCTATCTCATCCCGCATCCCGTCGGTGAAATCGTCGATCTGGATTATTTCGGTCCGATGACCTCCGATCTCTGGCTCGGCTCCGACTATCTCGGCCGCGACGTGTTTTCCCGCATTCTCATGGGCGCGCGTTTCACGGTCGGCATTTCACTTGCGGCCGTCACGATCGCCTGCGTGTCGGGCGTCGTTCTCGGCATGAGCGCTGCCGTGGTCGGCGGCTGGTTCGATGCGGCCCTCAGCCGTTTTCTCGATGCGGTGAACTCCATTCCAAGCAAGCTTTTCGGACTTGTGGTTGTCGCTGCCGTTGGCTCCTCCATTCCTGTGCTGATCGTCACCCTGTCGGTTATCTATACGCCCGGCGCCTATCGCTTTGCCCGGGCGCTCGCCGTCAATGTCAACACCATGGATTTCGTCACCGTGGCCCGCGTGCGCGGCGAGAGCCTCTTGCACCTTATCAGCTCCGAAATCCTGCCCAACATCATCCGTCCCGTGCTGGCCGATCTCGGCGTGCGCTTTGTGTTCATCGTGCTGCTTCTGTCGGGCCTTTCCTTTCTCGGTCTTGGCCTGCAGCCGCCGAATGCAGACTGGGGTGCGCTGGTGCGTGAAAACATCGGCGGCCTGCCCTTTGCCGCGCCAGCCGTGATCTTTCCGTCGTTGGCGATTGCCAGCCTGACGATCAGCGTCAATCTGCTGATCGACAATCTGCCGCAGAAAATCCGCGACAGGAGCGAATAATGACAAATCTTGTTGAAATCCGTGGACTTAAAGTCGAGGCGACCACCGATTCCGGCCGCCGCATCCAAATCATCAGGGGTGTAGACATCGATATCGCCGATGGCGAGATCGTCGCATTGATCGGCGAAAGCGGCTCCGGCAAGACCACCATTGCACTGACATTGATGGGATATGCCCGCCCAGGCTGCCGTATTTCCGGCGGCAGCGTCACGGTGGCAGGCCGCGACATGGTACAGCTTTCCGAAATGGAACGGGCAAAGATCCGCGGTACGAAAATCTCCTACGTCCCTCAAAGCGCCGCAGCCGCCTTCAATCCGGCGCAAAAGATCATCGACCAGGTCATAGAGGTCACCCGCATCCACGATCTGATGCCGCCGCAGGAGGCGCGCCAAAGAGCGGTGGAACTGTTCAAGGCATTGTCGCTGCCCAATCCCGAAACCATCGGCGACCGTTATCCGCACCAGGTTTCCGGCGGCCAGCTTCAGCGTCTCTCCGCAGCCATGGCGCTGATCGGCAACCCGGACCTGGTCATTTTCGACGAACCGACTACGGCACTCGACGTAACGACACAGATCGAGGTTCTCCGCGCCTTCAAATCAGCGATGCGCAAGGGCGGTATCGGCGGCGTTTATGTTTCGCACGATCTCGCAGTCGTCGCCCAGATTGCCGACCGGATCGTGGTGCTGAAAGGCGGCGAGATACAGGAAACCGGCACGACCACGGATATTCTCGAGAATGCCCAGCATCCTTATACGCGGGAGTTGCTCACCGCTTTTAACGACAAGGTACGCACCGTAGCGCCGCTAAAACAAATTGACGCGAAGCCGCTGCTGGATATCGAGAAGCTGATCGCCGGATATGGAACGAAAGGCGATGACCATATGCCGCTGGTGCGTGCGGTCGATTCCGTTAGCCTTGCAGTCTATCCCGGACGCAATCTCGGCATCATCGGCGAATCCGGTTGCGGAAAATCGACGCTGGCGCGCGCCATTGCCGGCATTCTGCCCGCCGCCAGCGGTCATGTCATCTTCGAAGGTCGGCAGCTGGATGCCGATGCCCGCCGACGCACCAGCAATCAGTTGCGCCGCATGCAGATCGTCTTCCAATATGCCGATACGGCGCTCAACCCGGCCAAATCCATCGAGGATATTCTTGGCCGGCCGCTGACCTTTTATCACGGCATGAGAGGCAAGGCGCGCGACGCCCGGATCGACCAGTTGCTGGATATGGTGAAGCTGCCGCGCTCGGTTCGCCACCGCCATCCTTCCGGCCTATCGGGCGGACAGAAGCAACGCGTCAACTTCGCCCGCGCACTCGCAGCAGAACCATCGCTCATCATTTGCGATGAAATTACCTCGGCGCTTGATACGGTCGTCGCAGCCGCGATCATCGACCTGCTCGGCGAACTCCAGCGAGAGCTGAACCTCTCCTACATCTTCATCAGCCACGATCTCTCTGTGGTGGAAACCATCTGCGACGAAATCGTCGTGATGTATGGCGGGCAGAAAGTGGAGCATCTGGCAACGGAAGCGATCAAGTCGCCGACCCATCCCTATTCGAAGCTCCTGTTCTCCTCGGTACCGAAGCTCGACCCGAAATGGCTCGACAATCTTCAGCAGGATGCAGAGTTGGTGCGAGCGTTTTCCAAGAGGTGACAACATCATTTTCGTCATCCTCGGGCTCGTCCCCAGGATGACGTTGAGTACGAAGCGACGCGTCTCGACATTCTGGCGCCCCTGCAAAGGGACGTCTTCCACCTCAAAGCGGAAACAGGCTGGTCAGCGGCATATGCGATTTGATGATCGGAGATTTCAGCACAACGAAGCTGAAATATTTGTCGATACCGACATCCATGTCCGTCAGCCGCTCCATGATCGACTGATATTCGACGATGCCGGAGGTGACGAATTTCAGGAGGTAATCGTAACCGCCTGAAACGAGGTGGCATTCTACCACTTGATCGATCTTTTCGATAACGCCGAGAAAACGGGCGAAGTCGATCTGGCGGTGGTTCTTGAGCGTGATCTCGGTGAATACCGTCAGCGTCTGGCCGAGCTTGTTGATGTTGATCTGTGCCGAATAACCTTCGATATAGCCCTCGGCCTGAAGCTTCTTGACGCGCATCAGGCAGGGGCTTGGCGAGAGATTGACAAGCTCCGCCAGCTCGACATTGGTGATGCGACCATTTTTCTGGAGTTCGTAAAGGATCTTGATGTCGATCCGGTCAAGTTTCATCACGTGCGGAACCCCTTTTATATTTTTTCGTGCGCGCGGCATAAAATTCTGACGCGGCCATGGAAATCTTATCACATGAGCGTGCCCTGTCGACGCGGGGATGTTTTTTTCATCCAGCATAAAGAGTTGCAGACATGGCTACGAACAGCAGGAGATTCCGGCAATCGGCGCAGTCTGGCAGCGTTTACCCGGCGACCAAGGTAAATTAAGACGAATACAAGGAGCCCCACCATGCCTGCGCCGCTGCAACAGATCACGACATCACCGGAACTGCCGAAATCGGCGGACGCCGTCATTATTGGCGGCGGTATCGTCGGCGTGTTCGCAGCCTATTACCTCGCCCGGCGTGGCCTGAAAGTGGCTCTTGTCGAAAAAGGTCTTGTTGGCGCGGAGCAATCCAGCCGCAACTGGGGTTGGTGCCGGCAGCAGAACCGCGACGCCCGCGAATTGCCGATTTCAACGCAGAGCCTGACGCTCTGGGAACGGTTTGCCGCAGAAAGCGGCGAAGACACCGGTTTTCGCCGCTGCGGATTGTTCTACCTGAGCGACAACGAAGCTGAAATTGCCGGCTGGGCGCGCTGGCGCGACTTTGCCATCACCGCAGGCGTGACGACGCATATGTTGAGCGCGGATGAGGCGAGCAACCGCGGACGCGCAACTGGAAAACGCTGGAAGGGTGGCGTCTTTTCGCCAACGGACGGCACCGCCGATCCCTCGATGGCGGCGCCGGCCGTCGCGCGTGCCCTCATGAAGCTGGGCGGAACGGTGCACCAGAATTGCGCCGCGCGCGGTCTGGAGACGGAAGGTGGTCGCGTTAGCGCCGTCGTTACCGAAAAAGGCACGATCCGCACCAAAACCGCCATCATGTCCGGCGGCGCCTGGGCCTCGTCCTTCTGCCGCCAGCTTGGAATTCGTTTTCCGCAGGCCGCTGTCCGCTCCTCAATTCTGTCCGTCACGGCAGGTGCAGAAGGACTGCCGGATGCGCTGCATACAAAAGCCGTTTCTGTAACACGCCGGAGCAACGGCGGTTACACGCTCGCCATCAGCGGCCTCGGTCGCATCGACCCGACCGCGCAGCAAATGCGGTTTGCACGCGAATTCGTTCCGATGTTCCTCAAGCGCTGGCGCAGCCTGCGACCGGGTGGATTGGAGGGGATTCGCGGTGGGCACGAAACGCTGAAACACTGGCGGCTCGATGCGCCGACGCCGATGGAACGGGTTCGTATTCTCGATCCGAAACCGAATGCCGCCGCCATCCGTGAGACCCACAAAAGGGCGCTGGAACTTCTGCCTGCACTCCGCAAAACCCAGATATCCGCTGCCTGGGCCGGCTTCATCGACAGCACGCCGGATGGTGTGCCCGCCATCGGCGAGACCAGCGAATTGCCCGGCTTCATCCTCGCCGCCGGTTTCAGCGGCCACGGTTTCGGCATCGGCCCCGGCGCTGGCCACCTGATCGCCGATATCGTGACGGGTTCAACCCCGATCGTTGACCCCGCCCCGTATCATCCCAGCCGTTTCCTTGACTCGTCATGGGGCAAGGTCGCGGATTTCTGATTGTTCTGCGCAGGCCAACAGACGAATCAAAACAGCACCCGCAGGCATGACCTGCGGGTGCTGCCGTCCACCGCATTTATTCGACCGGTCAGCTTTTCGGCAGGCCGGGTGGGTTGGTTCTCGATTCCGGCAAGGCCTCTTCCGAAAGCTGCCAGCGTTCCAGTATCTTCGCGTAAGCGCCGCTCTTGATCAGATCGTTGGTGGCGAGCGTCAGCGCATCGGCCAGTCCCGAACCCTTGCGGGTGGTGATGGCGACATCCGAACGTTCCGGCCAGCCGGCGGAGAGTGTTCCGACACGCTTGATGGTCTTGTCACGCGCGGCGATGAAGACCAGCTGCGCATGCGGCTGGACGATCACATCGGCCCGCCCGGCAGAAAGCGCGACAAGCCGGGTGGCCTCGTCGTCATAATATTGCAGCTCGAGCGGTTTTAAACCGGCGGCTACATTCTCGTCATTCCATTTCAGCAGAATACGCTCCTGATTGGTTCCAGCGCCGACGATGATCTTCAGGCCCGCCGCATCCTTCGGCTCATTTATGGCGGTGATGCCGCTGTCGGACTTCACGAAAAAGCCGTGCAGGCCCTGACGATAGGTGGAGAAGTCGAACTTCTCCTTGCGCTGCTCGGTCACCCCGACATTGGAGATGACAGCATCGTATTTGCCGGAGGCAAGCCCCAGCGGCCAGTCGGCCCAGGCGACAGCAACCAGCTCAAGCTCAAGGCCGAGACTATCAGCCACCGCAAGCGCATAGTCCGGATCGGCACCCACCACGGTCTTGGCGTCCGTCGCATAGGTCGCGAGCGGTGGTCCGCCAGGTGCAACCGCGACCGTGAGTTTGCCCGGGGTGATGAATTTGAAATCTTTCGGGATGGCGGCGATCGCTGCGGGGTCTTTTTCTACCCTGATCCGGCCAGGCTGGTCTGGCGAAAGATCGAAGACATCAGTTGCGAAAGCCGACCCGAAAGCGGCGATAGAGAGAAAAACGCCGAACGTGACTGTGGCAAGACGAGAGGTGAGTGCCATTCTGGCTCCCCGATAAAATGAATTGCAGGACGGAGGTAGCGCGGACGGGAGGAGGCCCGCGCTACCGGCTGAGTGATGTCCCACCTTCAACTCAGCTTTGTGGAAACTCAGCTTTCTGGCAGCAAACCAGCACTCAGCTCTTGGGCAGACCGGGCGGATTGGTGCGGGATTCGGTGATGGCTTCCGAACCGAGGTTCCAGCGGGCGAGAACCTTGCCGTAATTGCCGTTCTTGATCTGGGCGTTCAGTGCCGCCGTGATGGCTGCGGCAATTCCGGCATCCTTTTTGGAGGCAACAGCGATTTCCGCCGCTTCCGGCCAGCCGCCGGAGAAGGTACCAACGAGCTTGGTCTTCTTCTGGCTTGCTGCCTGGAAGGCTGACGTCGCGTTGGGGCCGAGATAGGCGTCCGCGCGGCCGGATTGCAGGGCGACATCGAGCACGGCCTGATCGTCGTAATATTGCACATCGGTGTCGGCCAGACCCTTGGCCTTGTTGTCCTTGATCCATTTCAGCAGGATCTGCTCCTGATTGGTGGCAGCGCCGACGATAACCTTCAACCCGGCAACATCCTCGGGCTTACTGATGCTCGTCACCTTGCTGTTGCTGCCCACGTAAAAGCCGAGCAGGTCGTTGCGGTAGCTGGAGAAGTCGAATTTTTCCTTACGGGCTTCCGTCACCGTGATGTTGGAGGTGACGGCATCATATTTGCCGGAGGTGAGGCCCAGCGGCCAATCGGCCCAGGCGATGGGAACTAGCTGAAGTTCAAGGCCAAGACTGTCAGCAACCAGCTGGGCGATATCCGGCTCCACGCCAATAGGCGTTTTTGTATCGCTGGCATAATCGACCAGCGGCAGCCGGAAAGGCACGGTCGCGACCGTCAACTTTCCATCCGCGACGAACTTGTGGCCAGCGGGCAGAAGCTTGATCGCTTCTTCCACCTTCTCGGCGCGCACTCGCCCCTTCTGCTCCGGCGACAGGTCGATTTCCTGCGCATGCGCAGCCGGTATCAGCGCGGTGGTAGCGGTGAAAAGACCGCCTGCAAGGAACGACAATAATTTCGATGAAAAAGCCATGCGAGTGTTTCCTTTGTTGTTTTGATTAGAGAACTTTTGCGAGGAATTCGGCGGTGCGGGGATGTTCCGGGCTGTTGAACACCTGGTCCGGCGTGCCTGTTTCGATGATGCGGCCCTGTTCCATGAAGACGACCCTGTCGGAGACTTCACGGGCAAAACCGATTTCATGGGTAACGATGATGAGCGTGACGCCGGAGCGGGAAAGCTCCTTGATGACATCAAGCACTTCGTTGACGAGTTCAGGATCGAGCGCGGATGTCGGCTCATCGAACAGCAACACCTTCGGCCGCAACGCCAGCGCCCGGGCGATCGCCACGCGTTGCTGCTGACCGCCGGAAAGCTGACGGGGATAAGCGCCAGCTTTTTCGGCAAGGCCGACGCGAGCCAGAAGATCGCGCGCCTCGGTCTGCGCCTGCTCTTTCGATATGCCACGAACGGCTATGGGTGCTTCGATGATGTTCTCAAGCGCGGTCAGATGCGGGAACAGGTTGAAGCTCTGAAACACCATGCCCACTTCGGCGCGGCGCTTGAGGATTTCCCGTTCCTTCAGCTCATAAAGCGTATCGCCCTTTTGACGATAACCGACCAGTTCACCGTCTATGGCGATAAATCCGTCATCGACGCGCTCGAGATGGTTGATGGAGCGCAGCAATGTGGACTTGCCGGAGCCGGATTGGCCGAGAATGGTGGTGACACTGCCTGCCGGAATGGAAAGGCTGATATCATCAAGCACCTTCAGCGACCCGAAGGATTTCGAAACGCCATGAATATTGACCGACCCGCCACGATTTCCGAGCTGAAAGCTCACGGCACGGGCAGGCACCGAACGCTCGGGCCTTACGGCTGTCGTGGCCACCGTTTCCACGGCTTCAGGCAAGGGTTTGCGCGGCAGGAAGGTGCGGTAAATCGTGGCGAACAGCGATGGCGGCGGGTTGCGCAGTGCACCGCGTGAAAAATGCCGCTCGATATGGTGCTGCACGATCGAAAGCGCCGTCAGTATCACCAGATACCAGACGGTCGCGACCATCAGCAGCGGGATCACTTCCAGATTGCGGCGATAGATGATCTGGATCGTGTAGAACAGCTCCGGCAGGGCAAGGATATAGACCTGCGAAGTCCCCTTGGCGAGGCCAATGATGTCGTTGAAGGCGGTGGGCAAGATGGAGCGCATCGCCTGCGGCAGAACGATGCGGGACGCCTGCCGCCGCCGGGGAAGGCCGAGTGCTGCGGCAGCCTCAAGCTGCCCCTGATCAACCGAGAGAATGCCGCCACGGACGATTTCGGATGCGAAGGCGGCCTGATTGAGCGTCAGCCCTAGAACGGCGGCCGCAAACGGCGTCATCAGCTGCGTGGTATTCCAGCTGAAGAAGTTGATGCCGGTATAGGGCACACCGATCGTCACGGTCTCATAGAGATAACCGAGGTTGTTGAGGATCAGCAAAAGCACGATCAGCGGGATGGATCGAAAAATCCAGATATAGGTCCAGGATACGGCAACCAGCAGCGGCGAGCGTGAAACGCGCGCAAGCGCCAGCAGCGTTCCCAGCGCGAAGCCGAGCACCGCACCGAGCGCGGTCAGCAGCAGCGTCCGTCCTAAGCCGACCAACACCGGTTCAGCGAAAAACCATTCCGCAAAGACATCCCAGCCCCAGCGCGGATTGCCGAAAACGGAATGCAGAACGGCCGCAATGATGAGTACTGAGAAGACCGTTCCCACCGTCCGCAAGGGGTAGCGGGCCGGCACGATGCGGAAATGGGAATACCCACCCTTGATCGGTTCACCCTTCTGGTCGTTCAATGCAACATGCGGAAAATCAGAGGCTATCGTCATCGGAAAAAGCCTTTCACGGGTGGGCCGGGGAAGAATGCGGCCGGGCCGCCGGTATCGACGCGCTTTCCGCAACGGAGGCGGAGGCGCTATCGGCAAGCCATTTTTCGAAAGGCAGCGACCTGATCGTTTCAGGATCGGCCGACGTATCGAACAACGCGCGATAACCGTTGGTGAGATATAGGCCGACCGCTTCCGGCTGGCGGAAGCCCGTGGTCAGATAGACACGGGCGTAACCCTGCCGGATCGCCTGCCGCTCCAGCTCCTGAAGCACTATTTTGGCAAGCCCCTGCCGGCGGTGGGCCGAATGGGTCCAGACCCGCTTGAACTCGGCGGTTTCCTCGTCGTAGCGCATGAAGGCACCGCCGGCGATCGCCTTGCCGCCACGCAAGAGCAGCAGGAAATTGCCCGACGGCGGGCTGAAAGCCTCCGGCGGATATTTGTTAAGTTCCGCTTTGGCGCCTTCCGCGTTGAAATATGTGCCGTAGCGGCTGTCATATTCGAACAGCAACTCCTCCAGAAGCGGGGTTGCGAGCGGATCCTTGACCGATGTGTAGAGAAAACTGTCGCTCATCTCGTTGTCCTAAACTCGTTGCATCAGGAGAGGTATGCTTCGGCCAGACGCACCCAGAAGCGTGCCGCAGGCGCAATGATCGCATCGTTGAAATCGTAGTGAGGGCTGTGCAGCGGCGCGCTCTCGCCATTGCCGACGAAGAGATAGGAGCCCGGCCGCTCCAGAAGCATGAAGGCGAAATCCTCGCTCGCCGTTCGCGGCTGAAAGCCTTCTGCAACCTGTTCGGCTGGAAAATGCCGTTTGGCGACGTCGCGGGCAAACGTTGTCTGCCTGATGTGATTGATGACGGGCGGGAAGCCACGGGAGTAGGTGACATCGGCGCTTGCGCCGAAGCTTTCCGCCTGTGCTTTGGCAAGGGCGGGAAGCCGCTCCTCCAGTCTGTCGCGCACGGCGGGCGAAAAGGCCCGCGCGGTAATCTGCAGTTCGACACTCTCGGGAATGACGTTGGAAGCAGTTCCGCCATGGATGGAGCCTACCGTCAGCACCGCCATGTCTCGCGGGTCGACATTGCGCGAGACGATGCTCTGCAAGGCGGTGACGAAGCTTGCCGAGGCAAGAACCGGATCAACCGTTTCATGCGGCGCCGCCCCGTGCCCGCCCTTGCCGATGATCCGAACCTTCGCCTTGTCGACGGAGGCCATGGCAGGCCCTTCGACAAAGCCGAATTGTCCGGTTTCGACACCCGGCCAATTGTGCAGCCCGAACACGGCATCGACGGGAAACCGCTCGAAAAGCCTGTCCTTTATCATCGCTCTAGCACCCGCACCGATTTCCTCGGCGGGCTGGAAAATCAGCGTCAGCGTGCCGGAAAAACTCGATGTTTCAGCTAGATAACGGGCAGCGGCGAGCAGGATAGTCGTGTGACCGTCATGACCGCAGGCATGCATCACACCCTGTGTCTGGCTGGCATAGGCAAGACCGGTTTCCTCGACGATGGGCAGGGCGTCGATATCGGCGCGGATACCCAGACGCTTGTCACCATGACCACGTTTCAAGGTGGCGACGACGCCATGGCCCCCGACACCCTCGGTCACCTCATATCCGAAGGAGAGGAGATAACGGGCAACGAGCGCCGCCGTGCGCTTTTCCCCAAGCGAAAGCTCCGGATGTCGGTGAAGATCGTGCCGGATGGCGATGCTTTCCTCGATGAAGGCAAGGATTCCCCGTTCGGCGTCGTCCTGCGGACGCGCGCCGTCAATGCGGATATTCATGGTTCTGGTCTCCTGCGCTGCGCTTTACCCGCACAGCACCTTGAAATTCTCTCCGGGCGGCAATGGCTGCCGCCCGACCCCGCTTTTATGCGATCGCCTTGCTGGAACCGCTTTCAGCGTGGGAATAGATGCTGTCCTTGAAAGGCAGGCCGAGATGCTCACGCAGCGTTCTGCCTTCCAGATGCGGTTCGAAATATCCGCGCCGTTGCAGCACCGGTATGACGAGGCGGATGAAATCATCCAGCCCTTCGGCAATCACCGGGAAGCCCAGAATGAAACCGTCGGCCGCATCGTGCTCAACCCAGCGGATGATCTCGTCCGCCACCTTGTCCGGAGTTCCGATGAAACCTTCGCGCGGGGTCGCCGCCTCCAGCGCCGCTTCGCGCAACGTCTGGCTCTTTTCCTTCGCACGGCGCTTGATGCGGTCGGTCGTCGAACGGAAGCTGTTCTTGCCGATCTCGCCAAGTTCGGGGAAAGGCTCATCCAGCGGATAGACACTGAAGTCGTGGTGGTCGAAGAAACGGCCGAGATAGGCGAGCGCATCCTCGATGGTGATGAGGTTGCGGATGATGTCGTATTTCGCTTCCGCCTCCTCCTGCGTTTCGCCCACAATCGGCCCGATGCCAGGGAAAATCTTCACGTCGGCTGCGGATCTGCCCTGCGCGACAGCACTCTGCTTCACGCGCTTGAGGAATGTCTGGTTTTCCTCGAGCGACGCAGAATTAGTAAAAACGGCGTCGGCATGTTTACCCGCAAGCCCTATACCGGCATCCGAAGAACCCGCCTGGAAAATCACCGGCTGCCCCTGCGGCGAACGCTGGATGTTCAGCGGGCCTTCCACCTGGAAGAAGCGACCCTTGTGGCCGAGCGTGTGGAGTTTTTGCCTGTCGAAGAACTGTCCCGTCTCGCGGTTACGCACGAAGGCATCGTCGTCCCAGCTGTCCCACAGGCCCTTGATCACCTCCAGATATTCATCGGCGATCTCGTAACGCAGCGCATGTTCGGGATGGTTGCGGCTGTAGTTCTTCGCCGTACCTTCGAGTGGCGTCGTCACTGCATTCCAGCCGGCCCTGCCACCGCTCAGAAGATCGAGCGAGGCGAACTGGCGCGCGATGGTGAAGGGCTCGCTGTAGGAGGTCGAAACCGTGCCGGCAAGACCGATCTTCGAGGTGACGGAGGCGAGCGCCGAAAGGATGGTCAAAGGCTCGAACCGGTTGAGGAAATGCGGAATGGACTTGTCGTTGATGTAAAGCCCGTCGGCAACGAAGGCGAAGGCGATGCCGGCGGCTTCTGCCTTCAGCGCGTTCTTCCTGAAGAAATCGAAGTTGACGCTGGCATCAACAGGGCTTTTCGGGTGCCGCCAGGCGTTCATGTGCCCGCCGGGGCCCTGGAGCATAATGCCGAAATGGATTGTCTTTTTCGTCATGTCATTTCCTCCTGAGGACAAGTTCACGCGGCCCTGGAAAGGCGGTGTGTGGCCAGCAATTCGATCGAGGCGAGCCTCTGATCGGCCCCCACATGCGGCGGCTCCACGATGAATTCCTCGATACCGTGCTCATCGGAAAGCGCGCGCAGCGCCTTGTGAATATCGTCCGGCCCGCCATGCAGGACGTTGGGCTTACGCTCCTCGATGCGATAATCGGTATCGCCGGACTGGCGGGCGAATTCTTCCGCCTGTTCACGGCGGCCAAGGTTGAACGCCTTGCCGTCGCTGAGGAACACCCGGTAGATGCGCTGACCTTCCACCTGCCGCGCCGCATGGTCGGGATCACTGGCGGCAAAGACGGAGAGGGCAAGGATCGGCGCCCTTCCGCCGCTCTCCTCACGGAAAGCCGAGAGGCTGCTGCGAAGAACCTCCGGATCACCATTGAGGTGGCCGGCAAAGACGAAATTCCATCCTTTGGAAGCTGCAAGCCTTGCGCTTTCCGGGCTGGCACCGAGCAGAAACCGTTCCACCGCAACCGGCGGCACCGGTGTTGCCTGCAACCCGGCCTGCGCATGCCCCTTCGGCGCGGCACCGGAGAGAAATGTGGTAAGCTCACCAAAAGCCGTTTCGAAATCCGGCTTGCGAGCGGGATCATAGGCCTGCTGTAGGGCAGACGTCGCAAGCGGCAGCCCGCCCGGTGTCTTGCCGACGCCGAGATCGACCCGACCGGGGGCAAGCGACGACAGCACGTTGAAAACCTCGGCGACCTTGTAGGGGCTGTAATGCTGCAGCATCACGCCGCCCGAGCCGACGCGGATACGAGAGGTCTTCGCCAGAATCCATGCAACCAGCGCTTCCGGCGCGGAACCGGCAAGCTCCGGCGAATTGTGATGTTCTGCCACCCAGAATCGGCGATAGCCCAGTTCTTCGGCGCGTTTGGCGAGATTGATCGTGTCGCGGAACGCGCTTGCCGCGTTCTCACCCGTTGGAACAGGGCTCTTGTCCAGCAAACTGAGAGTATACATCATCACCTCGCATGTCTTTTGATGCATACTTTGTCTACTGATTTTATATAGTAATAAAGGACGTTCGTTCCACGTTGCGACGCGATCAGAGAAAATATTGTTTCCCGCTATGGTTTCGGCAGGCGTCTTTGGCAAAGCAATCCGAAACGATGAGGAAACAGGGCGAAAAACGATGGTGTAAAGCCGCTTTGTGCATCGAGCCGGGACGAAACGGACTTGCGCGGGAATTCGGTAAAAACTACTTAGTAAGTTGAGAACACCATAACCCGGCACTCAGAAGGTGCTGGCCCTCTTTGCGGATCATGCGATGTTGACCAAAAAAGGCAAATACGGACTGAAGGCTCTTGTCGATCTGGCGCGGTTGCCCCAGGGCGAGACCGCCTTTGTGACCGAGATTGCAACCCGCAACAATATTCCGAAAAAATTTCTGGATACTATTCTTCTGGAACTGCGCAACAGCGGCATTCTGCGTTCCAAGAAGGGACCGAATGGCGGTTATTCGCTGTCGAAAATGCCATCGGAAATCATGATCGGGCAGGTCATCCGAACGCTGGACGGGCCCTTGGCCCCCATCCGCTGTGCCAGCCGCACCGCTTTTGAAGCCTGCGACGACTGCGACGATCCCGAGACCTGTCAGGTCAGGGTTTCGATGACGGACGTGCGGGACGCCATCGCAACAATCCTGGACAATATGACGCTCGCACAATTCGTGGCAAAAGGCGGACAAGACGCGCAATTTATTCCGGCAGGCGAGTAAGCGCCGTTTACTGCCGGCGCAGATCGTCTCCCAGGGTCGCAATCAGGCCGGATTCGCTTGCACCATCGATAAGGCCGAGACGGGCCATTAGAATTTCCAGCGTGATGGCATTGTTGCGGACAGAGCGAAAGGTCACGCTTTCCGCCCCCACCTGCGCCGCATCGATATTGGCCGCGAGGCGGGAAATCTGTGCCTTCAGCAATTCGATTGCGAGAAATATTTCGCCGATAAGGGGGCGCGCATCACCGTCCTCGGCCAATCTGTCAATCAGCAACGCTGAAAGCTCACGCTGTTTCTCACCCAGAGCCACGGCGGCCTTCAGAAGGGTGAAAACGGAGGCTGCCAGATTTCCAGCGCCCTGCGCAAGAAACGCGACCTGATCGGCGCGCAGCAGGCCGTCCCATGATGTATCCGGGCGATTGCGAAGAACAACGAGCACGGCCTGCCCTGCCGCGTTGACTGCCGGGACAACGATCCAGTCTGCATCTGAGGTAACAGATCGGGCAATGTCAGCGGGCAGCCGCAAGCCATAGTCGTCGCCAGTCAACAGAACCGCCTGATCCACGCCGGCGTCAGATGAGGCAAGCGCAAAAGTCTCACCAAGATCGAGGCGGGCGAAGAGGGTTTTGCGCTGCTCTTCGCTACCGGCGTTCCTGATGAATTCGAGCGCCGTGAAGTGTTCGGCAAGCGCATGCGCCGCCTCCGCATCCGCCGCGGAAATAATCGAGAGAGCTTGCGAGAGAACGTCGTTTGTGATGTCCGCCCCGCCCAGATCGTTTGGAACGGAGAGGGCGAGAAGGCCGGAACGGGCAATCCGCGCGTGGATTTGTGCGGCACTTTCCACCGCGCATTTTTCGGCAATCGTCCGGGCAACGGTCAGTACATCCCCATCCGCGCCGAGACGCGGGGACACGAAACGAATTCTTTCGCCGAGCGGCGTGACAGATCCCATGCTCAACTCCCTCAAAGAATGACCCAGTGAAAGCGCCGGAAAGGCCGGAGCTCAGTCCAGCGAATGATAACGGCCGTTTTGATAGACCAGCGAGTGACCCGACCCGATGCGGATCGCCTCCACCTTGCCGATGATGATGACGTGGCTGTGGCGCTCGATCGCCTCCTCGATGGTGCAATCGATCGCGGCAACGGCGTCCTCGAGGATGGGCGCGCCGCTCGCCAGACGGGTCCATTCCGCGCCGCGATAACGGTCCACACCTTTCAGACCGCCAACACCGGCAAACTGGTTGGCGATGAACTGATGGTTCGGGCCGATAATATTCACCGCCAGATGGCCGAAGCGCTGCACCACAGGCCATGTGGAGGAGGAGCGGTTGAGCGCAACCAGAATTCTTGGCGGATCGACCGACAGGGCTGTGGCGGATGTTACCGTAGCACCCGTGCGCGCATCACCCTCGCCCGCCGTAATGACACTGACACCGCCGCCCAGCGTCCTGAGCGCCGCCTTAAGGCTATCGGCATCCGGCGCCTTGCCAGAGACGGGATCGCGGAGATTGATGAATTGTTGATCCTTGGCCGCATATTGCAATGTCATCGATCGCTCCTGAAAACAGCTTGTTGCTCAATAGTTAGCAGCGGCGGCGGGGCGTGAAATAGACATCGTATTCCATAATACTTATATTCTATGGAAATAATGTTTTATATGCCGCTCTCCCGTGAACGCTCCGCCGAATGACGCCCATAGGAAAGGCTAACCGGAAGACAGGGCCGCCTGCCTTCCGGCGATTGATCACGAGCCGGATACCAGCTTGACGTTACCGCCGTGGCCGCCGCCGCCGAAAACCTGTTTTGTGCCGAAAGACGAACGGATCTGATTACGTGGCCCATCAAGCCCGATTTCCGGAAACAGCAATTCGGATAGACGATAGGCTTCCTCCAGATGCGGATAGCCCGATGCGATGACGGTATCGATGCCCAGCGCCTGATACTCCCGCAGCCGTGCCGCAACTGTCTTCGGCGAACCCACCAGCGCGGTGCCGGCGCCAGAGCGGACAAGACCGATTCCCGCCCACAAGTTCGGAGAGACTTCAAGCTGGTCACGCCGGCCATTATGCAGCGCCCGCATCCTTGCCTGACCGACCGAATCCGACGCCTTTAAGAAGGCCTCCTGAGCGGAAGCGATGGTTTCGTCGGAAAGCTTGGAAATCAGTTTGTCCGCATCGGCCCAGGCCTCCTCATCGGTTTCGCGCACGATGAAATGCAGGCGAATGCCGAATGTCACTTCTCGCCCCTTTTTCGCTGCGGCGGCGCGAACCTTGGCGATTTTTTCCGCCACCTGTGCCGGCGGCTCACCCCAGGTCAGATACTTGTCGGTGATACCGGCCGAGAACTCGATCCCGGCATCGGAGGAGCCGCCGAAATAAAGGGGCGGACGCGGTTCCTGCACCGGTGGCAGGCCGAGCCTGGCACCCTGTGCCTTGATATATTTGCCGTCGAGATCTCCCTTGCCAGTTTCGATCAACGAATTGAACACCTGGAAGAACTCGTCAGCGTGGTCGTAACGCTCGTCGTGCGGCAGGAAGATGCCATCACCAGCCAGCTCCTGCGCGCTGCCGCCAACGACGATGTTGAGAAGCAGCCGACCATGGGAAACACGGTCCAGCGTGGAGGCCAGCCGCGCATAATAGGCCGGCGAGGCAACGCCCGGACGGATGGCGACGAGGAATTTCAGTTTCTCGGTATAGGCGGCGAGATTGGCCGCGAGGATGAAGGATTCCTCGCAGGCGACGCCGGTAGGAATAAGCACCCCGGAATAACCGAGCCGATCCGCAGCCTGCGCTATTTCCCGAAAATAGCCGGGATCGGCGGGACGTGACAGATCGTCGGAGCCAAGATAGCTGCCGTCGCCTGAGGTGGGTATGAACCACAGAAAATCGAGTGGTTTGTCAGCTGTGCTCATCGACAGGTCCTTTGCAATCCGCCCATCGGGCAATTCGGCTGGGTACTAAAAGGGTAGCCAATTCCCCGCCGCGTTTAAGAAATTTTGTTCCAATTTCCGTGCCGCAAGGAGAGTTTATCTCCGCTGGGAAATGGGTCTGGGAAGCGAAAACAAACCTTTCGCCTCCCTGTGTCAGAGGACCGGATAAAGTCCGAGCATCGCAAAATTCATTTCGTAAATCTCTTCCCGCTCAAGGTCGAGATCGCTCTTTTCCCGCTTGATACGACCGGAATGATCCAGCGGCTGGAGACTGCCCTGATCAACCCCTCGCGGCCTACGCCTGGCCAGACCGAACAGATCGACAGTAAACGCATGAAGTCCCTGCGGCATGTGCGCCTCCTTTGGTCAATTCGCTCTATCCTCCGGCGAGCGCCCAGATTGGTCAATATTTTCCATAAAATTACTATTCTATAATTGGCGGATTGCCGGCAAACGTGGACTAAGGTTGCGGCAGCGGGAAAAATTCCGTTTCGAACCGCCAATAAAGGGGTCATCGCAATGGCACCGACACGATGGCCGCTGAAAGCACGGACTTGGGACGAAAAGACTATAGAGCGCCGGCATCACCCTGCAGCAGCGCACCGTGCAGAACGGGTGATCCGCGCTTCCTCGATCTGCTGGCCTTGATTTCGGACGCCGCTTTCAGGCGTGCGAAAAGAGCATAGCCCTCGGACCACCGGCCGAAACCGGCGGCAATATTGATGTGTCCAACGGAGCCGAGATTGACGATATCGCTTCCCCAGTCAGCAGCGGTGCGGGCTAACTCGTCCGGGTTCATATAGGGGTCGTTCATGCTACCTACGACGAGACTGGGGAAGGTGAGCGGCGACCGAGGAAATGCGCCGAAGCGGACGATGCATGGATGCATTGCCTCCACTCTGTCGAGATGGGCGGGCGCCACCAGAAGCGCACCCCTGATTTTGCTGGCCACGGGTCGTGTCGCCATATTGGCGACGAGCAGGCAACCCAGGCTGTGGGCGACAATATAGGCGCTTTCGGTTGCGGCGAGCGCCGCTTCCAGACGCTCAAGCCAGTATTCAAGAACCGGGCATTCCCAATTCTGCTGATCGACCAGCTGCGCCTCCGAATCTTCCAGCAGCCAGTGCCGCTGCCAATGCCCCTCATCCGAACCGTTGAGGCCGGGGACAATCAAGGTGGTACACATGCCTACTCCGTGGTTTGCGGGCGGGGTGTGCCAAGAATGGTGAATTTCGCAATTTTAGTCGACTATTGCCTTGCTCAGCTTTTCCGAACTCGAGAAAAATCGATCCAGACAATTCCGTTGCGGCAAAAAATACGTTCTCGGCAGCAGCCTTGGCACTGCGCATGTGGAATCATTGCCTAAAATATTTTCCATAGAAAATATGTTCTAATCGAGCAAACCGCGCGGAAAGCTTTTCCTCTGCCGCATTCCAAAAGAAACGCCGCTGCTTGGCCGTGCCGCCGCCGGTTTGTCATTCTCGCACTGTCGGAGACCTCAACCTCCCGAACCTCAAAATGGCAAATGCCGAGCCTCGGCAGGGCCATTCCACCGCGACATAAAGCGAAAATTCAGGCGGATAATGTGAGCAGCACGAGCGAATTTCTCTGGTACATCCCCAATGACGTCAAACCCGGACATCGGGGCGACGCCGTCAGCGAAAACCACAACAGCCTCGATACTTTAACTACCCATGCCAGGGCGCTGGAAAACCATGGCTGGAAGGGCGCGTTGATCGGCACAGGCTGGGGGCGTCCGGATACCTTTACGGTTGCGGCGTCGCTTACCGCGCGTACCACCACTTTCGAGCCACTGATCGCTATCCGCCCCGGCTACTGGAAGCCGGCCAATCTCGCATCGGCCGCCGCCACGCTCGATCAGCTTTCTGGTGGCCGGGTACGAATCAATGTCGTTTCCGGCAGGGACGAGCTTGCGGCCTATGGCGACGAAGAAGGCGATCAGGCGCAGCGTTATGCGCGCACGAAGGAGTTCATGCGGCTGGTGCGGCGGCTCTGGACTGAGGAAAACGTCACTTTCAATGGCGACCATTTCCGGGTCAAGAACTCCACCGTCTCGCCGCGCATCAGCGAGAGTGCCGGCCGGCCACATCCCAAACTTTATTTCGGCGGCGCGTCCGAGGCCGCCGAACAGGTTGCCGCAACTGAAGCCGATGTCCAGCTCTTCTGGGGCGAACCGCTCGCCGGCGTGCGCGAAAGGATCGAACGTCTCAGACATTTCAGTGAGACCCTCGGCCGTGACCTGCCGCCGCTGCAATTCGGTCTGCGGATCACCACGCTAGTGCGCGAAACCGCGGCTGAGGCTTGGCGCGATGCGGAAGCAAAGGTGGCGGAGATGGCTGCGAACAATGGCGTGCGCTGGAACGATCATCTGCAAGGTGTCGCGGTCGGCCAGCGCCGCCTGCTGGATCTGCACACGCAGAGCGATGTGCTGGACGACAATCTTTATACCGCACCCGGCAAATTTGGCGGAGGCGGTGCCGCAACGACATGGCTCGTCGGTTCGGCGGAAGACGTCGCCGCGTCGCTGCGCAAATACCGCGCGCTTGGCATCACCCATTTCGTGCTTTCCGACACGCCCTATCTTCAGGAAATTGAACGGCAGGGCGACAAGCTGTTGCCGCTACTCCGGGACTGATGCGGGCGGCGTCAACATGGGCGGCCTGCCAAACAAAGCCGCCCATGTCTTCTACGGTCAGCCGCCAACAGCCTTGATGCTCTGACGGCCGAGGATAGTTCGGATCATGTGGCTTTGCGGCGCATGCGCCCTTGCCGTTATGGCGTCGCGGTGATGCCGCTCGAGATTATAGTCCCGGCGAAGGCCGCGATTGCCGCCAAGCTCCAGCGCCAGATCCGTCACTGCCAGCGCATTGTCGATCACCACATGACGAACGGCGAGCGCATCCGTGCCTACCCTCTCACCCGCATCGATATCACGCGCGACGGAGCGGAGCAGACGCCTGTTGGCCGCAAGAAGTACCTCGATCTCGCCCACACCTTCCTGAATGCGCGGAATGGATGACAGCGGCGCGCCGAGGCTTGCCGGAACATGGCCTGTCAGATGGCGCAAGAGGGCGTCACGCGCCGAAAGCGCGACACCGTGATAGACGGAGGCCAGCAGCACGAAGAAATTGTAACCGTCCGCCTCATCCCGCCGCAACGGCTCGTCCGCCGGCTGTTCGGCAACGATATCGGCGAGCGGCACCCTCACATTCTCAAGCAGGAGATCGTCGCTGGCGGTGGCATACATTCCTGTCGCTTCCCATGCCTTTTCCCGGCCGATGCCCGGCGCATCGAGCGGGACCAGAAGCTGGATCAGACGCGGCGCCTCTTCCGTCGTGACGGCAAGTACAATCGCCCATTTCAGACCCGGCAGGCCGGTGACGAAGCTCTTGCGGCCATTGACCACCCAGAAATCGCCCTCGATCCGCGCCGTCGTTTCCGGCAGTCCGCCATGGGCCGGGGAACCGATCCCCGGCTCTGCCTGCGCATTGTTCAGAAGCGCCCGCTCCCTGTTATTGGCGGCCAGCACTTTTGCCGCGAGATCTGCCGGCCACCTGCCGCGCCGGATGGCAGCATGAACGCTGTAATGCATGGCAAGGATGAGGGCGGTTGACGGATCACCCTTGGCAATGGCGGCGATGACGGCATGCGCGGTTTCCATGCCCTCTCCCCAACCACCGTCCTTTTCAGCCGTCACGAGACCAAGCAGGCCAGACTTGAAAAGTGCCTCGAAATTACCGGCGGCGAATTCGCCGCTTTTGTCATACTCCGCCGCAGTCAGGCTGAAATCTTCGGCGAGCGCGGTTGCGATGGCGACGGGATTCAAGTGCTGCTCCGGGCTCGGAACGGCGGATAAAGCGCCGCTCATGCCACCGCCCTTTCACTGGTCGTGACGAAACGGTCATCGATCCACGCAGCGAGATCGAAGTCGTTTTCAAGGAAACCCCATTGATGCAGGAAATCCTTGTAATGGCCGACGGCGGCGACGAGGTCTGCATCGAGGCCAAGACCTAGATGGCGGTGGACATCCGGGCCGTTGGCGGCCAGAACCTGCTCTTCGGTCGCACCCGCCTCGCGCGCGATAAAACGGCGGGTCTCTTCCGGATGCTGCTCCGCCCAGAGCGAGGCTTTGGCAATGGCGGCAACCAGCCGCTCCACCAGATCGGGGCGCTCATCGGCAAGTCGTCCGTCAACTGTCAGCACGCGGGGAGAGCCGGAGTTGATACGTATCTTCGGGTCGGGGTGAAAACCGAATTCCGCCACTTGCACGGCGCCGATCAGGTTCGCGGCGGCGATACCGGCAGTACCCTTGACGAAAATCGCATCGACCTCACCCCGCAACAGCGCGATGATCTCCTCACCGAAGGATTGTCGCCGCTTCAGGCCGAAAAGGGATGGTCCCTCCTGTGTCGCCAGCACGGAATCCTTGATCACGATATCCTTCAGCTCGATATCCTCGACCCTCAGCCCCTCCAGCGAAAGCGCCGAAACGATGCCCTTCAATGCTGTCGCTCGCATGAAATCGACAATCCCATCAGGTCTGCGCGGCACACCGAAACGGCGGCCGACGAGATCGGCAAGCGAGCGGATACCGTTTTCCGGAAGGGTGATGATCGCCTGGAACTCATCGGTCCAGGTAATGCCGATAAGACGCGTATTGCGCCCTTCCGAGCGGGCGCGGATAGGGGGCACATTACCGCCGTGGCGGAAGGACCATTCCAGCGTGTGGTTGAAATGGCTCTGCCGCACAGAACGATCCGGTGAATCGATGATGGATTTCAGCGATATCCCCACATCCTCAAAGGTCTGCGCGAGATAACCGAGCTGCGCCGCAAGCCCCACGGGCGTGGGCACCGGGCAACGTGTGTACCAGATTTCAGAAAGTGTCGTGCTCATGGCTTTGGCCTCGATGAAAACGATGACACCAGAAAGCGATGCTGCGGTGCCCGTCGACGAAAGGGAGATGCCCCTGCCCGCCGCAAACGGCGGGCAGGGGCTGGCGAGACGATCAGGATGCCGCGATATGCGCGAAGGCCAAGCTGCCCGCGACGCCTTCTGCACCGATAGTGTGATCGGCAATGCGCTTGTTGAAGATGGTGATTTCAGGTGCAGCAACGATATCGATGGCAGGAACGTCATCGACGAGGATCTGCTGTATTTCCTTCCATTGCGCGACGCGCTTGTCCGGATCGATCTCGACAGCGGCAGCTTCCAGCAGCGCATCCACCTTGGGGTTGCTGTAGGCGGCGCCATTTGAGAAGGGCACGCCCTTCTTGAAGTTTTTCGACCAGTATAGCCGCTGCACACCGACGGTCGGGTCGAAGAGATTGCTCATGCCCTCATAGGCAAAATCGAAATCGCGATCCGTGTAGATGCGCTTGGTATAGGTGGCGAAATCCTGCGTCCGCACCGTCACATCCACACCGACCTTCGCCAGCGCCTGGCGAATATAGTCCGCGCCACGCGGATAGGCTTCGGTGCTCGGCACATAGTCCAGATTGAGCTTGAAACGGATACCATCCGCGCCGCGCTTGTATCCCGCCTCGTCCAGCAGCGCTTCGGCCGCCTTCAGATCGATCGGATAGGTCTTCAGATCGTCCACGAACCATTTCGTCAGCTTCGGATTGATCGGGCCGGTGATTGTCGCGCCATAGCCATAATTGACCGTGTTGAAGATGACTTTGCGGTCAATGACATGCGCGAAGGCGCGGCGGACGCGGACATCCTTGAACACGTCCTTCTCGAGGTTGAACTCCACGCGGCTGATCGAATTGGTATATTGATAGCCATTGGTCTCGAAGCCGAGGCTCGGCAGCTCCTTCAGCCGGTCGAGATCGCTATAGGCGACCGGGGTGCTCGGAGCGAGATCGATCTCACCGGTTTCGATTGCGATGGCACGGGCCGACGCATCTGGAATGAAGCGAACAATCAGCTTGTCGAGATAGGGGCGCGGCGCATCCCAATAATCGGCATTGCGCTCAAAAACGATATGGCTGCCGCGCACCCATTCCTTGAACTTGAACGGGCCGGTACCAACAGGCGCGAGATTGATGGGATTTTCGGTGACTTTCGTGCCTTCATAAAGATGCTTGGGCACGATAGGCGTTTCAGCAGCGGCAAGCGCCGTTATCAGATACGGCGCAGGCTTGGAAAGAACCAGCACGGCCGTCAGATCATCCGGGGTCTCGACAGCAGTGAGGTTCAGGAAGGTATTGCGCCCGCGCGGATGCACTTCCTTGATGGTGTTGATGGAGAACGCCACATCGGCAGATGTGAAAGGCTTGCCGTCATGCCATTTTACACCGGGTCTCAGATTGAAGGTGTAACGCAGGCCATCGCCGCTGACATCCCATGATTTGGCCAGGAGCGGCTTGGGGTTGAGGTCGAAATCATAGGTCAGCAGGCCTTCCGTGACCTTGGGCGATATGTAGACGGAATTATAGGCCGTGTGCGCGATCGTCGTCAGAACCGGCGGCTCCGATGAGATGAGTAGGGTGGCTGTGCCACCGCTTGCCGGCTCCGCCGCGTTGAGCTTCAGCCCCGGCAACGACACCACGCCAAGAGCCACCGACGCCAGCAGAAATCCGCGGCGCGTCGTCTGGTTGAAAACAGTCATGCGATACCTCTCCTTAATTGAACCGGCGAAAAACCGGCAAAACTGAACGGCCGCGCTTGGGAAGAAGTTTGTTCCGCAGACGAGAGTGAGATTGGCATGAAGCACCAACCATTCTCATAAATAGGAATTATCTTTTCTTTATGGCGCATTTTTCCGTAAATTTCAGAAAATAATTCTATTACTCTTTGACAAATTCCATAAAATTAGTCAACTAATACCAACGCCTTTACGGGCCGATTTCATGTTTTCAAGCGAATGGACTGGAGCCGATGTCGAATTCGAAACGGATTTTATCGCAGGCAAGGCGGGTGGCCATTCAGGCCGTCCCGACGGTTCTCGGTATCGTCATCCTGAACTTCTTCCTGCTGCAGCTGGCGCCTGGTGATGCGGCTGACGTGCTGGCCGCGGAAGCGGGTTCGGCGACCGTCGAGACCATGGCCGAAATTCGCTCACGCTTCGGGCTCGACCTGCCGGTCGTCCATCAGCTCATGAACTATCTCGGCAATCTGGCCCAGTTCAGCCTCGGCTTTTCACCCCGCTACGGCATGCCGGTCGCCGATCTTATCGGCCAGCGGTTGCCCGGCACGCTGGCGCTGATGGGAGCAGCACTTGGCATTGCGATTTTCGTCGGCGTTTTCCTCGGCTCCATCATGGCGCTCTTTTCCGGCAAGCTGCCGGACCGGATCATTTCGATTGGCTCGCTAATCTTTTATTCCGTGCCGGGCTTCTGGATCGGCCTGATGCTTATCCTCACGTTCTCGGTCAAGCTCGGCTGGCTTCCGTCTGGCGGCGACAGCACCATCGGCAGCAGCCTCACCGGCCTCGACGCTTTTCTGGACAGGCTGCGCTATATCGTTCTCCCCGCCCTTTCGCTGGCGCTTTATTTTCTGGCGATTTATGCCCGCCTCACCCGCGCGGCGATGCTGGAAGTCAAATCCCAGGACTATGTGCGCACGGCACGGGCAAAAGGCGTTTCGCCTTTCCGGCTCACCACACGCCATATTCTGCGCAACGCGCTCATCCCAATCACCACCATGGCCGGCATGCATATTGGCGGCCTGCTGGGCGGTGCGGTCGTGGTCGAGACGGTCTTCAGCTGGCCAGGCCTTGGCCGTCTTGCTTTCGAGGCCGTCATGGCCCGCGATTTCAGCGTGCTGCTCGGCATTCTGCTTCTCTCTTCCCTTGTCGTCATCATTGTCAATGCCGCCGTGGACCTGTTGCAGGCATGGCTCGACCCCCGCATCGGAGAAAGCCGATGAATTCCTCCCAGACATCAGCAGTTCTCGACGCGGCCGAACTCAGTGCCGAAGAGAGCAATCCCAAACCTAAAAAACCTGAAGAAAAAGTCTGGCCCTATATCCATGCGCCGGACGCGCTTTCAGCCCGCTCCGTCTCCGTGCCGCGGCGCGGCTTGCGGCGGGAACTGAAGATTTTCCTGACCAATCCCAACGCCATCGTTGGGCTGCTGTTCCTTGCCACCGTCCTCATCGCCGCTGTCACGGCCCCGCTGATCTATCCGGGCGATCCGCTGGAAATGGTGGCCCGCCCCTTCCTCTGGCCCGGCCAGAATCCAGCCTATCCGCTCGGCACCGATTCCATGGGGCGTGATGTGCTGGCGGGCATCGTGCATGGCGCACGCATCTCGCTCACCGTCGGTGTCGTCGCCACCCTGATAGGGCTGACGATCGGCATAACAATCGGTGCTTTCGCCGGTTATTTCGGTGGCATCATCGACGATATTCTTGTGAAGATCATCGAAATCTTCCAGACATTGCCGAACTTCGTGCTGCTGGTGGTGCTCGTCGCCATTGCCCAGCCTTCGGTCACCACGGTAACCTCGGCAATCGGCATCATTACCTGGCCACTTGTTGCGCGCCTGACCCGCGCCGAATTCCGCGCCATCCGCGAGAAGGACTATGTGCTTGCCGCACGAAGCCTCGGTTATGGCCATGCGCGTATCGTGTTTCAGGAAATTCTGCCCAACGCCCTGCCGCCGATCATCGTCACCTCCTCCGTCATGGTGGCGGGTGCGATCCTCATGGAAGCAGCCCTTTCCTTCATGGGACTTGGCGACCCCAACCGTGTTTCCTGGGGTTCGATGATCGGGTCGGGACGCGACGTCATTCGCACCGCCTGGTATCTGACCGCCCTTCCCGGCCTCGCCATCGTCTTCACCGTCATTTCGCTGAACCTCATCAGCGACGGTCTCAACGATGCGCTCAACCCCCGTTTTTCGGAGGAACGCCGATGAGCAAACTTATCGAAGTCCACGATCTTTCCGTCAGCTTCGGCTCAGCCCAACCGGTCAAGGGCGTCAGCTTCGATGTGGAGTCCGGCGAAATGCTGGCAATCGTCGGCGAAAGCGGCTCGGGAAAATCACTGACTGCGCTCGGCCTGATCGGCCTGTTGCCGTCGCATGCAAAAACCGGCGGGCGTGTTCTGCTCGAAGGCCGCGATCTCCTGCCGCTTTCCGAGCGGCAATGGCGCGGCATTCGCGGCCGCGATATCGGCATGATCTTTCAGGAACCGATGACCTCGCTGAACCCGGTCCTGACGGTGGGCGAACAGATCATCGAGGTGCTGCGCATCCATGAAAGGATCGACAGGCACCAGGCGCGCAAACGCGCCATCGAGCTTCTGGACCTCGTCAATATTCCCGACGCCCAGCGCCGCGTGGACGATTATCCGCACCAGCTTTCCGGCGGCATGCGCCAACGCGTCATGATCGCCATCGGCGTTGCCTGCAATCCCAAACTACTGATCGCCGATGAGGCGACGACCGCGCTCGACGTGACGATACAGGCGCAGATCCTGCAGCTGCTCGACAATCTGCGCCGCGATCTCAACATGGCCATCATCCTCATCACCCACGATCTTGGCATTGTGGCGCAATGGGCCGATCGGGTCATGGTCATGTATGCCGGCCGCAAGGTGGAAGAAGGATTGCCTGAACCGGTTTTCTCCAATCCTTACCACCCCTATACGCGCGGCCTGCTGGCTGCCTCTCCGCGCGCCGAAGACGGCCAGCATTATCGCGACGGGCCACTCATCGAAATTCCGGGTTCAATCGTTTCGGCCACGGGGGAGCGCGGCTGCGCCTTCCGGCCACGCTGTCCGAGCGCCCGCGGTTTCTGCGGGCAGTTCGTACCGCCGCTGAGGCTCGTCTCGGAAGGCCGCTACGCCGCCTGCCCCTTCGTATCCCCCACATCCCAAGAGGTATCCGATGACGCTCTTGTCAGTGCATAGTCTTTCCACCCACTATTCGGGAGGACGCGGACCAGTCCGCGCCGTCGACGATGTGTCGCTCGACATCGAGGCGGGCGAGACCGTGGCGCTGGTGGGTGAATCAGGCTGCGGCAAATCCTCGCTCGGCAAGTCGCTGATGCGGCTGGTGGAGCCCACTTCCGGCAGGATCACCTTCAAGGGCGCCGATGTCACGGCGATGTCGTCGTCGCAGCTGCGCGGCATCCGCCGCCGCATCCAGATGATCTTTCAGGACCCATTCGCGTCGCTCAATCCGCGCCAGACGGTGCGAACCATCCTTACCGGGCCGTTGAAGGTGCACGGCATTGGCGACAGGGCGCAACAGCGGGAGATCGTCGAGGCGATCGTCGCGCAGGTGGGGCTGCCGCCTGATGCACTCGACCGCTATCCGCACGAGTTTTCCGGCGGCCAGCGCCAGCGCATCGGCATTGCCCGGGCGCTCGTTCTCGAGCCGGAACTGGTCGTCTGCGACGAGCCTGTCTCGGCGCTCGATCTTTCCATACAGGCGCAGATCCTCAACCTTCTGGTGGAGATGAAGAAACGGCTTTCGTTGTCCTATCTCTTCGTATCCCACGACCTTTCGGTCGTACGCTATTTTTCCGATCGCGTTCTCGTCATGTATCTCGGCAAGATCGTGGAAAGCGCGCCGACCGCGGAGCTTTGGGCCTCGCCGAAACACCCCTATACCCGTGCGCTTCTCGCAGCCGTTCCCGATCCCGCGCGCCGCAAGCAGGCAGCGCCCATTTCCGGCGACCTGCCGAGCCCCCACAACCCGCCATCCGGCTGCCGGTTTCACACCCGCTGCCCGCTCGCCACCGATCTCTGTCGCGAAAAAGCGCCGGATTACACCCTTTTCGGCAAGAACTACGCCGTGGCTTGCCACCATGCCCAATAAACTGAAGGAGCAACCATAATGGTCGACTATCGCTATCTCGGACGCAGCGCGCTGAAAGTTTCACCGCTGAGCCTCGGCACGATGATGTTCGGAGGCCCGACGCCGGATGACGTGGCCTTCCGCATCATCGACAAGGCACGCGAGCAGGGCATCAACTTCATCGACACTGCCGATGTCTATCACGACGGCAAGTCGGAAGAAGTCGTTGGTCGCGGTATCAAGGCCAGTCGCGATCACTGGGTTCTGGCAACGAAATTCGTCAATTCCCACACCAAGGGTCCGAACCTTGGCGGCCATTCGCGCAAATGGGTGATCGAGACCGTCGAGAATTCGCTTCGCCGTCTCAACACCGACTACATCGATATCCTCTATTTCCACCGCGCCGTCTTCGACGCGCCGCTGGAAGAGCCGGTACGCGCCATTGCCGATCTCATCCGTGCGGGCAAGCTGCGCTATTTCGGCGTTTCCAACTTCCGGGGCTGGCGCATCGCCGAAATTTCGCATTTGGCCGATCAGCTCGGCATCGACCGGCCTATCGCCAGCCAGCCGCTCTACAACATCGTCAACCGCACGGCCGAAGCCGAGCAGCTGCCTGCGGCACATAATTACGGGCTGGGCGTCGTTTCCTATTCGCCGCTGGCACGTGGCGTGCTGACCGGCAAATATCAGCCGGGTGAGCAGCCGGGCGCAGATACCCGTGTCGGCCGTGGCGACAAGCGGGTTCTGGAAACCGAATGGCGCCCCGAGTCGGTCGAAATCGCCCAGAAGGTTGCGGCGCACGCCGCATCAAAGGGTGTTTCGGCAGCGGATTTTGCGCTCGCCTGGGTGCTGAACAACAAGTTCGTCACCGCCGCGATCACCGGCCCGCGCACTGAAGACCATTGGGACGGTTACGTCCGCGCCCTCGATGTGAAGATCGATGCGGAAGACGAGGCGCTGGTCGACAGCCTTGTGACGACAGGCCATCCCTCGACACCCGGCTTCAACGATCCGAGCCATCCCGTCGAAGGCCGCGTGCCGCGCAATATCGAACCGGCTCCCCGCCCGGTCGTCAAGCCGCGCGCGGTCGCCTGATCGTCCAGAAGAAAATGCCTGCGGCGCGACCGTGCCGCAGGTCATCACATCCGCTCAGGGAAATCCGCAATGTCCAATCCTAAAATACAGACCGCAACCACCGATAATTCCAGCGTGCCGAGCCGAGACGACATTCTGGCCCGCGCCAGGGACATTGCGGCTGTTGCCGCCAAGGATGCCGCTCGCCGTGAGCGTCAGCGGGAACTTCCCTTCGAAATCTTCGGCCTGATCAAAGAAGCCAGGATCGGCACGCTGCGCATCCCCGAGGCCAAAGGCGGGCCGGGAGGCTCGATTGCGGACTATATAGAAGTCCTGATGATCCTCGGGGAAGCCGACAGCAATATTCCGCACGCACTCCGCAGCCATTTCAATTTCACAGAAAACCTCGCTCTCACACCGATCGAGCTCGAGGATCGGCGGCACCTCGAAAATGTCCTCACCGGCAAGCTCTTTGCGGGCGCCAGCACGGAACAGGGCACCAAACGTCCCGGCGAAATCACCACGCGCCTCAGCGCCGATGGCGACCGTTATCGTCTGAACGGCCGCAAATGGTATGCGACCGGCACCGCCTTCGCAGATTTCGGCACCTTTAGCGCTGTCGGCGACGACGAACAGCCGATCGGCGTCCTCATTCCGCTTGATCGGCCCGGGATCACCATCCTCGACGACTGGGACAGCATGGGCCAGCGCATGACGGCAAGCGGCGGCGTTTTGCTTGAAAATGTCGAGGTGCTCCCGCATGAACTGACGACCCGCAAGCTCGGCAGCCAGATCGGGCGCCACAGCTCGGCCATGCGACAATTGCACCTCGCTGCCTCTGCCGCCGGTGCCGTTCAGGGTGCACTCAACGATGGCATCGACTATGTTCTGCGCCAGGCGCGCACCACGCTCCACAGCAGCGCCGAAACCGCCAATCAGGACCCCTTTGTGCAGAAGATGCTCGGCGAGATCAGCGCCGGTGCCTTCGCCGTCAAGACGCTGATCCGCGAGGCGGCAAGAACGCTCGACAGGACCGCCGCCGCCTTTTCCAGCGGCGACGAAGAGGCGATAGAAGCGGCTTTGCTGGAAGGTTCTCTCGCCACCGCCCGTACCCAGATCATCGCATCGCAGCTTTCACTAACGGTCGCCACCAACCTTTACGAACTCGGCGGCGGATCGGCGACGTCCAGCGAGCGGAATTTCGACCGCCACTGGCGCAACATCCGCACGGTCTACAACCACAATCCGCTTGCCCACAAGGCGCGTGTCATCGGCGACTATTATCTCAACGGCACCACGACGCACCTCAGGGAAGGCCGGGTATTCTAGCGATAAAGGGAAAACGGCCATGAGAACGGAATTCATCCCTCCTTCGGTCGCAAGAGCGGCTTTCCGGTTGCCGACGCTTTCCCGGCTGCCGCCGCTGACGGCCCTGCGCGCATTTGTCGTGGCCGCGCGTCACGCCAGCTTCTCGCGGGCGGCGGAAGAACTGCATGTCTCGACTGCCGCAATCGGCCAGCAGGTGCGCATTCTGGAAACCCATCTCGGGCAAACACTCTTCAGCCGCCAGCGCGGCGAGCTGGTGCTGACCGAGGCCGGCAGCACGCTTTACCCCGGCCTTGCGGACGCTTTCGAGACGATGATCGGCAGTCTTTCCGATCTCATGGCCTCCGGCGGCCGGCGGCAGGTGAGGGTTCTGGCGGAAGGCTGTTTTGCGGCCCGATGGCTGGCACCACGGTTGGGAACCATCGTTCCAGCCCTTGGAGACGTAGATATCTCGATTGAATCTCTCGAGGGCGACGCCATCGACCTCACGCATTTCGATGCCGATTGCGCGATCGTCGCCACCCACGGACAAATCCCCGGTTTCATTCACGAACCGCTTTTTGCCGACACCGTCAGTGCCGTCTGCACCCCGGATTTTGCCACCCGCTACCAGCTTGGTGGTGAACCCGAGCGGCTTCGGGATATCTCTTTTGCGATGTTGCGCGGCAACGGCACCGATGCTGCCTTCGAATGGGCAAACTGGCTGCGCGCCTGCCGCATTCCGCTTCGGCTTTCCGCAGCAGGACCGCGCTTTTCGCGTCAGACCGCGCTGATAGAGGCACTCTTGTCCAGCCACGGCATCGGCCTTGCGCGCCACTCGCTCATTTCCGAAGAGCTTCGAACCGGCCGTCTGATCGCACCTTTCGGTGTGCCTCAGCCGACCGCCAGCCGGTATCATCTTCTGACCAGTCCTGACAGGCGGCGGCTGCCGGAAATCGCATCTCTACTCGCCTTGTTGCGCGAGGATACACGCTCTCTCGAAGCCGCCGCCTGAACACGCCCGTCCCACATCAGGCGCGTTCCCTTTGCAACTCCCTGGTCGTATGGATGTTTTCCGGCCGGGGCAGGCCGTAATGATCACGCAGCGTGTCGCCCTCGTAGTCCTCGCGGAACAGCCCGCGCTGTTTGAGGATCGGCACGACCTCGTCCACGAAAATATCGAACCCGCCATTCAGCCATGGCGGCATGATGTTGAAGCCGTCGGCAGCACCTTCACGGAACCAGGTCTCTATCCAGTCTGCCACCTGTTCCGGGGTTCCCGAAATCACCTTGTGGCCGCGCCCGCCGGCAAGCCGGTGCAGCAATTGCCGGATCGTCGGATTTTCCCGGTCGATGACATCGAGAACCAGCTGATGCCGGCTGCTGTCCGCCTGCGCACGCGTCGCTTCCACCGCCTCCTTCGGCAACGGCTGATCGAGATCGGCCGATGAGAGATCAATGCCTGTAATGCGCTGCAACTGCCCAAGCGAAAAGGCCGGCTGGATGAGATCGTTGAAACTCGCCTCGAGCTTTCGCGCCTCCTCTTCGGTGGAGGCGATGAAGGGGCTGATCCCCGGCAGGATTTTCACATGGGCGGGATTGCGCCCCGTGGCCGCCACGCGCCTCTTTATGTCGGAATAAAAAGACCGCGCACTCTCCAGAGTTTGATGCGCGGTAAAGATTGCCTCGGCATAACGGGCAGCAAAGCCACGACCGTCCTCCGAAGAGCCGGCCTGCACATAGACCGGCCTGCCCTGCGGCGAGCGTGGCAGGTTGAGCGCGCCCCGCACCCGGTAGAACTCGCCCTCGTGATTGGCAGGATGGATGCGGTCGGTATCGGCGAAAAGACCGCTCTCCTTGTCGGCGACGATGGCATCGTCTTCCCAGCTGTCCCAGAGCTTCGTCACCACATCGACGAACTCAGTCGCCTGCCGGTAACGGTCGGCATGCGGCGGATGCTGCTGGAGATTGAAGTTTCCGGCCGCCGCATCGGCCGAGGTCGTCACGATGTTCCAGCCGACCCGGCCGCCGCTGATATGATCGACCGAGGCGAACAGCCGCGCTAGATTGTAAGGCTCGTAATAGGTGGTGGAGGCCGTCGCAATGAAGCCGATCTTTTCGGTGACGGCCGCCAAGGCCGCCAGCATGGTGATCGGTTCCAGCCGGTGCCGGGCGGCATAGCGGATATTGGCGTCCAGCACCGGCGCATCGGCAAAGAAAATGGCATCCAGCTTTGCCGCCTCGGCCTTGCGGGCGATATCCTGGTAGAGCCTTATATCCGTGACGCGCAGTGGCTCCGACTCGGGGTGGCGCCAGGCTGCTTCATGGTGCCCACCCGGATAGATGAACGCATTGAGGACCAGCTTCTCGGATTTTCTGCTCATGGCGATGAACCCTTTTCAACTTTGACGCGGCTTTAAACGAGAGGTGAGGATGCGCTTACGCCTCCTTCGTCACCCACGCTTTGGCGAGATTGCCGCTGAGCCCCTCCGCCCCTGTCGCGTAATCCTTGATGCGGACGCTGCCGACGACCGGCTGGATTGGCGAAACGAGATTGATGACGGGAAGATCCTTGGCGACGACGGCCTGAAACTCCTTGAAGAAGGCTGCGCGCTTTTCGATATCCGGCTCCACCGCGGCCGCTTCCAGCAGCCGGTCCACTTCCGGATTGGCGTAGTGGCTGGCGTTTGAGAACGGCAGGCCGATCTTGAAGTTCTTGCTCCAGTAGACACGCTGCACGCCGGCCGTCGGATCGAAGGTATTGGAGAGGGATTCGACTGAAAGGTCCCAGGCGCGATCGGTATAAACGACCTTCACATAGGTGCCGAAATCGAATTTCTGGATATCCGCCTCGATGCCGATCTTGGAAAGCGCCTGCGCTATGAAATCCGAATAGGTCTGCGGGTTGAACGGGTTGGTGGTGACCCTGAGCTTGAAGCGCTTGCCGCCATCCTTGCGCGGAAAGCCCGCCTCATCCAGCAGCTTTTCCGCCAGCGCGACGTCGAATTTGGCAAAACCGATATCCGGATTGTGGAACTTCGCAAGGCCGGGGCTGATCGGCGTGGGCGATGGCACGGCGTAACCGTAAAGCACGGTATCGATCAGCGCCGGAACGTCGATCGCGTGGGCAATAGCCTGCCTCACCTTCAATTCCTTGAGATATTCGTTCTCAAGGTTGATGACGAGCTGGTTCTGCTGGCCGGCATAGGCGTAGATGCGGTCATCCACCTTCAGCGTCGGGATGGATTTCAGTCGTTCCAGATCGGCAAGCGCCACCGGGTTCGGGCCAATGTCGCCCTCTCCGGTTTCCAGCGCCGCCGCGCGAGCGCCCGCATCATTGATGAGGCGAATGACGACGCGGTCGAGATAAGGACCTGACGCGTCCCAGTAGTCGGCATTCTTTTCCAGAAGAATATGGCTGCCCGGCACCCATTCCTTCAGGACGAAGGGGCCGCTGCCGATGATCTGGGCGGGTTTTGGATTGTCAGTCGGCTTGAAGGTCTCGAAGATGTGCTTTGGCACAACAGGCGATTCCGACGAGGCGAGCGCGGTTATCAATCCCGGCGCCGGCTTGGAAAGCTTCACCTTCGCGACCAGCGGATCGGAAGTATCGACGCTTTCAACATGCGAGAAAGTCGCCCGGCCGCGCGGATGGGCTTCCTTCAGCCGCAGGATCGAGAACTCCACATCCGCCGATGTCACCGGCTTGCCGTCATGGAACTTCGCATTCGGCTGCAGATGAAAGACATATTCCAGCCCGTCGGCGGAAACGCTCCATTCTTTGGCAAGGCTCGGCTTGGGCGAAAGTTCGTAATCGTACGTCAAAAGCCCGTCGTAAATCTTCGAGCCAATGAACTGCGGACCGCCCGCACTGGTATTGATTGCCACGAGCTGCGTCGGCTCGGGAAAATAGACGATCTTGAGCGTGCCGCCCGAAACCGGCTCTTCAGCAGCAGCGAAAGAACCACCTGGAAGCGCCACGAAAGCGCCGGCGGCGAGTGCAATTTTATGAAACTGGCGTCTGGAAAAGGTCATGTCTATCTCCGATAAAAATCCGATGTGCGGGGTGCGGCATCTCAGTGCAGTTGCGGGAACCCGTGACGCTCGGCGAGGATTTGCAAAATGCGTTTCGTGTCCTGAATGAAGTGCGTGTCGCCTTTGGTCGTCGCATCGGCTGGTGCATCGCCGGTAAAGACGAACAGCGGCAACGACTGGTTTTCCTCACCCACGACGGCGATGACCGCTTCGCGCGGACGCTGAAAACCGACCCGGTGGATATCGATCCCGGCGGCAAGGTCCGGAAAGGCGGCAAGCAGGCCTTCGATCTGGTTACAATGCGGGCAGACGAACCGGACACCGGGGTGCTTGGGGTCTTCAAAACCGGGGGCGATCAAAAAAAGCGTATCCTTGGCCATGGCATCCATCGTGTGCGGGTGAGATTTCATGGACACAGTGCAGGCAGAGAAATCAGAGGTCCAGAAAGCTATTCTTCCCGCAAAACGAAGAATTCCTTCGCCCTAAATTATTGAAGAAATTGATTTTTTTAGAGTTCCGATAATTGGCATCACCGTTCCTGCCGGCCTGTTCCAAAGGCAACGTTTTTCCCGAAAACGCCGTTATCCCGCGATAGTGAAAAAAGGCCGGAGGGCCGTTTTCAGCAATAAAAAACCCGGCAAAATTGCCGGGTTTTTTATTGCCATATGCAAAACGCTCACTCGTTCTTCCAGGCCGTCGACAGATCGCCATAGGCAATGTCGATGGTGGTGACGAGAGACTGCAGGCTGGTGTTGCGCAGAATGACGGTCGGCAGGGCGACGATAGAGAAATTCGGCAATTCGTCACCGGTGATTTTCTGGATATCGTGGAACTGCCCCGCCCGTTTCGTTTCATCCACTTCAATCGCAGCGGCGCGGAAAAGATCATCCACCCTGGGATTGTTGTAGTGGGCGGCATTGACGTATGGCGCGGGTTTCTTGATGCCATCGGACCAGTAGAGCCGCTGCACGCCCGCTGTCGGATCAAACAACCGGCTGATGCCGTTCACCGTCAGGTCAAAACCGCGCTCCGTATAGACGCGCTTGATGAAGGTCGCGAGATCACCTTCGACGATATCCACCTTCACGCCGAGCTTGCCGAAGGACGAGCGTAGATATTCGGAGGTTTTGCGGAAAACGTCGGAGGGCAGGAAGGCCAGCCGCAGCGAAAAACGCGTGCCATCCGCACCCCTCGGATACCCCGCCTTGTCCAGCAGCTCATTCGCTTTGGCCAGATCGAAGGGATAGGTAAAGGGCTTCTCGTCATTATAGGCGGTGAATACCGCTGGAATGTTCGAACCGGCGGGTTTCGCCGTGCCGAAAAAGATCGCGTCGTTGATGAAATTGCGGTCGATGGCATGTGCCAGCGCGTGCCGCACCTCCTTTTTCGCGAGGATCGGGTTCTCCAGATTGAACTCGAATATGGCGGCGTTATTGAGATAGGAGTCGGTATAGACCTCCACCGAAAGCTTGGGATTCTGCCGCAAACGCTCCAGATCGCTGTAGGAGACATCGGCGGTATAATCCGCCTCGCCCGTTTCCACCGAGATGGTGGTGGAGGCCGCGTCAGCGACGAACCTCGCCACGAAGCCATCTAGATAGGGAAGATCGGCCTGCCAGTAGTTCGGGTTCTTCCTGAGCTTCACATAGCTGCCGCGTTTCCATTCCTCAAACACAAAGGGGCCAGTGCCAACGGGCGCGTTGCCGTTCGGACTCTCATTGTAGTTTTCCGAAGCATAGGCATGGGCCGGCAAAATGGGCGTTTCGCCACCAGTCAGCGCCCTCAGAAGATAAGGCGCAGGTTTGGAAAGCACCACTACCGCCGTCAGCGGATCGGGCGTTTCGATATCAGCAACATTGGCGAAAGTGATACGGCCGCGTGGGCCCACCTTCTTGAAGGCAAGCAGGGAAAATTTCACATCCTGTGCGGTGAAATCCTTGCCATCATGCCATTTGACGCCCTTGCGCAGCTTGAAGGTGTAGCGCAGCCCGTCGGTGGAGGTTTCCCAGCTTTCGGCGAGAACCGGATGCGGCTTGAACTCGCTGTCGAAGCGTACCAACCCTTCCAGGATCTTGCTGGAAATCGCGCGCGTTCGCGTATTGGAATCGGAAAGCGGCACAAGCGTCGTCGGCTCACCGAGACCCGCAAGGGTGACAATACCACCCTTTTTCGGCGTTTCTGCCGCCAGCACCGGCACGGATGGCAGCAGCATGGCCGCACCTAGCGCAGCACTCAAAAGCAATGTCTTACGTCTTGTAATATCCATGGATGTTTCCTCTTGCAGGCTTGTTTTCAAATTTTCAGGCAGGCTTCAGCCGGGTTTCGACCAGCCGGGCAAACAAGGTGGCGCCGACCGGCAGGATGGCATCGTCGACAATGAAACCGGGATTATGGGCTGGCACGGTGCCGGAATGACCGAGGGTGAAAAACGCACCGGACGCATGTTTCAGGAGGTCGGCGAAATCCTCGCTGCCCATGAAGCGGCTGGGCTCGGTGGAAACGCGCTCGTCTCCGAGAACTTCGCGCGCCACCCCGGCCACAATCTCCACCGATGCGTCATCATTGGTCAGAACCGAGAATATGTCGCGAATATCCACCTCGGCGGTGAGCCCGTAAGCGGCGGCAATGTGATCGGAAATCGTGCGGATTCGGCCCCTTATGGTCTCGCGCACGCTGTCGGAGAAGGCCCGCACCGTGCCTGCAATCGAGGCCGTTTCGGGGATGACGTTATAGGCAGATCCCGCCTCGATGCGGGTGATCGACAAGACGGCCGGATCGGTCGGCGGCACATTGCGGCTGACGATGGTCTGCAATGCCTGGATGAGTTCACCCGTCGCCGGCACCGGATCACGCGAGACATCCGGGTGAGCCGCATGCGCGCCCCTGCCCTTCAGCCGGATATCGAAGAAATCGGCGCCTGCCAGAATGGTGCCGGGCGAGACCTTCAGATGGTTGGGTGCTGCATGGGAGGAATTGTGCAACCCGTAAATTTCATCGACGGGGAAATCCTTGAACAACCCATCGGCGATCATGGCGCGTGCGCCACCCAGTCCTTCCTCGGCGGGCTGGAAAATGAAAATCACCGTGCCGGCAAAATCACGGGTTTCCGCCAGATAACGGGCGGTGCCAAGCAATATGGTGGTGTGCACATCATGCCCGCAGCCGTGGAACTTACCGGGATAGACCGATGCATAAGGCAACCCTGTTTCTTCCGGCATCGGCAGGGCATCCATATCCGCCCTCAACCCGATTGAACGGTTGCCAGCATGACGGCCACGCAGCACGCCGACCACGCCGGTCTTGCCATAACCGCGATGCACCTCGATGCCCCAGGAGGTGAGCTTCTCGGCGACGATGCCGGAGGTGCGCACCTCTTCGAAACCGATTTCCGGATGCTGGTGCAGATCGTGGCGGATGGAGACGAGTTCGGGAACATAGGTCCCGATCCGGTCTATGACTTTCGGCGCGGGCGTTTTGACGGGATCGACGGCAATATTCACGGTATCTCCTCAGGGCAAAAAAGATCGTTCTCGCAATCTCTGTGATTGCGAAGTGCTAAGCTTCAGAACTGGAAATCTGAGGCGGGAGAGGCGTCAGAGCCTCAGGCCAGCCTCCTTCATCAAGGGCAGAATGCGCTCAGCGAAATATTCGAGATCTTCGCGGAAATCGTAGAAATTCAGCTGCACGCCATCGATGCCAGCCTTTTTCAAGCCGACAAGCTGCTCGACCACCTGCTCCGGCGAGCCGATGATTTCGATATTGCCGCCGAGATTGCGCCCCTGCTTTTGGCGTGCATCGCCGCGACCCCGCCAGGCATGGGCGTCGCTGTCGTAATTGTTGGTCGCAAAGGCACGGGTGCCGGGCTGCGGTTTTCCCGCCTCGATGGCGTCGGCATAGGCGATCGCTTGCCTCTCCGTATCGCGGCTGACGATGATCGGATTGATGAGCGTCTTCACATGACGGCCATAGGCCCTGGCGCGGTTCTTGATGGTGGCGATATGATCGGGAAGCGTTTCCAGCGCGCTATCGATATGCGCGCCGCCGGGCGAGGTAACGAAAACCAGATCGGAATGGCGGGCGGCGAAATCGATACCGGCCGGCGAGCCGGTCGCCGTCACCAGCGGCGGGCGGCCAAAGGCGGGCTTTGGCGTTATCCAGCCGTTGTTGATGGCCCAGGGGTTAAGCTTGCCCTCGTAGGAGAAGTTTTCGGTTTCTCCCCACAGGCGATGCAGCACATCGAACAACTCGCCCGCCATGTCGTAGCGCTTGTCATGGTCGATCCGCTGCCAGCCGAACATTTCATGCTCGATGGCGCGGTGGCCGGTGACGATGTTGATGCCCCATCGTCCCCTGGCGATATGATCCAGCGTTGCGCCATATTTCGCGATATGAAGCGGATGCAGGGGACCGTAAAGCACATGGATGGTGGAGATTAGAAGAATACTCTTCGTGACCGCCGCCATGGCGCCGAGTGCGATGAAACTGTCGAGCGAGGATTCTCCGTCATAACCGCCCTTGGGCAGCCATTGCGTGCGGCTGAACGCGATTTCGAAACCAAGCTCCTCCGCGCGCTTCACCAGCTCCGCATTGTAGTCGAAGGTCCAGCTATTGCTGGTTGGCAGGCTGGAGAAGTTGATGTCCTGCAGATTGAGGAACAGCCCCAGCATCAGTGGCTGCTTCACCGCGCGGCTGAGCGGGCTGTCTTCGAAATCAGTGGGGCTTTTCAGTTCGGGACCTTCAGGCAGTGAAACAGTCAGCGCCATGTCTTTTCTCCCTCGGAATGATTACTCTGCGGGGTGGTCGCTGCCAGCCGGGCGCGCAAATAGGCCTCCACGCTGCGGGGCTGCCGACCGGTAATCCGCTCGATGTTGTCGTTGACGGGGGCCGCGAGGCCCTCGCGGATGAGTTGGCCAAATTCACCAATCGCCGTCTGTTCGAACGCTCCGATATGCGGCGGAAAAACGGAAGCGGAATGATGCGATATCCCCACGGGGCGATGCAGGATACGGGCCGCGATGCGGGCGATTTCCAGTGCCGTCAAGGCTTCACCGCCGGTTAGCACCAAGGCGCCGGAAACAGACGTGCTCGCAGTCAAGGCGTGAACCGCCACATCGGCTATATCGTCGGCATCAATGAAGGAAACGGCCGCATCGCCGAAACGGGCGGGCACATCCTCCCCCTGGCGTAGTGCTGCGACGACGGGTTCCAGCGCCACCTGCATCCAGGCATTCGGCCGCAGCACCGTATGCGCAATGCCGCTCCCGGCCAGATGTTTTTCGACCTCGGCATGGGCGGCACCCGAGATGGAGCGTGCGGCATTGGCGATGGTCCAGTCGGAGCCGGATATTTTCACGATCCGCGATACGCTGGCGGAGAGAGCGGCATCGATGACCGCTTTCTGGTCCGCCGCCAGCGTTTCACCGATTGGGGAAAGCAGGAACACCGTGTCTGTTGCGCGTGAGGCCTCTTTCAGGCTGGCGGGATCGGAGAAATTACCCTCCGAAATATCCACCCTGTCGCCCCAAAGCTTGAGCGCGTCCTCACCCCGCCGGGTCAGCACCCTAACCTTCGCCTCTTTCTGCAAAAGGCGGCTGACGACGCGTTGGCCGAGCTTGCCGGTTGCACCCGTTACAAGAATGGTTGCTGTCATGACGCCCTCACTTCGCCGCAGCCTGTTGCAGTAAAGAAAGGGCGCGCGGATCGGCCCAGTCGTTCACATCGAAATCGTCAGGGATGAATTTCCATTCCAGCAGGAAATCCTTGAAGTGGCTGAGCGCATCCAGCTCCGCCGGATCGAGATCGAGCCTCAGGCTTCGGTACACATCCGCCCCGTTGGCGACGATAACCGCTTCCTCGCTGACGCCGATCTCGCGGGCGATGAAACGCACCGCTTCCGCCGGATTGTCATTCGCCCAGCCGGCAACCCGCTGTACCGTGGCCACGAGGTCGGCGACGAGATCGGGCCTTTCATCGGCAAAGGTGGCATCCACGGTCAAAGGACGTGGCGTGCCGTTATTGATGCGGATTTTCGGATCGGGGTGAAACCCGGTCGACACGACGACGTGCGCGCCAATGAGATTGGCGACGGTGACGCCCTCCGCTCCTTTGACAAAAAACGCATCGATCTTTCCGCGATGCAGTGCCGCGATCTCCTCCCCATAGGGCAGCCGTCGGTGCAGGCCATGGAACCTGTCGTCAGGCGGTCCGAGCAGCACCGGCTCGGTTGCGGTGAGATCGACCAGCTCGACCTCCGCCACGGAAAGGCCGGAAACGGTCAGTGCCGACACGATGCCCTTGAGCGATGTGGCGCGCTGGAAGTCGATGGTTTCGTTCGGTCGTTTCGGCAGCCCGATGCGCCGGCCCTTCAGCTCGCCGCCCTTTGTTATACCACTGGCTGGCAGCGCTATGACCGCCTGAAACTCGTCGGTCCTGGTCAACCCCACCAGACGCGTCTGGCGTCCGCCGGATTTTGCCCAGATAGGCGGAATATTGCCGCCCTGACGGAAGGACCAGTCCAGACGGTGATCGAAATGGCTCTGGCGAATGGCCGGATCCGCCGCATCGCGAATGGAGGACACAGTAATACCGTGGCCGGCGAAACTCTCCTCGATCCAGCCAAGCTGCACCGCGATGGAAAGCGGCGTCGGCGCCGGGCAGCGCGTGTACCAGACGGTTTCAGGGTGGGTTATCTGGCGAAGGGCCGCATCAGCCATGGCGTTCGTCCTCTCAATTGCGATCTCTACGACACGCTACACGCCATAAAATATTTTCTATAGATAAAGTGTACTATTTGAGAGGCCATTGAGGAAATTCGTTTCCATATCAGCATGGCTTCGTGCTTCCGGTAAAATATCCTTTCGGAAACGGCGTCATTCGCGAGCGATACTTCGGCTGAGAGCGGCACGCGATGTGAGCCTCTCCTTGGGAGCGTCGGCCATGGCTCGGAAGTTTTTCTTCTCCTGACAGCAAGGATTTTTAACTCGCGACCGGAACACCGGCTGTTACGCTTCCCCGCAATTGCGCCGGACCCGCAAGCCGGCAATCCAACAGACCTGAAAGAAAAAGTGGCAGCATGAGCACGAACAAACGCCGGCTCAATCTCAATGTCGGCATCAATACCACCGGATACCTCGCCAATGCCTGGAAATACAGAAGCGGAGACCGGCACGATATCAACGATATCGGCTATTACCGGCGACTGACGGAACTGGCTCACAAAGGCCGGTTCGACGCCGTTTTCCTTTCGGATCACCCGGCATTGCTGACCGACCCGACAAGCCGGCCATTTCACACCATCGATCCGCTCATCCTTTCCACATCGCTTGCCGCACAGGTGCCGGACATCGGGTTCGTGGCGACCGTGTCCTCCACCTATAACTCGCCCTATAATTTTGCGAGACGAACGCAATCCATCGATATCGTCACGGGCGGTCGGCTGATCGTGAACATCGTCTCCTCCTTCAATCCGAACGTCGCCGCCAATTTCGGCAACGACCCGCTGCCGCCGCGCAATGAGCGATATGCCAAGGCCACGGAATTTCTCGATGTCGCGAAAAAGCTCTGGTCGAGCTGGGATCCGCGCCGCGAAGGCGAGATATCGGAAGACCGCTTCTGGGATGCGGCGACGGCCGAGACCATCGATCACGAGGGGCAATATTTTCATGTCAAAGGCCCGCTCAACGTCCCTCGTGGACCGCAGGGGCACCCCGTCATCGCCCAGGCGGGCGCTTCCGAGGGCGGCATCGATCTGGCGGCACGTCATGGCGAGATTATCTATTGCAACATATTGTCCCGTCCCGCCGGCCAGGCCTTTGGCAAAAAGGTCCGTGACCGCGCAGTGTCTTTCGGCCGCGATCCCTCCGGCATCCGCATCGTTCCCGGCCTCGTCGTCATTCTCGGCGAGACGCGCGAGGAAGCGCTGCGCAAACACGAACTCTACAGCGGAACCGGCTCGGAAGACGGTCTTCTGGCACGCTTCGCCAAGGAAAACGGTATCGATCCCCGCGATTTCGATCCCGATGCGAAACTGGATGGCGAGCGCTTCATTCCCGACCAGAACCGGCAATGGGCTGTCGGCATGGGGCTTGGCCTTTCCGAACTGCTGACCCATGAAAAGCTCACCGCCCGCGAGGCCGTGCGGCGCTCGGAGGGGCATCACCGGCTGCTGCTCGGCACAGCGGAAGAGGTGGCGGACGGCATCATCGATCTCTGGCAGGACGGAACGGTTGACGGCTACACATTGCAGCCGCCCCGTGCCCCTGACGATATCGCCGAATTCGTCGAACAAGTCGTGCCGGTGCTGCAAGACCGCGGCGTTTATCCGCGCGAATACGAAGGCACGACCATACGCGAGAGATACGACCTGCCTCAACCAAACTGACGCTGTTCGCCTCGTTCGCCATTCCCACGCTCGGCGCAGGAATGGCGACGTTGTGAACGCACTATTGAGCTGTTGCCACTTTCAAAACCGGCCTTTCGCCGGAAAGCTGCGGCAGCACAGATGCGAAATCCGTCACGATCTGGCGATAATCTTCCGGCTGGAATTCATAGGGCAGTTCCAGACGGAATTCCGAGACAAACGGCAGAACGGGGTCGCGCGACAGCTTCTCCAGAATTTCATCCGTCGTCCCGACAATATCAGGCAGAAAAAGCGTGCGGCGCGCACCATGCGGCGTATGCGTGCGCTTGTCGCGCTCGGCCGCAAACTCCGCATAACGGCGGCGTGTCGAAGGGCTGGCACTGTCCGTCGGTAAAATCACGCGGCCAAGGGCGACGCGCGGCTGGCGCTCATGCGCCCATTCCTGCCGGAACCGGGCAACGAGGGCCGCCTGCGCCGTCAGAAAATCATCGGTATTTTCACCGCTGACGATATTGCCGGTCAGCAGATTGAATCCCGCCTTCCCCGCCCAGCGAGCGGAATTCTGCGATCCGCCGCCATACCACAGCCGGTCGGTCAACCCCTTGGCGAAGGGCCGAAGGCGCGGCACCTGCGCGCCCGCTGCATTGCCCGCCTCCGTTTCGCTGGACAGCGGTTCTGATCTCAAGGCCCTGGCGAGCTTCTCGGCGCGGGCATGGCTGTAATCCGCATCGGGCGCCGTATCGACATAATCCGAAATCAGATGGGCGAAGGGCGGCGCGCCGACAGAGACGCCGACATTCAACCGTCCGTGTGACAGCACATCCACGGTGGCGAGATCTTCCGCCAGCCTGAAAGGGTTTTCATAACCCAGTTGAATGACGGCGGTGCCGAGGCCAATCCGCTTGGTGCGCTGCGACGCCGCCGCGAGAAAGGTGGCGGCCGAGGACACGCCGCGTTCCAGATGGCGCTGGCGGACCCAGGCGCTATCATAACCCAGCGCCTCGCCGGCTTCGAAAAGCTGCAGAGTTTCCTCCAGCCCCTGCGCAGGATCATCATCGTGATAGTTGCCGGGAACCAGAAAAGCAAAATGCGAGATATGGGAAATAGGCATGGTGTGCATCCGGGAATGTTTGTTGAGGCATGATGAAGCTCAGACAGCGCAGGTGCGGCCATCATCCTGTACCGCGCATACCCAAGCAGAATGCACGATGACCGGCATCGCTGGCGCGGCATGGTCTTTTATAGTCCCGGCGATTTTTGAAAGATCGTTGCGCGATTCAGTAGTCTACTAAAATTATAGATTAATCCTCAAGGAGCGGTCGCTTTGTCCCCTCTCCATCCTTTTAAATACGCCGACGTATCGAGCGCCGCGCGAATGCCCTTGATTTTCCTCCCCAACATGTAATACAGATTATCATACATGTTGACAAATAATGCATACATGTATGACATTGCAGCCATCACGAACGCTGCGATACCTGCATGAGGGAGGAATTATGATCATCACCGACGTCGAGGTCCGTGTTTTCCGCACGACGACCCGTCGGCACTCGGACAGTGCCGGTCACGCACATCCGGGTCCGGCGCATCAGGTGGAACAGGCCATGCTGACCATCCGCACGGAAGACGGGCAAGAAGGCCATTCCTTCACAGCGCCGGAAATCGTTCGCCCGCATGTCATCGAAAAATTCGTCAAGAAGGTGCTGATCGGCGAGGATTATCGCGACCGGGAACGCCTTTGGCAGGACCTTGCTCACTGGCAACGCGGCTCGGCGGCGCAGCTGACGGACCGCACGCTGGCGGTGGTGGACTGCGCGCTCTGGGACCTTGCCGGTCGCAGCCTCGGACAACCTGTATACAAGTTGATCGGCGGTTATCGCGACAAGGTGCTCGCCTATGGCTCGATCATGTGCGGGGACGAGCTGGAAGGCGGCCTAGCAACGCCTGAAGACTACGGCCGGTTTGCCGAAACGCTGGTGAAGCGCGGTTACAAGGGCATCAAGCTTCACACCTGGATGCCGCCCGTCAGCTGGGCGCCGGATGTGAAGATGGACCTCAAGGCCTGCGCGGCCGTGCGCGAAGCGGTCGGGCCCGATATCCGCCTGATGATCGACGCCTTTCACTGGTATTCCCGCACCGATGCGCTGGCATTGGGACGTGGCCTTGAAAAGCTCGGCTTCGACTGGATCGAAGAGCCGATGGATGAGCAGTCGCTCTCCTCCTACAAGTGGCTCGCCGACAATCTCGATATTCCCGTCGTCGGCCCGGAAAGTGCTGCTGGCAAGCACTGGCACCGCGCAGAATGGATCAAGGCCGGCGCCTGCGATATTCTTCGCACCGGCGTCAACGACGTCGGCGGCATCACGCCGGCGCTCAAGACCATGCATCTGGCCGAAGCCTTCGGCATGGAATGCGAGGTGCATGGCAATACGGCCATGAACCTGCATGTGGTCGCCGCCACCAAGAATTGCCGCTGGTACGAGCGCGGCCTCCTGCATCCCTTCCTCGAATATGATGACGGCCACGACTATCTGAAGTCTTTGTCCGACCCAATGGACCGCGATGGGTTCGTTCACGTTCCCGACCGACCGGGCCTTGGCGAGGATATCGATTTCGATTTCATCGACAACAACCGGGTGAGATAAGGCTATGAAAACCGTGCTCGCCTTTGGAGACAGCCTCACCTGGGGCGCAGACCCGGCAACGGGTCTCCGCCACCGGCCTGAGCATCGCTGGCCGGAGGTGCTGGAGGCAAAGCTTTCCGGAATGGCGAAGGTTCATGCCGAAGGACTTGGCGGACGCACCACCTGTTATGACGACCATGCCGGCCCGGCCTGCCGCAATGGCGCACGGGCGCTTGAAGTCGCGCTTTCGTGCCACATGCCGCTTGATCTCGTCATCGTCATGCTCGGCACCAACGACATCAAGCCGGTGAATGGCGGTCGCGCGGAAGCCGCCGTTTCGGGCATGCGGCGGCTGGCGCAAATCGTCGAGACCTTCATCTACAAGCCGCGAGATGCAGTGCCTAAGCTTCTGATCGTCGCGCCACCGCCCTGCGTCGCGGGCCCCGCCGGAGAACCGGCGGGCGGCCGCGATATCGGACAATCACTACGGCTTGCGCCGCTCTATCACAAACTCGCCGCCGAACTTGGGCATCACTTCTTTGATGCCGGATCGGTCGCCAGCGCCTCGCCAGTGGATGGCGTGCATCTGGAAGCGCTGGCAACGGCCGCAATCGGCCGGGCGCTCGCCGCTCCGGTCAGAGACATTCTTGGCTGATCACACGAAGCCTGTGGAGGAACAGGCGCGCGGATCGAAACGTGGAAGGCCGTATGAACCGGCCGTATGGGAGGAAAAATGAGACATTTTCTTGCAACCGCAGCCCTCGGTGCACTGCTGATCGGCGCCGTGCCGCTCAGCGTCTTTGCCGAAACGCCGAAGGACCAGCTCATCGTCGCCACGACCATGAGCAATATCCTGACCCTTGATCCAGCCGCCATTACCGGCCGCGAGACGGTGCAGGTTCTGAATAATATCTACGACACGCTGGTCGTGCTTTCGCCCAAAGACCGCAGCGTCCAGCCCCGCCTTGCCGAACGTTGGGAAATCGCCGAGGATCGGAAATCGATCCGCTTCCACCTGCGGGCCGACGCCAAGTTCGCGTCGGGCAACGCCGTGACGGCAAAGGACGTGGCTTGGAGCCTGAAACGTCTGCTCGCCCGCAATCTGGCGCAATCGTCTTTCCTCAAAACGCGCGGTTTCAAGCTGGAGGATGCCGACAAGCTTTTCGTCGCCGAAAACGACCAGACCTTCGTGCTTAATATTCCGAAGCCTGATGATCCCAACCTGCTGCTGATGATCCTTGCACAGAATGGGCCCGGCTCGATCATCGACAGCCAGACGGCGCTTGCCAACGAAAAGGACGGCGATCTCGGTGGCGCGTGGCTGACGCTCAATTCGGCGGGCTCCGGCCCGTTCAAGCTGACCCAGTGGAAATCCAACGAATATATCATTCTCACCCGCAACGACGATTACTGGGGTGAAAAAGCCAAGATGAAGCGCGTCCTGATGCGCCATCTGCCGGAATCGCAATCGCAGCGGCTGATGCTGGAAAAGGGCGATATCGATGTCGCCTATTCCCTGCAGGCGCCGGACCTGAAGTCGCTCGAAGCCGACAAGACCATCGCCATCGAATCCACACCCGGCTCCGGTTTTTATTACCTCAGCGTTTCGATGAAGGACGAGCGCTTTGCGAACAAGAAAGTGCGCGAAGCCCTGCGTTACCTGATCGACTACGACGGTCTCGACAAGGCGGTCATGCCCTATTACGGCAAGCTGCATCAGCGCTCTCTCAGCACCGGTGTGATGGGCGCGCTGCCGGATCAGGGCTACAAGCTCGATATCGCAAAAGCCAAGGCGCTTCTGGCTGAAGCCGGTTATCCAAACGGTTTCAAGACGACGTTGCGCGTGCTCTCGGAAGACCCCTTCATGAAAGCGGCAACGGCCATCCAGAACACACTGGCCCAGGCCGGCATCCAGGCCGAACTGATCAGCGGTTCCGGCGACCAGATTTACGGCGCCATGCGCGAGCGCAACTTCGAACTGCTTCTCGGCCGCGGCGGCGGCGGTCAGCAGCCGCATCCGGACAACAACCTGCGCTCCATCGCCTATAATCCGAACAATGCGGACGACGCCAAGCTCACCAACTATCAGAGCTGGCGCACGAGCTTCTTCGATGAAAAGCTGAACAAGATGATCGAGGAAGCCCTTGTCGAGCGCGACGTGGCGAAACAGACGAAGCTCTACGAGGACCTTCAGGCCTATATGGACGAAATCGTCATGTCCATTCAGCCATTTTCCGAAGTCGTCGACACCGCCGCTTTCCGCAGCGACATCAAGGGTATGATCGTCAGCCCATGGCTCTCGCGCTTTGAAGAGGTGAGCAAGGAGCGGTGATCGGCTGCCATATCTGCGATTAGGAAAAGGCGCGGCTAACCCCGCGCCTTTTTGCTGTAGTGAAGCTCCATTCACCCAAGGTGTTAGGCGCAAGCGAAGCCTCCGCACTCCGTAACGCCGGACGAGATCCGGGGTCTTGTGTGAGCAGCCCAAGCGCAGTTGGCGGCCCGCCCTCCCGCCGTAGCCATCCAAAAAAATTGCCCGGCACTGAAGGCCGGGCGAGGAAGGAGGATTTTATTATTCGTGATGCCCCGGAGGAGGACGATCACGCTTTGGGAGGTGTCATGCGCCTTCATATTCCAGCGAGGCACCGATCAGTTCGCGCGCATAGGGATGTGTCGCGCCATTGCCGGCGATTGCCTCACGCGGCAGGATTTCGGTGATTTCGCCGCGCAGCATCACGGCGAAGCGGTCGCACATGTGGTCGACCACGGCGAGATCGTGCGTCACCATGATATAGGTGAAGCCGCGCTCTTCGCGCAGGCGCTGCAACAGGTTGAGGATTTCGGCCTGCACCGAAACATCGAGCGCCGAGGTCGGCTCGTCGAGCAGAAGCAGCGACGGTTCAAGGATCAGCGCACGCGCAATCGCCACGCGCTGCCGCTGGCCGCCGGAAAGCTGATGCGGGAAGCGGTCCAGGAACGACACGGGCAGACCGACATCCGTAATTACCTTGCGCATGCGCTCTTCACGATCGCCCAGTTTATGGATGGCAAGCGATTCTCCGAGAACGGTGCGCACCGACTGGCGCGGATGCAGTGAACCATAGGGATCCTGAAACACCATCTGCAACGTGCGGCATCGCTCGATCAGCGGCATGTCGCGAACCGACTTTCCATTGATGAGGATTTCGCCGCTCCAGAAATCATTCAGCATCGACACGCAGCGCAACACTGTTGATTTGCCCGAACCGCTTTCACCGACTAGACCGAAACACTCGCCCGGCTCGACGCGAAAGGACACCGAAGGCAGCACTTTCAGCGCCGTGTGGCCGCTGCCGAAGGTGATTGAGAGATCGCGGGTTTCAACGGAAACGGCCATTATACTTTCTCCTCCAGCCATTCGGGGCGGCGATCCAGCACCGCAAGTGGCGCACGCGTGCCGCCAATCCGCGGCTGCGCCGCGAGCAGGCCGCGCGTGTAGGGGTGCTGCGCTTGATCGAGGTCGCGCGCGGCAAGCGTTTCCACCACCCGGCCGGCATACATGATGAGTACCCGGTCGCAGAAATTGCGCACGAGATTGAGGTCGTGGCTGATCATGATGAGACCGATGCCTCTATCCCGAACGAGGCCATCGAGAATATTCAGAACCTGCAGCCGCACCGTCACATCCAGCGCAGAGGTCGGCTCGTCGGCAATGACCAGATCAGGATCGGCAAGCAGCATCATCGCAATCATGACGCGCTGGCCCATGCCACCGGAAATCTCGTGCGGATATTGCTCGTAGACGCGCGCGGCGTCGCGGATTTTGACCGCATCGAGCATGGCGAGCGCCTTTTCCCGGGCTTCCGATTTCGACGCCTTGAAATGGCGCAGATAGGTCTCCGTCACCTGATCGCCGACACGGCGGATGGGATTGAGGGAGAATTTTGGATCCTGAAGGATCATCGACATGCGCCGTCCGCGAACCTTCAGCATCTCCTTCTCGCTGAGCGACAGAAGATCGAGGCCATCAAAATCAAGCTTGTCGGCCGTTATCGTCGCCGATGGCAGGAGGCGCAGCAAGGCCCGGCCGACGGTGGACTTGCCCGAGCCGCTTTCGCCGACAATGCCGAGACGCTCCCGGCCAAGGGTGAAGGAGATGCCGCGCACGGCCTCGGTGGGCGAGCCGCCATAACGGATGCGAAGATTTTCGACGTCGAGGATTGGTTTTTCCATGGCCCTATTTCCGGTTCATCTGCTTCGGATCGAGCGCATCCCGCAGGCCGTCACCCAGAAGGTTGAAGGCGAGGCTGACGGAAAGGATCGCAACGCCGGGGAAAGTGACGAGCCACCAGCTGTCGAGCATGTAACGGCGTCCGGTCGCGATCATCGCGCCCCATTCAGGCAGGGGCGGCTGCGCGCCAAGGCCGAGGAAGCCGAGGCCTGCGGCGGTCAGAATGACGGTCGCCATATTCAGCGTCAGACGGATCAGGACCGAAGGCAGGCACATGGGCATGATCGATTTTATGATGATGCGCAGCGGCGAAGCACCCTGCAGCCTTGCGGCGGCAATGTAGTCCGCCTTGCGGAATGTCATTGCTTCGGCGCGTGCGAGCCGCGCGATCGGCGGCCATGAGGTGAGCGCGATCGCGATGATCGCATTGTTGAGGCTGGGTCCGAGCGCGGCCACGAAGGCGAGCGACAGGATGAGGCTCGGGAACGACAGGAAAATATCCGTGATGCGCATCATCACCGTATCGAACTTGCCGCCGAGATAACCGGAGGCCGTGCCGACCAGCAGACCGACCGGACCGACAATGATCGACACCAGCGAGATGATGGTCAGCGTGATGCGCGCGCCCCACAGAAGGCGACTGTAAATATCGCGTCCAAGCTCGTCCGTGCCGAAGAAATGGCCGTTACCGGGCGGCTGCAGCGTCTTGGCGAGATCCTGCACGTAAGGATCATGCGTCGCAAGCCAGGGCGCGAAAATCGCCGCGATGACGAGAAGCAGCAATATCACCAGGCCGAAGGCCGATGTCGGGCTTTTCAGCAGGAAGACAATGATGTTCTTCAGCGCGTTCAAAGGCACGGGAAGACGCAAGGAAGTTTCAGCACGAGCCGTCATCAGCGGGTCCTCGGATCGAAAAAGCGGTACAGAATGTCGGACAGGAGATTGAGCCCGATGAAGATGACGCCGACGATAAGCACGCAGGTCATCACGGCATTCATGTCGCCGATGATAAGATTGCTGGTGAGATATTGGCCGAAGCCCGGCCAGGCGAAGACGGTCTCGATAAGGACAGCGCCTTCCAGCAGTGAGCCGTAAGCAAGGGCAATGATGGTGACGAGCTGCACGCGGATATTGCCGAAAGCATGCAGCCACACCGTCTGGCGTTGCGACAGGCCTTTGACGCGCGCAGTCGTCACATATTCCTGGCCCAGCTGGTCGAGCATGAAGCTGCGCGTCATGCGGGTGATATAGGCCGACGATGAATAACCAAGCAGAGCGGCGGGCAGGATGAGGTGATTGATGGCCGACCAGAAGACTTCCATATCGCCCGCCAGCAGGCTGTCGATGAGCAGGAAGCCCGTTCGTTCCTCCACGAGGCCGATATAGAACTGGTCCATGCGGCCACCGCCGCCGACAAGCCCGAGATGAGCGTAAAAAACGATCAGCGCAATCATACCGGTCCAGAAAATCGGCATGGAATGGCCGAACAGGCTGAGCACCCGGACCAAATGGTCCTGCCAGCGGTCTTTCTTGACGGCGGCATAAACCCCCATGGGAATCCCGAGGCCGGCACCGATCAGGATCGCGAAGGACGCAAGCTCCATCGTCGCCGGCATGACGCGTATGATATCCTGGATGACGGGCTGGCCCGTGCGGATCGAGGTTCCGAAATCGCCGGTGAACACATCGCCGAGATAATAGATGAATTGTTGCCAGAGCGGACGGTCGAAACCGAGCGCATGGTAAACCTGCTCATAGGTTTCGCGGGTCGCGTCCTCGCCGACGATGGCCCGCACCGGATCAGCGGGCATCAGGCGGCCGATGAAAAAGGTCAGCAGCAGCAATCCGAGCAGCGTGACCGCAATACTTCCGATCTGGCCGGACAGGCCATACAGCGAAAGGCGTCTTTTTGGCATGGTTCCTCCCTTGCCAGAAGTCGATTGCACAAAATAACAAAGGCGCAATCCTGTCTGACAACTATTCGCAAGTTGTCACAGGTGTGGAGAGCTGTCAAGCATATGCCGATAAAATTGGTCCTGCGGCAGGCTTGGAAAATGAGTGAAGCAGGCAACAACGCTGCCTTTCAAGACCGAGATTTCATCCGAAATCCAGCGGTTCTTTGCTTTGCCGGAGAAAGGAATCACACATATTGCCGCGATGACAAAAGCCTGTATTCTTCGCTTCGAACTGCCTGTGGAGATGCCGGTCCGGCACCGGCATATCTCCTGCTTCACCGGGGAGGAAGACATGGCGGAAATGACACTTCTGGCATTTGCGATAGTTGCCTTTATCGGTATTGCCACACCTGGCCCGACGGTTTTGCTGGCGCTTGCGAATGGCTCGCGTTTCGGGGTTCGCCGCGCCTTTACAGGTATGGCCGGCGCGGTGCTGTCAGATTTCGTCCTGATCGGCGCGGTTGCACTGGGATTGGGAGCATTGCTCGCCGCCTCGGAGTTCTGGTTCGGCGTCGTCAAATGGGTCGGCGTTTGTTATCTCGCCTTCCTGGGCGTCATGCTTTTGCGCTCCAGAGGCTCGCTCGATGGCGCTCTTCAATCGGCAGACACTTCCGGGGCCACTTCCGCCCGCTCGATTTTCCTCAAAAGCTTCCTTGTGGCCGTGACCAACCCCAAGGGATATCTGTTCTTTTCGGCTTTCCTGCCGCAATTCATCGATCCGGCAGCACCGCAGATCCAGCAATATGCGGTGCTTGCGCTGGTTTTTGCCGGCATCGATTTCATCGTCATGTTCGGATATGCCCTGCTGGGCTCGCAGGCCGTCAGACTGTTGCGGAAGTCAGGGGCGTTATGGCTCGACCGCATTTGCGGCGGCGCACTTTTGACGCTTGCCGCCTCTCTGGCTTTCTACCGACGGGCGAGCGCTTAACCTGCTGAGAAAGCTGAAATTTCCTAGTTATTCAGCGGCTGTACGGGAGCGCAAAAGCACCTTGTAGCGCTCAAGACTACCGCGCAGATGCGCCGCCATATATTGGCGGGCAGCATCGGCATCGCCTTCGATGATGGCGTCAACGATCTTCGCATGCTCCTCCTGGAGATGAAGATTGTAGTCCTTCGGACGGGAACCGGGCGCCGCCCCCTGTAATTCGCCACGCGGGATGATGCCGGAGCGGATGAGTTGAAGAAACTCGGGGAATCGCCTGTTCTGCGTCGCCTGTGCAATGGCCAGATGGAACTCGAAATCGGCATCCCGCGTCGGCAACCCGGCGGCGAGACAGTCGCCAACGCGCCGATGCGCATCGACAATCGACTCCACCTGCACGGCGGAACGGCGCGATGCCGCAAGCCCGGCGGACTCAACTTCGAAGACGGTGCGCAATTCCAGCAGTTCGATTACCGAGGAGATCCGCCCCACGGCGAGATCATTGAAAGGCACTTCCTTGGCCGGCTTCACCTCAATGGCAAAAACGCCCGCTCCCTTGCGGGCCTCAACGAGACCATCCGCGCGCAGAATGGCGATGGCCTCCCGTACCACGGTGCGGCTGACGGAATATTCGCGTGTCAGCGCGCTCTCACTCGGGAGACGGTCGCCGGGACGGAACACGCCTTCAGACAAATCCCGCCGCAATGCGGAGCTGATTTTCGCCGCGAGCGATATTCCCGGCTTCGTGCTGCTCTCAACGTCCATTCCGGCCCACCTGTTTTAAACTTGTCTGGCATGTTAGCAAACACCCGCCACATTGCAAGGGCCGCGCTTCTCGCACCAAACTCGTTGCGAAGCGGCAATGTCGCAACAGCGGGATTTGCCCTCAGGCGGCCAACATGGCCGAACCGCTGGAAAAGCGGTTTCTGTACTCGCCCGGCGAGAGGCCGAGAATACGGTGAAATACACGACGGAAGGCAGCGGCATCCTCGTATCCCACCGACCAGGCGATCTGGTCTACCGAACGACGGGTGAATTCCAGCAGTTCCCGCGCCTTGCCGACACGAAGATGCTGGACATATTCGATAGGTTTCATACCGGTGGCGGCCTTGAAGCGGCGAAGGAAGGTTCGCTCCTCAAGCCCGGCATGTGCGGCCATATCGGAGACACTGGTCGCCCGCCCGGCGCGCGCCTGCAGCCAGTGCTGTACCTTCAGGATCGGCTCGTCGCCATGCGTCAACCGCGGCGCAAAACTGCTGTAATGTCGCTGCTCCCGACCGGAGGGGTCTATCAGCAGGAATTTACCGGTCTCGATCATCACCGAAGGCCCAAGCAGCCGGTCAACAATGCGCAGACCAAGATCGGTCCATGCCATCAGCCCACCCGCAGTGATGATATCGCCGTCTTCGATGACGATCTTGTCTATCTCCAGGCGGATATCGGGAAAGCGCTCGCGAAACCGTTCTGCAAACAGCCAGTGGGTCGTGGCCGGGCGGCCGGCCAAAAGACCTGTCGCAGCGACGATAAAGGAACCGCCGCAACTGGCGGCCAGCGTCGCGCCCTGCGCATGCCGGTCCAGCAGCCAGCGGGCATAGGGCCCGGCCTCGTCGATTTCGGCTGGCCCGGTCAGCCGGCCGGGTACGACGAAGATATCGGGATGCCCCGGCCTGCCCGGCTCGGTGTCATGACAGCGGGAAAACTCACCGCCCTCACCCATGCTCCAGTGGCTGACGCGCAGTTTCGGCCCACCACGATCCTCTGAGAAGACCGACGCGATGGCAAAAAGATCCGTGATGCCGTGCACCATGGCGACCTGACAGTCCCGGTAGAGAACCAGACCGACTTCCCGCGCACTTCCCGCAACACCCGCCATGCCCCACATCCCCGTTTTGTCAGTTTCGGCTCGTTTTCTGTCAGAAGCGCCAATCCAGCCCCGGCTGTCTCCAGAGTATCTCTATTCCCACGGGACGCAAGCAAACCACCCGCAACAGGAGAGAGAGCCATGACAACGATAGTCACCAGAGACGGAACGCACATCTTCTACAAGGACTGGGGTTCGAAAGACGGCCAGCCCATCATCTTTTCCCACGGCTGGCCGCTCAGTGCCGATGCATGGGACGCGCAGATGGTATTCTTTGCCAATAACGGTTTCCGCACCATCGCCCATGATCGCCGCAGCCACGGCCGCTCCGACCAGGTCTGGCACAACAACACCATGGATCAATATGCTGACGATCTGGCCGAGCTAATCGAACAGCTCGATCTTCACGACATCATTCTCGTCGGCCATTCCACCGGCGGCGGCGAGGTGACGCGCTATACTGGCCGCCATGGTACGGCCCGCGTCGCCAGGATCGCCCTCATCGGCGCAGTACCGCCGCTGATGCTGAAGACGGAAAGCAATGCCATCGGCCTGCCGATCGATGTTTTCGACGGCATCCGCAAGGGTACCTACGACAATCGCAGCCAGTTCTTCAGGGATCTGACCATTCCTTTCTACGGCTATAACCGTGAAGGTGCTGTGATTTCTGAAGGTATTCGCGACGAGTTCTGGCGGCAGGGCATGATGGGCGGCCTCAAGGGCCAGCTCGACAGCATCCGCGCCTTTTCGGAAAGCGATTTCCATCAGGACCTGAAGGCTTTCGACAAGCCAACGCTCGTACTGCACGGCGACGACGACCAGATCGTGCCGATCGGCGCTTCGGCGCTCTCCACGGTCAAGATCGTCAAACATGCGACCCTCAAGGTCTATGAGGGCGCCGACCATGGACTGACACAGACCCATCAGGACCGGTTCAACGCCGACCTTCTTGCTTTCATCAACGCCTGAAACCATCAGACAAAGGAAACACGGGACATGACACAGAATACGTTTCTCATCACCGGCGCGTCCGATGGCATTGGCGCTGTTTATGCCGAGCGCCTGGCAAAACGCGGCCACGATCTTATCCTCGTGGCGCGACGCGCCGAAAAGCTGAAGGCGCTGGCCGAGCGGCTGGAAAAGGATCACCAGATCGCTGTCGAGGTTCTGGCAGCAGACCTTTCACGGGCGGAAGACCTCGAAAGGGTAGAGGCACGGCTGCGCGAGGACCGGCGGATCACCGGTCTCGTCAACAATGCCGGTATTGCCGGAGACGGCGCTATCACGGAACTGGACCCGGCCCATGTCACGACGATGATCAATCTCAATATCCTTGCCGTCACCCGGCTTGCAGCGGCGATCGCACCGCGTCTTGCAGCAGATGGAAAGGGCACGATCATCAATATCACCTCGGTCACGGCCTTGATGCCGGCGGCATTTACCGCCGTTTATCCGGCGACCAAAGCCTTTGTGCTTGCCTTCACCGAGGCGCTGCACGCGCAGCTTTCCCCTTCCGGCGTGCGGGTTCAAGGTGTCCTGCCGGGCATCACCCGCACGGCCATCTGGGAAGAGGAACGTCTCGACGCCATTCCCGCCGCCATGGTCATGGATGCTCACGAGATGGTGGATGCAGCCCTGGCCGGTCTTGATCTGGGCGAGACGCTGACCATTCCTTCCCTGCCGGATACGGCAGACCTTGAAAATTTTCTTGCGGCCCGCGCTGCATTGAGGCCCAATCTATCGCATGCACATGCCGCCAGCCGGTATCGTGCAACCCAAACTGAATAGAGGGAGACGCATCATGATCCTCGGACTGACCATTCCCCAATTCACGACATTGCACGTTGCCTTGAGCCTCATAGGCATTGTAACCGGATTGATCGCCCTGCCCGCTTATGCGGCAGGGCGATGGATGCCGCGCATGATGGCGCTGTTTCTCGTCACCACGCTCGCCACAACGCTCACCGGCTTCCTGTTTCCAATCGGCAACTTCACACCGGCACTCGGCGTCGGCATCATCTCGACCATCATTCTGGCGGTCGCGCTGGTCGCGCTTTACGGATACGGTCTCAATGGCAGGGCGCGAACTGTTTATTCGATCACCGCCACGATGGGCCTTTATCTGAATATGTTTGTGCTGATCGTTCAGTCCTTTCTCAAGGTCGAGGCACTGAACGCACTGGCTCCGAACGGCAACGAACCACCATTCCTTGTCGCTCAACTCGCCCTGCTTATTGCGGCAATCTGTCTTGGCTGGAAAGCGACGCGCCGCAAGCTTTTAGCCTGAAGCCAGCCCCCGCCCACACTCACCTGCGGGCTTCCCGGAAAAGCACACTTGCTCGATCCCCTTCGGGCAAGCTTGTGATTTCGTCGTGAACACAGGAAATCGCCGCCTCTGAAATTTTCTCTTCCGTCTGTTGCCGCCGAACAATATACATTATATGATAACGTATATTAATTTAGAACAACAGGAGAAACCGATGAGTGCCGTGAGAATCAACGAACGTCTGACGGTCGCAGGCCAGCCGGATATCTCCGACTTTTCATCGCTTTCCGATCAGGGCTACAAAAGCATCATCAATGCCCGGCCGGATGGCGAAGAGCCCGGCCAGCCGGGCAATGAACATGAAAAAAGCGCCGCCAATGCTGCGGGTCTTGCCTACAGTTTTATTCCGGTCAATGGCCCGACTATTACCGAAGCCGATATTCGTGCCTTTCAGCAGACGATGACCGAGGCAAAAGGCCCCGTATTCGCCCATTGCAAGGGTGGAGCTCGGGCGCTAACGCTTTATGTGCTTGGCGAAGCGCTGGACGGGCGCATGAAACAAAGCGAGATCGCGACTTTCGGCCAACAGCATGGTTTCGATCTTTCCGGCGCCGTCCGCTGGCTGGAGCGGCAGGCTGCGGCAAAGCCGCACGTCAAGGCTTTCTTCGATCCGAGCACATCGAGCGTGCAATATGTCGTTTCCGACCCCGCAACCCGGCGCTGCGCCATCATCGATGCGGTCTACGATTTCGACGAGAAATCGGGGGCGACCGGCACGGTGAATGCCGATGCCATTCTGGCCTATGTCAAGGAGCAAGGCCTGTCGGTGGAATGGGTTCTGGACACGCATCCGCATGCCGACCATTTTTCCGCCGCGCACTATCTCAGCCAAAGAACCGGCGCGAAAACGGCAATCGGCGCCAAGGTCACCGGTGTGCAGCGGCTGTGGCAGGAGAAATATAACTGGCCCGATCTTGAAACAGACGGCTCGCAATGGGACCGGCTGTTTGAAGCGGGAGACCGGTTCAACATCGGCTCGCTGGAAGCTCGCGTGCTGTTTTCACCCGGACATACGCTTGCCTCCGTAACCTACGTGGTGGGCGACGCCGCATTCGTGCATGACACTCTTTTCATGCCTGATTCCGGCACGGCGCGCGCCGATTTTCCAGGCGGCAGCGCCAGAGAACTCTGGGCATCCATTCAGGAGATTCTCGCCCTTCCCGACGAAACGCGGCTTTTCACCGGACACGACTATCAACCCGGTGGCCGCGCGCCCAAATGGGAAAGCACTGTTGGAGAACAGAAACGCGGCAATCCGCATCTGGCTGGCATGACAGAGGAAGGCTTCATCCAGCTGCGTGAGGCGCGGGATCGCACCTTGCCGATGCCGAAGCTCATTCTGCACGCCTTGCAGGTCAATATCCGTGGCGGGCGCCTGCCTGAGCCGGAGGCCAATGGCAAACGTTATCTGAAGTTCCCGCTTGACGTGCTGGGGGGCAGCACATGGTAAAGGAAAACATGCGGAAACAGATACCTGATATCACCGAAATCCCGCTTGCCGAGATGGAGGAACGCGCAGTCGAGGTCGCCATACTCTTGAAGACACTTGCCCATCCCGCGCGGCTGATGCTCGCCTGCACGCTGGCGCAGGGGGAGTTTTCTGTTGGCGAGCTGGAAGCCAAGCTGGATATCCGCCAGCCCACACTTTCCCAGCAACTTGGGGTTTTGCGTGAGGCGGGCGTTGTTGAAACGCGGCGCGAGGCCAAACAGATCTTCTACCGGTTAACCGAGGAAAAAGCGGCGCAGCTGATCGAGGCTCTCTATACCATCTTCTGTGCGCCGGAGGAAAACCCGTGACAGCCTATTGGCCCTCTCTATTCGGCGGTATGCTGCTCGGCCTCGCGAGTATTCTTCTGTTTCTCTTTAACGGCCGCATCGCCGGTATCAGCGGCATCCTGGGCAATGTGCTCGGCAAGGAACGGCGCTTGACGGATGTGGCCTTCGTCGCAGGTTTGCTGACAGGCCCGTATCTTTACGCCGCCGCATTCGGCCGCTTTCCCGCGCTCACCATATCTGCACCCTGGCCGCTGATCGTCATTGCTGGGCTGCTGGTGGGGTTCGGTACGCGCATGGGATCCGGCTGCACATCCGGCCATGGCATCATGGGTCTTGCTCGATTTTCCCGGCGCTCCATCACCGCCACTGCCATCTTCCTGATCACCGGTATCCTTGCCGCTACGATAACCGGAGCGCTGTCATGAAAAATCAGGTCATGGCGCGTTTCGTGGTGGCACTTGCGGCCGGGGCACTGTTCGGATTTGGCCTCTCCCTGTCCGGCATGATCGATCCTGCCCGCGTTTCAGGCTTTCTCGACGTGGCAAGCGGCCATTGGGATCCGAGCCTGATGTTCGTTCTCGGCGGTGCGGTTTTGGTCGCCGTGCCGGGCGTTCTGTTGTGCCGTTTCCTTGCCAAACCAGTTCTCAGTGCTGAATTTCACCTTGCCGCCAAAACTCGGGTCGACGCGCCGTTGGTTGTGGGCTCGGCTATTTTCGGCGCAGGCTGGGGGTTTGCCGGTTTCTGCCCCGGCCCGGCGATATCGGCGCTTGCTCTCGGCCTAATGCCGGTCATTCTCTTCGTTTGCGCCATGATCGCCGGCATGCTCGTTCACGACCGAATCTACGCCAAACGGTAGGCATTTCCGCCTTGCCTGGACATGCGCGAGAGCAGCAGGCTCTCGCGCATCATCGCTGGATTACAGGTCGATCAGGCTTTTGCCCGTCATTTCCGCAGGCAGCGGCACATTCATCAATTGCAGCAGCGTGGGAGCGACATCGGCAAGGATACCGTCATGCAGCTTCGCGCCTTCAGGTCCGCCGAACAGGATCACCGGCACCGGATTGGTGGTGTGCGCGGTGTGCGGGCCACCAGTTACCGGGTCAACCATGGTTTCACAATTACCGTGGTCGGCAATCACCAGCATGGCGCCGCCAACCTTTTCCAGAGCGGCAACGACTGCGGCGAGCCCCCGGTCCACGGCTTCGCAAGCCTTGATCGCGGCTTGCAGATCGCCGGTATGGCCCACCATGTCGGGATTGGCGTAATTGGTGACGATGAGATCGTAACCCTTGCCGATCGCCTCGACGAATTTCTCCGTCACCTCAGGCGCGCTCATTTCCGGCTGCAGATCGTAGGTCGCAACCTTGGGAGACTTCGGCATGAAGCGGTCTTCGCCCACTTCAGGTTCTTCCTTGCCACCATTCAGGAAGAAAGTGACATGCGGATATTTTTCCGTCTCGGCCAGTCGGAACTGCCGCAGACCCTGCTTGGCAACCCACGCGCCCAACGTATTTTCGATATCGCGCTTAGGGTAAGCCGTCGTCATGAAGGTCGCATGTTTGGTGGAATATTCCACCATGCCAAGCAGCGCCGAAAGCACTGGCTTTTCACGGACAAACCCGTCGAAATCATCCGCACCGATAGCAAGCAGGATTTCACGAGCGCGGTCGGCACGGAAATTCAGGCAGAAGAGACCGTCGCCCGATTTGAAGCCTTCGTAACCATCGATGACCGTTGGCAGGATGAATTCGTCCGTAACATCATTTTTGTAGCTTGCGGCAACGGCGCTCACCGCGTCCGGCGCATGTTCGCCCCGGCCGAGAACCATGGCGTCATAGGCCTTTTCAACACGCTCCCAGCGATTATCGCGGTCCATCGCATAATAACGGCCGATCACCGTGCCAATGCTGGCGCCTTGCGGCAGGCTTGCCGCAAATGCGGCGACGAAGCCTTCCGCGGACTGCGGCGCGACATCGCGACCATCGGTGATGGCGTGCACGACGACCTTCAAACCCAGATCGGTCAGCAGCTTCACCGCCGCCCGACCGTGGACGATGTGGCCGTGAACGCCGCCATCGGAAACGACGCACATCACATGCGCCACGCCGCCCGCAGCCTTCACCTTGGCGGCGAAATCGAGCATCGCAGCGTTCCTGAAAAAGCTGCCGTCTTCGATAGCCAGATCGATCTGGCCAAGATCCATGGCGACGATGCGACCGGCGCCGATATTGGTGTGTCCAACTTCCGAATTGCCCATTTGCCCGGTGGGCAGGCCGACATTCGGGCCGAAGGTGGTCAGCCGCGCATTCGGGCAGGTGGCGAAAAGCCGATCCATGGTGGGCGTGTTTGCCAGTACCGGCGCATTGCTGGACGTGTCCTCGCTCAGTCCCCAGCCATCGAGAATAGTCAGGACAACGGGTTTGGGAGTGCTCATGAAAGGACCTTCTTCTTCATTCGGTTGCCGACGAACAGCGAAGCGCTGGGCACCGGAGCGCCCCCGTCCGCCACTATGATCATGATGAGAAAACACGCTTCTCGTTCTTTCTCTTCTATACTCGAAGATCGCGAACGCAAGCCTATACCGACACCGAAACAGTTCCGTGAAGCTGAAGTGCTTCACGGAAGAAAATCCTTTTCGAACGAAGCTCAGCCGTCGATGAAGATCAGCGCCGGCTTTTCCAGCAGCGCCTTGATGGCCTGAATGAAGACGGCGGCATCCCAGCCGTCGACGACTCGGTGATCGAAGCTGGAGGAGAGGTTCATCATCTTGCGCGGCACGAAACCGCTGCCATCCCAGACCGGTCGCGTCACGATCTTGTTCACGCCGATGATCGCCACCTCCGGGTGATTGATGATGGGCGTCGAAACGATACCGCCAAGGGGGCCAAGCGAGCTGATTGTGATGGTGGACCCCGTCAACTCGTCCCGTTGCGCGGCGCCGGTGCGCGCCGCCTCGGCCACGCGCACAACTTCAGCAGCACACTCCCAAAGGCCGAGCGCTTCCGTGTGGCGAACGACCGGGACCATCAGCCCCGTAGGTGTCTGCGTGGCTATGCCGATATGCACCGCTTCGTAGTGACTGACGACCCCTTTTTCGTCATCGAAGGTGGCATTCATGCCGGGATGATCGGCGACCGTTTTCACAAGTGCGCGCATCAGGAACGGCAGGATCGTCAGTTTCGGCTGTCCTGACCGGCGGTTGCCATTCATGGTCGTGCGCAAATCCTCCAGATCGGTCACGTCGATTTCCTCGACATAGGTGATGTGGGGAATGCGGGAGACAGAAAGCGTCATCTTCTCGGCGATCTTGCGCCTAAGCCCTGTCACCTTCACCTCTTCGACAGCGCTATCGCGGGAAGCTATCGGCGCAGCGGGCCGCTCAGATTGCGACCGTGCGGTCAGAAATGTATCGAGATCGGCGTGGGTGATATGCCCGTCCGGCCCTGTTCCCCTCACTTGTCCGAGATCGATATCGAGATCGTCGGCGCGCTGGCGAACGGCTGGCGACGCCAGAGGTTTATGGTGTTCCACCTCAGGGGAAGGCGGCGCATCCTGTATTTCGCGGGCGGGCTGGATTTCAGCCGCTGGCGGCTCTTCCGTCATGTCGGATGGCGCTTCCGGCTCGGTCACATCCGCGGGGGCAGCAGCAACAGCGGAGGCATTGGTTTCGATGCGCACCAGCGGCGCCTTAACCGCCACCGTATCACCCACCTCCGCTGCCAACCATGTGACGACGCCCGCAACCGGCGATGGGATTTCAACCGTCGCCTTGTCGGTCATCACAGCGGCCAGCACCATATCCTCGTGCACGGGATCGCCGGGTTTGACATTCCATTCCACCAGTTCGGCTTCCGCAACACCTTCGCCGACATCAGGCATAGTGATAACAAATTCCGCCATCTTCAGGCCTCCATGACTTCGACGAGAGCGCGCCCGACGCGGGCCGGCCCCGGAAAATAATCCCACTCCTGCGCGTGGGGATAAGGCGTATCCCAACCAGCCACACGGACGACCGGTGCTTCCAGATGATAGAAGCAGTGCTCCTGTACCAGCGACACGACCTCCGCACCGAAGCCTGACGTGAGCGTTGCCTCATGCACCATGACGCAGCGACCGGTCTTGGCAACGGACTTCACAATGGTGTCCAGATCGAGTGGCAAAAGGCTGCGCAGATCGATGATCTCGGCATCCACGCCCGTTTCTTCCGCTGCGGCGAGCGCAACATGCACCATGGTGCCGTAAGCGATGACAGTGACATCCTGCCCGGCGCGGCGGATTTCGGCCTTGCCGATCGGAATGGTGTAATGTCCTTCCGGCACCTCGCCCATCTCGTGCTTCGACCATGGCGTTACCGGCCGGTCGTGATGGCCGTCGAAGGGGCCGTTATAAAGCCGCTTCGGCTCCAGAAACATCACCGGATCCGGGTCTTCGATCGAGGCGATCAGCAACCCCTTGGCGTCGTAAGGATTGGAGGGAACCACCACCTTTAGCCCGCAGACATGGGTAAAAAGCGCCTCCGGGCTCTGACTATGCGTTTGCCCGCCAAAAATGCCGCCGCCGGTCGGCATGCGCAGGACTATGGGGCAGGTGAAATCACCATTGGAGCGATAACGAATGCGCGCCGCTTCCTGGGTGATCTGGTCATAGGCCGGGTACATGTAATCCGCGAACTGGATTTCTACGCAGGGGCGCAGGCCATAAGCGGCCATGCCGATGGCCGTGCCGACAATACCGGATTCGCTGATCGGCGCGTCGAAACAGCGGGTCTTGCCATATTTGCCCTGCAAGCCCTGCGTCGCACGAAACACGCCGCCGAAATAGCCCACATCCTCACCGAAAACCACCACATCGTCGCTGCGCTCCATGGACACATCCATGGCGCTGCGGACGGCTTCGATCATCGTCATTCTTGTCATGTCTCACCACCCTGCCTTCTGGCGCTGGCGGGCGAGATGCGGCGGCATCTCGGCGTAAACGCCCTCGAAAATATCCTTCTTTGGCGGCTTACGGCCCTCATGCAGCGTACCGTGGCTTTCCGCCTCACGCTGCGCCTCAAGCACCTCGTCGGCAATTTCCGCTTCCGCCTGCCGGTGCCGCTCCTCCGACCAGACGCCGCGCAGGATGAGATGTTTCTTCAACCGCAGAACCGGGTCACCCAGTGGCCATGCCTCGGACTCGGTCTTGGGGCGATAGGCGCTCGGATCGTCGGAAGTGGAATGCGCACCGACACGGTAGGTCACGTATTCGATCAGCGTCGGTCCGAGATTGCGCCGCGCCCGCTCCACCGCCCAGCGTGCCACGGCATAAACGGCGAGATAATCGTTGCCGTCGACCCGGAGCGCCGGAATGCCGAAGCCCAGGCCTCTGGCCGCAAAGGTGCCGGAACCGCCGCGCGCGATACCCTGAAAGGTGGAAATGGCCCATTGGTTGTTGACGATGTTGAGTATGACCGGCGCCTTGTAGGTGGAGGCGAAGACCAGCGCCGAGTGGAAATCCGATTCCGCCGTTGAGCCGTCACCGATCCATGCTGCCGCGATCTTCGTATCGCCCTTGATGGCAGATGCCATCGCCCAGCCGACCGCCTGCACATATTGCGTGGCAAGATTGCCGGACACGGTGAAGAAGCCATGCTCCTTCGAGGAGTAAAGAACCGGCAATTGCCGCCCATGCAGCGGGTCCAGTTCGTTGGAATAGATCTGGTTCATCATGGTGACGAGCGGGTAATCGTCGGCGATCAGCAGACCCGCCTGCCGGTAGGTCGGGAAATTCATGTCGCCTTTGGAGAGCGCCTTGCGGAAGGCGCAACTGACCGCTTCCTCACCCAGATGCTGCATGTAAAAGGAGGTCTTGCCCTGCCGCTGTGCCATCAGCATGCGGGCATCGAAAGCCCGCAGCCGCATCATGTTCTTCAGGCCGACGAGCAAATCCTCATCCGAAAGCAGCCCGGCCCACGGGCCGACAGCCTCACCCTGATGATTGAGGACGCGGATGATGGAATAGGCCAGATCGCGCATGTCTTCAGGTGCTGCGTCCACCTCCGGGCGTGGCACGGAGCCGGCCTTGGGTATCTTCACATTGGAGAAATCCGGCTGGTCGCCTGGCCGCACCGCTGGTTCGGGAACATGCAGGCTGAGATGCGTGGTTTCGGTAATATCCATTCTACTCCTCCCATCGCCATCTCCTCCAGACGACGAAACAATTTTCAGAGGTTTCGCGCGATGACCATGCGCTGGACATCGCTGGTTCCCTCGTAAATCTGGCAGATGCGCACATCGCGATAGATCCGTTCCACCGGATAATCCGCCATGTAGCCGTAACCGCCGTGAATCTGGATGGCGTCCGAGCAGACACGCTCCGCCATTTCCGAGGCAAAGAGCTTGGCCATCGAGGCCTCCGAGAGGCAGGGCTCGCCCGCTTCCTTCAGCGCCGCCGCATGCAGCACCAGTTGCCGCGCCGCCGTTATGCGCGTTGCCATATCCGCAAGCCTGAACGCCACGGCCTGATGCTCGATGATGGCTTGCCCGAAGGCCTTGCGCTCGCGGGCATAATCCCGCGCCGCCTCGAAAGCCGCCTGCGCCATGCCAACCGCCTGTGCGGCAATGCCGATACGACCGCCTTCCAGATTGGCGAGCGCGATGCGATACCCCTGCCCCTCTTCACCGAGCCGCAATTCGGCTGGGACCGCCATGTCGGTAAAGGCAATCTGGCAGGTATCCGAAGAATGCAGACCGAGTTTTTCCTCGATCCTGATTACCTCGTAACCGGGCGTATCTGTCGGCACGATGAAGGCCGTGATACCTTTTTTGCCGGCAGCCGGATCGGTGATGGCAAAAACGATGATGACATCGCCGTTCTTGCCCGACGTGATGAACTGTTTTGCGCCGTCGATGATATAGCGGTCGCCATCGCGCCGCGCTTTTGTCTTCAGATTGGAGGCGTCGGAACCGGCCTGCGGTTCGGTCAGCGCAAAACCGCCGATCCATTCGCCGGAGGCGAGCTTGGGGAGGAAGCGCTGCTTCTGCTCTGCCGTGCCGAATTTCAGGATCGGCACGCAGCCAACCGAATTGTGGACGCTCATGATGGTGGAACAGGCGCCGTCACCGGCAGCGATTTCCTCCAGCGCCAGGGCGTAGGCGACAGCACCGGTTTCCGACCCGCCATAGTCCTCCGAGACCAGCATGCCGAGAAAGCCGAGTTCACCCATTTCTTTCAGCTCGTCTTTCGGGAACCGGCTTTCCCGGTCGCGCGCGGAAGCGCCGGGGGTGAGCCGCTCGCGGGCGAAATCGCGGGCCATGTCCCTGATCTGTTGCTGGGCTTCGTTCAGGATCATCTCCGCCTCCCTTCAGTGCCGCTCGACCGCAAGCGCAGTCGCCTCGCCGCCGCCGATGCAGACGGCGGCAACGCCGCGTTTCAGTCCGTGACGCTGCAAAGCGGCCAGCAACGTGACGACGATGCGTGCACCGGAAGCCCCGATGGGATGGCCGAGCGCGCAGGCGCCGCCATGCACATTCACCTTCTCATGTGGCAGATCGAGATCACGCATGGCCGCCATCACCACAACCGCGAAAGCCTCGTTGATTTCGAACAGATCGACATCCTTCGCCGACCAGCCGGTTTTTTCGAACAGCTTTGTCATCGCGCCGATGGGAGCCGTCGGATATCTGGCAGGTGCATCCGCATGGGATGCCTGACCGATAATGGTCGCCAGCGGTGAAAGGCCTCGTCTTTCCGCTTCGGAACGGCGCGTGACAACGAGAGCGGCTGCGCCATCCGAAATAGAACTGGAATTCGCCGCCGTCACCGTTCCGCCGTCGCGAAAGGCGGGCTTCAGCTGCGGTATCTTTTCCGGCTTTGCCTTCCCCGGCAACTCGTCCACGCCATCATCGCCAACAGGCGCGATTTCCGCTTCGAACGCACCTTCCTCTATGGCGCGTCGCGCCCGTTCCAGTGAGGCGAGCGCAAAATCATCCTGCATCGCGCGAGTGAATTGATACTCTTGCGCGCAATCTTCAGCAAAAGTCCCCATCAGCCTGCCCTTGTCATAGGCGTCTTCGAGACCGTCGAGAAACATGTGGTCGGTGAGCTTGCCGTGGCCAAGACGATAGCCGTTGCGGGCGCGGTCCAGCAGATAAGGGGCGTTGCTCATGCTTTCCATGCCACCTGCAAGCACGATGGAAGAGCTTCCCGCCGCAAGCTGGTCATGTGCCAGCATGATCGCTTTCATGCCCGAGCCACACATCTTGTTGATTGTTGTTGCGCCAACCGAGTTGGGAATGGCGGCGGCAATCGCTGCCTGTCTGGCAGGAGCCTGTCCCTGCCCGGCTGAGAGCACGCAGCCCATCAGCACATCGTCAATGTCAGCGGAAGAAATTGCAGCACGTTCGACGGCCGCGCGGATTGCCGCCGCCCCAAGATCGGACGCCGCCACCGATTTGAATTCGCCCTGGAACCCACCCATAGCAGTACGGGCGGCCCCGACGATAACGACAGGGTCATGCACAGCCAAATTCACCTCCCTTGGCCATCCTCCCACCGAGAGAACGACCGTCATCGCAATCTCCTCCAGACCGCGACTGACGTGAACGCTATCACTATCTCGAATTCATTTCAAAGCTATTTTGATTGACAGTTTTTTGATTGGCGATATCTTTGATCCAACAATTAGTCATATCATAGAGCAAATGATCCATGATTGAGCTCGACAGTTTCGACCAGAAGATTCTCCATGTGCTTGGCGATGACGGGCGTGTGAGCTGGCGCGATCTGGCAGCCCGGATCGGGCTTTCCTTCACGCCGACACTGCGCCGCGTGCGCAAGCTGGAAGAAGAAGGCATCATTCGCGGTTATACCGCCGTGTTCGATGAGAACCGGCTGCTCGGCAATATGGGCGTCTTCATTTCCGTCACGCTGGAACGGCAGATAAAGGAAGCGCTGACGACGTTCGAGCACCATGTCGCCTCCATTCCGGAAGTGGTGGGCGGCTACCAGACGAGCGGCAGTTCCGACTATCTCATTCATGCCATGGTGCGGGATCTACCGCATTATCAGCAGCTTCTGGATTTCCTGACCACGGTTCCCGGTGTGTCGCGCATCCAGTCCAATTTCGCCATCAAGACATTCGTGCGCCGTTCCGCCGCCTTCACCGGAGGTGACGCGCCATAAATGAGAGTTGCCAGCACGGAGGAGGTGCTGGCCGCTGACGAGAGGGACGGAGACAAATGGCCGTCCGGAGGAGGAGACGCGATGAGTTTGAACCTCGCCGCCATTTTCGATGCCGATCTCGGCCCGGAAATCGCAGCATTGCGCGACAGCGCAAGAGCATTCGCAGACGATGAAATAGCGCCGCTCGCAGCAGAAATCGATCGCAACGATCAGTTTCCGCGCCAGCTCTGGCCGCGGATGGGTGAACTCGGTCTGCACGGTATTACCGTTTCGGAGGAATTCGGCGGTGCTGACATGGGCTATCTCGCTCATTGCGTGGCGATGGAGGAGATAAGCCGCGCTTCCGCGTCCATCGGCCTGTCCTATGGCGCCCATTCCAACCTCTGCATCAACCAGATTCATCGCTGGGGAACGGAAGAGCAGAAGCGGCGATATCTGCCGAAGCTGGTTTCGGGCGAGCATGTCGGTTCGCTCGCCATGAGCGAGACGGAGGCCGGCTCGGATGTCGTCTCGATGCGGCTGAAGGCGGAACGTAAGGGCGACGTCTATGTGCTGAACGGCACAAAGATGTGGATCACCAACGGTCACGAGGCAGACACGCTGGTTGTCTACGCCAAGACGGACATGTCCGCCGGTGCGCGTGGCATCACGGCCTTTCTGATCGAAAAAGGCTTCAAGGGTTTTCGCCCCGCACAAAAACTCGACAAGCTTGGCATGCGCGGCTCACCCACCTCCGAACTGGTGTTTACGGATTGCGAGGTCCCGGAGGAAAACCTCCTCGGGCGCTTGAACGACGGCGTGACGGTGCTGATGAGCGGGCTTGATTACGAGCGCGCGGTGCTGGCTGCCGGCCCTGTTGGCATCATGCAGGCGGCTATCGATCTGGTGCTACCCTATGCGCGCGAGCGCAAGCAATTCGGCAAGCCGATCGGCGAATTCCAGCTGGTGCAGGGAAAGCTTGCCGATATCTATTCGGCCATGAACGCCTCCCGCGCCTATGTCTATGCCGTGGCGCGCGCCTGCGACAATGGCCGCATCACAAGGCAGGATGCGGCAGGTGCGATCCTGTTTGCCGCCGAGCGGGCGACGCGAGTTGCACTGGATGCAATCCAGCTTCTCGGCGGTTCCGGCTATGTCAATGAAAGTCCGGCCGGGCGGCTGCTTCGGGACGCCAAGCTTTATGAAATCGGCGCGGGCACCAGCGAAATCCGCCGGATGCTGATCGGCCGCGAACTGGTCAAAGGCAATGGGTGAGGAATGCGATGAAGCTTACATCCAGTCTGAACCGCGATCCTACCTTTTCCGCCAACGTCACCTTCATGTCGGGCCTGGTGGATGACCTGCGGCAGCATGTCGAAAAAATCTCCAAGGGCGGCGGCGACAAGGCGCGCGAACGGCATCTGTCACGCGGCAAATTGCTTGCGCGCGACCGGATAGAAGCACTGCTCGATCCCGGGAGTCCGTTTCTCGAATTCTCGCAATTCGCAGCATACGAGGTCTACGACGAACCCGTTCCGGCCGCCGGCATCGTCACCGGCATCGGCCGGGTCGCAGGCCGTGAATGCGTCATCGTGGCCAATGACGCGACGGTGAAAGGCGGCACCTATTATCCGCTGACGGTCAAGAAACATCTGCGCGCGCAAGAGATCGCTGCCGACAACCACCTGCCCTGCATTTATCTGGTCGATTCCGGCGGTGCGAACCTTCCCAATCAGGACGAGGTTTTTCCCGACCGCGATCATTTCGGCCGCATCTTTTACAATCAGGCCAATATGTCGGCGGCAGGCATCGCCCAGATCGCAGTCGTGATGGGAAGCTGTACGGCTGGTGGGGCCTATGTGCCGGCTATGAGCGACCAGTCCGTGATCGTCAAAAATCAGGGCACGATCTTCCTCGGCGGTCCGCCGCTGGTGAAGGCCGCAACGGGCGAAGTGGTGACTGCGGAAGAACTGGGTGGCGCGGATGTGCATTCGCGGCAATCCGGCGTGACTGATCACTATGCCCACGATGACCGCCACGCGCTTTCGCTGACCCGAAGGATCGTCTCCACCCTCAACCGCCGCAAACGCGTGGAGCTGGATATTCGCGAACCCGCAGAACCGCTTTATCCATCGGAGGAGCTTTACGGCATCGTGCCCACCGATACGCGCAAGCCTTTCGAGGTGCGCGAGATCATCGCGCGTCTGGTGGATGGCTCCGAATTCGACGAGTTCAAGGCGCTTTATGGCACGACGCTTGTGTGCGGTTTCGCCCATATCCACGGTTATCCCGTCGGCATCGTCGCCAATAACGGCATTCTGTTTTCGGAATCGGCGCTGAAGGGCGCGCATTTCATCGAACTCTGCTGCCAGCGCGGCATTCCCCTGGTTTTCCTGCAGAACATAACCGGCTTCATGGTCGGCAAGGCCTATGAGGCCGATGGTATCGCCAAGGATGGCGCCAAGCTCGTTACGGCCGTTGCATCGGCTAAAGTGCCGAAATTCACCGTCATTATCGGCGGCTCCTTCGGTGCGGGCAATTACGGCATGTGCGGGCGCGCCTATTCGCCGCGCTTTTTGTGGATGTGGCCGAATGCGCGCATTTCCGTCATGGGCGGCGAGCAGGCGGCATCCGTTCTGGCGCAAATCCGGCGCGACGGCATCGAGGCGGATGGCCGCCACTGGTCCAAGGAGGGCGAGGAGGCGTTCAAACAGCCGATCCGGGAAAAATACGAGCGGGAAGGTCACCCCTATTATGCCAGTGCAAGGCTGTGGGACGATGGCATCATCGACCCGAAGGACACCCGCCTCGTGCTCGGCCTTGGCCTGTCGGCCGCGCTGAACGCGCCGATTGAACCCACCCGTTTCGGCATATTCAGGATGTGAGGCGACGATGTTCTCAAAAATACTGATCGCCAACCGCGGCGAAATCGCCTGCCGGATCATCCGCACCGCCCGCAAGATGGGCATCCGCACCGTCGCGGTCTATTCGGATGCCGACCGCGACGCCATGCATGTGGCGCTGGCCGACGAGGCCATTGCGATCGGTCCTGCACCTGCCCGCTCGTCGTATCTCGATGCTGAAAAGATCATCGCCGCCGCACAGGCAAGCGGCGCGCAAGCCATTCATCCCGGTTACGGTTTTCTCTCGGAGAATGCCGGTTTCGCCGAAGCCTGCGCCTCTGCCGGCATCATTTTCATCGGCCCGACACCCGATGCCATCCGCGCCATGGGCGGAAAAAGCGAGGCGAAGGCGCTTATGGCGCAGGCGGGCGTTCCCGTGGTGCCCGGCAATCACGGCGAGGATCAGGCCGACGAAAAGCTTGCCGGCGAGGCAGAAGCCATCGGCTATCCGGTTTTACTCAAGGCTTCAGCTGGCGGCGGTGGCAAGGGCATGCGCGTTGTCCGTGAAAAGCGTGAATTTGCGGCAGAGCTCGCCGGCGCAAAACGCGAAGCGCTCGCCGCCTTCGGCAATGACCGTATGCTGATCGAGAAATATCTGGAACGGCCGCGACATGTGGAGGTGCAGGTCTTTGCCGATGGCCATGGCAATTGTCTTTCGCTTTTCGAGCGCGATTGCTCGATCCAGCGCCGGCACCAGAAAGTCATAGAGGAGGCCCCTGCCCCCGGCCTGCCCGATACGCTCAGGCAACGCATGTACAACGCGGCGGTGGCCGCCGCCCGCGCCATCGACTATCGCGGGGCTGGAACGGTGGAGTTCCTGCTCGACCCGTCCGGCGCGTTCTATTTCATGGAAATGAACACCAGGCTTCAGGTCGAGCATCCGGTCACGGAATATATTACCGGGCTCGATCTGGTAGAATGGCAGATCCGTGTTGCGAATGGAGAGGCGCTGCCGGACGACTGGGGCAATCTGCGCATCAACGGCCATGCCATCGAGGCACGGATTTACGCCGAAGACCCGACGCATGATTTTCTGCCGTCAATCGGCACGGTCAGCCACCTCGCCTTTCCGGAAGAAGGACCTCACCTTAGGATAGATAGCGGCATACGCACCGGCGACGCCATCAGCGTGCACTATGATCCGATGATCGCCAAGCTGATCGTCTGGGACTACGACCGTCCGTCTGCCGTGCGGCGTCTGCGTCTTGCACTCGAAAAACTGGCGATTTGCGGCGTCACCAGCAATGCCGCCTTTCTGACACGGCTTGCGGGGCTGGACGCTTTCGCCGCCGCCGAACTCGATACCGGCTTCATAGCCCGCAACGAAGCGGCGCTCTTTGCCCCCGGAGCCACGAGCGAGAACGAAATAGCTTTGGCCACGCTCGGCCTGCTTCTCTCACGCCGGAACGGGGCCAAGCCGCAGGCCGATCCTTATAGCCCTTGGAACAATACGAACTCTTTCCGCCTCAATGCGCCAGCGCGGGAAACCCTGCGTTTCGTCCTGGATCAACAGCCGGTCGATGTCGCCGTTACACATGAGCCAGATGGTTTTTCACTGGAGATCGGCACGCGGGCAATCCGCGCTCATGGCAGCATCTCACAAGACGGCGCACTGCGGGCGACCGTCGATGGCAGGCAAAGGCAGTGCCGTTTCTTTGCCAGCGATAACGGCCACGCGCTTTTTCTGGATGGCGAGCACTATCGCATCAGCCAGCCCGACCCGGTCGATGTAGCTGATACCTCCACCCATACCGGCGGTCTGGAAGCCCCGATGCCCGGCGTCATCCGCGCCATTCTAAGCAAGCAGGGCGCAGCGGTTGAGGCCGGTGACGCGCTTGTGGTGATGGAGGCGATGAAAATGGAGCACACTATCCGTGCGCCAGCAAAAGGCACCGTCACCGCCATCAACTGCGCCGAAGGTAATATGGTCGAAGCCGGCGCCATGCTGGTGGATTTCGAACCGGAGGGCGCATGAGATGGCCTTGCCCAAAACCGTCAAGATCGTCGAGGTCGGCGCACGTGATGGCCTGCAAAACGAAACTGCTGAGGTTCCCACCGCCTTCAAGATCAGGTTGATCGAGCGGCTGGCTGCGGCCGGATTGGCGGCGGTGGAGGCAGGAGCCTTCGTTTCGCCAAAAAAAGTTCCGCAAATGGCAGGGTCGAAGGAGGTGCTTCTAGGCCTCAAACGACATCCCAATACCGGCTATCCGGCGCTCGTTCCCAATATCAAGGGTTTCGAGGCCGCCGTTGAAGCCGGTGTGACGGAGATAGCCGTTTTCGTCTCCGCATCCGAAGGCTTCAGCCAGCACAATATCGCCTGTTCGCGCGCCGAAAGCCTCGAGCGCCTGCGCGATGTTTCGGAGGCAGCGGCCAGCCGTAACATCCGCATGCGCGGCTATGTCTCCTGCATCGCCGGTTGCCCCTATGACGGCGCGGTCGCACCCGATGATGTGGCGGCGATGGCCGAAGCGCTTGTCGCCATGGGATGCTACGAAATCTCGCTCGGCGATACGATTGGCGTCGGCACGGCCGGGCAAATCCGCAAGCTCATCCAACATGTATCGACCCGCATCCCGCGCGAAAAACTCGCCATGCATTTCCACGACACCTATGGGCAGGGCGTCGCCAATGTGCTGGCTTCGCTTGAGGAAGGTATTTGTGTGTTCGACAGTTCCGTGGCCGGGCTCGGCGGTTGCCCCTTTGCGCCGGGCGCAAGCGGCAATGTCGCCACCGAAGACGTTATTTATCTGCTGCACGGGCTTGGCATCAAAACCGGCATCGACCTGATGGCGGTGGCGAGAACGGGAGACTGGATAAGTCGCCATCTCGGCAGGGCAAATGCGGCACGCGCAGGTAAGGCACTGCTTGCCGTAAAGATGGAGGATAATGCACATGGTGGGTGAGCTGTTGAGCGAGAAGCGCAAGGACGTTCTGTGGCTGACGCTTAACCGGCCGGACGTCCACAACGCCATGAACGCCGCGATGACGGACGCCTTGACGCATGCGATCCGGACGGCCTCCAGCGACGGCGACCTGCGTGCCGTGGTGATAACGGCGGCGGGCGACCGTAGCTTCTGCTCAGGGGCCGATCTGAAGGAAAGCGCTGGTGGCATGTTCCTCTCGCGAGACGGAACGAACCCCATCGCCAATGTGATGCGCGCTATCGAGACCTGCAACAAAATCGTCATCGCCCGCGTCAATGGCCGGGTGCTGGCGGGTGGGCTAGGCCTCATCGCGGCCTGCGATCTCGCTTATGCCGCCGATCATGCTGAGTTCGGCCTGCCGGAAGTTCGCGTCGGCCTTTTCCCGGCCATGGTGGCGGCGAAACTTCTGGCCAAAATACCGCTGAGCCGCCTCCACGAAATGGCCTATCTGGGGCAACCGGTCACCGCCGCAGAGGCCGAAGGCATCGGCCTCATCAACCGCACGGCGCCACGTGCCGAACTCGATGGCGTGATCGAGGGGGTACTCGCCCGCTTGCGGCAGAACGCGCCGGGCGCAGTCGCCGCCGGAAAGGCAGCGCTGCTGACGATGCGCGACATGCCGGCCAGTGAACGGCTCGCCTTTGCCGAAAGCGTCATCGCGAAGATCAGCAGCAGCGAGGAGGCGCGCGAAGGCAGAGACGCCTTCGCTGGAAAACGCCCGCCGCTCTGGGCTGGCGGGTCCTGAACCACCGCTCAAGGTCTTAATCGATATAATGCCCACAGCCGCGTTGACCCCGTTCGGCAAATCGAGTTCTATCCACCACCTTTCGCCGGAGGGCGATCGGGGAGCTGGAGGAGAACCTATGCGCCTTGTAAAAACCGTCGCCGAGTTGCGCGGTCTGACCGCCAAGTTTCGTCGCGATGGCAAGACCGTCGGCTTCGTGCCGACCATGGGTTTTTTGCATATCGGCCATCTGACGCTGGTTGCCAGGGCGAAGACGGAGAACGACGTGACGGTGGTCTCGATCTTCGTCAATCCGCTGCAATTCGGAGCCAATGAGGATCTTGCCCGTTACCCCCGCGATCTCGCCCGCGATAGCGCGCTGCTGGAAGAGGCAGGTGTCGACATTCTTTTCGCACCCGAGGTTACGGAGATGTATCCGCGCCCGATGCAGACCGTGGTGGATGTGCCGGAACTGGGAAGCCAGTTGGAAGGTGCGGTACGGCCGGGGCATTTTGCCGGGGTTACGACTGTTGTCACCAAGCTTTTTAATCTCGTGCAGCCGGATGCCGCCTATTTCGGAGAAAAGGACTACCAGCAGGTAACGCTGATCCGGCGCATGGTGGACGATCTCGCCCAGCCAGTCCGCATCGTTCCCGTCGCCACCGTACGTGAGGCGGATGGGCTCGCCTGCTCCTCGCGCAATGTCTACCTGAGCCTTGAAGAGCGTGCCGCCGCCGTAATTGTGCCGCGCGCGCTTGATGAGGCCGAGCGGCTGTACAATGAGGGCTGCGACGACCCGGACGCGTTCGAAGCAGCAATAGAAAAATTCATCGCCACCGAGAAGCTGGCATTGCCCGAAGTCGTGGCGGTGCGCGATCCCGACACGCTGGCCCCCGTGGCTTCGCTGCAGGCGCGGCCTGTGCTGGTGGCACTGTTTGTGCGGGTCGGCAGCACCCGCCTTCTCGACAACCGCGTCATCGGACGTGATAAAACTGGCAAACAGGAGGCTGCACGATGAGCACGCACGCGAAACAGAAGCGGCTGACGACAGCCTCCATCAAGCAAATGAAAGGCGGTGCGCGCATCGTCTGCCTTACTGCCTATACGACGCCGATTGCCCGCCTGCTCGATCCGCATTGCGACCTGCTGCTGGTTGGCGATTCAGTCGGCATGGTACTTTATGGCATGGACACGACGGTCGGCGTCACCCTGGATATGATGATCGCCCATGGCCGCGCCGTCATGCGTGGTGTGGAACACGCCTGCGTCATCGTCGATCTCCCCTTCGGGACCTATCAGGAATCAAAGGAACAGGCGTTCCGCAACGCCGTGCGGCTGATGCAGGAAACCGGCTGTGATGGCGTGAAGCTGGAAGGTGGTGAGGAAATGGCCGAAACCATCGCCTTTCTCGTGGCGCGCGGCATTCCGGTGTTCGGCCATGTCGGGCTGATGCCGCAGTTGGTCCACACCGCCGGAGGTTTCCGCTCTCTTGGACATTCAGATGCGGAAACGCAGAAAATCTGGCGCGATGCGATTGCGGTCGATCAGGCCGGTGCTTTCGCCATTGTCGTGGAGGGTACCGTCGAGCCGCTTGCGCGCGAATTGACCGAAAAACTCTCCGTCCCGACTGTCGGCATCGGCGCATCACCAGCCTGCGATGGGCAGGTGCTGGTTTCCGACGACATGCTCGGTCTCTTCACCGATTTCAAACCGAAATTCGTCAAACGTTTCGCCGATCTGGGTGCGACCGTTTCACAGGCAGCAGCAGGTTATGCCGAAGAGGTGCGCTCCGGCGCGTTTCCGGGGCCGGAGCATACGTTTCAGGTCCGTAGGCAATCGCCTTCGGCGGAGTGAGGGAACGGCGCAGATGAGGTGGTGAGGTGGTGACATACACCTTCACCTTCGTCACGCTCGGGCTCGTCCCGAGCATCTGCTACCTATCTATTTTGTGAAATGTCGGCAGATCCTCGGCACAAGGCCGAGGGTGACGTCGCGTTTGCGGCAAGGTTTGTAAGTAGGCTCGGCTTCTCCGCCTATCCCCTCAAACCCCAACCCCTAAACAATCCCGCCGCTGCCACCGACCGAAGCCGGGCGTTCCGCCGCAACCCGTTTGCGATAACCACTGGCCCGGTAGGTGGCAACAGGATCGATCGCGCCGCCCGCCAACTGCCTTGCTTTAGCGAGAACCGGCTCGACATCGGTGCGATAGGCCCGTTTCAGCGTATCGGAGGCCATCAACGCATCATTGTCTTGCTGGTAGCCATCCAAAGCCGCGCGATCCACCAGCAGCGCCTGCGCATAGGCGCGGCGGATTTCGTTGGCACTGGAAATCAGGCTTTCGATTGGGTCGGTCACATTGTGCGACTGGTCGATCATATGGGCGGGATGGAAGCCCTTCACGCCACGATGTTCGGCATCTACCAGCTCGTTGAAGACGAGGAACAGGCGGTAAGGCTCGATGGAGCCGGCATCCAGATCGTCATCGCCATATTTCGAATCGTTGAAGTGGAAACCACCGAGCTTGCCGAACTGGATGAGCCGGGAGACGATCATCTCGATATTGGTGTTCGGCGCATGGTGACCGAGATCAACGAGGCAGAACGCCTTTTCACCGAGCGTATTAGCGATGAGGTAGTTGGTGCCCCAATCCTGCACGACGGTGGAATAGAAAGCCGGCTCGAACATCTTGTGTTCGGAAAAGATGCGCCAGTCATCCGGCAGCGCCTTGTAGATATCGGCCATGGCCGCGAGATAGCGCTCGAAACTTCTGGTGAAATTGCTCTGGCCGGGGAAGTTGGAACCATCGCCCACCCACACCGTCAGCGCCTTGGAACCAATTGCCTTGCCAATCTCGATACATTCGATGTTGTGCTCCACGGCTTGGCCCCGCGTTGCGGCATCGGTGTGGCTGAGCGAACCGTATTTGTAGGAATGGCTCTGATCCGGTGCATCCGAGAAGGTATTGGAATTCATGGCGTCGAAGCCGAGACCTAGCGTGTCGGCATGGTCCTTCAAACGCTTCGGGTCCTGCTTGTCCCACGGAATATGCAGGGAGACATTCGGGGTCGCCCGTGTCAGCTGGTTGATGACGGCGCAATCATCCAGCTTGTCAAAAATGCCGCGGGGCTCACCTTCGCCCGGAAAGCGGGCGAAACGGGTGCCGCCGGTGCCGACGCCCCAGGATGGAACAGCGACGAAGAATTCCGCGACCTTGGCGGTGACAGCATCGATATCGATGTTGCGGCGCGCAAGCTGGTTGCCCAGCGCATCGTAGTCGTCCTTCAGCGCGGCGGCGCGCTTGTCGTTTTCGGCCGCGATCACATCGGCGGCGATTTTGGTGTCGGTCATCTCTTCCTCCCCGGAATCGGTCCAGTGCATGCTCGATCATCGCCCCCTCCGTCATTCCGGCCTAAGCCGTAATGACGGAGGTGAGACGTGCCGAAATTCCTACCGCGTAAAGCTCTGCGCATTGCCGGCATCGACATTGATGATATTGCCGGTTGATTTGGCCGACGCGTCGGACGCCAGGAAGTAGATCGCTTCGGCGATGTCTTCCGGGAACACATTGAGCTTCAGCATAGAGCGCTTGCGGTAATGTTCCTCCAGATCGGTCACCTCGATCTTCGACGAGGCCGCGCGCTGCTCGCGCCACTCGCCGTTCCAGATCTTCGAACCGCGCAGAACGGCATCGGGATTGACGGTGTTGACTCGAATGCCGGCTTCCGCCCCTTCCAGAGCAAGGCAACGGGCAAGATGGATTTCCGCCGCCTTGGCCGTGCAATAGGCAGAAGCATTGGGCGAAGAGGCAAGACCGTTTTTAGAGGCGACGAACACCACGTTGCCGCCGAGATTTTGACGCCTGAGTAGCCGGAATGCTTCTCGCGACACGAGGAAATAACCCGTCGCGAGAATATCGATATTCTTGTTCCACATGGCAAGCGTCGTGTCTTCCACCGGTGCAGAAGAGGCGATGCCGGCATTGGAGACGAGAATATCCACACCGCCAAATTCCACGCTCGCTTCCGCAAAGGCGGAAATGACCGCGTCTTCCTGCGTCACATCCAGCTTGACGCTGCGCACCGCATCAGCACTGTAGCGCTTCGCGAAATCGCCCTTGGCCGCTTCCAGCGCCGCCTCGTCAATATCGGCGAGAACAACGCAGGCGCCCTCCGCTGCCAGCCTTTCCGCCGTCGCCCGGCCGATGCCGCCGGCGCCACCGGTGACAAAGGCCACGCGTCCGGCAAGGCTTTTCGGCTTCGGCATGCGCTGCAGCTTTGCCTCTTCCAGCAGCCAATATTCGATATCGAAGGCTTCCTGTTCGGGTAGGCCCTGATATTCGGACACGGTGGAAGCGCCGCGCATGACGTTGATGGCGTTGACGTAAAATTCACCGGCGATACGTGCGGTTGCCTTGTCCTTGGCAAAGGACAGCATGCCGACACCGGGGATCAGGAAAATCACCGGGTTCGGGTCGCGCATATCAGGCGAATTATCATGGCGGCACGCCTCATAATATCTGACGTAGTCGGCGCGGTAGGCCTCTAGCGCCTTGTCGAGACCGGCTGTCAGCGCATCCACATCGGGATTTGCCGTATCGAGATCGAGGATCAGCGGGCGGATTTTCGTTCGCAGGAAATGATCCGGGCAGGAGGTGCCGAGATTTCCGAGCGGCTTCAGATCCTTCGAATTGACGAATTCCAGAACCGCGTCCTGATCATCGAAATGGCCGAGCTTGCGCTCCTTGCGGCCGATCCGACCACGGATTTCCGGCATCAACCGCGCAGCAATCGCGCGGCGTTCGGCAAGTGGCAGGCTCCTGGCAACGGCACCGCCGAAAATCGTCTTGCCTTCGGTCTTGGCCGCAAACCATTCGATCGCCTTGTTGATGATGGCGAGCGTCAGTTCGTAACATGTCTTGGCGTCGTTATCCCAGGTGAACAGACCGTGGCTTTCCAGCACAACGCCCTTGGCCTCGGGGTTGGCTTTTACGAAAGCCTCGAGATCGAGACCCAGTTGGAAACCGGGACGGCGCCAGGGAAGCCAGCCGATGTCATCGCCAAAGATCTGCTGCGTCAGTTCTTTCGAATTTTTGGAGGCGGCAATCGCGATGATCGCATCCGGATGCATGTGATCGACATGATCAAAAGGCACGAAGCCGTGCAGCGGCGTATCGATGGAGGCGGCGCGTGGGTTGAGGTTGAAGGTGCAATGCGGCAGGAAGCCGACCATGCGGTCCTCATCCTCGACACCCTTGTAAATGCCCTTTAGCGCTTCCAGCTTGTCGAGATAAAGCGTCGCAAAACCATCGAGCTTGATGGTACCGACATCGCCGCCGGACCCTTTAACCCACATGACGCGGACTTTCTCGCCCGTCAGCGGATCGGTTTCGAGCACCTTCGCGGATGTGTTTCCGCCGCCATAATTGGTGATGCGCTTGTCGGCGCCAAGCAGATTGGAGCGATAAAGCAGCTTGCCAGGCTCATCGAGCGTTTTGGCATAGGCATCGTCCCAACGGCTTTCGAGAAGGCGGGATTTTCCCGTCATGTCTTCCTCCCAAGTCAAGTCTGCATTCGCGGGTGCCGAGATCGGTCCGCCTCCGTTGACGGCAGATATCGCGCATACAAAAGCGTAATGTCAATCAAAAACGATCATAAATTTTCATGTTGCAGCGCGATATTGATTAATTTGATCGTTCTTGATTGACAACGTAAAGAGATTGCGAATAATCACAATCAGGAGGACCACATGCACGAACGCGAACGCCATCGCATCATCTTGAGCGCCACACAGGAAAAAGCTGTCGTGACGGTGCAGGATATTGCCGAACTGACGGATGCGTCGGAAGCAACGATCCGCCGGGATATCGCGTCCCTGCATGTTCAGGGAAAGTTGCGACGCGTGCGTGGCGGTGCCGAAGCGGTGCATCCACCGCAGTTGGGTAATCTGGCCGCGCGACCGTTCCGCGTGTCCGAATCGGTCAACATCGACAAGAAACGCGCAATTGCGCGCAAGGCGGTTGATCTCTGTAATGAGGGTGATGCGATCATCTTAAATGGCGGCACGACTACATTCCAGATGGTGCACTACATGGCGGCGCGACGGCTGCAGGTGATGACCAATTCCTTCGCGATTGCGGAGCATCTGGTCAAACATTCCAAATGCAATGTCAGCGTGCCGGGTGGCGCAATCTATCGCGATCAAAGCCTTATCCTGTCGCCCTTCGAAAACGATGCCATCCGCAATTTTTACGCAAGACGAATTTTTCTCGGCGCGCAGGGCATAGGCGCACTCGGCATCATGGAATCGGACGCGCTGGTGATCCAGAGCGAGCAGAAGCTGATGCGGCAGGCGGAAGAGCTGATCGTGATGGTCGATTCCTCGAAATTCAAAAAACGATCCAGCCTGATTTTATGCCCACTCGAAAACGTCTCGACCATCATCACCGATGACGGGATTTCGGATGAGGCGGCGCGGATGGTTGAAAATGCCGGCGTCGAATTGCTGATCGCCGGCGCAGCGGGGGATGGCAAGATAGCCAACCCGCCTGATGAGGAGGATTCCTCTTCGGTCGCTTGAGGAAGCACCGAAAAGAGGAACAGGTTCAAAAACGGGAGGAAAAGGAACATGAAACTTACACGCAGAACATTGACGAGCGTCCTGGCACTTAGCGCGGCGCTCTCCGTCGCGGGTCTTGGCGGCGTTGCCCAGGCAGCCGATGTGAAGATCGCGCTGGTGGTCAAATCACTTGGCAACGGCTTTTTCGAAGCCGCCAACAAGGGCGCGCAGGAGGCGGCAAAAGACCTCGGTGGCGTCGAGATCATCTATACGGGCCCGACCAGCACCACCGCGGAAGGCCAGATCGAGGTCATCAATTCGCTGATCGCGCAGGGCGTGGATGCCATCGCTATTTCCGCCAATGACCCGGACGCCGTAGTTCCGGCGCTGAAAAAGGCGGCGCAGCGTGGCATCAAGGTCATCTCCTGGGATTCCGGCGTGGCACCTGAAGGCCGCATTTTGCAGCTCAACCCCTCGTCCAACGCGCTGATCGGCAAGATGTGCCTGCAGCTTGCCGCATCGCACCTGGAAGGCGGCAAGGGCGATTTCGCCATCCTTTCTGCTACCACCACCTCCACGAACCAGAATATCTGGATCGATGAGATGAAGAAGCAGTTGAAGGACTTCCCCGGCCTCAACCTCGTTACCACCGTTTATGGTGACGACCTTGCCGACAAGAGCTACCGCGAAGCACAGGGCCTGCTTTCCTCCCATCCTGATGTAAAGGTCATCGTCGCACCGACGACGGTTGGCGTTCTTGCGGCCTCTCAGGCCGTGAAGGATGCGGGCAAGATCGGCAAGGTCTTTGTGACGGGCCTTGGCCTGCCCTCGGAGATGGCTGGCGCCATCAAATCAGGCGCAACCAAGGAATTCGCCATCTGGAACCCGATCGACCTCGGTTATTCCGCCACCCAGATTGCCTACCGCCTTGTGAAGGGTGAAGCAGACGGCAAACCGGGCTCGGAAATCGAAGCCGGCCGCATGGGCAAGATCAAGGTTGGCGAAAATAGCGAAGCGGCCATGGCCGATCCCTTCATTTATGACGCCAAGAACATCGATCAGTTCTCGAAGATTTTCTGATCTGAATAATTTCCGGCAGTGCGAAGGCTAACCCCCTTTGTCCTGCCGGACATCTCCCCCTGAAGGGGGGAGATCGATATGCCGCACCCGCTCGTTCCATAGGCAGGGTGTATCCGCTTGCCGATCTCCCCCCTTGTGGGGGAGATGCCCGGCAGGGCAGAGGGGGGTGCCTCTCGCCGCTTCACTCAAAACCAACCGGTAAGACGGAATGATGCGTGCTGAAACCAAAATCTTAGACGTTACCGAGACTTACAGCGCGACGCCCATTCTGGAAATGCGCGGCATCAGCCAGATATTCCCCGGCGTGAAGGCGCTGGATGGCGTCGATATCGCGCTTTATCCCGGCAAGGTCACGGCGCTGATCGGCGAGAACGGTGCTGGAAAATCCACGCTCGTCAAAATTCTCACCGGAATCTACCGCCCGAATGAAGGGGAAATCCTTCTCGATGGCCGGCCCGTCACCTTTCACGGCGCACAGGATGCCATCGATGCCGGCGTGACCGCCATTCATCAGGAAACCGTGCTGTTCGACGAGCTTTCCGTGGGAGAAAACATCTTCCTCGGTCATGCGCCCAAAGGCCGTTTCGGCCTCATTGACTGGAAGACCATCAATGCGCGCGCCGGGGTCCTGCTTGAACAGCTCGAAAGCACCATCGATCCGTCCATTCGGCTGAAGGACCTTTCCATCGCGCAGCGCCACCTCGTGGCAATCGCCAGAGCGCTTTCCGTCGAGGCACGCATCGTCATCATGGACGAACCGACAGCCGCCCTTTCCCGCAAGGAAATCGATGATCTGTTCCGCATCGTTGAAAACCTGAAGCGGCAGGGCAAGGCCATCCTGTTCATCAGCCACAAGTTCGATGAAGTATATGAAATCGCTGAAAATTACGCCGTATTCCGGGACGGAAAGATGGTCGGCGCGGGTAATCTCGCCGCCACCCCGCAGGATGAGATCGTGCGCCTGATGGTTGGCCGCGACGTCACGAACGCCTTTCCCAAGCAGGCGGTCGCGCTCGGCCCGACGGTTCTTTCGGTCCAAAATTATTCACACCAGACGGAATTTCGCGATATTTCTCTCGATCTGCGCAAAGGCGAAATTCTTGGCCTTTATGGGCTGATCGGCGCCGGGCGGTCGGAACTGTGCCAGTCGCTTTTCGGCATCACCCGCCCAGCCTCAGGACAGATTACCCTCAACGGCCAACCGCTCGTCATCCGTTCGCCGGAGGATGCGATCCGCGCCGGCATCGTTTATGTGCCGGAAGAGCGTGGACGGCATGGGCTGGCGCTGGACATGCCGATCTACCAGAACATGTCGCTGCCCTCTCTTGCCCGCACCTCTCGCAAGGGCTTTCTCGCCGCAGCAAACGAATTTGCTCTGGCGCGCAAATATGCCTCCCGCCTCGACCTGCGCGCCGCCGCCCTGTCCGTGCCCGTCGGCACGCTTTCCGGCGGCAACCAGCAGAAGGTGGTGATCGGCAAATGGCTCGCCACGCAGCCGAAAGTCATTATTCTCGATGAACCCACCAAGGGCATCGATATCGGCTCCAAGGCCGCCGTGCACGGCTTCATCAGCGAGCTTGCAGCCGAAGGTCTCTCCATCATCATGATTTCATCCGAACTTCCCGAAATTCTCGGCATGTCCGACCGCGCCATCGTCATGCGCGAAGGCCTGATGGCAGGTCAGTTCGAACGCGCCGATTTTTCTCCGGAAAAGCTGGTGCGCGCCGCCACCGGCAACGCCTGAGAGGGGCAAAACCATGCAACGTTTTCTCAAAAATCGCGAATGGCTGCTGGCGGGCATCATCGTCATCATGATCGCAGGCTTTGCGCTGCGCGCGCCCGGTTTCGGTAAGCTGGCCAATCTCGTCAATATCTTCAACGATACCTCCATCCTCATCATCCTGGCGCTTGGCCAGATGGCGGTCATTCTCACCAAATCCATCGATCTTTCGGTTGCCGCCAACCTCGCCTTCACCGGCATGGCAGTGGCGATGACCAATGCCGCCTTCCCGGGAATTCCACTGCCGCTTCTCATCGCCATGGCGGTCGGCATCGGTGCGTTTCTGGGATCGATCAACGGCATTCTCGTCTGGTGGCTCGGCATTCCGCCCATCGTCGTCACGCTCGGCACGCTCACCATCTATCGCGGCATGGCCTTCGTGCTGTCGGGCGGCGGCTGGGTGAATGCGCACCAGCTTTCGCCGACTTTTCTCAACGTGCCGCGCACCATGATCCTCGGCATGCCGGTTTTATCTTGGGTCGCCATCCTCATCATCGCCGGTGCCTGGCTGGTGCTCAGCCGGACCTCTTTCGGCCGCTCCGCCTACGCTTCCGGCGGTAATCCGGGCGCTGCGGTCTATGCCGGCATCGATGTCGGCCGCACGCGCTTTCTGGCTTTCGTTCTGTCGGGTGCACTGGCAGGACTTGCAAGCTATCTCTGGGTATCGCGTTATGCCGTTGCCTATGTGGATATCGCCGCCGGTTTCGAACTCGATAGCGTTGCGGCAAATGTGATTGGCGGCATCTCCATTGCCGGCGGCATTGGCTCGGTGGCAGGCGCTGTGCTCGGCGCACTGTTTCTCGGCGTCATTAAGAACGCCCTGCCCGTCATCGGCATTTCTCCCTTCGCGCAAATGGCGATTTCCGGCGTGGTTATCGTGCTCGCCGTCGTCTTCAACGCCCGCGCCGAAGCTCGAAAAGGGCGCATCATCCTGCGCGACCGGGCGGCAAGCGATCAGGCCAAGGAGGCCGCAGCATGAGTACGAATTCTCAACCGGCGCAGAAGCCACGTATCATTCCAGACAAGCTCGGCACGCCGTTGCGCCGTCTCCTGGCAAGCTGGGAAGTGCTGCTGCTCGGCGTCGCGATCCTCATCTTCATCGCCAATTCGTTTGCCTCGCCCTATTTCCTCAATGCCTGGAACCTGTCCGACGCGACGTTCAACTTCACCGAAAAGGCGATCATCGCCTTTGCGATGGCGCTTCTGATCATCGCTGGCGAGATTGATCTCTCAGTCGCCGCCGTCATCGCTCTCGCCTCCACCGCAATGGGTGCGGCGGTGCAGATGGGTGTTGGCACGCCGGGACTCGTCGCCATCGGCATCGGAACCGGGCTACTCTGTGGGGCGTTCAACGGCTTTCTCGTCGCTGGCCTCAAACTGCCATCCATCGTCGTCACCATCGGCACGATGAGCCTGTTTCGCGGTATTTCCTATATGGTGCTGGGTGACCAGGCCTATGGCAAATATCCGGCGGATTTCGCCTATTTCGGTCAGGGTTACGTATACTCGGTCATCTCCTTCGAATTCGTGCTGTTCCTCGCCATGGCCGTCATCTTCGCCATTCTGCTGCACGCCACCAATTTCGGCCGGCAGGTCTACGTGATCGGCAACAATCCGTTTGCCGCCCGTTTTTCCGGTATCCCCGTCGAGCGGGTGAAATTCATCCTCTTCCTTTTGACCGGCCTGATGAGCGGCATCGCCGCCATCTGCCTCACCTCGCGGCTCGGTTCCACCCGCCCCTCGATTGCTCAAGGCTGGGAGCTTGAAGTCGTGACCATGGTGGTGCTCGGCGGCGTGTCCATTCTCGGCGGCTCCGGCACCATTGCAGGTGTCGTCATCGCTGCCTTCGTCATGGGCCTCGTCACCTTCGGCCTCGGTCTTCTGAACGTGCCTGGCATCGTCATGTCGATCTTCGTCGGCCTGCTTTTGATCATCACCATCGCCATACCCATCGTTGTGCGCCGCCTTCGCGCCATCAGAGGCTAAGCCATGCCGGAATTAGAAAAACACGCTTTCAAGATGAAACTCTTCGCCGGCAAGCAAGCCGAATATAGACGGCGCCACGACGAGATATGGCCGGAACTGGTTGCTCTACTGCACGAAGCGGGTGTGAGCGACTATTCAATCCACCTCGACCCGGAAACCGACATCCTGTTCGGCGTGCTGACCCGCCCGAAGAACCACGGTATGGCAGCTTTGCCCGAGCATCCCGTGATGAAGAAATGGTGGGCGCATATGGCTGACATCATGGAAAGCAACCCCGATAGTTCGCCTGTCGCGACTGACCTTGTGACAGTGTTCCAACTGCCATGAATGACATGACAAAGCCACGCCGCGTCGCGGTCATCGATATAGGCAAGACCAATGCCAAGGTCGTTGTCATCGACACCCGAAGCGGCGAAGAGATAACCGGTGACAGACGTTCCAACCCTGTCCTTCGTGACGGCATTTATCCGCATTACGATGTGGAGATGCTCTGGAGCTTCATTCTCGCCTCTCTGCGGCGGTTCGCGGAAGAGCCGGGTTTCGACGCGATTTCCATCACGACCCATGGCGCGTCTGCCGCACTTCTTGACGAAAACGGCGATCTTGCCATGCCTGTGCTGGATTACGAGCACAGCTACCCCGCAAGCGTTGCGGAAGCCTATCTCCGCATCAGGCCAGATTTTGCTGAAACCGGCTCGCCCTCGCTTCCAGCCGGATTGAACCTTGGCGCACAAATCCATTTCCAGAAAACCGCCTTTCCGCAGGAATTCGCTGGGGTGCGCAGCATCGTCACCTACGCGCAATATTGGGCGGGGCGGCTGACCGGCGTTCAGGCCACCGAGACGACCTCGCTCGGTTGCCATACGGATTTGTGGAATCCGCGGCTGAAGGCGTTTTCATCGCTGGTCGAGCGCTTGGGCATTGCGCAATTGATGGCGCCGGTGCGCTCCGCCTTCGATGTACTCGGGCCAGTCCGCGAATCGGTGGCGCTGGAAACCGGGCTTTCGGGGGATATATCGGTCTATTGCGGCATCCATGATTCCAACGCCTCGCTCCTGCCGCATCTGCTGCGGCGGCAGGGTGATTTTTCGGTCGTCTCCACCGGCACCTGGGTGGTGAATTTCGCCATCGGCGGTACGGCAGAGGCGCTGGATCCCGCCCGTGATACGCTTTTGAATGTCGATGCCCTCGGGCGTCCCGTTCCCTCCTCCCGCTTCATGGGCGGCAGGGAATATGAAATGCTGACGCACCAATTCGGGCCTGCTCCGGGCGAAGAAACCGAAGCCGCTCTCGGCGGCGTGCTCACAAGAGGCATGATGCTGTTGCCCAGCGTCGTCAGCGGTTCCGGCCCCTTCCCCGGCAAAACAGCGCGCTGGATTGCCGACGACAATGCCACTGTTGCGGAACGGCACGCGGCAGCGGCGCTTTATCTCGCCCTGATGACGGAGTTCAGCCTATCGCTCATCGGGCGGAAAGGCCCGATACTGGTCGAAGGGCCATTCGCCAGCAATGCGCTTTATCTCAAGGCGCTGGCAGGTTTTGCCGAAACTGAGGTCATCGCCGTCAGCGGTTCCACAGGCACCAGTGCCGGGGCAGCACTCCTCACCGGTATCAAACCACTTGCCGGTCGCGAGCGTCATTTCGCTCCCGATGCCATTGCAGGGCTTCCCGCCTATCACAGCGAATGGCAGGCCCGTCTGGCTTGACGCAAGACGACAAAATGCGGCCGGGTATCCAGCCGCATTCCGTTTTGCAAAAGGATCAAGCCTTGATGAAGGCCAGAAGATCGGCGTTGAGCACGTCTGCATTGATGGTCAGCATGCCGTGCGAGAAGCCGGGATAGGTCTTCAGCGTACCGTTTTTCAGGAGCTTCACCGATTTCAGCGCAGAGTCCGCAATCGGCACGATCTGGTCATCTTCACCGTGCAGCACGAGTGTAGGCACGCTGATGGCCTTCAGGTCTTCGGTCTGGTCGGTTTCCGAGAATGCCTTGATGCCATCGTAATGCGCCTTGGCACTGCCCATCATACCCTGCCGCCACCAGTTCTGGATCACGCCTTCCTGAACGGTCGCTCCATCGCGGTTGAAGCCGTAGAACGGGCCGGAGGGCACATCGCGGAAGAACTGCGCGCGGTTTGCGGCAAGTGCTGAACGGAAGCCGTCAAAAACCTCCATCGGCAGGCCCTCGGGGTTGGCCTCGGTCTTGAGCATCAGCGGCGGCACGGCGGAAACCAGAACGGCCTTCGCGACGCGGCCTGCGGGTTCACCGTGTCTGGCAACATAACGCGCCACTTCGCCACCGCCGGTGGAATGACCGATATGCACGGCATTTTTCAGGTCCAGCGCTTCTGCAACCGCAAAGGCGTCTGCGGCATAATGGTCCATATCGTGACCTTCGGAAACCTGCGCGGAGCGGCCGTGACCACGGCGATCATGGGCGACGACACGATATCCTTTCGAGAGGAAAAACAGCATCTGTCCATCCCAGTCGTCGGAGCTGAGTGGCCAGCCGTGGTGAAACACGATGGGCTGAGCATCCTTCGGGCCCCAGTCCTTGTAGAAGATGTCTGTTCCATCTGTCGTCTTAACAAAGCCCATGATCGTTTCTCCTTCGGTTGCGTTGGCATCTTCCGGTGCGATCTATGTTGTGCGCCGGTTTGATGGAGGGATGATGACGCAGGAAAACATCCGCAACAATTGCAACAATAATTCTGAATGAATTGCTGATCTGGTAATAATGGCCGTGCCGCCCGCTGTCTTATGCCCCGTTACCGGCGCTAAACGGCACCGCGACCGAAAAGTTGCGACAGAAGACGCAAACGGATTGAAATAACCAACCGGATAAGTTGCGTTTTAAATTGTAATCAACGGCGCACGGGCGCGGTCGCGACTGCACACCGCCGGAAACGAAACTCGCGAAGTTGCTCGAACTCTCAATCCACGTCGGGATCGTATTCCCTCGGGCTGTCGTCCTTGGAAAACAACACGCAAGGGCCGCGTGAACCGCGTGGATCATAGGCGTATCCCTTGGCGGTCAGTGCCTGCATGATGTCGCGAACACCTTCGAGGCCATAAAGGTGATCGTGCAGCTCGACGAATATCCGCTCCACGCCAGCAAGCTCGGCATTGCCGAGCAGATCGCGTTCCGCGCCCTCGATATCCATCACGAGCGCCGTGATGCCCCGGCTGGCGACAAACGCATCGATATTCTCGGACGAGATTTCGATGCGCCTTTCATAAGGACCCTGATTTTCGTCCATGGACGACATCCAGAGATCCTTGCGGACATAGAAGGGATAGGTACGCGGCTCGTCGGCCGTGAGAAGTCCTTGGGAAAACACGACATTGCCACGGCAATTTGCCTTGATCACCCGTTCCGCCAGTGCCGCTGTGGACGGATTGGCCTCGAATGCCCAAACGGAAACATCCTGAATACCGGCAATGATCGAGGTTATGATGCCGATGCCGGACCCCAGTTCCAATACGCGGTCGCCGGGCTTGATGGCTTTCAGGACGCTGCGGGCCTCTTTCGCCTCATAGCTGCCGTCGGTCAGCGCCTGCCATATGACGGGCGATACCTCATCGGAAGAAAGAGGCAGGGCTACTCCATGCACATCCAGAATTTCCATATTTCCCAAGCCCTTTCTCAAAACCCGGTCTCGTCAACAGAACGATCCCGCATAGACCGCGAATGCTCTACAGTATCGGTGCGACAACCGGTATTGGTTTTCGCCGTCAACGATGTATCCCACTGAAATTTAACATGGCTTGCCCTGTTCGAAAGCAAACCCGTTCAAACGGAACTCCAGGCCACCAGCTCCTTGGCCGGCAACGGCCGGCTGATCAGATAGCCCTGTACCAGATCGCATCCCAGACGTTTGACCAGCTCATATTGCTCCTCCGTCTCGATGCCTTCGGCGATGGTGGTCATTCGAAGGCTGCGCCCGACGCCGACCACGAATTCGACGATCGCCAGCGCGTCGCGGTCGCTGGTGATATCGCGCAGGAATGACCGGTCGATCTTGATCTTGTCGAACGGCACGCCGCGCAAATTCGCAAGCGAGGAGTAACCGGTGCCGAAATCGTCCATGGCGATCTGGATGCCGACGGCCTTTAGCCGCGTTAGCGTGTTGATCGTCTGGTCGCTCTTGTTCAGCAGGATCGATTCGGTGATCTCAAGCTCGAGCCGGCTCGGCTCCAGCCCGCTTTTATCAAGGGCACCCATCACGTTCTGAATGAGGTTGGTACTGTGGAACTGAACCGGCGAGAGATTGACCGCCACCTTCATGTCCTCATCCCATCGCATCGCCTCGCGGCAGGCAGTCTCCATCACCCATTTTCCGAGCGAATGGATAAGGCCGGTTCGTTCCGCAACGGGAATGAACACGCTGGGCGGAACATCGCCGCGCACTGGATGTTTCCAGCGCAAAAGTGCCTCGAAGCCACAAAGCTTGCGGGTCTGCGTCGCCACCTGCGGCTGGTAATAGACCTCCATCTCGTCGTTCTGCAGCGCAGTCTGCAGATCGGCCTCGAAGGATTTCTTTTCGGTCAGCTGCTTTTGCATGCGGACCTTGAAAACACTCGCCCGGCCAGGGCCGATGGCCTTGGCTTCATAGAGCGCCAGATCCGCGCGCTTGAACAATTCATCCGCATCGACGGTACCATGCGATATGGCGATACCGATGCAGGTGCCGATTTTCACCTCCTGCTCGCCGAGCTGGTAGGTCCGGCTGATCTGCTCGATAAGCTTGGAGGCGAGACGGCGCGCCGTGTCCTCATTGAGATCATCGGACACGACAGCGAATTCATCGCCGCCAAGGCGGCAAACCATGTCGTAATCACCGCCGATCCCCGAAAGGCGCTGTGCCACGGCCTGAAGCAAGGCGTCGCCCGAATCGTGGCCAAGCGTGTCGTTGACGTCCTTGAACCCATCGAGATCAAGCAGAAGAATGGCCGTCGTTCCATTGCCGCCGAAAGAGCGGCGCAACCGCTCGATAAGTTCCTGCCGGAACAGCGAGCGGTTCGGAAGGCCCGTCAACGCATCATGATAGGCATCATGCTCAAGCCGGACATTCTTGGCCTGCAATTCAAGCGTGGCGGCGCGCAGGTCGTCCGTCAGCCCGCGCATGCTTTTCTGCGCGCGGTTCAACAGATCGTTCTGACGAAGCAGCAATATCACCAGCGCGATGCCGCACAGGATCAATCCGCCCGCAAGCGCGGTGTAGACGATATGCAGCTTGCGCACGTCCTCATGGGCCGTATCGATCAGATTGACGTCATAGGCGACCGACGACGAAGCCAGCGTCGTCATCGGCGCATCGAGCGAGCTCATCTCGGAGAGCAGATCCGGAACATCCCTTGGCTCCAGGGTGTTCATCTGCTGTTCCAGGCGGGCCAGAACCGCGTCAAGGCGGGTTACGAGATCCCGCCATTGCTGTTTTTCATTGATGAAAGCGCCGAGGTTACCCTGCTTCAAGAGCTCCAGGCGGCTTAGCATGATGTCCATGCGCAGCTGCAATTCGTCCCGGTCGATGACACCGGGACTGAGCGCAAAAACGGCCAATTTGTTCTGAAGGCGGAGATACTCCGCCACGGTCTGACTGACCGCCCACGAATCGTTATAGCGGGCAAATTTCTGCAGAGCGGTCTGACGCTCGGCAATGACGAAAGCGATATAGCCCGTTGCCAGGACGAAGCAACAGATGATCACCGCCACAAGTTTTCGCAAACGGCACCTTTATTCCACTATCAATTTGGCAACTTGCCATGCGGACCGCGAATAATAGGTCTGCTTCTGCAATTCCGGGTCGCTATCATAGGGATAGATGACAAACAGCGGACCCTTTTCGCGAACTGTCATGTAGTTGCCATCCAGCTTGATCGCGAGGATAACGTTAAATTTCTTAAAATCCTCAACCGGTATGGTGCTCACATAATCGTTGAGTGCAACTGCCGTTACGCTGGTGCCTTTTGCGCCGACGAGATCCATCAACTTTGCCAGTGACACGCCGTCAAAACGAACGCGGCCATCGTGCCAGGGCGTCGTGGTCTCCACCGTCACCATGCCCAATCCCTCCAGCATGTCGCGATCGAATACCGCAGCGCCATCGGCATTGGTGTTGGTGATGTTTCCGGAGATGGTCAATATCGGCTTGCCTTGCGGCTTGGCGATCGTCCCGGCCTCGGCACAGGAAAGCCACATGAGCGACAGAAACGCACTGAGAAGTACCCGGGCGAAACTCATACTCTTTCTCCATCTAGCGTTCAGGTCGAGGGGTTTTCGCCAACCTCTGAGGGTCAAGGGAACCGACGCTCGCAATATATATCAGGAATGAATGTTATATCCTTAGTGAGATTTTATCCGTATTTTCTCTAGGTTTTGAGTAAACCGTTTGGATAATTTTTCCGTCTTATTGTACTTTTTTACACTTCACGCCCTGTTATGACGCAAGCAACACTACAAGTTACGTCTTCGTATCAATCCGTCTGGTGCGACAAAGGCCAAATTGCGGCATATGCGTGATTGCTTAACAACAGCAACACATGATTCGCGCGTATCGGACAAGACCAATGCGCGTTCGGCATCCGCCTGCCTGTCAGGCAGGAAAGCCGAGAGACAAGTTTCGCATCACAGAAAAATCATGGCGATTGCCAGAGCGAACGGTTGAAACATACCGTACGCAACTTAATATAAGAGCTGTCATTTCCGTTTCCGGCATTTTCAGCTTCCTCTTGCCGGAAATGCCCAGACGCCCGTTCCGCGCAGCGCAAGCGGCGATACCGGATATAGTCCGGTCAGGAAAATTCTGTTCACGTCTCCGGGCTGGACGGCACCCTGCCGTATCGGCCACATCATGAAGGTAGTCCCTATGCACACCTATCCCGACATCAAACTTCTCATTGATGGCGAATGGCGAGACGCCGTTTCCGGCAAGACGATCGCCGTATCCGACCCTGCGACCGACGAAATCATCGGCGCGATCGCCCATGCCGAAAAGGCGGACCTAGATCTCGCGCTTGCCGCCGCCGAGCGTGGCTTCAAGGTCTGGCGCGACACCTCGCCATTCGAGCGTTCCAAGATCATGCGCAGGGCAGCCGATATCCTGCGCGAGCGCAAGGACAAGATCGCCTATATAATGACCCGCGAGCAGGGCAAGCCGCTGTCGCAATCGGCAACCGAAATCATGGGCGCCGCCGATACCATCGACTGGTTCGCCGAAGAAGCACGTCGCACCTACGGCCAGGTCATTCCGGCGCGTGCAACCGGCGTTTCCCAGCTTGCCATCAAGCTGCCGGTTGGTCCCGTCGCGGCGTTTACGCCATGGAACTTCCCGATCAACCAGATCGTCCGCAAGCTTTCGGCTGCCCTTGCCACGGGCTGCTCCATCATCGTCAAGGCCCCGGAAGAAACACCGGCATCGCCGGCGGAACTGATCCGAGCGTTTGTGGATGCGGGCGTGCCGGCGGGTGTCATCGGTCTCGTTTACGGCGTGCCATCCGAGATTTCGGAATATCTGATCCCGCATCCGGTCATCCGCAAGATTTCCTTCACCGGCTCCACGCCGATCGGCAAACATCTGGCAGCCCTTGCCGGCAAGCACATGAAGCGCGCCACGATGGAACTCGGCGGTCATGCGCCAGTGATGATCTTTGACGATGCCGATATCGAAAAAGCGATCGAGGTGACCTCGCTTGCCAAGTTCCGCAATGCCGGTCAGGTCTGCGTCGCTCCCACCCGCTTCCTCGTGCAGGACGGTGTGGCGGATCGCTTCCTTGAAGGTTTCGTGGAAGCCACGAAGGCGATCAAGGTCGGCAACGGCCTGGAAGAAGGTGTCGTCATGGGGCCGCTCGCCAATGAGCGCCGCATCCCAGCGCTGGAAGGCCTGATCAACGACGCCGTTTCCCATGGCGCGGAACTGAAGACCGGTGGCCGCCGCATCGGCAACAAGGGCAACTTCTTCGAGCCCACGGTGCTCGCCAACGTGCCCGTGACAGCCAAGATCATGAACGACGAGCCCTTCGGTCCCGTCGCCATCATCAACCGCTTCTCGACATTCGATGATGCCATCAACGAAGCGAACCGCCTGCCTTTCGGCCTTGCCTCCTACGCCTTTACCAGCTCGGTCAAGACAGCGCATGCGCTCGGCCACCAGGTCGAGGCGGGCATGCTGACCATCAACCACAACGGCCTTGCGCTTCCCGAAGTCCCCTTCGGCGGCGTCAAGGATTCCGGTTATGGCACGGAGGGCGGTTCGGAGGCGGTTCAGGCCTATCTGGAGACGAAATTCGTCAGCCAGATGAGCTGAAGCTTTGGATGCAAGCTCAGGGCGGATGACAATATCCGCCCTGAACCTGAATTTGGCGAACTCGGAATCTCCACGCGTCGTCACCCCGGACTAGATCCGGGGTCCAGCGCGATCAAGTCATTGACCGCAAAAGACTATTCACCGCGCAGGCGCCCAGTGGCCGGATGCCGGGTCAAGCCCGGAATGACGGAGTGAAAGACCTTCGTCAATCTGTGAAGAAGCAAGATCTGCTATGTCTTTTCTTCGGTAGTACCACCTCCCTTGCCTCCGTCCTCATCATGCCCTAAAAGAACAAAAAGTGAACTTAGAGAGGTACTATGAGCGAGACAGCGGCACCCGCGTTGAAGGAAATCTTCAACCACGAAAAACTGCGACACATCGCCGATCAGACCAAAGCCGTTCATGCGCCTTTCGATGTTCCCGCCTTCATGGCGCTTGCCACGACAAATCTCGAAGCGCTGGGCATCATGCAGCGCATGCGGCAGGTGGCGACCAGCCTGCACGCCACGCTTCCCGGCGACTATGCCCGCAACATCGAAATTCTGACAGCCGCAGCACCCGGAATAGGCAACGGTTTCGCATCCATTTCGCTGCCAGAATATGTGGCGCTTTACGGTCTCGACGATTTCGATCTTTCCATGCAGGCGCTGCAATATTTCACCCGTTTCGGCTCCTCGGAATTTGCCATCCGCCATTTCCTGCAAAGGGATCTGGCCCGAACACTTGCCGTGATGGAAACATGGTCGCAACATGACAACGAGCATGTGCGGAGGCTGGCGAGCGAAGGCTGCCGGCCGCGCCTGCCTTGGTCGTTCCAGCTCAAAGCCCTGATCGATGATCCCTCACCGGTCACCGCGATCCTTGATGCCATGAAAGCTGACGAGGCGCTTTACGTGCGCAAATCCGTCGCCAATCATCTGAACGACATCACCAAGGACAATCCCGCTTTCGTGCTGGCGCTCATCGACACATGGCCGAAGGAAAACCCGCATACACGCTGGATCGTGCGGCAGGCCTTGCGCACTCTGGCCAAGAAAGGTGACGCTGCCGCGCTCGCCCATTTCGGTGCCCATAAGGAGGCTCAGATCGCACTCTCGGCGTTTCAGGTTTCTCCTGAAAGGGTCGCTCTCGGTAATCCGGTGCGGATTTCAGCTTCTTTCACCTCGACGGCAGAAAGCCCGCAGAAGCTGGTGATCGATTATGCCGTGCATTACGTGAAAAAGAGCGGTGACGCCTCCGCGAAAGTCTTCAAGTGGAAAGAAATCGAGTTGCAGCCGGGCGAAACATGCGCGCTCTCGATAAGCCGCGCCATGCGTGATTTCACCACCCGCAAGCACTATGCGGGTGTTCACAAGGTTGACCTGATGGTCAACGGCAGGCTGGCGGCCGAGGCCTCTTTCGAACTGCTGATATGAAGCTGGCGAGAGCGTCCCTCAAGCCGCCGGGAAAATCTTCGCACGGCGGATGATGACGGAACCGCGATCGCCTGCCGCGACATCATTTTCCGGCGGCACGTCGAATTCCAGGAGATCGCCGCCATCTGTGCTGGCGATCACCCGCCGCTCGCCTGCCCGGTCGAGAACCCGCGAAACCGAGGCTGGAATGCCCTCGTGCAGATCTTCCCATTCCAGGTCGGAGGGACGGGCATAGATCTCGACGGCGCCATCTGCCTGACCGTAGGAGAAAGGCAGTTCGTTGTCACCGACATAGACCTTTCCGCCGCGCGCCACGCCGGACACACGGTTGGCATCGCCGAGAAAGCGCATGACGAAGGCGCTGTTCGGCTGGCGGCAGACTTCCTTCGGCGTGCCCTGTTGCACGATCTCGCCCTGATTGAGGATGACGACGCGGTCAGCGAGATCCAGTGCCTCTTCCTGATCATGCGTCACGAAAATCGTGGTAATGCCCAGCGCGCCGTGAATTTCACGCAGCCAGCGGCGCAGGTCGCGGCGCACATTGGCATCCAGCGCGCCGAAGGGCTCATCCAGTAGAAGCACTTTGGGATCGACCGAAAGCGCACGGGCCAGCGCCACACGCTGCCGCTGCCCACCGGAAATCTGCGCCGGGAACCGGTCGCCCAGACCGTCAAGCTTGACCAAGTTCAACAGTTCCCTGACCCGCGCATCGATCGCGGCCTTGTCGCGCTTCACCTTCGACACCTTCATGCCGAACGCGATGTTTTCATGCAGCGTCATATGCGGAAAAAGTGCGTAGTGCTGGAACACGAAACCGACGCCGCGATCGCGCACCGGAATATTGGTGGCGTCTTCGTCTCCAAAAAAGATGCGGCCGCCATCGCTATATTCGAGACCGGCGACCATGCGCAGGATCGTCGTCTTGCCTGAACCGGAGGGGCCGAGCAGCGCCAGAAGCTCGCCACTTTCAATATCGAGCGAAACATCGCGCACCGCGCGGAAGGTATCGAAAGTCTTCACCACATTTTCGAGGCGGATTTTCATGGGAATCAGGTCTCCATGGCGATGGCGGCACCGCCGCTGGTCTTCTTGGCCCCGCGCCCGGCGCCGCGCCGTTCCAGCGCCACCTTGGCGATGATGGTGATGACAGCGAGCAGAGCGAGGATGGAGGCCGACGCAAAGGCGCCCGCCGTCTGGTAATCGTGATAAAGCAGCTCGATATGCAGCGGCAGCGTGTTGGTCTGGCCGCGAATATTGCCTGACACGACCGACACCGCGCCAAATTCACCCATGACGCGGGCGTTGCACAGAACGACGCCGTAGAGCAGTGCCCATTTGATATTCGGTAGCGTCACCGAAAAGAAGGTGCGCCAGCCGGATGCGCCAAGCGAGGTGGCCGCCTCCTCCAGATCGCGGCCCTGCGCCTGCATCAATGGGATCAGCTCGCGCGCCACGAAGGGTGCCGTGACGAACATCGACGCGATGACGATGCCGGGTAGTGCAAAGAGTATCTTGATATTGTGCGCATCGAGGAACGGCCCAAACAGCCCCTGCAGCCCATAAACGAAGAGATAGGCGACACCGGCGACGATCGGCGAGATGGAGAAGGGTATCTCGATCAGCACCAGCAGGAAGCGCCGGCCGGGAAAATCGAATTTAGTGATCGCCCATGCGGCTGCGACGCCGAAGGCCGTGTTGATCGGCACCGCAATCAGCGCCGTCAGCACCGTCAGCATGATGGCGTGGCGGGTATCGGGGTGGGTGATGGTCGCTGAATAGACCTTCCACCCCTGCGAAAAAGCCTCGACCCCGATGATGGTCAGAGGAGCGACAACCAGGAACGCGCCGATGACGAGCACAAAAGCGATCAGGCTACGGCGAACCCAGGGCGCGTCACCGACGCGCGGTGGCTTGCGATGCGAGGAAATGGCGCTCATGTCTCAGCTCCTCACCGTATAACGAAGCGCACGCGCCTGCAGGTAATTGGTCACCGCCAACATGACGAAGGCCGCAATGAGCAGCACGGAGGCGATGGCGGCGGCGGCCTGATAATCATATTCCTCCAGCCGGATGAAGATCAGCAGTGCCGTAATTTCCGTTGAAAACGGCTGGTTGCCGGCAATGAAAATGATGGCGCCGAACTCACCGAGGCTGCGCGCGAAAGAGAGCGAGAGACCGGCCAGCAGAGCTGGCGTCAGAAGCGGCAGGATGACCTTGCGGAAGATTTCTAGATCGGAACCGCCGAGCGATTGCGCCGCCTCCTCCAATGCCGGATCGAGGTCTTCGAGCACCGGCTGCACGGTGCGCACGATGAAGGGTAGACTGGTAAAGGCCATCGCCACCATGATGCCGAGCGGCGTATAGGCAACCTTGATGCCGAATTGCGCAAGCACCGAGCCGAACCAGCCGTTACCCGCAAACAGCGTCGTCAGCGCAATGCCGGCAACGGCGGTGGGAAGCGCAAAAGGCAGATCGACAATGGCATCGACAAGGCGCCAGCCGGGGAAACGGTAACGCGTCAGCACCCAGGCGAGCGCCAGTCCGAAAACGACGTTGAACAAGGTCGCGGCGAGAGCGCAGAGCACCGTGACGCGATAGCTCGCAACAGCGCGCGGCGAAGAGATAATGGCCCAATATTCGGCTGGCCCGAGGCTCGCCGCCTTGAACACCAGCGCCGAGAGCGGCAGAAGCACGATGATGGCGACGTAAGTGAGGGTAACGCCGAGGGACAATTTAAGCCCCGGCAGAACATTCCGCTTCAAACCCCGCCCCCAATTCATCATAAAGCGACCCGGCAGTTTCCCGCCGGGTCTTTTACCTGTTGCATATCGTCGTGATTAACGGCTGCCGTAGAGCGTATCAAGCGTCGCGCCGGACGCAAAATGCTCTTTCTGGATTTTATTCCAGCCGCCGAAGACGTCATTGACATTGACGAGGCGAATGGCCGGGAACTTGTCCTTGAACTCGCCGACAACCTTTTCGTTGTGAACGCGATGGCCGAATTCGGCAGCAATGCGCTGGCCCTCTTCGGTATAGAGGAAATCGAGGTAGCTCTTCGCCAGCTCGCGCGAGCCGCGCTTGTCGACCACCTTGTCCACCACGGCGACCGGGAATTCGGCGAGCAGGCTGACGGAAGGCACCACGCCTTCAACCTTGTCGGCGCCATATTGCTTGGCAATGCCGCGGGTCTCGGCTTCGAAGGTGATCAGCACGTCGCCGATTTCACGTTCCACGAAGGTGGTGGTGGCGGCGCGGCCTCCGGTGTCGAAAACAGGGGTGTTGTCGAAGATTTTCTTGACGAATTCCTGAACCTTCTTCTCGTCGCCGTTGAACTTCTCCTTGGCATAGGCCGTGGCGGCGAGATAGGTGTAACGGGCGTTACCCGAGGTCTTCGGATTGGGGAAAACCACCTTCACGTCGTCACGGGCAAGATCGTCCCAGTCCTTGATGTGCTTGGGATTACCGGCACGCACGAGGAAAGACGGGAAGGAATAGAACGGCGAGGCGTCGTTTGCGAAATCCTTCTGCCAGTCGGCGGAAACGAAACCCTGCTTCACCAGAAAATCGACATCCGTTACCTGGTTGAAGGTGACGACATCGGCTTCCAGACCCTCAACGATGGCACGCGCCTGCTTGGAGGTGCCGGCGTGCGACTGATCAACCGTGATACCCGGATGCAGCTTGATGAAAGCCTCGTTCTCGGCTGCGAAAACCTCACGGGCAACATCGTAGGAGGCGTTGAGAATGGTGGTCGGAGACTGCGCCTGCGCCGCACCTGCAAAAAGAGCGGCAATGGCAGTGCCGACGATGAGAAGACGTTTCATGAATACCCCCGGAAAATCGAATGGTCGTCAACATAACGGGGGGCGACAACGCCTGCGAGCAACAGCCGTGCGTTAAGCAGAAGCGTATTAGAAATTTCACCCAAGCAACAGCAATTCAAAAGGTGATGATTTCATATATCTCCGCAAGCCGGATTTCTTTTGCGTTGCGCAATCTAAAGGCGGTGCTCGGGAAAGAGATTACCGGAATGTTTGGTAAAATATGGCAGAAGGTCTTCTTCACGCACCTCTTCCAGCTGTGCCGGTCGCCAGCGCGGATTGCGGTCCTTGTCGACCAGGGCCGCACGCACGCCCTCATAAAAATCATGACCCCGCAATATCTCCGTGCCGGCGGCAAATTCCCGTTCGAGGCATTCGATGAGGCTGGCGCTTTCCCGCCCCAGACGCAGCAGCTTCAGGGTTAGTTTGAGACTGGTAGGGGAGCGTTTTTTGAGAATTTCCAGAGTCTCGCGCGAAAACGTATCGTCACGCTCCGAAAGTGCTGCGAAAATCTCCTCGACCGTGTCGAAACGGAATGCCGCGTCGATGATCTCACGGTGTGCCGACAGGCCCCCCTCACCAGCTTCGACGGTATAAGTTCCGATTACCGCCTCGACACCATCAGGATCGAGCGCTTGTGATAGATTCTGCACCAAATCTGTAAGGCGCGCAGAAGGGACGAAATAATCGGCAAAACCGGCATAGATCGCATCGGCAGCAGAGACCGCATTGCCTGTCAGCCCCAGCCAGGTGCCGCATTCGCCCGGCGCTCTGGGCAAAAGCCAGGAACCGCCGACGTCAGGGAAATAGCCGATACCGGTTTCCGGCATGGCAAGCTTCGTCCGCTCGGTGACGATGCGGTGGCTGGCATGGGCGGAAATGCCGACGCCGCCACCCATGACGATGCCGTCCATCAACGCGACATAAGGTTTACCAAAGCGGGCAATGTGATAATTCAGCGGAAACTCTTCGCGCCAGAAATCCAGCACCTGCGGATCGCCCGCTTTGCCGAGATCGTGAATGATGCGAACGTCACCCCCCGCACACAGCCCCCTGTCGCCTTCTCCTGTCAGCACCACGCAGGAAACGTCAGGGTCATCCTCGAAACGGTGAAGCGCCTGGAGCATGGCACGAACCATCGGCAGCGTCAGGCTGTTGATGGCTTTCGGACGGTTCAGGTGGATGATGCCCGCCCCTACCCGTCTCTCGATGACGACCTGCGTCTCCGCTTCCGTTGCAACTTCCAAGGTCGCCTCCTCCGCTACCGTTCACCAGCCCATCTTGGAGGTCCGGGCGCGATCACGCAACGTTGATCTTGTCCTTCAGGAACGTCTTTCGCTCAAACCGCTTTCACCCGCGTAAAATGCCTGAAATCCGCTTTCGCAATGCAGCATGTTTGCTTGACGCCCGGAAAATCATGGCATGTAATGGAGTTTGAAATGCCGGCATTGATTCCTGTCGAGCGTGTGCCGGACCAAGCGGAATGTCGCCTTGTCAAAGGCGTTGTCAACAGCAACGGGAGACGAGCATGCAGGTTTCGGAACAAGAGTGGATCAGCAAACGGGCCTATACACTTTGGGAAAAGGAAGGCCATCCTCATGGCCGTGACGCGGACCATTGGGAACAGGCAAAGCATGAATTTTCGCTGCTGAAGACGTCGGAGGCGACCAAGCCTGCCCAGCGCAAGAAAGCAGCGCCGAAGACCGCTGCTGCGGAGCCGGAGGCACAAGCCCCCGCAAAATCCAAGGCCCGCGCACGCAAGGCCGCAACCGCGAAATAAAAGTACTCTCGTGACAATCTGAACCGGCAAATGAAAAGCCCGACGAAATCTCGCCGGGCTTTGTCTGTTTATCGCGGATCGCAACCGGGATCACCGACCCGGCAACCGCCCTGAAAGTTTTCCGAAGCGGGCGCGCGGCGTGGATCATCCCACTGGCGGCGCTCCGGACGACGCTGGCCTTCGTCCTGATTTGGTTGGCGATCGCGATTGCGGTCGCGATTTTCTTCCTCGAACCGAGGACGGTCACCATCTCGACGCGGCCTGTCCTGGTTTCCATCGCCCCGGTTTCTGTCACCCTGGTTCCAGTCGCCGTAACGGCGCTCCCAGCGGCCATCATTCGGTCCACCGCCCTGACGCGGATCGCGCCATTCATCCCGGCGGCCATCACGCCATTCGTCGCGCGGACGCGGGCGTTCCCAGTCACCGCGCGGCGGCGGAGGCGCAGCATTCCAGTAACCGCCTGATGGCGGCGGACGACGCCAGCGGTCACGCTCGCGGTAGAAGTCACGGTCACGATAATAACGGTCCCAATAACGACCGGCTTCGAAGGTGATCACGGGAACGCCGAGATCGCGGTAATAACGCGGCTCAACGTAGACCCGGTTCTGCCTGAACGTCGTCTGGATGTAACGACCGGCGACCCAACCACGACCGCTGACGAAAGAGACGTCGCACCACGGCGTATCGGACAGGCAGCCATGTACCGTCAATGGTGCGCCGACCGGGATCACGACCACGGCCGGATAGGCTGTGCTCGGACCGGAGCGCATATTCACATTCGCGGTGGCAAAGCCGCGAGTCGCAGCTTCGGCAAGGGCCGGCGCGGCGAGCATGGCCACCAGCGCAATTGCGCCAAACAGTTTTTTCTTCACTTACTTCTCCTCAAGCAAAAGCCCGCTTTGCCCTTGTCGGCGTCCATCGATTTCGATGGACGAGCATGCGTTCCACATACTGCCATGACTGGAAAATACGCCGTGTTCCATGAACGCAGCATGAAACAAATTGCAACCCGTTTCAGTTCCACCTGCGGCAATGAAGCACCCGGGAATTTGCCGACGGAATGTGCCGCCGGTCTTGACTTCGGGGATCAATCATCCGACTTCAATGCAACAGCAATATGGAGCATAACCATGAGCGAAACCGCACAGACGACCGTCGACCAGAGCGAAGTGGATCGCTTCTCCGCGATGGCTGCGGAATGGTGGAGCCCGACGGGCAAGTTCCGGCCGCTGCACAAATTCAACCCGGTGCGGCTTGAATATATCCGCAACCGCATCTGCGATAATTTCGGCCGCGACCCGAAGGCGCACCGCCCGCTTGAAGGGCTGCGTGTGCTGGATATCGGCTGCGGCGGCGGCCTGCTTTCCGAACCCGTGGCGCGCATGGGCGCGGACGTGGTGGGCGCCGACCCTTCAGAAAAGAATATCGGCATCGCCTCCACCCACGCCCGTGAAAGCGGTGTCAGCGTCGACTACCGCGCCGTGACCGCCGAACAGTTGCTGGAGGCGGGCGAAACCTTCGACGTCGTCCTCAACATGGAAGTGGTCGAGCATGTGGCCAATGTCGATCTCTTCGTCACCACCTGCGCGAAAATGGTGCGCCCCGGCGGGCTGATGTTCGCCGCCACCATCAACCGCACGCTGAAAGCCCGCGCGCTCGCGATCTTCGCCGCCGAAAACGTATTGCGCTGGCTGCCGCGCGGCACCCACCAATATGAGAAGCTGGTTCGCCCGGATGAGCTTGAACGGCCGCTGGTGGCCAGCGGCATGGATATCGTCCACCGTACCGGCGTCTTCTACAACGTATTGCAGGACCGCTGGAACCTCTCGCCGGACATGGAAGTCAACTACATGATGCTGGCGAAAAGACCCGCATAAAGCCAGCGCACCCAATTCGCCGGTCATGAACGACGGATGACGTCGCCCTAAGTGGTGGACGTCATCAAAATCGTAGGCAAACTCAATTCACATCATCGGGCAGCACCGGCAACGGTGCAATCTCGATGCCCTCGTCAATCAGGGCCTTCGCGTCCTGGGCAGACGCGTGGCCGATGATGCCGCGTTCGTCGGCCTCGCCATAATGGATCTTGCGGGCTTCTTCGGGAAATTTATCGCCGACATCTTCCGCATTCGCGCAGATATTGGCGACCGCTTCGCGGATTTTTGCGAGCGCCTCTTTTCTGGCCGCGTCCATGGCGAGCGTCTGGCGTTCGTCTTTTTTGCGGGCGGTGGAGACCGAAGGCGCCATCAGAAGTTTGGAAACCTGCGGGGAATTGCACATCGGGCAGGACAGGAAGCCGCGCTGCAACTGATTGTCGAAATCGTCGCTTCCGGAAAACCAGCCTTCGAACTCATGGCCCTTTTCACAGGCCAACGCATAACGGATCACGCCGCCTCACCTCCAGCAGGAATAACCGTGTCCAGTCCGAACTCGCGGGCATTGCGCAGATTGGGGATTTTCCCGCGCGCGGCAGCCACGAGAGACGTGTCGATCTCTGCGAAAATGATCTCTTCCCCGGCGCCACCGGCCATTGCCAGCACCTTGCCCCAGGGGTCGATGATGATGGAATGGCCGAACGTGACCCGCCCGTCCTCATGCAGGCCGGCCTGTGCGGCGGCAATGACGAAAGCGCCGTTTTCAATGGCGCGGGCACGCAGCAGAATTTCCCAGTGGGCTTCCCCTGTCTGGCGGGTGAAGGCGGCCGGAACCGTCAGAACCTCGGCGCCGGCGAGTGCCTCCGCCCGGAAAAGCTGCGGGAAGCGCACATCGTAGCAGATCGCAAAGCCGAATTTCCCCAGTGGCAGCTCAGCAACGCGAGCGACAGCGCCGGGTTCGTAAGCCGCACTTTCGCGCCAGCTTTCGCCATTGTCGAGATCGACATCGAACATATGGATCTTGTCATAGCTGCAGATACGCGAACCGTCAGGCGCAAACAGAAAACCGCGATTGGCAATCTTGCCATCCGGGCGGGCAATCGCTGTCGAGCCGACATGGACATGGATGCCGAGTTCGCGTGCCAGCCGCGCGGCGGTCGCAACGATGATATCGCCATCGTCGTCACGCAGCTGGGCGCGAAGCGCCTGCCTGTCCTTCTGGAGAGCGCCGGTCATTTCCGGCGTCTGAACATAGACAGCGCCCGCAGCCGCAGCAACACGTACCAGGCGCTCCATATCGGCGGCATTTTTCACCGTATCGACACCCGAGCGCATCTGAATGGCGGCAGCCTTGAAAATCATCACGTCCTCCGTATCGAAAATCGAGCCGATTAAGCGGCAAGCATAACGTCGAGTTTGCCAGCACGCTCCAGTGCATGTAGATCGTCGCAACCGCCGATATGCTGGCCGTTGATGAAGATTTGCGGGAAGGTCGTTCCGCCGGATTTCTCGATCATTTCCTGCCGGTACTCCGGCGTCGTCGTCGCGTTATATTCGGCGTAATCGACGCCCTTGCTGTCCAGCAACGCCTTGGCGCGCGCGCAATAACCACAAAAATCCCGTGTATAGATCGTTACCGGTGCCATGTATTTCGAAGCCTCGCAAACGTGTGCTGAAACGCACGATATCCTCGTTTCATTCAGGCTTCATATAGGACCGGAAATGGCCATTGCAAAGGTCAAAACGGTCACATCCGTAGCACCCGCCTTCCGCAAGACGCGACTTGCCGCGCCCACCGTCGCACCAGTGGTATAAACATCATCCACCAGCACCACTCGCTTGCCATAAACATCGGTTTTTCGGCCGGGCGCTATTGCAAAAGCACCCCGCACATTGTCCTGCCGGGCAAGCGCTGAAAGCCCCACCTGCCGCTCGGTCGGCTTCACGCGCACCAGCGTGCCGGCAAGCAGCGGTTTGCCGGTGGCCTTGGCCAGATGCCGTGCGAGCTCAGCGGACTGGTTGAAACGGCGACGCCAGAAGCGGTGGCGATGCAGCGGAACCGGCAAGATACAGTCGCAGCTATCAACCGTTCCGTCGCTTGCCCGCAGCATCCACAGCGCCATGAAACGCGCAAGATCGGTCCGGTCCTGATATTTCAGCCGGTGTACGAGTTTACGCGCGGTTCCCTCATGGCTGGCAACAGCACGCAAACGGTCGAAAGGCGGTGGGTCGGCGATGGCTTGTGCGCTCACAATACCCGCGCCGTGATCCCGGGCGAAGGGGATACCCAGAACCTCGCAAAAAGGCCGATCGATAAAGGCCACATCCCGCCAGCAATCCGCACACAGGGCACCCTCGCCGCCGGTCATGCGGGAACACCCTGCGCAAGTGGGAGGATAGACCATGCGGAAGGCCGAGTGCAACACGCTGCGTGCCGCCATCGACACCGTCGCGGACTTCGACAGCAATCCCGAAAACAAATCTTCACCAGCGCCCATGAGGTTGACTTTAGCGCCGAACGGGTGCCTTTGCGAGAGAGATATGTTTCGGCCTCTGACCGGAAAAACAATGCCCGAAGCGGCATGACAGCAACGATGCGGCCCGCCGATCCCAAAGGCGCTACAGGCCGAGCAGGCACGACGATGGATATTCTCTTTGACCAGGCCCTGATCGAACAAAATCGCCGCCGGGCGTGGAACCGGCGTGACGACAAGGCCCTGTTTCTTCTCGACATGGCCGCCGACGAGTTTGCCGACAGGCTCGCCATCGTCGAGCGCCGTTTCGAGACCGCAATCGAACTGCACGGCGGGACGGGCATCACCGCCCGGCGTGTGACTGAGACGGGCAAGGTGGAATCCATCCGCCGTATCGAGACGGATACCTCCTTTGCGACGGATGGGAATCTGCCGCAGGTGGCCTCCATGGAGCATCTGCCGCTCGAAGAAGCCTCCGCCAATCTCATTGTTTCCCCGCTTGCCCTCCACCTCACCAACGACACCCCCGGTGCGTTGATCCAGATAAGGCGGGCGTTAAAGCCGGACGGGCTGTTTCTCGGAGCCATTCCCGGCAGCGGCACATTGCAGGAACTGCGCGACGTGCTGTTGACGGCAGAAGCCGAGTTGACCGGCGGCGCCAGCCCGCGCGTCATTCCCTTTGCCGATGTGCGCGATGTTGGCGCACTGTTGCAGCGTGCCGGTTTTGCGCTTCCCGTCACCGACGCGGAAACTTATACGGTGCGTTACGACTCGATTTTTCCGCTGATGCGCGATCTGCGCGCCATGGGCATGGCCAATCCGCTGGCAAGCCGCAGCAGAAAACCGCTCAATCGCGCTTTTTTCCTGCGGGCAGCGGAGCTTTACGCCGAACGTTATTCCGATCCGGACGGGCGGATCAGAGCCACGTTTTCCATCATCTATGTCTCAGGCTGGGCACCGCACGAGAGCCAGCAGAAACCGCTGAAACCTGGTTCCGCCAAAATGCGCCTTGCCGATGCCTTGAAGACGACCGAAGTCAAGCTTTCCTGATAGGCGTAGCGCAGGCCTCAGATGTTGGCAAAAGTATCGGCGAGGAACTGGAATACAGCATTGATGTTGCTGCCGATGGTGGCTCCGCCACCGATGATGGTGGCGGAAATAACGCCGACGATCAGGCCGTATTCGACTGCGGTCGCGCCGTTTTCGTCTTTAAAGAAACGAATAAAACAATGCAGCACGGGATATTCTCCATCCGCCATCCGGTGATTACGCTAACCGGCATTATATATTGCTAAAATCGAATTTATACTATGCCACGGGCATGAGGAATCCGTTACCGATGATGGTAAACGATCAGCAACCGCTCTCGCTGCTATAGCCCGTCACGACACAGGGCATCTCGGGCATCGGCTGGGTTATGCTGCGGCGGATGGAATAGGTCTTGCCGGCATCGGTCTTCTTGATGGAGCCGGTGCTTATCATGTCGTAATTGTCGGAGAACTGCGCGACGCGCGTTGATGATTTTCCGGCAAGCATGGGGGTGACTATCAAGGAAAGAGCAATCACAGCCGTCCCGAAAAGCAGCGCGACATTAAGAACGCCGGTGCGACGGGATTTGTTGGAGTAAGACTGACGACCTTCCACCGTCTTCCAGAAATCCTCGTTCATAGCCAACCTCATACGCGCAGTTTACCGCTTCTTTAGCTTAACAATCTGCCAGAGGGTGCTGAACGATCTGTTAACACAGCCTCGTTTTGGCACGGTAAAGCGGAGTTACGGGATGTTTTCAACAGGCTGCGCGAGGGGATGGAACCCGCCAGGTAGGTCGCTTTAAATCAAATCCTGAAGGAAGGGGATGAGCGGCTCGTCGGCCGGCGGCATCGGATAATCACGCAGAGCCTGCGGCTTTACCCATTTAATTGCCTGTCCTTCGCGCCCATGGGCCATGCCTTCATAACGACGGCACACGTAAAGCGGCATCAGCAGGTGAAAAGTCTCGTAGGTATGGCTGGCGAACGTCAGCGGCGCAAGGCAGGCTATCTTGGTCTTGATACCCAGCTCCTCGTCCAGCTCGCGGACAAGGGTCTCCTCCGGTGTTTCGCCTTGTTCCACCTTGCCGCCTGGAAATTCCCACAGGCCGGCAAGCGACTTGCCCTCAGGTCGTTGCGCCAGAAGAATACGGCCGTCCTGATCGAGAAGGGCGCAGGCGGCAACCAGCAGGATTTTTTTGCCCGCTTCGCTCATTCTTCACCAGCCTTGCGCCAGTAGCGATAGGAATAGGCCTCGGTGAAGCCGAATTTTTCATAAAGTGCAATCGCGGGCGCATTTGTGGAGACGACCTGCAACCAGGCGCTTTTGGCGCCGCTGATGCGGGCCCAGCGCAGTGCTGACGCCAGCAGCTGCGTGCCGAGGCCCTTTTTCCGCTGCGACTTCTCGACATCGAGGGAAAGAATGCCGGCAAGATCGTTATCCTGCACGCAGATAACGGTGGCAAGTGCGCTGCCCCCTGCTTCTTCGTTGATGAACAGGCCAAGGGTCGGCTTGATCGAACTGAGGATTTCAGCGATCGCCGGGCGCAGGGTCGGGTCGCCATCGCTGACCTTGATGCTCGCCTCGACAAAACGGCCAATATCGTGGCTCGGCAGGCTGACCAGCGTTTCCGGCAGTTCCATGCCAGCGAGATCGGCCGTCATGACCTTGACCTCCTCAACCATGGACCAGCCGTCCTTTACCAGAAAATCCTTGAGCTGCGGCGGCATCAGCGTCGTTTCGCGCACCACCAGCGGACGGCCGAAATCCTCGAAGCGCTTACGCGCCTTTTCCAGCCGCACCGCGCAGTTTCCATAATCGGAAGGATCGAGCGGCACCACGCAATTGATGCGTTTGGATGGATGCGACCCCGTCAGGCGGATTTGCCAGCTACCGTCATAAATCACCGACGAGGCCGGCCATGCCCGAAAGCTGACTGCTTCCAGACGGCGAACCAGCGGCAGATTGACGATTTTATTGTCCTGCATTCTCTTCGGCTCCAACGGTCAGCTCCGGTAGTCGCCGTTGATCGCAACATATTCCTTGGTCAGGTCGCACGTCCATACGGTGGCCTTGCCCTCACCGAGACCGATGTCAACCTTCACCGGGATGTCTTCCAGCCGCATCACGGCGGTGGTTTCCGCTTCCGAATAATCCGGATCGCGTTCGCCATTGACGGCAACGCGCACGCCGCCGAACCAGATGGCAAGGCGATCACGGTCGGCCATTTCACCGGATTTGCCCACAGCCATGACGACGCGACCCCAATTTGCATCTTCGCCGGCAACCGCGGTCTTCACCAGCGGTGAGTTGGCAATCGAAAGGGCGATCTTCTTGGCAGCGACATCGTTTTCCGCGCCGGTAACGGTGACTTCGACCATCTTGCGTGCGCCTTCGCCATCGCGAACCACCTGCAGGGCCAGATCTTTCAGGAGATCGTTCAAGGCGGCGCGGAAGGAGGAAAGCCGCTCGTCATCGGTGCGCGTCACCTTGACCTGACCGTCCTCAGCCGCCGCACCTGTCGCAAACAACATCAGCGTATCGGAGGTGGAGGTGTCGCTGTCAACAGTCACGGAATTGAAGGTCGGGCCGACACCGGCGGAAAGCAGTGATTGCAGCGCGGCCGGATCAATATCGGCATCCGTAACCACGAAAGAAAGCATCGTCGCCATATCGGGCGCGATCATGCCGGCACCCTTGGCGATACCGTTGATGGTGACCACGACACCGCCGATTTCGGCCGTGCGGGTCGCGACCTTGGGATAAGTGTCGGTCGTCATGATTGCCTTGGCGGCTTCCTGCCAGAAATCGGCTTCGGCCATGCCCTGCATGTCGCCCAGAACCCCGGCGAACTTGGTGGCATCAAGCGGCTCGCCGATTACGCCGGTCGATGCCAGAAACACTTCATTTTCAGAGCAGCCGACTGCAGCGGCTGCGGATTTCGCCGTCAATTCGGTCGCGGCCTTGCCTTTGACGCCGGTAAAGGCGTTTGCGTTACCGGAATTGACCACCACGGCGCGCGCCACGCCACCGCCGAGATTGGCGCGGCAGAAATCAACGGGGGCCGAGGGGCATTTCGATTTTGTGAAAACGCCAGCCACGCTTGCCGGCTTGTCGAACACCATCAACAGAACGTCGGTCCGGTTCTTGTACTTGATGCCGGCGGCAGCCGTCGCCATGCGAACACCACGCAGCGCGGGCATGTCGGGATAGGATTTCGGAGCGAGCGGGGAAACGGCAACGGACATGGGAAAGCGCCTGAGATTCTGGAAACGGGGAAGGTTTGAAAGTGCCTGAGATGAAGCGGGGCGGCCTGTGGCCGCCCCGTAACATGGTTTTATTACTGCTGCGGCTGTGCCTGCTGTTCCTTCGTGGCTTCGTCGTAGCCCTTCTTCAGCGTCTCATCCATGATTTCGATCTTCTGGTCAGCCTTTGCCTTCTCGATGAGGGCAACGTACTTGTCACGCATGACAAGCTGACGAACCTGCGGCTCGACCTGCTCGAAAGCCGGCGGCGGTGCGATGCGCTTGTCTTCCAGCTTGATGACGTGGAAGCCGAACTGCGTCTTGACAGGCGTCTTGGTGTAGGCGCCCTTTTCGAGACCGAAAGCGGCCTCTTCGAATTCCGGAACCATGCGGCCCTTGCCGAACCAGCCGAGATCGCCGCCATCATCCTTGTTGGAGTCGGTCGACTTTTCCTTGGCAAGTGCTGCGAAATCCTTGCCCGCATCAAGCTGCTTGATGACGTCCTTGGCTTCGTCTTCGCTTGCAACCAGAATATGGGCTGCCTTGATTTCTTCTTCCTTCGGCAAGGCTGCGACTTCCTTGTCGTAGCGCGCCTTCACCTCTTCATTGGTGACAGCGTCAACCACATGCTTGCGGAAATAGGCGTTGTGCAGCTCACGGTCCTGAATGAACTCCATGCGCTTCTTGAAGTCTTCGGTCTTTTCCAGACCTTCGGCGCTGGCATTCTTCACGAGAAGCTTGACGTCGATCGCGCCGGAAAGGGCTGCGACCTTTTTCTGCTCGTCGGGAAGCTGTGCGAGCTGCGGATCGAGATTGCCCATGGCAAGGTCGAGTTCGGACTGGTGGATTTCCAGATCGCCAACCTTGGCGACAACCTTGTCTTCCTGTGCAAAGGCAGGAAACTGGAGGCCGAGCGTGGCCACAATCACCGCAGCCGCAATTTTATTATAGCGCAACATTTTGAACCTTTCGGGGACAATGCCGGCTCCAGACATGGTTTCCGGCTCTGAAAAAACTTCCAAACACCGGATTGTGGCCATTCTGTAACGGGCAGAACCGTTGACATCATTTGCCCCCCCTCTTATCTGTCACGCAACCTCGCGTCCAGATACGTTGAAGGGCGAAGTCCGTCATTTGTTGCCTAAATCGGCGTGATGGAAAAAACCGCCTGCGAAAACGGAATTTCAGAAAGGGCCAGTAAGATGGTCAGCCTCGGCGGAATAGCCCGCAAATTGTTCGGTTCGGCAAATGAACGCCGCGTCCGCTCCTATAAAAGCAAGATCGCAGCCATCAATGCGCTGGAGGAAGCCACCAAGGCTCTTTCCGACGACGCGCTGGCGGCAAAGACGGCGGAGTTCCGCCAGCAGCTTGCGGACGGCAAATCGCTGGACGATCTGCTGATCCCGGCTTTTGCCGTCGCCCGCGAGGCGTCGCGCCGTGTTCTACACATGCGACCCTTTGATGTGCAGCTGACCGGTGCCATGATCCTGCACCAGGGCGCCATCGCCGAAATGAAGACCGGTGAAGGCAAGACGCTGGTGGCGACCCTTGCGGTCTACCTCAATGCGCTGGCCGGCAAGGGCGTGCATGTCGTTACCGTCAACGACTACCTCGCCCAGCGCGACGCGGCCACGATGAGCAAGCTCTACCGTTTCCTCGGTCTGACGACCGGTGTGATCGTACACGGGCTAGATGACGACCAGCGCCGCGAGGCCTATGGCTGCGACATCACCTACGCCACGAATAACGAGCTTGGCTTCGATTATCTGCGCGACAACATGAAATATGATCGCGCCCAGATGGTGCAGCGCGGCCACAACTACGCAATCGTCGACGAAGTGGACAGCATTCTGGTCGATGAGGCGCGCACGCCGCTTATCATCTCCGGCCCGCTGGACGACCGCTCCGATCTCTATAACACCATCGACGCCTTCATTCCGCTTCTGTCGCCGGAAGATTACGAAATCGATGAGAAGCAGCGTTCGGCCAACTTCTCCGAAGACGGCACCGAGAAGCTTGAAAACCTGCTGCGGCAGGCGGGCCTGCTCAAGGGCGAATCGCTTTACGACATCGAAAACGTCGCCATCGTTCACCACATCAACAATGCGCTGAAGGCCCACAAGCTCTTCACCCGCGACAAGGACTACATCGTCCGCAACGACGAAATCGTCATCATCGACGAATTCACCGGCCGCATGATGCCGGGCCGCCGTTATTCCGAAGGCCAGCACCAGGCGCTGGAAGCCAAGGAAAAGGTGCAGATCCAGCCGGAAAACCAGACGCTGTCTTCCGTCACCTTCCAGAACTACTTCCGCATGTATGCAAAGCTTGCCGGCATGACCGGTACGGCGTCGACGGAAGCGGAAGAGTTCGGCAACATCTACGGTCTCGACGTCATCGAGGTGCCGACCAACCTGCCGATCCAGCGTATCGACGAGGACGACGAGGTTTATCGTACCGGCGAAGAGAAGTTCCTTGCCATCATCGCCGAGATCAAGGCGGCGCATGATCGTGGTCAGCCGGTTCTCGTCGGCACGACCTCCATCGAGAAATCCGAGCTTCTGGCCCACATGCTGCGCCAGTCCGGCTTTACCGATTTCCAGGTTCTGAACGCCCGTTACCACGAGCAGGAAGCCTATATCGTTTCGCAGGCCGGTGTTCCCGGTGCGGTCACCATCGCCACCAACATGGCCGGTCGTGGTACGGACATCCAGCTCGGCGGCAACGTCGAGATGCGTCTGGAGCGCGAGCTGGAAGGCATGGAGCCGGGTCCGGAGCGTGATGCGAAGGAAGCGGCCATCCGCGCCGAGATCAAGGTTCTCAAGGAAAAGGCGCTTGCCGCCGGCGGTCTCTACGTCATCGCGACCGAGCGCCACGAAAGCCGCCGTATCGACAACCAGCTGCGTGGCCGTTCCGGCCGTCAGGGCGACCCCGGCCGCTCGAAATTCTATCTGTCGCTTCAGGACGACCTGATGCGCATCTTCGGTTCCGAGCGCATGGACAGCATGTTGCAGAAGCTCGGCCTGAAGGACGGCGAGGCCATCGTCCATCCGTGGATCAACAAGGCGCTGGAACGCGCCCAGAAGAAGGTCGAAGCCCGTAACTTCGAGACCCGCAAGAACCTGCTGAAATATGACGACGTGCTGAACGATCAGCGCAAGGTCATCTTCGAGCAGCGCCTCGAGCTGATGGAATCCGACAATATCGGTGAAACCGCAGCTGACATGCGCCACGAAGTGATCGAAGCGCTCGTCACCAAGCATATTCCTGAAAATGCCTATGCCGAACAGTGGGATATCTCCGGTCTCAAGGCCGGTATCGCCCAGTTCCTGAACCTCGACCTGCCGGTGGAGGAATGGGCGAAGGAAGAGGGCATCGCCGAGGACGACATTCTTCAGCGCGTTACCGAGGCCGCGGACAAATACGCCGCTGAACGTGCGGAACGTTTCGGCCCGGAGATCATGACCTATGTCGAGCGCTCGGTCGTGCTTCAGACAATCGACCATCTGTGGCGCGAACACATCGTCAACCTCGATCACCTTCGTTCCGTCGTCGGTTTCCGCGGTTACGCCCAGCGCGATCCATTGCAGGAATACAAGGCGGAAGCCTTCGAGCTGTTCCAGTCGCTGCTTACCAACCTGCGTGAAGCCGTCACCGCGCAGCTGATGCGCGTGGAACTGGTGCAGCAGGAACCGCAGCAGCCGGAGCTGCCGGAAATGACCGCGCATCACCTCGACCCCGTCACCGGGGAAGATGAGATGGCGCAGGGCGTGCCGGTCGCTTTCGTACCGGCCGAGGACCGCGACCCGAACAACCCCGCCACCTGGGGCCGTATCGGCCGCAACGAAATGTGCCCCTGCGGCTCGGGCAAGAAGTACAAGCACTGCCACGGCGTTTACGAACAGGCGTAAAAGGCCAGGGCTTTATGCCAGCAATCGATCGCCCGTAACCTGCGTTACGGGCGATTTTGTTTGGGCAGGATCATTGCTGCTGGTCGGGGTGTTGACTGGTATCGGCACTTTCCATATGGGAGCCGGATCATCCTGCGGAAACTGCTTTCATGGCCCCTCGCGATCTTGCCGCCTATATTTTTCTCGCGATTACGTGGGGCGTGTCTTTCCTGCTGCTTCTACATGTCGTCGCAGCCTTCGGCTGGATTGGCGCAGTCACGCTTCGCTCGCTCATAACCGCTGTAGCACTTTTTCTCATTGCGCGTGCGGCACGCCGGAAGCTGGTATTCTCCGCAAGCTGGCGCGCTTTCGCAATCGTCGGCGCAACGACGGTCGCCGGGCAACTAATCGGCCTGTCCTACGCGACGCCTCAGATCGGCACTGCGATGGCAGCCATATTGGTGGCGACCATCCCGCTTTTTTCAATGCTGATCTCGCAGATTTGGGGTCTGGAACGCCTGACGCGGCAGGGTATTGCCGGTCTCGTCATCGGCTTTGCCGGCATCGTCCTGCTCGTTGGTTTTCCCGCCGTTCCTGTCACATCCGGCTTTGTCATTGGCTGTGCTGCCGCTGTCGCCGCCTGCATCTGTGCCGCCTATGGCAGCAATTTTGCGAGCCTGCACCTCAAGGGGGTTGGATCCTGGGAAATAACCATCGGTTCCTTCCTGACAGGCGGCCTGATGACCTTACCGCTTCTTTTCGCTGTGCCCTTGCCCGGAACGCCCGATCTCGTCGATTACGGTTATCTTCTGATACAGGCGGTCGTCATGAGCGGCCTGACCTACATCACCTATTTCAAGCTGGTCTCCTCGATCGGCGCAACGAAGGCGATCAGCGTGGAATTTGCCGTCACCGTTGTGGCGGTGCTTGTTGGCGCCCTGGTGCTCGACGAACCCCTGTCGCTTCCCCAGCTGTTCGGTGCCGGCATCATCATTCTGGGCTGCGCACTGGTGCTTGACCTCATGCCCAAGAAAAAGGCCCCGCCCACCCCGTCGGGTGCATGAAGGGTTTATTAGCGTTTTCCACCAATAGTCGTGTTGATCGTTACGGATCAGGCGGGATCGCGTTCGTCACGCGAGGGGAAAATGCAACCGGGCAAATCAGACTATGAGCATTATTGGGACCCGTTGCGGGCACTCCTCATGCTGCTCGGCATACCCTATCACGCCTCCCTGCTCTACAGCTATGCTTTGCCCTGGGACATCAAGGATTTCGAGACCAGCCCAGTCCTGACCGCGCTTGGGGCAGCGCTCGTCACCTTCCGCATGCCTTCGTTTTTTCTGGTGGCCGGCTATTTTTCCACCATGGTCATCGGCAGGAAGGGCAAGATGCCATGGCTCAGACAGCGCTTCCTTCGCCTTGGCGTCCCTTTCATCGTGGCCGTGCTCCTGCTTGGGCCATCGCAGCTTTTCCTGCTGAAACTGGCGGGTATCGCCAAAGGTGATATTCCCGCCGACCGGCTGCTCGCGAACCTGCCGGATTTGCTGCTTCCGGGTGAGCAATGGATCATGCATCTATGGTTCCTACCCGCCCTTATCGCCTATTCGGGTCTGCTTGCCGGCCTGCTATTTCTGGCGGGGCGCCCGCCCCTCGCCTATGTAAGAGACTGGTTCGGCAGGATGCGGGGTCAATATCCAGCCGCGTTTTTCGCAGCGCTCTGCGCCTTCCCTGTTTTATGGGAGCTGACGGTTTATGGTTCGGGCCTGCTTGCTGGCAAAAATGGGAACAGCCTTCTCGTTCTCTATGAACGGGCCTCCGACCCTTACGCGCGTTACGTACCGTTCTTCCTTATCGGGGCTTTGCTTCATCGCGACCGGGCTCTTTTTCACCGCTTCCGCCAGACGGGCATCCTCACGGGCGTCATCGCGTTTGCCGGGATCGCGGCAGCGGTCACGCTGCGGTTGGAATATCCTTTTTCGAACTCGGCCCTGCTGGTACTCGTCTCCGCAATCGCCGCCGTGGCGGCAAGCCGTCTGCTGATCGACATCGCCTGCCGCTTTTTCGACCGGCCAAGCCGGCTTGCCAGGAGAATGACCGACGCTTCCTTCACCATCTACCTGGTTCACCACCCGCTGATTTATGCCTTCGGCACCCTCTTCATCCTGATCTCGCTGCCGCCGATCCTGGAATTCGCCATCATCGTCGTCGCCACCACGATAACGGCCTATCTGCTGCATCAGGCGATACGCCGTAGTCCGCTTGCCCTTTTTCTCTTCAACGGGATCCGCAAACCGAGGCAGGTGGCCAATATCGGCACACAGGTGCCTGTCTCCCAAACCCTTCGTTAATGATAAGGTGCTTATAATCCAGTTGCCTACTCAACTGGAAATGATGGCGTGTGGATTATGGCTATCCTCAACACGGCGGAAAAAGCCTTACCCGCAGGCCTGCGCGCTAAACTGGCGCCGCTGGGGGCAAAAATCGCCGTCGTCGTTTCCGGCAGAGACGATGTCTCCCGGGCCCAGCGCATGGCGCTCGTCGCCTTTGCGGTGCGCATCATCAGTGCCGGTATCGCTTTCATCTCCCAGATCATCCTTGCCCGCCTGATGGGCGAATTCGAATATGGCCTGTTCGCCTTTGTCTGGGTTCTGGTCATCCTGTTCGGCAACCTCTCCTGTCTCGGCTTTCACACCACCGTCATCCGCTTTTTGCCCGGCTACCGCCTGGAGGATGCCCACGACAAGATCATGGGTCTGACCTCGACAGCGCGCCTCTTCGCCATGCTTTCGGCCAGCGCGCTTGCATTTTTCGGTTTCGTCTTCCTGTATTTCTTCGGCGAGCGCATCTCCGCCTATTACCTCATTCCGGTTTCGCTGGCGCTTTTCACCCTGCCGATGGTGGCGCTTGGCGATGTGCTGAACGGGACAGCTCGTGCCAACGGCTGGGCGGTTTCAGCCCTCAGCCCCACCTATATCATCCGCCCGGTGCTGATCCTGCTGTTCATGCTGGTGGCGATCCGTCTCGGCGCGGAAAAAACCGCGACGACAGCGATGCTTGCGGCCCTTTTGGCCACCTATGTCACAACGCTTTTCCACTTCGTGTTCATGAACCGCCGGCTCAACCGGCATTTCCGCAGCGTTGCCCGCAGGGTGCATTTCCGTCCGTGGATACGGTTTGCCTTTCCGATGTTCCTGATCGACGGCATCGGTTTTTTGATGACCAATTCAGATGTAGTAATCGTCGGTCTATATCTGCCGCCGGATCAGGTCGGCATCTATTTTGCCGCGGCAAAAACCATCGTGCTGATGCAATTCGTGTTTTTTTCCGTGCAGGCGGCTGCGGCCCCACGTCTGGCCGCGCTCATTGCTGCCAATGACAGGCAGGGGCTGGCCGGGTTCGCCAGCCAGGCGGCGCGCTGGGCCTTCTGGCCATCGCTTGCCGTTGGCTGTCTCGTGCTTCTGGCAGGGCCGTTTCTGCTGTCCCTGTTCGGTCCCGGCTTCGTACAGGGTTACAAGCTGATGTTCTTCCTCTTTGCCGGCTTCCTCGCAAAAGCACTGATCGGCCCGGGAGAAACGCTGCTGAATATGGCCGGCAAACAAAAATTGTGCGTAGCTCTTTATATTATTATCTTCGGTTGTAACATTATACTCAACATGGTGTTGATTCCGGTCTATGGTCTGACAGGCGCTGCGGCAGCTGTCGCGATAGCAATGTGTATAGAAGCTGTGCTATTGCATATTGCCATTCGCCGCACACTCGGGATCGTCCTTTTTGCCTTCAACGATCCCCGGGCGGGTCAAGACACTGGGAAGGCGGTGTAACGATAAGCATGTCCAGCGACCCAAAGAATCCGGATTTTCAGGACCCGCGCATCGCTGCGCTGATGGCGTCTACGGAGCGTGACCGCCCCGTGGCCGACAGCAGCCGGCGCGTGGGACGCGACGGCCGCGAATTCTGCATCTATCCTGGCCGGCTCGGTTACGACATGCAGGAAGAACTCGACTTCCTGTCCAACCGCGTCATGGAGGCAAATGTCTTCTTCACAGGGCGGCTTCTTGCGCCCGCCATGCCGCGTATCGATGACAAGTCCGTTCGCTTCGCCCTTATTCGCGACGAGAACGGCGCTAGAAGCCGCATGCGCTTTCTGATGCCCTTCACGGTGGAAAAGCCGGGTTTTTCCATCGGTCCCTCCATCATCCGTGGCTGGGCCAACCCCTTCGGCCCTCTCGGTACACCGCTGGTCGATACCGAAGGTGCCGCAGAGACGCTCGACAATCTTTTCGATGCGCTTTCCGACCGGGAAATGCGCCTGCCGAATGTTCTGGTACTGCCGGATGTACGGCTTGAAGGGCCTTTTGCCCGGATGTTCAAGGCCATAGCAATCAGCCGCAACCTGCCGGTGACGACGACTGGTAACTATCAGCGGCCGATGCTGGAGAGCCTTCTAGACGGCGAAGCCTATCTGCGTAATTCACTTGCGCCACATCATTTGCGGGAAATGCGCAGGCAGTGGCGACAGCTCGAAAAACTCGGGGCCCTTTCCTACACCGTTACCCGGCAACCGAAGGACATACGCTACCGCATGGAGGAATTCCTGGCGCTGGAAGCGAGTGGCTGGAAAGGCCGCAAACGCAGCGCGCTGGTGAATGACCGCTATCGCGCAGCCTTCGCCCGCGAGGCAATCACAAATCTGGCCGAAGCGGATGCAGTGCGCATTCACACCATCGATCTCAATGGCAGTGCCATCGCCTCCATGATCGTCTTCATGACGGCTGGCGAGGCCTATACGTGGAAGACCGCCTTTGACGAATCCTATTCGCGGTTTTCACCCGGCAAACTTTTGGTGCAGAAACTGACCGACTGGCAGTTGGACGACGCCAATATTCTGCGCAGCGACAGCTGCGCAGTGCCCGATCATCCGATCATGAGCCGCTTCTGGCAGGAACGGCAGGAAATGGGCACTCTTGTCGTCGGGCTTGCGCAGAACAGCGACCGTGACGTGCGACAGGTTTCCACGCAGGTGGACATGTATCGCAACACCCGCAACCTCGCCCGCAGCCTGCGCCAGAAAATCCTCTCCTTCGGGCGCAAGAACAGTTAATCCCGAAGGATGCCGCAGCATCCTTCGGTTTGGTATCGGACTATGCACGGGGCTAACGCTGCGTCAGCGCGAGGCCGTCCGAATCATCTTGCACAATTGCGTCAGTGCGGCGTCATATCCGCCGCCGAGAATATCGACACAACGACGGGCAAGCTTGATCTGCTCGTTTCGCGACATGTCGTTATAGGCCTGTATGGCATTGCGCATGCCACCGGGCGATACCGGCCCCGTGTTGCCGGGGTTTCCAGGATTGCCCGGATTGCCGGGGTTCCCCGGATTGCCTGGCGAGCTGGAGCCGCCGATGCCAAGCCCGACACCAAGGCCAAGACCGCTCGATCCGCCCACATTCGCACCAACATTGGCATTGATGCCGCTGGAGCCGCCAACCGAAGCATTGGCGCCCGCACTGACACCGCTCGAGCCGCCGACGGATGCGTTGACATCCGCATTGACCCCGCTGCTGCCACCGACCGACGCGTTGACATCCGCGCCCAGTCCGCCACTGCTTCTGCCGCCGACATCAGCGCTGGCATTGACGCCATTGCTGCCACCAACGGAAGCGTCGACACCGAGCCCACCGCTGCCATTGCCGCCCACACTGGCATTCACCCCGTTCTCACCGCCAATCCCGATATCCAGCGCGTGGGCGTTGACCGGTAAAATCAGACAGGCAGACAGTAACAAATTGCGAGAAAGCGCCCTCATAATTTCCTCCTATGAGTTCTGGCTTCTCCCGCCCCGCGTGGAACTCCACGCAAACATCATAATTCAATTAGCAATTGTGTATATTCTAATTTATTAGTGGTATCTAATATTGCTTTAACGCCACAACCGTCGGTGTACCGATACGGGACGGACAAACGCCACTCTCCTTTCATCCCCGCCCGGTAAAAGCTCTGAAATGAAGGCTGCAAACGCACGTCATTAGACAGGAAAAATCAGCTTTGGGGTTGCACGCATGCCATTGGCCGTGATAGACGCCGTGGCATTACCACCGTTGCCCCAATGGCGGAATTGGTAGACGCGCCGCACTCAAAATGCGGTTCCGCAAGGAGTGCTGGTTCGATCCCGGCTTGGGGTACCATTTCCAAAACCGCATTGATTTTCTTCGTTTTATTCCGGTCTTTCAGAAAGACCGGTCGATTGCTTCGCGGCCATCAAGACACTCACGAAACTTTGCTCATTCGCCCCTCGAATATTACCGGGCTTTCATTTGCCAGATGCAAAGGACTGGATTAGACGAATCCGGGAATACACCGTTGAACCGGCGACTTAATTTCGCCATCACGCCCGCCTTTTTGAAAGCCCGTTCGGGATATCTGCTTCTTCGTGAAGTTTGGGGAAAACATTATGGCCACTGCAACAACCGCCGACAATAGCCGCACGCTCGCCGCTCTTGGCGTAACGGCGGGAATGATCTTTACTGTCGGCTCCGCCCTCGGTTTCCAGCATATTGGCGGTTATACGCCCTGCGCATTGTGCCTTTTGCAGCGCGATCCCTATTACTACGCCATTCCGTTGGGTATTCTGGCCATAGCGACCAGCATCTTCAAGCTGCCGATTCAGATCACGCGGCTGCTTCTCGCCCTCATTGGCGTGGCGATGCTGATCGGCGCCGGGCTTGGTGTTTATCACGCTGGTGTGGAATGGGGTTTCTGGGCAGGGCCTATCACCTGCGCCACGGGTGCGCCATCCATCACCACCAATGCCGGTGACCTGCTTGGCAATCTGAATGCCATTAAGGCACCCTCCTGCAACGACGCTGCACTTCGGGTGCTCGGCCTTTCGTTTGCCGGTTGGAATGTCATTGCAAGCGTTGCGCTTGCGGCGGTTGCCTTTTTTGGCGCGAGCCGGAAAAGCCGTTAAACGGAAAAGCCGCGTTGCAGTCCTCAGGATCAGGGCTGCAGCTCGGTATCCCAGTAAAGATAGTCCATCCAGCTTTCGTGCAGGTAGTTGGGCGGGAACAGCCGCCCGTTATTGTGCAAGTCCTGAACCGTCGGCTGGAAGGGCTTCTGCGCCGGGAACATGCCCGCCTGCTTGGGAAGCTTGCTGCCTTTTCTAAGATTGCAGGGAGAGCAGGCCGCCACGACATTGTGCCACGTGGTTTCGCCGCCATGGGCGCGGGGAATCACGTGATCGAAGGTCAGGTCGTCCCGCGTGCCACAATATTGGCATTCGAACTTGTCCCGAAGGAACACGTTGAAGCGTGTGAAGGCGGGGTTGCGGGTGGGCTGGACGTAGGTCTTGAGGCTGACGACGCTCGGCAACCGCATGGAAAAGCTGGGTGACGACACCGCGTGATCATATTCTGCAATGATGTTCACACGGTCTAGAAAGACGGCCTTGATCGCGTCCTGCCAGGACCATAACGACAAGGGATAATAACTCAGTGGCCTGTAGTCTGCGTTCAGAACGAGCGCCGGCAGGGCCTGTGGTGAAACTGCAATCGTCAAGGGCTTCTCCTGATCGATTCGGCATCTGCACTTGTATATTAGGTCCGTTGTTACAGGATTGTGAAGCCCATAAATGCAGCGGAGAAGAGCTTAATTTTTCAGCTCTAAAAACGTCTTTTTTGCGTTCCGGACAATCGGGCGGCGAGATAGTCGTCTGGCCACTATCTGGTGATGCCCCCAGCGGTACCGAAGCGATTCGCCTGCCGACGAACGCTATATTCGTTCTCACCCTCAATGCGAGATCAGTGATATAGTCAACGCGACGAACGATTGGGAAAGCAGAATGCGTATCTATCGTTCTGTCGAGGGAAGGAAACGGCCATGATCTCGCGCAGGCACCAAACGGCAGCGTTATGGAAGGGCCTGGCGGCTGGCGCCTTTGCCGTGCTGATGGGCCTGCCCGCTTCCGCTTCTGCCCAGGAATATCAGAATTTCGAAGTCAGGCCGGATGGCCGTGGCGGTGCGCAGGGAACGATCGGCGGGCGCAATTTCGAGGTCTACCGCAATTACGACCGGCCGCCGGCAAGTCGCAGCAACTCAACCGATACCCGGCGTGAGTACCGAAACGCTGTGCCACAGCGGACATGTATCATAGATGCCGAGGGCCGCACCCGCTGCAAGTAAGCGCAAACTCACCGGTTTCCCCGCTGTTCTATCTCGCTTTAATAAAATTGGATTTCGCTAAAAAGCAATCTATCGACTTAAACGGCCCGCAACGAAGGGTCGCTATGTTGCCATGCACAAGAGACAACAACCGGGCAGAGGCAGAGACATGGCGAAGAGACAAATCCGTCTGGCAAAGACTTTGGCAGTTGCCGTCAGTGCGGCGGCAAGCATCGCGACAATGGCATCGGCCGCCCCGCTTGCGGGCCTGGCGGAGAACCCGACCGCATCGCGTCCCAGCCTGTTCATGACGACAAGCCGCCCGACAATTGCACCCATCGCCTTCGCAAAATTTTGCGACGACGCCGCCGACCAATGTGTCCGGATTGGCGATCGCGACACGGTCGAACTGACCAAGCAGAAGCGCACGGAACTCCAGCGCATCAACGCCGAGATCAACACATCGATAATCTATACAAGCGAAGCGGACGGACAGGACGAATGGAATCTGAACCCTGCAAGCGGTGACTGTGACGACTACGCGGTGACCAAGCGGCAACGCCTTCTGCGCGCCGGCTGGCCCTCGGGCGCCCTGCGCATTGCCACCGCCCGCACCCCTACCGGCATAGGCCACGCCGTTCTGGTCGTCAGCACCAGCCAGGGCGATCTGGTGCTGGACAACCGCACCAACGTCGTCAAACCTTGGAAAGCGGTTGACCTGAAATGGATCAAGATCCAGTCACACGAAAACCCGCGTGTCTGGCTGAAACTCTAGGTCTATCTCGCACAGGATAGTCATCTTCGAACAGGAAGGGGCGCTCCGTTCCTCTTCAATCGCCGCGGCGCGCCTTGCGAAAATCGACACCGGCTTTCGCAATTCCCTGCCCCGGATAGCTTTGTCCGACGGGGCTTTGGCTGATGCCGCAGCCGTTGCATGGACCCAGGATTTACGGGCTCTGTGGCGTTGGCTTTCAACACTCTTGACCTCTTGCAAGAGAGACAGTATCGGCATCTATGCCTAAAGTGCTAAACTGGATTCGCGGTCGTAAACAGCCAGCCCCCCGCGACGACCGGAGGCGGCGCAGAATAGACCTCGGCGACAAGTCTCCGTCTTTTCCGATCTATGCCATTGGCGACGTCCATGGCAGCCTCGATCTGCTTTTGCAGGCGGAACAGAAAATCCTTGCCGATCTCGCAAGCAATCCATCCCCCGCTCTGGTTATTCTTCTGGGCGACTATGTCGATCGTGGCCGGGATTCCTGCGGTGTTCTCCAGCATCTGCTGCAACCACCGCCGGCGCCCCTGCGCCGCATCTCGCTTTGCGGCAATCACGAACAGCTCTTCAGCGATTTCCTCGAAAATCCGCGGGACAACATGCACTGGCTGGATTTCGGCGGCCGCCAGACGCTTCTGTCCTACGGGGTCGATATCAGCTACTTCATCAACAACGGCCGTCTGCGGCTCCAGCCGTTCAGGGATGCGCTGATTGGCGCGATCCCGCAGGCCCATCGGCAACTTCTAGTCAGCCTGCCTATCTGCGTCCGCATGGGACCCTATTTTTTCGTTCATGCTGGCCTCAAACCCGGGGTGCCGCTTGAGGCGCAGACCGATGAGGACATGTTGTGGATCAGGGAACCCTTCCTGTCGGAAGGGGCGGGACTGGACCTTCTCATCATCCACGGCCATACGCCGGCGCCGGAGCCACAGACAGGTCCGCAACGGATCGGCATCGACACCGGCGCGTTTACGACGGGCAGGCTTACCATTTTAAAGCTCACGGATGCGGGGCCGCGACTTATTGCCTGATGGCTTGCCATCGTTGGATCAGGTTGCACCAGCCAGACGCATCACAATCGCGATTTATTTGCCCTTCAGAATATTGCCGAGCACCGTCATTTGCCGGCGGTTCCATTCGACAGCGTCAAGGAACGCATTGTTTCCCAATTCCTGCCGCTGCTCCCGACTGGAAGAGAGCCTCATAATGGCATTGGCAAAGGCCTGATGATCTCCATCTTCAACGACAATCACGCCACCACGATATCCTTCTGAAAGCCCCCTCACACCCGTCTGGGTGCTGATCGTTGGGACACCCGCAGCCAGAGCATCAAGCAGTTTTATATTGATGCCCGTGCCAAGCGTGATGGGATTGATGGAAAGTGGCGCGCGCGTGAACGCATCCTTCAAGTTCTCCACCCGGCCAAGCTTGAGAACCCCCTCCATGTCCTCGACCTTTCCACATATGCTGCCTGCCAGCACCAGGCGAATGTCCGGACGGGCCGCCCTGACCAAAGGCAGGACATTGTGAAGGAAACTATTGAGAGAAATGACGTTCGCGTCGTTGCCTGAACCGAGAAACAGAAAATCAGCGGAAGTGAAGTCTTCCACTCTCTGGCCGAGATCCAGAATATGGCTCACCGTTTCAACCACCGGCGGCTCTCCTGCCAGCCGCTGCTTGAACGAACGTTCCTCTTCTTCCTGTATGGCGACAACGACATCGGCGCGGCGGAATGCCTTGCATTCCACGTCCGGCGGAACCGAGAACCAGTACCCAAATCTGTTGGCCGTGTTCACGAACGCCTTGTGACGATCGGCGAAGGAATCGTGCGTGTCGAGAATGCGAAGCACATCATCCGGCAGCCCAAGAAAAGCTCTCGAGTGAAAGGCATATTCGACGATAACGGCGTTAATCCCGAGTCGCCGCTGAAGATCCAGGACCTGCCTGCCTATTTCCGGATAATAGAACTCGTCGAGGTAATTGTAGAAACCGCTGTCGCGGCCAAGGAGCCGTTGAATTTTCCGACGGGTTCGAAATGCGGTCAACCCAATCTCGAACCTGAAGTCGTCGATGAGCCGTGCTGCAAACCCGCATGTTTCCCTGGACACGACGTGCATATGTCCGGCCCCAAACTCGACTTCATGGGCCGCGGGATCGAAATCAGCTATCATCGGAGTATCGACATAGACGAAATGCACTTCATGTCCGAGGCTACGCACGGCGCGTGTCAGCTGGAGAATCCTGTTCCGCGCACCCTCGTTGGCGGGAACGGCAGGGAATACGGAAACAAAAGCGACTTTCATGAAAATGACTCAAGGCTGCTTGGCGAAGGTCTCGAACACCTGAAAATTCCTTTTGGAAAGGTCCAGAATTTCAGGCAGCTTTTTCCCGACTTTTTCGCGAATCTCATCGGCCTGATCCACGAAATTGATCAAGGCATTATTGATGCCATCATCCGTATGGAACTTGGCGGGCGAAAGCAGCTCAGCCGCGGAGAGACCGAAATGCTGGTACAGCCCTTCGAACTTGCCTTGATACGCAATGCATATCACAGGAACGCCCTTGCCCAGCGCAGCGATCGCAAGATGCATGCGTCCGCTGACGAGGCCATCGAGTTTACCGGCAACGCCTTTTAAAACCGGGGCTGGCCATCTGCCATCCAGATATCGAACCCTGTCTGTCTGTGAAGATGGAGCAAGCTCGGTAATGGCCTTGAGGCAGGCTTGATCGCCCACGTCTTTCCGGTAGTCATGCGGAATGACCAGCCAGCAGACCGGTCTTGCATCGGCAACGAACTCCAGTGCTTCTGCCCCGCGCCTGATGATCGCCGCGATCTGCGCGCTATCCGCATTCTTGAACAGCATAGGATGCAGATTGAAGCCCATGACCCTGTATCCCTCGGCGCGCTTTCGCGCGATCCACGAGATCGTATCTTCATCGGGTTCCGATGGGACAAGACTAAATGCAGAATCGGAAACCAGTGCCGCCTTGGCCGTGGCAAAGGCGTTCAGACGCTCGAGGGAAACAACGTCACGCACATTGAGCGACACCCCCGGATGAAGGGAGCTGTAGAACTTCGCCAAAGCGGGGTGCGGCGTTTCATTAAAACTGAAACCGAGGATAACGTTTTTGATCCCGGCGGCGGCAGCCAGATCAGCGCTTGCCAGAAGTTTTGCGCTGACCAGCGGATGATAATAGCCATCCATCACGTCGGCACCGACAACGACGATGCAATCGTACTTCCGCACCGCGAATTGCTGGGCAAGGGCCTGGATGAAGTCAGGCTTTCCAAAGATATCGACGGTAACAAAGCCTCTCTGCAAAGCAGAGTCGCCAAAATTCGTTCCGTCGACGAGGATGTCTATCTCGACATTGGGATTGCTCGCACGCGCATTCTGCACGGTCGCCGTGATCATCGCGTCATCGCCGGCGGAACCGAACAGGGTGATGGGATCACCAGCCACGATCAAAAGCCGGTTCAGCCGATCTCCGACGTTGATAGGCTTGATACTGTGCTTCAGCTCTTGCAGATCATTGAAGAGTTGCTGGACCGCATTATCCAGATTGCGCCGCTCGTTATATTGCACCAGCTTCCGACGCAGTAGTGCAGGGAGTATTTTTTTCACGAGCTTGCGCATTTTCTTTCCTTTCGAGAACCGATTTTGCTCATGATGAGGGCGATGGCGGACCGGGCCTCGCTTCTCGCGGTCAGAGCCAAAAGCAACAGATATGCGACGCCGAACATACCACCGAGCAGGATGCCGGATACGAGGTCGCCCGCACCCAGCATTTTAACTTCAGGTCGCATCCACTGAACGAGCAGGAAGCAGAGACCGCTGGAACCGAAGCTTGGCAAAAGCAGGAGGAAAATTCTCCACAGCTTGATGCCGAGTTCCCGGGCGACAAAATAAAATGTGAAAGGCGTCGAAGTGAGCTGCCCGAAGACAAACACGATGACGATTTCCCGGATGTTTTCCGTCGGGACAAGCAATATCAACAGGATGGTAGAGATTGCCTTGACCGTCCCGGCAATCAGCACCTTATCCGGCCTGCCGCGTGCGGACAGAAACGGGCCGTTTTGAAACTGGACGCATTGCAATGCACCCAGCAGCAGCAGCGGCCGCGCAACCGCGTCGGCACCCTGCCATTGCGCGCCGAACAGGACGTTGCAGATCTCTGGCGCCAACGCAGCGGAGAGCACGAAGATCGGTGTCGAAAAGATCGAAGATATGGTGATGGATTGCTTGTACAGTTCCGCCATGCGCTCCCGCTCGTGCGATATGCGGGACAGCACCGTCAACGAAACATCATATAGCGCCGCCTGAAGCAGCTGCATGAGAAGCTGATAGAGCCTGCTGCCGACGGTGTAGAGCCCAAAGAGAGCAACCCCGTAACGCCCCAGGATCATGACGTCGATAAGCCGCGTGGCTCCGAAATCCACGATGCGCAGACCGAGAGCCGACGAGCCGAAGCGAAGCAATTCGAAAAAAGTGTCGGGCTTGAGCGTGGTGCCCGGAAGCCAGTGCGGTTTGCGCCAGAGCCAGATCAGCGTCACAATGGTTGCAACATAAGTCTGAACGACGAGGCTCCAGACGCCCAGGCCCATGATGGCGAAAGCAATCGCAACGCCACCGCCGATAATATTCGAAATGAAGGATCTTATTGCCAGCGGCTTGAACGCGAGCGCACGCCGATAATTGACTTCCTGAAAAAGCGAGGCGGTATTCAGCGGCAGCAATATGCAGATTGCCACGATGATCGGTGCCAGCCCTTCCACCTCGAACCAGCTTTCCAGTCTGGGCGACAGCAGACAAACAACGATGACAAACACCGTTGCCAGCGCAACGGACACATAAAATGGCAGATTGACGTCGCTTGGCTCCAGATTTCGTTTCTGCACGATCGCATCTGCGAAACCGAACTCCGACAGCATCTGGATGAGCATCAGAACCAGGCCCGCCGTAGCGACCATGCCGTAGTCGGTGGGGCTGAGGAACCGGGCAAGAACGATGAAAAGAATGGAGGTAAAAAGCTTTCCACCCCAGTTCTGGACGATGGACCAGAAAACGCCTGTTATCGCGGCGCTGCCTATCGAACTTTGCTCCGCCATCAACCTGCCGCCTGCAAAGCCGGTCGTGACAGCCCGACCACCGCAGCGGCCAGAAAACGATCGAAGTCCAGCTTGGGGAAACGGACTTTGCCGATATTGCTTTCTACCATGTGCTCTTTCCTTGGAAGAAACGCTTGCAACGGACCCGGTCCGTTGCCGGTCTAAGATGCGCGTAAGGTTCGGCTTTCCCTGCTTTTCGCCAGCACGTCCTCGTAGAGCTTCACATAGTTCTCACCCACCCGGCGCGAGGTGGATTCCTCGACGATATTTCCGAAATCGGCCTCCGTCGGCAATTGCTCGCGCGAAAGCGTCAACACCCGGCGAATGCGTGCGGCAAGGTCCGTGGCGTTGCCCGGTTCGAACAGCCAGTCGTGGTTAGTCTCGCCGATCAGTTCCGGAATGCCGCCCGAGGCCGCGCCGATGACCGGCACCCCCATCGCGTAAGCCTCGTAGATGGTGCGCGGCGAAGGTTCAGCCCAGAAGGAGGGAACGATGAGCACATCGATCTCTTCGAAGAATTCCTTCGGCTTTGCCCAGCCGACGAACTCGATCGGCAGGTCGCCGGCCTGGGCCTTGAAGCGTTCGATGGAATCGTCCATCGCATGGCCGGCAACAAGACAGCGCCAGTTACCGTGGCCGATTTCCCTGAAGGCATCGACCATGTTGCCGACACCCTTTTCCGTGTTGATGCGGCCGATATAGCCGAAGGTCATCGGCTTGCCGGTTCGGTCGATCTGCCTGCGTGCGACCGGGTCGCCCTCCGGAACCGTGCAGGAATAAAAGATCACACGGCGCATGCTTTCCGGCAGGTGATGGAAAAGCCCGTGATCGACATGGGTTTTAAGGATTTCCGTGCCAACGCTTGCCACCGCGCCGATGTAGCGCTGCGTGAATTTCTTGGTGAAATTCACCACCTGACAGCCGAGATGGATGTGTTCGCAGGGCTTGCCGCCCTTGAACATGGCGGCGTTACCGCACAGAAGATCATATTCGCAGATCGTGTGGACGATCGGAATGTTGCGTTTATGCGCCGCCCGCCACACCAGCGTCGTCACATCCAGCAGCGAGTGCGTATTGAGAACATCCGGCTTGAAATCGTCAAGAACGGCTTCGAACTGCTTCTCGACGTTGAAATTCCATTGCTGCTTGATCTTCTGCATACGCCTTTGCTGCGGCGTATATTGTGGCCAGTCCTCCAGCCAGAAATCGTTATTGTGGAACATGCGGTAGACGCTGACGCCATTGCGCACCGTTTTGGGTTCGGCCTGCCGCTCTATGCAGGCGGCACCGACCTCATGCCCCATGGAGACGAGTTCCTCGGCAAGATGTTCGACCGAGCGTTCGCACCCGCCAACGATATGCGGCGGATAAAGGCTGCTGAGATGGAGAATTCGCATACGGATACGCTCTATTTCCTTATCGAAAATTTATGACTTCCGCTTGGCCTCGCCCATGTTGCCGGATACTCCGGGACCAATGAGACATGTGCAAAAAACACAAAAGGCAGAGCAGATTTAACGCTTGAAAATATGAATAACCAAAAATCCACTTTCAAAAAGCACGGGAACTGACGGCATTTCAAGTGCTTTTTTTTCGCGGCGCGACAAAAGTCATGCCGTGTTGCGAAAAGAACCTGTCCCGTGTTAGCTTCATTCTCATATGAAAAAACGTACGGGCGGAAGCGGTGAATTCTGTTTCGTCCGCATATAATATCATTAATTTATATATTTATTTCATTTCAGAAACATGGATTTGATGGCGAATGAAGATGCCAAAAACTTCCAGGACAATCTGACATCTTGAGAGGCGCCGCCGATATGATCGCGGCTGCTTTTTATAATCTCGCCGGAATGACCAGGAGACGCAGATGAACGGAAAACAGCCGATCACCATGGGCCACCTGACACGGCGCGGCCTGCTTTCAGCCGCACCTTTCGCACTGGTTGCCGCCACGGGTGTGCGCCCCGCTTTCGCGCAGACTCAATCCGTTTTTTCGGCCAGCACGGAAGCCTTTTTGGACAGTGTGGGCGTGTGTGGCCATTTCGCCCGCACGAACGGCATTTATCCGGAAAGCTTCGAGCGCATCCTGCCTGAACTGGAAGCCCTTGGTGTGGGCCACCTGCGTGACGAGGGACTGATTACCGCAAGGGACAGCCGCAACAGCCCGGCTTTCCAGCGCCTGCGCAGGATTGTGGCGGCCAACGTTCGCCTCACGATCATCTGTTACGACGATCTCAACCCCTACGTCTCAACGCCACTGAACAGGATTGCCGATTTCTACGACTGGTGCGACGGCGGCATCGAAGTTTTCGAAGGCAGCAATGAACCGACGTTGACGAAAGACCCGGCCAATGCGCCGCGCATTTCGGCAGAGCATCAGGCTGCACTTTTTGCAACGATCCGCTCAACTCCGGCCGTGAGCAACGTACCGCTTGTCGCGCCAAGCTATATCCAGGCGAATACGGCGCTGGCGCTAAACCTGCAGAACGTATGCGACTTCGGCAATATTCACCCCTACGCCGGAATGGAACATCCCGAAACCACTGGGCCGGGGGCGCTCTCCAAATCTGTCGCGGCCTCGGCGCATATAGCAGCCGGCCGGCCGGTGCTCGCCACTGAGATCGGGTACCACACCTCACTGCAACCAAAGACCTTCCATTTTCCCGTCACCGAAGGCATCAAGGCGCGCTACATGCCGCGCACGCTCCTGTGGTCCTTCATCAGCGGCATCCGCCGGGCTTACATCTATGAAATGGTCTCCAGCTTTGCCGAAGACGAGACAAATCCGGAATCGTCCTTCGGCCTGCTGCGCCACGATCTGAGCCGGACTCCTGCTTACGGGGCCGTTCGTGCCCTTCTTGCCCTTTGCAAGGCAAGTCGGCAAACAGAGCCAGCGGAACGCAGCCTCGCTTTCCTCAACGATGATTCCGAAAGGTTTTCCCTGCGCCTGACAAGACCAGACGGCGCGCTGCTCGCCCCGGTGTGGCTTGGCATACGCGGCTGGCAATGGCCGGCGCGGATCGAAAATCCGCCAGCCGAACGTGCAACGGCCTTTTCGGTAACCGGCCCGCATAGCCAAGTCATCGCGCACCGGTTCGGCGATGACGGTTCCGTAAGCCAGCGGGTGATCGCAAAGGAAGGTGGGCAATACCGGCTTTCCGTCAGCGACCAGCTTACGGTGCTGGAGGTTTTCTGAACGGCGTGCGGGCGAAAATTTCCGGCCGACAAATTTTATATATCGTGTCAGCCTATTGCATGATAGCCTTCTGAAATAGACCACTTTTGCTCGCTGCTGCGAGCGCAAAATATTACTGTATAAATTTTTTCTTTTTATAGATGATGACGATGCAAAAAATTGAAAAAGCGCCTGTTTCCGGGGCGCAGCGTCTCGATATTCTTCAAATGATGCGTGCCCTGGCGGCAATCATGATTGTTGCGCTGCACGCGCAGGTGAACTGGGAGTTCTCGCTCGTCAACCTCCATCTCCTGAGGCTGGGTGCGGGCGTCGATCTGTTTTTCGTCATTTCCGGCTTTGTCATCGTTTATGCCTCCCGGCCGTATTTCGCAGCGGAGGGAGGGCGCTCGGCCTTTCTTGTGCGCCGGCTTCTCCGCATCCTTCCTCTTTACTGGTTCGTGTTGACCATGCGGCTCGCCATGGCCGCGGTCGCCGTTCTTCTCAGCGCCAAGGCCTTCCCGTCCTTGCAGGCCGTCCTAACCTCCTACCTCTTCATTCCCTATGACAGCATGGGTTATGGTGACGCCTATCCGTTTCCAATCATCGATCTGGGCTGGACGCTGAATTACGAGATGTTTTTTTATGTCGTATTCGCGGTTTTTATCTTCCTGCCGCTGGAACGCGCCGTGCTGACAACAGCGGCTGTGCTGCTCGCCGCAGTGCTCATCGGCTCCAACTTCAGTCTCGCCTTGCCGTTCAGTTTCTGGTTTCAGCCCATCATTCTGGAGTTCGTGGCGGGAATGTTGCTCGCCGTGCTTTTCCTGCGCGGCGTGCGCCTGCCGCCCTTGCTGGGGATTGCGGTGGCCCTTTGCGGCGTGGCGATCTGGACGCTTATCGATCTGAAAAGGTTCGAATTCCAATGCAATCCGGGCTGTTATTCCTATACCCGGCTGCTCGTTTTTGGCGGTGGCGCGATTTTCCTGATGGCCGCGGCAACCCTGACCAGGGGCATCTCCCTGCCCCGTTTTGCGCAGCCGCTGGCGAAACTGGGCGATTCCTCCTACGCGCTTTACCTGCTGCACCCGTTCATCTTTCGGGCATTCCTGGTTGCTTCCGGCGGCATCACCTGGCCGCAGGAGTGGAAAAATGTCGTCTATCTCATCGTCGTCGCCAGCACCATCGCCATCGCCCACGCATTTCACGTCCTTGTCGAAACGCCCGCAAATATCTGGCTTCGTGACCGGCTGATAACACCCCGGCGAAAAGTCGCCGTGTCCTGACGCCCAGAGAAAAGTCCGCGTGTCTGCTGTTAAGTATACCCCGAAGTTCCGTTCACAAGTTTATTTTAGCACTTGATCGTTAGCTAAGGCTGTGCGATTTAAAAAGAAAATTTTAGATGTTGGATAACCATATTCAGCATTTCAGCTTACTTAAAATCGTATTTTTTAAAAATTTGGAGAGTTGTGATGTCCCGCCTTCGTATTGGCTCGGCGCTCACTGGTGCGGTATTGATCACCAGCCTCGGTCTTTTTTCCGCAGTCGCCAACGCCCAGAACGTGGAACCAGCGCCGCCAGCTGCCGGGCAGCAGACGCCGCCGGTACAGACTGCGACAACTGGCGCACCCGTAAAGGCCGCCGACGAAACCAACGCCGCATTTCTGGCTCGCGTTAACAGCTCCAATCCGGACACGGTTTCCCTTGCTGCCGCGGAACTGTTCAAGCAGTCTCCGACGCAGGCAACGGTCAAGGATCTGGCCGGCATCGCTTCCAGCACCGATGCGGCAAACGCCGACATGGCGGGAAAGGTGACGAACGGCTTTCCGATCATTGCCGTTTCCACCAGCGCGGCGCAGTTCTCCGAACAGCTTTCTGGCCTGATCCTGAGCGACTCCAGCCAGTTGCCCACCATCGTCGCACTGGCCCAGAAGGTCGGCAACAAGGACTTCTCCGAAGTTGTCGGCGAAGGTCTGGCACTCGCCTATTCTACGGCGATGCAGAGGGGCAACACGATACTTGCCGCCGCAATCCAGTTGCAGACCAAGGGTGTCGGCGTGCCCTCCGATCTTCTGATCGCCTTTAGCGAAAATATTCAGGGAACGGCGGCGGGTCCGGCAGCGCCTGCGGCAGCTGCAGCTGCTGCCTCACCGATCGGTGGGGCTGGCTCTTCACCTGCAAGCGGCAACAGCATTGGCGGCTCGGGAGCGGCGGGCTCACCAGCAGGTACGGCACAGGCCGGCGGCGGAGCCGCACCGGTTGGCGGTGGCGGCAGCGGTGGCAGCACCGGCAGCGGCGGAACCACCACAACCAACAACTTCTTTGCCGCGCCCCTTTCAACCGGCAGCACCAGCACGCCAGTCAGCACAAGTCCCGTTTGAACCCGGTTTTGCCGCCCTTCCTGCGGGAATGGCGGCCGCCTGTCCTACCATGCAACCGAGACTTGGCGGGTGCCACGCCCGCCAAAAAGAGCGAGGCTGACAGTTGTTGCAAAGGCACGATCCCCTGACTATGGCCGATATCGACAAAAGCGGATTTACAGCCGACTTTATCGATATAGACGCCGTTCTTGCCACGGTCCGCCGACAGTGGCGCGTCGTTCTCGCGGCAGTCGCCATTGCCGGGACAATCGGTCTCGCTTACGCCGCGACGGCCGTTCCGATCTATTCAGCTTCGGCTACCCTTTTGATCGACCGCAACAACAGCCAGGTCGTCGAGCAGCTTTCGACAATCGGCGGCGTCGTGGAGGACGAGGCTTCCATTCTCAGCCAGGTCGAGGTCCTGCAATCGGAAACCATCGGGATTGCCGTCGTCGACAGTTTGAACCTGACGGAAAATCAGGAATTCAGGGCAAACCGCGCCTCGCTTCTGAGTTCGATATTCGGCACCATCCGTTCGCTCGTCAACGTTTCGCAATGGTTCTCACCGGCGAAAGAGACCGTCATCGATGACGGCACCCTGAAGCGGGCGCTGTCGGACCGGCTGCTGGACGGTCTCAGCGTCAAGCGTATCGGCCGGACCTACGCGCTGGAACTGACCTACAACTCGACATCACCGGTTCTAGCCGCCCAGATCGTCAATGCGGTGGCGTCGGCCTATCTGGTGGACAAGCTGAACTCCAAATACGAGGCGACGAAGCGGGCCAGCGACTGGTTGTCCGACCGTATTGCCGAGTTGCGTCAGCGGGCACTCGACACCGACCTTGCCGTACAGAAATTTCGCGCTGAACACGGCTTGATCGAGACCGGCAATAACGGCCTGCTTTCCGATCAGCAACTGGCCGAGTCCAACAGCGCGCTTATTCTGGCGCAGTCGGAAACGGCGAGGTCGCGAGCGCGGGTACAACGCATCGAACATATCCTTGCCACAGACGATGTCGACGCCGTCGTCACCGATATTCTCGAGAGCTCGGTCGCGAACGATCTGCGCAAGAAATATCTCGAATCCTCGAAGATCGAAACGGAAATCACCCGCAGGCTTGGCAGCAACCATGTTCAGGCGGTGCGTCTGCGCAACGAAATGCAAGAATACCGCCGGCTGATGTTCCAGGAAATCAGCCGTATTGCGCAAAGTTACAAGAGCGATTTGGAGGTTTCGGAAGCAAGAGAGAAATCACTTGCGGAGAGCGTTGCCAAGGCTACCAGCGTCAGCAACTCGGCCAGCCAGACCCAGGTTCAGCTCCGCGAATTGCAGCGTGAGGCGGAAACTTACAAGAACATGTATCAGACCTTCCTGCAGCGTTATCAGGAAGCGATGCAGCAGCAATCCTTCCCCGTAACGGAAGCACGCGTGATTTCGAGGGCAGTTCCGCCCAACATTCCAAGCAAACCGAACAAACCGCTACTTTTGGCGCTGTTCATGATCATGGGCGCCGCGGCCGGCGGTGGCATCGCCATGTTTCGCGAGTTCCGCGACCGTTTCTTCCGCACCGGAGAACAGGTTCGCGACGTTCTCGGGCTGGAATTTCTGGGCAACACCCCGCTCGTCCAGAACAAGCCGGGCACGGATGTGTTGCCAAAGGGACAGGAGGGGCCGCCTACCGCCACACGCCCGTCCAGCGTTGCCCGCTACACTGTCGATCACCCGCTATCGTCCTTCGCCGAAACGCTGCGCAGCACACGGCTTGCGATAGATCTTGGCATTCCCCCGAAAACCGGCGCGCGGGTGGTGGGCGTCGTATCGGCGTTGCCGAGCGAGGGCAAATCGACGATCTCCATCAATCTGGCTCAGCTTCTGGCCGGACAAGGAGCAAGGGTTCTTCTGCTGGATGCGGATATTCGCAACCCGGGCGCCACGCGCGCTTTGGGGCGCCATGCTGCAGAAGGCCTGCTCGAAGTGCTGTTAGAAGGCCGCAATATGCGCGATGTGCTGCTGCACGACGAAAAGACGCGGCTCGCTTTCCTGCCAACGGTCGTCAAGCAGCGCGTACCGCACTCCTCCGAGCTGCTGACATCGGCGCAAATGTACAAATTGCTGGCCGAAGCGAGCAGTCTCTTCGACTACATCATCGTCGATCTGCCGCCTCTCGGGCCGGTGGTGGACGCCCGCGCGATGGCCGGCCGGATCGACGGTTTCGTCTTCGTCACAGAGTGGGGCAAAACCGCCCGCAGGGCGGTACGCAATACAATTGAAAACGAAGTCCAGATCCGCAAGAAGTGTCTCGGTGTCATCCTCAACAAGGTGGACACGGAAAAGCTGAAGCTTTACCGGGCTTACGGTTCAAGCGAATATTATCACGCGCGCTACACGCGATATTACCATGATTAGGCGGGACGGAATGGCGGGCCTGCGTAAATTCTTCGCGGTCGTGCCGGTTCTCATCCTTTCCGTGTTTGTTTTATCCGTCGCCGCACAGGCGTTTTCCGAAACTCGGCGGTTTTCCGATGTCGTCGCCTTGGCAAGAATTGCCGACGACAAAAGCGGCCTGGCGCACGATCTTCTGGCGAAGACGGTCGATGGGCTGCACCCCGTCGTTGCGGAGAAAATCTGCCGTTCGGATATCGTCAAGGCCGGGTTACGGCTCGTTCTCGCAGATCTCGATGCAAATGGCCAAGATGCGACGTCGGAGGCCGGTACGGCGCGTCTCGGCTTTGCCGAAAGCTATATTCGTCACGCGCTCTCCTGTTTGCCTGCAAATGGCGATGTGTGGCTGCGTCTTGCCATGGTTCGTTCGCTGCGTAACGCCTCGCCAATGGAAATCGCCGTTCTGATGAATTTTTCCCAACTTTACGGGCCTGCAGACGCCAACCTGATACGCGGGCGCTTCGTGATGTGGCAGCAATTTCCAAAAGACACACTGCCTCAGGCCGATGCGGCCCGCAATGCGGACACGGCAGTCGTCTGCGGGAAGGAGGGGGAAATCCTGCGCTGGACCCTGCGGAAGATCTGTCCGCAGCAGCCGCAGGCCGGCATGAAACGCACCATGCCGCTTCCGTGACATAGCGGCCTGCCTCGTCCTCTACCTTAGACATCGTCGCAGCAACAGTTATTGCAAAGCCGAAAGCCAATGTCGTCCATCGAAGCCCAATCAGAACCGCTATCCTCATCGCCACCGCGACCGGTTGCGTTTCCAGACTATTTTCGGACGGCCGCCATAGTCATCTTCTGGGCTATCTTCCTGCTTGCGCTTCTCAATCGCGGCGCAACTGAAATCGAGAGCCGTATCGTCGTCACCGTTGCAATTTATTTGTTGCTCGTGCCCGCCATCCTGTTGTTCGGGCAGCCCCGGGCTGGTGCAAGCGTGGCGCTTGTGGCGACCTGCCTTTTGCTGGGGGCACTCATCATCCAGATGTGGCTGCAATCATCTGTGCCGGGTATTGCTCCACCCAATCCCGCCTGGTCGACCGCCGCCATGTTTGTGCAGTTCGCCCCCGACGCCACGGTTTCGCTCACCCCGGCGGATGATTGGCTCGGCCTGTTAAGCGCCGCCCTGCCCTTCGGCGCCTTCATGGCCGGCCTCGTCATTTTCGATACCGACGAGCGCGCGGCAAAAGCGCTGCGATGGTTCGCAATTGCCGGCGGATGGCTGGCACTGTTGTCAATCGTGCAATTTCTGCTTTTTCCAGAAACACTCGGCTTCATTCAGAAGCGCTTCTATCTCGGCAGCCTGACCGGCCTTTTCGTCAACCGTAATACCGCCGCCACCTTCTTCGGTCTCATTCTCCTGACCCTCGTCGTGATGCTGCACAAACGGCTGACAGCTCCAGACTGGGGAATGGTCAGGGCGCTGGTGGCAAATCGCCTGACCGTTCCAGTCGGCCAGAAACGCCTCATCCGCAAGGCCGCCTTCATCGGCGTGCTCACTGCCTTTTGCTTCATCGCCCTGATGCTGACCGGATCGCGCGCCGGCATCGCATCAAGCTTTGCGGCACTGAGTTTCCTCATTCTTCTGACCGTCTTCAACTCACCCATCAAAACAGGCCGCAACGCGGCTGCCCTGCGTCGCAAGCGGCGCGGCACGAAGCGCCGCGCGGCGATCGTGCTCGCCATTACGCTTGGCCTGTTCCTGCTCTTCGCCAATCGCGTGGCGCTTCGCATGGAAACGCGATTGGAAGACGACATGCGCTTCTGCTACATGCCGGGCATCGCGCGTGCCATTTCTGACAGCTGGCCTTGGGGAACCGGCCTAGCAAGTTTTACGGAAACCTACGCGCCCTATCATGCGGCGCAATGCGGGGTGGACGCCATCGTCACCCACGCCCACAATGTCTATGCCGAGGGACTGCTGACGCTCGGCCTCGCATTTCCATTTTATGCGGCTTTTTTCGTGCTCGTCCAACTCGCCATTTTTATTCGCGGGGCGCGCAAACGCAAAAACTACCGTTACGCCTCCCATCTCGGGCTTGCCGGGCTGCTGCTCGTCGCATTGCATTCGACACTCGATTTTTCGCTGCAGATCCCCGGCTTCGCAATGGCTTACGCCGTATTCCTTGCGCCCGTCGTCACGCTTTGTCTCAACCCCCCAGGGGTTGGACGGGACCGTTCGCGGCGGCGCGAACCATCTCCAAGCGATCCCGCAATGCCGGCCTAGATCAGTCCGGATGGGCAGCAGCCATCATTTCGCTGATGCGCAATAGTTGTAACGATTACAAACCACACAAAGACGCGAGAATTTGGGCATGCGGATATTGCAAATAACGTCGCTGTTTTCTCCGGACCGGGTCGGCGGCGCGGAGATATTCGTGGAAGACCTAGCGCGCGGGCTGGCGGAGAATGGACACACGGTAGCGGTGGCGGCGATCTCACGCAAACAACAGGCCGTGGAGCTGCGGGATGATTTTGCCGTTTACCGCCTCGGACATACCACGCCGTTTTTTATCGGGGACTGGGAAGAGCAACCCGGATGGAAGCGAAAATACTACAAGATCGCCGTGCAGCTGGATCCGGGTCTCCTGCGCCGGCTTGCCCGCGTCATCGATGATTTCCGGCCTGATGTCGTCAACACCCATTCGCTGTCGGAGCTGACACCGCTGATCTGGCCGATGATCCGCAAGCGCGGCATTCCGCTCGTCCATTCCCTGCACGATTTCACCAGCATGTGCACCAACGGCTCCCTGTTTCACGACGGGCACATCTGCGACGGCACCAGCAAAAAATGCCGCGCCTTCTCTTACCTGCACCGGCGTTGCCAATGCGCCGTCGACGCTGTCGCCGGTGTCGGCCACGATATTGTCGAGCGCCATGTGCAGGCCGGCTTTTTCACCCATGTACCGGAAAGCCGCCGCACGGTCATCTGGAATGCCATCGCGCCGCCAGCTTCACAGACACAGCGCATTCCACGCGCGCCTGGGGACCCGCTTGTTTTCGGCTATCTGGGCCGCATCGAGGCGCCCAAGGGTGCAGATCTCCTGATCGAGTCGCTGCCGCTCCTGCCGCCGAAGGGCTGGCGACTGGTCATGGCGGGTCGCGCGCCGGGCGGCATCGAAGCCTACGAGCAAAAAACCGCCAACCTTCCGGTCGAATTTCCCGGCTACGTGGACGCCGATAGTTTCTTCGCCGGTATAGATTGTCTGATCGTTCCACCACTCTGGCCAGAGGCTTTCGGGCGCACTGTCGCTGAAGCTATTCTACGCGGTGTGCCGGTTCTCGGCGCCAATCTCGCCGGTGTCGCCGAACAGATCGGTCGGGACCGGCCGGAACGCCTTTTCACGCCGGGCAGCGCCGCCGAGCTTGCCGCCCGCATGACTAACGCGATGCGCAACCCCGCCATTCTCGCGGAAACACCGGAAACCAAAGCGCGCATTTCGCAGGGCGTCGCGCCCGAACGGGTAATCGGGGCATACGAAGCTCTCTATTCGGAGCTGCGCAGCGGCATCAGGGCATGAGCCGTAAGATTTCACCCCGGGGACATGACTTCTAGACGTCAGGTCTGTTCATGGAAAATCTGCGCATAGCTTTCCGCCGCCTTCTGCCATGAATACAGCTTGCGGTTTTCATAACCAGCCTGGCGAAGATCGCTTGCCAGATCCGGCTCCCGAAAAAGCCGCTCAAGTGCCGCGACAAGGCTGTCAGAGTCCGCGGGATCGAAGGTGAGTGCGCCCTTTCCGGCGATCTCCGGCGTTGCGGAACGGTTGGAGCAGACGACCGGACACCCCAGTTGCTGCGCCTCCAGCACCGGCAGGCAGAACCCTTCATATGTGGAAGGCACGCAAAGGCAGGCGGCGTGGCGGTAAAGGTCTGCCAGTTGATGGTCGTCTATGCCGGAAAGCCGGATCAGTCGCGCCTTCAGCTCCGGATCATCGAGCACGCTGCCGATTTCCTCGGCATCGTCGCGGCCAACATGCACGACGTGCAAATCAGGCCTAACCTTGCCAATCACGGCAAAAGCCTTGCCCAGAAGCGAAAAGTTTTTATTCGACGTCGCGTTTCCGACCGCCAGTATGTAGGGCGCGGCAACTGGCGGCGGGCCGTTTAAACTCGCTAGATCGACATTCAGGGTGCTGTCAGAATGGATAGTCAGGCTTTTTCCAGCAGCCGATGGATAAAACTGCGCCAGATCCTTTCGCGTCGCTTCCGATACGCAGGTGATCCGGTTCGAACCAGCCATCATCAGTCGAAAGATCAAATCCGTCGTCAACGTCGCCCGCCAGCCGATCTGTTCGGGGATGGTCTTGAAATAAAGATCGTGAACCAGGGTGACGCGCCGTTTGCCGCCGCTGGGACTTCCGAAGGGATCGGCGTTGAACAGCACATCGATGCCGAGCTTGCGGCAAAGTGCCGGCAACGTCATAGCCTGACGCAGCACATCAAACACCATGATACGCGGCCGCGGCGTCTCAATCAGCTGAAGGCGGCTTTCGCGCAGGTTTTCGGGCAGCTGTGCCCGCGTCCAGGGAGAGCGCAGGATGTAGTCGTCCCGCGTCTGATCCAGCAGCCGCTCCAGCAGGCTGAAGGTCACGCGGGCGACGCCGGAAGGTTTGCCGCCATACTGGCTCGGCATGTTTACGAGAATACGCATCCTGACCCTTCCGCTTGCCTGCACTTTCTGCCCGAATTGATCGCCAAGAGGCCCCTCACACTGCTTCCGACAGCAAAGCGGAAACGGACCGGCAGGTCTCCTCCAGCGAAAAACGCCGGCTCACATCCTCGCGGCCCTGCTGCGCCAGCCTTTCCGCCAGAGCCGGCTGCGACAGGATGCAGCCTAGTGCTGCCGCAAGCGCCGATGCGTCGCCCGGCGGCACCAGAAGACCCGTTTCGCCGTCCCTAATGATTTCGGTAACCCCACCACCGCGTGTAGCGACAACTGGCCGCCCGCACATCATGGCCTCCACCACCACCCGCCCGAACGGTTCGGCGACAACAGAGGTGTGGGCAACGGCATCCATCGATGCCATCAGCTCTGGTACATCCGACCGGAAACCGAGGAAGCGGACACGACCATCCAGACCGAGACGGGATGCCTGCTCGCGGATGCGCGTCTCATAGGCGTCCTGCCCGAATAGCGCTCCGCCAACGATGACGGCCTGAACGCCATCCATCGCCGCGATCGCGTCCAGAAAGACGTGTTGCCCCTTCCATTCGCTCAGCCGGCCGAACAATCCGACAAGCGGTTCAGGACCAAGGCCCAATTCCATACGCAACCGCGTAGCTCTGCCGGGATCGTGGGCCACAGCCTTTGCGGGGTCGAAGCCGTTATAAACGATGCGGACCTTTTCTGCCTGCCCGCCGGCTTCAACGAAAGCCCGGCCGGTTTCCTGCGAATTGACGGCCACCAGCCTTGCGAAAAGGCGCGCGAATGCCAGCGAGGCATGGCGATTGGCGGAGCTGAATGCGGGATCGGTGACTATATCGTGCAAAACCCAGACAAGTGGGCGGCGGCTGAGTTTCGCGGCAAGCGCGCAAACGAACAGCGCCTTCTGCGAATTGGCGCAGATTACGTCGTAATGTCTCGCCTGCTGGCTCAATTGCCAAGCGACGGCGACAACATCGGCCGCGCCACGCAGCATTGCGCCAAACGGTGAGTCACGGCGGATCGACAGCATTTTTTCGCCAGCGGATAACATGACCGGAGGCCTCCCGGCCGCTGCCAGATCATCAGCAGCACCACCGCCACTGAGAAAACAAGCTCGCCAGGAATGCGGTCCGGCCTTGACGAGGTCCGTCAGAAAAAGCTCGGCGCCACCCTTCTCTCCTGTGTGACTGACAAATAGAGCGGATGTCATGACATCACCTGTGAAGTATCAGAGCACCCAAGTTGCCATTGCCCTAAATTGCGGGCATGAATGGACAGCCCGTGAAAATGACGAGTGCACTTGCCAACGGCAGGGATATTTTCACCGGCAATTTCAGTATAAGAACAACAATGCTTGATTGTGGTTAGAAAAAATAACATTCAAACCTTTATGCGGATAAGAATCCGATATACGTAAATTAAAAGAAAAATATTCTATCTATATATTTTAAAAGAGATCGAAGAAAAATTCGTGACGTATAATTTTACTGCTTTTCGCCGTCCCGTTTCCTGCGTTTTGTCCCCCGGCCTTTCGGCGGAGTTATCCTAGGGCCAGACGAGGAGAACGAACGATGACACCGCTCAAACGCAACATATGCATATATACGACCGGAACGGAAGAGGTGCCGGCATGATCGGCGTATCGCTCGGCATCACCTCCCGAAACATCCCCACCATGGTCCCTTCCCTGAACGCGCTCTCACCCTTGCGCGCGCGTTTGACTGCGGGTCAGAATGCCACGATCTTCGTGAATGGTGACAGCACCGCCTATGCCGATGCCGGACCATTCCAGCAGTTCGCCATGATGCTTGGCGATCTGCACGACACAAGGGTTGTGCTGCACCGCTGGGCAGAATGGCAGACAAACGCCCCCACCGGGCCAAAGGCCTATGCGGATTCGGTTACGCTGCGCGCAGGCATGGGGCCAACGCTCACGGTCTATCTTGCGGCACTGCCCGGCGGCATGGCCGGTTACATGCTCGCGGACCAGCGCGCGGCGGCGTTGAAGATTCCGCGTCCCGACCTGTGCATCACGCATCATGGGCATAATATGCAGAGTTTCGAGACGCCGGGTGGTATCCTAAGCTCCGGACGAGCCGCCCTGCTCGGACCGCTTGGCATGATCGAATGGCAATGGCCGGGTGCCCCCCAACTCATCACCACCCAGAACCCCTGGCGCGATAGCACCGGTTACGACAAGGTCTATAATGCGATCCTTGACCTTGCCCGAGCGCACCCGGGCCTCACGCTGGTGGATACACACGCGTCATTTGTAGCGAGAGGCAAGGACCATGCGCTTTACCGCGACAACGTCCATCCGAACGATGCCGGATCTCAGCTCATCGCCCGAACCTTGTTCAGTTGTTATCTGGGATCGGCGCCCGATAACGTCTTTCAGACACCTTGTTGGCCAAAACTTCCCGCCGCCAATCTTATCGTCAACGGCGATTTCACCGATTGGACGGGGTCCGCTCCATCGGGTTGGAGCCTGGCGGCGTCGGGTTCCGCCATAAAAGCCGCAGAAGTCACCTTTTCTCCGGCTTTCGCTCACAGCCTCGGTTTGCGTGCGAATGGCAACCAGTCGGCCGCACTGGTTCGTTATTTTCGCAATGCGGAGGCCGCCGCGATGATCGGCAAAACCGTTTCATTTGCAGTGCTTTATAAAAATACCGAGGGACAGCGTGCGCCCTATGTCACACTGGTTTCAAAAAGCGGCGGCGCAGTCCGGACGATCAGTTGCTCCGCGCTTCAATTTGGTGGTGCGAACGCCCTCGACAATAGCGGCTGGATGTGGGCGACAGCCAACGACATCGCGATCGATCCTGATATCAGCCCCAGCGGATATGGTTTCTATGTGAGGATCATGCCGGCATTCGGCATGAGCGCGCCGGTTTCCAACGAACCGCTTTACATACAGCGGGTGATCGCCGTTGAGGGCGCTCTGCCAAAAGGCAATCTGAGCGACTGAAAACCATAGAAAATTGTCTTGCGCGGCAACGTCATCAAGACCACTATTCATCGTCATCACCCTGTCGCCTCATGGTGATGACGTCCTCTCCCACAGGGCCGCACCAAGGTCCGCCAGTGAAGGATACAGGCCGGGAATGACCAGAAGCACAAATATGGCGGCATCGCATCAATCGCCGTTGCCGGGTTTCGTTTTGGCGATGCCTCTTTATCCTTCAAAAACCATAAAGGTGCCCGGTCTCTTTCTGGCGATCTTCGTTTTTTCCATTGGCTTTTTCATTCAATGCAATGTGCTGACCAGCAATCTGGGCCTGCGCTTCCTCAACATCACCGACATGCTTGTCCTGATGACGCTACCCGTTATTGCCCTGCTTTACATTCGCTGTCTGACGCCCTCGATCATCCTGCTTTATCTCGTTCCGCTAACCATTTTTTTTGCACTTTCGGCTGTCTTTGCCGACGAACGTGGCGAAGGTGAATTTTACACCACCGCGATGGCATATTTTTACGCGGTCTATTTTCTGTTTTTTGCCTATATGCTGTTTAAGGAGAACCTTCTCGAGCTGTTCTGCTGGGGCATCTTCGCCGGCTTCATCGCGGTGACGATCCTGCTTTTTCTGGACATCGTCATTCACGACCAGCTCGCCTCCCTTGGCCTCTCTTTCATGTTCGATGAAACCGCCGTGCTGGCAGCTGCGGCAAAAGGCGAATTGAGCCCGTTGCTTTTGCGTGTCGAAAAAGCGGGTGGCATCTGGCCGGTGGGCAACACAGCCGGACCTGCCTTTGCGTTGGCGGGTGCGGCAGTCGCCTATCTTGCCGAAAGGCAAAAACGTCCCGCGCTGTTTGCCGTATTTCTGCTGGTCTATCTGGCGAGCTTCACACTTACTCTCAACCGGTCCGGAGTATTTGCCGTTCTTGCGATCGGGGTCTATTTCTACATCAGAAATTTTTCCATCAAAATGCTGCTCAGCACCTATTTTGGTTTTGCCTTGTCCGCCCTTGTCATCGCAGCGGTTTTGCCATTGGGTGCTTTCGATTTTGCGGAACAGATATTTTCAAAACGGTTTCTCGAGGACAGCAACAGCAGCAACAATGCGCAGGAGCGCTGGGATACGCTCACTGGCGGCTTTCAGGTGATGCTCCATCATCCTTTCGGCATCGGTTTTACCGCTCGATATGAAGAACTGTCGCGAATATCGAGAATCGGAACACCGCATAGTGGCTTTCTCGCCACGGCCTATGCGTCCGGCATAGGATTTGGCCTTCTCAGCGCCTTTGCGCTTGTTTACGCGATCCTCCGGAAACGAAAAGTCGGTTTCTTCGCCTATTCGGCGATCGCAATCGTTATCGTCTATCAATTTGAAGAGCTGAATTTCAATCCCGTTTTCATGGCCTATATGGGGCTCGTACTCGCCTATACTTTCATTGATCTGGATTTCAGGTTCTTTCTGAAAAATACGATGATGCGGATGGCTGGAATGGCAGAAGAGGACGCTTTGGCGACGGCACGACCGGCGTAAATTACGGTGAGGTTCTCTCGCTCCAAACCGCACATCCTTGCTGCCAAAGTTTGTTCCGTTTTCAAGTGGGCGCTTTAGGTCACTTCGATGATTTCAATCTCTTTGTCACCCAGGCTGACAACATCACCGGCAGATTTTCCCATCAACACTCCTGCGACCGGGGAGACATAAGACATCGATCCAGTGGCCGGATCGGCTTCATCCTCGCCTACGATCCGGAACCGTTGCGTCCTCCCGTCATCACGGCTGAATGTTACCACGCTGCCGAAGGCAACGGTGCCATCAGCAGGAGGGCTCGGCATCAGCTGGGCGGTGCGAACGCGCTCCGCGAAATACCGAATGTCCCGCAGAGGATTGGCCGAAAGCCGACGTCTTTCATTGACGTCTTCGACGGCATTGGCCGTTTCGCAGGCTTCGCGCGCCAATTGCAGCTGCTGCTCCAGCGCTTTCAGCCCAGCTTCCGTCACCAGATTGGGATGAGGCGAAATCACCCGGTCCGGCAGAACCGTTTCGGCTGCGGTTTCGGCACTATCTTCCTTGGTAAAGGCTACACTCAATTCTGGCACTCCATTCCCGTGAGATGCCGCTTTGAGCATCTCCCTTGCCGTCCAATCCTGCCACCGCCCATCGCAATGCTGCAATAGCGTGCACCACACAAACCGCCCATGTACCCCTCATTTCTGGCTCTAACAGGAGGCTTTTCGCCCTGTTAGGGTATTGCCCAAGAGGAGTGAGAAAGCCAACGCTAACGGACAGGAGACGGTCAATGGCCCGGACAGTATTGAATGCGCTTGGAGACACACTCTACTACAGCGACAATTCCACCGGATTTTTTTCCGCCACGGGTTCCGGACCGCTGCTGACAGGCACTGCCGGCAATGATTCCATGTGGGGCGACAGTTCCGTCAATGTGACAATGGCGGGCGGCACGGGCGACGATATTTATTACCTCTATTCCAGCATTAACCGCGCCGTCGAAAATGCCGGGGAGGGTATCGACACCATCGACACCTGGATGAGTTATACCTTGCCCGACAATTTCGAAAACCTGCGGGTAACCGGAGATGGTCGTTATGCCTTCGGAAATGAGCTGGACAACATCATAACCGGCGGATCGGGCAGCCAGACCATTGATGGCGGGGGCGGTAACGACGTGCTGATCGGCGGTGGCGGTGCGGATACATTCGTTTTTACGAGCGGCAACGGCACCGATCTCATCATGGATTTCAGCGCCAACGACACGATCCGGCTTAACGGTTACGGCATCACGTCCTTCGAGCAGCTCGTCAGCAATGCCACCCAACAGGGCGATAATCTCTGGCTGAACTTCGCCAACGGCGAGGCCGTCGTTCTTGCCGGAACGACCATCGACGATCTTCAGGCCGACCAGTTCGAGCTCAGCCTCGACCGATCATCCCTCACCCAGACCTTTGCCGACGAATTCGATGCACTTTCACTTCGCAGCGGCGATCAGGGGACTTGGGATGCCAAATATTGGTGGGCACCGGAAAAGGGAAGCTCGCTGACGACGAATGGCGAGGCGCAATGGTACATCAACCCCGCTTATGCCGGCACATCAGAGGTAAATCCCTTCAGCATAAACAACGGTGTCCTGACTATCACCGCCGCGGAAACCCCGCAATCGATCGCCAACGAGGTTGAGGGCTATGATTATACCTCGGGTATGCTGAACACCTATTCGTCGTTCAGCCAGACCTATGGTTATTTCGAAATGCGCGCCGACATGCCGACCGACCGGGGCGCTTGGCCGGCCTTCTGGCTTTTGCCTGAGGACGGCTCCTGGCCACCGGAACTCGATGTCGTGGAGATGCGTGGGCAAAACCCCAATACGCTGATCATGTCCACCCACTCCAATGCAACGGGAGAACAGACATCAGTCATAAACAATGTCAGCGTGCCGAGCACGGAAGGTTTCCACACATATGGCGTGTTGTGGGATGCGGAGCATATTACCTGGTATTTCGACGACGTCGCCGTGGCGCAGACGGATACGCCTGATGATATGCACGATCCCATGTATATGGTCGTCAATCTTGCTGTCGGCGGCATGGCAGGAACGCCGTCGGCGGTTGATTTCAGCGACGGTTCGCAAATGATGATCGATTACATCAAAGCCTATTCGCTTTCCGACTGGGCCGCGTAACGAAAAACGCCGGCAGTTGCGTTCAGAACTGCCGGCGCTTCAGACCTCAGCCTGTCGGCTGGGCCTTGTTCAGTTCAGTCATTCAGCCGCGATCTGCATCCGCTCAGTGTAGAGCGACATGAGATGACGCGCCGTTTCAAGGCTCGCGGGCTGTTCGGCCCGGTAGCGGCGGCCGATTTCCATCATCAGCACAGTATCCGGCAGGAAGGTCAGCTCCGAGAAAATGCCCTGCCAGTCGATATCTCCCCAGCCGAGCGGCATATGCAGATCGCCGATGCCGAGAGCGGTATTTTCCTGGTCGAAATACGGCTGATAGAAGCCCTGCGGCCGGCCGAAGGAATCGTGCACATGCAGATGGCCGGCGACCGGCGCCATGGCGCGAAGCTGCTCGCGGAAATCGAGCCCGCGATAGGTGGATTCGAGATAGGCGTGGCTAAAGTCGATCAGCGCCACGACGTTATCATGGCCGATGGCCTTAACTGTCTGGGCCACCTCGGCAGGCGTCTGACGATATTGGCCGGGTTCGGTGGAGAAGATATTCTCAAGCGCGACCCGCACGCCATAGCGCTTGCAGAATTCCGCCAGCTCGAAAAGCGCTTCCCGCTCGCGGCTGTCGGCATCGGCCCGCTCGGCGATCTGGTCGGCACGCAGGGCACCACCATGCTGAACGAGGATGCCCGCGCCGATGCGATCGCACAGGACGGCCAGCGCCTTGGCTGCATCTATCTGGTAGCGGCACGTTACCGGGTCCATGAAATTGGACGAAACAAGACCGTGCACCGTGTAACGGAAGTCGAATTCTTTGGCGAGCGCCACGAACCGTTGAGCGCGCTCCTCGATGATGCGACCGCCTGCGATCAGATCAAGGCTCGTTGCGGCGATTTCAACGGTGTCGCAGCCAATTTCGGCAAGCGCACGAAGATCGCTTTCGAGTGTGGCCAGTTCACCGTCGTCCGAGCTGGCGTTGAAGCCGGTTCCAATAAGATTGCTCATGTCATCATCTCCAGGGGTAAGGAAGGTCATGCGAGTTCAGGCTGCCGTACGGCGCGGCGCGCCGTATCGAACAGGTCCGGGCGGTCGATATTGACGTAGTCTACCCCGGCCAATGCGATCTCATTATGAAGGTTGGCATCATCGCCGCCATAATAAACCATGATTTCCAGACCCGCCTTGCGGCATGCCGCGACAAGGCCGGGCTTGCGCATCTGCGCAGGTGTGATCTCGATGATCGAGGCATGGTGAACAGCCGCAGCCAGCGAAGGCGACTTGGCGATATCGAGCGTCATCATCTTGCGGAATTCCGGCGCGGCGGCGGCCAGGCCCCGGCGCATTTCTTCGGAGAAAGAGAAAAAGAAGGTGTCGCGCACCATGCCGAGGCTCCGTACCAGTGCCGCCACCTTGACGGGATCGCAATATTTCAGCTCGACATAGACGCCGCAGCGGCCGCGCAAATGGCTGAGATAGGCATCGAGCCGCGGTACAGCCGCACCCTTGAAGTTTTCGCCGAACCAGCTGCCGGCGTCCAATGCATCGATCTCGCTCGACAGCATGTGGCCGATGGGACCCGTGCCATTGGTGGTACGATCCAGCGTTTCGTCGTGAAAGACATAAAGCACGCCGTCCGCGCTCTCGCGCACGTCGAGCTCGATGTAATCCGCTCCCTGCTGTAAGGCGAGGTCGGCGGCGGCAAAGGTGTTTTCGGGCGCAAAATGGTTGGCGCCGCGATGGGAGACGATTTTAGGCATGGAAATTCCTGTCAGTTTACGGCTTCCGGTTCACGCGCCGGAATAGTCGAATGGTGGGAAAGATCGGCATGCAGCCCGGCGATGCGGTTACCGGCGGCATCGAACACGAGCGTCAGCGCCGATTTGCAGCTGATCCCGACACGATCTCCCGGCGCGTGGCGTATCGTCTCGCCATATTCGAGCGCGTGGATCATGCCTGCGGGCGTATCGATCGTGTAGAATACCTCGCGCCCCATGGGCTCGACGGTGGTAACCTGCCCCTCAAGCCGCGCCTCGGACGATGTGACGAGGGCGATATCTTCCGGGCGCAGGCCAAAGGTGACTTCGCCGTCACAGCGGGCATTGAGGTCGAGCAGGGCATCGCCAATCTGCAACTGCCCGCCCTGCGCCCATCCTTTCAAGAGATTCATTGGCGGCGTGCCGATGAAACCGGCCACGAACAGATTGTCGGGCCTGCGATAAAGATCATCGGGCGTGCCGATCTGGGCAATGGCGCCGTTGTTCATGCAAATGATCCTGTCCGCCATGGTGATCGCCTCGATCTGGTCATGGGTGACGATCAGCGTGGTGATCTTCAGGCGCTTCTGCAGGCTTTTCAGCTCGGCGCGCATGGTGATGCGCAGGGTCGCATCGAGATTGGAAAGCGGCTCGTCCAGTAGCAGGATGTTCGGTTCCTTGACCAGCGCGCGGGCAAGCGCCACACGCTGCTGCTGGCCGCCGGAAAGCTGCGAGGGCCGTCGGTCGAGCAACGCGCTGATCTGCACGAGGCTTGCCGCCTCCTCCACCCGTCGCGCTGCCTCCTCACGCGGAACATTCTTGAAACGCAACGGAAAGGCGATGTTCTGCCGCACTGTCAGGTTGGGATAAAGTGCATAAGACTGGAAGACGATGCCGACATTGCGGTCGCGCGCATCGATGCGATTGACGTTGTGGCCGTCGAAAGAAATCTGACCCGCGGTCGGCGCGTAGAGCCCGGCGAGCAGGAAAAGCGTGGTCGACTTTCCGCATCCGGACGGCCCGAGAACGGCGACGAATTCGCCGTCTTCGATGGAGAGGGTCATCGGTTGCAGAACGCGGGTGTCGCCCCAGCTTTTGGTGACATTGTCGAGGGTGATCCTGGCCATGGCGATTATCCTTTGATCCCGCCGAAACTCATCTGGGTGATGTATTTCTGCGTGAAGATGTAAATGATCAGCACAGGCAACAGATAGATGATGCCTACGGCAGCGATCATGCCGTAGTTCACGCCGGCGCTGTCCTGTGCCACGAAGAAGAGATAGAGGCTCATCGTCATCTGGCTTTTTTCGATGAGCAGGGTCTGGACGAAGACATATTCTTCCCAGCCACGCAGAAAGGTGAAGGTGGCAACCGCGATCAGCCCGCTTCTTACCTGCGGCAGAACCACCATGCGAAAGGCTTGGAAGCGGGTCGCGCCATCGGTGACGGCGCTCATTTCGATGTCCCAGGGAACGTTATCGAAAAAGCCCTTGAGAACAAAAATTGCAAACGGCAGCTCAAGCGCACTCATGACCAGCACGACGCCGAAGAGATTGTTGAGCAGGCCCATGTAATGCAGTTGCACGAAGATCGCGACGGTGAGCGCGAGCGCCGGAAAGGCATGCAGCAGCAAAAGCCCGCGCAGCACGTTTTCACGCCCGGCGAAGGTGAAGCGCGACAGCGCATAGGCGGCCGGCGTGGCGACCAGCGCGACGATCAGCGTCTGGGAAGCGGCAAACAGCAGTGAACTGCGCATGGCGGTCCAGACGGACGGCATCAGCGCCATGCGCGTGGTGCCGGTTTTCTCGATATCGCGGCTCCAGAGGAAACTGTAGTTGTCGATAGTCAGATGCGGCAGCACCAGCGCGAAGACGAGCGCCGCGACCACGGCACCAAATGCCAGCCATAGCAGCGCGGGATTGCGCAGGCGCGCGGAAAGAAGCGCAACTGCTATCGCCCCGCCATAGGCAAAAGCGGCGATTGCGCCGCTGCGCCACAGCACAAGTCGGCTGAGATTGTCGTCGGAAGTCGTAAGCGACTTCACCAGCAGCCACAGGTAGGGCAGGAGAACCGGCACCGAAACCACCGTCAGGAACACAAGAATGACGGGAACGAAACCGGCGCGATGGGCAAGGCTGCGCCTTTCAAGACGCGTCCAGTCCGGCTTCAGATCAAGGGCACACCTGCTGTGGGCATGCGAGTGGGTGTGGGCGAGCGTCATCACAGCACCTCGATTTTGGCGGGAGCAAAAGTCGAGCGCATATTGCTGATGCGCCATTGAATGAGGGTGATGGCAACGCCTATCGCCATCAGGCCAAGCGCAAGTGCAGCACCATAGGCATAGGCGCCGTTTTCGAAGGCGCGCCGGTAGATATAAAGCGGATAGGTCGTGGAATCGTAGACAGGCCCACCGCCGGTGATGAGCAGGATATATTCATAGGTCGTCATCAGTGAGAGCGCCTGATAGAGCGTGATGAAACGGATCGGTGCCGAGAGCGCGGGTGCGACGACATGGCGAAGCACACCCCATTCGCTGGCGCCATCGACGCGCGCGGCATTGGCCAGATGCGACGGTATGGAGCGGATGGCCGATGTGAGGATGACCATGGCGAAAGACGCGCCGACGACACCGTTCGCCACCACCACCAGAAACAGCGGAAAGTCGTTGCGCAGGTTGAGAGCGGGTGCGCCGAGCGCGCCAAGAAACTGGTTGAGCAGGCCGGAAGACGTCGGATCGGCGATCCATATCCACAGCACGCCGTAAAGCACGGCGGGGCTCATGCGCGGCAGCAGCCAGAGGCCGCGAAAAAAGTTGCCTAGCCGGTCCGGTATCGCCGTGGTCGTTACGGCCAGAAGCGCGCCAAGCCCGATATTGAAGATGAACAGCGTTGCGCCGACATAGATCAGCGTCGTCAGCAACACCATCGGCAGGCGCACGTCGCGCTGAAACATGCGCTGGAAATTCTCGACCGTGAATTTGCCCACCCTCAGGTTTGCGCCCATATCGGTAAAGGCGATCACCAGATTGACGACGATCGGGGCAAGAAAGAACAGGCCAAGCAAGGCGAGAGCCGGAGCCAGATAAAAGATCGGCCGGGCCGGGCGACGCGCCCGAAGCTGAAATTGAGACATTACGATATACCGGTGGGAACGCGGAAAAGCCGCCCGGCAGAACCGGGCGGCATGGTTTCGGGCAAACTCAGTTGCTTGCGGCGTCGCGGATTTCGATCTCTGCGCCAAATTGCAGCTCAAGCTCGTCGGCGATGAAATCGACCGCCTGCGCGGCCGTCATCTTGCCGGTCTCAACCGCTTGCAGACCGCTGAACAGCACCTTGTTGTAGCTGCCGAACTTGGTGTGGTTGGGCACAAACTGCGCGTATTTCATCATCGGCGAAGCAGCGGAGAGTACCCAGTTATCGCGGTATTTCGGCATGGCCGTCTGGGCGTTGCTGATGGCCGTATGATAGGATGTCACCGCGTGTTCGTTGTTGAAATAGGGCAATGTCGCAAGCGCCACGAGATCGGCGGCGATATCGGCATTGGCACTCTTCGGATTGAGGGTGTAGAGCAGCGGGTGCGACAGGTTGGCCGGCTTGCCGCCTTTTTCGGCTGCCGGAGCGGAAATCCAGCCGATCTTGTTGAAGTATCCCTTGCCGTCTGTCGGCCAGGTCGCGCCGTTCTTGTCACCCACCTGCCAGGCAACCGCCCAGACACCCTGATGGAAGATGAAGGCCTTTTCCTGCTTGAAGGCCGTCTGGATCGCCTCCCAGCTCATGGCGGTATTGTCGACGGGCGTCACGCCTTCCTTGGCATTGCGCTCATACCAGCCGAGCGCCTTGGCCATTTCGGCCTTGGGGAACATCAGCTTGCCGGTCTTTTCGTCCATGAACTTCACGCCATAGGACTGGAACACCATCAGATAGTCGATACCGACATTCGGGCGGTGCAGCATGCCGTATTGTGCGGCCTTGCCGTCTACCACTTCCTTCGACAGGGTCGTCAGATCGTCGAGCGTGAATTCGCCGGCGTCGACCTTGGCCGGAAGGCCTTCGATGAAGGCTTCGTCCTTGCCGATCTTGCGCAGCATGTCCTTGTTGTAGAAGAACATGCGGATTTCCGCGTCCTGCGGAATGCCGTAAATCTTTCCGTCCGTCGCCTTGGCCGAATTCCACAGAACCGGCAGGATATCGCCATAGACCCAGGGAGCAGTGGCGATCTTGTCTTCCATCGGCATGGCATAGCCGTCCTGCGCGAACTGGCCGATCCATTCATGCGGCAGGATGTAGATATCCGGCCCCTGCCCCACCGAAAACGCCTTCAGCGTATCGAGCGCGAAGGAGTCCCAGCCCTGCACGGCGCTGTTGTTGATGTCGATGACGACGCGTTTGTCGACGCCTGCTGCCTTGAACTGCGCGTTCATGATGCCGGCGGCAGCTTCGATGTTGGTGACGCGACCGGGCGCATTCTTGTCGGCTAGCGTCCAGAGCTTGATGTTGATGTCTTCGGCAAAGGCGACAGCCGGCAAAAGCGCGCCGAGGGCAACCGTGGCCATCAGGGTGAGAGACTTGAACATGTGATCCATTCCCGTTGAAACTGATTATTTAATTAAGTTGCTTAATTAACAGCTTCATGACATTTCCCCAGGTAAAGCGCGGGAGAGTGAAACTTTGACTGAGAGACGGCAGGGCGGGTTGGCAGGCATTGGCGCAACACAGGGTGCGCTTCTGGGATATATCAGGCGCAAGGGTTCGGCCTCGCGGGTCGAGCTTGCCGACTATTGCAGCATAACGCCAGCTGCCGTGAGCATGATGACGCGCAATCTGCTTGAACGCGGTATCATCGAGGAAGGTGCACGCCGGCAGGAAGGCCGTGGCGCACCCCATATCGACCTCACGCTCAAAAAAACTGTCGGTTACGCCCTTGGTGCGCACGCCAACCGTTATTCGGTGATGTTGACGCTGTTGAATTTTGGCGGAGAGATCGTTGGAGAATTGCAGATGCGCGGCTCCTATGACGCGTTTTCCGATGTCCAACGGGCGCTTCAGGACGGATCCGAAGAACTACTGACGAAAAATGCGATCAACAGGAGCCAACTGATCGGCGCGGCCATTGCAATGCCGACCCGCTTTCGCAAGGAAGCCATGTCGCTCGATCTTGCCGAAGAGGTTATTTCCTGGGCCGGGTCTGACCTTTCCGCCATGCTGCGCGAGGCGCTGCGTTGTCCGGTGATCATAGAAAATGATGCCAATGCCGCAGCCATGGGTGAACTGACGCTTGGCAATGCGGACGGACACGAAAATTTCGCTTATCTCTATCTGTCCGAGGGGATCGGCGGCGGCATCATTATCAAAAATGAGCTTTATCGCGGTTATCTCGGCAATGCCGGCGAGATCGGCGCCTTGCGCGGCCGCAGCACTTCGCGGCCCTCCTTCGAAGACCTGGCGGCATGGTGCGTGGAGCATGTGGGAGAAAAACCCTCGGGGCGCGCACCCGAGGTCTGGACGGATTACCTCTTGCGCAACTCCGCCGTGTTTGAGGCGTGGCTGGAACGGGCGGGACCGGAGGTTGCGCGCCTCGCCTTCGCTGTCAGCGCCGTTCTGGCGCCCACGGCAATCTTTGTCGGCGGCACCTTACCAAGGATCGTACGACAGCGGCTGGCGGAATGGCTGGATTACGAACGCTCGGACCCGTTCGACGGCGCAAAGGTGATACAGCCGAAAATCCAGCTGCCGGATGTGGTTGCGACAGACCCCGTGGCCTTCGGTGCGGCGGCGATGATCCTGCACGGCGTCGGAGAAGTGCGTTAAAGGCCGGAGCGCATGTCCCGGGGGAGGCCTCAGCCGAGATTGGTCACCATGAAATAGATCAGCCAGCAATGCCCGATCACCAGCACGGCCCAGGCCCATTTTGCAAGCCTGATATCGACATCGATGACGGTATTGCTGATTTCCGCCACGCGAAAAGCCTCTTCCTCAACCCGGTTCTCCGGCGGGCGAGATCTCAGCACCTTCCTGGAAACCGGCTCGCCCACGACATAAAGCCTGTCGTTCGCAACTGATGGACGCGGGTCGTCGTTGGCGCTCCCGTCAAGGGAAAGCACGTCGTCACCCGAGGCGCAACTCACCGCTAATAGCTGTGATGACACCCGCCTGTTACGCATGTTACCTCCATTGGGCATCACAAATCTTCCACACAATAAAAATAAAAAAATTCACCTGCTGCTCCCGACAAAGCCTTGGCTTTACCGGGCATATTTGCGATGCGCGCAATACGCGCCGCGCCAGTTGAACCCCTTCTCGCCCCACGCTCTTGCGCTCCCCCGGAAACGCATCGGCATCAGCCCCGCCATTAACGTGCCGGGCTTCCCGGCAAATCGTGCCTTCCCGCGTAAGGCCTTACCTCTCGCTGGATCAGGAAGACGGATTTCTCGACCGGCAGCGGTTCGGCTGTCCGGTAGCGATGAGACCGCTTGGAATATTCAAACCGGATCCGCCTGTCTTCGAACTTCCCCGCCAGAACGCGATAGCCGTTGACGACCTCGTTCAGTATTTCCAGCTCTTCTCCCCACAGCCAGCCACCGTAAGAAGTGCCTTCGTTGGAGCGCAGCACGATCTCGAAAAAATGCCCGCCGGCTGCAAATGGCATGCGGAAAATAATATCGAGATTGTCCTCATCTTCGTCGTCGCATGCCGACAGTCTGGCATGGGCAACCTTCGCATGGGCCAGCGCCGAGACCGGATAGAACGGGCGCCCTTTGAACCACATGAACTCACACACCGCATAACCGACGTCGTCGGCACGCTGGTAAGGTTCAGTACGCGGCTCGAACGCCATGTAGCTTCCGTTAAACGCTATCAATTTCGAAAATTCCCGATGCCTGCCTGATGCATGATTGCTGTTTTCCGCCCGTCGCCCGCGCCTCTATTCACGACAATAGGCAAGCGGCGTCACACCAGCGTCAAATGGAACGCCAATGATGACTTTCAATTTCCCGGACACATTGTTAGATGGTGATTCATGAGGGAACGAAATTGGCTGGGAGCGCTGAACTGATACCGATCCGGCTTTTTGGCACCCCGCGCTGCGATGCGGTGCGGCAAGCGTTTTTCCCGTCCAAGGGCTTTGCCCTCACTGCCGCCCTGATCCTTGCTCCCAATCAGTCCCTTTCCCGCCAGCAGGCCGCATCGCTGTTATGGGAAAACGTCGAGCAAAAAAGGGCACTGGGCAATTTGCGGCAGCTGATCCTGCGCCTCCAGAAGCTGTCGAGCGATGACGATGCCATCCTTCTGACAGAAGGGAACGACCTGAAGGCCGGAAAGCTGGCGCAGCGGACCGACCTTGCGATCTTTCTTGCCGGCGCGAGAGCAGAAGACCCGATGCAGAGGCTGCAAGCCCTGCTCGAATTCGGCGGCGATCTGCTGGAGGGGCTGGAGGCTGGGCAGGACCACCTTTATCTCTGGCTGCTGTCTGAGCGACGCCGTCTCAAGGACCTGTTCTTTTCAAGCTATACACCGCTTCTGGAGGAGTTGACGCGGTTCGGCCGCGCCAGTTCGAACAACATCGCATCGCTTGCCGAATGCGCGCTGAAGATCGAGCCGGAGCGCGAGGAAACCTACCGCGCCGCCATGGCGGCCTATGCGCGGGTGGGAAACACCAGCGCCTGCGAGGGAATTTTCCAGCTTCTGATGGAACAGCTCCGCCAGGAGGACCGACCTCCGGAGGCCGAGACAGTGGCGCTTCGACGGCGGATACAAAGTCTGGCCTCGACGATAGTATCCCCCGCCGAACCGGATGAGGGTAGCCGCCGAAAACCGATGGCAAAACCACGCGTCGCCTTCAGCCGTCCGGTGCGGGTGGACGGGCTTGCGGTATCGCCGGTGATGAGTGCCTTTGTCGAGGATGTCGCCAATAGTCTCGTTCGATACCGGACCTTCACCGTTCTTTCGACGCACAGCACCTTTGTAGCGACACACGACCGGACCGACGACAGTTATGCAATGTTGCGGGCGGATTACCGCATCGTCTCCACGGTTTTCGACGATGCCCGCATGTCGGTAGCGCTGATCGAGGAAGCGACCGGAGAAATCGTCTGGTCGCTGGAGGTTGTGCTGACCGCGCGGCATATTCACGCCGCTTTTCGACTGCTGTCCAAACAGGTGGCCGCGGGGCTTGCCCGCGAGATCGAGCGGCTTCAGGTGGAACCAGACCGCAACCACAGCGGCGAGGCCTACCGGCAATTGCTGGAGGGCCAGCAGCTTCTGCGCGGCAAGTGCGACCTGCCGCTTCTTCGAAGAGCACGCTCGATGTTCCGCAAGGCGGTCGATCTGGATAACAGCATGGCGGTTGCCCGCGCCCGCGTGGCGCAGAGCCTGCAGCTGGAATGGCTGATGCTGGGCGGCAACGACCCCCACCTGCTGCACCGCGCCAAGGCGGAGGCAGACGCCTCCGTCGAAATCGATCCCGCTCTTGGCGTCGGCCACTGGATGTGCGCCGTCGTGGCGCTCTACCAGCGGGATTTCGACATATCCGCCGAAAGGTTCTTCGAAGCGGAGGCGCTTGTGCCCAACTCCGCCGACCTTTTGCTCCAGCATGCCGATGCGCTCGCCCATTTCGGCGATGCCGAAACCGCATGGGAAAAGTTTCAGCAAGCCATCGACCTCAATCCGCTCGCACCCGACATCTACTGGTGGGCGGGCGCCAGCATCGCGTTCAAGCGTGAGGATTACGGCGCGGCAGTAGAACTGTGCGCGCGCATGGAAAATGACGAGCCGGCATTGCGCGTCTTGACCGCGAGCCACGCGCTCCACGGTGATTTGGACGCTGCCCGGGAAACCGGCAGCAGGCTTCAGGAAAACTATCCGGGTATGACGGCGAGGGAAATCAGCAGCCTGTCCCCAGACCGAGACCCGGTAGCGAATGAAAAATTCTATAACGCACTTCGATTAGCTGGGATCAAATAGGAGTTATTATGTCCTCGCACTTCTTTATTGTCGGAAAAAAGGGTTTCGGCGTTCTCTTCATTCGCACGGCGCCGCTCAGGGTTGCGTCCGTCTCGCATGAGACGATTGCCGCCTATGAAGCCAGCCATCCCGGTGTGGACGGTTACGCGCGCGTTGCTGCGGCAGCAAAATCCATGCTCGTTCGTCAGGACGGCCAGCCCGAAAACGAGCTGGATCAGGTCCAGATCCAGGGCATCGAAGCCCTCGTCGCCGGCGGCGCTGTCGTTTCCGAGGCCGATTTCGCCTTTGTCGGCGAAGTGATCGACGCCGGCTGGGATTTCAACCGCATGGTGCAGGCGCCGATCGAATCGGCCCTGAAGGCTGTTGGTCCGGCGGGTTCCGTCACCGGCGAACTGTTCGACGCCATCCTTGCCGACGACACCAACGCGGCGCCTTGATTGCGCCCCCGCAGCCTTGACCGCTGACGGCGCACATATTCCAGCGACAGCGGCTTTAGGGCATCCGGACGCTTCGTTCTTCGATCCCGAACTGCTTCGGCGGTTCGGGATTACCCGCGTCGGAGACGTGACCGGTCTCGATATTATCGGCATACCCGTCTGGTTCGCGACGCGGCCCAATTCACGCGGACTGTCGGTCTCCCAGGGCAAGGGGCTTGTCGCGGAGCAGGCACGGCTTTCCGCGATCATGGAAGCGATCGAAGGTGCCGTCGCCGAAGACACCCGCAAACATATCACCACTTTCGGCTCCATTCGTGAGATGCGGGACAAGGGCGCCCCTCTCGTTCCTTTCGAAACGATCGGCCGGGTCGACCCGGACACTCTTGATCTGCGAAACGAACGCGCCTGGGTGAAGGGAACATCCATACGCCAGCAGCTGGAGGTTTTTGCCCCCTATGAGCTGGTGGGCATGGATTTTCGCGCGGATTTCCCCTGGGACCGGCAGGCCTTTCTCATGAGTTCGCAAGGTCTTGCGGCGGGTTTCGACCATGACCACGCGGTTCTGCACGCCTTGCTCGAACTCATCGAAAACGACGCCTGCTTTCTCGTCGATACCTTCGAAACCCGCAATATCGCGCCGGAACCGGTCGTGTTGCCGATGGGTGTCGACACATCCTTCGATGCTCTTGTTCAACACCTTTCACATATCGGACTGCCGCCCCGCTTCTTTGATCTCACCAATACGCTCGGCGTGCCTGTAGTCATGGCGAGCCTGCCACGGTCAATCCACGCGCAGGACGGACTTGCCACCCGCAGCGCTGCCGGCGCAGCGTGCCGGTTTGGCACCTATGACGCGGCAATTGCCGCGCTGCTGGAGGCGATCCAGTCGCGACTGACTGACATCAGCGGCGCGAGGGACGATCTCTCTCCTTTGCGCTACCAGCGGGATATGTTTGCGGCGGGACCGGCGGCATCCGAGGTGTGGCCAATGGACCGGATCCCGGCCAGTCTCGATTTTGCGAATAGCGATCCGGCTCTACCGCCGTGGCGTCAGCTTGCAGAGCATCTTTTCGCCGCCGGGATCGACGACATCTATGTCTTTGCGCTGGAAACGGGCGTATCCGGTCTGCATGTCGTCCGGGTTCTGGCAAGCGGCCTCACCCCTGCCGGTGGTGGCCTTCAACGTATATCCCAGCGCACGCTCGACCGGTTCCTGAACCTCGGAGGCCTTTGATGAAGCCGGTGGTTTTTGCAGGCCCGTCCATCCACGGCATCGCACCCGCGCAGATTTCCGGCCTCGATCTTCGTGGCCCGGCTGCCTGCGGCGACATTTTCGACGCGGTAAAGCAGGGTGCCCGGACAATCGGGCTGATCGACGGCCTCTACGGTGACTGCGCCGCCGTGTGGCACAAGGAAATCCTGTTCGCGCTGTCAGGCGGCGTCACTGTTCTCGGTGCCGCCAGCATGGGCGCGCTAAGAGCGGCGGAATGCGCGGCCTTCGGCATGATCGGCATCGGCGAAATCTTTGAAGCCTATCGGGACGGGCTGCGTTTTTCCGACGCCGATGTGGCAGTCAGCCACGCGCCCGGCGAACTCGACTACCGCCCGCTTACAATCGCGCTTGTCGATGCCGAAGCGACGCTCGAAGCGTGTCGCGCCGCTATCGCCCCAGAGGAACACGACGCCTTGCTGAACGCCGCCCGCAAGCTGCATTTTAACCGCAGGACATGGCGTGCAATGGCAACTGAGGCAAACCTCAACCTCGAGACCGCAAATTTTCTGGCCGGAAACGCGGTTTCCGCCAAACGCAACGATGCGGCCCGGCTTTTAGGCCTGCTTGGCAGCGGAGAATTGCCATCCCCGCCGCCGCAATCGTGGAAATTACAGAACACGGTATTTTTCCAGCAATTGGCCACGCGGCAGACGGCGGGAGAAAAAGCGTCTTGACCGCTGCCCCGCACCCGTCTCTGCTGCCCGACTGCGGAGGACTGATCCGGACAATCGCGCTTGCCTTGCCCGCCGCGTTTTTTGCGGGTGACAGGGCTGAAGGGGGCGTCTCTCCGCTCATCCCGATCGGAAACCTGCTTTCGGCTCTGCCTTCCGACGTCACGGCCCTTGTTCTTATCGATGGCCCCTGTCTCGCCTCCGCTGAAAGCTGGCTCAGCAGGCTGGCAGCCACCTGCACCGCAGAACTGTTACCGCTCGATGCAACCAGCAGCGTTTCGCACCCGTGGATACAGGACGTGTTCCACGTTCGGACTGCTGATGGGATCGCAACCGAACTGCTTTGTGCATCGGAAAGCGCCGTCACTGGCGAGCTCGCCAATCGTCTCGGGCTTGCCGCCAACGCTTCGCATGTCACTTTGCCGGGCGGTAACCAGCTGGTCGGGCCGGACTTTCGATTGGTGGGCCATTCCAGCCTGCAGGACGACAGGGGTATGGCAAACAATGCGGCAACCGAACGGCCGCAACAATGGCAGCGGGTTCAGGCACTCGACTACAGAACCCTGGGCAGTTTCGGATATCGGCCGGAAGACCTCGGCAATGCCTCGGCCTCAATCGCTCTTACCTCGGCAAACACGTCGCCTCCGGCGATCACCTTCGGAAAAATCCACCAATGCGGTTTCCACGTCGACCAGTTCGTTTCGGTCACAGGTCTAAGACGCGATGGCCACCCGCTATTGCTGGTTGCCGATCCGGTGGCCCATGAATGCAACGCCCGTAATGCGATGGATTTGAAACGTAAACTGGATGCCTCCGTTCTATTGCTGGCACAGCAGGGCTTCGCAATCCTGCGAAATCCCATTCCGGTTTTACCCACCATCGACACCAACAAATGCCTGCCTCGGCTTTATAACAACGTGCTTGTTGAAAATATCGTGCGCTCCGACCAAGAGAAGCCATTCGTCTGGGTTCCCCATTTCGGTGATGCGGAAACGCTCGACGGTTTCGACCGAGAGAACAGGAAAATTTGGGAAAGACTGGGCTTTCACGCCATCGGCGTGGCCGGCTGGAGCCATTTTGCCAGCAGAAACGGGGCATTGCGATGTGCAACAAAGGTGATAAACCGTCAACCAGCACAGCATACCGACGGAAAACAGCCTTACTTTATCAGTAACACCTCACAATACCCGTGGAAATTGTGTTGAATGTCTACCTTCAACAATATTAATTGATAAATATCCAATTTAAGAACCTCACAACTGGAGGAGTTCATGATGCAGGCCAAACTACCCAGCCCGATCGATGTGCATGTGGGTACACAAATCCGAATGCGCCGCAAGTCGCTCGGCATGAGTCAAAGCGCGCTGGCGGGCCGGTTGGGCATTACCTTCCAGCAGGTCCAGAAATACGAAAAGGGTGCCAATCGCGTCGGCGCGTCCCGTTTGCAAGCCATTGCATCGGTTCTCGGCGTCGATGTCAGCTCTTTGTTCGCCAATGCGACGCCGGATGTCGGAAACGCCAATCCCGCCCTTGGCACGATCAATGCCATGCAGTCTTTCGTTGCGTCGAATGAAGGATTTTCGCTCAATCAGGCCTTTGCCCGAATCAAGAGCGCAACCGTGCGCAAGAGCATCGTTGCCCTCGTGACATCGCTTGCGGCTACCGAAGCGGCGGAAAATAACGGCGCGCCGGAAAACAAGAGCGACGATTGACGCAGGTGTGACGCTCGCGTGACGCTCGATGTGGTCGAAAATGAACAACGCGGGATCAACGCGTTTTCATACTGTCGACTGTCGAGAGGGAATCATGGTGGCGTCTACCGCAGCAATACTTGAACAGGACAATGCAGACGAGATTCTGGCGCTCGGGCGGATGGTTTCCTATCTTTGCCAGCGCTCCAAATCTCTGGAACTGGGGATGTCGACCTATTTCCTGGAAATGGCATTGCTGTCGCTGGCCCAGGACATCAATCAGCATGGCTCGCTACCGGCTGGCGCAGAAATGAACGGCAGCGGTTTCGCACACGCCGAACTCCATTAAAACACCGCTTTTTAACGACCGCGTCTGCAATTGCGCAGAGCCGCAGACATTTTTCGTCTGCGGTTCCGGCTGGGCTGAAACACACCGGACGCATATATTTTTTAGTCAACTCCAAGAACTTTTGTTCCCAGCATTTGTCGAGGCCCGGTTTTTACCGGGCCTCGATTTGTAGTGGAAGTAAAGACGACAGAATTCTGTCGTCAGGCAACGACCGCGCCCGGACCCGCCACAGCACCCGGCGGCACCTTGCCCAGAATAATCATGCCGAGGACCTCGTCCTTCGTCACATCTTCCGTGCGGGCATGGCCGACCACCTTGCCGTTTTTCATGACGAACACCCGGTCGGCGAGATCGAAGACGTCATGGATATCGTGGCTGATGAGGAAGATGCCGATGCCCTGCCGTTTCAGTTCCTTGACGAGATCGCCGACCTGTGCCGTTTCCTGCGGCCCGAGTGCTGCCGTCGGTTCGTCCATGATGAGGATGCGGGCATCGAACAGAATGGCGCGGGCGATTGCCACGGACTGCCGCTGGCCACCGGAAAGCGCCTTCACCGGCTCCTTGAACCGCCGGAAATTGGGGTTGAGACGCCCCATGACCTCGCGGGCCGAAGCTTCCATGGCGACATCATCCAATGTTCCCCATTTCGTCTTCAGCTCGCGGCCGAGATAAAGATTGGCCGCCGCATCGACATTATCCGCCACCGCCAGCGTCTGGTAGATGGTTTCGATGCCGTATTTCTTGGCGTCGCGGGGATTGCGGATATCCGCATCCTCGCCGTTGATGAGGATGTCGCCCCCATCCCGCCGGTATGCACCGGACAATATCTTGATGAGCGTCGATTTGCCGGCGCCGTTGTGGCCAAGAAGGGCCACAACCTCACCTGGGAAAAGATCGACAGAGGCGTTTTCCACCGCATGGATACCACCGAAGGAAATGGAAATATTGCGCATTTCCACGAGGGGCGTGACTTGTTCCGTCATTGGGGTTCTCCTCGGTTCTTACTTGGCGCGGGCGCGGTAGATGGTGTCGAGCCAGACGGCGACGACCAGAACCACACCGACGACGATGCGCTGAAAGGGCGTATCGATGCCCACAAGCACCATGCCGGATTGCAGCGATTGCATGACGAGCGCGCCGAGCATCGCGCCCGCTATGGTGCCGACGCCGCCGGCGAGCGACGTGCCGCCGATGACCGCCGCCGCGATCGTATAAAGTTCATCCAGTTCACCCTGGGCATTGGTGGCCGCGTTGAGGCGGGCAGTCGAGATTGCCGCAGCGATGGCGCATAGAACGCCCATCAGCGTGAATATCTTGACCGTGACCCAGCGGGTCTTGATGCCGGCGAGTTCCGCCGCCTCCGGGTTGCCGCCGATTGCGAACACATAGCGTCCGAAGCGCAGCCGCGTCGCGATGAAGGTCATGACAGCACCGACGGCAAGCGCCATCAGCACCGGAATGGCAATGCCGTGCGGAATGAACAGACCACCATCCGGCCAGGTAATGCCATTGGCATCGGCATAGTTGCGGGCAATGTTGACCGGCCAGGGATAGCTGTTGACGACAGCTACGAAACCGACGACGACGACGCAGCCAAGTGCCACCAGGAAATATTCCGCCCAGACGGGCCGCAGCGGAAAACCGAAACGGCGACGCTGGTGGCGGGAATTCAGGATTGCCGCGACAATGGCGACGCAGGCGGCAATGGCTGCGATCCAGCTCCATGTCGCGCCGATCGAGCCGCTGGTGCCGCCACCCATCAGGCGGAAGGTGGAATCCATCGGCGCCACGGTGCGGCCGCTGGTGACGAACCATGTGCCACCGCGCCAGACCAGCAGACCGCCAAGCGTGACGATGAAGGACGGCACGTTCAGGAAGGCGATGATCGAGCCCTGCAGCATGCCGATCGCTCCGCCGACGAAAATGCCGACCAGAAGCGTGACGATCCATGTCGCCCAATGTTCAAAGCCGAGGAGCTGCGGCAGGATTTCCGCCTGCATGACACCCATGATCATGCCGGAAAAACCGAGGATCGACCCGACCGACAGATCGATGTTGCGGGTAACGATGACAAGCACCATGCCTGTCGCCATCACCGCGACAGAAGCGGTCTGGACGGAGAGGTTCCAGAGGTTTCTCGGCGTCAGGAACAGCCCGCCCGAAAGAATATGGAAACCGATCCAGATCAGAAGAAGCGCGCCGACCATGCCGAGCAGCCGGGTATCAAGCTCCGTGGCACTGATGAAACGCGAAATCGAGCCCGTCTTTTCCGTCTTGGGGGACGCTGTGGAATTGGATTGTGTCATGTCGGCCATGGACTGCCGGTCCTCCTTACATCTGAAAGGCGCCGCGCCACGTATCAGTGGCGCGGCGCCCAAACATCAACCTAGCGGTCTCAGTTGCAGGCCTTGACGGATCCGGCCTTTACACCCTGGCAGGCCGTTTCCTTCTTGATCCAGCCGGCGTCGATGACGACGTTCAGATTGTCCTTGGTAATGGCGATGGGCTTGAGGAAGACTGACTGCATCGTCACTTTTTTCGGACCGCCATCAAAAGCGGCAACGCCCTTGATTTCCGTCATCTTCTTGCCGCCCGCAAGTTCCAGCGCGATGCCGGCAGCTTCCTTGCCGAGTTCGCGGCTATCCTTCCAGACAGATACCGTCTGCGTGCCGAGCGCTACGCGGTTGAGCGCGGCGAAGTCCGCATCCTGACCGGATACAGGAACAGAACCTGCGAGGCCCTGCGCGGCAAGAGCGGCAATTGCGCCACCGGCCGTTCCGTCGTTCGAGGCGACGACCGCATCGACCTTGTTGTTATTCTTGGTCAGGAACTGCTCCATGTTCTTCTGGGCATTTTCCGGCTTCCAGCCATCGGTATAGGCTTCGCCGACATTCTTGATCTTGCCCGCGTCGACAGCGGCCTTCAGAACTTCCTGCTGTCCGGCAAAAAGAAAGTCCGCATTCGGATCGGAAGACGAACCCTTGATGAAGACGTAGTTGCCTTCCGGCTTGACCTTGAAGACTTCGGCGGCCTGAAGGCGACCGACTTCCTTGTTGTCGAAAGTGATGTAGAAGGCGTTCTTGTTTTCGATCAGGCGGTCGTAACCCACCACCGGAATACCTTCAGCGACGGCCTTTTCAACGGCCGGGCCAATCGCGTCGCTGTCCTGCGCAAGAATGATCAACGCATTGGCGCCCTGGGAAATCAGCGATTCCACGTCAGTCAGCTGTTTTGCGGCGGACGACTGCGCATCGGCGGAAATATACTTCGCACCGGCCTTGTCGAGAGCTGCCTTGATTGCCGCCTCATCCGTCTTCCAGCGCTCTTCCTGGAAATTGGACCAGGAAACGCCAACGACGAGATCAGCAGCAATGGCTGCGGTGTGCAGGGAAACGAGTACAGCTGTACCCGCCAAAAGCTTGGCAAACGAATTCATGATGTCCTCCCGGTAAGGGCGAAGCCTGCACCTCCATGCAGGGAAAACGCCCGGAAAAAGCTGTCGGGCTCTGTGATTTCACAATTTTCTCGACAGTCGAGAAAATTAATGTCAGAGATTCCCCATGCTGTCAACAACGGCTGCGGGCAGCATCCGGGTGCCTTGATCTTGCTCGTGGCGTGCGCCATCAGAGGGGATAAGCACGACAGGAAAAAAGCCGTTCAGGGAGCATACCCCAGCCCATGTCCGCCATTGCAAGCACGGAACTGGTGCGCCAGAAAAACAGCCTGTCGGTGATGGCAGCGCTGCGCCTTCATGGCAGCCTATCCCATACGGACATGTCCTCCTTCACCGGGCTTGCCTCCGCCACCGTTTCCGCAATCACCATGGAACTCGAGCGGGCCGGCCTAATCCTGCGCAAAGAGCAGCTAGCCGCCGCCGGGCGCGGGCGGCCGCGCATCCTCTTTGGGCCTGATGGTGCTTTCTGCCACGTCGCCATCGTCATCATTTCGTCCGACAGCGTGCAATATTCGTTGGTCGACTATGCCGGCAAGCTGGTGGACCGCTTCACCGAGCAGAGGATCACGGCTGAAAAAGGGTCGTTCGGCGACTCGATCCTCTCCGGCCTTGCACGGCTTGCGGACCGTTCGCGCATCGACCGGCACGACATTCTCCAGGTGTCGATCAGCAGCAAGGGGCTTGTGGACGCGGCAGCGGCGGTGCTCGTCTGGTCGCCGGTGCTCGGCACCGAAAAGATAGATTTCCAGCAGCTCATTTCTCAGGACGGCCGCATCCGCGTGACGCTGAACAACGAAACGCTGCTGGCCGCAAAAGCCATCTGGATGCAGGAGCAGGCAAAGGACGGCCCGAAACCGGAGGCACTTGTCACCCTATCGCTCGGCCACAGCATTGGCCTCGGCATTGCCCGCGCCGCGGGTGGAGGGATAGAGGTTAGCGCTCCCAATTTCGGACATATGCTGCATCTGGCCGATGGCGCCCTTTGCCGCTGCGGCACCAGAGGCTGTATCGAGGCCTATTCAGGGTTTTATGCAATCCTGCGTTCGGCATTCGAGGCCCCGCCGCAGGCGGAACCGGCAAAATTCGTGCCGATTGCCGAAGTGGACAAGATCGCCGCTTCCGCCCGCGCCGGCGGGCGCATGGCGCGGCTTGCCTTCCGCACAGCCGGGCTTGCACTCGGCAACGGCCTTTCACGTCTGTTCAGCCTGCACGGCCATATGCCGGTCTTCATCACTGGCCCCGGCACACGCTATTTCGATCTTCTGGAAATCGGCCTTCACGATGGCCTTGCGCAATCGCAGTCGGTCCGCTTCGGCGGAATGCCAAAAATCGGCATCGCGCCCAACGAACCGGAACTGGTGTTCGAAGGGCATATGGAACACGCTCTGTCCGCCGCCGACGACTATATATTGAGCGCCGATGGCCCTGAAAGAGCGGCAAGGAACTCGGGGAACTGACGGGACAACTCGTAAAAGCTCAGGCCTGCTCCGTCACGGCTTCGCCCTTTTCCTTGACACCAGTCAGCGTGGAAACGAATTCATCCAGAGCGGCAGCCTCGTCCCTGCTCAACCGCAGGCCCTGTTTAGTGCGCCGCCAGAGAATATCCTCTGCTGCAAAGGCCCATTCGTGTTCCACCAGCCAGCGCACTTCGCATTCGTAAAGTGTGCCGCCGAAATGCCGACCGAGGCCGGAAACATCGGTGGCGACACCGAGCAGTTCCGCAGCCTTCGTGCCGTAGTTTCTGATGAGCCGCTCGGCATGGCGTCCATCAAGGAATGGGTAACGGGAGACAAGCGCCCTCACCTGGGCGTCATATCTCTCCACCCCGAAGTCACCGCCCGGCAGATACGATCCCGCCGTCCAGGGCTTGCCCTTTTCTCCGATGGCTGCGCCGATCTTTTCCAGAGCATGTTCCGCCAGCCGCCGGTAGGTGGTCAGCTTGCCGCCGAAGATATTGAGTAGCGGCGCTTCGCCCTCTGCCTCTTCAACCTTCAGCACATAGTCGCGTGTGGCTTCCTGCGCCTTTGAAGCGCCATCATCGAAAAGCGGGCGCACGCCGGAATAGGTCCAGACGATATCATCCGGCTTCACCGGCTCGCTGAAATATTCGCTGGCGGCATTGCAGAGATAGGAAATCTCTTCCTCAGAGATGCGCACCTTGGCCGGATCGCCCTTATAGTCGCGGTCCGTGGTGCCGATCAGCGTAAAATCTTGCTCATAGGGAATGGCGAAGATGATGCGGTTGTCCGGGTTCTGGAAGAAATAGGCGCGCGGATCGGAAAACTTCCTGCGCACGATGATGTGGCTGCCCTGCACGAGACGAACATTGTGCACATCGTTGCGGCCGAACACGCCGGACAGCACGTTATCCACCCACGGGCCAGCGGCATTCACCAGCATGCGCGCTCTGTGCGTGGCTGAACGGCCGGTCTTTTCGTCCAGCGTCTCGATAAGCCACACGCCGCCTTCGCGCCGTGCGGAAACGACCCGCGTGCGGTTCATGATCGTCGCACCGCGATCCGCCGCGTCACGCGCATTCAGAACTACGAAACGGGCATCGTCCACCCAGCCGTCGGAATATTCGAAAGCCTTGGCAAAGACCGGCTTCAGAGGTTTGCCTGCCGGGTCCTGCCGAAGATCGACCGTGCGCGTCGGCGGCAAAAGCTTGCGGCCGCCGAGGTTGTCGTAAAGAAAGAGGCCAAGCCGGACCATCCATGCCGGACGCACGCCGCCTTTCTGGAGCGGCAGGACGAAGCGCATGGGCCAGATGACGTGCGGGGCCATGGACCACAGAATTTCACGCTCCATCAAGGCTTCGCGCACCAGACGAAACTCATAATGTTCGAGATAGCGCAGGCCGCCATGAATGAGCTTGGTGGCTGCCGAAGACGTACCGGAGGCAAAATCGCCCTTTTCCGCAAGCGCCACGGAATAGCCCCTACCCACGGCATCGCGGGCAATGCCGCAACCATTAACGCCACCGCCGATGACAAAAAGATCGAATATGTTTTCGCCGGACATAGGGCCTCCCAAAACAGCGCCGGGGACCATTTTCCCCTACGTTGAAAGATTATCGTCATAAAAACGAAAACAAAACGAATGTCAAAAGAAAACAAACGAAACCCATGTTTTCAGCACAAGCGAACGGCAACTGCCGCCGGTGAATCACGTCGCCAGCGTGTTTCGGGATGTCGGTACGGGGTCTGTGTTTCAGACGTGTGTCGGAGTGACCTGCTCAAGCTCGTAAAGCACGCCGCCCATATCCTTTGGATGCAGGAAGAGAACGGGATTGCCATGCGCGCCGATCTTCGGCTCGCCATCACCTAAAATGCGGATGCCTTTTTGGACGAGATCGTCTCGCACGGCCAGAATATCCGGCACCTCAAAGCACAGATGATGCGTGCCGCCACCCGGATTTCTTTCGAGGAAGGCGGTAATCGGGGAGTTCTCTCCAAGCGGATGAAGAAGTTCGATCTTGGTATTGTCAGCCTGAACGAAAACCACTGTCACGCCGTGTTCGGGCAGGGATTGCGGCTCGGAAACTTGAGCGCCAAGCGCCCTGTATCGCGAAACCGCGGCATTAAGATCGGGCACGGCAAGGGCGACGTGGTTCAATCTTCCGAACATGGCCGTATTCCTCTCACGCGTTGCGCCGGATGCCTTCGAGCAGATCGAGAACCTTGTTGGCCGCATCCATGACATTGGTGCCGGGTCCGAAAATCGCCGAAACGCCGTGGTCCAGCAGGAACTGGTAATCCTGGCGTGGGATGACGCCGCCGACGACGACGATGATGTCCTGGGCACCCTTCTGCTTGAGCGCCTCCACAAGCTGCGGTGCGAGCGTCTTGTGGCCTGCGGCAAGCGACGACATGCCGACCACATGCACCTTGTTCTGAACCGCAAGATCGGCTGCCTCGGCAGGCGTCTGGAACAGCGGCCCGGCCAGCACATCGAAACCGATATCACCAAAGGCCGACGCGATAACCTTCGCGCCGCGATCATGCCCGTCCTGCCCGAGCTTTGCGACCATGATGCGCGGTTTGACGCCGAGCCGTTCTGCCACGCCGGAAAGCCGCGTAGCGAGCGTGGCAAGCTCCGGCTCGTCCTTGTAGGCTTCTCCGTAAATATCCTCCACCACTTCCGGCACGGCAACGTAATCGCCGAAGACGGCACGCAGCGCATCGGAAATCTCGCCGACGGTAGCGCGGGCGCGGGCGGCGACGACTGCCGCCTCGAGAATATTACCCTTGCCGCTGCGGGCAATTTCAGACAACGCCGCCAGCGCCTTCGAGAGGTCCCCGCCGTCGCGGCGACGTTTGGTGTCCTCAAGGCGGCGGATTTGCGCGGCGCGTACGGCGGCGTTGTCGATATCGAGAACGTCGATATCCTCCTCGGTTTCCAGACGGTAGCGGTTGACGCCGACGATGACTTCCTCGCCCTTGTCCACGGCCGCCTGCCGACGCGTGGCCGCCTCCTCGATCAATCGCTTGGGCAGGCCTTCGGCCACCGCTTTGGTCATGCCACCAAGCGCCTCCACCTCCTCAATCAGCGCCCAGGCTTTTTGCGCCAGTTCATCCGTCAGGCTTTCGACGTAGTAGGAACCGGCCAGCGGATCGACGACCTTGGTGACGCCGGTTTCATGCTGGAGAATAAGCTGGGTGTTGCGGGCGATGCGGGCGGAAAATTCTGTCGGGAGGGCAATGGCTTCATCAAAGGAATTGGTGTGCAGCGATTGTGTGCCGCCCAGCACGGCGGACATGGCCTCGAAAGCGGTGCGGACAATGTTATTGTAAGGGTCCTGTTCCTGAAGAGACACACCGGATGTCTGGCAATGGGTGCGCAGCATGAGCGACGACGCCTTTTGCGGCTTGAACTCTTCCATGATGCGCGACCAGAGGAAGCGGGCGGCGCGCAGCTTTGCGGCCTCCATGAAGAAATTCATGCCGATGGCAAAAAAGAACGACAGGCGGCCGGCGAAATCATCGACATTCAGTCCCTTGGCAAGGGCGGCCCGCACATATTCCCGCCCATCCGCCAGCGTGAAGGCAAGCTCCTGCACCAGCGTGGCACCTGCCTCCTGCATGTGATAGCCGGATATCGAAATGGAGTTGAATTTCGGCATCTCCTTCGCCGTATATTCAATGATATCAGCAATGATACGCATCGAAGGCTCGGGCGGGTAGATATAGGTGTTGCGGACCATGAACTCCTTGAGAATGTCGTTCTGGATGGTGCCGGAAAGTGCGGCACGCGAGACACCCTGCTCTTCCCCCGCAACGATGAAATTGGCGAGCACCGGAATGACGGCCCCATTCATGGTCATGGAGACGGAGACCTTTTCGAGCGGTATGCCATCGAACAGGATTTTCATGTCCTCGACGCTGTCGATCGCTACGCCTGCCTTACCGACATCGCCTTCAACGCGCGAGTGGTCGCTGTCATATCCGCGATGAGTGGCAAGATCGAAGGCGACCGAAACACCCTGTTGGCCGGCGGCGAGCGCCTTGCGGTAAAAGGCGTTGGAAGCTTCGGCAGTCGAAAACCCGGCATATTGGCGGATCGTCCATGGCCGCCCGGCATACATGGTGGCGCGCGGGCCGCGCGTGAAGGGTGCAAAGCCCGGCAGGCCATCGAGATGTGAAGCCTTTTTCAGGTCATCGGCCGTGTAAAGCGGTTTGACGTCAATGCCTTCGGGCGTATGCCAGACGAGTGCATCCGGTGAACGCTTCAGCTCCTTTTCGGCAAGCTGCAGCCAATCCCGCACCGTTTTTTCACCCGACATGCATATCTCCCCTTCTGCATTTCATTTTCAGTACTGTGACTGGTGATCGTGACCGAAATCCAGCCTACCCCGTAACCCGCTCCGCCCCTCATCCGTTCCTCAAAAACGGTATCAAGCCCTATTCAAATTCGATGATAACCTCATCCACGGCGAGGCTATCGCCCGGCTTTGCCGACACTTTGGCGACCCGGCCGCGTTTTTCCGCACGCAGGATGTTCTCCATCTTCATTGCCTCCACCGTCGCCAGCGCCTGACCGGCTTCCACCTCGTCCCCCTCGCCAACCGAGATCCCGGTGATGACGCCCGGCATCGGGCAGAGCAACAGTTTCGACGTATCGGGCGGCAGCTTTTCCGGCATCAGCAGCGCCAGTTCCGCCACGCGCGGGCTGCGCACATGGGCGAGAACATCCATGCCGCGCCAGCGCAGACGAACCGCCGCACCGGCAAGATCGACCTTGGCGGCGATCACCTCGCCCGCCACCGTGAACAGGCCAAGGCTGCGGCCGGGAAGCCAGCCGGTAGCGACCGTCAGCGCAGCACCATCCTCAAAACGGATTGCCATGCCTTCAGCACCGGTTTCCACGCTGACGCTTCGACGGGATTGACCAAGCGAAACCACCCAGTCCTGACCGACAATGCGACGATGATTGCCAATGGTACCGGAAATTTCGACCGCACGGTTTTGAAGCCGCTGGTGGATAACGGTGGCGATGGCTGCGAGCTTGCGCGCGGAGGCCTCATCGGGCTCGACCCCGGAAAAGCCCTCCGGAAATTCCTCGGCGATAAAACCCGTCGTCAGACGGCCGGCCCGAAAACGCTCGTGCTGCATGACAGCCGAGAGGAACGGCAGATTGTGGCCGATGCCCTCCACTTCGAAACGATCCAGCGCCTGCCCCATGGCATCGATGGCGGTTTCACGATCCTTTGCCCAGCTACAAAGCTTGGCGATCATCGGATCGTAATACATCGAGATTTCACCGCCTTCGAAGACGCCGGTATCGTTGCGGATCACGGTGCCGTTTTCCTGCTCGCCCTCTTGCGGCGGGCGATACCGTGTCAACCGGCCGATGGAGGGCAAGAAATTACGATACGGGTCTTCAGCATAAAGCCGGCTTTCGATTGCCCAGCCGTTCAACCTTATATCGGTCTGCCCGAAGGACAGCTTTTCGCCTGATGCCACGCGGATCATCTGCTCGACCAGATCAATGCCTGTGACGAGTTCCGTTACCGGATGTTCCACCTGCAGGCGCGTATTCATTTCCAGAAAGTAGAAATTGCGCTCGCCATCAACGATGAATTCCACCGTTCCGGCCGAATGGTAACCAACTGCTCTCGACAGAGCCACGGCCTGCTCGCCCATGGCCTTGCGCGTTGCCTCATCAAGAAAGGGCGATGGCGCTTCCTCAATGACCTTCTGGTTGCGGCGCTGGATCGAGCACTCTCGCTCGCCAAGGTAAAGAATATTGCCGTGTTGATCGCCCAGCACCTGAATTTCGATATGGCGCGGCTGGGTGACGAATTTCTCGATGAAGATGCGGTCGTCCCCAAAGGAAGATTTCGCCTCGTTTTTTGACGACTGGAAACCCTCGCGCGCCTCCGCATCGTTAAAGGCGATGCGCATGCCCTTTCCGCCGCCGCCGGCCGAGGCCTTGATCATCACGGGATAACCGATCTCGGAGGCGATCCTCACCGCCTCATCTGCATCCCCAATCAGCCCCATATGGCCGGGCACGGTGGAAACACCGGCTTCCGCCGCGAGCTTCTTGGAGGTGATCTTGTCGCCCATGGCCTGGATAGCGCCGACCGGCGGGCCGATGAAGATCACACCCGCCTTCTCCAGCGCCTCGGCAAAGGCAGCGTTCTCCGACAGGAAGCCATAGCCGGGATGCACCGCATCAGCCCCGGTCTTCTCGATCGCAGCAAGGATTTTATCGATGACGATATAGGACTGCGACGAGGGCGCCGGACCGATATGAACGGCCTCATCCGCCATCTTTACATGCAAAGCATTGGCATCAGCATCCGAATAGACGGCAACCGTCGCAATGCCCATCTTCTTCGCCGTCTTGATGACCCGGCAGGCGATCTCGCCGCGATTGGCGATGAGGATTTTCTTGATCACGCGGTTATTCTCCCCTCTTCCCCTCACGACAAATGCCGTATGCCGTCCTCAAATCTCGAAAAAGTTCTCGAAGGATTCCGGGAAATTCTGCCGGGCGACGCGCTCGTCGATGACAAGCATCGCCTGGTAGGAAAGCGGATCGAAATTCTTTTCCGCCGGCAAGACCTCGCGGCCGAACAGCAGGCTGAGGCGGGCCGCGTCGAGATTACCACGCTCGAACGGCTCGGGACCAAAATGGTGCCAGAGCGAGTGCAGGAAGGCCGCATCGATGCGGTGTTCCTTGGAATCGTCCCGCGCCCTTCGGGGTATCATCTTGATGGGCGTTACCCCTTTTGGATTGGCGCGGCGGATGGTGAACTGGATGCCCGTGCTCGGCATGCCGGAGGGAAATCCCTTGTGTTTGGTCATTTCGGGCAGGTTCGCCATCTTTTGTCCTTCCAGAAGCATTTCCATTAAAAGCAGGTCCGCTTTTACGTCCGGATATGCGTAAATTCAAATAATTAGAGCGCTTTCATGGTCCTATTAAAACCAGAAGCGCTCTAGTCTTTTCGTTATGCCTTGCCGATTTTGTCCTGCGTCTTCTGCTCGAAGTCGGAGGCATCGTGGCGTTCATGCAATTGTTCGGACGGATCGCCCGAGGTTTTGTTGACGATCACGCCGCGCTTGACCGCAGGGCGTTCGCCAATTTCAAGCGTCCAGCGCATAAGGTTCTTATAACCGGCCGCTTCAAGGAAAGCACCGGCATCGCCATAAGCTTGGCCGAGCGCTATCTTGCCATACCAGGGCCAGACGGCCATGTCGGCAATCGTATATTCCGAGCCCGCCAGATAACGGTTGTCGGCCAGATGACGGTCAAGCACGTCAAGCTGGCGTTTAACCTCCATGGCGTAACGGTCGATAGCATATTTGATCTTGATCGGGGCGTAGGCGTAGAAATGGCCGAAACCGCCGCCGAGGAAGGGGGCGGAACCCATCTGCCAGAACAGCCAGTTCAGCGCCTGCGTGCGGGCATTGCCCTCTTTCGGCAGGAAAGCGCCGAATTTTTCCGCGAGATAGACGAGGATCGAGCCGCTCTCGAAAACCCGGGTCGGCTCGGGCGTCGAATGATCCATCAGCGCCGGGATCTTGGAGTTCGGATTGACGCCGACAAAACCGGAGCCGAACTGGTCGCCTTCGCCGATCTTGATCAGCCAGGCATCATATTCGGCGCCCTTGTGGCCAGCGGCCAGCAATTCTTCCAGCATGATCGAGACCTTCTGGCCATTCGGCGTTGCCAGCGAATAAAGCTGCAACGGATGTTTGCCGACCGGCAATTCCTTGTCATGGGTGGGACCGGCGATCGGGCGATTGATATTGGCGAACTGGCCGCCATTACCCTTGTCCCAGGTCCAGACCTTGGGCACTTCATATCCGGCGGGAAAATTATCTGCGGAGGAGTTCTCGGCCATAAAAATCAGTCCTTGTGCGTTTCGGGAGGGCACCGAAGGTCGGGCGCCTGAACATCATTATAGTAAGGTGGCCAAAGTATTTTTCCAGCCCCAGAGCAGGTCAGAGCGGAATGGTATCGTGCTTTTTCCAGCGGGTTTCGACGTTCTTGCCCCGCAGCGAAGCAAAGGCACGGGCGATGCGGCGGCGCGAGGAATGCGGCATGATGACCTCATCGATGAAACCACGCTCTGCCGCCACGAAGGGATTGGCGAAACGCTCCTCATATTCCCTTGTGCGCGCGGCGATCTTGTCCGGATCGGAAAGCTCCGAGCGATAGAGGATTTCCGCGGCCCCTTTTGCGCCCATGACAGCGATTTCCGCAGTCGGCCAGGCATAGTTCACATCAGCGCCGATATGTTTCGAGGCCATCACGTCATAAGCGCCACCATAGGCCTTGCGGGTAATTAGCGTCACCATCGGAACCGTCGCCTCAGAATAGGCAAACAGCAGTTTCGCGCCGTGCTTGATGACGCCGCCATATTCCTGCGCCGTTCCCGGCAGGAAACCGGGCACATCCACCAGTGTCAGCAGGGGAATGTTGAAGGCATCGCAGAAGCGCACGAAGCGGGCGGCCTTGCGTGAGCTGTCAATATCCAGACACCCGGCCAGCACCATCGGCTGGTTTGCGACGACGCCTACCGTCTGGCCTTCCAGACGCATGAAACCGGTGATGATGTTTCTGGCAAACGCCTCCTGCAACTCGAAGAAATCGCCCTCGTCGGCGAGCGCATGGATCAGTTCCTTCATATCGTATGGCTTGTTGGAACTGTCGGGGATCAGCGTATCGAGGCGCGCTTCCAACCGTGCGGGATCGTCATGAAAAGGCCGGACTGGCGGTTTTTCCCGATTATTCAGCGGCAGGAAATCGAAAAGCAGGCGCACATGCTCAAGTGTCTCGATGTCGTTTTCATAGGCGCCATCGGCAACGGAGGATTTTTTGGTGTGTGTGGAGGCGCCGCCCAGCTCTTCCGCCGTGACGATCTCGTTGGTCACGGTCTTCACCACATCCGGCCCGGTTACGAACATGTAGGAGGTATCGCGCACCATGAAGATGAAGTCGGTCATGGCAGGCGAATAAACGGCACCACCGGCACACGGCCCCATGATGACAGAGATTTGAGGCACGACACCGGAGGCGATGACGTTGCGCTTGAAAACGTCGGCATAACCGCCGAGCGAAGCAACACCTTCCTGAATGCGCGCGCCGCCACTGTCGTTGAGGCCAATCACGGGCGCGCCGTTGCGCACGGCCATATCCATGATCTTGCAGATTTTCTGGGCATGGGTTTCCGACAGCGAACCGCCGAGCACGGTAAAATCCTGGCTGAAAACATAGACCTGCCGGCCGTTGATGGTGCCCCAGCCGGTAACGACGCCATCGCCCGCCACCTTCTGTTCGGCCATGCCGAAATCCACCGCCCGGTGGGTAACGTACATGTCGTACTCTTCGAAGGAACCTTCATCCAGCAACACATCGATGCGCTCGCGCGCCGTCAGCTTGCCCTTGGCATGCTGCGCCTCAATGCGCTTGACGCCGCCGCCGAGCCGCGCTTCGTCGCGGCGCGTCTGCAATTGCTCCAGAATGCTGGGCATGTTTCCTCCATGCGTTTCCTCAAATCAATAGCTTAGAAAACATTCGCCTAGAAGCCTTGATCGTGCGCGTATGCGTGGCATAAATATTTGCAATATTTACTTTTGCAAAGTTGCAACATGGCTATGGAAAAGCTCTTCATCGGCCGCAAGGTCCGCGGCCTTCGCGAAAACGCCCGCGCCACGCAGGCACAGTTTGCCGAACGGCTCGGCATTTCGGCCAGTTATCTGAACCAGATCGAAAACAATCAGCGACCCGTTTCCGCCAGCGTTCTGGTGACGCTGGTGGAAAAATTCCAGCTCGACGTGACGGAGCTGGCAACCGGCGAAAACGACCGGCTGGTTTCCGCTGTGCGCGAGGCCCTGAAAGACCCGCTGTTCCTGAATTACGAGCCCGGGCTGCAGGAGCTGAAGCTGATTGCGCAGAACGCACCGGGTTTTGCCCATGCGCTTTTGCGCGCCCACCAGGCCTACCGGCAAAATAGCGAGCAGCTGGTGCAGCTGGATGACAGGCTGGGGCGGGGAACCGCGCAGGTGGAAAGAACACCTTACGAAGAGGTCCGCGATTTCTTCCACTTCGTCGACAATTACGTTGCCGAGATCGATCTTCTGGCGGAAGAACTTGCATACGAACTGGAGATAGAGGGCGGCGAGACCTACGGCATTCTCGCGGCCCATCTACGCAGCCGCTTCGGTGTCCATATCACCAGAACGGAGGCGGCGGGCGGATTGATCCGGCATTTCGATCCGGCCGGCAAAACGCTGGCGCTCAGTTCCTACATGGCAGTACCGACCCGCTGTTTTCAGCTTGCGCTTCAGATCGCCCAGCTTCATGCGGGAGCAACCGTGGACAGAGTGCTGGCCGGCGCCGGTTTCCGTAGCGCCGAAGCCGCGGAAATCTGTCGCATCGGCCTTCACAACTATTTCGCCGCCGCGCTGATCCTGCCATATGGGCAATTTCACCGGGCCGCGCAGGAATTGCGCCACGATCTGGAACTTCTGGCCGTGCGCTTCGGCGCGAGCCTTGAACAGGTGGCCCACAGGCTCAGCACTTTGCAACGCCCTGGTCAGAAAGGCGTACCGATCTTTTTCGCCAAGATCGACCGGGCTGGCAACATCACCAAACGCCACAGCGCCACAAGGCTGCAATTTGCCCGTTTCGGCGCGGCCTGTCCGCTCTGGAACATTCATCAGGCCTTCGAAAGCTCCGACAGGATAGTACGCCAGCTGGCGGAAACACCTGACGGCGTGCGCTATCTTTCCATCGCCACACAGATCGAAAAAGCCGGCGCCGGTTTCAACACGGACAGGCCACGCTATGCCATCGCGCTCGGCTGCGAAATTTCCCATGCGCAGAATTTCGTCTATGCCGATACACTCGATCTCGCCAATGCCGCCTCCTTCAAGCCCATCGGCGTTTCCTGCCGGGTTTGCGAAAGGGTCGACTGCGTGCAGCGCGCCGTACCGCCGCTAAAACGCAAACTACATGTCGATCATCTCTCACGTGGGGCCTTGCCCTACCGGATCGCAGACTTCTAGCGCCGCGCGGCCATATCAGGGTAGCGGCACCATCGCGCGCCGCATGATATTTGCATAGTAGCCCCAGAACAGCCGGGCGGCGACGGAGCGCCAGGGCGTCCAGAGTTCCGCCCGCGCCGCCAACCATTTCGCATCCGGCCGTGCCTCGAGCGAAAGCGCGTGGCCCACCGCAGCCCGCAGCGCCACATCGCCAACCGGAAAAATGTCGGGGTGGCCGCCGCAGAACATCAGATATACTTCCGCCGTCCACGGACCAATGCCGCGAAGCGCCACCAGCTCATAAAGGGCCACATCCGCTTCCTTGCGACTGACGGCATCAAGATCGATGCGGCCATCCGCAACCGCGTGCGCCAACCCTTCCAGCGTTGTTGCCTTGGCCCGGGAAAGGCCGAATGTGGCGCGCAATTCTTCCGGCACCGCCAGATAGTTTTCCGCCGTCACCGCCCCGCCCGTGCCGGCAAGGATACGGACCCATATGGCGTTGGCGCTGGCGCGCGACACCATCTGCGACACGACGATATGGGCAAGGCCCGCAAAGCCGGGCTCGTGAATACGCAACTCCAACGGACCGGCTTTTTCGATAATAAGGCTAAGAGCCGGATCGAGGCGGGCAAGATGCGCCAGACCTTCGCTGATATCGTCGAGGCCCCTGATGATTTTCATGTCTGCACAGCCCATATTCACGTTGGCCCGGCACCGGGTGGCGAGGCGCTTCAAAACATGGCAGAAGAAACCATGCCTTCGCCCGTCCGTCAAAAACCGGTTTATCGTTTTGCGCCCAGCCCCAATGGCGCCCTGCATCTGGGCCATGCGCTTTCCGCTTTTCTGAACCACGACATGATGCGGGAAAACAGTGGCCATTTTCTGCTGCGCATCGAAGATATCGACCAGACGCGCTGCACTCCGGAGCTGGAGCAGGCGATCTATGATGATCTTGGCTGGCTGGGACTGGAATGGGAAAAGCCGGTGCGGCGGCAATCGGAGCACTTCGATGAGTATCGCACAGCACTCGACAGGCTGGTCGAGGCCGACCTCGCCTATCCCGCCTTCTTAAGCCGGGGTGAGACGAAAGCCGTTGTCAGGGCCTTTGAGGCAGAGGGAAGGCTCTGGCCGCGCGATCCCGACGGCGCGCCGCTTTACCCCGCAATAGATCGGCAAAGGCCGCAGGCGGAACGGGCCGAACTTCTGGCATCAGGCAGGCAACACGCCTGGCGGCTCGACATGGAAAAGGCGGTCCGCACCTTGCACAGCAAGCTGTTCTGGCGCGAGAGCGGCGACGGGCAGACCGGGGAAATCGAAGCTTTGCCGGCGCTGTGGGGCGATGTGGTGCTGTCGCGCTCCGACGCCCCCTCGAGCTATCATCTTTCCGTGGTGTTGGATGACGCGCTGCAAGGCATCACCCATGTGGTGCGCGGCATGGATCTGTTTAACGCAACCGCCATTCACCGGCTGCTGCAACAATTGCTGGACCTGCCGCCACCCGCCTATCACCACCACCGACTGATTTTGGGTGCTGATGGGCGCAAGCTCTCGAAAAGCGAAGGCAGCACCGGCCTTTCAGCGCTTCGGGCGGAAGGAAAAACGCCGTCAGATATCCGCCGGCTTGTCGGGCTCCTCTAGCACCTGCTCGCGGCGCGCACTGTTGCCGGAGATATTGCGGCGGATGATCTGCCGGACCTTGTATTTCATCAGAGCGGCATTCACTTCCGCACCCAGCATGAAGATGACACCCACCATGTAAAGAAACACCAGAACCACCATCACCGAGGCCAGACCGGCGTAGGTGGCGGCATAATTGGCGAAGGTGGAGAGGTAATAGGCAAAGATCGCCGCGCCGATGACCCAGAAGATCATTGTCAGCAGAATGCCGGGCCAGACATCCCAGATGCGGCGTTTGCCGGCCGGAAGCCACAGATGCGCCGCCACCAGCCCGACCGTCAGAACGACGATGGTGCCGTAAAGTCCGAGGCTGGAAACCGTGTTCAGCGCATCCGTCAGCCAGGGAAACCGCTGTTCGGCAAAGGACGTTGCGACCGGCACCGCAACAAGTACGATACTGATGCCGGTAAAGACTACCACTGCGATCAATACATAAAGCAGACTGAGAAGACGGGTGATGTACCACCAGCGCGTTTCCGTGACGCGATAGGCGCGGTTGAGCGAGATTCTGAGCGCCTCGACGCCGTTGGAGGCAAAATATGCGGCCGCCAGCACCGAAATCGTCAGCAGTCCGCCGCGCGGAATGGTCAGGACCTGCTGCACCTGCGCAGCAAGCGGACCTGCGATCGCTTCCGGCCAGGTGTCAAAAATCAGATGCACCGCCGTCTCGGAAAACTGGTCAGCCCCCAGAAAACCGGCCAAAGCCGTGCCGAAAATCAGGAACGGGAACAGCGCCAGCAGGATGGAAAGCGCCATGTGGCTCGCCATCGCCCAGCCGTCATCCTCGGCAAAATGAGAATAGGCATCGAAGGCAACCTTGCCTGCCAGGCGCACTGCGGCAACCATGTCGCCTCCATTCATCGGCATTTCATTTGTAACTTCGCCCCGAATATGGGAAGTCAGCTCTACTTTGTACAGCGCACAAGCCCGCCTTTCGGTTCCCGCAGGCATACAGATTTTGCGCAATACAATTTTCACAGGCCGGACCATCGGGCCAGCGCAACATTCGGCTTTCCGGAGCGGCATAGATGCCTGAAAAACCCGTCATCATAATTACCGGATGTTCCTCGGGCATCGGAGCCCATTGTGCCGGCGCGCTTCACCGCGACGGCTGGAGAGTGTTTGCCACCGTGCGCCGCATCGTCGATATGGCCGCGCTCGAAAATGAGGGCATAGAAACCCTGATCATGGACTATACCAAGCCCGAAACCATCGCGGCTCTCGTGGATACGGTTGCGGCCAGAACCGGAGGCCGCATCGATGCGCTGTTCAACAACGGCGCCTATGGCCAGCCGGGTGCTGTGGAGGATCTGCCGGTGGAAGCACTGCGGCAGCAATTCGAAACCAACGTCTTCGGCTGGCACGATCTGACGCGGCGGGTCATTCCCTTCATGCGCCAGCACGGTTCAGGGCGCATCGTGCATTGCTCCTCCATTCTCGGCCTCGTTCCCTATCGTTATCGTGGTGCCTATACCGCATCGAAATTCGCGATCGAGGGCCTTGGCGTCACGCTGCGCATGGAACTTCAGGGCAGCGGCATCCATGTGAGCCTGATCGAACCGGGGCCGATCACGTCGAAATTCACCACGACGGCGCTTGCCCACGTCAGGGACAAGATCGATCTGGAAAACTCGGCCCATGCTGTGGAATACAAGCGTCAGCTGGCGCGGATGGATGGGTCCGGCCCGGTCAACCGCCACAAGCTTGGCCCCGATGCCGTTTATGCCGTGCTGAAACACGCCCTGACCGCCGCAAAGCCAAAACCGCATTATCCCGTCACCGTTCCCGCCAAACAGGGGCTGTTGCTGAAACGGCTCTTGCCTGCCGGACTGTTCTATCGTCTGCTGCGCAGATTCGATTGAGGAGGAGTACCCCCTAAATGTCCGGCTTCACCACTGTTCTGGCCCTTATCGTTATGGGCCTCGTTGTCATCGTGCTGATACGAGGCCTTTTCAACATGCTGAAGGGCCAAGACGCCAACCGCTCCAACAAGTTGATGCAGCTTCGCCTTCTGTTGCAGGCCATCGCCATCGTGCTCATCATGCTGACCCTTTGGCTCACCGGCGGTGGACGCTGACATGGTGAAGCTGAACAAGATCTACACCCGCACCGGCGACAAGGGCACGACGGCGCTGGTGTCCGGTCCCCGCCGCCTGAAGCACGATCTTCGCGTCGAGGCCTATGGCACGGTGGACGAAACGAATTCGGCGATCGGCGTGGCGCGGCTGCATACCGCCAACACTGATATTGCCAGCATGGAAAAGCTGGATTCCATGCTGTTCCGCATCCAGAACGACATGTTCGACCTCGGCGCGGATCTCGCGACCCCGGAAACCGACGAGCCGCCAGCCTACGAACCGCTGCGCATTATCGAGAGCCAGGTCACGCGGCTGGAAAACGAAATCGACGACCTCAACTCCGCAATTGAGCCGCTGACCTCCTTCGTGCTGCCGGGCGGCAATGCGGCGGCGGCCAATCTGCATCTGGCGCGCACGATCTGCCGACGCGCGGAACGGCTCATGGTGGAACTCTCGGTTGCTGAAAACGAGATCGTCAGCCCGGAAGCGCTGAAATATGTCAACCGCCTGTCCGACTTCCTGTTCGTTGCCGCCCGGTTTGCCAATGACATGGGCAAGGCTGACATATTGTGGGTTCCCGGCAAGAACCGCTAAAGCCTATCTCTCGCACAAACGAAGGGCATTCGATGTTCATACCGCTGCACGATGCGAATTCCCTCAAACATATCCGGCTGCAATATGTCACGATCGGCCTGATCGTGGTCAACGTGCTGGTATGGCTATTTACCGGCGTGCTTGCCAGTGACGTCCAGGCCAATGCCGCAGCGCTCGGCCTCGGTTTCATCCCGGCTGTGGTGTTCGACTACGCCTACCTGGAGCCCGCCTTGCAGGTGGTGCCGGATGACCTGACCGTCGTCACCTATGCGTTCCTGCATCTGGATTTCTGGCACATGGCAGGCAATATGCTGTTTCTGTGGGTCTTCGGCGACAACGTCGAGGACGCACTCGGCCACTTCCGTTTCCTTATCTTTTACATCGCCTGCGCCATAGCCGGCGCGCTGTTGCACGGCTTTGTCGCACCCATGTCAGAAGGGCCGCTTATCGGTGCATCAGGCGCTGTTTCCGGCGTCGTCGCGGCCTATTTTCTCCTGCATCCCAAGGTGCGCGTCTGGGTTCTGGTGTTCATGCGCATTCCGTTGCCCTTGCCTGCCTTCATTCCGCTGGCGCTATGGATCGGACAGCAATTTCTGATGCTGGCACTTGGCCTTGAGGAAAATGTTTCCTGGGGGGCACATGTGGGCGGCATATTGGCCGGGGCTGTGATGGTAATTTTCATGCGCCGGCCGGACGTTCCCCTGTTCGACCGCACGATTGTTCCGCCAAGGGCGGCGCAGTTCAAGAATCCGTCGCAAACGGCGGGGTTGTCGCAAATCGAACGGGGCTATGACGGGAGCAGATGAGCCGTTGACGAAGAGATAAATTATTTACGTTAACGTCAACGTAAGGTATGCCTTGCGTGCATGTGATAATGAACATTGCTCCGTTGTATTTGCGGGAAAAATGCTTATCCATGTCGCCAACCTGTTTTTGGAGGTCCGCGCGGTCTTGTCGCCTCGCGGACAGGAGTTTGAGGAAAACCGCCGATGAAGATCCTTGTCCCTGTCAAACGAGTTGTTGATTACAACGTCAAGATCCGCGTGAAGTCGGATGGTTCGGGCGTTGAACTCGCGAATGTGAAGATGTCGATGAACCCGTTCGACGAAATCTCGGTGGAAGAGGCTCTGCGGCTGAAAGAAGCCGGCAAGGCCGAAGAAGTCGTGGTCGTGTCGATCGGCCCTGCCAAGGCGGAAGAGACGCTGCGCACGGCGCTCGCCATGGGTGCCGACCGCGCCATCCTTATCGAGACCGACGAGACGGTCGAACCGCTAGCCGTCGCCAAGCTTTTGAAGGGCGTGGCGGAAGCCGAGCAGCCCGGCCTCGTCATCGTCGGCAAGCAGGCGATTGACGACGACAGTAACCAGACCGGTCAGATGCTGGCCGCCCTTCTCGGCTGGGGCCAGGGCACCTTCGCCTCCAAGGTCGTACCGTCTGATGGCAAGGTCGCTGTGACGCGTGAAGTCGATGGCGGCCTGCAGACGGTCGAACTGAAACTTCCCGCTGTCGTGACCACCGATCTTCGTCTGAACGAGCCGCGTTACGCCTCGCTGCCGAACATCATGAAGGCAAAGAAGAAGCCACTCGACAAGAAGACCCCGGCCGATTTCGGCGTCGATGTCACGCCGCGTCTGAAGGTGTTGAAGACCGAGGAGCCCGCAGGCCGCAAGGCCGGCATCAGGGTCGGCTCGGTGGCTGAGCTGGTCGAAAAGCTCAAAGCCGACGGCGTCCTCTAAGGTTTCGGAAAAGGGAGATTACAACATGGCCATTCTTCTTCTGGCAGAACACGACAACGCAACCCTTTCCGACCTGACGGCGAAGACGCTGACGGCGGCAACGCAGATTGGCGGCGACGTCCACGTGCTCGTTGCCGGCTCCGGTGCGAAGGGTGCCGCCGACGCGGCGGCGAAACTGTCCGGCGTTGCCAAGGTACTGCTTGCCGACGACGCATCCTATGCCAACGCGCTTGCCGAGCCGCTGGCGGCGCTGATCGTCTCGCTGAGCCCTTCCTATGATGTCATCATCGCACCGGCGACCGCTTCGGCCAAGAATGTCGCCCCACGCGTCGCAGCCCTTCTCGATGTGGCCCAGGTCTCGGAAATCATTGAGGTCGTCAGCCCGGATACTTTCAAACGTCCAATCTATGCCGGCAACGCCATCCAGACGGTGCAGGCAAGCGACGCCAAGAAGGTCATCACCGTGCGCCCCACCGCGTTTGCGGCAGCCGCTGAAGGCGGTTCGGCACCGGTGGAAACCATCGGCGCTGCCGAGAACCCCGGCGTTTCTGTCTTTGTGTCCGACGCGCTCGCCTCTTCCGATCGTCCGGAACTGACCTCTGCGAAGATCATCATCTCGGGCGGTCGCGCACTCGGCTCCTCGGAAAAGTTCCGCGAAGTGATCCTGCCGGTTGCCGACAAGCTCGGTGCAGCCGTCGGCGCATCGCGCGCAGCCGTCGATGCGGGTTATGCACCGAACGACTGGCAGGTCGGTCAGACCGGCAAGGTCGTGGCACCGCAGCTTTACATCGCTGCCGGCATTTCGGGCGCCATCCAGCATCTGGCCGGCATGAAGGACTCGAAGGTCATCGTAGCCATCAACAAGGACGAGGAAGCGCCGATCTTCCAGGTTGCCGATTACGGCCTCGTCGCAGACCTGTTCGAGGCTCTGCCGGAACTCCAGAAGGCTCTGTGATTTTAAGCCTTTAGCCAAAGGCGGCGCGTTTTTTGAACGCGCCGCCTTCTCTTTTTCGGCGATATGCGTAACATCGCCGCAAATGACGCAGATGAAATCCCATGAGGAGACCAGCATATGACCGCCCCCTTTAAAAACATCGGTATCATCGGAGCCGGTCAAATGGGTTGCGGCATCGCGCATGTTTCCGCCTTGGCCGGTTACAAGGTGCACATTTACGATCTTTCCAAGGACGGAATCGAAGCCGGCCTTGCCACGATCAACGGCAATCTTGCCCGTCAGGTCACCAACGGCAAGCTCTCCGACGACGCCCGCAAAGATGCACTCGCGCTCATCAGCGGTTCGACTGACGTCAACGATCTGGCGCCCATGGATCTGGTCATTGAGGCTGCTACCGAAAACGAGGAAATCAAACGCAAGATCTATGCGCAGATTTGCCCGGTACTGAAGCCCGAAGCGCTTTTGGCCACCAACACGTCTTCCCTCTCCATCACCCGCCTTGCGTCCGCGACCGATCGTCCCGAACAGTTCATGGGCATCCACTTCATGAACCCGGTGCCTGTGATGAAGCTGGTGGAGCTGGTGCGCGGTATCGCCACCAACGAAAAGACCTTCGATGCGGCGAAGGACTATGTGCGGACGCTGGAAAAGGCGATCACCGTCGCCGAGGATTTCCCGGCCTTCATCGTCAACCGCATCCTGCTGCCGATGATCAACGAGGCGATCTACACGCTCTATGAGGGCGTCGGTTCGGTGGAAGCAATCGACACCGCCATGCGGCTCGGCGCCAACCATCCGATGGGACCGTTGCAGCTTGCCGACTTCATCGGTCTCGACACCTGTTTGTCGATCATGCAGGTGCTGCATGACGGGCTGGCCGACAGCAAATACCGCCCCTGCCCGCTGCTGGTGAAATATGTCGAGGCCGGCTGGCTCGGCCGCAAATCTGGTCGCGGTTTTTACGATTACCGTGGCGAGACACCTGTTCCGACGCGCTAAGGCGCAAGAGATATTCCTCTGAAATCATTCGAGATGACGGGAGGTAAGTCCCTCCCGCACTGGACAATTATTTAGCCTTCACTGCCGATACCAACGCCTTGGCATCTTCGCTGTCCCAGGCTGCCGGACCGTTCATGGCGGCAATCAGGCAGCCTTTTTCGTCCAGCAGAAGAGTTGCGGGAAGGCCGAAAGCCAGCCCTTCCTTTTTCAGAACATTGAAGACGCCCATGGAGCTGTCGCGATAAAGTTTCAGCGCGTCGATCTTGTATTCGTCAATGAAGGCTTTCGGTTTTTCGTCCGCGCCGGTGTCGATATTGACCGCAACAACCTCAAAGCCATCGCTGCCCTTTTCCTTCTCGAGTGCGTTCAGCGCAGGCATTTCCTCCCGGCATGGCACGCACCAGGTGGCCCACAGATTGAGGAGAACCGCCTTGCCCTTGAGATCGGCAAGCGACATGTCCGACCCTTGCGGACCCTTGAAGGACAGCGGGATGCCGCGCGGCGTATCCGTGGCCGACATGGCCGCCACCTGGCCCTTCAGGAGGGGTTTCAGCGAGGCGATGCGGTTTGCCGCACCTTCACATAAACCGGCCTCGGCAACCGCTGCCCCTTGAACCGGGCTCTCAGACCCAATATGCCTGAACCAGACCGCACCCGCGCCGAACACGACACCGGCAACGGCAGCAATTGCAACCAATCTGGCGGAAGGAAGCCTGAACGGCCTTTTTTCTGTCATCGAATACTCCAGGGCACGCAGAACATGGCTGACGGCACAGATCAGAAATCCTCCAACCAGATGTGGGGCGGACGTTTCGCTTCCGGGCCATCAGCCATCATGGAAGAGATAAATGCCTCCATCGGCTTCGACAAGAAGCTTTATGCCCAGGACATCCGCGGCTCTATAGCGCATGCCACCATGCTGGCGGAAAAAGGCATTATTTCGCAGGAAGATAAAGACAAGATCGTTCACGGCCTGAACACGATCCTGTCAGAAATCGAGGCTGGCAGCTTCGAATTCTCGCGCAAGCTCGAAGACATTCACATGAACATCGAGGCGCGACTTGCCACCCTCATCGGCACGGCGGCAGGGCGTCTGCACACCGCCCGCTCGCGCAACGACCAGGTGGCGCTCGATTTCCGCCTCTGGGTCAAGGAAGAGCTGCAGAAGACGGAAGGCATGCTGACCGCGCTCATCGCCGCCTTCCTCGACCGCGCCGAGGAAAATGCCGATACGGTCATGCCCGGCTTCACCCATCTGCAGACGGCCCAGCCCGTCACCTTCGGCCATCATTGCATGGCCTATGTGGAAATGTTCGGCCGTGACCGCGCCCGCGTGCGTCACGCAATCGAACATCTGGATGAAAGCCCGATCGGTGCAGCAGCGCTGGCCGGCACCGGTTATCCTATCGACCGCCACATGACGGCAAAGGCGCTCGGCTTCCGCGAGCCGACCCGCAACTCCATCGACACCGTTTCCGACCGCGATTTCGCGCTGGAGTTCCTGTCGATCGCCTCGATCTGCGCCACGCATCTGTCGCGCCTCGCCGAAGAAATCGTCATCTGGTCGACGCCGCAATTCGGCTTTATCCGCCTGTCCGATGCCTTTTCCACCGGCTCGTCGATCATGCCGCAGAAGAAGAACCCCGACGCCGCCGAACTGGTGCGAGCCAAGACCGGCCGCATCAACGGCTCGCTGGTGGCGCTTTTGACTGTGATGAAGGGCCTGCCACTCGCCTATTCCAAGGACATGCAGGAAGACAAGGAACAGGTTTTCGATGCCGCCGAAAGCCTGGAACTGGCCATCGCCGCCATGACCGGCATGATCCGCGACCTTGAGGTGCGCAAGGACCGCATGCGTGCGGCCGCCGGTTCGGGCTATTCCACCGCCACCGATCTTGCTGACTGGCTGGTGCGCGAGGCAGGCCTGCCCTTCCGCGACGCCCACCATGTGACCGGAAATGCGGTGGCACTGGCGGAAAAGAAAGGCTGCGATCTGGCCGATCTTTCGCTGGAAGACCTGCAGGCGATCCATCCGGCCATTACAAGCGGCGTTTTCGACGTTCTTTCAGTCGAGGCATCGGTTGCCAGCCGCACCAGCTTCGGCGGAACGGCTCCTTCCGAGGTCAAGAAGCAGATCGCCTGGTGGCGTGGACGCAACTAACGCATCGGACCGATAAGTGTGAAGCGGTTTTCGGAAAATCCGATGCGCAGACAAATTAAAATGGGCGGCGGAAACGATTCCATTTTTCTCCGCCGCCCTCATAAATCTGCGTTACGCTGCGATCACAAGAAACAGGGTGCACAAGCGCCCTGTTTTTCGTTATCAGAGAAGCACATATTTCCTTTGGACAGGCTCATGCTTTCAAAAACCGCGCGCAATCTCATCGTTCCCATCGGCATGGCGCTCGCCGTCAGTCTTGCTCTCAGTGCCTGCGGGCGAAAAGGCGATATCGATCCGCCGAGCACGCCGGTCGAAATGCGCAACAAGCGCAATGCCGACGGAACCGAGACGAAGCCGGCAACGGCGGAGCGGCCGTTCATCCTCGACAAGCTTCTCTGACGGGAAAAAGCCTGTGAACCATTTTGGCTATATCGACGGCGTGCTTCACGCCGAAAACGTGCCCGTGCCTGAGATCGCCAAGGCGGTCGGCACGCCGTTCTATGTCTATTCGACCGCGACGCTGGAGCGCCACTACAAGGTGTTCTCAGGCGCTTTCGCCGATGTGGACGCCATGGTCTGTTACGCCATGAAGGCCAATTCCAACCAGGCCGTTCTGAAGACGCTGGCAAAGCTTGGCGCGGGTATCGACGCGGTATCCGGCGGCGAATTGCGCCGCGCGCTTGGCGCCGGTGTACCGGCAAACCGCATCATGTTCTCCGGCGTCGGCAAGACGGTGGCGGAAATGGATTACGCGCTGGAAGCCGGCATCTACTGCTTCAACATCGAATCCGAGCCGGAGCTTGAGGTCCTCAACCTGCGCGCCGTCAAGGCCGGAAAAAGGGCGCATGTGTCCTTCCGCATCAATCCGGATGTGGATGCGCGCACTCATGCCAAGATTTCCACCGGCAAAAAAGAAAACAAGTTCGGCATTTCCTATGAGCGGGCGCGTGCGGTCTATGCCCACGCCGCCACCCTGCCCGGCATCGAAGTCACCGGCATCGATATGCATATCGGCAGCCAGATCACAGAATTGCAGCCCTTCGAGGATGCGTTCCGCTTGCTGCGCGAACTGGTGGAATCCCTGCGCACGGACGGGCACACGATCAGCCACGTCGATATCGGCGGCGGTCTCGGCATTCCCTACCGCGAGGACAATAATCCGCCGCCGCTGCCGGATGCCTATGCGCATATCGTCAAGAACGAGCTAAAGAGCCTCAACTGCAAGATCATCACCGAACCGGGACGCCTGATCGTCGGCAATGCCGGCATTCTGGTGACGGAAGTGATCTATGTGAAGGATGGCGGCGAAAAGAACTTCGTGATTGTCGATGGCGCGATGAACGACCTCATCCGCCCGACGCTTTACGAGGCCTATCACGGCATCCGCCCTGTCGTGCAGCCCGCGGTAGACGCCCCTCGCATCAAGGCCGATATCGTTGGCCCCGTCTGCGAAACGGGTGACTATCTGGCGCTGGACCGCGAGATGGCCGCACCGCAGCCGGGTGATCTGATTGCCGTCAGCTCCGCCGGTGCTTACGGCGCCGTGCAGGCAGGCACCTATAATTCGCGCCTGTTGGTGCCGGAAGTGCTGGTAAAGGGTGACAAGTTCCACGTCATCCGCCCGCGCGGAACCTATGAAGAGCTGATCGCTCTCGATTCAGTACCCGCCTGGCTCGATTGATCCGCCATACATCCGGCTTGGTCGATCACAATTGAGCGAAGCTGCCTAAAAAATGGGGGTGAGCATCCACTTGCCCTCGTCTTCGCCACAAAGAATGTTATCCTTGCTTCTCATAATACAAGCAGCTCGCCGTTCCGGGAATGGCGTTTGACGTGGCCAGAACCGGGAGAACGGATTGATGACCACAGCCGGAGAGGACAGGACAGGCAGAAAGCGCCCTACCGGCGCATTCGCGCAGCGGCCGGATCTTGCCCGCCGGGTTGCGGCTAAACGCTTCTTCGCAAAAATCGTGTTGTTTTCGGAAAGAGTAGCACCGAAGACGCTGTGGCCGCTTTCCATCGCCGCCGCGTTTCTAGCGCTCGCATGGTTCGGCCTCTACCGGCAAATGCCTGACTTCGTGCGGCTGGGCATCGTTTTCCTGCTGGTTTTCGGTTTCATCAGCACCATCCTGCCAATCGTCCGGCTGAAATGGCCGACAGACAACGACGCGTCCCGCCTTCTGGAAGAACGCAATGGTCTCGCTCACCAGCCAGTCGGCGTGCAGGAAGACGAACCGGCGTTGGACACCCCCATTTCCCGCGCCTTGTGGAAAGAACACCAGATCCGTATGGCGGAACGCATCGCCGCGCTGAATGCCGGCCTGCCGAAACCAGATATCGCCCGTTACGACCGCTCGGCACTACGCGCCATTCCCGCCCTTTTTCTGGTTGTCGCCTTCGGTTTTTCCTATTCCAATGGTGCAGGCACGATTGCAGATGCCTTCCGTAGCCGGCCGGCAGCCGGTCCGCTCAATCCCGATATCCGTCTCGACGCCTGGGTCACGCCGCCCGCCTATACCGGCCGCGCCCCGATTTTTCTGACAGGGCGCGATGCGACTGGCCACGACGCGGTGTCCGTGCCGCAATCCTCCAAACTGACGATCCGCATGACCGGTGGCGATGGCGGCGAGGAAGTGACCTTCGAGCCTGAGACCGCCGGCGCCCTGCAGAAGCTTGCCCCCGAAGCGGCGCGCGCCGACAGCGCAAGTGGCGATGTGGCGGCACAGACAGAAAAACGCGCGCCGGATCAACCTGTCACACCGCGCACCTTTGCAATGGATGTGACCGAAAGCGGCATGATCACCGCCAATGGCGAACAATGGGTGTTCAACGTCATTCCTGACCAGCCACCGACCATCGGCTTCGACAACATGCCGCGCCGCGCCGTCAATGGTGCGCTGGAGGTGGGTTTCACCGCCAAGGACGACTATGGCATCAAGGAAGCCCACGCCATCATCGAGCCGCTTGGCGTTGCGGAGGGTGCAACAGCACTTTACCCGCCGCCGGAATTCAAGCTCGACCTGCCGCGGCAGAACAACCGCGAGATCAAGGGGCTGACCAGCCGCAACCTGACCGAACATCCCATGGCAGGTAAGCGCGTGCGCATCACGCTGGTGGCAACAGATGGTGCCGGCCAGACCGGCCGCAGCCCCGCGCATGAAATGGTGCTGCCGGGCCGCAATTTCTCTGAACCGCTGGCGGCTTCGGTTGCCGAACAGCGGCAGATATTCTCGCTCGACACGCGCCAGATGCCAAAGGCGATCGCCTATAACGAGGCGGTTGGTCTGCGTCCGGATGAAACCATTCCCAACACCACGCACTATCTCCTGCTGCAATCGGCGCAGACCCGCATGCGGCTCGCCTATAATGAGGAGATGCTGAAGAACACCGCCGATTATCTCTGGGAGATCGCGCTCGGCATCGAGGATGGTGATCTTTCGCAGGCGGAAAAACGCCTGCGTGATGCGCAGACAGCGCTTTCCGAGGCGCTTCAGCGCAATGCCTCCGATGAGGAAGTCGCCAAGCTGATGCAGGAACTGCGTGAGGCGATGCAGCAGTTCATGAGCGAGCTTGCACAGCGCATGCAGAATGCGCCGCAAGCCAACATGAACCAGCAGGCACAAAACGTCTTGCGGCAGCGCGATCTCGAAAACATGATGAACCAGATCGAAAACCTCGCGCGCTCCGGCAACCGTGACGCAGCACAGGAAATGCTCTCGCAGCTGCAACGCATGATGAACAACCTGCAGGCGGGACGGCCGCAACGTCAGGGCCAGCAGGGGCAGCAGCAAAGCAGCAAGATGCGCCAGCAGATCGACAAGCTGGGGGAAATTCTGCAACAGCAGCAGAAGCTGATGGACGAGACCTTCAAGCTCGATCAGGCGCTGCGTGACCGCATGCAGCGCGGCGACCCGCAGGATGGCGGCGAAGGTCAGGACCCGCAGACGGGTGAAAACGGTGAATCACCGCAACAGGGCCAGCAGGGCCAGCAGGGCGAGAACGGCCAGCAAGGCGGACAGCCGAGCGAGCAGATGACCGCCGAACAATTGCGCGAGGCGCTGAAAAATCTGAGGGCGCAGCAGGACGCGCTGGGCAAGCAGCTGGGCGAATTGCAGCAGGGCCTTCGTGATCTCGGCATGGAGCCGGGCGAAAACTTCGGCAAGGCGCAGCAGGAAATGGAAGGCGCCGGCGAAGCACTCGGCAAAAGCCAGGGCGAACAGGCGGTCGAAGGTCAGGGCAATGCGCTGAACGCGCTGCGACAGGGCGCGCAGGATATGATGGGCCAGATCATGCAGGCCATGCGCCAGCAGGGACAGCAGCCCGGACAGGGGCAGGAAGGCATGGCGGGCCAAGGCGGACAGAACGGCCGCGATCCACTCGGCCGTCCGCGCAGCACAACCGGCCCCGATTTCGGCGACCAGGTGAAGGTGCCTGATGAGATCGACGTGCAGCGCGCCCGCGAAATTCTCGAGGCTATCCGGGAAAAGCTCGGCAACAACCCGCCGGGTGAAATCGAGCGGCGTTATCTGGAGCGGTTGCTGGATATACGGTGAGGATGGAGGCCGCCATTCCTAGCGATCGGGCGTGTTTAACCTCGCGCATTTTTTAGGAAAGGCCAGCTTATCAAACACTCCACGTCATCCTCGGCCTTGTCCCGAGCATGACGGCGGAGAGAGTTGATAACTCCGCAACAAAAAAAGGCGGCCCAAAGGGCCGCCCTTTCTCAAATCTCTGTAGCCTTATCGCTCAGGCCGCAAGCGCCCGCGCAACAGCCTTGCGGATATCCGGAAGCGCAAAAGGTTTTGAAACCACGTCCACGATCTTTTCTGCCAGATCATCAGCGCGTTCGCGCTGTTCGGCATAACCCGTCATCAACAGGATGCGCATGGCCGGGAAGCGTTCGGCGGCGCGGTGCGCCAGCTCGATGCCATCCATGACCGGCATGCGGATATCCGAAAGAAGGAGATCGAAATTGGTTTCCTGAAGCTTCTCCAGCCCCTGCTCGCCGTCTGCCGCCTCGTGGGTCTCGTGACCGTCGAGACGCAGCGCACGGGCAACGAAAGCCCGCAATGCATCCTCATCTTCGGTAATCAGAATCTTCGCCATTAATCATTGCTCCTGGGCATCATTTCCAGCCGTGAGCAACATCGCAGGCTCCTCTTTTCAAGAGGTAAACACCCAGGGTTTCGCTGGGTGAATGGTTAATGAGGCGTCTCCGGCATGTCCCATCCCGGCACGGCAGAAATCGTCAGGCGTCGCCCGTGACGACGCCTACGAAGGGCAGTTCGCGGAAGGCGTAAGCCACATCCATGCCGTAACCCACGACGAAATAATCGGGACATTCGAAACCGACATAGTCGGCCTCCAGATCTTCCTTGCGCTTGACCTTCTTGTCGAGCAGCACGGCGATGGTGACGTGACGGGCGCCACGTTCGTAAAGCAGTTCCTTGGCGAAACGCAGCGTGCGGCCGGATTCGAGAATATCGTCGATCAGAAGAACATCGCGGTCCTTCACGTCGCTGTCGATATCCTTGACGATCTTCACCCCTTGCGAAACGGTGCCGGCACCGTAGCTCGAAAGCGTGATGAATTCGACTTCGGGGGCAAGGCCGCTGTCATGCAGCGCGCGGATGAGATCGGCCGCGAAAATGAACGATCCCTTGAGCACGGCGATGACCAGCAAATCCTTGGTCGGGCCGCTCGCTATATGCTTGGCCATGTCGCGATTGCGCTCGGCAATCTGCTCGGCGGTGTAAAGCGGCTCAATGTTTTTTCCACGGACGACGGGCATTCTTTCTCCTGTGCTGCGCCTTGCCGATTTTACCTTTCAGTAAAAATACGAAGACCACGCGTTAGCACAGTCAACGTTCGGAAGCACCCGCTTCGACGAAGGAAAGCTTGATCTCAGGCGTTTTTCCACCGGGATGGCGCAACTTTGCCGAAAATCCGTGGCTGAAACCGGGCTGCATCTGCCTGACCGGCGGTTCGATGACCATGCTGGCGACCAGTTGCCCCTTGGCAACGAAGAGGTCGGCGCGAAGTGCCGGCACCTCTTCCAGAGCGGCACCGTTGTTCTCCACAATACCGTTGATGAGCAGGACATCCATGCCGCCAGCCTCCTGCGGCGTGATGGTGACATGGGAAATGGCAAGCGGGTTTGCGGCCGCAACGATCGGCTTTTCCGGCACGACCACCGACAGGCCGCCTGAGCAGATGAAAACAAAAATGACGAGCGCCGCAACCAGCGCCGAATAGGCATCCACAGACAGGCGCGACAATTTGCGGTCCACCCAGCCGATGAACGCGTAACCAAGAGCACTGGCGGTGACGGGCGGTTTTTCCATCTGACGGCGCATCGCGCCGCGATTATCGTTTCCGGGCTGACGGACACGGTTTTCCTTGATGGTGACAAATTCCGCGTCTACCACATCGGGGCCGGTGTGGGTTGCCCGCGCCGTACGGCGCACTGGCGCTTCCGGCATCAGGAGGTCGAAATCGAATGCCGCTTGCCGGCGAGATGAACGGAACATAGCCATAGAATTCCTTGGGTGAGGTTTTCCGGCCCGCAAAACTGGGCATTGCAACGAATCCTGCCAAGTTTTAAATTTAATTGGTTAATGCTTCGCAAAAACGGCTCGCATAGGCTACCGGAACCGGGTTAAACGGCGCATCCGGGCCTCACGCGCCAGCGGTTTGCGAACCACCACGAAACGAAGAGACTGGAAGTCCGTTGATCCATTTCGAAAATGTCGGGTTGCGTTACGGCATGGGCCCCGAAATCCTGAGGGACATGACCTTCGACATTCCCAAGGGTTCGTTCCAGTTTCTGACCGGCCCTTCCGGTGCCGGCAAAACCACGTTCCTGCGCCTGCTGCTGATGTCGCTGCAGCCCACACGCGGCAATATCCGCATGTTCAACCGCGATGTGTCGCGCATTCCGCGCAGCGAGCTGCCCATGCTGCGCCGCCGCGTCGGGATCGTCTTTCAGGATTTCCGGCTGCTCGATCATCTGACGACCTATGAGAATGTCGCCCTGCCGCTGCGTGTGCGCGGCAAGGAAGAAAGCGCCTACCGCAACGACGTTATCGAGCTTCTGAAATGGGTCGGGCTTGGCGAGCGCATCAATGTGCTTCCGGCCATCCTCTCCGGTGGGGAAAAGCAACGCGCCGCCATTGCCCGCGCATTGATGGACCAGCCGGAAATTTTGCTGGCCGACGAGCCGACCGGCAACGTCGACCCGCCGATGGCCAAGCGCCTTCTCAACCTCTTTCTGGAGCTCAACCGGCTGGGTACCGCTGTGGTCATCGCCACCCATGATTTCGGCCTGATGGACCAGATCGACGCACGCCGGATGATCCTCACCGAAGGGCGGCTCGACATCTATGAATGAGATCAACCGCAAACAGTTAAGACCAGAGGCGACCGCACCGAAGCGGCCGCCGATGCGTATCCGCCCGATGGCACCCATTCTGCCGCCCTCCAACATTCAGGGCAACGCGCTGATGGTGGTGATCGCCATCATGGCCTTTCTCGCCTGCCTGACGCTTGGTGCCGTTTCCATGGTGCGTGCCACCGCCGCCACCTGGCAGAGCCAGATTTCCCGCGAAATCACCATTCAGATCAAACCCGAGGACGGGCTGGACATGAATGCAGCGCTCACCAAGGCACGTTCTCTGGCGCTCACTTTCGTCGGCACGCGGGATGGCACGATCCTCGATGACGCCGCCACCGCGCGTCTTCTGGAGCCGTGGCTCGGCAGTGGCCTCGATCTTTCCGAACTGCCGGTGCCGCGCCTCGTCGTGATTACCATCGATGAAAACCACCCGCCCGATTTTCAGGCCATGCGCGATATGCTGAAGGCTGAAATTCCACAGGCGTTTCTGGATGACCACCGTACATGGGTCGACAGGCTCGTCTCCATGGCCAGGACCACCGTCATGATCGGCGTCGGGGTCCTGATCCTCGTCTTCACCGCCATGGTGCTGACGGTGGTGTTTGCAACGCGCGGCGCGCTTTCCGGCAACCGGCACATCGTCGAGGTGCTGCATTTCGTCGGCGCCGAAAGCAGCTTCGTCGCGCGGGAATTCCAGAAGCACTTCCTGAAGATCAGCCTGAAAGGTGCGGCAGCGGGCAGCGCCCTCGCAGCGGCAGTTTTCCTTGCCGCCGGTTTCTGGCAATCGAGCACGGTTGCAACGCCGCAAAGCGATCAGGCAAGTGCGCTTTTCGGCTCCTTTTCCGTTGGCCTCAGTGGTTATATCGGCATCGCCACGACGATGATCATCATCGCGCTGCTCACCACCATCACCGCGCGTGTGACGGTCATCCGCACGATCGATGATATCGACCGCGTCCGCTCCGATCCGTCTAAAAGCGACGGTGTCGCATCGTGACGCCGTCTCCCGGATCTCGCGAGGAAACTGCACCCTTCACACGCCGGATGTAACTTGCGGACGGTGGACAAAAATGCCTGTTCCTTGCCTTAATCGGCGAGTATTCAGGAGGAATGTTTGTGAGTCGGACGGACCATGATCAGGAGCAGACGACCACGCGACAGGCAAAAAAGGGCCTGTTGTCGCGGCGAAGTCGCCTGCGCCGTTTTATTCGCGGTCTCATCCTGCTTTGCGTCATTACTCTCGGGGCTTTTTCCGGCGGTTTTTTGTGGTTCGCAGATTCAGTCGCCTCCATGCGCCCGCCCGAAGGCGCCAAGGGCGACGCGATCATCGTTCTGACCGGCGGTTACCAGCGCATCGAACAGGCGGTCGGCCTGCTGCGGGACGGCGTTGGCAAGCGCCTTCTGATTTCCGGCGTCAACCCGGCCACCACCCGCACGCAAATCCGCAAGATGACGCAAGGCTCTTCGGACATGTTTTCCTGCTGCGTGGACATGGGCTACAAGGCCATAGACACCATCGGCAACGCCAATGAGGCGGCGAGCTGGATACGCGACCACGGTTATTCCTCCATCGTCGTCGTCACCAACAATTACCATATGCATCGCAGCCTGCATGAACTGCACAATGCCAGCCCGCAGACCCAATTCATCGCCTATCCCGTTATCAGCGCCGACCTTGCCCGCACCAACTGGTTCGCGGAGCCGGATGTGGTCCGGACCATGCTCTACGAATACATGAAATTCGTGATTGCAGCAGGACGCGACCTGACCGGGCTCGGCAAGGGCGACGGGTTGCGCAAGGCGGGCGCCGATCACCCCACGATCAAGGCGGCAACCTCTTCCCCGTGAATGGAAAGAACGGAGAGAACACGCTTGCTGCGGAGCCTTGTTTTCGTGTAGGCGTCTGGCATCGGCATCCGGCATCGAGGCGCGCCTGAGCTTCGGAACGGCTGCAACCCGGGAATTCTGTCGATGCTCAAGCTGCGCTCTTTTCTTTTCAATACGCTGTTTTATCTCAATCTGATTGTCCGCATGATCGTGCTCACGCCGATCTATTTCATCCTGCCGCGCAGAATAGCCTATGAAATCCCCAAGAACTGGGCGCGATCCAACCATTGGCTGATGAAGACCATTGTCGGCACCACCTTCGAGATCGAGGGGCTGGAAAACATTCCCGAAACCGGCTGTATCTTCGCCCCCAAACACCAGTCCTTCTGGGACACCTATGCGCTGCTGCCCAACCTTCCCGATCCGGTCTATATTCTGAAGCGCGAGCTTTTGTGGATCCCGCTGTTCGGCTGGTATGCGATGAAGCAGCGCATGATCCCGGTCAACCGCGCCGCGCGCGGCAAGGTGATGCTAAAGGTCATGGAGCGGGCGAGAGAGGAGATGGCGGCTGGCCGCGAACTCATAATCTATCCCGAAGGCACACGCCGGCCACCGGGCGCTGAGCCCGAATATCGTTATGGCATCGCACGTCTTTACCGCGACCTCAAAGTCCCCGTCATTCCGGTCGCCATGCATCCCGGCCTCTTCTGGCCACGCCGCTCGACAATGCGTTATCCCGGCCATTTCAAGGTGCGGATCTTGCCGGCCATCGAGCCGGGACTGGACCCGGACGTGTTTTTCAAGACATTGATCGAGGTGACGGAAAAGGCGAGCGACGAGTTGCTGCTGGAGACCGCGCGCAACAATCCGCACCTGCCGCTGCCACCGACCGCCGTGAAGCGTATCGCGGAACTTCAGGGGCAAGACACTCCCGCCGGCTAAACCGCGATCGTGCCGACACTGGCGGCAATGCTTTCCAGCAGCGTGTCGCGAATACCCATATCCTGCAGATGCTGCACGGTATTGAAGACGTAATCGGCATTCGGGCCGGACCGGCCCGATGCGGCAGCCACGATTGTAGCCGCTTCCGCGACACCCAGACCACCAATATACTGCTCGTGGGCGGGATCGGCCACATAGGTCACGGCACTGCCGCGCGTGCCATCGGCGAGCGCAATGGCAACGACGCGTTCCTTGTAGACATTCGTTACCAGCTCGCGCTCGCGCAGATAGGCCATGACCGGACCATGGTCCGCTCCGCGCACGCGAAAGGCAACGCCGAGGCAGGAGCCGCCGCGCTCCAGACCGAGAACAAGGCCGGGCTTCTCCTCAGTGCCGCGGTACACATTTGAACTGATGCAGAGGGAGCGTCGATAACCGTGCAGCCGCGCCTGCTGCCTTTCCTCAAAGGCAAAGCCCGGGTTCCACATCAACGAACCGTAGCCAAAGACCCAAAAATCGTCCATATCCCAAGCCAAATCGAATTTATCTGAAGTCTGTTCATCGGAGATCAATATGGCATCGTCAAGCCAATCCGGCACGGTCAAAAAATTCCTCTGGCTTGGTATCGCCGTCGTGCTGGTTATCGGACTTTACACGGCCGGGTGGTTTTATGCCGCCGACAAGCTGAAGCAGACAGTTCTGAACGTCATCTCGCCTTCGCAGGCCAGAAACGTCAGCGGCGAATGCGGCGACATTGCGTTCAAGGGTTATCCGTTCCGCATCGGCCTTTTCTGCTCCAAGGTAACGGTGGACGACAAGCAGAATGGCGTTTCAGCCTCGTTCGGAGAATTGCGTTCCGCAGCGCAAGTCTACAATCCCGGCCACATTGTCTGGGAACTGGATGCACCGGCTGAAATCCGTACCGCGCACGGCCTGACGGTTTCAGCCCTCTGGCAGAACATGCAGTCGAGCATCGTCACCAAGCTTAGGGGTATCGACCGTACCTCGCTTGTCATCGACGGCCTGAAGGCTCAGGCGGTTTCCACCGTTACCGGCCAGACGATCGATTTCGATGCCGCCAAGACGGAAATGCATCTGCGCCAGAACGGCGCCGATCTAGACGGCGCGATAACGTTGACCGACTCGTCAACCGTCATCAAGGATTGGCCGCAACTTCTGCCGCGCCTCAACGCCATCGCCGATGTCACCCTTGCCGGCAAGGCGGGTATGGTAGACGGCAGCGATACGGCCGGGCTTTACGGTGCGAGCGGCGAGCTTCGCCGGCTGGTCGCTGATATCGGCGAAGGCCGCACCATGCGTATCAGCGGCCCTTTCTCCTTCGATAATGAGGGCTATCTCTCCGGCCAGTTCAAGCTGGAGATCGAAAAGCTCGACGCCTGGTCGGACAATGCCAAGCAGGCGTTTCCGCAGCTGCAATCCACCATCGATACCGCCCGCAAAATGCTCCGCGCACTCGCCGGCGGCGGCGACAGGGCGTCCGTCGACCTCGTGGTGGATCGCGGCCGCGCCACCGTCAGCGGTTTCATTCCGCTGGGGAAGATCCCGCCGATTTAACAGAGAGCTTTTGTAAAAAACACCTCAGCGGCATCCTGAATTTTTGAAAGATGCAGGATGCCGGCTTCTTTGTATCCATTGCGACGATGCCACATCTGCGGTTCCCGCTCGTCCTGCTGGCTGGACGTCATCACCAGTGAGGCACCCTGCTCACGCATCAGAGTTTCCCAAAAAACTGTAAGCGTTGCGCCGACGCCATGTCCCCGAAACTCGGGAACGACGCGGATCATGTCCATGTAGGGGATCTTACCCCAGAACATCGAGAACCGCAGAAAACCGACTAGAATCGTATCTTCTTTCGCGACGAGATATTCGCGGCGTCCGACGCAACGCCGCAACCAATCCTCATCGATCCATTTGTCTTCCCGCAGCAGCCATTCGATATCGTCATCCGTCGCCGCCGATATCAATATCACTTCAGCGCCCTACTTCTTCTGATCCAGCGCGTGACGCCCAAAGTCAGGCGTATCGACGTCCTGACCGGCCTCGATGATGGAGCGGCGGATGGAGCGTGTGCGGGAAAACAGTTCGAACAACTTGTCGCCCTCCCCCCAGCGGATCGCCCTTTGCAGCGAAGCAAGGTCTTCCGAGAACCGTGCCAGCATTTCGAGGATGGCATCCTTGTTGTGCAGGCAGACATCGCGCCACATGGTGGGGTCCGAGGCGGCGAGACGCGTGAAATCTCGGAAGCCGGAAGCGGAATATTTGATGACTTCCGACTCGGTTACCGTCTCCAGATCGTCCGCCGTGCCGACGATGTTGTAGGCGATGATGTGCGGCAGATGCGAGACGATCGCCAGAACCTTGTCGTGGTGTTCGGCATCCATTTCATCCACACGCGAGCCGAGCGCCCGCCAGAAATCCTTGAGCCTTTCCAGCGCCTCCGCATCCGTGCCCGGCAGCGGCGTGAAGATGCACCAGCGCTCGCGGAAAAGACCGGAAAAACCGGCATCCGGGCCAGATTTTTCCGTACCCGCCAGCGGATGTCCAGGAATGAAATGCACATTGTCAGGCATATGCGGCGCCATCTGCGCGATGACAGAGGCCTTGGTAGAGCCGACATCGGTGACGATGGCGCCGGGCTTCAGATGCGGCGCGATCTGCTCGGCAACCGCCCCGGATGAACCGACCGGCACTGAAACGATCACAAGATCAGCATCCCTGACCGCCTGCGCGGCGGATGTCGTATACTCGCTTCCAAGCGCCAGTTCCTCTGCCCGCTTCAGCGTTTCCGCGCTGCGGGTGGAAATCGTGACATGCCGGGCAAGACCCAGTTCCTTGATGTCGCGCGCAATGGACGAGCCGATCAGGCCGATGCCAACAAGCGCGATGCGCTCAAACATGATCTCGCCCATTACGCCTGCCCCATGAACTCGGTGAGCGCGGCGATGACGCCAAGATTGGCTTCTTCCGAACCAACCGTCATACGCAAGGCATTGGGGAAACCGTAACCGCGCACGGCACGCAGGATATAACCGCGGCGGCTCAGGAACTCGTCCGCATCTGGTGCACGCTTGCCATCCTGGTCCGGGAAATGGATCAGGACAAAGTTGGTGACTGATGGCGTGACCTTGAGGCCGAGACCGGTGAAGACCGTCGTGAGTTTCTCCAGCCAGAGCGTGTTGTGAGAGATCGCCTTTTCCAGGAATGCCTGATCGCGGATGGCCGCGGCACCCGCTGCGATCGCCGGCGCGCTCATGTTGAACGGACCACGCACCCGGTTCAGCGCATCGATGATGGCGGCCGGACCATACATCCAGCCGACGCGCAGTGCGGCCAGACCGTAAACCTTGGAGAAGGTGCGCGTCATCACCACGTTGCGGTTCCCAGACACCAGCTCGAGACCGGCCTCGTAGTCGTTCTTGCGTACATATTCGGCATAAGCCGCATCAAGCACGAGCACGACATGTTTCGGCAGACCAGCCTGAAGGCGGCGGATTTCCGCGACCGGAACATAGGTGCCGGTGGGATTGCCGGGATTGGCGATGAAAACCATCTTCGTCCTTGGCGTGACGGCGGCAAGAATGGCGTCCACATCGACGGCGCAATCCTTTTCCTTCACCGTCACCGGCGTTGCGCCCGCACCCATGATCTGGATCTTGTAGACGAGGAAACCGTGTTCGGTGATGATCGCCTCATCGCCCGTACCCAGATAGACGTGGCAGAGCAGGCCAAGAAGCTCATCCGAGCCGTTACCGCACATGATATTCGCTATGTTGAGGCCATGCACGTCTGCAATCGCCTGACGCAGCGCAATCGCCTGTCCGTCGGGATAGATTTCCAGATGGCTGGCGGTGGCGGCGAATGCCTCGATCGCCTTCGGGCTTGGCCCGAGCGGCGTTTCGTTGGAGGAGAGCTTATAAACCTTCGCGACGCCATCCACATGTTCCTTGCCGGGAACATAAGCGGCGATATCCAGAATACCCGGACGCGGAAGAGGTTGGCTAAGCTCTGCACTCATTTGATCGACCTTCGGAAATGCGCCGGGGAGCCCGGCAAAAGCAATGCCGGAGGCATTAGACCGGAATGGCCCCTTTGTCGAGGGTCAGCGCGGCTTTCCGTGCTTTGCGGCGGTGCGGGTGGTGGGCACACCCTGAGGCGCAAGGACCGGCACGAAAACCCGGCGTGAGGCGCGCTGGGTAACGGGCAATCCCTGATAGAGACGTTTCTGTGCCTCAACCACGATAACGCCGGAAAACAGCGGCCAGAGCCTGCGGCCGGTAAGCTCAAGGTATCGGCGGAATTTCAGTACCGGGCGGCTGGTGGTGGGCGGAAAGAAAAGCGCTTCGGCGCTTGCCCCCGGCGTAAAATTGGTCTCGCGCAGAAGCGCCGTCAACTGCCCGCGCGAATAGGGCCGGCCCGAGCCGAAAGGTGTGTGTTCCATGCGTGCCCAGACCCCACGCCTGTTCGGCACCACGATCACCAGACGCCCGCCGGGCGCCAGCACCCGCCAGAGTTCTTTCAGGGTTTCGCGCGGATTTTCGGCAAATTCCAGAGCATGCACCATCAACACCCGGTCTATCGACGAATCGGGTAGCGGCAGTTCCTCGTCAAACACCAGCGCCGTGGAGGAAAGCTCGCCTGCCGGCCAGTTCACCGCTCCCTGCCCCGCCGGCATGAAGGCAAAGGTGCGCTCCGTGTCATGACGGAACCGCTCCAGAAACGGCACGGCGTAACCGAGGCCGACCAGCCTTTCCTCCGGCAAAGGCGGCCAGAGCGATGAAAGCGCCATGGTGATCGCCTGCTCGGCCGAGCGGCCAAGCGGGGAATGATAGAATTCGCGCAGATCGACGATATCGGTGTTCATGGGCGAGAATGTAGCATCAGGCGGTTGGACTTCAAGGCGTCTGCGCCTACATTGAAATTCAGGCGGACAAATGCGCCGGCTAAGGCCGGCAAATGGAGAGGACCACGATGAAACCTTTGGAAATAGACGTCTTTCTTTGCCGCAGTGATAATTTTGGCGTTCTGCTGCACGATCCAGAAAGCGGGGCGACCGCCGCGATCGATGCGCCGGAGGAAGGCCCCATCCTGCAGGCTCTTCATGGGCATGGCTGGAAGCTCACGCATATCTTTACCACTCACCACCATCAGGACCATGTGGAAGCCAATCTGGCGCTGAAGGACAAATTCCAGTGCGAAATACATGGCCCACATGATGAGGCGATTGCGATCCCCGGTCTCGACCGGTCCCAGGCCGATGGCGACGAGTTCGAATTTGCCGGACGGCGCGTTCAGGTCATTGCCACACCCGGTCATACGGCGGGGCATATCTGCTACTACCTTCCCGATGACGGCCTGCTGTTTGCCGCCGATACGCTTTTCGCCATGGGTTGCGGTCGCCTGTTCGAACGTACGGCAACAGATATGTGGCACTCTTTCCAGAAGTTAATGGCGCTGCCGGATGACACGAAAGTCTATTTCGGCCACGAATATACACTTTCGAATGCCCGTTTCGCGCTCACCGTCGATCCTGATAACGCGGCTCTAATCGAGCGCGCCGAAAGCGTCGAAAAGGCGCGGCAGGCGAATGAATTCACCATTCCCACCACCATCGGGCTGGAAAAACAGACCAACCCTTATATGCGGGTGGCCGATGCCGGCATCCGCAGTCATCTTGGCCTTGAAGGGGCAACCGATGCCGAAGTCTTTGCCGAAATCCGCACACGCAAGGACAATTTCTGATGGGCGCCGATCTGTCTTCGGCAGCGATCATTCGCGAACTGGAACTGGAGCCGCACCCCGAGGGCGGCTTTTACCACCAGACATTTCGCGACAAGGCAGGTGGTGAGCGCGGCCATTCAACGGCGATCTATTATCTTCTGGAAAAGGGGACGCTCTCTCACTGGCATCGCGTCACCGATGCGGTGGAGGTCTGGCACTATTATGCCGGCGCTCCGATCACCCTGCATCTTTCCGAAGATGGCAGGGAGGTACAGACCTTTACCCTCGGCCCCGACATTCTGGAAGGCGAGCGCCCGCAGGTGATCGTACCTGCCAATTGCTGGCAATCGGCAGAAAGCCTCGGCGACTTCACCCTCGTCGGCTGCACCGTCTCGCCGGGTTTCGCCTTTTCAAGCTTCGTGATGGCCGAACCCGGATGGTCGCCGGGCGATACCCCGTAACTACATCAACCGCCATATTTGGTGGCGGTGATGTAGACTTGGCCTACCCGCGTCGGAATGACGGCGTAGACCGGGGCATAGACATCCATATTGTCGGATTTGGCGAACCATATCTCCATGGAAATGGATTTCAGGTATTCGATATCCTTGCGGCCCTGGCGATAACCCGACTTCGGCACGTAACGCGCCTTGCAGACCACGGCATCGCCGCTGAAGCCATTCGTCTTGAAGGGCTTGGTGCCGCTGGGGCTCAACACCAGATCCAGCCGCGATTCGCCGTCATAGATCGGCAGGCGCGACGGGCAGATGCGGCCGCCGGCGGGAATGATGAGGCCAGAGATTGGATCGAGGACGGAGCGCAGGTCGCCGTCCTTCACATTCACCCAATTGTCCGGCCGCGCCTTCGGCTCCGGTTTCACCGTCGTCGATGTGACGTTGCCGTTACGATAGACCACATCATAGGTCCGCACCCGCTTGCCGTCCTTGTAAACAAGCGAATATGTATTCGCCTGCAGCCGATGGCCGCGTTTGGCACCCGAAATCGTCGTCTTGCCGGAAATATCCGCCAGAACGCTTGCAAGCCCTGCTGAGCTGAAGGAACCGGAAATCGAATAGTTCGGGCCGTTCATGCGAGTCGAAAAACTCGCCTTGGCAATTGGTAGAATACCGAGATTGATGCTGTATTCGCTTGTATGGCGGGCTTCGGCGGCGAGCGAGGGAGATACGCCTGCAAACGCCATTGTCACAGCCATGAAAATGCTTTTTCCTCTGGCAATCATTTGGATATCACCTTAAAAGAGGCGCGGAAGCGGCCTTATGGGGCGATCATATACGCCGACTTGTGGCAATAAAAAAGCGGATGCCGGTTGAAAACGCCGGAATTTCCTTTCATTTGCTCGCGAGCGGCTTGACTGTTAAGTCCCGTCTGACTATAGAACCGCAACTTTCCAATCATGGCCAGTTGGATTGCCACCACGGTTTTGCCGGTGGCGAGCCAGTGGTGAAACAGACAAACGAAATAGGTGTACCCATGTCCCGTGTATGCGAATTGACCGGCAAGGGCGTCCAGACGGGCAACAACGTCAGCCACGCCAACAACAAGACCAAGCGCCGGTTCCTTCCGAACCTCTGCCAGGTTACGTTGATCTCCGATGCTCTCGGCCAGCGTTTCCGCCTGCGTGTTTCCGCAGCAGCTCTGCGCTCCGTTGAACATCGTGGCGGCCTCGATGCCTTCCTTCTGAAGTCCGGCGAAAACGAACTGAGCATGCGCGCTCGTCTCCTGCGCCGCCAGATCGCCAAGAAGACGGCCGAAGCTGCTTAATTAGCGGTTTCGACATCACTGATATTCAGAAGGCTTGAATGGCTTTTGCCGCTCAAGCCTTTTGCTTGTTCTAATTCGGCTCCAACTGGTGGCATCACCCAGGATAAAAAAATGCCCTACCTGCGCTACACGCTCATTTACGTTCTGCTGATGACACTGGTGGTCGTCGCGTCCAATATTCTGGTGCAATACCCGCTTTCCGGATCGCTGTTCGGCGTCAATCTCGGCGATCTTTTGACCTGGGGTGCCTTTACCTATCCGGTCGCCTTCCTCGTCACAGACCTTACAAACCGCCAGTTCGGCCCGTCAGTCGCGCGCCGCGTCGTACTTGCCGGTTTTATTGTTGGTGTCACACTGTCCTTCTGGACCTCGATCCCGCGTATCGCCGTTGCCTCCGGCACCGCCTATCTGATTGGCCAGCTGCTCGATATTTCCGTATTCAACCGCCTGCGCCGCCAGCGCTGGTGGCACGCACCTCTTGCCGGCTCGATGCTGGGTTCGGTGCTGGATACCGCGCTGTTCTTCTCCATCGCCTTTGCTGCGAGTTTCTCCTTCGTCGGTCCCAACGATGCCTTCGCCATTGAAAATGCCCCCGTGCTCGGCATCTTCGCTCTGGAGGCACCGCGCTGGATTTCCTGGGCGCTCGGCGACCTCTCGGTGAAGATCCTCGTCGGCCTCGTGATGCTACTGCCCTACGGCGCACTGATGAACACGCTGAAGCCGATGCCAAAGGTCGCCAAATCGGGCTGACACCATTGTCATCCAAGGTTTAAGGCTGGGGTGAGAGCGTGGATCGAATCGCGCTTGCAAACCAGCCGACTGCGTTGCAGTCTGCGGTCCGTGGCACAGATCAGAGGCAGGCAGATATGCAGATCAATGACGTTATCGATATTGTGGAGGCCGCCAGCGCCACGCTTTCAGGCTCCAGCTTCAACGACGTCAATCTGTCGGGTACGGTGTTCAACGACGTCAATCTCGCCGGAACCAGCTTCAACCAGATCAACTTTTCCGGCGCGTCATTTACCGACAGCAACATGTCCGGCTGGTCGATCGACGACGTTAATCTTTCCGGTCTGAAACTGAGCAACGCCAACCTGTCCGGCGCGCAGATAACAGGATACCGAATGACAGGGATGAAGATCGACGGCATTCCCGTCGAGGATCTGATGGCTGCCTACAAGGCGGCGCAGCAGGTGTGAACCTTCACTCCACCAGCTTGAATTCCAACATCAGATTGCGCTGGAGAAATGAGTGATTGTCATCGGAAACGATGATGAGGCGTGTGGAACCATCAGGCCCCTTCACCACATCCATGCCTTCCATATTATCGATCTGGTAGACCATGCCCGCTTCCAGCAGGATTTCGCCATCCACCACCGCGCCCGGCCTGATATCGGCAGCCTTGATGCGGCGGATGCGCATCCCCACCCCTTCAGCGAAATTGAAGCGGCGCTCCAGAAGCAGCAGGTCGCCATTGGGCAGGAAAGCACCGTCCGTCACGTCGAATGAGGGGTGATGGGTGACCGCGAATGTGCCCTTCAACGGGCCTTCCAGTATGGCGGCGAGAAGATTGCCGTCGGCATCGATGCTTTTCTCAGCCACCACGACAAGGGCACCGGCAAGCGGCGAATCGGCCGGCGAGACCGCAAGGGCCTCCATGCCGCCATTGTGGCGCAGTTCGCTGTTGGGAATGAGATGAGGCAGGCGGCTGAGCGGCTTTGAGGTCTCGAACCCCGGATCGGGATAGGCGTCGATCCTGTGCCGCTGCTCGTAGCTGACGAATACCTTGCCATCCCGCAGCGCCAGACCTTCCGCATCCATTTCCATCTTGCGGGAGGGTTCACCGCCGCTGGCATCCAGCATGGCAGTGATACGCACGTCAGCCAACCCGGACAGCGCGCCCGACGGGCCGCGTGCGATCTTGCCCGTGAGCCAGTGGCCGGTATCCAGCACAGCAACGAATTCCTGCCCGTTTGGGCGAAAGCGGATGGAGGATATGGCACCGAATAGTTTTTCCGGCGTGCTCATCACCATGCCGCCGATAAATTCCAGCTTGCCGAAACGCCTGGCGCTGGTGCCGACCTCGAAGCCTGACAACAGACGGACGCTGACCGGAACATCGATGGTCGACGCGCCGATGGGAACCGGAACGAGCGCTGCGACCGCAAGAACTGCAGCTACCGCCAGCGATTTACAGGAAAGAAAAGCCCGGCCCCGCTTATCCCGCACGGCGAACCTTGCGGGACGAGCTGGCGGTATTGGTATCCTCGAAGAGAGCAGCAAGCTGTTCGGTCATCGCGCCAGCCAGTTCGTCCGCATCCACGATCGTCACGGCGCGACGGTAATAACGCGTCACATCATGGCCGATACCGATCGCCAGAAGCTCCACCGGCGAACGTGTCTCGATCTGTTCGATAACGGCGCGCAGGTGCCGCTCCAGATAGTTACCCGCATTGACCGACAGCGTCGAATCGTCCACCGGCGCACCGTCCGAAATCATCATCATGATCTTGCGCTGCTCGGGGCGGCCGATGAGGCGGTTATGCGCCCACATCAGCGCTTCGCCGTCAATGTTTTCCTTCAGCAGGCCTTCACGCATCATTAGGCCAAGATTGCGCCGTGCACGCCGCCAGGGTGCATCCGCCGACTTGTAGATGATATGGCGCAAATCATTGAGCCGACCCGGCGAGCCGGGTTTGCCGCTGGCCAGCCATTGCTCGCGCGACTGACCGCCCTTCCACGCCTTGGTGGTGAAGCCGAGAATCTCCACCTTCACACCCGACCGTTCCAGCGTACGCGCAAGAATATCGGCGCAGGTGGCCGCAACCGTGATCGGGCGGCCACGCATCGAACCCGAATTGTCGATGACGAGCGAAACCACCGTGTCGCGGAACTTGGTGTCGCGCTCCTTCTTGAAGGAGAGCGGCTGCATGGGATCGATGATAAGCCGCACGAGGCGAGCCGGATCGAGATAGCCCTCTTCCAGATCGAAATCCCACGAACGGTTCTGCTGCGCCATCAGGCGGCGTTGCAGCCGGTTCGCCAGACGTCCGACGGCGCCCTGAAGATGGGCGAGCTGTTTGTCGAGAAACGCGCGCAGGCGGTCAAGCTCCGCCTCGTCGCACAGTTCCTCGGCGTGGATTTCCTCGTCGAATTCCTGGGTGAATATGCGGTAGTCGACCTTCTCGTTGAAATCGTCGAAGGGGCTGTTGGGGCGGCGGGTCTCGCCGGGCGTCTCGGAATCCTCATCGAGATCGTCGGACATTTCCTCGTCCGACATCTCGGCGCCGTCCATCTCGCCTTCTTCCATCTCCTCCTGCGAGGCCTCGCTTTCATCAGCGGGCGTCGCATCGGAACCGGCTTCTTCCTCGACCTGTTCTTCTTCGGTCTCGTTAGTGCGCGGCTGCTCCTCGTCGGATTCTGCCTCCTGGCTTTCCGGCTCGTTATCGTCGTCGCCGAATTCCTCCGCCATCTGCATGGAGGTCAGCATCTTGCGCACCAGCCGCGAAAAAGCCTTCTGGTCGCCAATCACCTTGGAAAGGTCGCTCAGGTCGCCGGCGGCCTTGTCCTCGATGAAGTCGCGCCACAGGTCGAGAACCTTGCCGGCACTGGCCGGTGGCTTTTCGCCGGTCAGCTTCTCGCGCACCAAAAGGGCGACGGCTTCGGCAAGCGGTGCATCGTCCTTCGTGTTGATGCCCGAAAAATTCGCCTTGGCATATTTTTCCGTGTTCATGGCCTGAATGTTGGAGGCCATGCCCGGCATGCGCAGTGCACCGATGGATTCCACCCGCGCCTGCTCAACAGCGTCAAAGATCAACCGCGCCTCGGCACCCTGCGGCGACATCACCGCATGGGTGTCAGCGTCATGGCAGGCAAGGCGAAGCGCCATGGAATCGCCAAGGCCACGGGTGACGGCGATTTCCTGCGCGGTGGGTTTCTTGGAAATTTCCGGCAGGCGCATGCGCTCTCCGGCAAGGCCAGGCCGCTCATTGGCGAAAACGACCTCAACCTCTGCATCGCCGGCAACCGATCGCACACATCCGGCAATCGCCTGACGCAACGGTTCGGTATCGACCGCCGTACCCGGTTTTGCTCTGGAATTGTCGCCGCGCGCTGCCATTGTCTTTCCTGTCAGTTGTCGACGCTTCGGAGCCGCCCATCCAAGGATGCGCGGCCCGCCGGCGTCTTCAAGTCATCGGTGATGTTCTCCGGACAAGCCGGGGAAGATCAGGCGCTGAGAACGATGTTCGCAGCACTTTCCTTCAGCTCGACGCCGAAAGCCCGCTGATATTGTTCGGCAACCAGCGTGCGCTCCAGTTCGTCGCACTTGTTGAGGAAGGTCACGCGGAACGCAAAGGCGAGATCGCCAAAGATTTCCGCATTTTCCGCCCAGGTAATGACGGTACGCGGGCTCATGACCGTGGAAAGGTCGCCATTGACGAAGGCCGAACGGGTAAGATCGGCCACACGCACCATCTTGGAGACGGTTTCGCGACCCTTCGGATTGTTGAGGCTCTTTACCTTTGCGGCAATGATGTTCACTTCCTGCTCATGCGGCAGGTAGTTCAGCGTGGTGACGATGGACCAGCGGTCCATCTGCGCCTGGTTGATCTGCTGCGTGCCGTGGTAAAGGCCCGTCGTGTCGCCGAGGCCGACCGTGTTGGCGGTCGCAAAAATGCGGAAGGCGGGGTGAGGACGGATAACGCGGCTCTGGTCGAGCAGCGTCAGGCGGCCCGAGGATTCCAGCACGCGCTGGATGACGAACATCACGTCCGGGCGACCGGCATCGTATTCGTCGAAGACAAGCGCGACATTGTGCTGGTAGGCCCAGGGCAAAATGCCGTCCTTGAATTCGGTGACCTGCTTGCCGTCTTTGAGGACGATGGCGTCCTTGCCGACGAGGTCGATACGGCTGACGTGGCTGTCAAGATTGACGCGCACGCAGGGCCAGTTCAGGCGGGCAGCTACCTGCTCAATATGGGTGGACTTGCCCGTGCCGTGAAAGCCGGAAACCATGACGCGTCGGTTGTGAGCAAAACCGGCAAGAATAGCGAGCGTCGTATCGCGGTCGAAAAGATAGTCGGGATCAAGGTCGGGCACATAGGCGTCGCCCTGCGAATAGGCGGGAACCCGCAGATCCGTATCAATGCCGAAAACCTCCCGCACGGACACCGTCGTGTCGGGCAGGTTGGAAATATCAAGGTCGATTTTGCTCATCACGTCTCCAAGGCGGGCGGCGGCCACCCGGCCACATCATCAATCAGGCGGTAAACACGAACGTTGGCTTAGCAGAAACCTGACTGCTTTAACAATTGATATGCTTGAACAACAGCCCGAAAACGTTCTTCAGAGCCGCGATCGCCACCATTAGCATCAGGATGGTGCTTTTTGACAAGCTCCTTATAGCGCCTTTTTATCTCTTCCTGCTTTGCACCCGCAGAAAGGCCGAGCGTATCGAAGGCTTTCGCCTCCAGCGTCTTCAACTTGCGGTCCTGCTGCAGGCGCTGGCCGCCGGCCTTTGCCCCGTTTGCATAACCATTCGTGAAGCCAAAAGGATCGCGGATGCGGGCATTGGCCGCGCCCGCCGCGCCGGAACGCAGCGTGGAGTGCAGCGGGCTGTCGCGCGCAGTCTTGTTCACGCCAACCGTCCAGGTGGGACGATGGCCGGTGATCGCTTCCTTCTGGTAACGGGCGATCTCGGTGTCAGACAGCCCGGAGAAATAATTATAGCCCTTATTGTATTCCTTCACATGCTCGAAACAGAACAGGAAGAATTGCCCCTCGGCATTGCGGCCGACAGGTGCACGGTGAGCGCCCGGCTTGTCGCATCCGTCCCACTGGCAGGTCGGGGCCTGAACCTCAGGTTCCCTGTCCCTTTTTCTGCGTGTACGGATGCGGTCGAAATATTTCGAATCCAGTTTCATGATGCCCTGATTATGGGGTGCGAAAAGGCGCACAACAAGAATTGACAAAGCGGAATGTTGCAGGCTTTTAGGTAGCCCCTTTTAAAGACCAGCCAACAGGATTGGAGCCCATCGCATGTCCCTGCGAGAACGCATAGAAACAAAGCTTCGGCAAAGCTTTTCGCCGGAACGCCTGGTGGTGATCGATGAAAGCCAGATGCATGCCGGCCATCAGCCGGACATAACCGGCACCGGCGAGACGCATATGCGTGTTCAGATAGTGTCTGAAAGCTTCGCAGGCAAGTCACGCATTGACCGCCACCGGGCGATCAATGCACTTTTGAAACAGGAACTCGACGCCGGGCTGCATGCCCTCGCCATCGAGGCGGCGGCGCCGGGGGAGCCGACGCGGTTCTAGGTAACGCGCGCCTTAAGCCTCAGCCGGGATGCTTTTCCGACAGGAAAGACTGCACCTCGGACGTCGCGACATCGTCGGCCACGAAGGACTGGCCGATGCCGTGGGTGAGGATGAAGGTGAGCTTGCCGCCCTTGACCTTCTTGTCCTGCGCAATTGCCGCCATCAGCATCTCGACCGGCGGCAGTTCACCTGGAATATCCTTCATTGACACTGGCAGACCAACCGCCTTGAGGTGCGCTTCGACGCGCGCGGCATCATCAGGGCTTGCAAGGTTGAGGCGGGCGGAAAACTGGTGCGCCAGCACCATGCCGATGGCGACACCTTCGCCGTGCACCAGCCGCTTGCTGTCATAATTCGTTGCTGCCTCCAGCGCGTGGCCGAATGTGTGGCCGAGGTTCAGAAGGGCGCGTACGCCGTTTTCCTTCTCGTCGGCCACCACCACATCGGCCTTCGCCTGGCAGCTTGTGGCAATCGCCTGGATGCGGGCGGGACCGCCGGTGCGGATTTCATCCCAGTTCTTTTCCAGCCAGAAGAAGAAGTCCGGCTTGTCGATCAAGCCATATTTCACCACCTCGGCGTAACCGGCGCGGAATTCGCGCTCGCTCAGCGTATCGAGCACCGCCGTATCGGCCAGCACCAGATCGGGCTGATGGAAAACGCCGACAAGGTTCTTGCCTTGGCGGGTATTGATGCCCGTCTTGCCGCCGACGGAGGAATCCACCTGCGACAGAAGCGAGGTCGGTATCTGCACGAAACGCACGCCGCGACGCACGATGCCCGCCGCAAAACCGGCGAGATCGCCGATAACACCGCCGCCAAGCGCAATCACCGCATCGTTGCGCTCCACCCGTGCGGAGAGAACGGCATCGCAAACAGTGACCAGATGTTCGAAGCTCTTGGTCTTCTCGCCCGCAGGCAAGGTCAGCGAAACGGCCTCGATGCCATCCGTCTGCAGGCCGTCCATCAGGCCTTCGAGGTAAAGCGGTGCAACATGCTCGTCAGTGATGATAGCGGCACGCCTGCCCTTCAGCCGCGACGAAATCTCGCCGCCCGCCCTGCCGATCAGGCCCGGTCCGATCAGAATGTCGTAAGCGCGCTCACCGAGCGGCACATGGACAAGACGTTCGTCGGTGTGGATTTCGGAAGGCGTCATGATGCTCAGTCTTTCTGTTCAAGGCCGGCGATGGCGGCCAGCACTTCGGTCACGATGATCTCCTTGCGGACATCGCGGGATTCGATGGTCAGATCCGCTTCCGCATAGATCGGATAACGTTTCTCCATCAGAGCCGCCAGCGTGGCCTTGGGGTTTTCGGTCTTGAGAAGCGGGCGATGATCACGCTTGTTGACCCTTTCCCACAAAACCTCGATATCGGCCTTCAGCCACAGCGACACACTGCCGCGCGTGATGTGCCGGCGGGTATTGTCGTTGATGAAAGCGCCGCCGCCGGTAGAAATGACCTTGGGGCCACCGCGCAGCAGCCGCTTGACGACCCGCGTTTCCAGCGCCCGGAACTCCTCCTCGCCATAGGTGGCGAAAAGTTCGGCTATCGTCATGCGGGAAACACGCTCGATTTCGACATCCGTGTCGATGAAGGAGACCTTGAGCTGCTGGGCGACCATGCGACCGATCGCGGACTTTCCAGCCCCCATCAGTCCGACAAAGACGACGTTGCGCCCGGCGAGCTTGGCCCGCGCTTGCTCCCCGAGTGTGACCGGGACAGATAAATTCTTTTCATTCATAAAATTGAAAGCCCGTTTGGCATGGATATCTGCAAATGTTTACGAAGCGTCAAGCCAAATTGCTGACTGAATTGCGTTGAATCACATTCATCGCCGCATGCGGCAGCGGCGGACTACCGCTTTTTGATCTTGTCGCCGCTTTCGCTGCACCGCATATACCTTCAGACAGCCACCCTCACGGAGCCGCCATGCCAACCCTCTTCCGCTTCACGATGATACTGGCAACCATCGCGGGGCTGATCTATGGCGGCATGGTGCTGCTGGTCATGTTCGTCAAGCCCAATGATCGCGAGGTGACGGTGCGCATTCCTTCCGAGCGGCTGAACCCGCCGTCGGCGGAGCCGGCAAGGCGCACCCCATGAGTAGCAAAGAGATGAGCGGGCGGGACGGCGCGCGGCTCGAAAGTTTTCTGGAAATGATGAGCGCCGAACGGGGTGCCGCCGCCAATACGCTCTCTTCTTACGAACGCGACCTTTCCGATCTGCGTGAATTTCTCGGTGGCCGAGGCCAGTCCTTGATGGAAGCCGCCACGGCAGACCTGTCGGCCTATCTGACCCATCTTTCCACTCAGGGCTTTGCAGCCACGTCGCAGGCAAGACGCCTGTCTTCCATGCGGCAATTCTACCGGTTCCTCTATTCTGAAGGACTTCGCGGCGACGACCCGACCGGTACCATCGATGCACCCAAGAAGGGCCTCACCTTGCCCAAGACGATGAGCGTCGCGGACGTGACAAAACTTCTTGGCATCGCTGCTGAAGAGGCCGCCTTAACCGGCCCCGGCCAGCTTGCCCGCATCCGCATGCATCTCCTGCTCGAACTTCTCTACGCGACCGGCATGCGCGTCAGCGAACTCGTTTCGCTGCCGGTCAAGGTTTTGCGCCAGGAGGGACGCTTCCTGATGATCCGCGGCAAGGGCAACAAGGACCGCATGGTGTTGCTGTCTCGCGCGGCCATCGAGGCGATGGAAAAATACGACGCGGCCAGGAAGTCGCTCGTACCTGAGAAAAGCAGGACGCCCGCGTCCCCCAAAAAGGCTGACAGTCCGGAAAGTCCGTGGCTGTTTCCTTCAAACAGCAAGGAAGGGCATCTGCCGCGACAGGTTTTCGCCCGCGACCTGAAGGACATTGCCATTCGCGCGGGCCTCAATCCCTCGGCGGTGTCACCGCATGTCCTGCGCCACGCCTTTGCCAGCCACCTTCTGCAGAACGGCGCCGACCTGCGCGCCGTGCAGGAACTGCTCGGCCATTCCGACATTTCCACGACACAAATCTATACACATGTGCTGGAAGAACGCCTGCAAGAGCTGGTACAAACACATCACCCCCTTGCCAAACAGGGCAAAAACCTTGATTAGAGCGACCGGAACCGCCGGATAATCCGGCTCAAACCTTGCGCAAAACGATCGGAAACGGATCTCATGCACAATTATCTCGACTTCGAAAAACCTATCTCGGACCTTGAAGGCAAGATCATCGAGCTGAAGAAGCTTGCCGATGAAGACGAGAGCATAGACACCTCGGAGGAGATCAATCGCCTGGAATCACGCGTCAATGACGCGATGCAGGATATCTATTCCAAGCTGAACGCGTGGCAGAAAACGCAGGTCGCGCGCCATCCGCAGCGCCCGCATTTCGTCGATTACGCCAAGGCGCTGTTCACGGATTTCACGCCACTTGCAGGCGACCGCAAATTTTCCGAAGACGCTGCCATCCAGGCGGGCCTTGCCCGCTTTAATGGCCAGCCCGTCGCCATTATCGGCCAGGAAAAGGGCAATGACACCAAAAGCCGCCTGAAGCACAATTTCGGCAGCCCGCGTCCGGAAGGTTACCGCAAGGCGATCCGCGTGCTGGAACTGGCTGACCGCTTCTCGCTGCCGGTCGTGACCCTTATCGATACCGCTGGTGCCTATCCCGGTGTCGGCGCAGAAGAGCGCGGTCAGGCAGAAGCCATCGCCCGCTCGACGGAAATGTGCCTCAACGTCAAGGTGCCGATCGTCTCCGTCGTCATCGGCGAAGGCGGCTCGGGCGGCGCAATCGCGATCGCCACGGGCAACCGCGTCTACATGCTCGAACATGCGATCTATTCGGTGATTTCGCCGGAAGGTGCCGCTTCCATTCTCTGGCGCGATTCGACCCGTGCCAAGGAAGCCGCGACCAACATGAAAATCACCTCGGAAGATCTGAAGTCGCTTGGCGTCATCGACGGCATCATTCCCGAGCCGATGGGCGGCGCGCATCGTGATCCGGCGGCCGTGATTGGTGCCACCGGCGACGTTATCGCCAAGGCGCTCGCCGATCTTTCGCAGCGCTCGGGCACGCAGCTGCGCGCCGAACGCCGCCAGAAATTCCTGGATATCGGCAGAAACCTTTAGAGCGTTTCCAGTAAAAGTGCGCAGCGGTTTACGTGCGGAAATGCGCAAAAAGAGGCAGTTAGATTTTTTGGTGGATCAAAAAGAAGCCAAAACAATCTAGCTCCAGCCTTATTTTCCTTGAATCTCGCCCCAACTCGGCCATAGTCCGGTCACATCAACAGATGTATCGGCGGCCGCAGGGGCGGGTCCGATTTGAGTTAAGAAGATGTAAACGGTTAATACCGTATTTAAAATACACGCGGGACGGTGTAGAACTCCGTCGCCCGTGCCATCGTCTTTCGGATCAGATCATGCGTTTGACACATTTTGCACTTCTTGCCTGCACCGCGCTCATTCTCAGCGGCTGCAACGATACGCTCGAAACCGTCGAACGCGACGTCTCCCACGTTAAAAACAAGGTTGATTACCCGCTTTCTCCGTCCATTCTTGCCGAGATCGACAAGAAGAACATGGATCGCACCTCGCCGATCATGATCCGCATCTTCAAGGAAGAAGGCGCGTTGGAAATCTGGAAGGCCAAGCGCGACAACCGCTTCGACAAGATTGCCGAATACCAGATTTGCGCCTGGTCCGGCAAACTCGGCCCCAAGGTGAAAGAGGGCGACCGGCAGGCGCCGGAAGGTTTCTACAACCTGACGCCCGCGCACCTCAATCCCAACTCTAAATATTACCTTGCCATCAACACCGGCTTTCCGAACCGCTACGATGCCGCCAACGGCCGCAACGGCACCAACCTGATGATCCATGGCGCCTGCTCGTCATCCGGCTGCTATTCGATGACGGACGCGCAGATCCTTGAAATCTACGGTTTCGCCCGCGACGCCTTCAAGGGTGGCCAGAAGACCGTTCAGCTGCAGGCCTTTCCCTTCCGCATGACCGCGGAAAACATGGCCCGCCACCGCCAGAGCGAGCATCTCGATTTCTGGAAGATGCTGAAGGTCGGTTACGACAATTTCGAAGTCACGAAACGCCCGCCGGAAGTGAATGTCTGCGAGAAGAAATATGTCTTCAACCAGCAGACCGAAGGCGGCACGTTCAACGCATCTGCGCAATGCCCGGCCATGAGCACGCCGCCGGCACTGGTGAGCGCGCTTTCGAGCTACGAAAAGACCTATGATCTCGCCTATGAAAAGGCGATGAAGAAATATGACGGCATGGCCTGGTACGACCCGAGCGAGGCGGAGCGCAAAGCGCTGGTTGCCGAAAAGCGCAAGGGCCGCGAACCCGCTTATGCTCCGACCGGCTCGGCGCTGAAGGCCGGCAAGCTGATGAAGGAAACGGAATATGCCGCGCTGATGGAGAAGAAGGCGCAGCAGGTGACCTCGTCTTCGCCGGCGACCACCGCAACCGCGTCTTCTCTGCGGACCCCGCATCCTTCGGCAACCCAGCCCGCAGCTCCGCAATCGAACCCTGCCCCGGCGGCCCCGACAATGGTTGCCGCTGCTACGCCTGCGGCTTCGGGGCCTGGTCAGAACGGAACTGCCGCCCAGGTCCCTGTACCGGCCATGAACCCGCTCGCTTTTTCCGCAGCACCGCCAGCGGAAGCACCGGAAAAGAAGCCGTTCTGGAAGTTCTGGGCCAAGGAATGACCGACACGGCTGACATAGTTTTCGACTTGAGGGGGCTTAAATGCCCCCTTCCGGTTTTAAGAAGCCGTAAAAAACTCGCTGGCCTGCAGGCGGGCGATGTTCTTGTTGTAGAGACGACCGACCCGCTGGCGGTTATCGATATTGCCCATATGTGCAACCAGGATGGGCATAGCCTGGTTGAAACTACGACGTTGACCAAAGGACACCGATTCAGGATCGTGAAGGGAGCGTAATTACCCTCGCTGCCGAGAATACTCCACTCGATCTCCCCCTTGAGGGTGAGATACTCGACAAGGTAAAGGGGTGCCCCGCCCGCGGGTTTCAACCACCGTTTTGCGACCTAAAACCTCAACCCCGAAACCGCCAGCGGATTGTCCGTCATCGCCTGCCTGTCCGGACGGTCGATGCCCGGCGTGCCGGTGAAAGCAGCAAACAGGTCCTGCACGAACGCCTCCGGCAAATCCTTGGTAATCAGCACCATGCGCGTGCGCTGGTCAGACGGGTCCGGCCATGCCGCGAGGCGCTCGGGTGTGTGGAAAATGTTCTGTACCCCGTGCAGCACAAGGGGTCGGTCCGGATTGTCCGACAGCTTGACGACGGCCTTCATCCGCAACAACTTTTCCCCATGCGCCGAACGCAGCAAGTCCACGAACATGTCGATTGCCATCGGGGCTATCGGCTGGTCGTGAATGATCGAGAAGGAACGGATCGACGCGTCGTGCCGGTTCACATCGTGGTGGTGATGGTGGCCATCGTGGTCGCCATGATGGTGGTGGTCATGATCGTGGTCGTGGTCGTGGTGATCGTGTTCCGCCTCTTCCCCCAGCCAGCGGCCGACATCGGCATTTTTGCTGCCGGGATCGTAAAGACCGTTATCCAGCAGTGCGGCAGCACTCCAGTCGGCCCGGTCACCATCCTCGATCGTCGCGCGCGGGTTTAGCGCCTGAAGGCGGGCCGACAGCGTGGAAATTGTGGAAGCATCGGCAAGCGCGCGCTTCGTCATCACCAGCCGATCGGCCACCGCCGCCTGCTTCACCGCTTCCTCGTGATTATCGAGTGTGGACAGGCCGTTCACGGCATCCACAACCGTAATGATGCCGTTCAGAACGAAATTCTGCGCAATCACCGGGTTGCCCATGACAGACTGCATGACGGGAGCGGGATCAGCAAGACCAGTGGTTTCGATCACGACACGCTTCACCGGCTTCAGCTTGCCGGTCTGGATGCCGTCCATCAGTTCCGCTAGAGTATCCACCAGCTCGCCGCGAACGGTGCAGCAAAGGCAGCCTTCCGCCAGTTCGATGATGCCCTCGCCTGCACTTTCAACCAGCATATGGTCGATGCTGACATCGCCGAATTCATTGATGATGATCGCGGCGTCGCTCATATCGGGGTCTTTGAGAAGCCGGTTGAGCAGCGTCGATTTTCCGGCGCCGAGAAATCCGGTGATGATTGAAACCGGTATGCGATCGCGAGACATGTCTTGCCTGTATGTTGATGGCCGCTCCGGCAGATCGTTGGCCGATATTAGATCCGGAACCGCGCAATAATCACAAAAAATCGCCCGGGGCCTGAAGGCCACGAGCGACACTGTAATATCATAACAAACCGAAGCTGCGAATACAGATTCCGCGCAGCGTTCAGGCTTCGCGCGCGCCCTCATCCATAAAGAGTGCGGTTAGGCGAAATCAGAATGTCGGACGCGGGATCGGAATCGGCACGTTGGCCACTTGTCCCTTGGCGCTCGCACCCTTGGCGGTGTTGACCGCCACCGTCTCACTGCCGGGAATGAGACCCGCGAAAGAATATTCCGGCGGACGGGTCATTTCCGTAACGTAGGGCGAATGGATGACCATGCGGCCGGTCTCGTCGCGGCTTTCGCTGCGCACCTTGGCCGCCTTCGGATTGCAGATTTCGGCACTGACGTCGTTTACCTCGGCGGTATCGCCATAGGGTGCCAGCGAGGCGAGTGAAACGCCTTGGCCCGAGGGCGCCGTCAGTCCCATCTGCAGCAGATCAGCGGACTGGTCGGTTCGCCCGGCAAGGCTATCTGCCCCCAGCACCACAGTTATGACCGAACGGCCGTTGCGCACGGCGGAGGACACCTGGTTGAAACCGGATGCGCAGATGAAGCCGGTCTTCATGCCATCTGCGCCATCAAAGCGGCCAACGAGCATATTGAAGTTGGCGTAGTCCTTCTTGCCGGTGGTGACACCTTCCAGCGAGAAATAATGGGCATATTCCGGGAATTCCCGCTTGATGATCAACGCCAGAAGCGCAAGGTCACGCGCCGTCGTATATTGGCCCTTGCCGGGCAGGCCGTTGGCGTTGATGTAACGGGTGGAGCTCATGCCCAGCCGCTGCGCCTGCGCATTCATCTGCGCCACGAAATTATCGCTGGTGCCGCCGATGGTTTCGGCAATCGCCACAGCGATATCATTGGCGGATTTGATGAGCAGCAGCTTCAGCGCGCTGTCCATCGTCAGCTTCTGGCCGGGCTTGAAATACATTTTCGAGGCCGGCTGGTCGGCGGCCTTCTTGCTCATCACCACTTCCGTCTGCGGGCTGAGCTTGCCGGCCTTCATCTGCGAAAAGGCGATATAGGCGGTCATCAGCTTGGTCAGCGAGGCCGGATACCACTTGCGGAACGCTTCCTGGTGGGAAATCACCTTGCCGGTTTTGACATCGACCACCATTTTTGGATTGGCATTCGCCACGGGTGCAGCGGCAACAAGGCCGGCGGTCATGATGGCAATGGCTGCGGAGAGCCGTCGGGCGGCGTTTGGCGATTTAAGATTCTGTGGCAAGGCTTATCCTCGAATTCCCGTCTTCAGTCAGGGAATGGCAATATTCACCATATATGTCCTAGCAATGGCAAAGTACATTGATTACGTCAATTATGCGGCGCACTATCCACCGCGGAGGATAGGCTTTTACGCCATGCCGCACCGATGAACCCAGGAATGAACGAATGCCGATTTTGAACAGAGCCGCCGAACTTCAGCAGGAAGTCAGCGAATGGCGGCGTCACCTGCATGAAAATCCCGAGATTTTGTATGATGTCGACAACACCGCAGCTTTCGTTGCGGACAAGCTGAAATCTTTCGGCGTTGACGAAATCGTGACCGGTCTTGGCCGCACGGGCGTGGTCGGCATCATCAGAGGCAATATTCCAGGCAATCGCACCATCGGCTTTCGGGCGGATATGGATGCTCTTCCCATCCTTGAGGAAACCGGCAAACCCTGGGCTTCCAAAACCGCAGGCGCCATGCATGCCTGCGGCCACGACGGCCACACCGCCATGCTGCTTGGCGCCGCCAAATATCTCGCGGAAACCCGCAATTTCGCCGGGTCCATCGCGGTCATCTTCCAGCCCGCCGAAGAAGGCGGTGCGGGTGCGCTCGCCATGGTCGAGGACGGCCTGATGGAGCGGTTCGGCATCGATGAGGTCTACGGCATGCACAATATGCCGGGTATTCCGCTCGGCTCGTTCGCCATCCGCAAGGGCGGTATCATGGCGGCACCGGACAAGTTCTCGATCACTGTCAAAGGTCGTGGCGGCCATGCGGCCCAGCCGCACCGCACGATCGACCCGATCACGATCGGCGCACAGATCGTCGGCAATCTGCAGATGATCGCCTCGCGCAATGCCGATCCGATCCGATCCGTGGTCGTGTCCGTCACCCGCTTTCACGCCGGCTCCAGCCACAACATCATTCCCAACGACGCGCTGATTGCCGGCACGGTGCGTAGTCTGGACGAGACGGTGCGCGATCTCGCGCAGGATCGCATCAAGCAGATGGCGGAAGGCATAGCGCTTGCCAATGGAGCGGAAGCCGAGGTCGTCTATGAACGTTATTGCCCGGTGACCTTCAACCATGCGGACGAGACCGACCACGCCATCCACGTCGCCCGCGATGTGGCTGGTGAAAACAACGTCGACCCCGATGTCGACCCTTCCATGGCGGGCGAGGATTTTTCCTTCATGTTGAAGGAAAGGCCGGGTGCCTTCATCTTCATCGGCAACGGCGATTCGGCCGGCCTTCACAACCCTGGATACGATTTCAACGACGACGCCATCGCCTACGGCATTTCCTATTGGGTGAAACTTGCCGAGCAACGCCTGACGAACTGACTACCGGGACGCAAAGAAAGCAGAGGAACAGGTCAACCGCGATAAAGAACGCGGTTGATCCGCCGGCTACGGCAGGTTAAAGAGCAATTCAGTGTCCACGTAGCTCAGCAGGATAGAGCACAGGATTCCTAAGACAAATTGGGGGTTGCGCCCGGAAACGACGCAATCGATCTGCTCAAAGTCGGGGAAAGCTTCGCTGGTCTTCCAGCATGCCAATCCCGAGCCAAGCTCTGGAGAAATCCGGTGAAGGTGTAGAGACTGGATGGGCAGCACCTAAAAGCCGAAAGGCTCATGGTGAAGGGACAGTCCAGACCACGAACGTCCTATCCAATGGAGATGGGCGGCGGCTAAAGCCGAAGTGGTATGAATCCTGGGGTCGGAGGTTCGAATCCTCTCGTGGACACCATTTTCCTGTAAATTCAGTTTAAAACAATAATATAAAAAAGAGCGGAATGTCGTGACCCGCTTCACTGCTGGCCATGCGGCTCTAGTCCTAGACAAACATAATAGCTGTCCCGTTTCGCTCAGCGTGCACACCGGCATGTTCGAACGGCGAAGCATCGATTGGTCACGTTCGTTTTACCAATTAGCTCCGGTCTTTTGCGCGTTTGATCGCAAACACATATCGTGCATCCACAAACAGCACCTATCTAAGATGCTCACACCCGATGAAGGAGACAGAATGATCAACGAATATGGCCCATACGTACAGATGGGAACGCTTGCAGAGCAGATGGCCACCCGATACCGGATGGACCCAAATCTCGCACTGGAACCGCACCTGTTGCACTATATGGAAGAAGTCGAGGTAAATATCGCCGCCGACAGCTTCGATCATGTTGGGTTCATGGACAAGATCCGCAGCCGGCTGGAAATGACACTGGCGAAGACCGTCGACCCTCGATGCAGAGAATTCCTGCATGCGGTTGTGGTCGCACTTCAGGAGCGTATCGATCGTCATTCACTCGACGTTGCGTGATCGCCGTTCCTCCTTCCACGTTGCATCAGGTCTCTGCAAATGAACTTCTATGACGCGGGCAAGAAGCTGCCTGCGACGCGGCGTTCAGCCGCGTGGTGCGCAAGCCGTAAAAAACTCACTCGATGAAAACGCGCACGCTCGAAGCGCGGCCATCGGCGTCGATCACGGTCAGCGTTGAAAACCCCTGCCCTTCCGGTCGCCATTCGCTGTTGCGGCGGAGCGAAGAATCCGGGAGCGGCCTGCCGTTGGCGAGCCAGCGGAAGGGCGCGCGGCCGCCTTGCAGCTTCAGCACTAGCGGCGAAATGCCTGACTGGCTGGAGAGCTCCACCCTAGCCCCTTCCGGTGGATAGACGATGCGCGGCGCGCTTTCGCGCCTTGAGGCCGAAAGCAGGCCGCTTGCGGTCAATGTGAAACGCCGCTGGTTGGCGGGAAGGTCGCTCACGGCCACCCGCGCGACGCCAGAGGGTGCAGCAGGCATTGGCGTGATCGCTACGCCGGATTTCTCGAAAGCCTCGAAGAGGATCGGGGCTGCCGTCGCATAACCGGCAATGCCCGGGACGGCGCCGTTATCGGCACGACCGACCCACACGCCGATGACATGCCGCCCGTCATAACCTACCGACCAGGCATCACGGTAACCGTAGCTGGTGCCGGTCTTGTAGGCGATGCCGCGCTGCTTCATGCCGAGTGGCGGCAGCACACCGGACAGGATGTCGGAGACGTTCCAGATCGCAGCGTCGGCAAACAGCCGATCTCCGGCAAGCGGTTGCGGCGCGGAGCGCACACCGTCCCCCAGCCGCACAGAGTCGCCGCCGCCGGCAAGGCCCGCATAAAGCTGCACCAGATCAACCAGCGAAATACCAGCACCTCCCAGCGCAATGGCAAGCCCAGGAGGCTCGGTGGTGGGAAGCACGAGCTTCACGCCCGCGCGGCGAAAACGCACCATCAGCGCAGACGGGCTGACAGCATCCAGAAGCTTTACGGCGGGCACATTGAGCGACAGTTGCAGTGCCTGCCTGATGCTGACATCACCCTGATAATGCATATCGAAATTTCGCGGGCGGTAACCGGAAAAATCCGCCGGGCGATCCTCGATGATGGTTTCCTGCCCGATGAGACCATTTTCAAAGGCAAGGCCATAGATGAACGGCTTGAGGGTGGAGCCCGGCGAGCGCACGGCGCGGCTCATCTCCACGAAACCGCGCCTTGCAGTATCGAGATAATCAGCGGAACCAACTTCAGCCAGAATATCACCGGTCTGCGCGTCGGCCATGACGATGGCGACGGAGACCTTTTCTGTCAGTTTTTCCGCTGCATGGCGGGCAACGGCTTCCAGTTCCCGCTGGATCGGCAATCTGAGCGTCGAGTGCGCCTCGGTGGCATTGGCAAACTTCACGCGTGCGGCAGCCGCCATATGCGGTGCATAGGCCGGCAGATCACGCCGGTTGGCGGGAACGGCTGCAAGGGTCGCCCGCTCTGCTTCCCCTTCACCCACCACGCGTTCTACGGCAAGGCGCTGCAAAACCCTCTCCCGCGCCTGCCTTGCCGCATCCGGAAAGCGGTCCGGTCGGCGTTTCTCCGGCAATTGCGGCAGCGCCACCAGAAGAGCCGCCTCCGCCGTGTCGAGCCGGGCGGGCTCCTTGCCAAACCAGGCGAGGCTTGCGGCACGAACACCCTCAAGATTGCCGCCATAAGGCGCGATATTCAGATAAAGATCGAGGATTTCCGCCTTGTCGAGCCGTCTTTCGATCTGGAGCGCTCGCAATCCCTGCAGAAATTTCGCCGAAAACGACCGGTCGGTGCGCGGTTCGATCAGCCGCGCCACCTGCATGGAAAGCGTCGAGGCGCCGGAGACGATCCGGCCGTTGCTTGCCAATTGCCAGGCGGAGCGCAGCAGCGCCCAAGGGTCAATGCCGTGATGGTCGTAAAAACGCTGGTCCTCGTAAGCGATCAGCATGCGCAGGAACTGCGGATCGACTTCTGCAGCGCTGGTTTTCAGCCTCCAGCGGCCATCAGGTGTCGCAAATGCGCGCAGCAACCGCCCGTCTCTATCCAGCACCTCGAAGGACCGCTGCTGCGCAGCCTCCAGCGGTGGCGGATAGGCCTTGTCCAGCGCATCGAGACCGAAGGCCGCACCGCCTACAAACAGAGCGGCCGACACGATGCCGACGATGATCGCCTTTTTTCGCCTCATGGGGTTGCCGAACGCACCTCCATGCGGCCCGTTGCCGTGCGGGCGGAAAATTGCGGCCGGTACATATCCTCGACCGAGGCGGCCGGATGATCATAAGTGCCCGGGGTGACGGCCCGGACCACATAGGCCAGCGTGATTTCCGAGCTGTCGCCAGCCGTGCGGTTGAAGGCCGCAACGAACCGGTCGTAGCGGAATTCGGTATGCGCAGCTTCGGTTTCCGGCAACCAGTCGAAATTCGAAAGGGCGGCAGAATTGACGAGGCTCGGATTGTCGATCTCGAAACCGGAAGGCAGAAGGTCAGTCACGAGAATGCGTGCTTGCCAGTCATTTTTAGGCGTGACATTCAGCACCGCCACGTAACGCTCGTTCTGCACCACCTCGCTCGCGTTCACCTCCTCGCCATCCATGGAATAATAGGTACGGGTAATGGTGAAGCCCTCGCCACCGGCGGCAAGCGGTTGTGCCGGGGGCGCGACCGTGGTGACCACCGCCGTGACCGGATCAGCCGACGCGTTGGCGATCTTCAAGGGTGCCGCCAGCAATTCGTCGCCGGTCATCCGCTTGCCGAAACCGCCGGTCTGCAAATCGCCGTTCACATCAAGACGGATATCCTTGTCCTCACCTTTGACGGCGCGGGCGGCAAGCAGCATCCATGCCTGTTCCTGGGTGCTGGTATAGGGTTTCTTTTCCCATTCCTTCGCCACGGCACCTGCAAGTTGCGGCACGACGGCAGGAACCGGACGGCTTTCCGCCGCAAGCGCCAGCGTCGCTGCGCCATCACGCAGGGCGGAACCGTAATCCGCCCTTGCGAAGCTAACCTTGGTGGCACGGCTCGCCATATCGAGCGAGGCACCGAACACAGTCTTCGCGCGTGCCTGATCTCCATAAAGCGAAAGGGCTGCGGCAACCTGCGCCTTGGCAAGCGGTGTGGGGAAATCGGCAAGCGCCGTATCCGCATAATATCTGAGATCGTTGATCGCCGCCTTGCGGTTGCGCGCCAGAACGTAAAGCGAATAGGCGATCTCGTTGCCGCGATCCTTGACGTTGCTATCGTAGGAAAGACCGTTTTGCAGGTTGCTCAAAGCCTGCACCATCGCCTGTTCGGGAACATCGTAACCCTGCTCGCGCGCACGGGTCAGGAAGTCGCTGATATAGGCATCCAGCCACAGATCTCCGTAACCGGGAGACCAGAGGCCGAAACTGCCGGAACTCGACTGGAAGGACAGCACCCGGTAGATCGCCTCCTGCACGCGGCGGCGGGTATCCGGGTCCTCGGCAATGCCGCTATCCTTGGTCATTTCCGAGAGATAAAGCAGCGGCAACGCGCGGCTCGTCGTCTGCTCGGCGCAGCCGTAAGGATATTTGTCGAGCATCATCACCAGCGCCGGAATATCGAAGGCTGGCGAGCGTGTGACGTTGACGGCGACGGACGAACCGAGAAGCATGCTATCGGCCAGAAGGTCGCCATTGATCGTCAGGCTGCTATTGGGCGCGATCTTGATTTCACGCCGCGTCGTGACCGGCAGAACGGCTGGACGCACGGGAACATTCAATACCTGCTCCAGCGAAAGACCGGCGGCGTTGGAGACCTTAATGGTGATTGCGCCATTGCCCGGCTGTTCGCCTGTCAACGGCACGGTCAGCGACGACTTGCCGCCCTTTTGCAGTGCCAGGGTCTGCGACATCTCACCCTGATCGACCGTAAGTGCCGTGTTGCTGGTGACATCCAGCCGGTAGTCGCCGGCCTCGCCATCGGTATTGGCGATATCGAGCCGCAATTGCGAGACATCGCCGGGCGCGAGGAATTTCGGTGCACTGGCAGTCACTACCACGGGGTCTCGAATGACGGCGTCGGAGACCGCATGTCCCACGCCCGTCTTCGTCCAGGCGACAGCCATGATGCGGGCCGTGCCGTTGAACTGAGGAATATCGAAGCTCACCGTCGCCTTGCCGTCTGCGTCAAGTTCGACAGGTCCCGAGAAGAAGGCCACGAGCTTTTCGGTGGGCGGGCTGCCCTGCAGTGCTGCGCCCCCGCCATCACCGCCCGTTCTCAGGCGACCGGTGGCGCCAAGCGAACCGTCGATCAGGCGGCCATAGAGGTCGCGGATTTCCAGCCCGAGCCGTCGCTGACCGAAATACCATTCATCCGGCTGCGGCGGTTCATAGCGGGTGAGGTTCAATATGCCGACATCCACAGCCGCGACGATGACATAGGCCTTTTCGCCCACGCCCGCGCCGGCGACACTGATCGGAATTTCAAGCGGCTGACGCGGCAGCGTCTTCTGCGGCGCGCCTAGCGTTACCGCAAGCTTGCGCTCGGCGGGATCGACGGCAAGCCACTTGATGCCTATGGCGCGCATCGGCATGCGGCTTTCCTGCGCATCGCCCGGACGGAACAGCGTGGCCGTCACATACGCCCCCGCGCCCCATTCCTCGGTAACGGGAATGTCGATCTCGCCGCCATCCGCACCGATCTCAGCATTCTGCACGGAAATCAGCTTTTCCGAACCTGACGTGACCATCAGCTGACCGGCAAAACGCGACGATACCTTGAGTTTTGCGGTATCGCCGATCTTGTAGTTTTGTTTGTCCAGCGCGATTTCCAGCGCATCCGGCGTCTCTGTCGAGCTTGCCTCGACGTAGAAACCAGCATCGAATTCGACGCTCGAAACCGGTGCGCCATTGCCGGCACCTTCCACTTCCAGCCTGTAGCGGCCCCAGGTGACAGGCACGGAAATCTCACCGCCATTGGCATCGACGGAAACCGTGCCGGTTTCGGTCTGTTTGGTATATTCCACCGGTTCGTACCGCCAGGAGTTACCCTGACGATACCATTGATAGTTTCGCTCTACCTTGATGAGCTTCCAGCTGAGGCCACTCATCGCCTGTTTCGCGCCATCAGCTGTCACGCCGATAATGTGGAAACGGCCAACGGAATTCTGGGCGAGATCACCCGAAAACTGCGGTTTGATGCCGATGACAGGTGCTTGCGCCTTCACCGGCAGCGTCAGAGATCGTTCGACGGCGCGGCCACCGGCCTCGCGCATCCGAACGATGATGTTGGCGGAAAGCAGCTGCGTGGTGGAAGGCAAATCCGTCAGATCGACATTGAAGCTTGCCTTGCCTTCTTCGTCCAGCGCCGGCAGATCGGCAAGCGCGGTGCGATTTTCTTCTTCACTTTCCTCATCGGCCAGACCGAAGAAATAACCCTCGAAGTCGGTACTCGTGCGGGTCGGCTTGACGGCGACCTCACCTTCCAGCGTCAGGCCGGCTGCGGGCGCGCCGTAGAGATAACGGCCATCGACGTCGATTGGCGTTTCCGCGCCCGGCTCGATCTGTTTCACCTTGCTGGAAAGATCAAACTCGGTGCGATCAGGCACGAAATCATCGACCAGAAAGCTCTTTTCGCTGATCGCAGCCGTTTTCGGATCAGTATGAATGCGCAGCGTCCAGGTGCCGCGCATGGCATTCGCCTGCAAGGGCAGATCGACCGCATGGCCGCCGAGCGCCTTGCCGTCACTCACGAAACGCCGGTCCTCGACGCCATCAGGACGCGAGAAGATGAAGGTCAGCGGCAGATCCTCGATCGCCTTGCCGTCAACATCACGGGCCAGCGCTGCCGCGTGCACGGTCTCGCCGGCGCGGTAGATGCCGCGCTCTGTCCAGCTGAACACGTCGATGGCGCCGGGGGCCGCGCGGCCAGTCACACCACGGTCGGAAAGATCGAAACCGGCGCGCGTCATGTCCAGAAAGACGTAGTCCTTGTCGCCGTTGCGCGCTGTGAGGATGGCTGGCGCCTGCGCCGCTGTGCCACGCATCAGGCCTGCCGAAAATACTGCCCTGCCGTCTGCATCCGTCTTTGCCGTGCCGAGCACTTCGTTGTTCTTGGCGAGCAATTGCAAGTCCACCCCGCCAAGCGGTGCGGCGCTGCCGAGCGAGCGCACGAATACGTTCAGGCCATCGGTGCCGGCATAGGTGGTGATGCCCGTATCGGAAACGAGGAACCACTGCGTGGCGCGCGAATCCCATGTCTCCGGTGCGGTGCCGGGCGGTACGGCGGTCAGCACATAGATGCCGGGCTTCCGCTCCGGCAAGGCTTCGTCCACCGGAAAGCTCGTCACTACGTCCTTGTTGAGGTCCGGCTGAATGTCTATCGAACCTTGCCAGACCAGCTCGCCGATCTCGTTTTCAATACGGTCGGCGTTGTAACCGTCCATCTGCGTCAAAAACTGCGAGTTTGCCAAGACCGACGTGATGTTACGGTCGCCAATACGGTAAAGCTTCAGATCGGCCTTTTCGGCATTGACCGAAACGATGGGAATGCCGCGCCGCGCCGTGCCCGGCAGCACGAAGTTCTCGCCGGTGAAGCGGACGCTCGCTGCACGGTCACGCACGTAGATATCGAGATCGACCTGCTTTTCCAGCGGTTCTTCCACCGAGGACGGCAGGCCGGCGCGGAACGCAATCTTGTAACGCTGACCATGGGTCAGCCCCTCGACGCAAATCTCACTGCCCTTCGCCTCGATCGCCTTGGGTGCAGCACCATCCAATGTGACGAAAGAGGAATAATCGACACCGTTCTTCACCAGCGGTTCGGAAAACTGCACGCATGCGCGCGGGCTGACACTATCCGTATCAATCGTATTGTTGATGACGCGGAATCCCTGGCGCGTGCGCAGATCGGCATAGGCCGCCTTCGTCTGCGCATTATCGGAAAGTGTGAGGCTCTCCTTATAGGCATTAAGCGCCGCACGATAATTCTGGGTCTTTTCGAAAGCCTGGGCCAGCCGGTTCAACGCCTCGGTGCGGGCACTGACCGTGCGGCTCAACTGATAGGCATTGATGGCAGCGGAAGCGGCCTGGCCCGCAATCGCGTAATTGTCGGTAACCTGCGCCGCCCTTTGCGAAAATTCGGCCCAGAGAGCACCGTCATCGGGCGAAATCGCAAGAGCCGCCTTGTAGGTTTCGATCGCGTCGGCTGCCGCCTGCTGCCTTGCCGTTTGCAGCAGGTTCTCCAGTCCCTGGCTCTGCTGCTCCGCGCTTGCCGCAAGGCCCGATTTCAGCCGACGCGCTTCCTGCTGCAGGCTATCAGTCACGAAAGAAAGACGCTGCGGTGCACCGATATCGGCTTCAGCGACAACCTGCACGATCTTGCCGGCGACGGCACCGGGGAAGGCATTGAGCTGATTGAAATCCGATTTAAGGAAACACCATTGCACCTTGGGATTGTAGGTGAACGCCTTGCAGGCGGTATCGCCGACGCAAATCTCGCCGCACTGCTCAAGCGAGACATTCTGCTCGGTTCTGAGATCGAACCCGAAATAATCGCCATTTTTGGTGGTAACCACCTTGCGGGAAGGTTCCGCCGCCACAGCTGGAATAAAAGTAATGGCGGTTGAGACCGCAATCAACGAGATCCGGACGAGCGCGCGCAACGACATCAGTTTTCTCCCCGCAACAGACATGTCGGGCGGGACTCTGGTCAAATCCACGCACGGTTGTCAACGCATCATCGTCAATTTGCGACGTGACACTGTGGAGAGAGCGGCAGGCAGGGCTAACGCTAGTCTTCTAATTTGCGCGCTTCGGAAATCAGCATGATCGGCACCCCGTCGCGGATCGGGTAGGCGAGCCCTGCGCTTTCGGACACAAGCTCGTTGCGGGCGCGATCGTAGGAAAGACGTCCCTTCGTCAAGGGGCAGACCAGCAGCTCAAGCAGCTTGGGATCGGCATTGCTCATCCTGTCGTCCATGGCGGCGATCCTACTGCAGCACAGTACCGGCCTCGCCCGAGCCCTGGGCAAGAACGATCTCGGTGATGGCGATCAATGTTTCGGCCCGCGTCCTCAGGTCAGGCGCTTCCAGCAGCGCCTGCTTTTCGGCAGGACCAAAGGGAGACATCATGGAAAGCGAATTGACGAGGACACGATTGCCTGCGCGCTCCACGCTTTCCCAATCGGCTTCCAGCTGGTTCGCATCCAGAAACGCACGGAATACCCGCAGCAGATTTTCGCGGTCCACAGCGTCCTCATCATACTCGCCGGAAAGATCGGCGATGAAGGGCGCGTGCCGGAAACTGCGATAGGGTTTGCCCACATCCACCTCTTCCAGCAGGCGGAAGCGGCAGATGCCAGTGAGCGAAATGACATAACGCCCATCCCCGGTCTCCGAAAAGGAAGTGATGCGACCAAGACATCCGACAGCGCTCAAAGGACCACCATCATGCCCCCCCTCAATGACGTGAAGGGCCGGCTGCACCATGCCGATGACCCGGTGGCCGGCCAGTGCCATATCAATCATGGCGAGGTATCTAGGCTCGAAGACATTGAGCGGCAGGTGGCCTTCCGGCAAAAGCAACGCGCCCGACAATGGAAATACCGGCACAGTTTCCGGCAAATCATTGTTCTTCACATATCTCGCATTTCCGACATGCATGGGATCAAGCCCCCTGTTCACCGCTGCCCGGCCGGCGGATCAACCGCCATGGCCGGGATATGCCCGCATTACGAAAACAAGATCGACGAAAGCTTCCGGCGCCCGGCCACACTTGCCGGATCCTTGAAGCCCCAGGCCTCGAAAAACTCCAGAAGCTGGCGGCGCGCGCCGTCATCATCAAAGGTTCTGTCCTTGCGCATGACATAGAGCAGATGATCCGCTGCCTCATCCCGCCGCCCTTGAGCGTTGAGGACCTTGGCAAGCTTCACACGAGCCTCGTAATTATCGGGATCGAGCGCGAGATCACGTTCCAGCACCACCGGGTCGCCAATCTTGCGGGCTTCTTCATATTGCGCGATCTTTTTCGAGACGAGCTGAATGCCAGCATCTGCGGCCACTTCCGCCGGCAGGGACGAGAGGAGTTCGCTTGCCCGTTCATATTGTCCAACGGCAATCATGCATTCGGCAATACCAGCGATTGCGGCGGCGTTTTCGGGATCGGCCTGCATAACCGCGCCGAACAATTGTGCCGCGCCATTATGATCGCCATCCGCCAGAAGCTGCTTTGCCTCTGCCAAAACCGCTTCGATCTCAGCCTTCGGATCACCCGCATCAGGTCCGGCGATCTTGTCGATGAACTGCTTGATCTGGCTTTCCGGTACCGCGCCCATGAAGCCATCCACCGGCCTGCCATCCAGGAAAGCGACGATAGCGGGAATGGACTGGATGCCGAGTTGTCCCGGAATAGACGGGTGATCGTCGATATTCAGTTTCACAAGCTTCACGCGGCCATTCGCCTCGTTTACTGCCTTTTCGAGAACCGGCGTCAGCTGCTTGCACGGGCCGCACCACGGTGCCCAGAAATCCACCAGAACCGGCTGGTGGCGCGATTCCTCGAGAACATCCTTGGAGAAGGCCGCTGTTGTGGTGTCCTTGATGTGACCGGAAGACGCGCCGTTCAGCTCCCCGCTATATTGCGCGTTGCCGGACATCTGCCCGCCATAGGAACTGCCGTAAGGATTGTTCGTGCCGCTCATGCCGGTCTCCCGTAATCTCTGTCGTATTGTCTTGGTTGAAGCAAAGATCGTATCTCACTCGCTGACTTTCAAGACAAGCGGCGTGTGGCCGGTCGCCTCCAGGAAGCGAATGAGGTCTTTGTTTCCTATCGTCGTCGTCTGGTCGTTGGAAAGCGGGTGACCGTTGATAAGCTCGTTTTCCAGAAGATCGCTGTCGAGTACGAAGGTGACCTGCCCACCCGTGTCGTTGATGGCGCCGAAAACCGTGACAGATCCCGGCACGACACCCAGATATTCAAGCATTTTTTCCGGCCTGCCGAAGGATACGCGGCTTGCCGCGCCAATCGTCTTGTGAACGCTTTTCAGATCGACGACCGCGTTCTCCTCAACGGTCAGAACGAAATATTGATCCTTCTTGTCCTTCACAAAAAGGTTCTTCGTGTGGCCGCCCGGGATTAGATCACGCAACGACTGGGATTCAGCAACGGTGTAGACCGGCTCATGCTGTTTTGTCTTATGCTCGATGCCGAGCCCGTCCAGAAACGCGAACAAGTCCGCTGCCGTCTTCGGAGAATTTTCCGCCATATCCTGCCGCCTGCCTTTGCCGATTCCGATATCCTCTCCGTCATGATTAAGGGGGCAACCGCGGCTTGGCAACGCGTGAAAAAGCGACGGCGCGAAAATTCCCAATCATTTCCGCCGCTTGTCGCATTTCTCAAAGAAATTTTCGCGTTTTTGTCATTTCCCTGTTGCATTCCAAAATCGATTGAGCGATATAGCGCCCGTCGCCGCATTGCGGTGGCCCACGGTTCAGCGTACTACCCCGGACCGATGGATTTGAGCGGGTGTAGCTCAGGGGTAGAGCACAACCTTGCCAAGGTTGGGGTCGAGGGTTCAAATCCCTTCGCCCGCTCCAAATTTCCCAGAACACAGTTATTTGCGTTATTTCGATTGCTTATGAAGACGCCGCTCCCGGTCTGTCGGCTTGGCGTGCATGATTTTTATCGGGCGACGTGTAATCAGGCGGAACTTATGGCGAGGATATCCGTTCTTGACGCGAGGCTCCTAACCTCAGTTCCCCTCTGAATTGCCCGCCGCGAGCGGGCATTTTTTTGTCACCCCGTGAAAATACCATTTGGCACAGGGAACAGCTCCCGGGCGCATCGCGTTTTCCTGCGTTGGTCAACACGAGGGGATAGCTCATGTCCATAAATCTCAGACGAACTTGTGTGGTTGCCGTATTTGCCGTCCTGTCCATCCCGGCTGCCTCTTTCGCTGCCGACATGATCACTTACGGAAGGGAAACGGCCCCGAAATACAGAGTGCACCATCATCCACGTGCCGTTGCAAATGTCTATGCTGCCGGCGCGCCCTTACGCTGCAACGATAATATCGTGTCTTACCGCTCCCCTTACGAGCGGCATACGGAAGTGGTTACTCTCTGCCATCCGCCGCTAAACTGGCAAACAGAGTCTTCTACCGCAACAATATGGTCGCCTTGATCTTGTCATAATTCATTTGATGTGCTTTTGTTCGCTCGCCCTTGTGGGAGGGGGTAAAGGTTGAGACCCGCTGGCTGTTTCGATACGGCAAGCGGGTTTCCCTTTTTTTGGCGTCCGGCCAGCCACAGGCAGTGCGAGTGTACTTTGTCACCACTTACTGCAATCTCTGGGAATATCCGGGAATATGTGGGAACTGGCGAGAAAGCCTTATAAATCAGGGGCTTTCGTAGGACTTGAAGATCACCATTCAAAACCGAGTTTGACAGACCTGCGCCGTGATCTGCGAACCGCCGTGGCAAAAATCGCGAAAACTCGAACGGCCCTCAACAACCCTTCAAGAATAGCTATAGCGGCCTTTTAAGAGCCTTCAAAGCCCGGAAAACCGGCCTTTCGAAAATCTCGGCGGACTAAGCTGCCGCACTCAAACAGACATCAAAGAGCGCCCACTTTCCAATTCTAAGATGGAAGAAGCTGCCATGTTCGTCTGAAAAGACAAATAACCTTGCAAAATCAACGCCGAAGCGAAAAAAGCCGCCCTCCAGAAGATGGAAGGCGGCTTTTTGCATTACCTGACCAGGCCAAATCGGGCGGGGCGTTCCGTTAAGCTCGCTCTCCAGTCACCATTGAAGCCGAAGGATGGTGCAATAACCGGCTCCGAAAACCAGAAATCCGTAAATGCCGCGATATCAGGTTCACAAAACCAGTGAGCCTCGCCAGTGGCATCGATCGCCCACCAGCGGGCGTTTTTCGGGGCAATCTTCCAGTCAACATCCACCATCTCAATTCTCCGCTCCGCGAATGGAACAACAACGAACTTATCAGTTGGCGCCATACCCTTTTACCTCACTTTTGGCGTTACCAATGTTCCTATTTTGTTCTCATTGAGAAATGAGTCAATGCCACCATTGAGAGAATCTCAAATTATGCTCGACGAAGAAGAGAGAGCACTTGGCCGATCACGGAAAGATCATCTGCAATGTCCTCGCTGATGACTTCGGCGGGATAGCCGTTCTGCTCGTTGTCGGATCGCAGTTCAAGCGAACCGTCCATGCGCCAGTTTGCCCGCTTTACCTTGATACCAGGGCCGACCCGGAAAACAAAAACCTCATCATCGACGATGTCAGTTTTGCTCTGATCGACGATCATAAATGCGCCGTCCGGAATGGTGGGCAACATGCTTTCGCCCTTCGCCTCAAGCATAATGCAGCTTTCGGGTTTCGCGCCGATGCTTTGGAGAAAAGCTCGGCTGAACGCCACCTCATTGTGGGGGCTGTCATCCTTTGGGATCAAGCCTGAGCCAGCGGCGGCTTGAACATCGTAGCGCGGAATTTTCACCATATCCACGCCTTCAGTTATCGTCGCAGATTCGGAAAACATGTCACCTTGCCCGGTGACAATCCATAGGACACTGGCTCCGAAATTCTGTCGGTAGGCATCAAGGATCGATGCGGTAGGTTCTGTTTCCCCGCGCTCATATGAAGCCAGCGTATTTTTACTGACGCCGAGTTGCTCGGCGAACAAATCTCTTTCGGGATCGCCGAGCCTACGCCGCAAGTCTCGCAGACGCTCCGCGAGCGGCGTTTTCGGTTTCGCTTCAGGTCTAGCCAATAATTTCCCAGTTAAACCAATAATCCAGTTTACAAAACCGAATTTCTGGTTTAATCCTTTCTGTGTTCGCAGAATTAATAACCCCAAAAAAGGAGGCCGGTCAGGGCCTCCCTTCTGGAAGGAATCCTTTATGCACCGTGTCTCTGACGACGGCAAGGTTACCCTTGCCGAACGCAGGCGGCTGGAAGAAATTGCCCGGATTAAGGGCATGCTCATCATTGCCAAAATTACGCTTGCCGAGATCGACAAGAAATATGGCCTGCCGACCGGCACGGCCGGTAACGCCGTATACGAGCCTCATGTGGCTGGCGAACGCGCTATTGCAGCGGCCCTTGATACCCGGCCCCACCTTCTATGGTTCTCCCGCTACCTGGCCGATGGTCGCAGGCTTAGCCCGCAGCCCTCGGAAAACTACCGGAACGGCCGTCGCGCCGTCGAGGCGGATCAGGCCGCAGCATGAAGCGTGGAACGGTTCGGGATTGCTGCTCTAGCCTGCCGCACATCGTGTGCAAGGCGCTCAATCGCCCCGGCTGTCAGACCCAATCTCTCGACCGCTCCACACCCCGACCATCGCCGATCAGCAGACACCCCACAATGACAAAACCGCATGCCAATTTCGACAGCCCGATTTTCATTCCGGCCCGCTCTCGCGTGTGCCGGTGGGCCGAAACCCTGCTGATTTTTAGTCCTGCGTTCGCAGGCGTTTCGGCCGTCCTTTTCACCATCATCAAACACTATGGAGCAGCTCAATGACCGCAGTCCGCAACTACGTCGCCGTGCCTTTCTTTGACCGTGTCCCGCCACGCATTATGGACTTGGTCATCACCACTTTCGACAACATCGTCGAGCGCGGGCAGTCAGTTCGTGAAGCCTATTATTTCTTCGGCAACGCCGTGAAAAAGCGCAATCTCGAAGGGCCAACGTTTGACGACTTCGCCCACTGGCACGAACGCGTCAAAAACGGTCTGATCGAGCGACCTCATCCGTCCGAGGTTCAGCCGGTAGCTGTCACCCGAAAGCAGTTGCTGACGGCTGTCTCTAACATCAGTGACGAGGCGGCGAACCAACTGCGCGTCAGTTCTGCTGAACGCCCGACGATCACAAAGATTGTGCAGCGCTCGGGACAGGACATGGCTTGTGAAGTGGCTCGATCTCCGGAGCGGACTTTGCGCCTAGAACAGGCTCGGGCTGTCGTTAAGGCTGCGCACGACCTGTTCGAAACAAAGCGTAAAGCGGGCTACAGCCCCGATTCAATCATCGTCGAAGATACGATCGTTGCAGAAGCGTTGCGCGATCTGCTTGAGGCCGAAGCGGAACACATGGTGACGGATGTCTTTGTCGATATGACGCCCGGAAACATGCTCGTCGATTTCCTTCTGTCCGAACAGAATGAGGATATCGACGCCAAGCTGATCGATTGCCTGACGATCGATATGCAGCCGGAGCTTTGCCACATCCTTTCTCGCCCCGGCACCCTCAAATCACGCTGATTTTCCGAACCGTCGCTCTGTTACCCCCTGGGAGCGACGCCAGATGCCGGGGCGGCCAAAATCCCGGTCCCCACCGCCCCGGCATCGATCTGCCGCAATGCCGTCGCCGCGCGACGAACCCGAGGTTTTCGATGGTCAATCCGTATTCCGATGAAGAGCGCCTGCAGGCGATGGTGGCGTCCAGCTACCGCGCCACTCGCTCTCACTTCAATCACCTTCCCCTTCGTCACATCATCAATCCCCCTGCCGAAATGTTTGACGCGAAGCTTGCTCGTCAGCTAGCGATCTATGTGCTTCATGTCGATTTCAATGTGCCGCGCCGGCGCCTGGTCGTGTTGCTCGGCGTGGCCCGCTGGACTGTGATGCAGGCTGTCCGCATCGTCGAGGCGAGACGCTTCGAGCCGGTATTTGACAAGGCTTACGAACGGATTGCCGCGCGGGCAAAAGACAACTTTATGACCATGCTGCACGAAGCAGCCGGACAGGACGCGGCATATGGCTGAGTTCATTCGCGTTGCCGTATCCAGCATCCATATCGGTGAGCGCCTTCGCCCGATCGACATGGATTATGCCGAGGCCATTGCCGCCTCGATGTCTGAACACGGGCAGATCAGCCCGATCATGATCCGCAAGACGCCTGCCAAAAAAGGAACTCCTTACACGCTGGTGGCAGGCGGCTACCGAACCACCGCCGCGACGTTGCTCGGCTGGACGGAGATCGACGCCATTGTCGTCAAGGCTGACGCCGTTGAAGCGCAGCTGCTCGAAATCTCCGAGAACCTATATCGCAACGAGTTGAACCCGCTCGATCGCGCCATCTTTGTCATGAAGTACCGCGAGTTGTGGGAAGAAAAGCACGGCAAGATCACACGAGGCGGCGACCAGAAATCAAAACCGCAAAATGCGGGTTTGGTTTTCAGCGCCGGCCGCGAGCTGTCCAAACTGGTGCAGGAACGCCTCGGCATTAGCCAAGACAAGTACGAACGCGCAGTCAGCATTGGAACGAAGCTTGATCCAGTGCTGAAGCAGGCGGTGCGCGGCACCACGGCTGAAAACGATCAGTCGCAGCTTTTGACCTTGGCCAAGCTTCCTCGGGAAGACCAGATCGCTATAGCCGGCGCGTTGAAGCACACCCGGGATGTGAAAAAGGTACTGGCCTTCACCAAGCCCCCGGCTCTGGTCGCCACGCCACCCGCCCCTTCTCAATCCATCATCCTCACGAAACTGATCGCCGCCTGGGACGAGGCGAGCGAGGAAACCCGCGACAGCTTCCTTGAGCACATCGGCATGTCGAACACGCCGGATGCCCTCATGGCTGCGATCCGCGAGGAGGCAGCATGAGCACGAAACGCGATCCCAACCAGATGGACTTTTTCAAAGAGACAGTTTTCCCGGTGCGCTCTGCATCGGAACGTCTCGATATCGACCGCTTCCGTTCGACCCTGAAACGCGAAATGGCGCGTGCCATCCGGGAATGCCAGTACGACCGCGACACGATCGCCGCGCGCATGGCTTACTATCTCGGCCTGGACAAGGTCTCGAAGTCCGCTCTCGACAGCTACACCGCCGAAAGCAAAACGGCCCACGACATCAGCATGCCGCGCTTCAAGGCGTTTGTCCGCGCGACCAACGCTTTCTGGCTTTGGGATGTCGTTGTTTCCGATGACGGCCTGTTGCTGCTCGAAGGCGACGAAGCCCGCCTCGCGGAAATGTCACGTATTCGCCAGGAGCAAAAGAAGCTCGCCCAGGAACTGAAAGTTCTTCAGGCGACGCCAGTGCACATTCGTCGGGTGCGCAAATGAAGAAAGAATGGTTCACATCCGCCGAGCTGTCTGACGCGGCCCTCCCCGGCCTGCCGCAGTCCCGAAAAGGCATCGATCTTTTTATCGACCGCTCTGGTGTGCGGTCCACCGCGAAGGCCCGCCCAAAGGCCGGTCAGGGCGGCGGGTTTGAGTACCATTATTCCTTCCTGCCTCCGGTGGCGCAGGCGAAGCTTGCTTTTCTCAATGCGGAGCCGACCGATCCGCGCCCGACAAAGCTTTCAAAGATGCTTTGGGACCGGTTTGAGGCCCTTTCGGATGCCCATAAAGCCATCTGCAAAACCCGCTTCGATGTGCTCACCGAAGTCGCAGAGCTTCGCGCGGCCGGGTTGCAGGTTGTAAAGGCAATAGAGTTTTGCGCCAGAAAAGCATCGGTATCTCCCCGCACCGTCTATAATTGGATGGAAAGCGTTGAGGGGCATTCCCGACAGGATTGGCTTGCCGCACTCGCCCCTTCGTTTTGCGGAAGCGCAAGCGGTGAAGTCGCCGATGTCACCCCCTGCCACCCGGAAGCATGGAAAATCCTGAAATCCGACTTCCTGCGGCCGGAACGTCCATCCTTTAGCGCCTGCTACCGTCGCATGATGATGGTCGCCCGTGACCAGAACCTGTCGCCGATCCCTTCGGAGCGTTCCTTGCGCCGCCGCCTCGACGCGGAAGTGCCGAAGGCCGCCCAGATCATCGCCCGCGAAGGCAAGGACAAGGCGAAACAGCTTTTCCCGGCACAAAAGCGCACCGTGGCCCACCTGCATGCCATGGAGATCGTCAACACCGACGGTCACCAGCTCGATCTGTTTGTTCGGGTTCCGTGGTCTCAAACGCCGGTGCGCATCATACTCATCGGTATTCAGGACATCTATTCCCGCAAGGTGCTTTCGTGGACGCTGGCCGAGGCTGAGACTTGGGAGGCTGTCCGCACCTGCATCGGTTCGATGATCGAGAACCATGACGGCATGCTGCCCTATCACATCTATATGGACAACGGCCGCGCGTTTGCGGGCAAGATGATTTCGGGCGGGGCAAAGACCCGCCACCGCTTCAAGGTCAATGAGGACGATGTTGCCGGCCTCCTGAAAACCCTCGACATCGAGCCGCATTTCGTCAAGCCGCGCTCCGGTCAGTCGAAGCCGATCGAACGCGCCTGGCGCGATCTAGCCGAGGAAATCTCCAAGCATCCGTCGATGTCCGGTTGCTACACCGGCAACAAGCCAGAGGCGAAGCCAGAAAACTACGGCAACAGCGCCATTCCGCTAGAAACGCTCCAGCGCCATGTCGCACATTGCGTTGACGAGCATAATCACAGGCTGAACCGCACCACGGAAACCGCCAACGGTCGCAGCTTCGCGCAGACGTTCGACGCGTCGATCGCGGAGCCGTCCACCATCGTTCGTTATGCCAGCATGGCACAGCGTTCGCTTTGGATGCTCTCGGCCGTTGCCATCACGGCGCGCAAGCCGGACGGCGCGATCCACATGCACGGTAATCGCTACTGGAATGCGGTGCTTAACGAGTGGATCGGCAAGAAGCTGACGGTTCGGTTTGATCCGGCTGACCTGCATAAGCCGGTCAAGGTCTACGATCCGGAAGGCCGTTTCCTTTGTGACGCCGATTGCCTTGTCAAGACTGGCTTTGCCGATACGGGTGCCGCCCGTCGTCAGGAGAAGGCGCGCAAGACCCACGTCAAGAACCTTCAGGCCGTGGCAAAGAGCAATGCGGCGCTCTCACCGATGCAGCTTGGCGAGATCATGGAGAAAGGCCGGAAGGCCGAGGCCGCGAAGCGTCCGCAGACGCCGGTTCGTTCCGTCGTCACGCGCCTCGTCACCGGCAACCTCGCACATGCGCCGGTCGAGACGGTCAGCGCCGATCAATTCGAAGACAGTTTTGCGCGTGGCCTCGCCAGAGTGGCAGGCGGGGAAAGCGCGATCATCCAATTCCCCACCGGGAATACCGAGGCAGGCGGCAAGCCTGCCCGCAAAAGAAGAGCCGAAAAGTACTGAGTACGGTTCCAGTCCAACAGGGCGAAAAAAAATGAGCGACCCGAAGGCCGCCCCGCAATTGAACAAAGGAACCTCTAGCATGAAAAAGACCACCAACACAAATATCGTGTGGGACCAGTCGCAACCGACAATCGAATTTATCGCAAAGCATCCTGCTTCCGACGTTGACGAATGGCGCAAGCTGACATCGCGGATGGTTGACGCTGCAACCGAATTCGGCTGGACCAAAGCCGAAGTGTCCCGCCGCACCGATGTACCTGACGGCACGCTGTCGCCGTGGTTCAGCGGTAAATATCTCGGCGTCCTGTCGAACATCAACCAGAAGGTCGCCAACTGGCTCGATGCGCTCGACGCGAGCCAGAACATGGCTGCCACGATGCCGGTATCGCCGCCATTCCAGCGCACGGCGGTGGGTATGGACGTTTATAATGCCCTGCTGTTTGCCCAGGTGACATCCGGTTTCATCCGCGTCACGCTTCCCGCAGGCTCCGGCAAGACCACGGCTGCAAAGCACTTCCTGAACACGCGGCCGCACGTCTTCATGGCCACACTTAGCCCGAGCACCAAAACCGTTCACGGCATGCTCGTTGAACTTTGCGCGGCACTGGAAGTGCACGAGCATAACCCTGCGCGGTTCGTCCGCTCGATCGGTGCCAAGCTGAAACGTGTCGGCGAAGGCTCGCTGCTGATCATCGACGAGGCACAGAACGCGGTACCGGAAGCCATCAACCAGCTTCGTCACTTCGTCGATAACGACCAGTGCGGCGTTGCCCTGCTCGGCAATGAGGATACCGCCACGGCCTTCGTGAAGGACCTCGGGCGTTCAGTAGCAAGCCGCGCACAGGTGCTTTCCCGGTTTGACCGACAGGTCAGGACGGCGCGCAATCCGGCTGCGGACGCTGCAATCCTCATCAAGGCCTGGGGCATTGAGGAAGGCACCGATTGCGCCACCTTCCTGAAAGGCATTGCCAGCAAGCCGGGTGCGCTGCGCCAGATCGACCGCACCATGAAAGCCGCCTCTATGCTTGCCATCGGAGACGGCGAGGAAGGCGTGCGGCTGGAGCATCTTCAGGCCGCCTGGAAGAACCGCGACATGGGAGACAGCCTATGACATCGGCGGCCCCTTCCCTGAAATCTCATCTGGATTACCTCGCGGGCATCTTCGCGGAAGCCAGAAAGATGAAGCCGGACGAAAAGCTGGAGCTGGATGCACAATCCGCCCAGACCGTCCTGAAAACCCTTCGCGCGCTTTCACAGCAGGCCGGCCACCTTGAGCTGGAGCTTTCCATCCTGCGCGACAGCGAGGCCGGGAAGCTTCTCGCCAAGACGGCCGAGCAACTCGCCACCGGCGAACTGACCGGCCTGCTGAAAAAGGCCGAAGGCAACATCATCCGCCCGAACTTTGGAGGAAAGAAGAATGACGGCGAAGCCTGAATGCGTTTCCGATTTTCTGCATGAGTTGCAGCGCGACCTGAATAGCGTCGTCGCTCAGCACGGTTTGATCCATCTCGATCGCGTCACGTCCGCCAGCTTCATCGTTCACCTCGGCCGGATAGCCGATCTGGCGCGAAGGCTCGAAAACGCCTGGTCGCAGGCGGAGTGGAACCGCCGCGCGTCTGAGGATCGCGTCAAGCTGCTCTCCGACATGAACACGATCACGGCCGAGGTCCTCGGCCTTATGCGGCCCGACACCATGGACGGCGGCAAGGTCGTCCAGTTCCGCCCCAAACCCTCCAATGCCCCTGCACCTACCGCGCCGTCCGGTGGCGACGCGGCCTGATCCCCTTTCACATTAAATTATGAGGTTAAACCCATGGAAGCTGTAATTCTGGAAGAAAAGGCCGCAGCCGGCATCACTGTCGTAAACGGCAAAGAATACGTCACCAACGGCGACGGCGGCCTGACGCCTCTCGCCCTGGTGAAGCCCGAAGACTTCCTTGAAGATCAGATGGTCCGCAAGATCATTGGTTTTGCCAAGACGCTTTCGGCCGAGTTGGGCCGGTTCAAGAAGCATACCCGCGCCGATATCGCCGAGTTCGATCGCAACCTTGAGGCCAAGTACGGCCTTATCAAGCGCGGTCGCGCCGGAGCCGGGAACCAGAAATATCGCACGATAGACGGGCTGATGTCGGTCGAGACCCGCGTAAACAAGCTGATCGAGTTCGGGCCGCAGTTACAGGTCGCGAAAGGTCTGATCGACGAATGCCTGAACGAATGGACGGAAGACGGTCGCGCCGAAATCCGTGGCCTCGTCACTCGTGCCTTCAATGTCGATCAGGCTGGTAAAATCAGCAAGGACGCCGTGTTCGAACTGTTCAAGATCGAAAGCGATGATCCGCGCTGGATCAATGCGATGGAGGCGATCAACGCGGCCGTGCGGGTAATCGGCTCGAAAGAGTATCTGCATTTCAGCTTCCGGGAATCGCACGATGCCGAGTGGATCCGCATTTCCCTCAACATTGCTGACGCGTGAGGGTGCAGCCATGACCAATATTCGATTTGACAACCCCGCCACACCCGAAGCGTTCCTCGCCGAAATGGAGAAGCGGAACATCCTGTTTCCTCTGGTGCCATCGAGCCTGGACGGTGGCACCATTCTCGACAATGCCGGAGAAGAAGTGCTGACCATCGACCCGACCGGCATGATGCCTGACGAGGATGTGACCGCACTCACTGCTTATTTCTGCATGGCCCTTAACAATGCAGCCGGTTTTCGCGCCATCGCCGCAACTGCCTCGTTCGACATCGAGGAAGGCGGTGCAGCATGAGCACGATCAGTTTACTGCCTTGCCCCTTTTGCGGCGGTGAGGCCACAGTGCAGCCTTGGCATGGTGGTCGTCCTACCAAGAAGCTGATCCGTTGCTCGAACGGTGACCATTACGACGAGGATGGCGGTTGCTCTGTTGGACCGTCCGTCTGCGGGGAAACCGAGGAAGAGGCGGCCGCTGCGTGGAATAGACGGGCAACTGATGAAAACAAGCTGACGCCAGAAGAGGCTTGGACGTATCTTTGTGAGACGCCTGACATAACCTCTCCTGAAGAATACCCGGATCACGCCCTCATCACCCTCGAACAGTTGCGGGACTACATGTGGCAGGCCGCGAAACCGGCCGGCGCCGCGCTGCCAATGGAACAGCCATCAACGGTTGTCACGAGGCAGGAAGCGCTAGATTTCCTCGGCATCGCGACCCGCAACTGGTCCGACATGCCATCGCTCTGTGAAGACGACATCGGAGACTTGGCAACCGGGCTTTCGTGGTTCACCGCCAAGAAAGCGGAACTCGGCAAGATCGAGGCCAACCTGAAAAGCCTTGTGATCGCCCATCCGGAGAAAGCGCTGCTTGCGGCGCTCGATGACGACACGCACATGTGGTTCGTCGCGCAGCTCACAACGATTGCCAGCGCCAGCGTGCCGCTCACAGAGATCGAGGCCATGGTGTTGCGGCATTTGGCCCCGGCGTTAGTCGGGGGCGTCCGCCAGTGAGCTACGATTACATCCGCAACTACTATGGCATTGAGATCACCGTGAACCGGCTCGTCCGGCACACGGTGACCGCCCGGTACGGCAAGATCAAGCCGGAAGGCCGCTCGCACCAGCACTATGTGCGCGTCCATTTTCACGGTGATGATCACTATAGCCATTGCCACCCCGGTGAACTGGAGTTTGTCGCTCATGACGAGTAAGCGGCAAATCCCTGCGGCCTTCGCGAAAGGCTACGTGCTCTGCTCTCCATCCGGAAAGCTTCAGCCGAAAACGTGGAGCGCGACCGCCGCCAAGGCGATCGCATCCAAATACCGCAAACGCGAGACCTGGGAAAAGGCACAACGTCGCGGCTGGTCCGTCCAGTTGGTCTACGTGCGCTTTTTCGTTCCGGTCTTCAAAGCCACCTTTACCACCAAGGAAATCAGCGAGGCCTACGATGCCGAGGACATTTGAACCTGATCAGTTTCTGACGGCGCTGATCGATGCATTTCTAAAGGACGGCCATTTCGTTCACGCCAAAGGCGGCAAGATGTACGTCCTGGTCGTGACCGAGGAAGGCGGCGAAGACAAGTCTTCCGAGTTTTGCCTTACCGACATTGCAGCCCACGCGGCGAAAGGAATGTCGAAATGAGCCGGACCATCGCTGCCATCAAGATCGAGCAGAAGAAACTCGGCCTGGACGATGACACCTATCGCGCCAAGCTGCACATTCTGACCGGCAAGACATCCATCAAGGACATGACGGAAGTCGAGCGCCAGAAGGTCCTTGTCAACTTTCGCGGCACTGTGACGCGACCCGTCCCGGTTCGCCAGGACGGCCGCGACGGCAAGCGCAAGCTTTCCGGCAAGTACCTGCCGAAGATGCGGGCGCTCTGGATCGCCTGCTACAATCTCGGTGTCATCGACGATCGCCGTGACAGCGCCCTGGAAGCCTTCGCTATGGGCCGGCAGTTGCCTGATATTTCCGACATGCGTTTCGTTCACAAGGCGAGCGACGGTGCCAGCGTCGTGGAGGCGCTGAAGGGTATGCTTGGGCGCGCCGGCGTCGCCTGGGCCGATCGGGTGCCTTGTGAGCCTTACGAGAAAAGCCCCGGTTACAAGATCGCCCGCGCGCAATGGGCAATCCTGCATCCGGCCGAGCCGAACGCTTTCTGGCAGGCCGTCACCCACATCGCCAACGAAAGCATCAGCTACCGGAACTTGAGCGATGCCGAGTGGATCACGGTCATGAACCATTTCGGGCCGCAGGTTCGCCGGCAGAAGAAGGCCCAACAGTGATGACCGGGAACGTCGCTCCCCCGACTGGCATGCCGTTGTTTGGCTGGCCGGACCGGCAGGCGATCGACGTTCTTCAATCGCGGCGCGACGAACTGGCGGTGCGGATCGCCAACCTACCGCGCTTTTCACATCGACGCATTGAGCTGGAAGCACGCCTGCGGGCGCTGACCGAAGAGCAACTCATCATTTCGAACAGGATTACCCGTGGCCGATGATCTCACCCTTGATCTGTTATCGACGCTTGGCGAAGACGGCTTCTTCTCCCTGGTCGAAGCGCACGCCGGTGTCAGGCTTTATGTCCCTGCTGATCCCGAGCGCAGCGAACTTCCTTCGACGATCGGAGTTGATGCTGCATACCGTCTAGCCAAAGCCTATCCGGGCGGATATATAAGGGTGCCTCTGGCACGCGAGTTCCGCGCCCGTCGTTATGTCGATGCCGAAATGAGCAACCGCGATATCGCCAAACGGCTCGGTTTGACAGAAAGCGGTGTTGAGAGACTTTTGAAGCGCGCCCGAAAGCGGGAACCGCTCAAGTCGAGGCGAAAGACAGACCCCCGCCAGATTGAAATGTTCTGAAGGCCCGCCCGCCACGGCGGGCCTGATTTGTTTCAGGCCCAAACTCTAATTTGCCCCCATATCGGCCCGCGCGATCTCCGCCAGTTGCCATCATGACGGGGCTTTCCTTGACCACTCAAACTTTCGACGAATGGCTGATCGAACGCCTGCGCGTCGCCGGCGCTTATGGTGGCGTCGCGGACGGTGTCCATGGCCGTGAGGTTATCGCGGCGCTCTTGCGTTTTCAGCATGCAGCAGGCCTGGACGAGACCGGCCGCGCTGATACTGCGACCGTAAATCTCCTACGCGGCGTGAAGAGCAAGAACCCGAGCAGCACGCTTGTTGTTCACGACAAGGTCGTGGTTCCCGCTGAGCCGGTCTGGATGCGCGAGGGCCACCGTTTCATGGGCCTGAAGGAAATCTCCGGCCCGAAATCCAACCCCACCATCATGGGATGGGCCAAGAAGCTCGGCGGCTGGATCTCCAGCTTTTTCACCGATGACGATATTCCGTGGTGCGGTCTGTTTATCGGCAATCTCATCGCCACCACGCTCCCCAAAGAGGCGCTCCCTGCAAATCCTCTCGGCGCTTTGAACTGGAAGAAGTTCGGCGTCGAAAGCCGGGTCGCACGCGGTGCAATCCTTGTCTTCAGCCGCAACGGCGGCGGGCATGTCGGTTTTTATGTCGGTGAGGACCGGACGCACTACCACGTGCTGGGCGGCAACCAGAACAATTCGGTTTCGATCACCCGTATCGAAAAAAGCCGCCTCGTAACTGGCGGTATCCGCTGGCCCAAGACGGCCGACGCGCCGATCGGCGGCAAGGTCGAGCTTTCCAGCGCCGGCGCGCCGGTCTCGAAAAGCGAGGCCTGACGGGAATGCCCCCCTCAACACCCATCACCAAAAGGACCATGATGTTCAAGTCTGTCTTTGTCGCAGTCGCTGCAACGCTTGCGTTGTCCGCCTGCCAGTCCACCGGATCGATCGACAATGCGATCCAGAAGAGTTTGCCGCAGGTCTGCTCGGCAGCTGCGACCGCGCATAGCGCTTTCGTCGTTGTCGCCAGCACCGGCACCATCAAGTCATCCACAGTGGCCAAGGAACAAGCCGCGTGGAACGCGGCGTACGTGGTCTGCCGTGATCCGTCTTCCGTCACCGCTGCGAACGCCCTCGTGAAGGCCGCCGAGGCATATGCCGCTATCACGCTCGCACTGCGCGAAGCCAGGAAGGTTGAGGACTGACCATGACCAGGCTGTTTTATTATCTTGCCGGCCTACTGGCTTTCATCTGCATCAGCTGGTTCGTCCTGACACCCGCCTTCGCCCAGGAGGCTGGCGCGATCATTGCACCGTCTTCGATCTGGTACGAGGTGTGGACGATCGTGCAGCCTGTCGCGGTGCTGCTCGTCTCGACGGTTGGACCGGTGCTTGTCGCCTGGATCAGCGCCCGCCTGATTTCGCTCCTGAAGATCACGGACGAAAAGCAGCGCGTCGATATCGAAAGCAAGTTGCGCGATGCCCTGCACCAATCGGCCGCGAATGCCGTGCGGTTCGCTCTGGCCAAAGCCGGGGTTATCCACGTGGGCGGGCGTGTCAGCGATTCAATTCTAGCGGACGCTGCAAAATACGTCATCGAGAAGAACCCGGAGGCGATCGAGAAACTCGGTGTCAACGCGAAGGCGTTGAACGAGATAATCATGTCGAAGCTGCCGGAGATGATCCAAGGCGTTGGTGTCCGCCAGGTGGTGGAGACCGCCAGATGAACTTTGGTGGAAACGCCGCCTTCGATTTAGCGGCCGAGCGGGCCGAACAGGAGCGCGAGGCGGCTATTGCCGCCGCCTCGCGCTCCCTGCGTACACCCGGCACGATCGAGTGTGAAGACTGCGGGAACGACATCGCCCGCGACCGTCGCATCGCATTGCCATCGGCCACCCGGTGCATCGCCTGTCAGACGAAGTTTGAGAAAGGCCGCAGATGACGCCTACCGAAATCATTCCCTGGCTGACGCTGGTGCTTTCCAGCGTGGCTCTGCTTGGTCATCTCAAAGGGTTTTTCTCCAGTGGCGAAAAGAAGCTTGAGGCTGACATCAAGAGTGGCCGCGACGAAATCGCGCTTCTTGGCAAAGACATCGAAGCCCATGAGACCAAGCTGATAAGCCACGATCGCCGCATCCAGGCAATCGAAGGGGAAATGCGCCACCTGCCCGATCGGGAAAGCCAGCACCGACTGGAGCTTGCCCTCGAAAAGGTGAACGGGCGTCTCGATACGCTGAACGAGACCCTCAAGCCCATCAAGGCCACCAACGAGAGAATGAACCAACTATTAGTGGAAACGGCAGCCAAACCATGAGCATCGGCATCGACTATATGAAAATCATGCGCGAGGAAGCGCGGCTCATCATCTTGAGGGCCTTGGCGGAACAGGTGAATGAGAGCCTGAGCAGTTCCATGCTTGAGCCGGTTCTTGCCAATTTCGGCATCAACCAGGAGCGGCCCTGGGTGCATCAGCAGATCGATTATCTGGAAACCATGGGCGCTGTCGTCGTCGTCAGCGCAGGAACCGTCAAGATTGCCTCGCTCACTGATCTCGGCCGCCGCCATGTCGATCGTCATGTCGCGATCGAGGGCGTGAAGCGTCCGTCCCGCGTGGGTGCGTAACATGGCAAAAGCACGCGGCCGTCTTTCAGCAATCGATCTCCTGCCCGAGGAATGCAGCGATGCCATCTCCTGGGCGTCGCAGGAACTTGCGGACCGTGATCGTAGCCAGCTCGACATTTATGCCGAGTGGAAAACGAAGCTGATCGCGCTTCAGGGCGAAATCGGCCTCGATTTCGACATCCCTTCATTTTCGGCATTCAACCGCTTTGCCATCCGGCTGTCGCAGATGACACGCCGGCTAGAACAGACACGCGAGATCGCCGCCACCATATCCGAGCGCATGGACGCGGCCGGCTCCGACGATCTCACCCTGATCGCGGCCGAGGCGATCAAGACGCTGATTTTCGAGCTGCTGCAATCTGCCGGCGACGCGGGCATTTCGCCCAAGGGTGCAATGGAACTGGCGAACGCGCTGCGCGCCGCTTCAGCCGCCCAGGTCACATCGTCGAACCGCCGCCTGAAGCTGGAAGCCGAAGAGAAGGCCCGCCGCATCGAGGCCGACATGAATGCCAAGGCGGAAAAGGCCCTGGACGTGCTGTCCAACGAACCCGGTATTTCGAAAGAGGCTATCGCCCGCGCCCGTCGCGAGTTCCTCGGCGTGCGGCCGAAGGCGAAATCTGTTCCCGAGGTTGCGCCTGACGCAGACAAGAAGGATGGCGAATAATGACTGTCACCCTTCCGAAAGACCCGTGCACCAGGTGCGATGGCACGGGGCGGGCCATCAGGCGGATCAACCGCCGACGTGACGGCAGCATTTCCAGCGCCGTCTATGACCTGAAGAACGATTGCCGGTCCTGCAAAGGGACCGGTCTTGCTTGCATGGAGGAACAGCGTGGCTGAAGCCTTGCCCGGTTTGCCGCAAGGCAAATGGACGGACCCGCCAGTGCTTCCGATCGATCCGGCCATGTTGCCGGTCGAATTGCCTCGTGGTGCCGATATTCCGGCCGACCTCGACCCGCTGGCCGAGGGCGTGCTTATGGCGCACCAGGCAGAGTGGCTTGCCGATGACAGCATCCTGAAGGGCTGCGCCAAGGGCCGACGTACCGGCATCACGTTTGCCGAGGCGCTCGACGCGACCCTTATTGCAGCCGCCCAGCGGTCAGCGGGCGGGCAGAACTATTTTTATATTCCCGACACCAAGCCCAAGGGCCGGGAATTCATCGGCTATGCCGCGCATTTCGCCAAGACCGTCGCCAAGGAACTGCTGACGATCGAGGATGGCATTTTCTTCGATCAGCGCGACGACGGCACCACGAACGCGATCTCCAGCTATATCATCCGCTTCAAGTCCGGTTTCCGCATCGAGGCGCTTTCTTCCCGCCCGGAAAACATTCGCGGTCTTCAGGGCACGGTCTGCATCGACGAAGCCGCCTTCCACCGTGATGTTCGCGCCGTCATTGATTCCGTCGCCGCACTTCTGATCTGGGGCGGCAAGGTCCGCATCATTTCCTCGCACAATGGCGTCAGCAACCCGTTCAACGAATTGATCAAGGAAGCGGAGGCCGGAAAGAACGGCTTCAACTTCCACACCTTCACCTTCGGCGACGCGGTCAAGAACGGCCTGTTCAAACGCGTCTGCCTGATCAAGGGCGAAGATTGGTCGCAGGAAAAGGAAGACGCCTGGGAAGCGAAAATCCGTTCGGCCTACGGCACGCGCACCTCCAAGATGAAACAGGAGCTGGACGCAATCCCGGCCGAGGCGGAAGGATCGGCACTGACCCGCGTCCTGATCGAGCGCTGCATGAGTGCCGATCTGCCGGCCGTCATTCGGTGGGACCGGCCGGACGAGTTCAAGAACCTTGACGATTTCGAGCGCGCCGAACAGGCTGAAGAGTTCTGTGAAGGCCTCTTGAAGCCGCTTTTAGACCGGCTCGACAAGGATCGCGAACACAGCTTCGGTGAAGACTTCGCCCGCTCCGGCGACAAGACGGCAATCGTGGTTTTCGAGATCGGGCCTGATCTCATTCGCCGTGCTCGCCTGATCGTCGAACTGAAGAACATCCCGTTCGACCAGCAACGCGATATTCTCTTCTATGTCGGCGATGCACTGCCGCGTCTGATCGGCGGCGCGCTCGATGCGCGAGGCAACGGCCAGTACCTTGCCGAGAAGGCCCGCCAGCGCTGGGGGGAATGCATCCATGAAGTGATGCTGTCGGCCAAATGGTACGCCGCCAATATGCCCGGTTACATCGAAGCATTCGGCGACAAGAGCGTATTGTTTCCGAACGACGCCGACGTTCTCGCCGATCACCAGGCACTGGCCTACGTCAACGGCATCATCAAGGTTCCGGACGAACACTCGACCAAGGGCGCTGACGGTTACGATCGTCATGGCGATACCGCGCCGGCCGGAGCGTTGGCATGGTTTGCCTCCAACCAGGAGGCAATCGCCTACGAGTACGAGACCAACCGCAAACCCACCAATCCGATGCAGGGCCACAATGGCGGCCCGCCGATGCATGACGATGACCGCCGTGGCGGGTCTGTCGATATCTACCTGAGAGGATCGCTCTGATGGCGAAAAAGAAGAAGCAGAAGATTTCTCGTCACCTCGCCAGCTCCATGAAGGATCAGGACGGCAAGGTCGTCAGCGCGGCCGAGCTGACGGAAGAAGTTGCCGGCGCACAGGTGGGCGGGGTTCGTCAGTGGATTTCCGGTCACCCTGCCGATGGCATGACGCCGTTGAAACTCGCGTCCATTCTGCGGGCCGCAGACCAGGGCGAGGTGGAAGCGTATTTCGAGCTGGCCGAGGACATCGAGGAGCGCGACAGTCACTACCTCGCGCAGCTCGCCACGCGCCGCCGATCGGTGGCGCAGCTTCCTATCACCGTCACGTCCGCGTCGGATAGCGAGGAACACAAGAAGCACGCCCAGTTCCTGCGGGATTGGATTGAGACAGGCGTGCTGCGTTCCTCTCTCTTTGACATGCTAGATGCGATCGGCAAGGCAATCTCTGTTCTGGAGACAGATTGGCACCACAAGAACGGCAACATCCTGCCGCGTGCTCTCGTCTGGCGGACACAGCGCTGGTTCACGTTTGATCGGGAAGATGGCGAAACCTTGCTGCTGCGCGAGGGCGTTGCCGGTGAGCCGCTCATTCCGCACAAGTTCGTTGTCCATCGCTCCAAGGCGAAGTCGGGCTTGACCATCCGGTCAGGCATCGCCCGTGTTGCCGTCTGGCTCTGGATGTTCAAGAGCTTCACCGTGAAAGACTGGGCGGTCTTCGTACAAAACTACGGCCAGCCGATCCGGATCGGCAAATATGGTCGGGGCGCAACCGAGCAGGAAAAGGATGTCTTGTGGCGGGCGGTCTCCGGCATTGCCGGCGACTGCGCGGCCATCATTCCCCGCGAGATGCTGATCGAGTTTCACGAGGTCGGGTCGAAGAGCAGCTCGACGGACATGTTCGAAAAGCGGGCTGACTGGTATAACCGCGAGATTTCCAAGCTGATCCTCGGCCAGACGACAACGACGGACGCTGTTTCCGGTGGCCATGCCGTCGCCAAGGAACATCGCCTTGTCCAGGAGGACATTGAACGTTCCGACGCGCTTGACGCATCCGACACGCTCAATGCGCAGCTCGTCCCTAATATCATCGCCTTCAATTTCGGTCCCCAGGACGAGTACCCGAAAATCCACATCGGCCGTCCGGACGAGGTGCCGCTGAAGGACTTTGCCGAGGCTTTCGACAAGCTCGCCAAGCATGGCCTGACCGCTGAGGCCAGCTTTCTCCGTGACCGCCTCGGCATTCCCACGCCCGCGACGGGTGCCGAGTTGGTCGGCGGACGTGAGACGGTCGTTCCGCCCGAGGCCAAAACAGAGAAAAAACCGCTGACCGCAAAGCAAAGCCTCGATCGGCTCTTTGCCTCGGCGCATTCCCGCGAGGAACCGGACCTGCTCGAAAAGCTGACCGACCGGTTGGAGAAGGACGCGGCGGCCGCCATGGACGGCATGATCGATGAAGTCCGCGATATCCTGTTTTCGGCCACGGACCTTCGGGAGGCGGCGCGCAATCTCGCGGATCTCAAATTGTCGGCCGAGGATCTCGGGGAAGCCATGGCGCGCGGCATGACGATGGCGCACCTGATTGGGCAGGCCGCGCTCATCGATGACCTCAAGAGGCAGTCATGACAGGAGGCCCGCTGGCGCGCTTCAGGGGGCTTTTTGCGGCATCCGTAGCTTCAGGCCCGAAAAACGCTTCCACGGCCTTTAAACCTGCTTCAATTTTTAAGCCTTTCGTCGTTGCTCTGATGGCGACGACCGTGGGCGCGATCAGTCTGCCGTTTGATGAGGCGATCGACTTCCTTCGTCAGAAAACGGCCGTCCCGACGACAAGCCATCGCGATGTCTGGGACGCGGCTCATTCGAAGATGTTCATGGTGGCCGGCGCAAATAAAAAGGCGCTGGTCGAAGACTTTCAGGCGGCGATCGTCAAGGCCGCCGAACAGGGTCTGACGCTCGAAGATTTCCGCGCCGACTTCGATGCGATCGTCGCGCGTCACGGCTGGCAATACAACGGTTCACGCGGCTGGCGCTCCCGCATCATCTTCGAAACCAATCTCAGCACCGCCTATGCGGCCGGCCGCTACGCCCAGATGTCGGCTCCGGAGACGCTCGAAGCGTTTCCCTACTGGATGTACAATCATTCCGGCGCGCTGCATCCGCGCCTGGAGCACAAAGCATGGGACGGCGAATGCTACGAAGCCACCGATCCGGTCTGGGCGAAAATGTATCCGCCGAACGGTTACCGGTGTGGTTGCTTCGTGACGCCTGTGTCTCGTCCTGGTCTTCGTCGCCTGGGTAAATCCAAGCCCGACACCCCGCCCAACCTTGACCAGCTCGGCACGGATCAGCCGCGGGGCATTGATCCGTCCTTCGCCTACAATCCCGGCGCTGCCTGGCTGACGCAAACCGCACCTGGTCCGAAGGCGGTCAGCGCCGACCAGGTGCAGGTCGCGGCCTTCGTTCAATCGGCGCTGAAGGGCAAATGGCCTGACGGTGCCTGGACGCCGGTTGCGACTGCAAACAAGGCAACGGGGGCCGCCCTCAATGTCGCCGCTGGCACGGAAATTCGCCTGACGGCCGACACCATCCGCAGCCAGGCGCAAATAGCTGAAGCTCTGACGCCCGACACGATCGGCGTCATTCCCGGCCAGCTCGTCCGATCGGGAAAACTGCTGCGCGACAATCGCGGCCGGTCGGCCTTCGTCGGTGAGCATGATGGCGTTTTTTATCGGGCCGATGTCGATATCGTCATGAAGGCCGATCGGAAGACGGTCTACATGACCTCGCTTCAGCGCGTCAGCCGGTCTGATCTGACCGACGCCTTCGGCTCCGGCTGGCAGTGAGGTTCTTGGCATGAGCGGCGCGTCGGTCTCGATCACGACACAGGTTCTCGATTCAGAAGTGCGGCGCGGCTTTCGCCAACTCGAAGGCCTGATGACGAATACCACGCCCGTCATGCGCGCGATCGGCGTCGGCCTTGTCGGTTCGACACATATGCGCTTCGTGACCCAGACCGATCCGGACGGCCAGGCGTGGCAAGCGCTGAACACGGCATACGCAGAAGGGAAGCGCAATTCACGCATCCTGACCGAAAGCGGACGGCTCCGGAACAGCATCAATGCCAGGGCCAGCAATGACGAGGTGCAGGTGGGCACCGATGTGATTTACGCGGCCGCTCACCAGTTCGGCGCGACGATCGTGCCGGTTCGGGCAACGCATCTCTGGTTCCGGATCGGCGGGAACCTTATCAAAGCCGACAGTGTTACCTTGCCCGCACGCCCCTTCCTCGGTATATCGTCGGATGACGAAGCGATGATCGCCGAGACCGTCTTCGGTTTTGTGGATCGCTATTCCTCCCGCTGAAATTCACTCTGCTTCAGGCCCGCCCGCAGGCGCAGGCATGAATTGAATTTTGCCCGCATGGCATATCCGGACCATGCGAAACCTGATCTCGACCACTGTTGTTGCACTTCATTCGGCCTCGGTTGTGCCGGTCTCGACCCATATTGTCGCGTTGCAGTCGGCCGCCACGGTGCCCGAATGGCTGCACGTTCTGCCGACCGGTCGTTTCTCTGGCGTTGATGGTCGCGGCCCTTACGTCCTGGACAATGCCGACGCCCTGATCTCGGCTTTCAATGCCGAGCGCAAGAAGCTGCCGGTCGATGAAAACCATTCGACAGACCTTGCGGCAAAGCAGGGTTTTTCCGCACCCGCCCGTGGCTGGCTGACAGCACTTGAGGGCCGAGACGATGGTGTCTGGGCAAAGGTCGAGTGGACGCCTGACGGCCTCGCGATGATGCAGGGCAAAGCCTACGGCTACATTTCCCCGGTTTTCACGCACAGCGCCAAAGCCCCTTTTGCGGTTCAAAAGCTGCTGCGCGTGGCGCTGACCAACGATCCCAACCTCAACCTGAAATCGCTTCACTCTCAAAATTTGGAGACCACCATGGATTTGGAAGCTCTCCGGAAGGCGCTTGGCCTGCCGGAAACCGCAGATGCAGCCGCGATCCTTGCGGCCATCACTGCGGCTCACTCTGCCGAGACCGCACATGCGGCCCTGATGGCGAGACTGGCGGAAGTCGCTGGCGTCGAAGTCACGGCCGGCGCTGACGCCCTCTTGACCGCCCTTCAGGCGAAAACGAAGCCGGCCACCGGCGTCGAGAAGGAAAACGAGACCCTGAAAAATCAGGTCAAGTCGCTCAACACCCGCCTTGAAACCCTCGTCACCGACACGGCGAAGGACAAGGCAACCACCGTGATCGACGCCGCGATCGCCAAGATGCAAGTCGTTCCTTCTCTGCGCGAGCACATGATCGCCCGCCACATGAAGGACCCGGCCGAGGTTGAGGCGGAGCTGAAGGTCATGCCGTCGCTCAACGCAGGCGGCCTCGGTGGCCGCCAGCCGCCCAAGGAGGGTGAGACCGCAACCAGCGAAGAGCTTTCTGTCGCCGCCATGATGGGTGTCGATCCGGAAGCCTTCAAGAAAGAGCACAAGTCGCTCTTCGGAAAGGACATGTGACATGACGGCTACGGCTGACATTCGCCCTAAAACCCGCTCTGGCAATGCTTACGGTTATTCCGTTCTTGCCGGCGTCCGCATCTTTGGTGGCACGATGTGCGGCGTGACGGCTGCTCTTGCCGCCGTGCCGGCAGGCCACGCGTCTTGCGTCGCGCTGATCGGGTTCGCCGAAGAGGCCGTCGATAACCGCGACGGCGCGACCGGTGATCGCCTGATCAACCTGAAAAAGGAAATCAGGCTCATTCCGCTGGCAGGCGCGACCCCGGCCGATATCGGCAAGACGGTCTATGCCTCGGCAGACGACACCTTCACGCTCGTTGCCGGCGCATTGCTGCCGGCCGGAAAAATCGATGCCATCGACGCTGACGGCGTCTGGCTGAAGCCCCTCTAAGGAACCACGATGGATATTAACGTCGCCAATTTGCGGGGCATTTACACCTCGCTTTCCACCATCTTCAACCAGTCGATGGCAACGGTTACGCCGTTTTACCAGAAGATTGCGATGACGGTGACCTCCACCACATTCGCCAACCAGTACCCGCGCCTGGATGATCTGCCCGGCTTCCGCGAATGGATCGGTGACCGCGTCGCCCATGATGTCGGCGCGACACTGTACCAGATCGCAAACCGCGATTTCGAAAAGACCCTGAAGATCAAGCGCAAGCAGATCGAGGACGATCAGGTCGGCATCTTCGCGCCGGTTGCGGCACAGTTCGGCCAGGACGGCGGCGCGTTCCCTGACAGTCTGGTGTGGCCACTGTTCAAGAAGGGCGAAACCACGCTCTGCTATGATGGCCAGTATTACTTCGACGGCGATCACCCTGGTTATAACGAGCAGGGCAATGTGATCTCGGTTTCGAACTTCACCGATGGCGCCGGCCCTGCTTGGTATCTGATCGATGATACGCAGGTTCTGAAGCCCATGGTCTGGCAGAGCCGCAAGCCGATCAAGCTGACGCAGATGTTCGACGAAAAAGACCCGAACGTCTTCTGGAAGGCTGAATACGTCTGGGGTGCCGACACGCGCGGCAATGCCGGTTTCGGCCTTTGGCAGCTTGCCTACAAATCGAAAGCCACACTGAACGTCGCAAACTACACGGCCGCCCGTACCGCCATGCAGACCATCCGTCAGCGTGACGGCCAGATCAAGGCCATCCGTCCGACCGTCTTGCTGGTGTCTCCGACCCTCGAAGCACAGGCCCGTCAGGTTGTCGAGGCCGCGTTGATCAACGGCGGTGAAACCAACGTCTGGGCGAAAACCGCCCGCGTCGAAGTCATCCCGCACCTCGCGTAACCGGCCGGGCGTTCCACATCGCCTGACCGCACCGCCAGCAGTCATCCTCCCGATTGCTGGCGGGTTTCCGGAAAACGGCCATGCAGCCGCTTTCCCGAACCCCGAAGCCCAAGGAACCACACATGTCGAAAATCCAGATCATTTGCTCGATACCGGGCCTTCGCCGCAACGGTGTCGTGCATCCCGCCCAGGAAACCTACGAACCCGGCCACTGGACGGAAGATCAGCTTAAGGCCTTCGATGCCGATCCTGCCTTCATCGTCCAGGAAGTCCATGGCAAGGCCGCCGAAGTATCCAGCGCCGACATCGAGCAGGCCGTGAAGGCTCGCGTCGAGATCGAGCGCCAGAAGCTTGAGGACAGTTTCAACAAAACGGTTTCTGATGCCGTCGCGGAAAAGCTCGCCGACACGAAGGCGGCCCACGACAACGCGATCGATGAACTTGGCAAGAAGCTGCTGGCCGCTGAAACCGAAATCGCCGTGCTGAAATCCGCCCAGGCGAACGGCTCCGAAAGCCAGCAGTCCGGCACCGAGGCGGGCGGCGCTGGCGAGGCCAACGGCAGCGACGGCAAAAAGACCGTCAAGAAGTAACTCCTGACGGGAGCGCCGCGAGGGGCTTGCGGACCGGATCAGGTCGCCGGACCAATCGCCCCGAAGCCCGCCGATGGCACGAGGCTCGCAAGAGGCCATCGGCAACAGCGGCAAAACCCTGAAGCCAACCCAAAGAGGAAATCTGCATGACACGACGTTACGGCTACTTCAGCCTCGCATTCTTCGCCTGCCTCACAGCTTTTTCGACGTTTGCCGGGCGCACCGTCGTCTTCGCCGTCAACATCGCGCGCTTCGTGGTGCACGCCCTGGCCAAGCCCGCCGCCTTCCTCTGGGCACGTCTCGCCCTACCGAAGGTCTCCGGTTTCAAGGCAATCGGCAAGCTGAAGGATATCTACCGCGAAAGCTGGCTGACCAGCGGGCAGTCTCTGCATTACCGCCGCTGGATTTACTGCTGATCGAACTGACTTGTCCGGGGCTGGCCTTCGGGTCAGCCCTTTTCCCCACTGGAGACTTTGCCATGTACGCCACCGTCACCGACATGATCGCCCGCTTTGGAGAGGTGCAGATCGTGCGTCTGTCCAATACGGAAGATCGAGAGGCCGAGACGCCGAACGTGGAAAAGGTCAACACTGCCCTGACCGACGCCACGTCGCTGATCAACAGCTACATTCGCGGTCGCTACATGACGCCGATCGCAAGTCCGCCAGAAGACTTGGTGCGCGCGACCTGCATCCTCGCCCGCTACGATCTCGCCGATACCGAGCGCTCCAGCCCTTCGGAAGAAATGGCGAAGGGTCGCGCCGAGGTCATCAAATGGCTTGAGAACATCGCCAAGGAAATGGTGCACCTGGACATTCCGCTGGCATCGCCGACAGGCGGCAACGCGGTCGGCTCCGGCCCGCGCATCTCCGATCGTGACCGCATCGTCACCTTCGAAACCTTACGGGGTTTCTGATGGACACGTTTCCCCTAATGCCGATCCGTAACCAGGAGCCGCTGATCATCGAGCGGCTCCGGATCGCCTTCCCGAAAAACCCTTTCACGATCGAGCGCGTGCCACAGGTTCTTAGCCTGGATGAGTTCAAGCGCGTCGTTAAGTTGTCGCCGTTCATCGGTCTCGCCTGGACGGGCATGAAACCGGACCCTGACAGTGGCCGTATGCTGAAGGGCAACATGCTCTGGCGGCTGATCCTGATAAACAGGGTTTCGAGCGGCCTTGAAGCCCGCTTTAAGGGCGACAAGTTCGATATCGGCATGGATGCGATGGTCGACGTCGCCTCCGTGCTTCTCCAGGGCATCAACTTCGATGACCAGGGCGTCACCAACATCACACTTTCCAACAGCGTCATTGCGGACGGCTGGACCGACGACAACGTCGCGATTGCCCAGCTCGATTTCACCTTCAGCTTCGCATGCCGTGCAGCTGCGACCGGGAAGATGCAGCCCGAAGATTTCAAGGCGCTTGGCGTCACCTGGTCTGTGAACGGCTCGACCGAAACCATCACCGACGAACTTCAACCACCCCAGGAGTAAAACCGGCCATGGCCACACAGAAAGTTCTCATCGCGGCCGAGGGCCGCACGGTCCACCTCCCGGACGGCTCCGAATGGCCGAAGGAAGGCATGCCCGATCCCGACACGCATTTCACGCGCCGCCGCGTCCAGGACGGCGATCTGATCGAAAAGCCGCGTGAACCGGCCAAGAAGCCTGAAGGAGACAAATAATGGATTTCAACGAAATCCCCGTCGATCGCCTCGAACCTGCGACACTGCTCGAAATCGGGCCGAACTATCGCAATGTCGGCATTCTGCCATGGCCGGAAAAGGCCTTCATTATCGGCCAGAAGCTCGCCACCGGCACGCTCGCTGCCGGCGCAATACAGGAAGTGACCCGCGCCGATCAGGCGATCGCACTATTCGGCCGTGGCTCGATCGGTGCGGAACAGGTGGCCTACTTCAAGAAGGCGAACCGTAACGCGCCGCTTTTCGTGATCGCACTCCCCGACGCCGGCGGCGCGCTGAAGGCGACTGGCACCTTCACCTTCGCGGGTTCGCCCACCAGCTCCGTCGTCTTGCGCTTCAAGATTGGCGGTCGGCAGGTGCGTATGACGGCGCTCTCCAGCGATGCCGTCGCCGCACTGGCGACAAAGCTTGCCGCCGCCATCAATGCCGATCTCGACATGGTCGTGACTGCGACGGCAGCACTCGGCGTGGTCACCGTCACTTCTCGTCATGGCGGGGAAGTCGGCAACGAAATCGATCTGCGCGTCGATACCAAAGCCCAGCCGCTTCCGGCCGGTCTGACTTGCGCTGTCGTCGCCATGGCGGGCGGCTCTGGAAATCCCGACGTGCAGCCGGCGCTTGATCTTCTTGTCAGCACCTGGGCAACCAAGCTCACGCATCCCTGGTCGGATGCGACCAACCTTGCCAAAACGGCCGAGTGGCTGCGGGTGCGTTATCTCGCCACCTCGAAGCTCGACTGCCATGGCTTCGTGTTCATGGGTGGCACATACGGCCAGCTCACGACCCTCGGCAATCTGACCAACTCACCATTCCTCACCACGGCAGGCCTGAAGAAAAGCCCGACGCCCTCCTGGGCGATGGCCGCCTCGGCCATGGGTATCGCGTCGTTCCACCTGACCAACGACCCGGCCCGCCAGTTGAAGTCGCTCGTTCTGCCGGGTGTCGAAGCGCCGGCCGAGGCGGATCAGTTCCTTGACGAGGAAAACGATCTGCTGCTGCGCAACGGCATTTCCACCTTCGACTGCCTGTCTGACGGTTCGGTCACGATCTCGCGCATGATCACGACCTACAAGAAGACGACGCTCGACATCGCCGATCGCGCCTGGCTCGATATCATGGTGCCGGTCACCATGAGCCGCATCCGCTATGACTGGTCGGTCTACATCAACCTGATGTACCCGCGTTCCAAGCTCGTAGATGACGACAGCGACGCATCCTTCGCTACACGCGATGACGATGACGAGGACGCCGGCACGGCCGTGGTGACGGCGAAGCGCATGGCCGGTTCCTGGGCGGCACGATGCAAGCTTTATAGCAAGAAGGTTTGGATCGAAAACGTCCAACGCACCCTCAAGGAAAGCGTCTTCCAGCGTTCCACGGACGATCGACAGCGGCTGGAAAGCCGCCAGCAGGTGGTGATCGTCGGCAATCTCATGGTCTTCGCCGGCCGTCTCGAATTTCAGGTTTAACAGGAGCTTTAAGCGATGACACAGGTATTGGGCATCGTCGATATCGTCTGGCGGGGACGTAACATCCCCGTCGAGAAGGGGGCGAAATTCCGCAAAGGCGGTATCAAGAACAACGCCGTGACCTATGGCCGAGGCGTCGGCCGCGCCCAAGAGTATCAAGGGTCGCAGGTCACGGCCACAACCCACCTCGAAAGGGGGCAGCGCCTGGGCAGCCTGCTCGATCCCGGCGAGGGTGAATTGCAGATCGTCTGCGACACCGGCCAGACATACGTCTTGAACGACGCCTTTCTTGAGGGGGACATTCCCGACGTGACGGGCGGCGAAGGCGGGAAAATCGAACTCAAATGGGCTGGCGGATCGCCCGAGGAAATTCTCTGATGAGTACTACACTGAAGGTCGATCTCGACGAAGACGCACCGAACGACGACGTTGTTTCGAAAACGGAGACCGTCATCAATGAGGATGCCGGCACACTCGTGGACGACGACATCATCGACGAAGACGCCAGCGCCGATTCAAAGCTGCCGAAGCGTGCGCGCCCGAACGCCAATGGCTCGGTGACGCTTCCGCTCTTTGAAAAAGTCACGCTCACCACCCGTAAAGACGGCAAGGTCAGGGACCGCGTTTTCACCGAACTGGTCTTCCATCGCTTCAACGGCGCTGATTTGCGAGCCATCCAGGCGACCAGCGACGCCAAGGCATCTGTCGTGATGTTCTCACGCTCGACCCGCATTTCTGAAATGGTGATGGATAAACTCTTCGACAAAATGGATGGCGTCGATGTCGCAGACGGCCACAGGATTGTTATGAGTTTTTTGACGAGTGGGACGAAGACTGGCCAGTAAAGCTCGGCGGCATCGCTGACGGCTCCGGGTTCAGCGAGGCCGAGATCGCCAACATGACGATCGACAAAGTGCAGTTCTGGTGGAACTGCATCATGGCCTACCGAAAACATGTAAACGACCTCGCAAAGACCTAGATCAGGCCCGCCCGCAACGGCGGGCCTGATCAGTTTCACGCGCGCGTGAGAAATTCCGTTTTATTTTGAAGCGGGGCGCGCCGTGGCCAATCGGAACATGAATCTTGATGTCATCGTTCGCCTCAAGGACCTCTTGAGCGGACCTTTGCGCGGCATTAAAGGTGCGCTTAATGGCGTCATTGATGCCGCTCGCAAGATCGGGTTTGTCGGCGCTGCCATTGCCGGTATTTCCTTCCTCGGCCCCATGCAGGAGGCCGCAGCTTTTCAGCAGCAGTTGATCGACATAGCCGGAACGTCAAATCTGACGGGACAGGCGGCCTTTGCGTTCGTCGATCAGTCCAAGGCAAAATTCGAGCAGCTCGCCCTTGATGTCGGCCAACTCTCCGACACTGTCGCCCGAGGCGCGGGACAGATGATCGCGGCCGGCGTCGATAACGGGCTTGTAGACCGCTCCATCGGATCGATCAGCCGCGCCGCCACCGCCGCCAATGCCGAGATGAACGACATGGCGTCCGTCGCCACGTCGCTGCTCACCACGCTGAAGCTTCCGGCCGATCAATTGGATGACGCCATGGGCGCGCTGGTGACGGCCGGCAAGCTCGGTTCCTTCGAGCTGAAGGACATGTCGCGCTACTTCCCGACACTGACCGGGCAGATGGCGAAGTTCGGCGTGACCGGCCGCGAGGCGATCAACTTCCTAGGTTCCGCCCTCCAGATCGCCCGTAAAGGTACATCCGATCCGGCCGAGGCCGCCAACAACCTGAAGAACTTCCTGTCGAAAATCCTTGCCCCGGCCACGGTCAAGAACTTCGCGGACATGGGCGTCGATATTCAGAGTGTGATGCAGGACGCGGTGACGAAAGGCATCAACCCGATAGAAGCTGTTGTACAGAAGATCACGAAGCTGACCGGCGTTTCCAGCAAGGAAATTCAGGGCCTGATGGGCAAGGCGAAGGCTGCCGGCATGTCCGACGCTGACGCGCTGGCAACCGTGCGCGAGCAGCTCGAAAAGATTTACGGCGCTGGCAAGCTCGGCGAACTGTTCTCTGACATGCAGGTGATGGACTTCCTGATCCCGATGCTCGGCAACATCGACGAATACAAGTCGATCAAGGACGAGGTTGCCAAGGCGACCGGTAGCGCCGTCGATGCCGACTTTGAAACCCAGATGCAGGGCCTCAACCGCCAGCTCACAATCTTCCGCGAAATCGGCACGCAGGCATCCCGCGAAGTCGGCCTTGCCTTCGGCACATGGATGCCAGCGATCAACGGCTATCTGATGGATGGCCTCAAATGGGTTCGCGACTTCGACGCGGCGACGGGCGGAATGGTCAAGCAGGGCCTTGCCTTCGCAGGCGTGGCCGTTCTGGCGGCAGTCGGTCTCGGCGTCCTGGGCGTCGTGTTGCCTGCGATCGGCGCGGGTCTGTCGGTTCTGGCGGCGCTGTTCAGCCCGGTGGGTATCGCGCTGGCGGGCATCGCTGCTGCCGGCGTCTATATCTATCGCAACTGGTCAAGCTACGGTCCACGCCTGTCGCAAATGTGGAACCGGCTCGGCGATGTCTGGGGAACTGTTCGTCAGAAAGCCGCCGCAGCGGTTCCGCATCTGCGCAATATCGGCAACCAGGTCATGGGCGTTGCCCGCGATTTGGCTGGTCGCTACGGCCCCATTATCCGCGCCGGTCTCGGAGCAGCGCTCGACGACGTGACGGCAGGATGGCAAAACCTGAAGAAGCTGATGTCCGGCTTTGCCGATGGCCTCGATCTCAAGTTCGACCTTTCCGGCCTGACAATCGAGGATGCCAAGCTCGCGGCCTTCCGTGGTCTTGATGTCGCATTGAACGGCATTGCCAGGGCATGGCAGGGCATGAAGGAATTCGGCTCCGGATTTGCACCGTGGCTTGAGCCGATCGGCAAGGCGGCAGGCGGCGCGGTCAGATCGATCGGCGGCATCGCGACCGGCTTCATCCGGCTCGGAGCTGCTATCCGCGAACTTGTCGGGCTGGGCGAAGGCGGCAAAATGTCCGGCATGTTTACCGGCGTCATGAAATTCCTAGGAGACCTCGGCGGCCAGACGGTTCTAGCGGCATTCAAAATCCTTGAAGACGTAGCGGGGGCGATCGAGTGGGTGGTGAAAGGACTTGCGTCCCTGGTCGAAGCCGTCAACCGCGGGATCAATTGGAGCGCACTCATGCCGGACGGCATCGCCGAGGCGTGGAACAGTGTTGCCACGGCACTGGAGCGCGTGAAGGCCGCCCTCAGCATCGAAAGTGTTTCGAACGCACTAGGCGTTTCCGGCAAGCGCAATTTAACGGAGTTCGGTCCTGGCAGTCGCCAGCCCGCTAACCAGAACGGCGTCCTGCCGGCACAGGCATCGCCGACCGCGCCCGCCGCGCCGCAGCAGCTCAACGTCAAAACCGAGGCGAAGGTTGTTGTCGAAGGCCCCGGCAAGGTTGTCGGCCAAACTACCACGGTCACGTCGCCGTCGCCGAACGTCAATACCGGCCGCGCCGTCGGGAGGGACTGATGCTGCTCGACAGTCTCGATTCTGCTGAAGGGCTGCTGCCGGGTGTCTATCGCGGCATCCCGATTTCCATCGTCGATGTGTCGAGCGACCATGGACGGCGGGTTCTCGAATATCTGTTCCCCGGCGTCGATCCCGCCGCCTATGACGATTTCGGCGTGGGGCCCTCCGGCATCAGTATCGAAGCGCTTTATGTCGGAGACGATTATCGCGCACGGGCAAAGCTGCTCTCCAAGGCCTTTGAGACACCAGGGCCGGCGCTTCTCATTCATCCATGGCTTGGCCCGATGCAGGTCATCATGGAAGAGCCGGCGCAAATCCGCTTTTCCGAAAGGGAACTCCGGGTCTTCCGGATTTCAGCGCGGTTCAAGCGCGCGCCGGCGTCATCGGTGTCAGGTTTCTCTGGCGGACTTTTGCCCTCGGCCCTGTCCAACTTCACCAGCGCAGTAACCTCGCTTGCCACCTCGATCGCGCTGACCGTCATTTCCAGCGCCCGCACCGCTGCGACCATTCGCAGCCGGCGCATCACGTCTTCCGTGACCAATTCCATCGTGGCGCGTCCGGATGCCCGTTCGGCCGTCAGTGAGATACGTTCCGCGCTGGCCGCCGCTTCTCCTGTCTCGCCCTCCGCTTTCGACGCCTGGGCCAGCTCGGCCGCCTCGGTCATCGCGCAGACGATCGACGTTCCGGCCGTCGCCCCTGCGACGACGATCGCGACCACGACGCCCAGCGCCCAGGCACTGATGAGCGCTGGCCTTTCCATCGCAACAGGATTACTGGCGGAAGCGGGTAAGGCACCGTCTGCGATCGACGCACTTTTGCTGGTCGGCGCTGCCGGCCAATTCGTAGCCGCGTCGGCCGAGCAGTCTTCTTATGCGGATTTTGTATCTCGGCAGGAGGCCCTTCGGTATCGCGCCGCCATGACCTCGGCTCTCGGCTCGTTCATTGACCAGGTCGAACAACAAGCACCGGCCACCATGCAGGCCGCCAGTTCAGCCGCCTCATCATCCGCACGATCGTTGATTGCTGCCATCGTCTCCGATCTCAATGAGGTCATCGGCCGCCTGCCATCCGTGCGCCGCCTCTCCGTCAGCCGCGATACCGACGCCTGGCTAATCGCGCAGCACCTGTCGGGCGACACGCCAGCGCAGCTGGAAGCGGTCTATGCCGACCTCGTCGCTCGCAATGATCCGTCACACCCTGCGCAACTGCCTGCCGGCGATGTCGAGTTTCTGGAGCGCAGCTAATGGCCAAAAGCATCAAGCTCTTCCTCGACGGCGTGGCCTATGACCAATGGACATCAGGCGAAGTCACCCGCGACCTGAAGGATTTTTCCGGTGCCTTCAGCTTTACCTTTCGCGATGGCGAGGCTTCAAAACAGACTTTCGTCTTCGCTTCTATGCCGATCCTACCGCGCCTGCGCTCCCAGATGCAGGCTAAAATCATGATCGGTAAACGCACAGTCCTTTTGGGGCATGTCGAAGATGTGGCCTATGATGTTAGCGACGGTAATGCATCGGTGACGATCTCCGGCCGCGACAAGACCGGCGATCTGATCGACTGCTCGGCACTGGCGGAAGGTCCGGCCGAGCTGAAGGGCGTCAAGCTGGAAGACGCCGCCGCCAAGATCGCCGAACCGTTTGGCCTGAAGGTCCGCACGGAAGTGGACACCGGCGAGACCTTCGATCGCTATTCGATCGACCTTGGCGAGACCGCCTTTTCCGCCATCGAGAAAGGATCGCGGCAACGCAGTGTCCTCATTCTTTCCGATGGCGTCGGCAACATCGTCATCACCCGAACGGGCAAGACACGCGCACCCGATGGGATTAGCCTGCCAGGTAACGTCATGGCCGTCAGCGCATCCTTCAGTACCGCAAACCGCTTCAGCAAGACTGTAGTGCGGGGTCAATCGGAACGGTCTGGCAAAGCCCGCAGCGCTGCCGCGCTCGATGCTACAGCCGAGCCGATCGGCGCGGACGGTCGCAATGACGGTGACGGCTCGGCCCGTGAGCGAGAGCGCAAGGGAACCGTCGCGACTGGCCGGGCCGAAGATGATGAAATCAAGCGATATCGCCCGAAAGTCCATCTTGCCCGAAGCAAGGCTGGTGCAGACAGCGCCCAGGACGAAGCCGACTGGCGCAATCGAACGTCTCGTGCTGAAGGCGACGAACAGACCTACACCGTCAAGGGCCACGAGGCGAATGGTGCGCTTTGGACAGTCAACCAGGTCGTACCCGTATCGGATGCCTTCCTTGGCATTGAGCGCGATCTGCTAATCTCGGCTGTCCGTTATGCCGAGGCCGACCAGATCACCACGGATATCTCCGTTTGCTCGGCCGAGGCTTTCGATAAGGAGCCGGTCGGCAAGCGACGAACAAACAAATCCGGAAAGGGCAAGGCCAACAAAAGCACCGGGCCGCTCGATGGGAAGGCCGAGGCGTTATGAGCGAGATCGTCAACAAGCTGCGCGGTCTTGTCCGTCGCGTCACCGTCAAAGACATCAAGGATGACGGCCAGATGCAAACCGCCTCGGCGGAGGTGGCCGAGGGTGTCTGGCGTGACGATCTCGAAATCATGCAGCCCTATGGGTTCCACTCGGTTCCTGATGATGACGGCGCTGTCGGCGTGGCGCTGGCGATCGGCGGCGACGAAGGCGACATGGTGATCCTGCCGCTCGCCAATCCCTCCCAGCGCATGGGCGGCTTGAGCAAGGGCGACGTCGGTCTTTCTAATAAGTTCGGCGATCGCATTATCATCCGGGCAGGCGGCGGCATCGAGGTTCAGGCGGCCGCGTCCATCACGCAGAAGGTGGGCGGCGTGACCATGACACAAAGCGCAGATGGCGTTGCCATAGTTGGTGGCAGGCTGACGCACAACGGCATCAACATCGGCAGTGACCATGGGCGCGTTACTGCTCCGCCCGGTCCTCCTGGTCCGCCAGTTAGCGACTAACCGCCCGCCACGGCGGGCCTGATCAGCCTTGCGCGCGCGCGATAGTTTCGCGCCATGACCGGATTTTTCGACCTTGCCCTGACCTATGACGCCACGCGGCGCTGCTGCGATCTGGTGCTCGATGACGATTTCAACCTGGTCGTGGACGAAACCCCTATCACCCCGATCCTGCTTTCTCTTGGCATCGATCGCCGCGCCTCTCCGGATGATGAGCTGCCGGAAGGCCGATCGCAGTTTCTTGCGCCTGTTTCCTTTTCCGAGCGTCGTGGCGCGCTGCTTGATGGCCTGAATGCTGCCGGTGACATGTCCGGCTGCAAGCTCTGGCTTCTAGAGCGCGCGAAGGAAACCGAGATTACGCGCCAGCTCGCCGAGTATTATATTGCCGAGGGCCTTGCCTGGGCGGAAAGCGAAACAGGCACGCCAGCCGAAATCGAAGTCTGGTGGCTGCGCGACGGCGTGCTGGCCTATCGTGTCCTGGTCGAGGATGCCACCCTCGAATTGACGCGAAAGGTGGCGTGATGGTCTGGCCCGTTCCTGCCGCTAAAACGATCTTCTCACGCCTCGCAGCCGCCTCCGAAGTGCTGCTGCTGAGCATCTATCCGCAGGCGGATGTGAAAAAGATTTCCCGCGCCGTGCGCTCGGCAAACGGAATGTTCGCGGTGATCTGGAGTGCCGTCGCTCCTGAGGTCCGCGAAACCCACGACCATGTTGCATGGTGGGCGCGGCAATGGATGCCGGACAGTGCCGATGACGAAGCGATGATCATGCGGCACGCTTCCATCTGGGGCATCGATCCTCGTGATGCCAAAAAAGCCATCGGTTCGGTCACGATCGAGGGAGCGGCCGGAACGGTTCTTGCTTCGGGCATCGCGATGGCATCTACGGCTTCCACCACGTATGTCACGACAGCAGGCGGGACAATCGCGGCAGGCGGCACCGTCACCGTCACCGCCCAAGCCGTCGCGCCCGGAAGCTCTGGCAACCTCGAAAGCGGCGTGCAGCTCTCGACCGTTGTTGCCTTTCCTCAGATATCGAAAATCACGGTTGCCACCCCATTTGCCGGCGGCACCGATGATGAGGAACCGGAGAGCATTCAGGAGCGATACCTTCAGCGCATCCGTGAGCCGCCGATGGGCGGTTCTGCCTCGGATTACCGTGCTTGGGTTAGCAATGTCGCCAGCGTGTACGCCGTGAAGGTCGTGGAAGACTGGATTGGTCGCGGCTCCGTGGGTCTCGTCATCGCCCTGAAAAACGATGACGGCACGCCGCGCATCCCGACCGCGCTGGAGCTGACGGCGATCGGCAACTATCTCGGTGCACAGGGCAGTCAAACTGGCGCTCGTCCCGTCACTGCAAGGGTCATCCCGCTGGCGGCCGAGCTGGTCAGTATTCCCGTCAGCGTGCGCCTTCGCCCTGATGGCGCGTTGACGAGGGCGGCGGTTCAGGCGGCATTCAATCGCTTCATCGCCACCATCGGTGACGAGGACGATCCGCAGAACGAAAGCCCGATTGGCGCGACCATTGAGCCGTCGCGGATATCAGAAGCCATTTCCGCCGCAGATGGAGAATATTCCCATGACCTGACCATCCCGGCCGCAAGATACACGCTCGGCGTCAAAGCCTGTCCCGTCGCCACCGCCATCACCTGGCTGAATTAAGGAGGTCTTGAGACATGTCCAGGACCTCTTCAACCATCCTTCAAAGCCTCTTTTCGAAACTGCCGATCGGATGGGCGCTGCGTTATCGCGGTGGCGTCATGCGCGTGATCCTCGGCGCGGTCGCCGAGACCATCGCAGACGCCGAGGCGGCCGCCGAAGCGATGATGAATGAAACGGACCCGCGCCTGGCGGATAAGCTGCTTGCCGATTTTGAGCGATGCCTAGGCCCTGATCCATGCGGCCGCGACCAAGACGGTCTGTCCGTCCAGCAGCGCCGACAACTCGCTTTCCAGCGCTGGACTGCCCGAGGCGGACAATCGATCCCCTACTTTATCTCGGTCGCTGCCGCGCTTGGCGTCACCATTACGATAGAGGAATTCTGGCCCTCCCGCGCGGGCGTGCTTCGCGCTGGTCAGCGGCTGCGCCCCGAAGGGTCTCAATTCGTCTGGCGTGTCAATATTCCCGGCCTCGTCACACTCACTGACTTTCGGGCAGGTGCCAGCCGTGCCGGTCACAGGCTTGGATCATTCCAGGTCTCGGCCATCGAGTGCGTTCTGCGCCGCTACAAGCCCGCCCATACAACAATTGTTTTCAAGTACGGAGAAGCCTGATGGATCGCATCAATGGCGCTGACACTATCGATATCGGCGGCGGCCGTCGTGGCTTTCGCGACGAAAACCTTGCAGCTGGCGCGGCCGGCACAGAAGTCACCGCCCTTCACCTCAACAGTGTGCAGGAAGAAATCCTGAAGGTGATAACTTCAGCGGGCCTTGTTCCCAGCGATGCGGACTGGTCGCAGTTGTGGCAGGCGCTCAACGCTTTGGGCCTTTCCCCTCAGAATCAAAGCCGCCAGTGGCTGGCGGTTATCTCGATCACCTTATCCAGTCCGCCTGGCAGCCCAGGCATCGGGGACACCTATTATATTCCAGCTAATGCTTCCGGTCTTTGGGCAGGAAAATTTGGGCAGATCGCACAATGGACCGGTTCGTCTTGGCGGTATTTCGTCAATAACAATGGCCAAGGCCTCGGTCTGCCAGATGGTAGAGTGTTCATCAATTGCTTCGGCCTCGGCCTGATTGAGAAACCGGCGCTCGATGTGCAGTCAGGCAAATGGAGTTTTGCCGTTGCAGGTGGAACGGAGAACGCGCTGACAACGTCGCTGACGCCCGCTCCCGATGCCTATCGTGAGGGAACAGCCATTCGCCTTAAGGTCGCGGCGATTAACACCGGACCCGCTACTTTGAACGTCAACGGGCTCGGCGCAAAAGCTATCCGTCGCGCAGATCAAACGCCTCTTATTGCGGGTGACCTTGTGACAGGTCAGATCGTCGAGTTGATTTATGACGCAACCGGCTGGCAGATTTCAGGTCTTCTGACCTCACTGGCTCGTGGTGTTGGCGTACAATCTTATACCACGGCCGGCACCTTCACCTGGACTGCGCCGGCCGGTGTTACCCGCGTCGAGGTAGAGCTTTGGGCTGGTGGCGGCGGCGCTGCATCAGCGCCAAACGTCAACGGTCAATACGGCGGTGCGGCTGGTGCGGGCGGCTATTCCCTTGGCGTTTACGATGTCACGCCGGGGGCGAAATACACCGTTGTAGTGGGTGCAGGTGGGTCCGGAGCCTTGACTGCAAATAGTAACGCTCCGGGCGCTCCGGGTGGGCTTTCGTCGTTTTCGCCTGAAGGCGGCTCTGCACTGATTTACGCGACGGGCGGGCAGCGTGGTGAACCTCGCAGTGTGGGCGGGTCTGGTCCCGGACAAGGCATGTTAGGCACCATTCTCAATCTCAGAAGTATGGGCGGGTCCGGCTCTGGTGCGGGCGTCAACGATCCGCCTGTTGGTGGATCGGCGGCTCGCGGTGGTGCTGGCGGACTGACGGGTTCGCCGGGAACACAGCCCGGCGGTGGCGCTGGTGGAGCATATTTTAACGGAGTTCCTGCGGCGGGCGCTGCCGGTCTCGTCCTGCTACGTTGGTAAGGGAAACAGGCATGAAGTACGTTTTGGTTCAGGACAGCAAGGTTCTCCAGATTTTCGATGTCGACCCGAAACTTCCGACACGGGAGGGTGCCACGGGAGAGCACGATCCGGCTGTCTTGGAGGCTCCTGATGCGGTCGATCACGATTGGGTTCTGAAAGGGAATGAGCTGCTAGCGCCCGCGCCCGTGGACGGTTCGCTCGATGCGGTGAAGGCCGCTCGCGTTGAAGTTCTCAGGGCAGCATGTGAGGCAACGATCATAGGCGGCTTCGCGTCCAGCGCGCTTGGCAACCCCCACACCTATCCGAGCGACATCAAGGCGCAAATCAATCTCATGGGGTCTGTCACCGACAGCCTTATGCCAGACCTGCCAGCCGATTGGGCGACACCGTTCTGGGTCTGCGATGCAGTCGGAGCGTGGGCTTGGAAGATGCACAATGCGGCTCAAATTCAGCAGGCCGGCCGCAATGGCAAAGCGCATGTCGTCAAGTGCCAGACGCTGCTCGGTGAACTGACCATGCACGTTCTCGCAGCAACGACGGCCGAGGCCGTCGCGTCCATTGTCTGGCCTGAAGGAGGCAACGCATGATCAAGCTCACCACCATTGCCGAAACTCTCGAAGGCGCACCCTGGACACCAGCAGATGAGATTTACCTCCAGATCGCCGCCACCACCGACCAAGCGACCGTGGACGTACAAGCGCGCGTTTCCGTCGATGCAGATTGGGTGACCGTCGCCACACTTAACCGCACGTCCACGCCTATCGTGCGGATCGCCAAGCTTCCGAGCTTGCGCCTGGTCGCACGCAATAATCCGGCCAGCAAGACGCTGACCGTTTGGGACAACTCCTGATGCGGTTTGCGAACCTGCCTCTTATCCTGCCGCAGAATGGTCCACTGGCGCTGTCAGCGAATGAGGCAGACGTTTTCTCCGTCAACCAGGTAAGCTCTGCCTTCGGCCCGCTGAAGACCAAGCTGGCAGCGGGCAACAACGCCAACATTTTCGCAAACACCGACAGTACCGGCTATTCCGAATACGGGCCGTACTACAAATTCGCCGTGGCTCTAGGCGACCTCTACAACGCCACCGTTATCATGCACCGGTGGGCCGAATGGGGTGGTTCATCTGCCAATGGTCCGAAGGACTATGCCGCGCCGGTTGTCATCCGCAATGGAACGTCTCAGACGATTGACTTCTGGCTGGCTGCTCTTCCTGGCCAAGTCGCCGGCTGCATGTTTGAGGCATCGCGCAAGCCGACCGCAATCGACGCGATCCCGCGACCCGATGTTGCTATCACCCATCACGGCCACAACATGTCCTCATTCGAGACGCCGGGAAATGATTTGGCGATCGGGCGCGGGCTGTTCTGGTCGATCATCGGCTTGATCAGTTGGCAATGGAAGGACGTGCCGCAGGTCATCACCACCCAAAACCCGTGGCGCGACAACGCGGGATACGACAAGGTTTATAACGCCATCCTCGGCGTGGCATCGGTTTTCCCGAGCCTTACCATCGTCGATACCCACAAGCTTTATATCGACGCGGGCAAGGCACCGATCCTTTACCGGACGAACGATGTTTCGCCCGTGTACCATCCGTCCGATACCCAGGGTAACGATGAGGGTGCGCGGCTAGCGGCCGGTGCGCTTATGGCGTCCTTTAGGAAAGCAAAGAAGGCGGCGTTTTCAACCGTCAGCTGGATGGAATTGCCGATCGGCACAAACCTGTTCATCAACGGCGATCTTTCAAACTGGTCTGGTGCGCTTCCGGTTAACTTTTCTGCCGTGTCGGCCGGTTCGGCAACCAAAGATACCGACCCGGCAAATATCCACCCTGGCGCAGGTGCGGCATACTCGGCCAAGGTCAAGCCGGCAGACGCTAACGGGCATTTCTCGTCCATATCGAATTCGTTCGATGCGACGGAGCGGGCCTCGATGTCCGGGAAAACGGTCACAGCCATTATGCTCGCCAAGGCCAATCCCTTGCAGCGTGTACCGTTTACCAGCTTCGTCACACGGGCGAACAACGGTTTACGCACGTATTCCGGCGGTGCCTTGATGTGGGGTGCAGCGTCAGGTGCTGGCGGCTGGATGCCTATCACCTATGGCGGCATACCCTGCGATGCGGGCAATACCGATGCCAATTCAAGCTACAAGTTTGTGCCGGCATTCGGCGCTTCGGCACCGCCCACCGCTGATGTCGCATGGCTTCAACGATGCGTGATCATTGAAGGACTTGTGCCACGCCTCGGTCTGGTGCGGCCAGGTGCCTAAGTGCCACGCTCACGGCGTGACGTAGCCGCCCTCTGTACGGGTCATTTTGAAGTCGTTACAACCAAGTCACTAACGTTGGCTGGGGATACAGAATGACGCTCTTTCTCATCTTTATATGGATACTGGTCTGCGGGTTTGTTCTGTGGTCAGTCGTCTCGATGGTCTGGCGGAAAGACCACCGCAAGTTACTGAAGCGCCGAGCCATAGCCGGTTTCGTGGTAGGCGTTGGGGTTTTGGCTGGTATCGGTTTCTCTTTTGATCGCGACGCTAAAATGGCAGGCTTTGCGAGCATGGAAGATCAGTCTCGCGCAAACAAAGCTGGCATCGCCGATGCTGCAATTTGGGCTGATATAAAGAAGGCAGACGAAATAGTGCGGGTGCAGCGAGCCGCTGACGAGGCTGAGAAAACCCGTTTAGTGGAAGCAGAGCGGCAAGCGAAAGCCGACGAAGACGCAAAGACCGCAGCACTCGCAGCGGAAGCCCAAAGGCGGAAGGACGAGGAAGAGAGCAAGGCGAAGGACGTCGCGTGCCGCGCCGACATCCAGTGCTGGGGGGAAGAAGGTTGGGCGGCGGCTACAGCGCGTTGCCCGAATGAAATCGAAAAGCTCGCAAAATGGGATTTCGAATGGACCGACAGTTGGTCTGAAACGAAACTCTCGCACTATCGCTGGAAGAGCCAAAAAGACGGCATCGTCACCTACATTGGTGACAAGTTAAAAATGCAGAATGGCTTCGGCGCATGGAAGCATGTGAGGTACACTTGCGACTTCGATCCCGTCACGAAAACCGTGCTCGACGTATCTGCGCTGTGACGTGAACCGCCCGCGTTATTGAATGGGTTTTAAATGACCCTCAAGAACCACTTAAGGCAGGTTTGACACCGTTATTGGAATTCTAGAAATTCCGATTTCTGGTGTCAAAATTCCGATTTCGCGCTACAGGGTACAGACACTTAGGGCCACGTTGGAGCTAGTCTGACAGACTATTGCAAACGTTCGTTTTTGCAATTCCTCGTGTCAAATTTGCAAAAAACCGCTACAGGGTACAGCGAGGAATGCCGCAAATTCTCAACGTACGTCCAGAAGACGACGCAAACTTTGCTTTTCTCATTGAAGATGAATGGTAGCGGGAGAGGGACTTGAACCCCCGACACGCGGATTATGATTCCGCTGCTCTAACCACCTGAGCTACCCCGCCACAGGGAAAACGTGACAGCCATGTGACCGTCCGCTCCATCAGGATGAGCGGCTTATAAGGTGCCGCTCCCCAAAGTGTCAAGCGCATGACGCGCAAAAAATTCGCTTTCCACACGGCGGTGAAAACCGAATTGTTTCAGGCAGCAACCGGCTTTTCCAAAAGCGCCTTCAGCGAAGCCTCGGCGTCCACCGAGCGTTCCGAACGTTCGATGAAACCACCACCGTAAACGCGGGCATCAGCGCCCGGTGCAGAATAGAGCACGCAGGCCTGACCGGGAGCGACACCCGCCTCGCCGGTCATCAAATCCACGTAGATGCCGTTTTCATCGGCATGCAACATCGCTTCGGTTGGCGGGCGGGTAGAGCGCACCTTGGCGAAGCATGCAAAGCCCTGCCCGGCCTCGTCCGCAAGCGCGCCATCGCCAAGCCAGTTCATGTCTCGCAGATAGACACGGCGGGTCTCCAGCGCCTCCCGCGGACCGACGATAACCCTGCGGCCACGCGCATCGAGATGCACGACGTACAGCGGCTCTCCAGTCGCGACACCAATACCCCGGCGCTGACCGATGGTATAATGCACGATACCGTCATGGCGGCCGAGTACACGCCCGTCCAGATGGACGATATCGCCCGCCAACGCCGCATTTGGCTTCAGCTTGTTGATGATATCGGTATATTTGCCCTGCGGCACGAAACAGATGTCCTGACTGTCGGCCTTCTTGGCGACGACGAGACCCATGTCTTCCGCCAGCGCGCGTGTTTCGGCCTTTGAGAGGCCGCCGAGCGGAAACCGCAGATAGTCGATCTGCTCCTGCGTCGTTGCAAACAGGAACCAGCTCTGGTCACGATCACTGTCGATCGGGCGATAGAGCGCGCGGCGTCCCGGTTGGCCGGCAACGGGATTAGGACGCGAGCGGATGTAGTGGCCGGTCGCCAGCGCATCTGCGCCGAGTTCCTGAGCAGTGGCGAGCAGATCGGCGAATTTTACCGTCTGGTTGCAGGCAACGCAGGGGATCGGTGTTTCACCCATCGCATAGGCTTCGGCAAAGGGATTGATGACGGTTTCGCGGAACCGCGCTTCATAATCCAGCACATAATGGGGAATGCCGAGCGTTTCGCAGACCCTGCGCGCATCGTCAATATCCTGTCCCGCACAGCAGGAGCCGGCGCGGTGCACAGCCGCACCGTGGTCGTAAAGCTGGAGAGTTATGCCGAGGACGTCATAGCCCTCGCGCTTGAGGATACCGGCCACAACCGAAGAATCGACGCCACCGGACATGGCGACAACGATCCGGGTGTCTTCCGGCCTCTTGTCAAAATCGAGCGTATTCACGTTTTTTCCCATCGTCAGTCATAACGGGGGTAAAGGCCCCGCCGCCTGTCGGTCATCCGCTGCGGGAAGCCTCAGTCGAAAAAGACTGTCCGGCCTCGCCACCATGCGGATTTAAGGGCTGCATATAGAAAGGAATGGCCGCGCACGCAAGTACGGGGCGGAAAACCGCCCCGTAAAGCAATCAGAGTGAAGTGGTGACCGGTTGTTAAGCGCCCGCCGTCTTCTGGCCGCTGCTGCCAATCCACTTGTCGCGCTCCCTCCACAGGGCCGGCAAAGCCAGCAAGCCTATTGCGGTAAGGGCGATCAGCGTCTTGCTGACCTGCGAAAGTTCGGCCGTACGGCCATCCAGATAATAGACGCCATAGACGATAGCCACGTGCCAGACATAGACCTGAAGCGAATGGCGGCCGAGCAGCTGCAGGAATTTCAGCGAGAGCACCCAGATCACGCCCTGCGCAATCGAGCGGACGATCGGGCGGTGATGCTTCGGACCGGCGATCACCAGCCAAGTGAGACCCACACCAACAGCAAGGAAATTGATGAGGTAGACCGGGCCGAAATCGGCACGGATCTCCATCGTGGAGAACTTGCCCATCACGAATTCCGGCATCAGGCCCCAGGCGGTTGCAATACGAAGCGGCATGAAAAACAGGCAGATGAGAAGTGCCGCCTTCGGAAGCCATGTCTGTTGCGGTGAGAAGATCGCCTTCCACGGAATGCGGTTCTGCGCCGTCATCGCGCCCAGCACCAGCGCCGAGTAGAATACAAGCTGCCAACCGAGAAGGTTGAAGCTGACACGGATACCCTGCTCGTCGGCACCCTTGACGAGTTCATTGAGAGGCGTCGTCACGATCTGCTGAAGACCGAGCTGGCCGGCCATCCAGACCAGCAGCGAGCCTGCCATGACATAAGCCCATTTGCCGTCGAGGCAGAGTTTAACGAGGACGGGTGCGAACAGCATGTAAACAATGTACTGCGGCAGAATATCCATGAATGTCGGCTGGAAGAGGAATGTGGCGATCGCCGCCAGACGCAGCGGATCGTCGAACGAAGTCATGCCCAGCCAGTTGTACCAGATGTACGGCGCATGCGGGATGACCATGCGGAAGAACAGCACGGCGATGACGAGACCCATCGCATAGCGATAGAGCTCCATCGCCCGGTTCCAGATCATCTGTTTTCCGGCGTCATAGCCATATTTCATCATCTTGCGGGCATAGACCATGCCGATCAGCAGACCAGACAGAAAGACGAAACCCTGCGCGTCTTCCACGAAGGCAAACTGGCGGTGATTGATTTCCACCAGCCAGAAACCGCCTGCAAACACCAGATGGTTGATCAGCATGAAGACGAGGAAGTAACCACGCATCCCGTCGATCAGGTCAAAGCGTTTCATCTCGATAGCTCTCCGTTCTCGCGGGCCGTGCATTGCCCGGCCACCCAGCCCGGCTTGCGGGAGGCGGGCCGGGAATTGGATTGTCAACGCTGTTTTGCGCCTGTGGTTCCCTTCCCAAAGCGGTTTAGAACCGGCGCGAAAAGTAACATTGACGTGTACGCATGCTGGTTAGGATGCGCGGACTGAACACCGGATGAATGAAAAACGGCAATTCCGTGGAGCAAAAGAGCTATGCGTCAGCGCCAAACCTCGACGAAGAGGGCGCAAACCCCTGCATGGCAGGGAAAACGCGGACAGCCACTCGCGGGACGATACAGATATCACCCGTTAGATTTATCAGTCATTTTTTTGGAGAGTTGTGATCTGCCACCGCGATCACTGAATTATCGACGAAAGACAATGTCGCGGCATCACGCATCGCGGCACGCAGAAGCCCGGAGGTTGGTAAAACCTCCGGGCTGTTTCATTCAGACAAGACTACGCGTCGTCTCAGGCAGCGGCCTGAATGGCGGCGACCTGCCAGTTGTCGTTACCGCCACGGCGCACGAAGGTCCACATTTCCACCGCTTCGGACGGATGCTGCTCGTCCCCTTCGATCACCTTGCCGGAGGTGCGGTCGCGCATAATGTCGATGGCGGAGTAGCGCATGGCTACCGTTGCATAGTCCTGGCCCTCTTCGTGCCAGGCTTCGGCAACATCGCCCTGCAGCAGCGTTACGTCGCGCACGTCGTTTTTCACGCCGCTCGTCGCGTTGTCGCTCAGTTCCTCAGCAAGATAGGACATGGCTTCCGGCGTCGTCAGCTTGCGCAACGTGCCGTAATCTTCAGCCCCATAGGCAGCCTGAACATCCTGCAGCATTTTCTGGAAGACTTCGAGATCGCTCTGGGTAATGCCAATTTCGTCACCTTCGGACATAGCATTGGCATGTGCCACCGGCTTTGCGGTTGCGGCAGTGGCCGCGGCTGCGCCGCCCGCAGCACCGGCAAGCGCGCCGATCTTCGGAATCTTGAACGAGGATGCGGAAGGACCTGCCTGCGGGCCGCCATTAAAGGAGGAGCCGGAATGATCCGTGCGCTGCGATCCGCCTGCGCCACCGAAAGCCGGCTGGCCCTGACGGCGCGATGCGAAGAAACGCATGGCGAACATGACCAGAAGGCCAATCAGCGCCACCTGCAGCAACATACCGAAGAAACCGGCCATACCGCCGAAACCGCCACCCATGAGCATGCCGAACAGGCCACCCATCAGCAGTCCGCCCATCAAGCCACCCATCATGCCGCCAAACAGGCCACGGCTCTGCTGCGGTGCCTGCGCACCGGGACGCGCCGGCTGTGCAGCACCGGGCGTCGCCTGGTTTTGCTGGGTGTTAGGAGTCATGCTGCGGTTGATCGGCGCGGTCTGGCCGGGGGCGGTGCTGGTCGACGGCGGCGCGGAAAACGTCCTTGTGCCGCGGCTACCGAAACCGCCGCTCGCACGGCGTGCTTCCGCCATATCGACGGCTACGAAAGATACCGCGATACCAAGCGCGGCGACTGCGAACAAACCTTTGAAGCGCCGAAAGGCAGCAAACATCACTATCTCCTGTTGGCCACCCTCCCATGAGCGGCATATCAGCACGCGATATAGCAACTCATGATCATCATTTTTAGTATGCCCGCCTTAAATTTTTCGTGATATGCAACCAGAGAGAGAAACACGCACACATTTCGGTGAAACCGGCGGTTCAGAAACAAAAAAACCGGCACAGGGTTTCCCCTGCACCGGCCCTTATTGTCCCCTTGGGAGGAACGATAGGTATCAGTCGATGTTGAATGTCAGCGGCCTGACCTGGCGGATTGCCGGGTTGGCGCGCAGCTTGTCCAGCACGTCTTCGGAAACCGGACCATCGACATAAAGAAGCGCGATGGCGTCGCCGCCTTCCTTTTCACGACCGAGCTGGAAGTTGGCAATGTTGACGCCAGCCTCACCAAGCGTGGTGCCCATGAAGCCGATCATGCCGGGAACGTCGGTGTTGGTGATGTAGATCATGTGCGATCCAACATCCGCATCCATGTTGATGTTCTTGATCTGGATGAAGCGCGGCTTGCCATCCGAGAACACCGTACCAGCAACCGAGCGAACCTGGTTTTCAGTCTTGACCGTCAACTTGATGTAACCGTCGTAAACGCCGGTCTTGTCACGCTTGACCTCGGACAGGATAACACCCTTTTCCTTGATCATAACAGGCGCGGAAACCATGTTCACATCCGCAACCTGGCTGCGGATAAGGCCCGCCAGCAACGCGCTGGTCAGCGCCTTGGTGTTCATGTTGGCGGTTGCGCCATCATAAAGGATTTCGATTTCCTTGGTGGCGCTTTCCTGCACCTGACCGACGAAGGAGCCGAGAACATCCGCCAGACGGATGAAAGGCTTCAGGCGCGGTGCTTCTTCCGCCGTGATCGATGGCATGTTGATGGCGTTGGAGACGGCACCCTTGACCAGATAATCCGACATCTGCTCGGCAACCTGAAGTGCAACGTTTTCCTGTGCTTCCGTGGTCGAAGCACCGAGATGCGGCGTGCAGACGACATTGGGAAGACCAAAAAGCGGGCTCTCGGTGGCGGGCTCGACTTCGAAAACGTCAAAGCCTGCACCGGCGACATGGCCGGACTTGATGGCGTCGGCAAGAGCCGCCTCATCCACCAGACCGCCACGGGCGCAATTGACGATGCGTACGCCCTTCTTGGTCTTGGCAAGGTTTTCGGCATTGAGGATGCCGCGTGTCTTGTCGGTCATCGGCACATGCAGGGTGATGAAATCGGCCTGCGCCAACAGCTCATCCAGCTCAACCTTCGTCACGCCCATTTCCTGCGCGCGCTCCGGCGACAGGAAGGGATCGTAGGCCAGAACGTGCATCTTCAGGCCAAGTGCGCGCGAGCAGACGATGGAGCCGATGTTGCCGGCACCGATGACACCGAGCGTCTTGCCGGTGATTTCGACACCCATGAATTTCGACTTTTCCCACTTACCCGCCTGCGTGGAGCTATCGGCAGCCGGAAGCTGACGCGCGACGGCGAACATCAGCGCAATCGCATGTTCGGCAGTGGTGATAGAGTTGCCGAACGGCGTGTTCATGACGATGATACCGCGGCGCGAAGCGGCCGGGATATCGACGTTATCGACGCCGATGCCGGCGCGGCCGATGACCTTGAGATTGGTCGCCGCTTCGATCAGCTTTTCGGTCGCCTTCGTGGCGGAACGAATGGCAAGACCATCGTAATTGCCGATGATTTCAGCCAGCTTGTCCTTGTCCTTGCCGAGTTTCGGCTGGAAATCGACTTCGACGCCACGATCACGGAAAATCTGGACGGCGGTTTCCGACAGTTCGTCGGATACGAGTACGCGAGGTGCCATGGTTCAGGGGCTCCTTGAAAAACGGTGCAGTTTTAAAAGCGGGAAATCGGCGGCCCTGCATCAACGCAGGGCCGGTATCAAAATCAGGCGGCAGCCTTGGAAAGTGTTGCCTTCTGCGTCTGGTAGGCCCAGGCGAGCCAGGGCATGACGGCTTCCATATCGGCCGTCTCGATGGTTGCGCCGGCCCAGATGCGCAGACCGGACGGTGCGTCACGGTAAGCGCCGATATCGAGGGCGACATTTTCCTTTTCAAGCAGGGCAACGATGCCCTTGGCGAAATCCGCCTGCGCAGCAGCATCCAGCGCCTGTACGTCGGGATCGACGATCTTCAGGCAGACGGAGGTGTTGGAGCGGGTTTCCGGCTTGACGGCCAGGTTGGCGATCCAGTCGTTCTTCTCGATAAAGTCGTAGATGACCTTGGCATTGGCATCAGCACGGCCAATCAGCGCCTTCAGGCCACCAAGGTTCTTCGCCCACAGCAGCGCGTCGATATAATCCTCAACGCAGAGCATGGACGGGGTGTTGATGGTTTCGCCAGTGAAGATGCCTTCGATGAGCTTGCCGCCGGAGACCATGCGGAAGATTTTCGGCAGCGGCCATGCCGGCGCGTAGCTCAGCAGACGCTCGACAGCGCGCGGCGAAAGGATGATGACGCCGTGGCCACCCTCGCCGCCCAGAACCTTCTGCCAGGAGAAGGTTACGACGTCGAGCTTTGCAAAGTCCATATCCTGCGCGAAGGCCGCCGAGGTGGCATCGCAGATCGTCAGACCCTTGCGGTCAGCAGGAATGAAATCGGCATTGGGAACGCGGACACCGGAGGTGGTGCCGTTCCAGGTGAAAACCACATCGCGGTCGAAATCGACTTCCGCCAGGTTCGGCAGCAGGCCGTAATCGGCCTCCAACTTGCGTACGTCCTTCAGCTTCAGCTGCTTGACGACATCGGTAACCCAGCCGGCACCGAAGCTTTCCCAGGCAAGCATATCGACGCCGCGTTCACCAAGCAGCGACCAAAGGGCCATTTCAACGGCGCCGGTGTCAGACGCGGGAACGATACCGATGCGATAATCGGCGGGAACATTGAGAATTTCACGGGTGAGATCGATGGCCTGCTTCAGCTTGGCTTTGCCAACCTTGGCGCGATGCGAGCGACCGAGCGGTGCATCGGAGAGAGCATCTAGCGACCAACCGGGACGCTTCGAGCAGGGACCAGAAGAAAAATGCGTATTGCCCGGACGGAGGTCCGGCTTCACTATATCTGTCATTTGACTACCCTTTCAGATAGGCGCCTCTCGTTAGGGAGAGGTGTCCTGACGCCGTTGCTATTCCTCTCACCGGCCTCCGTCAAGCGGAATATGTCGCTACGCATGAGAATTTTAGTCCATATGCGTCATGCGACGAACTGGATACCGCTGAAAACAAAAACCGCCCGCACCGGAGGAGGATGCGAACGGCTGAAGCTAACAGTCGGGCGTGACGTTTATTTATAAACGGCAGGCTGCAGCGGAATATCGGCAGGCGGCATGTATTGCGCGGTATCGCAGCCGTTAAAGACATAACGGCCACCGACGCGAACCTCATGCGAATACAGACCCTTGTCGCGGCCAGGACCGCCACCATTCGCAAAATCGAACATGTCGCCCTTGTTGATCTGGCGGAAGCGGTAACCGACATCTGCCTTCAGATTACAGGTAACATCGATCGACGCACCGGCCATCAGGGCATAGGCGAAGCGCCACTTGCCTCTGCCGCCGTGTTCGGTGGTCGGGTCGCAGCCAAGGCCATTGGTGCTGCACGAAGTATTGCGCAGCTTATCCCATTTGACGTAGGAGCCGCCGATACCGCCGCCAACATAAGGCGTGATGCGGCCATAGGTACCAAGGTCGACATAGGCGTTTGCCATCAGCGTGTATGCTCTAAGCGAGCTGAGATCCGCTGAAACGCAGGGACCGGGCACGGAACCACAGCCGCCGATGGTAGACCCGCGGAAATCCGATTTACCCATGTAATCGAAGGTTACGTCACTGCGGAAATAGTTGTTGAACTGATAACCGACACCTGCGCCGACGATGTAGCTATCCTTGACATTAGCCGTATCGAAATCGGCGAGATAACCACCCGGTCCACCCTGATAATAGTTGGCGCCGCGAAGCTTGTTGAAGGAATAACCGACGTCGCCGCGCAGATACCAACCACTTGCCTGCGTGATCTGCACTTCGGGTGCCTCTACATAGGCAGGTGCAGGTTCAGCTTGATAAAGATCGGCAGCGAAGGCGCTCGTGCCGGTCATCAGAACGGCCAGAATGCCGGCCAAAGCGTTTTTCATGACTTCCACTCCAGAAGAGGCACCTGCCGTTGCGGCAGCAAATGCCAGTGAACTGTTCAGTCACGGAGATTGGCGTAAAATGGTTAAGTCCCGATTAACCACGATCATTCACTATATTTATTAGGCAATACTCAAAGAAAAAGCCGACTCGAAAGCCGGCTTTTTCTTTTCACATTTGGTGGCGCAATTTATGCAGCCGAGCGGGCATTGGTGATGACCCCGACGAGATCGTTGACGATCTGCTCCACCTTCGCACTATCGTCGCCCTCCGCCATGACGCGGATCAAAGGCTCCGTACCGGAAGGGCGGATGACGAGGCGGCCATTATTGGCCAATGCGCTTTCCGCATCCGCGATCGCCTGCTGCACGATCGGATTCTCCAGTGGCTTGCCGCCGGAAATACGGACGTTCTTCAAAAGCTGCGGCACCGGCTCGAACTTGCGGCAAACCTCGCTGACGGTGAGGCCCGAACGTTTGACCTTGGCGAGAACCTGCAAAGCTGCCACCAGCCCATCGCCAGTCGTGCCGTAATCCGACAAGACGATGTGGCCGGACTGCTCACCGCCGACGTTGAAATTGTGGTTGCGCATATGTTCGACAACATAACGGTCGCCCACCTTGGTGCGGGCAAGGGTGAGACCCTTGTCGCCAAGGAAACGCTCAAGACCGAGATTGGACATCACGGTTGCGACGATGCCGCCACCACGCAGGGTATTGTCGGAAGCCCAGCTGTCGGCAATCACCGCCATGAGCTGGTCGCCATCGACGATCTCGCCGCGTTCGTCGACGATGATGACACGGTCCGCATCGCCATCGAGCGCGATGCCGATATCGGCCCGCACCTCATGCACCTTTTTCTGCAGGGCTTCCGGGTGGGTGGAGCCGCATTCGAGATTGATATTGATGCCGTTCGGCTCGTTGCCGATGGTAACGACTTCGGCGCCCAGTTCCCAGAGCGCTGCGGGAGCCACCTTGTAGGCAGCGCCATTGGCACAGTCGATGGCAATCCTGAGCCCGCTCAGCGTCACATCACGCGGCAGGGTACGTTTGACGAATTCGATATAGCGGTAGATATCGCCATCCACGCGCTTGGCGCGTCCGATCTCGCTCGGCTTGGCGAGCTGGGCATAGAGATCCTTGTCGAGAAGATCTTCGATTTCCAGCTCAAGCTCGTCGGAAAGCTTGTATCCGTCGGGTCCGAAAAGCTTGATTCCATTATCGGAAAATGGGTTGTGCGACGCCGAGATCATTACGCCGATATCGGCCCGCAGCGAGCGGGTCAGCATGGCAACAGCGGGGGTTGGAATGGGCCCGAGCAGGAAGACATCAAGGCCGGCCGCGGTGAAACCTGCGACCAGCGCGTTTTCCAGCATGTAGCCCGAAAGCCGGGTATCCTTGCCGATCACGACACGATGGCGATGATGGCCCCGGCGGAAGATCGTTCCGACCGCAATGCCCACACGCATCGCCAGATCCGGCGTCATGGGGAAGACGTTCGATTGTCCGCGGATACCATCGGTTCCGAAATAACGGCGTGCCATTTGAACTCCAAATCTTTCGGGCATTCCGGCATAGCATAAAACTACCGGAAGCGTTTTTGGCTAAATGCCACAAACCACGATAAACAGCACGTAAATTACCGCAAAAATGGCTTATATCTTGTTACCAAACTGAAAAGGCCACCCGGAAAACCGGATGACCTTTTTCAATAGTCGTCTTGGCCAGGCAATCAGTGCGGCTGTGGCTCCATGCCGCCTTCAGCCTCGCCGTCGCCCTTGGCTTCGCCGTCACCCTTGACTTCGCTTGGGCCGTCCTTCTTGGTGCCTGCTTTCGGAACAGCCGAGCCACGGCTGCCAGGAGAATCGTCACCCAGATCGCGTGCCGGCTTCTCGCCCCTCAGCAAAGCCTTGATCTCGTCGCCCGTGAGGGTTTCGTATTCCAGAAGACCCTCGGCAATAGCAACGAACCCGTCGTGATTGTCCGTCAGGATACGACGTGCCTCTGTATAGGCCTCGTCGATCAGACGGCGGACTTCGGTGTCGATCGTCTGAGCCGTTGCCTCGGAGACATTCTTGGACTGCGAGACGGAATGGCCAAGGAAGACCTCCTGCTGGTTTTCACCATAGGCGACCTGGCCGAGAGCGTCGGAGAAGCCCCATTGCGTTACCATGGCGCGGGCAAGCTTGGTGGCCTGCTCGATATCCGAAGATGCGCCGGAGGTGATGTTTTCCTTGCCGAAGGTCAACTCCTCGGCAACGCGGCCACCCATCATGATCACCAGACGCGACACCATCCATTTGTAACTCATGGAGTAGCGGTCACCTTCAGGCAACTGCATGACCATGCCGAGTGCACGGCCACGCGGAATAATTGTCGCCTTGTGCAGCGGATCAGCCAAAGCAACCTTCAGCGCGGTAATCGCATGCCCCGCCTCGTGGTAAGCGGTCAGTTTCTTTTCCGCTTCGGTCATGGCGGAGGAGCGGCGTTCCGCACCCATCATGATCTTGTCCTTGGCGTCCTCGAACTCCTGCATGGTAACCACGCGCTTGTTACGGCGAGCAGCCATCAGGGCGGCTTCGTTGACGAGGTTCATCAAGTCAGCGCCCGAGAAACCGGGGGTGCCACGGGCCAGAACCTTGAGATCGACATTCGGAGCCAGCGGCACGTTGCGAACGTGAACCTTGAGAATGCGCTCACGGCCGACGATATCCGGGTTCGGCACGACGACCTGACGGTCGAAGCGGCCGGGACGCAGAAGTGCGGGATCGAGAACGTCCGGACGGTTGGTGGCGGCGATGAGGATGATACCTTCATTCGCCTCGAAGCCGTCCATCTCGACCAGCAGCTGGTTGAGCGTCTGTTCGCGTTCGTCATTGCCACCGCCGAGACCGGCGCCGCGATGTCGACCGACAGCGTCGATTTCGTCGATGAAGATGATGCACGGCGCATTCTTCTTGGCCTGCTCGAACATGTCACGCACACGGCTTGCGCCGACGCCGACGAACATTTCCACGAAGTCAGAACCGGAAATGGTGAAGAACGGCACATTAGCTTCACCCGCGACGGAGCGCGCCAGTAGCGTCTTACCAGTACCTGGAGGGCCGACCAGCAGCACGCCGCGCGGGATCTTGCCGCCGAGTCGCTGGAACTTCTGCGGATCGCGCAGGAATTCCACGATTTCCTCAAGGTCTTGCTTGGCTTCGTCCACACCTGCGACGTCGTCAAACGTCACGCGGCCGTGCGCTTCCGTCAAAAGCTTGGCCTTTGACTTGCCAAAGCCCATCGCGCCGCGCGAACCGCCCTGCATCTGCCGCATGAAGAACAGCCAGACGCCGAGGATGAGGAACATCGGCAAAAGCGTGCCGAGATAGCTCAAAAAACCGGAAGAACCGTCGCTCTCGGGACGCGCGACGATGGTGACGTTCTTGCTCTGCAAGCGCTCCATCAAGCTGTCGTCGATTACTGGGGAATAGGTCTGAAAGGCCGTGCCGTTCTCGGTATAGGTTCCGAGAACCCGGTTACCGGTGACGGTCACGTCGCGAACTCGCCCGGAATCCACATCGCGGAGAAACTGGGAATACGGAATTTCCCGCGAACCCGTTTGCGTCGGCGAAGTCTGGAACATGCTGAACAAAGCGATCAGCAAGAGGGCAATCACGGCCCACAAGGCGAAATTTCTGAAATTTGGGTTCATCGAACTCCCCGAACTCACACGGACATGTTTGCTGCCCGCTATTACTCGACCCTAACATAAGGACGACATCTGCCGTTGCCAAGGCAAAGGGCGTTATCTGATGCGTTTTGGTGTAAAAACTATTCCAAGGCAATTCACGAAAAAGAGGCCGGATTTAAACCGGCGGCTGTGGATAGGCCGCACGGCCGAATGAAACCGCGATGGCATTCGCCAACTCAAGGTCGAAGCGCGGCAGAAAAAGATCGAAGGGGGCAAGCCTCGGCACGATACTGATGGCACCTTCCGGAGAGGCTCGACCGGGAACCAACGCGGCAATTTGCGGCAGGATCGCCATCGCCTGTTTTGCAATCCCTGGCGGCACCGCTGGAAAAAGCGCTGCCGCATCCGCAATGCCACCCGTCCTGCCCGCCGCAATATTGACCGGAAAAGCCGATGTGTTTTTCACAAAGAAACGATCGTCCCAGAGGCCCTGCCCGCCAGCCTCGACTTGCAGTTCCGGCATATTCCGATGCTCGCGGAAAAGATAAAGCCCGTCCTTTCGGCGATCGAAAAGAACGCGGCCAACCGTTATCCGTCCGTTCTCGCTGGTTTTGAGAAACTGCAACACCCGATCCATGCTGCTGGCCGCCGGGAAATAGGCCCTTCCACCGAGATTAGCGATGAGCACCGCTAGCCCGTGCCGAAATTCGGGAAGATCGGGCATCAGGCCTTCAATCGACAATCTGGCGAGCGTGGCGTGAAAGACTTCTACGTTTTGTTGGAGAAAAAAGGCGGTTTTCTCGGAATATGCCTGTCGTTTGACGGCGGCCTGCGCATCAAGCGGCGGCGGAGAGTCGGAAAGCGACTGCCGCACACGAACCCGCTCGTAGCGCGCGTTGTCATTACTAGGGTCGTCAGACCAGCCACGCGAGCGAGATAATACGAAATCGCGGATCTCCTGTCTTTCACAGGTCAGAAACGGCCGCATGATCCAGTGGCGTCCACCGTATAATACAGCATCCGCCATGCCGGCGAGGCCGAGATTTTCGCTGCTGCCGCTTCTGGCGGCACGCATCGCCACGGTTTCCCGCTGGTCGCCAAGAGTATGCCCTGTCACGATGAGATCGGCGCCAATGTCGCTCGCAACGTCGGCGATCAGACTATATCGGGCAAGACGAGAGGCTTCGGAAATGCCGGAAGCGGGTTTGGGATCATCCCATCGGCGCACGGTATGCGGGATACCGAGTTCCGCGCAGAGCAGGGAGACCTTGTGAGCCTCATCAGCGGATTCCGCCCTTAGGGCATGGTCAACCGTGACGGCGGAAAGCCGCACCCGGTCGGGGTCTGCCTCCGCCCTCGCCTCATGCATTGCCAGCAACAGACCGGTGGAATCGCTACCGCCGGAGATTGCGATGAGAATATGGACGGGTTTGCGAAGATTTTCGACGAAGGACCTAGCCGCAGCGAGCGGCGCAACCGTCTTTTCGTTCAAAATGCGGACATCAACCGGCATGGAAAGACCGCCGCCATGGCAGGAGCAAGATCAGCAGCTCAGCCGCTTCTGTTCGCTGGCAACCTTGTTCAGCACAGTCTTTGAAGCACTGGGATAACGCTTCGGCACTTCGCGCAGCGTGGCGCAGGCGGTCTCGGTGTTGTCCAGAGCTGCAAGCGACATGCCGAGCTTCATCAGCATTTCCGGTGCTTTCGGAGACTTGCCATAGGTCTGATGGCCGTTCAGGAAAGTTTTTGCGGCCTCGTTGAACTTGCCCTGCGAATATTGTGCCTCGCCCAGCCAGAAGCTGGCATCGGCGGCCTTGGTGCCTTTCGGGTAACCCTGGAGATATTGCTGGAACCCCTGCTCCGCAAGCTTGTAATCGCCGGAAAGAACATGACCGTAAGCAGCCTGATAGATATCGCCCTCGCTGGTGAGTGCTGCGGTGTTGACCGGATCGGTCTTGCGCGAACCGTTGCCGGTGGTAACGCCCGGAAGACTACCGGAAGAATTGTTGGCACCCTGGTTCAATGAGCCACCGATCGGCATGCCCTTGGAATCAAGCTCGATGGAGCCAAGCGTCGTCTCTCCCGGTGCACTCGTCGGCGCGTTCGCGGAAGAGGACGGCGAAACGGAAGCGCCACCCTGAGGTGGCGTTTCGATGATCGTTGCAACGTCGTCGCTCGGCGGAGCGGCCGGAGTGGCCTCCGCCTTCTTTTTCGGCGCGGTGGTACTCGCGCCTTTGCCGCCTTCCAGTTCCTGGAAGCGGAATTCATTGTCTTCCTGCGCCTTGCGGATCGTTTCCTGCATCTGCAAAAGCTGGAAGCTCATTTCTTCGATACGGCCGTTGAGCTGCCGGATCTGTTCTTCAAGCTGCTGAACCTTATAGGCTTCATTGGCCTGAACCCGCACAATTGGGACCTGCTGAGAGTTGATCGTGCCGAAGCTACCCCCCGCACCGAACAGCGGACCCGAAACGGCTGTGCCGCTCAAGCCGGTGCAGGCTGCAAGCCCCAGCATTCCCGCCACGACAAGTTTCTTCATCTCATTTGCCCTGCCTTAACTGATTTGCACCGGAATGGCGCAAGCCGGATTTTTTCCATATCAACCGAAAAAGCAACTTAACTTCGGCCAAACTATGAAAAAAACGAAAGGCGGCCCATAGACCGCCTTCCATTCGAGATCACAAAAGCGTCAGGCGATTACATGCCTGCGCCACCGAGAACCGTCACAGCGCGGCGGTTCTGCGACCAGCAGGAAATGTCATCGCAGACGGCGACCGGCTTTTCCTTGCCGTAGGAGATCGTCTTCATGCGGCTTGCCGGAACGCCCTGGGACGCCAGGAAGTCACGGGTTGCAGCGGCACGACGGGCGCCGAGCGCCAGGTTGTATTCACGCGTACCGCGCTCGTCGGCATGGCCTTCGACGGTGATGGCGTATTTCGGGTAACGGGCAAGCCACTGTGCCTGGCGCTGCAGCGTCTGCTGCGCGTCTGCACGGATGGACGTCGAGTCCGTATCAAAGAAGATGCGGTCGCCAACATTAACCGTGAAGTCCTGCTGGGAGCCGGGCGTCGCAGAACCCGCACCGCCGAGACCGAGCTCACCGGCGCTGTTCGGCATGTTCTTCTTGTTCGCGCAGCCTGCGAGAGCAAGAGCGAGCGTCATGGCGATAACAGCCGGATTACGGGCCAGTTTCTGCATCGGGCTGAGTGCCGAAGTGTGTGTACGGCTCATCGCCGGTCTCTCCTTGGGATTGCAATAACGTTGCCAGACACTAACGGATCGAGGTTAATAGCCGACAAACGCTTATGGTTAACAGAAAGGAAACGTCCCACTTTTTTGCTCCCTCACAACACTTTGCGGCAAGAAAGAGGCAGTTTCCCGTACGGCATATGTAAAAACATGACGGCGCCGGTTGGGCCGGCGCCGTCATGGCAGTCAATATCAGTCCAGAAGCGGCGACCAGGCCGGGTCTGAAGCGAAGGTGGGAGTCTTGATCAGCTGTTCGTTGTAGCCGGTCAAGTCGATCGAATAGAGCTGCGGACCGCCAGCACCAGCGTTCTGGCGGAAGAACATCAGCACACGGCCGTTCGGCGCCCATGTTGGGCCTTCATTATGAAAGCCGCTGGTCAGAATGCGCTCACCCGAACCGTCGGTTTTCATCACGCCAATCGAGAACTTGCCGCCCGATTGTTTGGTGAAGGCGATCAGATCGCCGCGTGGCGACCAGACCGGCGTGGAATACGACCCGTCGCCGAACGAAATACGCTGCTGTCCTGAACCATCGGCATTCATTACGTAAATTTGCTGACGGCCGCCACGGTCGCTTTCAAAGGCAACACGTTGCCCATCCGGGGAGAATGACGGTGCAGTATCGATCGCGGACGTGTTCGTCAGGCGCGTCGTGGTTCGTGAGCGCAGGTCCATGGTGTAGATATTGGCGTTACCATCCTGCTGAAGGCTCATAATGACCTTCTGGCCATCCGGCGAGAAGCGCGGCGAGAATGTCATGCCGGGGAAATTACCGACCACTTCGCGCTGTCCGGTTTCCAGCTGCAGCAGGTAAACGCGCGGCTGCTGGCCTTCAAACGACATGTAGGTGACTTCCTGACGGTTCGGCGAAAAACGCGGCGTCAGAACGATGTCGTTCGAATTGGTGAGGTTACGGACGTTGAAGCCGTCCTGGTCCATGATCGACAGCTGACGCTTGCGGGCTGTCTTCGGGCCGCTTTCGGAGACGAAAACGACGCGGGTATCGAAGTAGCCCTTTTCACCGGTGACGCGCTCATAAATGGCGTCCGCGATGATGTGGGCGACACGGCGCCAGTTTTCCGGCTGCGTGAAAAACTGCTGCCCGGTCATCTGCTGGCCTGCGAAAGTATCCCAAAGGCGGAACTCGGCACGCAGACGGCCGTCGCTTTCACGCGTCACGCGGCCCGTTACGAGTGCCTGCGCGTTGATAACCTTCCAGTCCTCAAAACGCGGCTGCTGATCCGGGTTGGCGATTTTTTCGATGAAGGCACTCTTGTTGACTGGCGCAAACAGGCCGGAACGCTGCAGATCGGCAGCAATTACGGCCGATACCTGCGCGCCGATGCCGTCACCCGAGATGAAGTCGGTGATGGCGATGGGCAAGGGTTCGACGTTACCCTTGTTGATGTTGATTTCCACCCGCGCAAAAGCCGGTGCGGAGAAAACCGACATAAGGGCCGCGACAGCGAGCACCAGCCGGATCGGCGAAAATATCTTCATGTTGCCAGGCCTTTCAGCATTCATAGCAATTCACTGGGATCGAAATTCACTACGACTTCGTTCCATGCATCATATTTGTCGGCAGGAAGGTTCGTGAACGGAGCAGAACGCATGATGGCACGATAGGCACCACCGGAAAGGGCGCGACGCGTTCCCTCGGAACCACCCGTTGCTTCGATCTCGGGTCGGCCGATGATGGATCCATCACGGTCAAGCTTCATGGTGACCCGAACGCGAACGTCCGAGGCATCCGCCATGCCGGGAATGATCTGCCAGTTTTTCTGGATTGCGCCACGCAGCGCATCCATTTCCGTCTGGCTGAGCGTCGAACCGCCCGTGGTCTTTTTGCCGCCAAGCGATGCCTGCTGGGTGGAGCGCTTTGCACCACCGCCGGAGGGCGCCTGCTTGTTCAAAAGCGCGGCAACATCGTCAGCGTTAAAATCGCTTTCCTTCGACGAAGCGGATTTCGCCGTTTCCTGCTTTTTCTCACCCGGCTTCTTGTCGGAAGGCTTGTCCGTGGACTTTGCCTGATCGGGCTTGGTCTCTGCAGGCTTCTCAGCGGGCTTCTGCTCGGCAGGTTTGGTCTCAGCCTGTTTCGGCACTTCCGGCTTCGGCGGCTCCGGGCGGGAATTCGGGCGCGGCACATTCGGCGGCACGGGAATTTCGGCCGGTTCCTGTTGCACCGGGGGTGGCTCTTCCGCTTTCGTTTCCTGCGGCGGCGGCTCCGTCTTCGGTTGCGGCGCGATCTCGGGCTTGGTCTGCGGCAAGGCGGCCATTTCCTGCGGCTTCGGAGCCGAGGTCTCTTCCTTGACGATTTCCTTCACCTCATTCGCCTTGGTGTCGACAACCGGCTGCGGCTTTTCCTGCTTTGGCGGAGCGGCCGCACTGATATTGTCGTTCGGCTTTGTAGTAGGCGTCGGCGGCGCTTCTATATCGGCCACGTTGTTGCCGACATTCTGAGCGTTCGGAACGATATCCGGACGTGTAGTCGGAACCGGGGCCGACTTTTCCGCCTTCGGCGCGTTCTTGTCGCCTTGCTGGATCTGGCTCAATTCCTCGATTGGCACCAGCTCCACAGGCAGTGCCTCAGCCTGCGACACGTCAAGAGGCTCCGGCGAGCCCAGGGAAACGAGGGCGAAAGCCAGAAGCGATGCGTGCACGATCGCGGATGTGGTAAGGCTGCCCTTCATCGCTGACGTCAATTATCCTGTTTCTGCTGGGTCACAAGGCCGATATTCTTGAAGCCCGCTGCCTGGATACGCGCCATCACGTCGGCGACGACGCCGTAGGCGGCAACGGAATCCGCGCGCACGAAGATGCGTTCGTTATAACCTGTCGTGGCGATTGCCTGCAGCTTGTCGGCCACCTCGGCCGCCTGGATTTCCGTTTCCTGCAAATGGATCTGGCCATTGGCATTGACGGAAATCGTGATCGGCTGCGTATCCGAATTCAGCGCGTTGGCAGATGTCTGCGGCAGGTCGATCGGAACGCCGACCGTCATCATCGGTGCGGCCACCATGAAAATGATGAGAAGCACAAGCATGACGTCAACCAGTGGCGTCACGTTGATTTCGCTGATCGCGCCGCCCCTGCGACGTCCGCCGCGCCCACGGCGTCCACCGGAACCGCCGCTGCTGCCACCTGCTGACATACCCATAACATCTACTCCATTTTGCCTTGCGGCAAATTACTGCGCGGCGCGCTTATTGGGCTGCCTGCCGCGTCTGAAGTTTTTCATCGATCTGGCGCGACAAGATCGCGGAGAACTCGTCGGCGAAACCTTCCATACGAGCGGAAAGCTTGTGCGCGTCAGCCGTGAACTTGTTGTAGGCGATAACCGCCGGAATAGCCGCGACAAGACCGATGGCCGTTGCCAGAAGCGCTTCGGCGATACCCGGCGCCACGACCGCAAGGTTGGTGGACTTCGAACCGGCAATCGCCTGGAACGAGGTCATGATACCAACGACCGTACCGAAGAGGCCGATGAACGGACCGGCAGAACCGATCGTCGCCAACGAACCGAGGCGGGCCTCGTATTGTTCGCCTTCACGAGCAATCGTCACGTCCATTGCCCGGTCGATACGCATTTGCAGACCGATGGGTGAACGGGCGCCGCGTTCAAATGATTTCTTCCACTCCCGCATGGCGGAAACGAAAATTGCCGCGAGACCAACATTCTGGCGTTCTGCCAGAGTGCGGTAAAGCTCTTCGAGCGACTGGCCAGACCAGAAGACCTGTTCGAACTGGTCGAACTGGCGCTTTGCCTTGCCGAAGCTTACGTATTTGTCGAAGACGATCGCCCACGTCCAGACCGAGGCGGCGATAAGTCCAATCATCACGAACTTCACGATGAGGCCCGCCTGCATAAACAGCGCCCAGAGACTTACATCGTGCGTCGCCGCTGCCAAACCTGCCTGTTCCATAAATATCCAATCCCCGAATCCAAACGCCCGGTACGGGACCGGGCGATTCAAACGCGTGTTAACGCTCGAAGCTATGCAGCAACAGCCGCAAACCCCTTTGCCATACCCCGATACTTGCCAGTAAGCCTTACTTGCCAATAAATTTGGTGAAAGGAAGGCGTGCGCCGCACAAATGCCAGTTGCTAAAGTAAGACACCATTATGGTTAAAGGAGTGTTACAACCGCGCCACGTCTGATGGATTTACTGGACCAGCCCCGAACTTACTTCAGGAATTTTTCGGCCACCGTCTCCGGAAGGCGCCTTGGCCGGCCATTGGCATTGATGACGGCGATGATGACCTTGGCGGCAACAAGGAGCGTTTCGCCGCGCCGGATTTCCTGATTGAGCACCATTTTTGCGCCCCCGGCCTTTTCGGTAAGGGTGGTGATCGTCAACACATCATCCATCCGGGCCGGGCTCTTGAAATCGATCTCCATACGATGGACGACGAAAACGAGACCCTCCTCGTCGGCGGTCAGGAGTGCGCTTTGCTCGCAGCCGAGGCAACGCAGGTAGTCGGTTCGACCGCGCTCGAGAAAATGCAGATAGCGCGCGTGATAAACGAGGCCGGAAAAATCCGTGTCCTCGTAATAGACCCGCTGGGTCAGGCGGTGCCCATGTTCGATGAGTTCGCCGGAAAGCGAAACCACAAGCTCGCTCATGATATCTCCTTGGAAAGTTCGGCCGCACCTGAACGACCTTCGCGGACGATAAGATGCTCGTGGCGCTGAGGCAGCATCGCGATGCGCTCAGCAATGAAACGGGGTCTGAGATCGTGTTCCAGCAGCGCGGAAGGCTGCGCGGGCAGCCAGCAGAACTCCACCTCGACGCCATCCAGCACGCGATGCACTATATCGCTTTCATGGAACGGCAAAGGCTGGCGCAGCGAAACCAGATAATAAAATGCCAATTCATGCGCGACATAATCATCATAGGCGAAAAAATTCTCCGCCGACCAGAGAAGACGCTCGACGGCGCAATCCCGGTCAAGCTCCTCGCCGATCTCGCGGATGATGGTCTGCTCTGAGCTTTCACCGATTTCCGCCCGCCCGCCCGGCAGGGCCCAATAGCTATCCTTGGCGCCACGCTGGACGAGAAGATAGTTGTCGTGGAAAATCAACGCCGCCACACGCATGCTGAACAGCTGCGGCTTGCGGTCCAGCCGGATCATATGGCGCTCAGGGGCAGAAGTCATTTGGCGTCCAGGTCGCCGTCATACCAGACAAGGTGTCTTGTGGTCTCAGGCAGGTGTTCTATTTCATCCGCGATGAAATAGGGCGGAATATCGAGTTCGGTCAATGCATCACGGGTCGCAGCGACCCAGCGAAACTCAAGCTCGTTATCGCCATCCTGAACGCGGTGAATGATATCCGTCGGGTGAAAGGCAAGGGTCTCCGGCAAATCCATCAGGTAATAGAAACCGAGTTCGTGCCACTCCTTACCCTCATAATGGAAAAAATTCTCGACCGCCCATAGAAGCCGCCCGACCTTCGCTTCGACACCAAGTTCCTCGACCATTTCGCGCGCCAGCGTTTCTTCGGAACGCTCGCCCATTTCGGCGCGACCACCTGGAAAGGTCCAGAATTTCTCATGGGACGCGCGGTGCACCAACACGTGGCCATCCCGAAACGCCAGCCCCGCAACGCGCATCTGGAAAATGCGTTTCGGCTTGAATTTCATGCGGATACGGGTGTCCTGCACCGTGGTGTCTTGTATCATTAACTGAACCTGCTGGCTGGAAACATCAAATCGGTTTCCGTCCACCCTAACGCATCCATCTCGGCTTTTCTCGCCTTTGCGTCGTCTCCCACAATGAATTCATCCAGTTGTGGCGGCTTGATCATGGTGCCGGACAACATGGCATGCACCTGCCCGCGATGATGCGTCTGGTGCTGGAAGAGATGGGACAACACATCGTCGCAGCGATCCTGCTGGATGCGTGTTCCACGATGGATATTGACGATGGCAGCGAGGCCGTCTTCATCCAGCATGTCGACAAAATCGATCAGTTCTTCGTCCAGTTTCGCTTGGGCAGCATGCAGCTCCGCCATGGTGGCGAAAGGCTCTTCCTCTTCAAAAGCGGCAAGGCCGAGCGTCCCGCCTTTAATCGCGTCGATATAAAACAGGTCAACGGTGTAGATGTGGTTCAGGGTGGCCCGAAGGGTTGGAAAGAAGCTGACGCGAGCGGCCACGAATTCCTCCTGCAACAGCTGACGACAAGCCTGATGCAGCCTTAAATTAGCCAGCCGGTTGTTGCGCGCGAGTTTGCGGAAAACCCGCATCGGATCGTAGGCCATCGACGTCCCTTCTCATGGAGCCTGATAACGCCGCTTTTCAATCGACGTGTTCAAGCTCGGACTTGCTCTTCAGAACCTTCGCCCCATCTTCCTGCTCGATGAGATAAGCGGGTTCGTCCTTGCTAGCCTTGCGCTTTATCGTGGAACCGGAAATCGTTTTTTCGACATCATCAGTAAACGTCTCGACGATTTTTCCTTCGCCGGTTCCGTTGCCCCATTTCCAGCGAACCTTCGTACCCTTGCGATATCCAGACATCATCATTTCCTGACCAAAGAAAATCAAATGCGAAAGCGCCGGGCTTGTTCCCTCAATCCTCTTCCAGCGTCAGCCGGAATTGCGCCGCCTCGAGATCTTTAGGCGGCTGCATGCCCAGATGTTTCCAGGCAGTGCCGGTCAGAACGCGGCCGCGCGGCGTGCGCTGGATGAAACCCTGCTGGATCATGTAGGGTTCTATGATGTCTTCGATCGCATCACGCGGCTCCGACAAGCCAGCGGCGATGGTCTCGATACCAACAGGGCCGCCGCCGAAATTGACCGCGATCATGGTCAGATAGCGCATGTCCAGCTGATCGAGACCCATTTTGTCGACAAGCAACCGCGTCAGCGCTTCGTCGGCAATCTCACGGGTGACGGCTTCCGCCCGTGCCACCTCAGCGAAATCGCGAACCCGGCGCAAGAGCCGTCCGGCGATGCGCGGCGTGCCGCGTGCACGCCTTGCTATCTCGCGTGCGCCATCGTCGGTCATGTTCAGACCCATCAGCCGCGCGCCGCGCCGAACGATCAGCTCCAGCTCATCGACAGTGTAGAAGGCCAGACGGACAGGAATGCCGAAGCGGTCGCGCAGCGGCGTTGTCAACAAACCAAGACGCGTGGTCGCGGCAACGAGGGTGAACTTGGAAAGATCGATCTTCACCGAGCGGGCCGCAGGCCCCTCACCGATGATGAGGTCGAGCTGGAAATCCTCCATTGCCGGATAGAGAATTTCCTCGACTGCCGGGTTGAGACGATGGATTTCATCGATGAAGAGCACATCGCGCTCCTCGAGATTGGTCAAAAGTGCGGCAAGGTCGCCAGCCTTGGCGATCACTGGTCCGGAGGTGGACTTGAAGTTGACGCCAAGCTCCTTTGCCATGATCTGCGCCAGCGTGGTTTTGCCGAGACCGGGAGGCCCGACGAACAACACATGGTCCAGCGCCTCGCCACGGTTCTTTGCCGCCTCGATAAACACCTTGAGATTGGCGCGAGCCTCGGCCTGGCCGGTAAAATCGTCCAGCGACTGCGGGCGCATTGTGGTGTCGATATCTTCACCGCGCTTGTCCGCCGAAATCAGTCTGTCCGCATCGCTCATAGAGGGCATTCCATTGTTCTAAACCAATTCAAGAGATGGTCTTCGCCGCTATATCACGACTGTCGCACGAAGGCGCTTCACGAAATTCAGCATCGCACCCGGCTTCGTTCGCTTGCTGCGCGCAGCTTAGCGTGAAAGTTCGCGCAGGCCGAGCCGGATGAGTTTGGCACTGTCGCCGCCCTCCCCGCCGTTCTTCAGCGCGGCCGCAACGGCATTTGCGGCCTGATCGCGTGAATAGCCGAGATTGGTGAGCGCCGACACGGCATCCGCCACCGGCGCGGAGGCCACACCCTCGCCAAGTTCCTGCTTGAGTCCGATGGAAGCCGAAGCTTCTCCTGCAAAGGCAGGCGCCTTGTTGCGAAGCTCGGTAACGAGGCGCACCGCCACCTTCGGCCCTACGCCCGGCGCACGTGAAATCATCACCTTGTCCTGCAGCGCTATCGCATTGGCGAGTTCAGAAGGCGACAGGGTAGACAAGACGGCCAGCGCCACTTTCGAACCGACCCCCTGCACGCTCTGCAGCAGATTGAACCATTCCCGCTCAAGTGCCGACAAAAAGCCGAACAGCCTCAACTGGTCTTCGCGCACATAGGTTTCGATGAAGAGGACGACCGCTTCACCAGCGGAACCTATTTTTGAGAGTGTGCGCGCCGAGCAATAGGCGACGTAACAAACGCCGTGCACATCCACCAGCACGTAGTCCGTGCCGATTTCCTCGATGGTGCCTTTAAGTTTTCCGATCATGATGCCGCCCGCTGCAATGAGACTTCAATATTCAACCGGCTGCCAATAGCCGCGCCATCCTGTCGCCGCCGCGATTATGGGCGTGGCAGATTGCGATCGCCAAGGCGTCCGCCGCATCGTTACCCTTGAATTCTGCTTTCGGCATCAGGATTTTCAGCATCATGTGGATTTGCTGCTTTTCGCCGTGCCCAACACCTATGACGGCTTTTTTGACCGCGTTCGGCGCATACTCGAAAACAGGCAACCCTGCCCGCGCCGGAACCAGCATGGCAATGCCGCGCGCCTGACCGAGCTTCAGCGTGGCGACAGCATCCTTGTTTACGAACGTCTGCTCCACCGCCGCCTCATCGGGTTGATAGCTGTGAACAGTATCCGCCAGCCCATCATGCAGCTGGCACAGGCGGGAGGCGAGATCCATATCACCATCCGATGTCACCGTGCCGGAAGCGACAAACCGAAGGCTGTTGCCGAAGGTTTCGATGACACCCCATCCGGTGCGCCGCAACCCGGGGTCGATACCGATGATTCGAATCGTCTTTTGCATAAGCCACCCTATCTTTTCGGCTGCGACCCTGCCAGCGATAAGTGAACAAAACGACAACATTGATCAAATTTGCAGTGCAGCATTTACCTCTGCTTAAACCGCGTACCGCATTGTTCCCGCACAAAATCAAAAAAGGGGAGCTGCGGACATGATGATCCGCAGCGCAATATTTTCGCCATATCAGCCATCCGGTGGCGCCATCAATGCATGGTGCGGGAAGTGATACGGCATTAAGGGCTGCATCGGCCATGCTGAACCGTTTTCATTCCATATCCACCAAAGTGCTCGTGATTTTCCTTGCGCTGATGACGATCTCGACCGGGGCTCTCACGCTTCTCGGCTATCAAAGCAGCAGCGGCGTTCTCGAGGAACAGGCGTCGAAATCCATGGAGAGCATTCTCGTCTTCAGGGGCGATATGCTGCAGGAACGCCTTGAGCAGCTTGAAACGCAGGCGGATTCCATCGCCAAGATCGAATCCCTGCAAATGGCGGTAGTTTCCATGCGCAGCGGCTGGGGCACCGTGCAGAAGAGTTCCGGCGACGCAAAGGCGGAACTGCAACGCGTCTTCGTCAAGGAGAACCCCTACGGAGAGAAAGAAAAGCTCATCAAGCCCGAAAATCCGAGCGGCTTTTATTATTCCACCCATGAAAAAACCCAGACGGATATCGGCGGCTACCTCAAGGGAACCCCATTCAGCGATGTTCTATTCATCGATCCGGCCGGCACGGTTTATTACTCCTATCTGAAAGGACCGGCTTTCGGGGAAACCGTCACGGGTGGCGCCTGGGCGGATAGCGGCCTTGGGGCTGCTTTTGCGCGCGGAGCCACCAACGCAGGAAAAGCCGTGAACGACGTGGCGCAGACGAGTTTCTCCGGTCTGCGCATCGACGCCGCGACTAAAGAGGCCGGCATCTATTTCGGTATTCCGGTAGTCAAATTCGGTGCGTTCAAGGGCATCGTTCTCTTCCGCGTCAAACAAGAGGTCTTCAGCCAGATCCTCGCGAAAGGCATCTCCGCCGGCAGCTCCGAACAATCCGCGATCGTTTCCGCCGATGGCAAGGTTCTGGGCGTGGATGGCAACGGTCTCGTCAGCCTTAATCCGGCAATCTATGCCTTCCATGCACAAGCACTTAATACGTCCGGCATGACGATTGCCAAGATCAACCGTCCGGACGGCGAAGCCAATGCCTATGCCCGCGCCTTCTCGTTTGCCGGTGAAAAATACCTCGCGGTGGAAAGCATGTTGCGCAGCGAGTTGAACGCCGGTTCCATTTCGATTGCCGGCACGTTAGCCGTCATCGGCCTTTGCGTTCTGGCAGCCATGTGCGCGGCAACCGCCTTTTTTGCACGGCGCCTGTTCGCACCGCTGGAGAAGCTGGCCGGGCTGACTGGCGAAGTGGCGGCAGGCCGTCTCGATGCCGAGATCGGCAATCAGGACCGCAAGGACGAGATCGGCCGCATGGCGCGCGCGCTTGGCAGTTTCCGTGAAAAACTCATTTTGCAGCGGGAAATGGAAGCGACCACGTCCCGCACGCGCGAGGAAGCCGAAACGGCACGCCGCGCACATCTTGCGGAACGAGAGGCCGAGGCCGGCACGCTGCAAATGGTCGTGCGTTCTCTTGACGAAGGGCTGGATCGACTGGCAAGCGGCAATCTCGCCTATCGCATTGAGACTGTCTTCCCAGACGATCTTGAAAGTCTGCGCCACAACTTCAATACGGCGCTTGCAAGGCTCAGCGAGACCATGCAGGCCATCGGCGGCAATTCCGCCGCCGTTCGCGGCGGCTCGGAGGAAATGCGGGTAGGTGCAGACCAGCTCGCTGAGCGCACTGAACGGCAGGCCGCCTCCATTACCGAGACGGCAAGCGCCATCAAGGCAATCACCGAAGCCGTCCGCGACCAGATCGAACGTGCCGAACAGGCAACACGGATCGCCCGCGACGCCAGTACGCAGGCCACTGCGTCCAGCCACGTCATGGAGCAGACCATCGCCGCCATGGAAGCGATCCAGACCTCGTCGCGCCAGATCAACCAGATCATCGGCGTTATCGATGAAATCGCCTTCCAGACCAACCTTCTCGCCCTGAACGCAGGTGTGGAAGCCGCGCGTGCGGGCGAGGCCGGCAAGGGTTTTGCCGTTGTGGCGCAGGAGGTGCGCGAGCTGGCACAACGCTCGGCCGCCGCCGCAAAAGAAATCACCAGCCTGCTGAAGCGCTCCACCGACGAGGTTTCCACCGGCGTGGCACTGGTCGAAAAGGCGGGGGCCTCGCTAACCGGCATCGGCAAGCACGTGCAGACCATCAGTTCCCGCATCGAAGAGATCATGGAATCCACCCGCGAGGAGGCGCATACGCTTGCTGAAATCAACAGCACCGTCACCAGTCTCGACACCATGACCCAGCAAAACGCCGCCATGGTGGAGGAGACGACGGCGGCCATTCACAATCTCGCTTCCGAGGCGGGAGAGATGGACGGCAGGCTCGGACAATTCGTGCTCGCTTCCGACCGGCAACCTCCAGACCATCGCGAAACCCGGCAATTCCGTCGAGCGGGCTAAAAAAATGAAAAGGGGCCTCTTTCGAGGCCCCAATTTTTTTGAACCATCCTTCAATTCTGCGCGACTTCTATGGTAAATCGGGACACGCGCCTTACATCCGCATCAAAGACAGAATTTGTGTAGGAGCGTTGGATGATCCCCTTTTCCATTCTCGACCTTTCGCCAATCGGCGAAGGCGAGAGCGTCAGCCAGGCGCTTGAAAATTCTCGCCGCATGGCGATCAAGGCTGAAGACCACGGTTACAACCGCATCTGGCTTGCGGAGCACCATGGCATGCCTGGTATTGCGAGCGCAGCCACATCGCTCGTGATCGCCCATGTTGGTGCCGCCACGAAACATATTCGCGTCGGTTCAGGCGGCATCATGCTGCCTAACCACTCCCCGCTCGTCATTGCCGAACAATTCGGCACGCTGGCGGCACTGTTGCCTGGCCGGGTCGATCTCGGACTTGGCCGCGCGCCGGGAACCGATATGCGGACGGCAAGGGCGCTGCGCCGCAATCTTGATGCCGGTGCGGAGAACTTCCCGCACGACATCATCGAGCTCCAGCAGTACCTTGGCCAGCCCCAGCAGGATCAGGCGATCCTTGCCGTGCCCGGCATGAATTCGCACGTGCCGCTCTGGTTGCTTGGCTCAAGCACCTATAGCGCGCATCTGGCAGCGGCACTCGGCCTGCCCTATTCCTTTGCGTCGCATTTTGCGCCTGACATGCTGATGGAGGCGATCCATATCTATCGCGAGCGCTTCCAGCCCTCTGCGACGCTGGACAAGCCCTATGTGATGGTTGGAGTGATGGGAGTCGGCGCCGATACCGACGAGGAAGCGCAATATCTCTTCACCTCGTCACAGCAGCAATTCGTCAACCTGCGCCGCAATGTACGCGTCCCGTTCCCCAAGCCGGTTCACAGCATGGACGACCACTGGAACGAGATGGAGCGTTTTTCGGTGGAACATACCTTGCGTTTCGCCGCCGTCGGCTCGCCTGAAACAATCGGACGCCACCTCGACGGCTTCCTCGCCGAAACGCAGGCCGACGAACTGATCGTCTCGATGCCGATCCACAATATCGAAAAACGGCTGCGATCCGTGGAGATCTTCGCCGATGTGCGGACCTCCATCAGGAAGGCCGCCTAAACAAAAAGCCCCGGAGCGATGACGCTGCCGGGGCTTTTTTTAGTCTGAACCGTCAGGCGGAAAGCTTGGCGAGAATTTCTTCCGAAACTTCGAAGTTGGAATAGACGCTCTGCACGTCGTCATCGTCTTCGAGATTGTCGATGAGCTTCATCAGCGACTGCGCCTTTTCCTCATCCACCGGCACCGTGTTCTGCGGCTTCCAGATGGCCTTGACGCTTTCAGCTTCGCCGAGCACGCCTTCCAGCGCCTTGGAAACCTCGTTCATCGCCTCGAAACCGCAGATGATGGTGTGACCGTCCTCAGAAGATTCGACATCGTCGGCACCAGCTTCGATAGCCGCTTCCATGACCTTGTCGGCATCGCCGACTTCGGCCTTGTAAGTGATCTCACCGACGCGGTCGAAGGAGAAGGAAACCGATCCGGTTTCGCCGAGTGCGCCACCAGCCTTGGTGAAGATGGAGCGGACGTTGGAGGCGGTGCGGTTGCGGTTGTCGGTCAAGGCCTCGACGACGACCGCGACGCCACCCGGGCCGTAACCCTCGTAACGGACCTCATCGTAGTTTTCGCTGTCTGCACCGGAAGCTTTCTTGATCGCGCGCTCGATATTGTCCTTCGGCATGGACTGGGCCTTGGCGTTCTGAATTGCCAGGCGCAGGCGCGCGTTCATGTTCGGGTCGGGCATGCCCGCCTTTGCCGCAACGGTGATTTCACGCGCAAGCTTGGAAAACATTTTGGACCGAACGGAGTCCTGCTTGCCCTTGCGGTGCATGATGTTCTTGAACTGTGAATGACCAGCCATGGAAAACCTGATTGTCTTAATTTGGAGATTGCGGGCCTTATAAGTGCGATATGCCCGCCGTTCAAGCCCGCAAGCGCTTTCTCTTGGCCGCAAGAATATAAGGAACTGATTTATCCGCTTTTCGTTTTGACAATGAAAGCGGAAGAGCGGGACATTTTTCACCCTCCCGGTCGCCGCAGCAAACCCAACGGAGGAAACACATGGTCAGCCTGACTGAAGCAAGAGAAAACCCTGCCCGCCAGCTCTGGGATGAGGTCAATTCGGTCCATGCCGGCATGCTTGGCCTCGAGGGCCTGCACAATCATATGCAGCCGATGGCACCGCACGCCGACCCCAAGACCAACACGATCTGGTTTTTCTCCAAGAAAGACACCGATCTCGTCAAAACGCTGAAGCCGGGTTCGCGGGCGCATTTTTGTGTCGTCGGCAAGGACCATGATTATCACGCCTGCCTCTCGGGTGTGCTCGAGGCGCGCGACGACAGGACAAAGATCGAAGAATACTGGAACTCCGTAACCGCAGCCTGGTACGAGCACGGTAAGAGCGATCCGCAACTGACGATGCTGGCGCTGCATGTTGACGACGCGGAAATCTGGGCCTCGACTGACAGCACGCTAAAATTCGGCTGGGAAATCGCCAAGGCCAATATGTCCGACGATAAAATGCCTGATGTCGGCGTTCGCCAGCACCTCGCCTTCGCCTGAGATACGACTCCCCCGACTTTCCTCGCCGGTCGCTTTACTACATGCCTTTTGGCACCAGTATCTGCGGCTGGCGGGGAAGGTTCCTCATTGAGACCCGGATGATCGCATCTTTTGCGTAGGCGATCTGGAAGCTTTCCCCAAACATCGTCAGAAACTGCTCCAACGGCGGCCCGGTGCGGTGCATGGGCAAGATCAGTGCGGAGCGCAGGCGCTTGACCACGCGGCTCATGCTGTCGGCCCCCATCGTCAAACCACCATCCACTGGAACCATCAGCACATCCAGACGACCGATTTCGGCATAATGCTTGTCCGTCAGTTCGTGATGCAGATGGCCGAGATGGCCGATACACAGCCCCGCAACCTCGAAGATGAAAATGGAATTGCCGTTTTCCTGAAAGGATTCGTAATCGCCCCAGCGGTTGCGAATGTCAGTCGCGACGTTGCGGATATAGACATCACCGACCAGAAGCTTGTGCTCGGCCTTTTCTCCGGGCGTATCGCTCCAACCGTGCAGCACATGCTGAATGGCCGGATCCGGACTAAGAGTGAAATGCGTCATATGCGCCCGGTTCATCGTCACCACTGTCGGCGTGACCGGTGGGCGATAGACGCCATTATAATCTGTGGCGATCGTCACGCCGCCAGGACTTTCGATGAGATAGGTGGAATGGCCGATGAAGCTGATCTTCACCTCTTCCTTAGCCGTGGCCTGCGCCAGCTGGGCACCTGCCGGTTTGAAGCTGGCGAACATGACGCCGGGAATGTTGCGGGCGATTGCCTGGCACTGGCTGACGGGAGGGCGGCTTCCAGCCTGGGAAAAGGCCGCTCCCGCGCACGCAACCAGTCCGGCCATTGCAAGCATTAGCACGCGCAGCATCATGCCACTCCCTCGAACTTGCGAAGAAAGGAAGATGAGGCAGGTTTTGCAGGGCGTCCAGCGCCAACAGCGGCGGAACGCTCACGATCTCGTCATTGTGAACGGATGATGAGCGCTAGAAGCCGAAAGCTCACGCCCAGAAGGACGGGAGGGTTTCGGAGAGCCTCGGGCCAATTCGCAGCGGTGCGATCTTTTCCGCAAGGCCGGTCCGGTCGGAAATCTCGACGCCGACGCCGCAGATCGTCGCAGGTCCACTGGCGGCTTCGAAACGGCCCTTCGGCATTTTGGAAATGAAGCGGTTGATCGGCTCTTCCTTTTCCATGCCAAGCGAGCTGTCGTAGTCACCGCACATGCCGGCGTCCGACATATAGGCCGTGCCACCGTTCAAGATCTGGGCGTCAGCAGTCGGAACATGGGTGTGGGTGCCGACGACGAAGCTTGCACGTCCATCAACGAAATGACCGAAACACTGTTTTTCGCTCGTCGCTTCCGCGTGGAAATCGAAGATGATGGCGTCGGCCTGCTCCTTCAGCGGGCAGGCAGCGAGAATGTTCTCCGCCGATTTGAAGGGATCGTCCAGTTCCGGATGCATGAAGACCCGGCCCATGATGTTGGCGACAAGCACACGCGCACCGTTGCGGGCGTAAAAGATGCCCGAGCCCTTGCCCGGCGTACCATCGGGATAATTGGCTGGCCGCAGGAACTGGTCATGGCGCTCGCAGAAGGAAACGGCCTCCTTCTGGTCCCAGACATGGTTGCCGGTCGTCACCACATCCGCACCGGCATTGATGGTTTCGAGATAGATATCCTCGGTGATGCCGAAACCACCGGCGGCGTTTTCGCCATTAACGATGACGAAATCGAGCTTCAGATCGGAAATAAGCCCGGGCAACCTGTCCCAGACAGCCGTGCGTCCGGTCTTGCCAACCATATCTCCGAGAAAAAGAAGCCTCATTCACCCGCCCCGATCTTGCGCATGTTCCTAAATTCCGTCCCCTCTAACGGGTAATCCATCTTTTAAAAAGTGCTAAAGCGCCTTTTTCCGACCGGTCATCAACGGCTACGCCGAAAACCAGCGCAAGCCACTCTCCGTCAGAACCGCCTGAAGCGGCACGTCATGTGGCTCCGCCGGCACGGATGGCACTTCCTGACAATCAAATGCGACGCCGATGAGAACGGGGGCTCGGCCTTTGCTGTGCAATCTCGCAATAGCGCGATCATAATGACCCGCGCCATAACCGATACGCTGACCCTGCCCGTCAAAGACGGAGAGCGGGACGAGCAGAATATCCGGATCGAGAACTTCTGCGTCCTCCGCCGGACCGGTCGTGCCGAAGCCCGTCTTCACCAGCGGTGCATCCGCATCAAAGGCGCGGAAAACGATGGTCTCCCGGTTCAGCACAACGGGAAGGGCGAGGCGCCCGCCTCTTGTCCGCAGTGCCTCCATCAGCGGCCGAATATCGGCCTCTGAACGGATGGGCATGAAACCGGAAATAACGGCACCTGGCGAGAACGGAATGGCAGATGCACCATATGCCGTCATCGCCTCGCTTTTTTGCTGACGCTCGGCTTGTGGCAACGCATCACGCGCGGCAAGCCTTTCGCCGCGCAGCCTTGCTTTTTCGGCGATGTCGCCAGACATCAGGCAGCCCGGCTCACGAGCACCTTGTCGATACGGTGTCCATCAAGGTCTATGACCTCAAAACGCCAGCCGTTGCGGGTGATGTGTTCGCCCAGTTCCGGCAGGCGACGGAACTCGTCAAGCACCAGACCGGCAACGGTCTCGAACTCGGCGTCTTCGTCGATCTGGAAGCCCATGCGGTAAGCGAACTCATCGGCGGGCATCCAGCCGGCAACGAGGAACGAACCGTCCTCGCGCTCGACGATCGCCGGCTCCTCGTCATTGTCTTCCTGGAAGGCACCTGTGATTGCTTCCAGGACGTCGCCAGAGCTGACGATACCTTCGAAATGGCCGTATTCGTCATAGACCAGCACCATATGCACGGTGGAACGGCGCAATGACTGGATGACATCGACAGCGCTCGTCAGATCCGAGACGACGGGAACTTCGCGCAGAAGCTCGCGCACATTCAGCTCCTTGCCGGATGCCAGCGCATCGAAAGCGTCCTTGGCGAAAAGCACGCCGAGAATTTCATCGGAAGCGCCGTTGCGCACGGGCAGGCGGGAACGCTGCGTTTCCCGAAGCTGAACACGGATTTCTTCCGCACTGTCTTCAATATCGACGACTTCCACGTCGCGGCGCGGCGTCATCAGGCCACGGGCATTACGGTCGGCAAGGCGCATGACGCTGGTGATCATCGCCGATTCCTCGGTTTCGATGACGCCGGCGCTATGAGCTTCCGCCAGAACCGTGCGGATTTCGTCATCCGTGACCGATGCATTGGACGTGCCGCTATGGCCGAGAAGCGCAAGGATGGCCTTGCCGGATTTGTCGAGAAACCAGACCAGCGGCGCGCCGACCTTAGAGAGCATCACCATGGTGGGTGCAACACGGGCAGCGATCTTTTCCGGATCGCGCAGCGCAATCTGCTTCGGCACCAGTTCGCCGACGATCAGCGACAAATACGTGATGGCGACGACCACGGAGCCCACGCCCAACGCATCGGCAACCCGATCAGGGACGCCCTGCACCGACAGCCATGCCGTGAACCGGGCGCCGAGGGTGGCGCCGGAAAACGCACCGGAGAGAACGCCGACCAGCGTGATGCCGATCTGCACCGTGGAAAGAAAGCGTCCGGGATTTTCGGAAAGACCGAGCGCCATCGTGGCGCCCTTGCTGCCGTGCGCGGCAAGCACCTTGAGCCTCGCCGGTCTGGAGGAGACAACGGCAAGCTCGGACATGGCAAGCACACCGTTCAATACGGTGAGCAGGACCACGATCATAATTTCAGTAAACAAGTTTAGCTCTTTGGGCTGTTGAACGGCACGTCGCGGTTTTGGCCGCAGCGCCCTCTTTCAAAAAAAAGGGCATGACAGACATACCAATTGAGATAATAGGGAATTGTTCCGCCATTGCAATGACAGCAGCATAAAAAAGCCGTCTCCGGCAGCAATGAAAAATAACTGTCGACACTATATGAGTCAGAAGAAGAATCGGGGAGTGACCCGAAACTTCAAGTGCGATCCACGGCGACCGATGGAGATTTACGATCCTGGGTGCCTACAAATGTAGGTGGGCGCCATGTGTCCAGCCCCACGGGACTGGCCAGGGACAGCTCCCTTTGGATCGAGTATGGCCCCAGGGATTGTGGTTCCTGTCGGGAAGCGCAGAACGCCTCTTAGATATAGGACGTATCCAACCAAACCACCAGAGGGCCACGAACGAATTTTGTTGCTGGAAAGCTTTGCCGGCGATCAATGCGCCGCAGGCTTTGGCCGCGCCAGGAGTTTTTCGGTAATACCGTTCAGACGGTCGGCCAGATCGCTGATGGCAACGGCAACCATCTCGTCCGATCTTGCCTTGTGTTCGGCCATACCGTCGCGGTTGCGAGAAAGGGACGCTATTTCCCCCTCCAGCTTTTCGATCTTGCGGTTGAGCTCGGAAAGTTCGTCCATCACCATGATGCCCGACATGACGGTCAATCGCAGATCACCGATTTCGCCGAACTGGCTCTTTAGATGCCCCACATAACGGTCAAAACGGGTAGCGAGATCGGTCAGGTGCTCTTCCTGCCCTGCCTCGCAAGCCATGCGGTAGGCCTTGCCGTCGATCATAACAGTAACTTGCGCCATGAAACCGCTCCCTATCGATCCAGCACCGCGCGAATCGTCTCCATCGCCGTCACCAGACGGCGGGAAACCTCGCGGTTGACTTCTTCGAGACGATTGGCGCGAAACTCGGCCTGGTCCAGCTCGTGCGCGAGCCTTGCGCGATCGACATGGACCCGCTTGACCTCGTTATCGATTTCGCCCGTCTCCCTTTGCCGTTCGATACGCATATCGATGGCATTTTCGAGATTTGTGATGGCAGCGCTCAGCTCCGTCACCGCAGATTGTACGGTCTTCTCAGCCGACATCGTTTTTTCCAACTCGCAAGTAACCGGCCGAATCGTCCGGTTTCAGGCCTTTTCAACATCCAAGAGGTTATTACCCGATTTATCATCACGTCAATCAAACCAGTGCATTGAGGCGTTTTGCTCTGTGGATGAACGAGGAAACGGCGACACATATCGCACGATTTTTCTCGAGACACCCGTTTTGCTAAACGATTTTTATCCTTGAGAGAACCGCAATTGCCCGTGGATTTATTGACTTGCCTGCCTCACCTGCTATGGATCAACCCGCTTTTTGGATAGTTGCGTAAAACTATCTCCCTTCACCCGGAAACAGACGGAAAAGCCATGATTTCTCGCGACAAACACGACCGGATGGCCAATGCAATCCGCTTTCTTGCCATGGATGCAGTAGAGAAGGCCAACTCCGGCCATCCCGGCCTGCCGATGGGCGCAGCTGATGTCGCCACTGTTCTTTTCACCCGCTTTTTGAAGTTCGATCCCAAGAGCTCGTTGTGGCCGGATCGTGACCGCTTCGTGCTGTCTGCGGGCCATGGTTCGATGTTGCTTTACTCGCTGCTCTATTTGACGGGCTACGAGGACATGACTATCGACGAGATCAAGCGTTTCCGTCAGTTCGGCTCCAAGACCGCCGGCCATCCCGAATATGGCCACGCGACCGGCATCGAAACGACGACCGGCCCGCTCGGCCAGGGCATCGCCAACGCCGTTGGCATGGCAATCGCCGAACGCAAGCTGGAAGAAGAATTCGGCTCCGATCTGCAGAACCACTTCACATATGTGCTGTGTGGTGACGGCTGCCTCATGGAAGGCATCAGCCATGAAGCCATCGCGCTTGCCGGCCACCTGAAGCTCAACAAGCTCGTTCTGTTCTGGGATGACAACAACATCACCATCGACGGTGAAGTTGGCCTTTCCGACAGCACCGACCAGATCGCCCGCTTCCAGGCTGTTCACTGGAACACCATACGCGTCGACGGCCATGATCCGGATGCGATTGCCGCCGCGATCGAAGCTGCACATAAATCCGACCGCCCGACCTTCATCGCCTGCAAGACCGTGATCGGTTTCGGCGCACCCAACAAGCAGGGTACCCACAAGGTTCACGGCAACCCGCTGGGCGCCGAAGAAATCGCCGCCGCCCGCAAGAGCCTCAACTGGGAAGCCGAAGCTTTCGTCATTCCGGAAGACGTGCTGGATGCATGGCGTCTCGCCGGCCTGCGCTCGACCAAGACCCGTCAGGACTGGGAAGCCCGTCTCGAAGCCACTGAAGCCGGCAAGAAGGCCGAATTCAAGCGCCGCTTCGCCGGCGATCTGCCCGGCAACTTCCACAGCGCGATCGATGCCTTCAAGAAGAAGATCATCGAGAACAACCCGACCGTTGCGACCCGCAAGGCCTCGGAAGACTCGCTTGAAGTCATCAACGGCATCCTGCCGGAAATGATCGGCGGCTCGGCCGACCTGACGCCGTCCAACAACACCAAGACCAGCCAGATGAAGTCCATCACGCCGACGGACTTCTCCGGCCGGTACCTGCATTACGGCATCCGCGAACACGGCATGGCAGCAGCGATGAACGGTATCGCACTGCATGGCGGTCTCATTCCCTATGCCGGCGGCTTCCTGATCTTCTCGGACTATTGCCGTCCGTCGATCCGTCTGGCTGCCCTGATGGGCATCCGCGTCGTCCACGTTCTGACGCATGATTCCATCGGCGTCGGCGAAGACGGCCCGACCCACCAGCCGGTGGAGCAGATCGCCGCGCTGCGCGCCATCCCGAACCTGCTCGTCTTCCGCCCGGCGGATGAAACCGAGACGGCGGAATGCTGGCAGCTGGCGCTTGAGCAGAAGCATCGTCCTTCGGCACTGGCGCTCACCCGCCAGAACCTTGCGCCTTCGCGCAAGGAATACGAAGAAAAGAACCTTTCCGCTTACGGCGCCTACGAACTCGTATCCGCAAGCGATGCCAAGGTTTCGATCTTTGCATCCGGCTCGGAAGTGGAAGTAGCGCTCAAGGCTGCAGCGACGCTGAAGGACAAGGGCGTTTCCGCCCGCGTCGTTTCCGTTCCCTGCTTCGAGCTCTTCAAGGAACAGCCGGAAACCTACCGCAACGCCATCATCGGCAAGGCTCCGGTCAAAATTGCGGTGGAAGCCGCCATCCGCCAGGGCTGGGATTACTTCATCGGCTCCGACGGCGCTTTCGTCGGCATGCATTCCTTTGGTGCGTCCGCGCCGGCGAAGGATCTCTTCAAGCACTTCGGCATCACGGCGGAAGCTGTCGTCGCCGCAGTCGAGGCAAAACTTGCATGAGGGCTTCCCAAGCCCTCACATTCCGCAAAGACCAAGCACATATCTTGTTCGGGAGACTATAAATGACTGTAAAAGTTGCCATTAACGGCTTTGGCCGCATCGGCCGCAATGTTCTGCGTGCCATCGTCGAATCCGGCCGCACCGATATCGAAGTCGTTGCCATCAACGACCTCGGCCCGGTTGAAACCAACGCCCACCTGCTGCGCTACGATTCGATCCACGGCAAGTTCCCGGCAGATGTGAAGGTCGAAGGCGACACGATCATCGTTGGCGGCGGCAAGCCGATCAAGGTTACGGCCGTTCGCGATCCGGCAACGCTGCCGCACAAGGAACTGGGTGTCGACATCGCGCTCGAGTGCACCGGCATCTTCACCGCCCGCGACAAGGCCGCTGCCCACCTGACGGCAGGCGCCAAGCGCGTCATCGTTTCCGCTCCTGCTGACGGCGCTGACCTCACGGTTGTCTTCGGCGTCAACGACGATCAGCTGACGAAAGACCATCTGGTCATTTCCAACGCGTCCTGCACCACCAACTGCCTCGTGCCAGTTGTGAAGGTTCTCGATGACGTCGTTGGCATCGATCACGGCTTCATGACAACGATCCACTCCTACACGGGCGACCAGCCGACGCTGGACACCATGCACAAGGATCTGTACCGCGCCCGCGCCGCAGCCCTTTCCATGATCCCGACCTCGACGGGTGCAGCCAAGGCCGTTGGCCTCGTTCTGCCGCACCTCAAGGGCAAGCTGGACGGTACGTCGATCCGCGTTCCGACCCCGAACGTTTCGGTCGTCGATTTCAAGTTCATCGCCAAGCGCGACACGACGGTTGAGGAAGTCAACGAAGCAATCAAGTCCGCTTCCAACGGCAAGCTGAAGGGCATTCTCGGCTACACCGAAGAGCCTTTGGTCTCCCGCGACTTCAACCACGACAGCCACTCCTCGATCTTCGCGATCGATCAGACCAAGGTCATGGAAGGCAAGTTCGTGCGCGTTCTTTCCTGGTACGACAACGAGTGGGGCTTCTCCAACCGCATGTCGGATACGGCCGTCGCATTTGCGAAGACCATCTGAACAAGCACCACGGTTCGCGAATTACGAAAAACCGGCAGGCGCAATCCTGCCGGTTTTTCTTTGCCAAAAAATTGCCGGCGGGACGAGGGACCCGCCGGTATCGCTCCTGAAGCAAGGCGGGGCGTTTCGGATCGAAAACCATCGCCCGGCAAGAGGCGCATGAGACCAAACCGACCAAGTCTGATGAACTGCACAACCCGTTATTTCTTGTTGTTGATGATAATCTGATCCGAACTGCTACCGCTCCAGATCGTATCGAAAGTCTGTTGCCTCAAATCGCTTTGCTGCATGGAAAGCTTCATCATGCAGTCAGCGAAATCACGCGAACCTTCAGGGTAACCAAACACCCGGCAACGCTCGCGTTGGGCGGCCATGTTTTCAGCCGTCTGTTCCGTGCTAGAACAGCCCGAAACAATTGGGCCGACCGCCAGCAAGGCAATAAATATAGTAATGGATTTCCGTTTCATCCGATCGCTCCGGTCATGGTGAAAGCAACTCGGACGCGACAACTAACGTAGCTGCATTGTCTCTATGTTACGTCGAAACGCCGGCATGCGAATTGTTTGCGCGAAACATCCACAGCGCTACACGCCATGAACGTTTCGTCCGGGCGCCGAAAAAAATCCCATTTCCTGCCTTCGTCTGGTCCACTTTGAAACGGACAAGAAGAACAGGGACAACGGTCGTGCGCAATGCACTTCGGCCCTGCCGTATCATTCGATACACCCCGCCTTGCGTCGCCTTTCATCGCCACCCACAACAGCGCTGACAGACCGCAACCCGTGGCGCATTGACTGCAAACGTGCAGGGCATTGATTGCGACGGCCAGCGCGGTTTGAAAGAGGCGGTGGACGTGGAATCATTTTATCTTCTGTTGCTGGTGGCAACTGTTCTGGTTCTCGTCGCAGCGTTCTCAAGCCTCATCGCCTTCCGGTTCGGCGCACCGCTCCTGCTGCTCTTCCTGATGATTGGCCTTGCGGCAGGCGTGGATGGCCTCGGTATCCAGTTCACCAACAATCCGCTCGCCTATATGCTCGGCTCGCTCGTTCTCGCCGTCATCCTTTTCGATTCCGGTTTCGGTACGTCGATACAATCCTTCCGGCTTTCGGCAGCGCCCGCCGTCGCCCTCGCCACCGTCGGCGTCATCCTCACATCCGTGTTTTTCGCAGGCGCTGCCGCCCTGCTGCTCGGACTGTCGTGGCTGGAAGGCCTGCTGCTCGGCGCCATCGTCGCTTCTACGGATGCGGCAGCCGTATTCTTTCTCTTGCGCATCGGCGGCATTCATATCCGCGATCAGGTCCGCTCAACGCTTGAGGTCGAATCCGGCACCAATGATCCCATGGCGATTTTCCTCACCGTCGCGCTGGTCGAGATCATCGCCAAGGGACAGGGACTGGCCGGCATCGACACCGGCTTCCTGCTGCTGTTCGTCGAGGAAATGGGTCTCGGTGTTATTTTCGGCCTGCTCGGCGGCGTCATGATCGCAACAGTCGTCAACCGTTTCGCTGCCGACCGCGGGCTGGCGCCGATCTTCGTGCTGGCTCTTGCCCTGCTGGTCTTCTCCTTCACCGGCGCTATTGGCGGCAGTGGATTTCTTGCGGTCTATGTGGCGGGCATCGTTGCCGGCAACCGCCGGATTTTTGCGAAGGAGACCATCCGCCGTTTCCATGAAGGGCTGACCTGGCTTGCCCAGATCATCATGTTCCTGATGCTCGGCCTTCTGGCAACGCCATCGCAATTTCCAGCGATTGCCATTCCGGCCGTGCTGCTTGCGCTTTTCCTGATCTTTGTCGCCCGCCCGCTTGCGGTGTGGCTCAGCCTCATGCCCTTCAACTATACCCAGCAGGAAACCTCCTTCGTGGCATGGGTGGGCCTTCGTGGAGCGGTTTCCATCCTGCTTGCCATCATGCCCATTCTTGGCGGGCTGGACGATGCGCAAATCTATTTCAATGCCGCCTTCATCATCGTGCTCGTGTCGCTTCTGCTGCAAGGCTGGACCATCAAGCCGGTGGCAACACGGCTCGGGCTGATCGTGCCGCCGCGCATGGGTGATGTCGACAAACTGGAAGTGGACCTTCCCGGCACTGCCAATCACGAACTGATTTCCTACCGCGTGGCCAAAGGCAGCGCCATCATGCAGGGCGAGCGAATTCCCCGCTGGGCGATGCCTTCGCTCGTCGTGCGTGATGGCAAATCCATTCGCTACCAATATGCCGGGCGCCTGCGCGAGAATGATCTCGTCTATCTTTTTATCGCGCCCGGTTATACGCGGCTGATCGACCGGCTGTTTGCAAGCGCCCTGCCGGTTGCGGATGACGACGCCGATTTCTTCGGAATCTTTGCAATCTCTCCCGCGCGTCCGGCCACGGAGCTTGACGCCGCCTACGGCCCCGGCCTTATTTCGGCCAACGAGCATGCCATGAGCATCGCGGAACTGATCGAGGCGCGCCTTTCTGGCAAGGCAGATTATGCCGACCGGGTGCGCCTTGGTTCTATTGTTCTCATCGTTCGGGCGCTGGACGAACATGAGGCGATTACCGGGATCGGAATTTCGCTTGAGCCGGTCGAACCGGCTATCGGCCTACCGATCTTTATCAGCTTTTCGGAAATTCTCCGCCGCGTGCGCGCTTATCTGGCGCAGCGACGCCAGTCGGGCTCCACCGCTGCCGGCAAGGGCATTTCCGCGCCTTCAGACGAGGCAAGAGAAAATGAGGCCTGACCGGCTTGCGTCGGCAATCAGGCATAGTATGGTCCGTCCCGAACTCGCAACGAAATCAGGATCGACCTATGCCCGCCTTCAAGACCATCGATGACCTTAACGATATTGCCGGAAAGCGCGTCCTTGTCCGTGTTGATCTCAACGTGCCGGTTGCGGATGGCAAAGTGACGGACAGCACCCGTATCGAGCGGGTTGCACCGACCATTCTGGAGCTTTCCGAAAAAGGCGCAAAAGTCATTCTGCTCGCCCATTTCGGTCGCCCCAAGGGTGAACCTGTCGCCGACATGTCGCTCTCCCAGATCGTGCCTGCGGTCGAGGAAGTGCTGGATCACGCCGTTTTCTTCGCATCCGATTGCATCGGTGCGCCGGCAGCCGACGCAGTCGCGAAAATGAATGATGGCGATATCCTGCTTCTGGAAAACACCCGCTTTCACAAAGGCGAAGAGAAGAATGACACCGCCTTCGTCGAGGCTCTGGCAGCCAATGGCGATATCTATGTGAACGACGCCTTCTCTGCCGCGCACCGTGCGCACGCCTCCACCGAGGGCTTGGCGCGTCATCTGCCCGCCTATGCCGGTCGCACCATGCAGGCCGAGCTTGAGGCGCTGGAAAAAGGCCTTGGCCAGCCTGTTCGCCCGGTCGTCGCCATTGTCGGCGGCGCCAAGGTTTCCAGCAAGATCGATCTCCTGATGAACCTCGTCAAGAAGGTCGATGCCCTCGTCATCGGCGGCGGCATGGCCAATACCTTCCTTGCCGCGCGTGGCGCACAAGTCGGTAAGTCCCTCTGCGAGCACGACCTTGCCGAAACCGCAAAACAGATCATGATCGAGGCGGCGACATCCGGCTGTGCGATCGTACTGCCGGAAGACGGCGTGGTTGCCCGCGAATTCAAGGCCGGTGCGGCAAATGAAATCGTCGATATCAACGCCATTCCCGCTGACGCCATGGTTCTCGATGTCGGCCCAAAATCGGTCGAAAGCATCAAAGCCTGGATTTCGCGCGCGGAAACGCTGGTCTGGAACGGCCCGCTTGGCGCCTTCGAAATCGAGCCCTTCGATGCGGCAACCGTTGCTGCCGCAAAACATGCCGCCGAATGCACGAAGGCCGGCAAGCTCGTCTCCGTCGCCGGTGGCGGCGATACGGTCGCGGCACTCAACCATGCCGGAGTCTCGGACGATTTCACCTATATCTCGACGGCAGGCGGCGCCTTCCTAGAATGGATGGAAGGCAAGGAATTGCCGGGCGTTGCCATCCTGACCGCCGCCAAGTAGACTTCCCACACTTGCCTGACACGAGGCCGGACAAGCGATGCTTGGCCGGCCTTGTTTTTTGGTAAGTGCGCATGGGAGGAAAGTTTCAAACGATTGAAATGATTTCAATCGTTTCAATGAGTTAGCATGCCATTTCCCTGCCCTGGAACTTCTGTTATCGGGAATTTATTGTGCCTTGGGAGAATAGCAAATGACCGAACGTCTCGAAGACATCGCAATCAAAATGGTTGCAGACGGCAAGGGCCTGCTCGCCGCCGACGAATCCACAGGAACGATCAAGAAGCGTTTCGACAGCATCAACCTGGAATCAACCGAGACCGCCCGCCGCGATTATCGCGAAATGCTGTTCCGCTCCGACGACGCCATGAAGAAGTGCATCTCCGGCGTCATCCTTTACGAAGAAACCTTGTTCCAGAAGGCCGCCGACGGTACGCCATTCGTGGACATCATCAAGGCCGCCGGCAGCCTGCCGGGCATCAAGGTGGATATCGGCGCCAAGCCGATGGCTTTCCACCCGGGTGAATTCATAACCGAAGGCCTTGACGGCCTGTATGAGCGCCTGCGCAAGTACCATGAAGCCGGCGCGCGTTTCGCCAAGTGGCGCGGCGTCATCACCATCGGTGATCAGCGTCCGAGCTGGGGTTCGATCAAGGCAAACTCCCAGTCGCTCGCTCGTTACGCTGCCCTCTGCCAGCAGGCAGACATCGTGCCGATCGTGGAACCGGAAGTGCTGATGGACGGCGAACCCGGTACGCACGATATCGATCGCTGTGCGGAAGTCACGCAATGGGTTCTCCAGACCGTGTTCGCGGATTTGTTCGACGCCCGCGTCAACCTTGAAGGCATGATCCTCAAGCCGAACATGATCATCGACGGCAAGAATGCCCGCAAGGCTTCCGTTGATGAAGTGGCGGAAAAGACCGTGAAGGTTCTGAAGGCGACCGTGCCTTCTGCCGTTCCCGGCATCGCTTTCCTTTCCGGCGGCCAGTCCTCCGAAGAGGCGACGGCACATCTCTCCGCCATGAATGCCGGTTACGACCTGCCCTGGTCGCTGACCTATTCGTACGGCCGCGCCCTTCAGGACACCGCACTCAAGGCGTGGGGCGGTAAGCAGGAAAATGTCGCGGCCGGCCAGCGTGCTTTCACACACCGCGCGATGATGAACACCCTGGCTGCCAAGGGCAACTGGAAGCAGGAACTCGAAAAGGCTGCCTGAGGCATAGCCCCAGGCATTTATAAAAAATTGAAGCCGCCCCTTGGGCGGCTTTTTCTTTATGGGCGCAAAAGCAGCGTCGCCGACCAGATGACGAAGGCGGCAACCGCTATCTTCCAGCAATCGCCTCTTTTCTTGAGGCCGGGCAGGCCCAAGGGGCGGATGATCTGCACAATCATCGCCAGCAGTAAAAAAAGGCCGATCGCCTTTGTCATTTATTGAGCCTTTTCTTTATTTCTGCATCGTCACAGGCTGGACATTTTTACCGTTCACCAGAAGAGTGCAACTCATTCGGGTAACCCCCGTCTTATGGCCTGCCGACCATACGTTCGAACGCATGAGAGTGTCTTCATGAGCAGAAATCTTCTACCCGTATTCGCTCTTTTATCCAGCACTCTGTTTCTTTTTCTCGGTAACGGCCTTCAGGGTCTCGTGCTACCCATGCGCGGTTCGGCGGAAGGCTATTCCAATGAAATTCTGGGCTTTCTCGGCACCTCCTGGGCGGCAGGCTTCGTCATTGGGTGTTTTGTGGCGCCCGCCATCGTGCGACGTGCGGGGCATGTGCGGGCATTTGCCTCCTTCGTGGCGCTTGTCTGCCTGACCGTGCTGATGACCGGCCTCGTTATCGATGATGTCTGGTGGATTACGCTCCGCGCGCTTACAGGGTTCTGCACCGCCGGCACTTCCATGATCATCGAGAGCTGGCTGAACGAGCGCGCGACCAATGAGAGCCGCGGCATGATCTTTTCGCTCTATATCGCCATAACGCTGCTTGGCGTCGTGGCTGGGCAGATGATCGTGCCGATGGGCGATATCAGCAATAGCTCGCTGTTCATGATCTGCGGCATCATCTATTGCATCGCCATTCTGCCGGCCACGCTTTCTAAGGCTGCCAGTCCCCAGCCCTTGCAAAAGGTGAAGCTGGACTTACCCGCCCTCTATCGGAATTCGCCGGTCTCCTTCGTCGGTATCCTGATGATCGGCATCGCCAATGGTGCTTACGGTACGCTTGGCGCCGTTTTCGGCGCGCGGGCGGGCCTTGATCCGACCATGATCGCCATCATGGTTTCAGTCACGATTTTCGTCGGCGCGCTCGCCCAGTTTCCAGCAGGCCGCCTTTCGGACCGGATTGACCGCCGTTATGTGCTTGCCGGACTGGCGGGGCTTGGCGCGGTTGCGGGCTTGGCCGTGGCGGCCGTGCAGCCGCATGATGTCTATGTCCTCATTCCGATGATCGCCATTTACGGCGCCGCCGCCAACGCGCTTTATCCCATCGCCGTGGCGCATGCCAACGACTTTGCGGCATCGGAAGACTTCGTCAAGGTTTCCGGTGGACTGCTACTGCTTTATGGCATCGGCACCATCATCGGCCCGACGCTCGGCGGCGCGGTCATGACCTATTCCGGCCCCTATGCGCTGTTCCTGGTGACAGCCGTCGCCCATGTGCTGATCACGGCCTATGCCATCATCAGAAGCCGTCAGCGCGCCACGCTTTCGAACGCCGAAAAGGACAATTTCTCGACGATGATGCCGACAACGCCCTCACCGCTCGTGACACCGGAAAGCATTGCGCTTGACCCGCGCGCGCCGCAATATCCCGAGGACGATGGCGACCATGTTGAAAAAGGAGCAGGCATATGAGCCTCTTGGACGATGACCGTCCGCAAAAACCGGTAGCGCATGAGATCGGCAGCGATCTCAGCCTTCTTTCGGTGGACGAGCTGAGCAACCGCATCGACATTCTTCAAACCGAAATCACCCGACTTGAAGAGGAGAGGAAAAGGAAGTCTGCCGGCCGGCTTGCGGCGGAGAACCTCTTCCGGTCCTGACAGGCGGCCTTCAGCAAAACCTCCGGCCAAGTCTTAACTCGATAAGCTGCTGCCGGAAAGGCATACGAGATTAACGATTCTGATGCAGTCTTTCGTTTACCATTAACCAAAAATTAAGCTTTCTGAGAGATTACTATACATGTCCAGTTCTTCTGGGCCTCAGGCATCTTCTCCATACGGCGAATTGGTCTGATTTTTCTCCCTGTTTTACCTTGAGAGCCGCTTTCGCGGCTCTTTTTTTACCGATCACCGGATTTCGTAAAACTGTGGGTATTAACCCTTCTTTAATAATTGCCTTGCGCATTTCAGGTAAAGATACCATCCTGAAAACACTAAAGGCCGGAACAAAATATTACCGGTCGTCGTTGCCTGACAGTGTGGTGCGTGAGCAGGGATTCAAAGAAAATGTCGGAACAGGTTTTAAATACCATTAGCTTTGCGGGTCGCGCGGCTGCTTCCAACCAGTTCAAGACCCTCTATACCGAAGGCATGACCTTGGTTGAGGAAACGGCGAGCTATCTTGATGGAGCCGGTCGTACCGCTTCAAAGGTTCTGCCGCGCATGGCGTCTGTCCTTTACGCGGCAGAATCGATGCGCCTCACCACCCGCCTGATGCAGATGGCGTCCTGGCTGCTTCTGCAGCGCGCCGTCAACAATGGCGAGATGACACGCGATCAGGTTCTCAGCGAAAAAAGCAAGGTGCGGCTCGACAGCTTCAACGTCGATCGCAACGCTCCGGGCTGGAACGACCTGCCTGAGTCCTTCCGTGACCTCATCGAGCGGTCGCTCCGCCTCCAGAACCGCGTTGCCCTTCTCGACCGTGAAATTTACCGCCCGTCCGAAGCCACCAAGGTACCTGACAACGAAAACAGCGTGCAGGCGCAGCTTAACCTTCTGCGCACGGCTTTCTCGATCAACTGAGAAAAGACGACCTTATCCGGACAATTTGAAAAGCAGGCTCATGGGCCTGCTTTTTTGTTTTGGCCTACAATGGGCTCGTTTCACCGGATCGACAGACAACAAAAAAGCCCGGTAAAACCGGGCTTTTTTAAATGATCCGTCCACAAGTGGATTAGAGGCCGAGGCCGCCGAAACGCTTGTTGAACTTGGAAACGCGACCGCCGCGGTCCATAAGCTGCTGGTTGCCGCCCGTCCATGCCGGATGGGACTTGGGGTCGATTTCAAGGTTCATGACTGCGCCTTCCGAACCCCAGGTCGAGCGGGTTTCGTATTCGGTGCCATCGGTCATGACGACCTTGATCGTGTGATAAGCGGGATGGATATCAGCCTTCATGACAATCTTCCTGGTTAAGTGACGTGCGGTCCATTTGCCGCAATTGCGTCAACTGAGCCATTTCAATAAATGAAGCCATAGTCCTGATGGGCTATGGCTTCCCAATTCGATGCGGAGCCTATACATGAAGGTCGCCCAGATAACAAGAGCCTGCTATCCCCTTGTGAAAGGAGATGGCCGCAGGGACTAGAATTTTACCGCGCGCCGGAAATTCACCCGCAAAAGGCCGAAAAACGGCACGGAACGAGGAGTGTAGCGGACGTGGCAGACATTGAAGAGCAGAAAGCGGCTAAACAGAGAAACCTGAAGCCGCTGCTTGGCCTGTTTCCCTATCTCAGGCGGTATCGCGGCCTGATGGCGGCGGCCCTGTTTGCGCTTGTGCTTTCTTCCGCCACGACGCTTGCCTTGCCGCTTGCCGTTCGCCGCATCATCGATCACGGTTTCCAGACGCCGGACGGTGGCATGATCAACAGCTACTTCGCTGTGCTTCTGGCCATTGCCGTCCTTCTCGCTCTCGCCAGCGCCATGCGCTATTATTATGTCATGACCATCGGCGAAAGGGTCGTTGCCGATCTGCGCCGGGATGTCTTTGCTCATCTCACCACGCTGTCGCAGCAGTTTTTCGATGCCAACCGCTCGGGAGAGCTGACCTCGCGGTTGACCGCGGATACCGTACAGATTCGCTCGGCGTTCGGTTCCTCAGCTTCCGTTGCGCTGCGTAACATCATCATGTGTTGCGGCGCGGTGGCGATGATGATCTATACCAGCCCCGGCCTTTCCGGCCTCGCGCTCCTGGCCATCCCGTTCATCGTTTTTCCTTTGATTGCTTTTGGGCGCTCGGTTCGTGCCCGCTCCCGCAATACGCAGGACACATTGGCCAATTCCGCCGCCTATGCCTCGGAAACGATCGGGGCGAGCCGCACCGTGCAGTCCTTTAACGCCGAGGCGCTTGCAAATGCCCGCTACGGCGCCTCCGTAGAAGCGGCCTATCAGGGTGCGCGGGCGGCGATAGGCGCCCGCTCCATCCTCACCGCCGTCGCCATCGCGCTCGTTTTCGGCAGCGTCGTCGGCATTCTCTGGTATGGCGCGCAAAGCGTTTTGTCCGGCGGCATGACAGCGGGTACGCTTGGCCAGTTCGTGCTTTATTCGGTCATCGCGGCAAGCGGCCTGGGCCAGCTCTCCGAAGTCTGGGGTGAACTGGCGCAGGCGGGCGGCGCGGCTGAACGGCTTTCCGAACTGCTGAACGAGCGCTCGCCCGTTGCCGAGCCGTCAGCACCCGTTTCGATGGTTCAGCCGCCGCGCGGCGAAGCGACATTCGAGAATGTCGGTTTCATTTATCCACTCGCAACCGGTGGCCCGATCATCTCCGGCCTCTCCTTCAAGGTCAATGCCGGCGAAACCGTCGCCATCGTCGGCCCTTCCGGGGCGGGAAAAAGCACGGTCTTTTCGCTGCTGATGCGATTCTACGATCCGCAGGAGGGCCGCATCACCATCGATGGCGTCGATATCCGCGATGTTAGCCTTGCCGATCTGCGCGCGCGACTGTCCATTGTTCCACAGGATGTGGCGATCTTTGCCTCCTCCATCCACGATAACATCGCATTCGGTCGTCCGGCTGCGACACGCGAAGAAGTGCGCACGGCCGCTATCGCCGCTCAGGCAGACAGCTTCATCGCCCGGCTGAACGATGGTTATGACACGCAGGTGGGCGAGCGCGGCGTAACGCTTTCCGGCGGTCAACGCCAGCGCATCGCCATTGCCCGCGCCATCCTGCGTAACGCCCCTATCCTGCTTCTTGACGAAGCGACCTCCGCACTGGATGCCGAAAGCGAAACGCTGGTGCAAAAGGCGCTCGATGAGCTGATGAACACCCGCACCACCATCGTCATTGCCCATCGCCTCGCCACTGTGCTGAAGGCTGACCGCATTCTGGTGATGGATGAGGGCCGTATCATCGAGGAAGGCACGCACCAGAGCCTTATCCGCCAGAACGGCCTTTATGCGAGACTTGCCCGGCTGCAATTCCAGACAGGGCCGGACGAACTGCGCGCTCAAGCGTGAGCCGTGTGGGCTTAAGCCATCACGCTACCCCCCGCGACACGGCCCGAAAACAGGCAACCGCCGAGGAATGTGCCCTCCAGCGCATTATATCCGTGCATGCCGCCTCCGCCGAAGCCTGCCACCTCTCCGGCAGCATAAAGGCCCGGAACAGGGTTGCCGGCCGCGTCCAGCACCCTCGCCTCTAGGTCCGTATGCAAACCGCCAAGCGTCTTGCGAGTCAACACATGCAGGCGCACCGCAATCAGCGGCCCTTTTGTCGGGTCTAGCAACCGATGTGGTTTTGCAGTGCGCATCAACCGATCACCAAGATAACGCCGCGCTCCGTGGATCGCCGTAACCTGCGCATCCTTGCTGAAACCGTTTTCGATCTCCCGGTCTCGTGCCTCTATTTGATAGCGGATGTGGTCAATATTCAGCCGATTGTCCCCGTTTATGGTATTCATCGCCGCCACGAGTTCTTCCAGCGTATCACGGACGGCGAAATCCTCGCCGCGTTCCATGAAAGCCTGCACCGGCCCCGGCGGCTCCTTGCCCAACCGTTTAAGCAGTAGCCGCACATCCTTGCCCGTCAGATCCGGATTTTGCTCCGAACCAGAAAGCGCAAATTCCTTCTTGATGATTGCCTTGGTCAGAATGAACCAGCTGTGACCGCTGCCGCGTTCGCCCAGCATCTTAAGCGTGCCGAGTGTATCGAAGCCCGGCATCGCGGGTGCTCCGAGCCGGTTTCCATCCGCATCGCACCAGAAAGACGAGGGGCCGGGCAAAATACGAATGCCATGGTCCGGCCAGATCGGATCGTGATTTTTCACGCCCTCGGTATAATGCCACATACGGTCGCGATTGATGACCGTTCCGCCCGCTGCTTCCGTAATAGCGATCATACGGCCATCCACATGCGCAGGCACGCCACAGACCATGGTCGCGGGGGGCTTGCCCAGCCGCTCCAACGGCCAGTTGCGCCGCACCAGTTCCTGATTGCCGCCGATGCCACCGGAACTGACGATGACCGCCGAGGCCGAAAGGACAAAATCACCCTGCTCTTCCCGGCTGCTTGGTTGCCCGCGCAACACCGGATCCCTGGCAAGAACAACACCGGAAATGCCCGTCACCCTGCCGTCGGTGATATCCAGATGATCGACGCGGTGGCGGAACCGAAAGGTGAGCCGACCGCTTGCCGTCATGATCTTTGCCTTTTCAACGAAAGGCGCCAGCACACCGGGGCCAGTGCCCCAGGTGACATGGAAACGCGGAACGGAATTGCCGTGGCCATGAGCAAGGGCACCGCCACGCTCGGCCCAGCCGACCACGGGAAACCAGCGCATGCCCAGCCGATGCAGCCATTCACGTTTCTCGCCTGCGGCGAAATTGAGATAAGCCTCCGCCCAGCGGCGCGGCCAATGATCTTCCAAGCGATCAAAACCGGCGGAGCCGAACCAGTCCTGCCTTGCAAGATCGAGATTGTCGCGCACCCGCATTCGGCGCTGTTCGGGACTATCAACAAAAAAAAGACCACCCAGCGACCAGAAGGCCTGCCCGCCAAGGTTCTGCTCCCCCTCCTGATCCACAAGGCAAACACTGAAACCGCGCTCAACAGCCTCTGTCGCTGCGACCAGACCGGCAAGCCCCGCGCCGACAACGATCACATCATATCGCTCCATCAGCTCCTCCCAGATGCGACAGAATTACGTTTACGCGAACGTAAATTCACTTGCAGCTCAAGGCAACCGCTATGATACGGCTTAAGGTGTCAGCGCTCGGTGAGCTTCAGTTCGATACGGCGGTTCTGCTGGCGTGCTTCCGGCGTGTCGCCTTCGGCAATCGGCTGATATTCACCGAAACCGGCAGCGACCAGCCGGTTGGCCGAAACACCCTTGGAGATCAGGAACTTCACCACGGAGGTTGCGCGTGCCGAGGAAAGTTCCCAATTGTCACGGAAGCGGCCGGACCCGGAAAGCTGGACATTGTCCGTGTGGCCATCCACGCGCAGAACCCAGTTGATCTCGGTGGGGATTTCCTTGGCAAGATCGATCAGCGCGGCCGCCAGCTTCTCCATCTCCGCCTGCCCTTGCGGATTGAGGTCGTTGCCACCGGATGGAAAGAGCACTTCGGACTGGAAGACAAAGCGGTCGCCGACGATGCGAATGTTTTCGCGATCCGAGAGGATTTCACGCAGACGCCCAAAAAAATCAGAACGATAGCGGTTGAGTTCTTGAACCCGCTGCGCCAGCGCAACATTGAGACGGCGGCCGAGATCGGCGATCTTGACTTGTGATGAGGTATCCTTGGCTTCCGACGCCTGCAGGGCGGCTTCCACCGATGCGATCTGCGCCCTGAGCGCCGCAATCTGCTGGTTGAGCAATTCGATCTGTGCGGAGGCGCGGGAATTGGCCTGTCTTTGGTCATCCAGCTCGCCGGTCAGGCTGCCAATCCGGGCATTGGCGCTTGCATTGTTGCCCGATCCCGCATCGAGAAGCGACTGCAGGCGTGAGCGCTCGCTTTCAGATGCGGCAAGGGTTGATTGCAGGCTCGCCAGCGCGTCCTCGATATCCTGCTTGCTGCCCTTTTCCATGGCCAGAAGTTCGGTCAATTCGGCAATCTGGCTGTTGAGGCGGGTCAACACCTCGTCCTTGCCACTAATTTCCCGCGACAGAACAAATTGCGCCAGCACGAAGACCGTCAGCAGGAACATGATGGCCATGAGCAGCGTCGACAGCGCATCGACGAAACCCGGCCAATAATCCACACCCCTGTCGCGGCGGCGGTTGCGCGCAAGCGCCATGGCTACTCGCTCCCGTTATCGTGCCGGGTGCGTCCGGAGGATTTTGTCTCGCCGTCGATACGTGTCGACAACCGGTCGAGCGTGCGGCGAAGCGATTTCGATTCCTCCTGCTGCGCCTCGATCCAGTCACGCAACATCTGCTGCTCGCTGCGCATGTTCTTGACCAGACCTTGAATGCCTTCAGCAAGACTCGTCATGGCGGCGAGCGAGCGCTCAGTGCTGACCATTGCGCCGGGTTCAGCGTTGAATTCCTTTGGCCCATCCGCCGACGTATCCGTCACCGACGACAGCCAGTTTTCGAGCTGGGTGTAAAAACGGTTCTGGGCACGGCCGGCCTGAAGATCGAGGAAACCGAGGATCAGCGAGCCTGAAAGGCCGAGGAGCGACGAGGAAAACGCCGTTCCCATGCCGGAAAGCGGCGCGGTGAGACCGGACTTGAGCGAGCTTAGAATATCGTTGCTGGTGCCGGCGCTGGGATCGAGCGACTGAATGACATTGCTGATGGCGCCGATGGTGCCGATCAGACCCCAGAAGGTGCCGAGCAGGCCGAGAAACACCAGAAGGCCGACAAGATAACGTGAAGTATCGCGCGATTCATCAAGGCGTGTCGCGATGGAATCGAGAATTGTCCGCTGCGTAACTGCAGAAAGCCGGACTTCGCCACGCTTGCCGATCAACGTGCTCATGGGGGCCAGCAGTTTTGGAGCGCGGCCGACTTTCTCGGCGCTGCCGGCGGCCCGGAATGCGTTAAACCAGCGGACTTCCGAACGCAGGCTCATGGTCTGGGTGAATACCAGAATGATGCCGATGACGAGAACGCCGAGAATGAAGCCGTTCAAGCCCGGATTCGTCATGAAGGCCGTGTGCGCCTGCCGGTAAAGAATGGCCGCCAGAAAGCCGACGAGGATCAGAAACAGAACCATCGTCCACAGAAACGGTGTGGGGCTGGACAGCTTGTGGCTGTATTGCCGTGTGGTCACCGGCTTCTCCACGCCGAGATCGAGCAACTCCGAATCCGCCATAACGTTCGCATTCCCTTCGGTCACGTATCAACCGGACGCTATTTGAAAATTGCGACGATTTGAAGCGAAAAGCCTGTCTTTCGTCACAGGCATTTCACGAAAGCCGGCTTGACCGAAGACCGAAAAAACAAAAACGCCCGGCGATAGTTCGCCGGGCGCCTAAAACCTGGATTAAACGGCAGGTTTTCTGCCGAAATCGATCAACGACCCGGAATCGGACGGTTGGCAACTTCCACAAGTGCCTTGTGGATATATTCGTTTCCGGCAGCAACACTGCCGCTGCCGAAGATATCCGCGCCGCCCTTGGCGTCGGAGGTGAACCCGCCAGCTTCGCGAATCAGCACCAGACCGGCCGCCATATCCCACGGCGAAAGCTCTGCTTCCCAGAAACCGTCGAGGCGACCTGCTGCAACATAGGCAAGGTCGAGTGCTGCAGCACCCATGCGGCGGATGCCGGCTGCTTCACCCATGACATGGCGAAGTTCGACAAGGAATTTGCCGTGATTGCCGCGACCGAGATGCGGCACACCGCAGCCGATGACGCAATCCGTCAAGGCCTTCCGCGCGGCAACGCGGATACGACGATCGTTAAGGAACGCGCCGCCGCCACGCTCGGCGGTGTAGAGTTCGTCGGTCGCGGGATTGAAAATCACGCCGGCTACGACTTCTCCGTTACGCTCGAGCGCGATGGAAACGGCGAAATGCGGAATGCCGTGCAGGAAGTTGGTCGTGCCATCCAGCGGGTCGACGATCCAGCGATGCGCACCATCACTGCCCTTTTCCTCGCCGCCTTCCTCACCCAGAAAATCGTAGGTGGGGCGGGCTTTCATCAGCTCGTCGCGCACGATCTTTTCAGCCTTGAGGTCCGCCTGCGATACGAAATCGCTCGGTCCCTTGACCGAAACCTGAAGGTTCTGCACTTCACCGAAGTCACGCGACAAAGACTTACCCGCCTTGAGGGCGGCCTGAACCATCACATTGAGAAGGGCTGAACGTGCCATCGAATTTGTTTCCTGGAAAGCTTGCGAACCACCCGCAAGCTAGCCGGGCAGGAACGTCATTATTTTCTTGAATTGAAAGTTTGCGGTTCAAGACCACAAAACGCGCGGAAATTCAAGGCAAAAAGCCTGCACATGCACGCTGGCGCCGAACAACCGGCCTTGCATCACATCGGACGGAAACGATTTGCCGCCTCGATAGCCTTTTTCTGCTGCTCGTCGGTGATCCCGAGATAAAAATCCTCGAGAGACGGATCCTTCAGCCCGGCGCGGCGGGAAAGCACGTACCATTTGGCCGCCTCCACCGGATCGGGCCGTGTGCCGAGCGCCTGAATGTAAAGATGCGCCACCTTGTTCTGCGCCACGACATTGCCGCGCTGCGCAGCACCGTAAAGCCAGCGGAAGCCTTCATCCAGATTTCGCTCGCCGCCAAAACCGTTGACCAGCCAGATGCCGAGATCGACCTGCGCGGTATCGTAGCCTGCCTTTGCGGCCCGCGTCAGCCAATCGCGCGCCTTGGCCTTCTTTTCGGCCGGCACATCCTTGACCGAGTGGTAGATCTGCGACACCGCATATTGCGCGTCGGCAATGCCCTGCTCGGCGGACTTTTCATAATACGGCATGGCCATCAGCAATCCCTTTACGCCGGGATTTTCCGAAACCAGTATCTGCCCCCAGTTGAACTGAGCCGAAGCATTGCCGGCTTCCGCCGCACGGTGCATGTAATCGTCGGCCTTCGCCTTGTCGCGGGTAACGAACTTGCCCTCCATCAAAATGAGGGCGAATTTGAACATCGCGACGGGATCGCCACCCTGTGCCGCCTGCTGGTACCAGAAGGCCGCGGTCTTTTCGTCGCGGGCGATGCCGAGACCACGCGACATCATTTCCGCCACCAGCGTCTGGGCGGCCGCATCGCCGTTCTGCGCACGGTTGAGCGCCTTGTCGAGCGCCTGGACATATTCGCCGCGCTGGAAATGCCCATAGGCCTCATCCACCCGGCCCTTGAACTCCTTTTCAGGCGGCAAGGCCGGCAGGTCCGCGCCCATGCGCTGATAGACGTTGACGCCCTGCGACGGTTGCAAGTCCTTCTGCTCTTCGGACTGCACCCTGCCCTGACGGGAAGGCTGCGCCTCATCCTCCAACTGGCGGGAAAGCGCGTTGCTTTCGCTTTGCGGTCCGGATTGGGCAAAAGCAACGCCCGCCGGCGCGCCTAAAGACAGCGCCAGCAGCGAAATAGAAAGGCAGACGTGAACCGAGCGCATCAACATCGCCTGTATCAACCGTCAAACCGTGGCGCTTTTTCGTCAAGCAACGCGTTGATTTCAGAAACGGCCTGGGCAGCACCCGAGGCATTGTCAAAAACGCCGCTGCGCATCGCCACGAATTCCACGCCGGCTTCGGCCACGGCAACCACCGACGAGATATCGGTGCCGCCCATGACGATGGATGGAATCTCGATCATCGATGCCCACCATTCGCCGAGTGCCAGATTTTTGGGATGCGCTTCCGGCTTGATGTCGCCTTCGAGCTTTCCAAAAAACACGTAGTCCGGATTGGACTCACCCATCTCCAGAGCCTTATGCCGATCATCGGCATTGCCACCGCCAACGATCAGCTTCGGCGCGAAATTTTCCACGGCCTCCGCAAGCGCCTCGGCATTGCCCGCCACATGCAGGCCATCCGCCTTCACCCGGCTCGCAACGCGGCTGTCGCCCGCGATAAGGGCAGCGGCACCAGCCTCCTGCACCATCGGCACGATCAATTCGGCGCGTTTCTGGAAAGTGGCGTCATCCAGATCATATTGCGGAATGATGACCGAAGCCACATCGCCGCCTCGCAGTGCTTCTTGCAATTCTGTCGCCTGCTTTTGCGCGTCGTCCAATTGCGGGACGATCAGAACAAGGCGGCAACGGTTATCAACTTTGGTCATCGGTTCGTCCATTTCAGGCAGAAGACACTTTCGGCGTTATCTGCACTCGTTTTGATATGATAAATCCGATAGACCGGACCGGCGAAAGGATCAACCTTCATCCATGCTGACCGATTTTCATTTTTTCCTCGTCGCCATCCCCGCAGTCGTGCTTGTCGGCCTTTCCAAGGGCGGGTTGGGCGGTGCGCTGGCACTGATGGGCGTGCCGCTGATGGCGCTTGCCATCCCGCCCGTGCAGGCGGCGGCAATCTTCTTGCCGATCCTGATCGTGATGGATCTTGTGGCGCTATGGGCCTGGCGGCACCACAACCACCGGCAAACGCTCCTCATCATGCTTCCGGGCGCGATTGCCGGCATTACTCTCGGCTGGGCGACCTCAAGCCTCATCTCGGCAGACGCCATGCGCCTCGTCGTCGCCTCGGTGACGATCCTGTTCGTACTGCGTTATTTCCAGGAGAGCTTCAAAAGCCGCAAAGGGCAGGAGATTCCGGCCAGACCGCAGCGTCCGGTGGCTGCAACACTCTGGTCCAGCCTGTCCGGTTATGCGAGTTTCGTGGCCCATGCGGGTGGCCCACCCTTCCAGATCTATGTTCTGCCGCTGAAGCTCGATCCCAAGACCTATACCGGCATGAGCGTGCGTTTCTTCGCGATCATGAATGCAATCAAGCTCATTCCCTATTTCGCGCTCGGCGCGCTTGATGCCACCAACCTCAAGACATCGGCCAGCCTGTTGCCGGTGGCAATGCTGGCGACGCTTGCCGGCGCAAGGGTGGTGAAATATCTGAAACCATCAGTGTTCTACCCGCTGATGTATACCATGGCGCTGATCGCGGCGCTGAAACTGCTGTGGGACGGGCTGCCTTTCTAGACCCAAGGCGGCCACTAAAAAGCCCTGGCAGCACGCACGTACCGCCAGGGCCGAAAAAGAATCCGTCAGTCCTTCATCGAAGGCTGGGGAATGGCATCAATCAATGCCTTGTGGAGGCGCGAAGCCTCTGTAGTTCATCCTTCAGGCGCAGTTTACGGCGTTTGAGATCGGCGATCTCTCTATCGTCAGAGGACGGGGAAGCAAGAATACTTTCGAGCTCCTCCTCCAGAGCACCGTGTTTCTTTTCGAGCGATGCAATATGAGCCTGAATGGTCATGCGGCACGTCCTTCCATTTTTAAGCCTACCTCCAGCTCTCCATCGCTGGAGTTTCAGGTTTGCGACGACAATGTGACATGGATCGTTGGTCTTGTCGAAGGCGAAATGAAGGCAATAAGTGGGCAATTTGGTCGCAAGGGATAACTTCCCGTTACCGCGATTTGATGATAGAGGCTCGAGAACCGATGACATACGCGCCGGAGGCTCTCCGGCTGGCATAAAATGGGGATGACAAGATGCCCGATCAGGACCAGGCGGACATCAGGCTTACGCTGGCGCGGCTGCGCCAGGAGCATGAGGATTATGACGCTGCGATCAACGCGATGATCCAGACCAACTGCGATGCGCTGAGAATACAACGCATGAAAAAGAAAAAGCTGGCCGTCAAGGACAAGATGACCCAGATCGAAGATCAGGTCATTCCCGATATCATTGCCTAGAGTGGCTTCCGTGCTTCCTGCCGGATGCACGAGAGACGCTCTAATCTATTGAATTTACGCATCGTGCCTTGCAGAAATCAAAATCGATTTTTGCGCCTATGCTGTAAGCCGGAGAAGCGAAGTGACAGCAGAGACACCCCCCGTCGCCATCATCATGGGCAGCCAGTCCGACTGGGAGACCATGAAGAATGCCGCCGATACGCTGGATGCGCTGGACGTGGAATACGAAGCCCGCATCATTTCCGCCCACCGCACGCCTGATCGCCTTTATGATTTTGCCAATGGCGCGAAAGACGAAGGCTTCAAGGTCATCATCGCGGGTGCCGGCGGCGCCGCCCATCTGCCGGGCATGACCGCCGCCATGACCCCGCTGCCGGTTTTCGGCGTCCCGGTACAATCCAAGACGATGTCCGGGCAGGACAGCCTCTATTCCATCGTCCAGATGCCCGCTGGCATTCCCGTCGGAACGCTTGCCATCGGCAAGGCCGGCGCTATCAATGCCGCACTTCTGGCAGCTGCGGTTCTGGCGCTGGGCGACGAGGACCTGGCAGACCGGCTCGATGCATGGCGCGCGCGCCAGTCAGCGGCCGTTGCCGAATATCCCATGGACAGCGCCCAGTGACAGCCTCTAACATGACGATGAATACGAACAATCTCACCATCGGCATCATCGGCGGCGGGCAGCTTGGCCGCATGCTGGCAATGGCCGCCGCACGCCTCAACCACCGCACCATCGTTCTCGAACCGCAAGCCGATTGTCCGGCGGCGCAGGTCTGCAACAGCCAGATCGTCGCGGAATACGGTGACGAGACGGCGCTTGCGGAACTCGCTCGCCTTTGCGATGTCGTGACCTACGAATTCGAGAACGTACCCGTCACCGCAGCCGAGACGCTGAGCGCTTCTGTTCCCGTTTATCCCCCGCCGCAGGCTCTCAGCGCCTCGCAGGATAGGCTGACGGAGAAACGCTTCCTCAACGGTTGCGGCATTCCGACCGCCGATTTCCGCGCCGTGGATAATCAGGAAGAACTGGAGGCGGCATTGGCCGCTTTTGGTGGCAAGGGTGTGCTGAAAACCCGCCGCATGGGCTATGACGGCAAGGGCCAGAGGCTTTTCAAGGGTGGTGAGGACATCGCAGGCGCCTTCGCAACACTCGGTGGCGTGCCGCTCATCCTCGAAAGCTTCGTCGCTTTCGAGCGGGAAATCTCGATCATTGCCGCCCGTTTCAGGGATGGCACCGTTACCTGCTACGATCCGGCCGAAAACATTCATCTGAACGGCATTCTGCATACATCCACGGTGCCGGCAGCACTCTCCGATGCGGCGAAGGCGGTTGCCGTGCAATCGGCGGAAAAGCTTCTGGCTGCGCTCGACTATGTCGGCGTGATCGGCATCGAGTTTTTCGTCCTGACCGATGGTTCGCTCGTTGCCAATGAAATGGCGCCGCGCGTGCACAATACCGGCCACTGGACGGAAGCGGCCTGCGTGGTCTCGCAATTCGAACAGCATATACGAGCCGTCTCCGGTCTTGTCCCCGGCAGCACGGCCCGCCATTCGGATTGCGTCATGACGAACCTCATCGGCGATGACATCAACGATGTGCCAGCATGGCTTTCGAAAAAAGACTGTCTCGTGCATCTTTACGGCAAGACACAAGCACGGCCTGGCCGCAAGATGGGCCATGTGACCGAGCTTTTGCACACAGGAAAAGCCTCAGTCTTTTAAGGCAAAGACGTCTGGAAGTGTTGACAGGCAGGGGTCAAACGGGTATTTGCCTGCCAACCGAAAAGAGCGCGCCCCGTTGCGCGCTTTTGATTGTTTGAATAAGCACGGTAAAAGCCGTGCAAAACTGCGGACCAGTAAAATGAAAATCAAGAATTCGCTTAAAGCGCTTAAGGCCCGTCATCGCGATAACCGCCTGGTTCGCCGCAAGGGCCGCGTCTACATCATCAACAAGCAGAACCCGCGCTTCAAGGCTCGTCAGGGCTGATTGAGTGCCACTGCGGTTCGCGATCACATCGCGGATCACTTTGTTGACAGTGCAGAACTTTGCATTTGATATTGGGCGCAGTCGGGTTAAGCTTTAACCCATGCGCCCAAATCGTTTTTGCACGGCTATCATCGTCGCTCAGGGTTTCCTGCTTTCGGGCCTCCTGCTTTCAGGAATGGCGTCCCTTGGTCATGCGGCAGATGGTCAGCCTCCCGCAGCCCTGGAGGCTGCGCCTTCACCTGCAAAGACAGTTGACAGTCTTTTCGCATCGCTGAAAAAAGAGCGGAATGCGGTCAAGGCGCGCAGCATTGCCAACCAGATCGCTTCCGAATGGAACGATTCCGGCAGCGCGACAATCAATCTCCTGATGCAATGGGCAGGCGAAGCCGCAGACGAGAAGCGCAACGCCGCCGCTTACGATTTTCTCGACCAGGCTATTTTACTCGATCCGGACTACGTGCAGGCGCCCTATCGCCGCGCCATGGTGCATTTTGCGGATGGCGACACCCGAAAGGCGATGGCGGATATCAATCTGACGCTGGAGAAGGAGCCGCGCTATTTTCCGGCATTGGCGAGCCTTGCAAACATCCTCGAAGCCTCAGGCCGTGACGATCTGGCGCTGAAAGCCTGGGAACGCTATCTCGCGCTCTATCCCGCGGACAAGGACGCCCGCAAAGAGGCCGCTGACCTTTCTGAAAAGCTGGCTGGCACTCGCAGCTGAATATCGCAGACGATCCAAACAAAAATCGCCGCAAAAGCGGCGATTTTTCATTGTGGGACCGTCAACCGATCATTCCATGCCAAGCGCAGCCATATAGGTCTGAAGAATGGTTTCTTCCTCGATACGCTCGTTGGCGTCCTTCTTGCGCAGGCGGATGATGGTGCGGATCGCCTTGGTATCGTAGCCACGACCCTTCGCCTCACCCATGACATCCTTGATGTCTCCCTGAATGGCGGCCTTTTCCTCTTCGAGACGCTCGACGCGCTCGATGAATTGACGCAGTTCGGCGGCGGCGACGGTTTCGGTGGTGCTCGTTTCGTCCATCATATCATCCTTCATTGGTAGCAGCTCGGGTGAGCCTTGTTCATTAAATCCAGGCGAAGCCTTCGCCGGTCGCCGCCAGCCGGGCAGCAAAAATTCCGGCCTGTGACCTGCCCACTGACGGGCCTCACGTCAAGTCGTTTCCGTCGATCGGGGGTTATTCCGTTGGCTTGTTCTGCTCAAAGGCAGCTTTCTGGGCGTCGCTCGCCTCCGCCTGATATTTTTCCTTCCACTCCTCATAGGGCATTCCGTAGACGATTTCCCGGGATTGCTCCTTGGTGAGTGCAACGCCGGCCTTGTTAGCGGCATCCCCATACCAGTTGGAAAGGCAATTGCGGCAAAAGCCCGCGAGATTCATCAGGTCGATGTTCTGCACATCGTGACGCTCGCGAAGATGCTCGACGAGACGGCGAAATGCGGCGGCCTCGAATTCAATCTGCTGTTTGTCATTCGGTGTCGTCATGGGGCAGCTCCAGGCTCAGTAGGGGCCGGTGCGAGAGGTGAACAGCTCATATTCATGCAAAATGGGATCGTCGTTCATTGCGGCGAAAATGGGAGCGAGCCGGTCCGACCATTCGGCAATCCCTTCCTCATCCGCGATCAAATCCTGCCGAACTTCAAGAAGCGCATGCGGTATGCCCTTCATCATGCAATGGCGATACATGGTATCGCCCTTCAGCGCCCCGTCATAGGGTTCGTTGTCACCAACGAGAATGTCGCCGGTCGCGCGCAGATGCGCCAGAAGCGGATCGACCGCACGATTATCCGTGTCCCACAGAACCGCCGCATGCCAGGGACGCGGTGTTTCTTTCCAGAACGGCGTGTACGAATGCAGCGACAGAACAAGCGGCGCTTCCCCCGACGACTGCGCTACACCGGTGAGCACGCGATCGACGGCATTGTGATAGGGACGATGAAAAAACTCGATCCGTCTTTGCCATTCATCATCCGAAATCGGGTGGTTGCCGGGGATGATCGCCCCGTCCGAAATCTTCATGATAAGGGTCGGATCGTCCTCGCCGCGATTGGGGTCGATCAGGAGGCGCGAAAATCGTCCAAGCACGGCCGGCACGCCGAGGCGGGCCGCAAGAGAGCGCGTCAGCCCTTCAATGCCAATATCAAATGCGATGTGACGATGAAAAGCGGTTTGCGGAAGGCCAAGTTTGCCGTAGTGTGCCGGCAGGAGGTTCATGGCATGGTCCGCCAGAAGAACCATGCCTTTGTCATAATCGCCTTCTATGATTTCATAGGGTATGAAGTCGTTCATCGATAATTTTCTGGGGCAGGATTGAGGAGAAAAGCTTGATGGCATGGCTTGAGGCCGGGCGCAAGTTTCGGCGACAGAACAGCCATCTACCTTATCGCACTCACGATCCCACGAACAATATAATCGATTAAACTCGCGTTGACTTTCTTTGGCGGCCACGCCAAGAAGTGTGTTCATTATAACCATGGAATCCGGATGGAAGCCGTGACTCAGTCATCTCTCGCTCTTCCTCGCCACTTTCGGCATCTTGCCCGTCTTTTCTCCGCAGCGGCATTGTTTCTGACCCCGTTTGTCTTCGTGGAGGCCGCGCATGCGGATTTCCGCGTCTGCAACAGCACGCAAAACCTCGTGGGGGTCGCAATCGGCTACCGGGCGCAGGACGGCTGGGTCAGTGAAGGTTGGTGGCAGGTCCCCTCCTCTACCTGCGCAACGCTGATAGAGGGTGAGTTGCAGTCGCGTTATTATTATCTTTATGCCGAGGACGCCGCTCACGGCGGCCGCTGGACCGGTGACGTCAACATGTGCGTGGCGGAAAACGAGTTCAAAATCGCCGGCGTAGACGATTGTTATGCCCGCAGCTTCCAGAGAATGGGTTTCAAGGAATATGACACGGGCAGACAGGGCAGCTGGATGGTCCAGCTTTCCGATACGCCAGGCACACAGGGAAATCAAAACTGATGAAGCGTAACCGCAAAGTCAAAATTCTTGCAACTCTCGGCCCCGCCTCTTCCGACGAGGCAATGATCGAAAAGCTGCATCTGGCCGGCGCCGATCTCTTCCGCATCAACATGAGCCATGCGAGCCACGACGTGATGCGGACGCTGATTGAGCGTATTCGCTCCGTCGAAAGCCGTAACGGCCGTCCCATCGGCATTCTGGCCGACTTGCAGGGTCCCAAGCTGCGCGTCGGTAAATTTGCCGAGACCAAGGTTGATCTCGTTCCCGGCCAGACGTTTACGCTGGACAATAACGATACGCCCGGCGACAACACCCGCGTTTTCCTGCCGCATCCTGAAATTCTCGAAGCGGTCAAGCCTGGCCACCGCCTGCTGATCGATGACGGCAAGCTGCATCTGCGCGCTGAGAAGAGCGACGGCAAGAGCATCGTCACCACTGTTGTTTCGGGCACCCGGATTTCCGACCGCAAGGGCATTAGCCTGCCCGACACCCTGCTCGGCGTCGGCGTTCTGACCGACAAGGACCGCGTCGACCTCGACGCCGTTCTTGCAACCAACGAAGTGGACTGGGTTGCCCTTTCCTTCGTTCAGCGCCCGGAAGACCTGGCCGAAGTGCGCAAGATTTCGCGCGGTCGCGTTGGCCTGATGTCCAAGATCGAGAAGCCGCAGGCTATTGAGCGCATCGAAGAAATCATCGAGCTTTCCGACGCATTGATGGTCGCACGCGGCGATCTCGGCGTGGAAATGCCGCTGGAAGCAGTTCCGGGCATCCAGAAACAGCTGACCCGCGCCTGCCGTCGTGCCGGCAAGCCGGTTGTCGTTGCCACACAGATGCTGGAATCGATGATCACAGCTCCGGTTCCGACCCGTGCGGAAGTTTCGGACGTTGCGACTGCCGTATTCGAAGGCGCCGACGCCATCATGCTCTCGGCCGAGTCCGCTTCCGGCGATTATCCGATCGAAGCCGTATCGACCATGGCATCCATCGCCAGCACGGTGGAACAGGACCCCTATTATTCCAACATCATCTACGCGCAGCGCCCACAGCCGGAAGCGACGGGTGCAGACGCCATTTCGCTTGCTGCCCGCCAGATTGCCGAAACGTTGAAGCTCGCCGCGATCGTCACCTACACCTCGTCCGGCACAACGGGTCTGCGCGCCGCGCGCGAGCGGCCACAGGTTCCGATCATTGCGCTTTCGCCGATCATCCAGACCGCACGCCGCCTGTCGGTCGTCTGGGGCCTGCATTGCGTGGTTACCGGTGACGCCAGCGATCTGGACGATATGGTGAACCGCGCTTGTCGCATCGTCGTGTCCGAAGGTTTCGGCAAGCCGGGCGACCGCATCATCATCTCCGCCGGCGTGCCGCTCGGCACCCCGGGCGCGACCAACATGGTGCGCATCGCCTATATCGGTTCGGACGGCCAGAGCGGCGTCTGATATCGCGATATCAAGCATAATAAAAAACCCGCCGTCACCGGCGGGTTTTTTGTTGGCCTTTCGGCCGCATTGCAGAAAGCGGGGCTCAGTGCATCTTCACCGGCGTGCTGAAACGGCTGGACTCGATCGCCGCTGCACCGGGCTTGAAGCTAGCCGATGTGGCGGAAGCCGACATGTCGTGGCTGAGCATACGGTTGGCGACGACGCGCGGCGCCTTCACCGAACGGCCGGTCGAGCCCTTGTTCTGGTTGAGCGCCCAGTCAGAGATCAGATCCTGCGTCAGACGACCACCGCCGACCATGGCCTGATGGGAAACGGCGGCATCCTGCCTGCTCGGGCGTGAGCCCTTGGTCGGTAAGCCGGCCGTCAGCCCACCATTGATGGAAGGTTTCAGATCAAAGGCGTCACCGAAACCTGCCTCTGGCTCAGCCTTAGCCGTTTCGGCGGGCGCGACTGTAACCTTGTGGTTGACGGCAGCCGGGAACGGCGCGGCTGTCGGCACGGTAGCGGAATTGATCTGCGAACGGGCGGCCTGACCGCTCTGTTCCAGAGCAGCAACCACAGTCGGCGAAAGCGTATCTTTCCGCTCTTCGGCGAGATCTTCGTCGCCTTCCGGATCAGCATTGGCCTGTGCCAGCAGGGCTTCCGCCACAGCCGGACGATTGGCCGGCACCGGAATAGACGCAAGTTCGCCCGTCGCTGCGGGTGTCGCACCATCTGCGGATGCGGTCAGGATCGATCCTTCAGCGTCGCCACGCATGCCACGCGGCCCAAGAAGCGTCGGCACAGGCACGGATACCTCAGCCAGATCGGCAAACTGCTGACGCTCGGCCGGAGCAGAGGTTGGCGTCGGTGTTGTCGCAGCCTGGAGTGCATCCTGCGCCGCATTACGGGCTGGAGAATAAAGCGCGGTGGCAAGGCCCGTATTGGCCGGAGGCTGGTTGCCGAAAGCTGGACGTGCAATGGGCAGCGGCGCAGTGCTCACACCGGGAAGCGGTTGGGCGGAAGCAACGGCGATCGTCGGTTCTGGCTCAGGTGCAGCAGGCGGTGGCGTTGCAGGGCGAGCGACAGCCGGACGTTCTGCGGGCTGCGGCGTAGCGATGCTATCGGGATCTTCATCCTCGTCGCCTCCGCCAAAGAGCGCCTGCAACAGTGTCTTGCGCTTGCCGCCACCACCGGAGGACGCAGGGCCGGCACCGGCGCTGGAAGCAACCTGAATGGAAGAGGAATTGACGCGCTTCTTGTAGTCAGCCAAGGCCTGTTCATAACCGGGAAGCGGATTGCCATCGGAAGGAACGTGCAGCGTATTGCCCTTGGGGAAGATACGCACGAGTTCCTGACGGCTCATGCGCGGCCAGGCACGAACGCCGCCGACATCCATGTGCACGAAGGGAGAACCCGAGGTCGGGTAGAAACCTACGCCGCCAATCTGCATCTGCATGCCGATTTCGCGCAGTGTGGAAAGCTTCACGCCCGGAATGTAGAAATCCATTGCCTTGCCGAGCATATGCTGGCTTTTTTCCGCCACGCCCTTGGTGCGCGTGCGCAGGAGGCCGTTAGTCTCAGGCGAACGGAAGGCCGACACAACGTTGATGTAATCGGTCGCGCCACTGCGGCGGTAGACTTCCCAGACAAGATCGAAAAGACGCGGATCCATCCGCGTCGGCTGGTTACGACGCCAGTCACGCAAAAAGCGGTTCAGCTCCTGCAGACCCTTCTGGTCGTATTTTCCGTTGCGCTTGAAGGTTATGACCGCCTTCTCGCGTGTATGGATATAATACAGTTTGAGACTGCGCGTTTCGGCGAAAGCTTCCGTCGCCGAGACACCTGCGAATGGCATTGCGGCGAGCATCAAGCAGGCAAAAGTGACAGCGCGTGCCGACAGCTTCGTGCATATATCCTTGATCAAGCCGCGCGCGATCTTGGTCGACAGCGCGATATTTCGATGCAGATATGGCAATTCGATCCCCGCCTGGAAGACAATTTCTGTCACATTGCCTCAAATGAACGTCAAATACGGTGACACGATGGCAAAATTGCCACACAGATGCAACCTTCCTCTATATAGTGAATCAGCCACTAACAAGAGGTTTATAGACGGTAAGCGGATATCCTTGCTCAGAAGTTAACGAATCTTGCTATCTGCCGTCGAACAGGCGGTTTGTGCAATCAGGCCGCATCCCGCAACGGATCGTCCGGATCAATGCCATAGTCCTTCAGCTTGCGATAAAGCGTCGAGCGGCCGATACCAAGTTTCCTTGCGACCTGACTCATCTGCCCGCGATAAAAACGAAGGGCAAAACGGATAAGCTCCTCTTCGATCTCGGCCAGCTTCCTGATATTGCCTGAGTCGTCCATGCTGGAGATCAGGTTTCCTCCCCGGTATATCGTGGTGGAAATATCTGACGCCTCATCCAGAATGGCGTGACTTTCGGCGACCGGCGGCGGCGGAGAATATGCGGCGAGTTTCAGCGACGATCCAGACGGCGACCGGATCGACTCACCCGCATCGTCCCCACCTGCGAATTCTGGCAATTGCAGCGCGATTTGCGGAAAATCGGAATCAGCCAGTTCCTCGCCCTGCGACAGCACGACGGCGCGGAAGACCGCATTTTCAAGCTGGCGGATATTGCCCGGCCAGTCATAGGCCGTTAGCAGTGCCAGCGCGCTAGCATCGAGGCCGACGGGATTTGGCAATTTCTGTTCCACCGAAAAACGCTCCGCGAACACCCGTGCCAGATGGGGAATATCCTCCTTGCGCCGGCGCAACGCCGGAATGGTGATAGGAAAGACGTTGAGGCGATAATACAGGTCCTCGCGGAAGCGGCCTTCCTTCACCTCTTCGATGAGATTCTTGTTGGTGGCGGAAATCAGGCGGACATTCACCTTCTGCACACGCGCGGAACCGACAGTTTCGATTTCGCCCTGCTGAACCGCCCGCAGTAGCTTTACCTGCACGTCGAGCGGCAGATCACCGATTTCATCGAGGAACAGCGTTCCGCCATCGGCTTCCATGAACTTGCCAACGTGTTTTTCCGTGGCTCCGGTAAAAGCGCCCTTCTCGTGACCGAAAAGAATACTCTCCACCAGATTGTGCGGGATAGCGCCGCAATTGACGGTGATGAATGGTTTGTTCGCCCTGTCGCCAGCCGACTGGATTGCACGGGCGACCATTTCCTTGCCGACGCCGGATTCGCCTTCCAGTACCACGGGAATGCTGGACTGGGCGGCGCGCTGCGCCAGTTCTATCACCCTCAGCATGGCCGGGCTTGCGGAAACGATATCAGTAAAATTCACGGCATTGCTCCGTCCGCGCCTGCCCGTGCGGGCCTTTGCCTCTCTCCTGTCGAGCTTGAGGGCATTGGAGATGGCGGCGCCGATCCGTTCCGGCGAGACCGGCTTGACGACGAAATCGAAGGCGCCGGCGCGCATGGCCTGCACGACGGTATCGATGCCGCCCTGCCCCGTCTGGACGATGACCGGGACGTCGGTGCCGAGTTCGCCAACGGCTTTCAGGAAGGCGAGGCCATCCATTTCCGGCATCATCAGGTCGAGGACGACAACATTGATCTCGCCGCTATATTGCTTGAGCAGCTCCAGCCCCGCCCTGCCGTTTTCTGCAAGCAAGGCCAGATGCCCATAACGTTCCACCGCATTTTTGAGCAGGCGGCGCTGGACGGGATCATCGTCTATCACGAGAACATGCGCGGTCATTTTTGGCTCCGGTTTCCGGTTTATGGACCTGCGTCATGCGGTCCCTTGTGGCGCACTCTGGCACGGGAGATTTGAACATCCAGTTTTGAGATTTGCTTGCATTTTATCCATTGCTGCGGGAAACAAAGGCCCCATATGCTGCGCAGGCATAACGACAAGGACGCGTTCGATGACCCTCAATCGCCCAACACCGCACCCCGTATTTTCGCTTGCCGAAACCTCCGGCCCTGCCCTTGGCGACCTGCCCGGCTGGAAACTCTCGGATCTCTATCCCTCGGGCGATTCGCCGGAATACAAGGGCGACATTGAGAAGGCGGCGGCGCTGGCGGCGGCTTTCGAGGATAAATGGAAGGGCAAGCTTGAAGACGCTGCAAAGGCGACGGGCGCCAACGGCATCGGCGCTGCTCTCAAGGAATATGAAGCGTTGGACGATCTTATCGGCCGCATCGGTTCCTTTGCGGGGCTGACGTATTTTTCAGATACCTCCAACCCGGCAAACGGCAAGCTTTACGGCGACGCCCAGGCGAAACTGACGGATATTTCCGCCCATCTGCTGTTCTTTACGCTTGAACTGAACCGCATCGACGACGCCGTAATGGATGCCTGCATGGCAAACGATGCCTTAGCTGGGCACTACAGGCCGTGGCTGGTGGATTTGCGTAAGGACAAGCCGCACCAGCTCGATGACCAGCTCGAACAGCTATTCCTCGAAAAATCGATGACGAGTGCCAGCGCGTTCAACCGCCTGTTCGATGAGACGATGGCCGACCTGCGCTTCGACATAGACGGCGCAAGCCTTTCGCTGGAAGTAACGCTCAATATGCTTCAGGAGCCGGAGCCGGAAACTCGCAAGAAGGCAGCGCAGGCGCTCAGCACCACCTTCACCAATAATCTGCGGGTCTTCACCCTCATCACCAACACACTGGCCAAGGACAAGGATATTTCCGACCGCTGGCGCAAGTTCGAAGACATCGCCGACAGCCGCCATCTGGCAAACCGTGTGGAGCGCGAGGTCGTAGACGCTCTGGCTGCCGCCGTGAAAAACGCCTATCCGCGCCTTTCGCATCGTTATTACGCCATGAAGGCGAAATGGCTCGGCATGGAACAGATGAACTACTGGGACCGCAACGCGCCGCTTCCCGATACATCGAATACGATAATTCCCTGGGATGAGGCGAAGGACACCGTGCTGTCCGCCTATGGTGATTTTGCGCCGGAGATGGCCGATATTGCCCGCCGGTTCTTCGATGAGCAATGGATCGACGCCCCCGCCCGGCCCGGCAAGGCGCCGGGCGCCTTCGCGCATCCGACCGTGCCTTCGGCCCATCCTTATGTCCTCGTCAACTATCTCGGCAAACCGCGCGACGTGATGACGCTTGCCCATGAGCTTGGCCACGGCGTGCACCAGGTGCTGGCCGGCGACCAAGGCGCGCTGATGTGCGCGACGCCGCTGACGCTTGCCGAAACTGCCTCCGTTTTCGGAGAAATGCTGACCTTCCGCAAATTGCTTGACGACACGAAGGACGTCAGGGAACGCAAGGCCATGCTCGCCCGCAAGGTCGAGGACATGATCAACACGGTCGTGCGACAGATCGCGTTTTATGAATTCGAACGCAAGCTGCACACCGCCCGCAAGCAGGGTGAGTTGACCTCCGAACAGATCGGTGAATTGTGGCTTTCCATTCAGGCCGAGAGCCTCGGCCCGGCGATCAAGATTTCCGAAGGGTATGAGACCTGGTGGACCTACATCCCCCATTTCATCCACTCTCCCTTCTATGTTTATGCCTATGCCTTCGGTGATTGCCTGGTGAACTCGCTGTATGCCGTTTACCAGAAGGCCGAGACCGGCTTTCAGGAGAAATATTTCGAGCTTTTGAAAGCAGGCGGCACCAAGCACCATTCGGAACTTCTGAAACCATTCGGCCTCGATGCGACAGACCCTTCCTTCTGGGACAAGGGTCTTGCCATGATCGAAGGGCTGATCGACGAACTGGAAGCGCTTGACAGCAAACAGGCCTGATTGCCTCCGAAAAATACCGATGACAGGCGACGAGCAAAGGCAATGAAACGCAAACCCGCCGATCTGACCTTGAGAGAAACGCTGCGCTGGGAGCCGCAATCGGGTTTTCAGCGCATTGACCAGCATATGCGCCGGTTATTGCGCTCAGCCGATGCGCTCGGTTTCCGAGCACCGGTCAACGCGGTTCAGGTACTGGAGAAGAAGGTGGGCGGCGAAAGTCCGCTCTGCGTGAAGCTGGTCATGAACTACAAGGGTGAGCTCGATATCGAAACGGCCGAGTTTCGGCCGTTGCAGGAGGGAACCGTCTGGCGGATCCGCATCGCGACGCAAACCAGGCTTGATTCCACCGACACCTTCTATCGCCACAAATCATCGCGCCGGGAACCCTATGATGCCGCCCGCGCCGAATTTTCAGCCGGGGATGCAGACGAGGTTCTGCTGCTCAACGAGCGCGGCGAGTTGTGCGAGGGATCATCGACCAGCATCTTCGTCGAAATGCCGGACGGGCAATTGCTGACGCCGCCGCTCGACAGCGGTATTCTGCCGGGCGTTCTGCGTGCCGATCTCATCCGCCAGCGCAAGGCACGCGGGCAGGCATTGAAGCCGGAGGATATTGCCGGTCGACGGCTGTTCGTGGGAAATTCGCTGCATGGGCTGATTGCGGCGGAGCTGGTCTAAACCGTCACCGCCAAAAGCCGGTCGCGGCCCTTTTCCTTGGCAGCGTAAAGCGCCTGATCGGCGCGCATGAAAACATCGTCGGCACTTTCTGCCATCCGATAGGTCGTCATTCCAGCGGAACAGCTATAGGAAAAATCCGGAAACTCGGCCAGAGGTCTGGAAAGACGCACCTTTTGCAGTAGCCGCTCGACGATCTCCCGGCTCTCAACAACCGAACTGCGCGGCAGGATGAGCATGAATTCCTCACCGCCGATCCTGCCAAAACAATCCACCCGCCGGACGACGGAATGGGCGATCCCGACAAAATCGCGCAGCACCGCATCGCCGCATTTGTGGCCGAAACGATCATTGATGTGCTTGAAAAAGTCGATGTCGAGCGTGCAAAGGCAAAAGGGTGCTTCAAGCCCCTTGCCGACCCGCTCCACCTGTAGCGCGAGTTTGGCGAAAACAAAACGCCGGTTCGCCGTTCCCGTCAATTCGTCGGTCTGCGAGGCGCGCACCGCCAGATCCCGGTCCTGCCGCAGGGTTCTGTAGCCCTGGCGCAATTCGGTGACATCGCTTGCGACACACAGCATCCAGCCATCCTGCTGCACCGTCTCCGTCATCCAGAACCAGCGGCCGTCATACATGTCCATCTCGAAGGCACGATACGGCAGCTTGCCGCGCCGGGACTGCGCCGACAAAAGCCAGCCCTCGAAATCGCTGTTTCTGACGACCACGCCGGTTCGCAGACGGTGGTTCAAGCGCATGATTTCCGCCCAGGTCGAAAAATCATCGTCGGCAAGCTGAAAGCTCTGCCGAAACGACGGGTTGGCATGCCGCAACCGGTCTTCGGAATCGTAAAGTGCAATAAGAACGGGGGTGGCGCTCTGAAGCGCTGCGACACGCTCGATAAGACTATTCAACAGGCAACACTCCTGTGATGACGAAAAGCCCCCTTTTCGTCATCTTGCAAAAGCCCCCAAGCCCTAGGGCATATACACGAAAAGAAGAACTTGATTATAAACGTAGTCTCTAAAATGCGAAGGGGAAGAATGCGGTCGGAAGGTCTCGACTTCAATCTCGCCGGATCGCAACCGCGCAGAACGGGATCACCACACACCAACCCGTCACAACTTTCGCATCCCGGGCTTGCGCCACCGTCATATGTCCGTCATGCACCTGCCCTTTATTGTGGCACTCTTTTATGATCTAGCTTACTTATTGGCTTAAAAAGGAAAAATGACGAATGACGGACGCAAACCATCCGATTTACGGCGATATTGACGGCCCCATCATCATGATCGGCTTCGGCTCCATCGGGCGCGGCACTCTTCCGTTGATCGAACGTCATTTCAACTTCGACAAGACCAGGCTCGTCGTCATCGACCCGCGCGAGGATATCGCAGCGTATCTGGCCGAGAGAAACATTCGCCATATCCGTACGCATCTGACCAAAGAAAACTACAAGGAGGTGCTCAAGCCACTCCTTAAAGGGGTTCAGGGTCAGGGCTTCTGCGTCAATCTTTCGGTCGATGCCGCATCCGTCGATCTGATGAGGCTCTGCCGCAAACATGGCATGCTCTACATCGACACCGTAGTGGAGCCGTGGCCCGGCTTTTACTTCGATGCAGACGCCGACAATGCCTCCCGTACCAATTATTCGCTGCGCGAGACCATGCTGAAAGAAAAGGCTCGGAAACCGGGCGGCACAACGGCCGTTTCCACCTGCGGCGCAAATCCCGGCATGGTGTCCTGGTTCGTAAAACAGGCGCTGGTCAATCTCGCCAAGGATAGCGGTCTCGACATCGAAGAGCCGCGACCGCATGACCAGCAGGCATGGGCAAAGCTCATGCAGCAGCTCGGCGTCAAGGGCGTGCATGTGGCAGAGCGCGATACGCAGCGGGCAAAAAATCCCAAGCCATTCGGCGCATTCTGGAACACCTGGTCCGTCGAGGGTTTTATCGCCGAAGGTTTTCAGCCCGCCGAACTCGGCTGGGGAACGCATGAAAACTGGATGCCAAAAAACGCGAAAAAACAAAAAAAGGGCAGCAAGGCAGCGATCTATCTCGATCAGCCCGGCGCCAATACGCGGGTACGGACATGGTGTCCCGGACAAGGGCCGCAATATGGATTTCTGGTCACCCACAACGAGGCGATCTCGATTTCCGACTATTTCACCGTCCGCAATGACGATGGCGATCTGATCTACCGGCCCACCTGTCACTATGCCTACCACCCCTGCAACGACGCCGTCCTTTCCCTGCACGAACTTTTCGGTAATGGCGGCACGCCGCAGCCGATCCAGCATGTGCTTGGCGAAGACGAGCTTGTCGATGGTGCCGACGAGCTGGGTGTTCTTCTCTACGGCCATGACAAAAATGCCTATTGGTATGGCTCGCGGCTAACCTTGCAGGAGGCACGGGCGCTCGCCCCCAGCCAGAACGCGACCGGATTGCAGGTCAGCTCCGCGGTACTGGCCGGAATGGTCTGGGCGCTGGAAAATCCGCAAGCCGGCATCGTCGAGGCGGATGAAATGGATTATCGCCGTTGCCTTGAGGTGCAGCGTCCCTATCTTGGACCGGTCGAAGGACATTACACGGACTGGACGCCGCTCGACGGTCGCCCGGGACTGTTTCCAGACAATATCGACACCTCGGATCCCTGGCAGTTCCGCAACATCCTCGTGCGCTGAGGGCATGGCGTCTCATATTTGTCACGCAGGTGTTTTCATGACGGATGTCAGGAACCCGGGAGAGCAAACAACGTTGCCTTGAAATAAATAACGCTTCACGGCATGGTCGAAACATCAGGGTTTCATCGAATCGCAGGAGAACAGGCTCATGAACTTCAAGACAAGCGCTGCTTTGCTTTGTGCCGCAATCGCGGTGTCTTCATGCGTTGCGCCGGGTCCCTCCCAGCAGACGTCGATGGCACCCTCGCTTGCCCGCGGCCCGGCCGTGGATGGCCGCTGGATCGACCGCAACGGCATCGTATCGACATTCCAGAACGGTGCTTTCTCCACCCGTTCGACCGATACCAACACGCTTCTCGCATCCGGCACCTATGTTACGATTTCGCCGACGCTCTATGAGATCAACATGACGTCATTGGTGCGCAACACGCAATCGCGCGTCAACTGCGCGCTCGTCTCCCCGTCGCAACTGAATTGCACGACAGACAGCAACAGCCAGTTCTCGCTAACGCGTCAGGGCTGATAACACAGACTTTTCAATGGCATGAGCTTTTAAAACGCACGCCTCAAGCGTGCGTTTTGCTTTATTGCGCCACTGTCACAATTTCCGCTTGCGGCAGCTGCCGCTAAATGGAAACATCGCGCTTTGAAAGACTGACATACTTTCAGACTAGAGAATGAGCACGGCCTGATGATGATCGACCGGCCAAGGCTTCCGCTTTGAACAGGAGAGAGGGACCATGAAGAAAATTTTGAGACTGAGTATGCTGAGCGTTTCCGCGATAACGCTTTCAGCCGGAGCGGCTCTGGCCGACTACGAACTCAACATTCTTCACATTAACGATTTTCACTCCCGTATCGAATCGATCAATAAATTCGACTCGACCTGCTCAGCGGAAGAGGAAGGCAAAAACGAATGCTTTGGCGGCGCCGCGCGCCTCTTGACCGCAATCAACCAGACAAGGGACGCGCTCAAGGCTCAAGGCAAGAACGTTCTCCTGCTCAATGCCGGCGACAATTTTCAAGGCTCGCTGTTCTACACCACCTACAAGGGTACCGTTGAAGCCGAAGTGCTGAACGCCATGAAGTTCGACGCCATGACCGTCGGCAACCATGAATTCGACGATAGCGAAGACGGGCTTGCGGGCTTCCTCGACAAGGTTCAGTTTCCGGTCGTGACCGCCAATGTGGTTGCCAGCGCCGCCTCGAAAATCGGCGATCGCGTCAAGCCGTCCATCGTCCTTGAAGTCGGCGGCCAGAAAATCGGTATTGTCGGCGCTGTCGCCAACGACACGGCGGAACTTGCGACCCCCGGCCCCAACATCACCATTGCGGAAGATGTCGCGAAAATCAGCGAACAGGTGCAGAAGCTGAAAGGCGAGGGTGTCAACAAGATCATTGCCCTGACCCATGTCGGATATCCGCGCGACCTCGAATTCATCGCGAAAATCCCGGATGTGGACGTCGTTGTCGGCGGCCACTCGCATACGTTGCTCTCCAACACCGATCAGAAGGCCGAAGGGCCTTATCCGACACTCGTCGACAATCCCGGCGGCTACAAGGTTCCGGTCGTTCAGGCAGGGCAATACAGCAAATACCTGGGTGACCTGCGCGTCGTCTTCGATGACAGCGGCGTGGTCAAGGAAAGCAAGGGCGATCCGATCCTGATCGATTCATCCTTCAAACCCGACGAAGCAACGCTCAAGCGTATCGATGAACTGAAAGCACCAATCGAGGCGTTGAAATCGAAGGTCGTCGGCACTTCGGAAGGCCCGATCGAAGGTGACCGCAAGGTTTGCCGCGTCAAAGAATGCTCTATGGGTAATCTGGTAGCGGATGCGACCCTGGCCCGCGTCAAGGATCAGGGCGTCACCATCGCTTTCGCAAATAGCGGTGGCCTGCGCTCCTCCATCGATAGCGGCGATGTCTCGATGGGCGAAGTCCTGACGGTTCTGCCGTTCCAGAACACGGTCGCGACTTTCCAGCTGAAGGGCGAGGATATTCGCGCTGCCCTCGAAAACGGCGTCAGCCAGATCGACGATGGCGCAGGTCGTTTCATGCAGGTTTCAGGCATGAAATATTCCTTCGACCGCTCCAAGCCGGCCGGCAGCCGTGTTACTGCGGTCGAGGTCAAGGAGGGCGACGCTTTCGTGCCTCTCGACCCGGCAAAGACCTACACTGTTGCGGCGAATAATTACGTTCGCACCGGCGGCGATGGCTTCAAGGTATTCGCGACCAAGGCGATCAACGCCTATGACTTCGGCCCCAACCTCGAAGAGGCTGTAGCTGCATATATTACGGCCAACAGCCCCTATAAGCCCTTCACGGACGGCCGCATCACTGAAGTGACGCCTGCCGGTTATGTAGCTCCGGCAAAGCCCGCTGCACCAGCGCCTGCCGCAACAGCACCGGCGGCAACTGCAACCGCTCCGGCCGCCACACCGGCCCCGGCTCCCACAGCACCTGCCGCGACCGCACCTGCCACCACCACGCCGGCAGCGGCCGCGGCTGCCGCCAGCAAATATGTTGTCGCAAAGGGCGATTCGCTCTGGAAGATCGCGGCGGAGAAGTATGGCGACGGTGCCCTTTGGACCAGGATTGCCAAGGCAAACACGCTGAAGCATCCGAACCATATCGAGATCGGCGAGGAACTGGAGGTTCCGGCTCAATAAGCCGCGAACACATACAGACAGGGCAATTTGCCGCAGATGGGAAGCCGGCCTCGCACCATGAGGCCGGCTTCTTATTTTCCCTTTAAAAACAGATCATTACAGGCTGCGTTTTATCAAAAGACAATGCGTCCGTTACCGCACCTCGGAAATCACCTCCGCAGGTGGTTCAATCCTTACAAATTTCGTCTAGAACACGTGAACAAATTGACGGCACGAGCATATAGCTTGAGCATTTCCGGCAAAACCGCGTCACGGTTTGCGTCCGGCCATGTATAAAAACAAAAAATGGAGCGTTTCCGCCCTTTATCCCAAACGGAAACGTTCTCACGCAACCAGTACGAGTTCAGGGTGTCATTCATGACGACAGAATTATCCGCACTTCCCGTAGACCATCCCCGCGTAAGATTTGGCAAGGTTGGCGTTCTGCTTGTCAATCTTGGCACGCCGGATGGTACGGACTATTGGCCGATGCGCCGTTATCTGGCGGAATTTCTGAGCGACAAACGCGTGATCGAATGGTCGCGCCTCTACTGGTATCCGATCCTGTACGGCATCGTCCTCAACAAGCGCCCGCAGAAGGTCGGCAAGGCCTATGAGGCAATTTGGAACCGCGATCGCAACGAAAGCTATCTGCGCACCTATACCCGAAGCCAAGGCGAACTGATGGCACAGGCGCTGAAGGATTTGCCGAATGTCGTCGTTGACTGGGCCATGCGCTACGGCCAGCCTTCCATCGCCTCGAAAATCGACGCGCTGAAGGAGCAGGGATGCGAGAAAATCCTGCTATTCCCGCTCTATCCGCAATATGCCGCATCGACCACGGCGACGGTGAACGACAAGGCTTTCGAACATCTGATGAAGCTGCGCTGGCAGCCCGCCATCCGGACCGTTCCGCCCTATCATGACGATCCTGCCTATATCGAGGGGCTTGCCGCCTCCGTCAAAAACCATCTGGCAACGCTGGACTGGGAACCGGAGATGCTGATCACCTCCTTCCACGGCATTCCGCAATCCTACTTCAGGAAGGGCGATCCCTATTATTGCCACTGCCAGAAGACCGCCCGTCTGCTGAAGGAAGCGCTGGGACGGACCGAGAAGAACTTCATGATCACCTTCCAGTCGCGTTTTGGGCCAGAAGAATGGCTGCAGCCCTATACCGACAAGACCATGGAAAAGCTGGCATCCGAGGGCATCAAACGCATCGCCGTCATGAACCCCGGTTTCGTATCGGATTGTCTTGAAACGCTGGAGGAAATTGCCGGTGAGGCCGGAGAAATCTTCCTGCACAATGGCGGCGAGAAATTCACCCACATCCCGTGTCTCAACGACAGCGTAGAGGGTATGACAGTTCTCGAAAAGGTTGTACGACAAGAGTTGCAAGGTTGGGTGTAATCTTGCCATAACGATGCGGGTGTAAGATCCCAAAAGGTTGTGGTGCTGGAGGAAGAAGTGATGATTGCATTGGGCGGTTTCGATATCGTCGTCATAGCGGCGGTTGTTTTGGTCATTCTGGTGCTCTTTGCCGGCATCAAGACCGTACCGCAGGGACATCGCTACACGGTTGAACGGTTCGGGCGCTACACCCGCACACTCGAGCCGGGCCTCAACCTCATCGTGCCGTTCTTCGAAAGCATCGGTTCGAAGATGAATGTGATGGAGCAGGTTCTGCATATACCGACACAGGAAGTTATCACCCGCGATAATGCCAGTGTCTCGGCTGATGCCGTCACTTTCTATCAGGTCCTGAATGCCGCACAGGCCGCTTACCAGATTACCAATCTGGAAATGGCGATTGAAAACCTCACCATGACCAACATCCGCTCGGTAATGGGCTCGATGGATCTCGATGAGTTATTGTCGAACCGTGATGCCATCAACGATCGCCTGCTGCGCGTGGTGGACGAGGCGGTGGGACCATGGGGTATCAAGGTCACGCGCATCGAGATAAAAGATATCGCGCCGCCGAAAGATCTCGTCGATTCCATGGCTAGGCAGATGAAGGCGGAGCGTGAAAAACGCGCGCAGGTGCTGGAGGCCGAGGGCGCCCGCAATGCTCAGATTCTGCGCGCAGAGGGCGCAAAACAATCTGCCATTCTCGAGGCGGAAGGCCAGCGCGAAGCGGCGTTCCGCGATGCCGAGGCCCGCGAGCGTCTGGCCGAGGCCGAAGCCAACGCCACCCGCATGGTGTCGGAAGCCATCGCTGCCGGCAATGTCCACGCGATCAATTACTTCGTTGCCCAGAAATATACCGAAGCGCTCTCCAGTATCGGTACCGCCAAAAACTCGAAAATCGTGTTGATGCCGATGGAGGCGTCTGCGTTGATCGGCTCGCTCGGCGGCATAGGGGCAATCGCCCGTGACGTTTTCGGCGACAAGGGCGATGCACCAACGGCGCCTGCCGTCCCCGCATCTTCCCGCTCGGTGCCGCCGTCGCGGCCTTCGGCCCAGGCCATCAACGTGACAATTCCCGGTAATCCCTTCGGCTCTTCATCGGAGAAGTGACGATGCTGCAACGGCTTGCCACGGAACTGGGACCATGGAGCTGGTGGATTGCCGGCTTCATTCTGCTGGCTGCCGAGCTGGTCGCTCCGGGCGTTTTTCTGATCTGGATTGGCATTGCCGCGCTGGTGATCGGCGCGCTCTCCCTGCTGTTCTGGGATGCCGCATTCTGGGCGTGGCAATTGCAACTGGTGCTGTTTGCCGCCCTCTCCATCGCCTTCGCCCTGCTTGGCAGGAAATATTTCGGCAAAAACCGTGAGGCAAGCGACGAACCCTTCCTCAATCAGCGGGAAGCCAGCCTTGTTGGCCGCACAGCGACCCTGCAGGAGCCGGTTGTCGAAGGGCGCGGCCGCATAAGGCTGGACGATACCTGGTGGTCCGTTAACGGTGAGGACATGCCAGCAGGAACACGTGTCAGGATCGCAGCTGCGCGTGGCCGCACCCTGACAATAGAGCCGCTCGACCGCTCATAGCGATCAGGCCACACCGATTCTCAACAGATCGTGGAAATGCACCAGCCCTATCGGCCGGTTATCGTCATCAACGACGATCAGCGCACCGATGTGGAATTTTTCCAGCGTCGCGAGAGCGCTGGTCGCCAGCACCGATTTTTTGACCGTTTTCGGAGTACGGGTCATGATGTCGTCCACCGTCAATTCAGCGAGGTTGCGCGACAGGTTGCGCGCCATATCGCCCTCGGTGACGATGCCACACAGACGGCCATCCTCGTCCAGAATACCGACGCAGCCGAAATGCTTGCGGGAAAGAACACTGACTGCTTCCGGCATGGAAGTTCCCTTGCCGACTAGCGGCACCCGGTCGCCGGTATGCATGATATCGCTGACCAGCGTAAGGCCCGCGCCCAGTTTGCCGCCGGGGTGAAACACCTTGAAATCACCGGCAGTGAAATTGCGTGCTTCCAGAAGCGCAACGGCAAGGGCATCGCCAAGTGCCAGCTGCATCAATGTGGAGGTGGTAGGCGCAAGACCGAGCGGGCAGGCTTCCTGTTCATTGGGAACCAGAAGCACGATATCGGCTGCCTTCGCCAGCGATGCACTCTCCGAACAGGTAAGTGCAATCAGCGGGATGGAGAAACGGCGCGAATAGTTGATGATGCTACGCAGCTCTGAACTTTCACCGCCTTTGGAGATCGCCAGCACCACATCATCGCCGCCGATCATGCCCAGATCGCCATGGTTGGCCTCTGCCGCATGCACGAAAAATGCAGGCGTTCCGGTGGAGGCGAAGGTGGCCGCGAGCTTGGCGCCTATGTGGCCGCTTTTACCAACACCGGTGATGATGAGGCGGCCATTAGACTGGCCGATCGTCTCGATCGCCTTGCAGAAAGGTTCGGAAAGCCCGTTTTTGAGGGCCTCTTCAAGAGCGGCAAGGCCAGCCCTCTCCATCGAAATCGTCCGCACGGCGGATTCAATCGCATTGTCTTCAACCAGTTTCACGGCTCTCGTAATCATGGCCGACTGTTACTATTTCAACTGGAATAAGTCCACTCTACAGCCGAAAATTGCCGCTCTTTAGTGACGCAGGTTCGGCGGAGAAATCTCCTCCATCGTTCCCATCCGCTTGAAAGGGATGTTCTCTTCATCGACCAAATATCGCCCGACTGTCCTAATCCACGAGATAGAGCCGTCATCACGGCGCACAGCATATTCCTGATGGTAAAAGCTGGCGGCCTTGAGCGTCGTGAGCGCAGTTTCGATCACATGATTGCGATGGCCGATATCCACTTTTTCGAGCATCTGGAAAATGCTGATGCCCTGCATCGCCTGCCGCAAAGGAATGCCCAAGAGTTCAGCGCAGACTTCGTCTAGATAGAATCGGTCATTGGTAATATCCCAGCAATAAAAACCGACCTGCTTGACGTTCAAAACGGGATTCATGAAACGACGCTGTGACACAAAATAAAAATCAATTGGATTGCTAAAATAAAACGGATGAGTTCCACCCAATCATAGGGCGATTCCGTATCAAAATGAAACGTTTAAATCTGATCATATTCGAAATATTGGGCATCTCGGCAAATTTTCTTCAGTCGCGGTGCCGAAGCGGCCAGATCGAACTAGGAAGCCCCCCAGCTTTGCCGCAGCCACAGATGTGGTGAAATCCGGGAGGTCTTTATCAACTGTTAACCATAAAAATCCTATTGTTAAAGCGATATTAAAACTTGCGTCGCGTGTCTGGTCTCTGGGTCGTCCACTTCATCCGTCTGCCGCTCATTCGGCTTCAGGAAATGCTGAGACGAACTTTCGATCCGACATCGGCCAAATGCGCCGGGTGAAGAGGAATGATTGTGAAGGGCACCGCCACACGTCTGCCGACGTCGCGGAAAGCAGCAACCCTGCTGCTGCTTGCCTGTACGCTTCTCTACACCCCGGGAACTGTTTTCGCGCAAACAGCGGCCACGCGGCTGCCGGTCGCAGTTCCATCCGGCGATGCAACGCCGACAGAGAACCCCACAACGACAACTGAAAACGAGGCAAGCATGGTGCGAGCAGCACCGCAACAGCAACTATGGCGCCCCTCGAATAATCCGGGCGACCCGATTTCCGAACAGCGGGAAGAAGCGGGCCAGCCTTATGCCGACGCGGAAAACCCATATGAGCCAACGGTAGACGGCGGTGAAAACCCGCAAAGAGCCACCGAACCCGGACAAACCCCCGGTATCCGGCTCGGTACATTCCTGCTGCGGCCTTCGATCAGCCAGACGATCAATACGGAAAAGCAGACGAACACCGGCGGCCCTTCCAGACGTAACTACCTAACGACAGGTATTCGCGGCACACTAACCAGCGACTGGTCCCGCCATGCGCTGACTGTAACAGGCGATGGAGCCTGGGAGAAAAATTTCGGCAGCAAGAATGGTGAAGAGCCGAGGGCGCGGATAGAAGCCGATCTGCGCCTCGATCTCGGCGAAGAAACGACGGCTAATCTCAAGGCGGGTTACGAATTCAGTCGTGAAGGCACTACGGACCCCAACGCTTTGACTGGCGCTGCCGTGCAGGGCGGAGAACACCGTTTCACGACCGGCGCATCGATCCAACGGGATTTCGGCAAGCTGCGCGGGCTAGCGGCGCTCGATCTGTCGCGTACGGTCTACACGGATGCAAAGGGCATAAACGGCCAGCCGATCAGTCTTAGCGATCGCGACCAGAACGGCGCGAACCTGCGCGGCCGTATCGGCTACGAATTGTCACCGGCCCTGATCCCGTTCCTCGAATTGAACGCGGGAACGACCAAATATGACAGGCGCCTGGACAATACCGGTTACGCACGGTCCTCGAATTCCTACGGCGCCAAAATTGGAGCCGAGGTCGATCTTGGCGAGAAGACCCGCGGCGAGGCCGCCATCGGCTATCTACGTAAACAATATGACGACGACCGCATCGCTTCCATCGGCGCGCTGACACTGGACGGCGAACTGAACTGGTCGCCGCAGCGCGGCACCAACGTCAATCTTGGCCTGCGCACGACGATAGAGGATTTCGCCGGCGGACCACAGGGCGGCTGGATTTCCTATCGGCTGGATGCCGGGCTGACCCATGAATTGCGCAGCAATCTGGTCGCGCGGCTGACCGGGCAGATCGTGCACCGGACATTTCCCTCCTCCGATATCGAGGATGCCGTGGAATACACCGCAGGCGCTGGCTTGACCTGGGGGCTGAACCGCTATCTCGATCTGACGGCGGACGTTAGTTATCAGTGGACGCCAATTTATGACAGCAACGAACTGCGCGTCGGCGCGGGGCTTGTCCTGAAACGATAACGTTGCCCCAAACAGAAATCCCGGCGCGAAGGCCGGGATCCCGTTGTCCAGTTGGTAAATTACTTCAGTCCGTCGATAAGAGCCTTGATCGGCTCCTCGATTGCGGGGCGGATGTCAGCGCGTTCGAGCGCGAAAGCAACGTTGGCAAGAATGAAACCGTCCTTGGCGCCGCAATCGAACGTCTGCCCGCGGAAATGATAGCCAGCGAATTCCTGGGACTTGGCAAGCGTCAACATGCCGTCCGTCAGCTGGATTTCGTTGCCGGCGCCCCGTTCCTGATTTTCCAGAATGTCGAAAATCTCAGGCTGAAGGATGTAGCGACCGTTGATGTAGAAATTCGAAGGTGCCGTACCCTTGGCAGGCTTCTCGACCATTTCAGTGATCTTGAAACCCTCGCCCACGGCGTTACCCACGCCGACGATGCCGTATTTATGCGTCTGATCGGGAGCGCATTCCTGCACCGCGATGACGTTGCCGGCGGTCTGGTCATAAAGTTCGACCATGCCCTTGAGGCAGCTTTTCTGTGAATGCATGATCATATCAGGCAGCAGCACGGCGAAAGGTTCGTCGCCGACGATATCACGCGCACACCAGACCGCATGGCCAAGACCAAGCGGCACCTGCTGACGCGTGAAGCTTGCCGTGCCCGCCTTGGGCAGAAGGCCGGCCAGCAATGTAAGCTCGGCATTCTTGTTGCGCTCGCGCAGCATTTGTTCGAGTTCAAATTGAATATCAAAATAATCTTCAATCACCGCCTTGCCGCGGCCGGTGACAAATACAAAATGCTCGATGCCCGCTTCCGCCGCCTCGTCGACGACGTATTGAATGACCGGCTTGTCAACGACAGTGAGCATTTCTTTCGGAACCGCCTTGGTTGCGGGCAGGAAACGCGTACCCAGACCTGCGACCGGAAATACGGCCTTCCGAATTTTCTTATGTTCTACCACATATCCCTCCTGAGAGATAAAACTTGATCACAATCCCCGCACAGTGTTGTTATTTCAAAAATAACAACGTTTTGTAAAGGGTGACGCTACCATCTATTAATGGTAAAGAATTTGTTGACATTCTTTTGTTATGCATGACGACGCCCGATGCGTTTTCGCAATCGAAATGATATTCGAGAGAACGAAAGACTGACGATGACAAAGATGATCCTTTCAAATGTCCGCAAATTCGGCTGCATGATGGTTGCAGGTCTGGCGATCTCGCTGGCCCCCGTCTCGGCCCGGGCCGATGCTGGGTTCAAGCAGTGGATCAACCAGTTCTACGCAACAGCCGCGAAAGAAGGCATTAGCAAGGCGACCTACCAGAAAGCCTTTGCTGGTGTCAGCGAGCCGGATCCGGATGCGCTGCGCAAGGCGACCTTCCAGCCGGAATTCACCACCCAGATCTGGGATTATCTCGATTCCCGCGTCAACCCCTATACGGTGCGCATCGGCCGCGAGATGAAGATGAAGCACGCGACGACGCTCAACTGGATCGAGCGCAACTTCAATGTCGACAAACATATCATTCTCGCCATCTGGTCGATGGAATCGAATTACGGCGCGGTTCTCGAAAAGCCGGAGCGCCTGCACAATATTCCGCAGGCACTGGCCACGCTCGCCTATTCCGACCCCAAACGCGCCAAGTTCGCGCGCACGCAATTGATCGCCGCACTCAAAATCCTGCAGGCAGGCGATGTCACGCCCAAGCAGCTGACGGGTTCCTGGGCGGGGGCAATGGGCCATACCCAGTTCATTCCGACCAGCTACCTGCTCTATGCTGTCGATGCGGACGGCAACGGTAAGCGCGACATCTGGCACTCGGTTCCGGACGCGCTGGCGACGGCCGCCAATCTACTCGCCAAGAATGGCTGGGAACCCGGCCGGACCTGGGGTTACGAAACAGCCGTGCCGCGTGGCGGCGCCCGTTATGAGGGGCAGACGAAGTCCATTGCGGAATGGACCAAGCTTGGCTTTGCCCGCCCGAACGGCAAGAATTTCACCCGCGGCTCCGATCGCGCCATGCTGAAACTGCAGGGTGGGGCAAATGGTCCAGGTTTCCTGATGATGAAAAACTTCTTCACCATCAAGAAATACAACGCATCCGACAGCTATGCGCTGGCCGTTGGCCTGCTTGCTGACGAGATCGCCGGTTATGGCGGCATGCAGCAGAAATGGCCGCGTCCGGACGGCACGCTGGATATTCGTGAAAAATTCGAACTCCAGACCCGCATGAAGGAACTTGGCTATTACGATGGCGAAGTCGATGGCAATTTCGGCTCCGGCTCGAAGGCGGCGATCAGCGCCATCCAGTCGCGCATGGGCCTCGAAACCGACGGTCAGCCGTCGCAGCGATTGCTGAGAGCACTGCGGAATTGATAATATGCCGGTGAATTCGGCGGCGGTCTTCAACGCCGCCGAAGCATCCGGAAGGATCGATGTCATGAGTAGGAAACCTGCGGCGAAAAGCACAAGTACGGGCTGGCGCATCTGCGCCATCATTCTTTGTGCTGTCTTGTGCACGCCGCTTGTCCCTTCGCAAACCTTCGCCCAGGAACAGCGACGCACCCTTTTCGAAATGCTGTTTGGCCGGCCCGTGGGCCGGGAGGACACGCCCGGCCGCGAATACCAGCCCCGCAGTCGCCGGGATTTCCCGGCTGCCCCGCGTGAAAAATCAGTCACCCGTCCGCAACCCGCAAGAAAAGCGCCTTCGGTGGTTCAAATGCGAACCATAAAACCGGAGCCGACCGCCAAGCTTGAAAATGCCAGGCGTGTTCTGGTCGTCGGTGATTTTCTGGCCGGTGGCATGGGGGAAGAATTGGTCAATGCCTTCGCCAGCTCTCCGGGAATTTCGGTCGATGTGCGCGCGAATGGTTCTTCGGGCCTCGTACGCACGGATTATTACGACTGGTTCGCCAATCTGCCGCAGTTCATAACCGAAACAAATCCCGCCACCATCGTCATCATGATGGGATCGAACGATCGCCAGCAGATGCAGATCGGCGATACCAGGGAAAAATTTGGCACCGATGTCTGGTTCAAGGAATATGAGCGGCGGATCGATGAACTTCTGACCCTTGCCGGCCGCCCGAAGGTGCCGCTGCTGTGGGTTGGCCTGCCGGCCTTCCAGTCAACCTCACTCTCGGCCGATCTCGTCGGCTTCAACCGGCTTTATCGCAGCCATATCGAAAAATACGGCGGCGAATTCGTCGATGTCTGGGACGGCTTTGTCGACGAGGCCGGTAAATTTGTCATCACCGGCTACGACATGAACGGGCAGCAGGCCCGTCTGCGTGAGGCAGATGGCGTCGGCATGACGCAGGCCGGCAAACGCAAGCTTGCTTTTTACGTCGAGAAATTCGTGCGCAGGCACCTCGACAGCGCCGGACCGGACCTCGTGAAACTGGACGGCAGCAATTTGCCTGCACTCACCTCCCTGCCCGCGCTTGGCATCGACGCGGGACAGGTGCGCACCCAGCCGATCAGCCTGACCGATCCGAACCTCGATGGCGGTGACAAGCTGCTTGGCGATGTCCCTTCGACGGCCGTATCGGCACGTGTCTCGGTGGTGGAATCGCCACGCGAACGGCTGACCAAGCGGGGCGAGATGGCCGATGCACCGGCGGGTCGTATCGATGACTACCGGATTGTCCCGGATACTGCTCAGGCCAGACAGTAGCCACTTCTCCGCCGTCGCTACGGCTCGAACCGGCGTAATGTTGAGGCAACCCGGCAATGGCAGGATAAATTCAGCTTTGCAGCAAATGCGGGGTCGGCCAATTGCCCTCCCCTGCCCGCGTCTTACTGCACGGTGATATTTATCCGATGCCCCCGCGCCCCTTCCTCTCCGGGAAGGCGTACGCCAGACACTGCCGAGAACAATTCATGCGCCTGCTGCTTGTTGAAGACGAACGCGAAATGGCAGCAGCCCTTTCCGCCGCCCTGCACCGGTTCGATATCATCGTGGACAATGTCGGCACGCTCGATCTTGCCCGGCATGCGATCATGGACGGTGTTCACGATCTTGTCGTACTCGACCGGCAATTGCCCGATGGCGATGGCATCCAGCTTATAGAAGATCTGCGTCTGCTTCCCGTCACACCGCCCGTCATCGTGCTGACAGCGCAAGGCACGCTTGCGGATCGGGTGAACGGCCTGAACCTTGGTGCGGACGATTATCTGGCCAAGCCCTTCGCTGTCGAGGAACTCCTTGCTCGCATCCGCGCCCTGATGCGCCGGCCAGCCGGCAGCGTGACGATGACGGCGAAACTGGGCAAGCTGGAATTTTGCTTCGAAACCCGCGAAGTCCGCATCAAGGGAGAGTTTATTCCCCTGACCAGACGCGAATTGCTGATCCTTGAAGCCCTGTTGCGTCGGCAGGGCAGAACGGTGCTGCGATCGGTACTGGAAGAGGCGGTTTATAATTTCGACGATGAAATCCAGTCGAATGCGCTTGATTCCCATATCTCCCGTCTGCGCCGCAAATTGCAGGCAGCGGATGCGGGTCTGGAGGTTCACGGTATTCGCGGCGTCGGTTATCTGCTGAGGGCGGCCTCATGAAATCGGCCGGAAGGAAATCGCTCAAGCGACGCCTGACCATTCAATTGCTGCTTTTCCAGATCGGCAGCCTTTTCATCGTCACTGCCGCCTTCGTCGCTTACCTGTCCAGCGGCGCTTCGGGCAGCGCCCTTCTCAGCCCGGCAGCGGCCCAGATTACAGCCAATGCCATCATGCGTGACAAGGATGGCCGGCTGATGCTTGACGAAACAAATGAATTTGTCGAGCTGCGCGACAGCATGCCCGGTTTCTGGTTCGTTGCAGTCAGCGAGAAAGGTGAGATCGTGCAGGGTGGGCCGGTGCCTGAGGCCTTTAGCAACATGGATCAACAGCTTAGCGACGTCAAAGTGTCGGACGTACGCGATGCGGCATTGTCCTACTCCTATCTTGCTGTCTTGCGAATCGCCGTCGTGCGTCGTGCATCGGGACCGGCGGGCGAATTCGTTATGGTCGGCAAGGGCGGAGCCTTCAGTATGGCATTCCCGGTCCTGCTGTTCTCCAACATACTGATCATGCCGATCCTCCTTATCATGTCCATTGTGACAATCGTGACCATTCCATGGATCATCCGTCGGGAATTTTTCGCACTTTCCGCAATTGCGCGAACGGCGGAAAGCATCGACATCGACAAGCGCGGATATCGATTGCCGGATGGCGATATTCCATGGGAGGTGCAGCCGCTCGTGCATGCCGTCAACGGCGCGCTGAAACGGCTGGACGATGGTTACGAGCGGCACAAGCGCTTCATTCTCGACGCCGCCCATGAATTGCGGACCCCTGTCGCCATTCTCCAGACCCGTGTCGAAACGTTGCTGGACGGACCGGACCGGAGCCGGATATTAGCCGATGCCAGCCGTCTCGCCGTGCTTGCCGAACAGTTGCTCGATCTGCAACGACTTGGCGGGCAAAAGGCGCCGCTTATTCCACTAGATCTTGTTGGCCTCTGCCGGTCTGTCGTCGCTGATATGGCGCCGCTTGCAATCTCTCAAGGCTACGAACTTTCGTTCGAGCCGGACGAAGAGCCGATCCTCGCCCTTGCCGATGACGCCTCGCTGCAACGCGCCCTGATGAACGTCGTGCAAAACGCCATCGAACATGGCGGCAATCGCGGAACGATCACCATAAAAGTGGGGGCCAACCGCGTGATCGACATATCCGACCAAGGCAACGGAATTCCCGAAGAGGACCGGGAAGCCGTGTTTGACGCATTTCACCGGTTGATACCGAAGGATCGCGGTACCGGGCTCGGTCTCAATCTCGTGCAGGAAATCGTCCGCTACCATGGAGGGGAGATCACCATCAGTGATTCCCCATCCGGCGGCGCCTCCTTCCGTATCAGCCTTCCCTATTGCTGACACGAACCCCGTCTTCGGAAGCACGTAGTGTCATCGCAATTCTCAGGCGCGATATGTTGCCGTCCCCCTGCATGCGACACCTCCATCGCGTTTCGGTTCTCCAGTCAACCGAAAGGCCTGTTGTGAAACACAACAGGCCTTTTTGTTTTCGTTACGACGGCTTGCGCCGCGTCAACTCGCTCAGCGCGGAAGGACGGTTGCGCCCATCAGCTCTTCGTCGATCGCACGTGCGGCCTGACGGCCTTCGCGGATTGCCCAGACCACCAGCGACTGGCCACGGCGAACGTCGCCCGCCGCCCACAGCTTGTCGACCGAGGTCTTGTAGTCCGTTTCGTTGGCGATCACGTTGGTGGAGCCGCGACGATCGGTGTTGAGCGACAGCTTGCCATCCATTTCCTTCAGCACGCTATCGGTGAAAGGACCGGAAAAACCGATGGCGATGAAGGCGAGATCAGCCTTGATGATAAATTCCGTACCGGCAATGGGCTTGCGCCGGTCGTCCACCTGACAGCACTTCACACCCGTCAAAACGCCGTCTTCACCGACGAATTCAAGCGTGGCAACCTGGAACTCGCGAACGGCACCTTCTGCCTGCGAAGAAGAGGTGCGCATTTTCGTTGCCCAGAAGGGCCATACGGCAAGCTTGTCTTCCTTTTCCGGCGGCATCGGGCGGATATCGAGCTGGGTGACTTTAACCGCACCCTGACGGAAGGCCGTGCCGACGCAGTCAGACGCCGTATCGCCACCGCCGACGACGACGACATGCTTGCCGCCGGCGAGGATCGGATCGGCCGGCCAGCCGATGCTGTCGATGTTTTCGCGGCCAACGCGGCGGTTCTGCTGCACGAGATAGGGCATGGCGTCGTAAACGCCATTGAAATCGGCGCCACCGATGCCAGCCGGGCGCGGAGTTTCCGAACCGCCGCAATAAAGAACCGCATCGTGATCAGCCAGAAGCGCTTCGACCGTTACATCCACGCCGACGTTGACGCCGCAATGGAAGGTAACACCTTCACCCTTGATCTGCTCGACACGGCGGTCGATGAAGTTCTTCTCCATCTTGAAATCCGGAATACCGTAACGCAGCAAACCGCCGGGCTTTGATTCACGCTCGTAAACGTGGACCTCATGACCGGCGCGGCCAAGCTGCTGCGCTGCCGCCATGCCGGAAGGACCGGAACCGATGATGGCGACCTTCTTGCCGGTGTGGATCGTCGCCGGCTTCGGCACGATAAAGCCCAGCTCGTAGGCCTTGTCGGCAATCGCCTGCTCCACGGTCTTGATGGCGACCGGTGCATCCTCGAGGTTCAGCGTGCAGGCTTCCTCGCAGGGTGCCGGACAGACGCGGCCGGTGAATTCCGGGAAGTTGTTGGTGGAATGGAGGTTGCGGATCGCCTCTTCCCAATTGTTGTTATAAACCAGATCGTTCCAGTCGGGGATCTGGTTGTGCACGGGACAGCCCGTCGGGCCGTGACAGTAGGGAATGCCGCAATCCATGCAGCGCGCCGCCTGCTTCTGCACCTCGGCATCCGACATCGGAATGGTGAATTCGCGGAAATGGCGGATACGGTCCGATGCGGGCTGATACTTGCCCACCTGCCGGTCGATCTCAAGAAAACCTGTAACCTTGCCCACGTTTATGTCCTCACATCAAAGCGGAGCGCCTGTTAGGCCCCAGTACCAGTAAGCGAAACCGAAAGCCGCCCCCAATACGATGAATTCAAATCCGGTCTCGCCGCTTGTCCAATAGATCACCATGGGAACGGCGACCGCGATCATCAGCGAGACCAGTTGGTGTAGTATCCCCACGCGGCGGATTATTCCGCCGCGACGCCCATACGCATGCGCTCCATTTCCTCAAGCGCACGACGGTATTCGACCGGCATGACCTTGCGGAATTTCGGACGGAACTCGCTCCAGCGGTCGAGTATATCCTTGGCGCGTGCAGAGTTGGTGTAGTGGAAGTGATTGGAAATCAGCTGGTAGAGCCGCTCCTCGTCGTGACGCGTCATGTCCTCGGATACGTCAACGCGTCCCTTGTGCATGAGGTCGCCACCGTGATGGTGCAGCTTCTCGAGCATGTCGTCCTCTTCCGGAACCGGCTCCAGCTCGACCATGGCCATGTTGCAGCGGGTGGCGAAATCGCCCTTCTCGTCGAGAACGTAAGCCACGCCACCGGACATGCCGGCCGCGAAGTTGCGGCCCGTCTCGCCGAGCACCACGACAATACCGCCCGTCATATATTCGCAACCGTGGTCGCCGACACCTTCGACAACCGCGACCGCGCCGGAGTTGCGCACTGCAAAGCGCTCACCCGCAACACCACGGAAATAGCACTCGCCGGTGATGGCGCCGTAAAGAACGGTGTTGCCGACAATGATCGAGTTTTCAGCGACGATACGGGTGTTTTCCGGCGGGCGCACGATGATGCGGCCACCCGAAAGACCCTTGCCGACATAGTCGTTGCCGTCACCCACCAGATCGAAGGTGATGCCGCGAGCGAGAAACGCGCCGAAGGACTGACCAGCCGTGCCGCGCAGCGTCACGTGGATCGTATCGTCCTTCAGACCCTTATGGCCCCAGCGCTTGGCAAGCGCGCCTGACAGCATGGCACCGGCGGAACGGTCGACGTTCTTGATCGGCACTTCGAAAACGACAGGCTCGCGGTTTTCCAGCGACGGTAGCGACTTCTCGATCAGCTTGCGATCGAGAATATCGTCGATCGGGTGCTTCTGACGCTCGGTCCATAAAGTTGCCTCCTTGGGAGCCTCTACCTTGTGGAAGATGCGGCTGAAATCCAGACCCTTGGCCTTCCAGTGCGCCAGCATCTCATCCTTTTCGAGAAGTTCGGAAGCGCCGATGATCTCGTCCAGCTTGGTAACGCCAAGCGAGGCGAGTATTTCGCGCACTTCTTCAGCCACGAAGAAGAAGTAGTTGATGACGTGTTCCGGCGTGCCCTTGAAGCGCTTGCGCAGAACCGGGTCCTGCGTTGCGACGCCGACGGGGCAGGTGTTCAGATGGCACTTGCGCATCATGATGCAGCCCGCAGCAATCAGCGGCGCGGTGGCAAAGCCGAATTCATCCGCACCAAGCAGCGCGCCGATGATGACGTCGCGGCCGGTCTTCAGACCACCATCCACCTGCAGCGCGATGCGCGAACGAAGGCCGTTCAGCACCAGCGTCTGCTGGGTTTCGGCAAGGCCGATTTCCCAAGGCGAACCGGCATGCTTCAGCGACGTCAGCGGCGAAGCACCGGTGCCGCCATCGAAACCGGCGATGGTGATATGGTCGGCGCGCGCCTTGGCGACACCCGCCGCAACCGTGCCAACGCCCACTTCCGACACGAGCTTCACAGAAACATCTGCTTCCGGGTTGACGTTCTTCAGGTCGTAGATCAGCTGCGCCAGATCTTCGATGGAGTAGATATCGTGGTGTGGCGGCGGCGAAATGAGGCCGACGCCCGGCGTGGAGTGACGGGTTTTTGCAACCGTGGCATCCACCTTGTGGCCGGGCAGCTGGCCGCCTTCGCCGGGCTTGGCACCCTGCGCGACCTTGATCTGCAACATGTCGGCATTGACGAGATATTCCGTCGTAACACCAAAGCGGCCGGATGCGATCTGCTTGATGGCGGAACGCTCGGGGTTCGGCTTGCCGTTCAGAAGCGGCATGTAACGGTCGGATTCTTCGCCGCCTTCGCCGGTGTTGGACTTGCCGCCGATGCGGTTCATCGCAATCGCAAGCGTGGTATGCGCCTCGCGGCTGATCGAGCCGAAGGACATGGCGCCAGTCGAGAAGCGCTTGACGATATCGACCGCCGGTTCGACGTCGTCGATGGAAACCGGCTTGCGGCCGAGCGCTTCCGCCGATTTGACCTTGAACAGGCCGCGAATGGTGTTCATGCGCAGCGCCGTCTCATTCACCATGTCGGCAAATTCACGGTAGCGCTCCTGGCTGTTGCCGCGCACGGCGTGTTGCAGCGAGGCGACGGCATCCGGCGTCCAGGCGTGGCTTTCGCCGCGCATGCGATAGGCATATTCGCCGCCGATATCGAGCGTGTTGGCAAGGATCGGATCCTTGCCGAAAGCCGCTGTGTGGCGCGTTACGGTTTCTTCGGCGATCTCGGTCAGACCCACGCCCTCGATGGAGGTGGCGGTGCCGAAGAAATACTTCTCGACGAATTCCGACGACAGGCCGATGGCGTCGAAAATCTGCGCGCCGCAATAGGACTGGTAGGTGGAAATGCCCATCTTGGACATGACCTTGAGGATGCCCTTACCCACCGCCTTGATGTAGCGATAGACGACTTCGTCGTCCGACACTTCCTTCGGGAAGGCGCCGTGCTTGTGCATGTCGAGCAGCGTGTCGAAGGCGAGGTAGGGGTTGATCGCCTCCGCGCCATAGCCAGCGAGCAGACAGAAATGATGGATTTCGCGCGGTTCGCCGGTTTCAACGACGAGGCCGACCGAGGTGCGCAGACCCTTGCGGATCAGGTGGTGATGCACAGCAGCCGTCGCCAGCAGCGCGGGGATCGCAATCCGGTCCGGGCCGAGCTGGCGGTCGGACAGAACGATGATGTTGTAACCACCGCGAACAGCGGATTCAGCCCGCTCGCACAGGCGGTCGAGCATGTCAGGCATGCCTTCGGCGCCGCGCTCCACATCATAGGTGAAGTCGAGCGTCTTGGTATCGAAACGGTCTTCGGTGTGGCCGATGGAGCGGATCTTTTCCAGATCGCCATTGGTGAGGATCGGCTGGCGCACTTCCAGACGCTTGGCACGGGCCGCACCCTCGTGATCGAGAAGGTTCGGGCGTGGGCCAATGAACGAAACGAGGCTCATCACCAGTTCTTCGCGGATCGGATCGATCGGCGGGTTGGTCACCTGCGCGAAGTTCTGCTTGAAATAGGTGTAAAGCAGCTTGGACTTGTCCGACATGGCCGAAATCGGCGTATCGGTACCCATCGAGCCGATGGCTTCCTGGCCCGTTGTTGCCATCGGCGACATCAGGAGCTTGGTATCTTCGCTGGTGTAACCGAAGGCCTGCTGGCGATCGAGCAACGACACGTCACGCCGCAGCGCCCGTGGCTCCACCGGCTTCAGATCCTCAAGAATGAGCTGGGTGCGGTCTAGCCAGGTGCGATAGGGGTGCTTGGCAGCAAGCTCGTGCTTCACGTCCTCGTCGGAAATGATCGAGCCCTTTTCCATGTCGATCAGCAGCATCTTGCCGGGCTGCAAACGCCACTTCTTGATGATGCGTTCTTCCGGAACCGGCAGCGTGCCGGCTTCCGACGCCATGATGACGCGGTCGTCGTCGGTGACGAGATAGCGCGCCGGGCGCAAACCGTTACGGTCGAGGGTTGCGCCGATCTGCTTGCCATCGGTGAAGGCAACGGCGGCCGGGCCGTCCCACGGCTCCATAAGCGCGGCATGATATTCGTAGAAAGCCTTGCGTTCAGCCGACATGGACAAGTTGCCCGACCAGGCTTCCGGGATCAGCATCATCACGGCATGGGCCATGGAGTAACCGCCGCGCACGAGGAATTCGAGCGCGTTGTCGAAGCAGGCGGTGTCCGACTGGCCTTCATAGGAAATCGGCCAGAGCTTGGAGATATCGTCACCGAACAGCGCCGACGAAACAGACGCCTGACGCGCCGCCATCCAGTTCACGTTGCCGCGCAGCGTGTTGATCTCGCCGTTATGGGCGACCATGCGATAGGGATGCGCGAGCTTCCAGGACGGGAAGGTGTTGGTGGAGAAACGCTGGTGCACCAGCGCAACCGCGGATTCGAAACGCGGGTCCGCCAGATCCTTGTAATAGGCCCCAACCTGATAGGCGAGGAACATGCCCTTGTAGACGATGGTGGAGGAGGACAGCGAGACGGGATAGAAATCCTGCGTTTCCTTGCCGCCGCCCTCGTCGTAGATGCGGTTGGAGAGAACCTTGCGGATCAGGAACAGCTTGCGCTCGAAGTCATGATTGGTCGCCGCATCGCGGCCGGCGCCGATGAAAACCTGAACATGGTGCGGTTCGGTGCCAGCGATATCGGGTGCCTTGGAAAGGGAAGAATTGTCGACTGGCACGTCGCGGAAGCCGAGGAACTGCTGTCCCTCCTCGCCGATCACGTCGACAATGACCTTCTTGTAGTGATCGATACGGGACGGATCGCGCGGCATGAAGATGTGGCCAACGGCATATTCGCCAGCTTTCGGCAGCGTCACACCCTGGCTCGCCATTTCCTCGCGGAAAAAGCGGTCGGGGATCTGCACGAGAATGCCCGCACCATCGCCCATCAGCGGATCAGCGCCGACAGCACCGCGATGCGTCAGGTTTTCAAGAATGAACAGGCCGTCCTTGACGATCTGGTGCGACTTCTGACCCTTCATATGGGCAACAAAGCCGACGCCGCAGGCATCGTGCTCATTGCGCGGATCGTAAAGACCCTGCTTTTCCGGCAGGCCGCCCGCGAAACGCCCCTTCGCAGAAACGGGTGCGGCCGCAGCCGCGGTGGGACAGTCTGTGGTCAGGGTTGCGGCGACGTTGTCTGCCTGCAGCTTGTTTGTCATTTTCGTCCCTCCTGCAAAATTACTTGCATGGTTTCATGCGAAGATCCGGCTCGACACGAATTTCGCTTTCCGAAAAATCCGCATTCAATCCGGCTCGACCAAATTTAGGACAGCAAAGCTGTCTCAATTCGAGAGAATTTTGGCAGAAACCCGCGGGTTTAGCAAGGGTGCGAATCCAATTAGTCGCAGTGCCGATTTGCAGCGAAGTTTCGATACTGACCCATTGCGCGAAACTTTCTTGTCACAAAACGCTTCGGGCCGTTGCTTTCATTGCCGGATTTGCCAACCGCGAGGTTAGGTCCTAGAACTTTGCGGATCATCGTCAACGCATTCCCAACACCAGCACAACAGCCATCGGAAAGCTTTCAGAGATGTTTTTTGCCTCAGACAACTGGGCCGGCGCCCACCCTGCCATCAACGAGCGCCTTTCGCGGGAATCCACCCGATTTGCGGCTGCCTATGGCACCAGCGCCCTCGACCTTTCCATAGAAAAGCGCTTCAATGAAATATTCGAACGCGAAGTGGCGGTGTTTTTCGTCGCCACAGGTACGGCGGCCAATTCTCTTTCGCTGGCAAGCATTGCCCGCCCCGGCGGCCTGACCTTCTGTCATTCCGAAGCCCATGTGATCGAGGATGAATGTGGAGCGCCGGATTTCTTCTCCGGCATGCGCATGGTTGCCGTCGAGGGACCGAACGGCAAAATGCTGCCGGAAAATCTGATCGAGCGCATTTCGCGCTATCCGCAGGACGCCGTTCATCACGGACGCGCCGCAGCGGTTACGATGACACAGGCAACCGAGGCCGGTACTGTCTATACGCTCGATGAAATCGACGCGATTGCCAAAATCGCCAAGGAGAACGGCCTGCCGCTGCATATGGACGGCGCGCGCTTTGCCAATGCGCTTGCCGCACTCGGCACCACGCCCGCCGAAATGACCTGGAAACGCGGCGTTGATGTGCTCTCTTTCGGTGGCACGAAAAACGGCTGCTGGTGCGCGGAAGCGATCGTGTTTTTCGACCCCGCGCTCGCCAAAGACTTCGCCTTCCTGCGCAAGCGCACCGCCCAGCTTTTTTCGAAGTCGCGCTTCATCGCCGCACAATTCGAAGCCTATCTGCAGGACGATCTCTGGTTGGGTCTCGCAAGCCACGCCAATGCCATGGCCAATCGGCTGCGGGCCGGCTTCGCCTCGCTTAACAGTGCCCGTCTGGCATGGCCAACCACTGCAAACGAGGTTTTCGCCATTCTGCCGAAAGCCGCCGCTGAAGCGGCAACGGAGAAAGGCGCGAAGTTCTACGACTGGCTGGTGCCCCGCGATATGCCGGAAAAGGTCGGAAAGGACGAGGTGCTGATCCGCATGGTCACCAGCTTCGCAACGACCGAGGCTGATGTCGACGAATTCCTGTCGATCTGCGCCGCCGTCTGACAAAACATTCGGGGGCGCCGTTTCTTAACGGCGCCCTCAAACCTCCTGCAGCCGGTAGCCGACACCAGTTTCCGTAAGGATATAGCGCGGCTGATCCGGAATTTTTTCGATCTTCTGGCGAAGCTGGCGTACGTAAACGCGCAAATATTGCACGTCGGTCAACTCGTCCCACACATGCTCCAGCAGGAAACGGTGCGTCAGCACCTTGCCCGCATGCTGGACCAGGACCCGCAGAATATCATATTCCTTGGGCGAGAGTTTCACCTCCCGGTCCTCCACCTTGACGATGCGTCTGACGAGATCGACCGAAAGATCGCCGGTATGAAACACCGGTCTCTCACCCTGGCTCTGAAGGCGATGGCGCAGGGCGACACGAATGCGGGCAACAAGCTCGTTCATGCCGAAAGGCTTGGTGATGTAATCGTCGGCACCCAGCTCCAGTGCCTTGACGATACCCGCCTCGTCAGTGCGGCTGGAAAGAATGATGACGGGTAGGGAAAGTCCCTCGCCCCGCCATTTCTCCAGAAGCTCGTGTCCCGACATATCCGGAAGACCGAGATCAAGGACCACGAGATCGGGCTTGTCCTCGTTCATCAACTCCATCGCGACGCGGGCATTCATCGCCTCGCTGACCGCATAGTCCTGCGTCGAGAGACCGACCCGCAAAAGTTTGCGGATCGGCGGTTCATCGTCGACGATCAGAATGCGAACGGCGCAATTGGTCATTGCCGATCTCCTTCAGCCCTAGTCATGATTCAGCACCGGCACTTCGGCGGGAACGGGCAGGCTTATGGTAAATTGCGCGCCCGTGCGACCTGATCTGTTTTCAGCGCGGATAGATCCACCCATGGCCTCGATAAACCCCTTGCAGATGGAGAGCCCGAGGCCGGTCCCGGCCTGCACATGGTCCGCCTTGCGCACACGGTAGAAACTGTCGAACACCCGCTCGGTATCATCAGGGGGAATACCCGGCCCCTCGTCGGCAACGGACAGGAAGACATGTCTGCCCTGCCGCCACCCGCGAATCTGGATTAGGGTTTGTTCGGGCGCGTATTTGGCGGCATTGTCGATCAGATTGAACAGAACCTGCTCAAAAAGCACCGGATCGACCTTCAGCATCGGCAGATCGGAGGGAATGTCCAGAACGATCTCGTGCCTGACAATTATTTTCGCCGCGCGTGAAAGCGCTGTTCCGACCATATCGCCAACAAAGTGCAAGCCGTAATTCGGCTCCATCGCGCCCGAACCGATCCTCGTCATATCGAGCAGGTTGGAAATGAAGCGGTTCAGCCGTTCGGATTCCTCGACGATGGTTAGAAGCAGTTCGGTGCGCGCCTCGAGCGGAATGTCGTCGGCGAAATCCTTCAGCGTTCCGGCGGAACCCAGAATGGCGGCGAGTGGCGTTTTCAGGTCGTGGGAGATGGAGGTCAAAAGCGCGGTGCGCAGCCGGTCGGTTTCCGCCGCAAGCCTTGCCCGATCGACATCCGAAACCAGCTGGATGCGCTCGATGGCAAGTGCCGCCTGATCCGCCAGCGCATCGAAAAGCCGCTGCTGCTCAGGTGTGAAAAGCGGGCCAAGCCGGTCGTCGTCCAGCCCCACCACCCCGACGGCGCCGCTGCCGGTGCGCAGCGGCAGATAAAGGCGTTTGGCACCCGGGAGCGTATCGGCGCCCCGGCCTGCAGCCTTGTTATGTTCCCAGGCCCAGTGAGCGGCCGCAATGTCCGCATCCACGAGCGTGTCATCGGGCGGATAGCCCGCCTTGACGGTGATCGAATTGTTTTCGGGCAGAAGCAGGACGACCCTGACTTTCAGCATCGACGCCATCTGGAACGCGGTTGCCCACAATACGTCATCCAGCGTGCCGGTAACCGCGAGTTTTTTGGAAAAAAGGTACAAATCTTCCGTGGTTCGCGCACGCATCCGTGCAGCTGCGGCCTGCCGCTGCACCGCCGCAGTCAGATTTGAGGCGACAAGCGCCACACCGAGATAGAACAGCAGCGCCACAACGCTTTCGGGATCGCGGACAGTCAGGGTATAACGCGGTTCAAGAAAGAAAAAATTGAACGCAAAGGCACCAAGCAGGGAAGCATAAAGGCCAGGCCCCAGCCCTCCGCGCACGGCCGCCGCAAAAACCGCCATCAGGAACACCAGCGCCAGATTTTGAACATCAAGGGCTTGGTCAAGTACGATGCCGGCTACGATTGCCAGTCCGACAAACAGGGTGCTGTTGAGATAGGGCAGTATCGAAAACCGCGATTGAGCCGTTGCCGGCTTCACGGTCTGGACCGGCTTCTCCGCGTTTTTGTCGCCGGAAATGACATGCACGCTGATATCGCCGGCATGGTCTATCAAATCATGCGTCAGCGAACGCTGCAGAATTCTCTGCCACCACGACCTTCTGGGACGGCCGATGATGATGTGGGTGAAGTTATTGGCGTTGGCATAGGATATGATTTCGTGCGTCAGGTCGAGCGCCGGCAGTGTTACTGTCTCGCCGCCCAACTGCTGCGCGAGCCGCATGGTGCCGGCCAGCCGATCCTTCTCCGCCTCCGACAATTGCTGAGAGCGAGGCGTGTCCAGATGCAGTGCCGTCCACGGCGCGCGCAGGCGATCGGCCTGCCTACGGGCATAACGCACCAGACCGGGGCCGTTGCCGCCGTGGTCCAGACAGACCAGAACACGGTCTCCCGCAGCCCACGGCCCGGAGATGGCGTGCGACTGCATGTGGTTGAGCAATTGCTCGTCCACCCGTTGCGCTGTGCGCCGTAGCGCAAGCTCGCGCAGGGCCGTCAGATTGCCGCGCGAAAAATAGTTCTCGATGGCGCGCCGCGCGGTGCGGGGCATATAGACCTTGCCGTCCTGCAGGCGCTTGATCAGATCGTCGGGGGTGATATCGATGATCTCAACATCGTCAGCCCGGTCAATGATGCTGTCCGGCACCGTTTCGCGCACGCGGATACGGGTGATCTGCGCCACCACATCGTTCAGGCTTTCCACATGCTGAATGTTCAATGTCGTATAGACATCGATGCCCTGCGCGAGAATTTCCTGAACATCCATATAGCGCTTGGGATGCCGGCTGCCGGCCGCATTGGTGTGGGCCAGCTCATCGACCAGAACCAGCGCCGGTCGACGGGCGAGAATGGCGTCGAGATCCATCTCGTTCAGCGACTGGCCGCGATAATCAATGTTCCGGCGCGCAATGATCTCGAAACCCTGCACAAGTGTTTCGGTTTCCTTGCGGCCATGCGTTTCCACGACACCGATAATGGTATCGACACCATCTGCGAGTTTTGCCCGGCCAGACATCAGCATTTCATAGGTCTTGCCGACACCGGGAGCTGCGCCCAGAAAAATCTTCAGCCGCCCTCGCGCCTCGCGCCGGGCGTTTTCAAGCAGCGCATCCGGCGATGGTCTGCTCGGCATATCACGATTATCGTCAGGCATTTAACTCACCAGTGGACAAGCTATGGCTTCCAAAGAAGCCATAGCCATTTCAGTTCATGAGCCGGCTGCGTCAAGAGCCATGTTGAGAGCCAGCACATTTACAACGGGCTCGCCCATGAAGCCCAATTCAGGCGCCTCCACATGGGCGTCGACGACGGCGCGCAGTGACGCTTCGTTCATGCCCCTTGCCTTGGCGACACGCGAGACCTGAAAATAGGCGGCCTCAGGCGACACATGCGGGTCAAGACCGCTGCCCGATGCCGTCACCAGATCAATGGGAACCTCGGCTGCCGAATTTTCGGCTTTAGCAGCCTCGTAGTCCTGCTTCACCCGGTCGATAAGCTTTGCGCTCGTCGGTCCCAGGTTGGAGCCGGAAGACGACGCGGCATTGTAGCCGTCGCCGGCAGCTGACGGCCTGCCGTGGAAATATTTCTCGCCGGTGAAGGCCTGCCCTATCAATTGCGACCCGACAACAGTCCCATTCTTCTCGATCAGACTGCCATTTGCCTGGAAGGGAAAGATAGCCTGTGCAAGGCCCGTCATTCCAAGAGGATAGGCAAGGCCGGTGATTGCGGTGGTGGCAAGGATCAGCACCAGTGCGGGACGTAGCTGTTTCAACATTTCCATACTCCTCAGGCGAGACCAAGCGCCGTAATGGCGAGGTCAATGGCCTTGATGCCGATGAAGGGCACGATAATGCCGCCCAGACCATAGATGACCAGATTGCGCGACAGCAGCGCCCCGGCCCCGATCGGGCGGTATTTGACGCCCTTCAGCGAGAGCGGGATGAGCGCGATGATGATGAGCGCGTTGAAGATGATGGCAGACAGGATCGCACTTTGCGGTGTCGAAAGACCCATGACATTCAGCACGCCAAGCTGCGGATAGAAGGCCAGGAACATTGCCGGGATGATGGCGAAATATTTGGCGATGTCGTTGGCGATGGAGAATGTGGTTAGCGCGCCGCGCGTCATCAGCAATTGCTTGCCGATTTCGACGATTTCGATGAGCTTGGTCGGATCGCTGTCGAGATCGACCATGTTGCCAGCCTCGCGCGCTGCGACCGTGCCGGTGTTCATGGCGACACCCACATCGGCCTGCGCCAGTGCGGGCGCATCGTTCGTGCCGTCACCGCACATGGCGACGAGCTTGCCCTTGGCCTGTTCCTCGCGGATAAGCTCCAGCTTGTTTTCCGGGGTCGCCTGGGCGAGGAAATCGTCCACCCCTGCTTCCGCCGCGATGGCAGCGGCCGTCATGGGATTGTCGCCGGTGATCATCACCGTGCGGATGCCCATGCGGCGAAGTTCGGCGAAGCGCTCGCGAATGCCGCCCTTGACGATATCCTTCAGCTGCACGACGCCGAGCAGCTTTCCGTCGCGCACGACGGCAAGCGGTGTGCCGCCTGTCTTGGCTATCTCTTCCGCGATCGTGCGGATGTCGCGCGTTACATCCGTTTCGGTTTTAACGGCAAGCGCCGTATTGCCTTGCTGCGTAACACCGCCATCGACATAGGAAAGAACGGCATCGACAGCCCCCTTGCGAATGGAAGAGCCTTCGAAATCCACACCGCTCATGCGGGTCTGGGCGGTGAAGGGCACGAAAGTGGCGTGCAGTTTCTGCATGTCGCGGGCACGGATGCCGTATTTTTCCTTGGCGAGAACGACGATGGAACGGCCTTCCGGCGTTTCGTCGGCAAGCGATGCAAGCTGCGCCGCATCGGCCAGTTCCTGTTCGGAAACACCGGTGACGGGGCGGAATTCGGTTGCCTGGCGGTTGCCGAGCGTTATCGTGCCGGTCTTGTCGAGCAGCAGCGTGTCGACGTCGCCGGCGGCTTCCACCGCGCGGCCGGACATGGCAAGCACGTTGAAACGCACCAGCCTGTCCATGCCGGCAATGCCGATCGCCGACAAGAGAGCGCCGATGGTCGTCGGGATGAGCGTCACAAACAGCGCCACCAGCACGATGATCGGGATGGAGCCACCGGCATAGGCCGCAAAGCTCGGAATGGTCGCGGTGGCCAGAACGAAGATGAGCGTCATGCCCGCAAGCAGAATGTTGAGCGCGATTTCGTTCGGCGTCTTCTGGCGCTCGGCGCCTTCAACGAGCGAAATCATCCGGTCGAGGAAGGTGGAGCCGGCAGCAGCGGTGATGCGAACCCTTATCCAGTCCGACAGCACCTGCGTACCACCGGTGACAGCCGAGCGATCGCCGCCGGATTCGCGGATAACAGGGGCGGATTCGCCCGTTATTGCCGCTTCATTGACTGAGGCAACACCTTCGATGACTTCACCGTCGGACGGAATGATGTCGCCAGCCTCGACGAGAACGACATCGTTCACCTTGAGGCCAGCGCCGGCTACCATCGTATATTGGCTACGATCATCACCGGTCAGAAGTTTCGCCTGGGTTTCCGTGCGGGTTTTCCGCAGCGAATCCGCCTGCGCCTTGCCGCGCCCTTCGGCTACGGCCTCGGCGAAATTGGCGAAGAGAACGGTGAACCAAAGCCATAGATTGATCTGGAAGGAAAAGCCGAGATTTGCATTGCCGATGATGAGATCGCGAACGAACAGCACGGTAGTCAGCACCGATACCGTTGCCACGACAAACATGACCGGATTGCGCGCAAGCGTGCGCGGATTGAGCTTTTTGAATGCGTCGGCAATTGCCGGAACGAGAATGCGAGAATCAAGGATGCTCGCTTGTTTGGACTGGCTCATGAAGAGACTCCAGCGTTTGAAACAGGGCGACCGATGAGGGTCGATCAGCCCGTGAGAACTTCGAGAGCGCAGACGGCGGCGAACAGAGCCGCCATCATTGCAAGAATGAGATTGGATGCGCACCAGCCGCCCGGGCCGGCGCTCCCGTGAACAGGAGCGCCAGTGCGGACAGGAAGGGTGCGGTTACGTCGGGGAGTATCCTTCGTCATGGCACCACCTCAAAATACCTGGCCGGTGGCCATGACCAGATGTTCCACGACCGGACCAAGCGCCAGGGCCGGCAGGAAGGTGAGGCCACCGACGACCACGATCGTGCCGACGAGCAGACCGACGAAGAGCGGGCCGTCCGTGGGGAAGGTGCCGGCTGATGCCGGAACGGTCTTTTTGGTAACCAGCGAGCCGGCAATCGCCAACGCCGGGATGATCACCAGAAAACGTCCCATCAACATGCCAAAACCAAGCGTGATGTTGTACCAGGTCGTGTTGCCCGTGAGGCCGCCGAAGGCAGAGCCGTTATTGGCAGCAGCCGAGGTATAGGCATAAAGAATCTCGGAGAACCCGTGCGGTCCGGCTGTGCCGACCGACGCGACCGCCGAGGGCAGGATGGTGGCGGTGGCTGTGAAAACCAGCATGGCGAGCGGCAGGCAGAGAATGGCCAGAACCGCCATCTTCATCTCCTTGGCCTCTATCTTCTTGCCGAGATACTCCGGCGTGCGCCCGACCATCAGCCCCGCCACGAAAATGGCGATGATGATGAAGAGAAGAATGCCATAGAAACCCGCGCCAACGCCGCCGACGATTACCTCACCCAGTTGCATGTTGATGAGCGGAATGAGACCACCGAGCGCCGTGAAGCTGCCATGCATGGCGTTGACCGCACCGCAGGAGGCAGCGGTGGTGATGACCGCAAAGAGCGACGAGAGTGCCACGCCGAAGCGAGCTTCCTTGCCTTCCATGTTGCTTCCGGCAAGGCCGAAGCTGTGCATAAGCGGATTTCCGGCCGCTTCCGCCCAATAGGTCACTGCAACACCGGCGATGAACAGAACACCCATGGCAGCAAGGATTGCCCAGCCCTGACGGGTGTTGCCGACCATACGGCCGAAGACGTTGGTGAAGGCAGCACCGATCGCGAAGATCGACACCATCTGGATCATGTTGGAGATGGCATCAGGGTTTTCGAACGGATGCGCGGAATTGGCATTGAAGAAACCGCCGCCATTGGTGCCGAGCATCTTGATCGCCAGCTGCGACGCTACCGGGCCGACTGCGATCGTCTGCCGCGCGCCTTCAAGCGTCTGGGCACCGACATAAGCGCCAAGCGTCTGCGGCACGCCGAGCCATACGTAAACCAGGGTAAGCACGATACAGGCAGGCAGCAGGATGTAGAGCGTCGAGCGCACCATATCCACCCAGAAATTGCCGATGGCCTTGCCGGAAGCGCGCGCGAAGGCGCGGATTAGCCCGATTGCAATCGCCATGCCCGTCGCGGCAGAAACAAAGTTCTGCACGGTGAAACCAGCCATCTGGGTCAGATAGGACATGGTGCTTTCGCCACCATAATTCTGCCAGTTGGTATTGGTGACGAAGCTGACTGCCGTGTTGAAAGACAGTTCCGGCCCGACTGCTGCCATTCCTTCCGGATTATATGGCAACATACCCTGAAAGCGCATCAGGGCGTAGAGCAGGGCAAAACCGAAGAGGTTGAAGAGGAGCATGGAAAACGCATAGGTCGTCCAGTGCTGTTCTTCGCGCTCGCTTGTCCCGGCAAGGGCATAAAGGCCGCGCTCGACGGGTGCGAGAACCGGCGAAAGCAGGGTGCGTTCGCCATTGAAGACTCGCGCCATATAGAAGCCGAGAGGCTTCACCAGCGCGACAACGATCCCGCAGAAAAGCAGGATCTGAAACCATCCATTGAGGGTCATGGTATTGAACTTTCAATAGCCGCCGCTTCCCGATCAGAAGCGTTCGGGGCGAATGAGAGCATAGGTGAGGTAGGCGGCGATAAAGACGGTGACGGCACCGCTCAAAACATAATCGAATAACATCTCGACCTCCGCCTAAAGCCGGTCGCAGGCGCGCGTATAGGCAAAGCAAAGCGCGAAAAACACCGTGGCTGCACCGATCAGAATAACGTCCATCATCGATGGGACTCCTTTTTTAACCGAGGAGCCGGACAGGAAGAAAAGCGCCGTCATGTGGGACGTCGCTTTTCATTCTTTCTGGCTGGGAAGAAACACCATCCCTTCCCGCACAGAAGAATGCACCCGAACCGCATAAAGGTTCGAGACGGCGGCAGATGGAATAAAATAGGAATCTCATAGGAATTTCGATGCCCGCCAATGCGGGCATTGCAGCCGATGCTTAAGAGAGCGAGCCGTCTTTGAACGCGGAAACGATCTTTTCCGCCGGGCTGTTGGCGGCAATCAGCGCCGCAAGCAGTATACGCGCCTGTCCGGGGCGCAGCGTTGACGAATGGATGGCACCGGCCGCGACCAGATCGTGACCACCGCCGCCACCGCCGTAACTCGCCACCAGCAGTCCTTCCGGGACCCTGCTGGAGACGACGACGGGAACGCCTCGCTCGGCACAGCGCTTCACCGCCACAGCGATGCCCGGATTGGCGTTGCCGGAGCCAAGTGCGGCAAGCACGATCCCATCCGCACCGGCCTGCAGGCTTGCCTCGATATGGGCGGCATCACAACCGGGATAAATGGCAACGATATCAACCCGCAGATCGGCGAGGGGCGCAGCAAGCTCCAGCGCTGCGGCATGGGCCGCCGGCCGCGCAGAGCGGAACGCATCCGCCGCATCCGCGCTCAGCTTGTACAGCCCCCATGCCGGCAGACATCTGCCGCCGAAGGATAAAAGCACGCCGCGTTCGGCATTCGTCTGATCAAGCGCCGTTTCTATGGCCGCGGCCAGATTGGACGGCCCGTCCGCATTCGGATGGTCGGCCGTAAACTGTGCGCCGGTGAAGACAACCGGCTTGGTGGTGGCATGCTGCAAATGCACGAGCAGCGAGGATTCTTCCATCGCATCGGTTCCATGCAGAACGACGACACCGGTGACAGCGGGATCATTGAGCTCCACGCCTACCGCATCGCTGATGCGCTGTATGTCGGCCAATGTCAGGCTGGAGGAATCCTTCGCCATCAGATCGACCGGCTTCAGCCTCGCGTTGATTTGCGGAACCAGTGCAAGCAGGTCTTCACCCGAAAGGCTTGGTGTGCTGGCGCCATCGGCGCCGCGCCTGCTGGCGATGGTACCACCGGTGGCGATGACCGCCACCAATGGAGCTTCACCATGCCCGCTCAATGCGACGCTCCCGCGCCTGCACGTTCGCCGGCCAGACGGTGGATACGGTCGCGCAGCATATACCAGCCGATGACCAGCGCCGGGATGATGACCAGCAGCGAAGCGATGGTCCACGAGCCGACAGGGTAATCAAAAGCCATCAGCACCAGCACGCCGAACAGGAAGACGAGTGTGAGAATGCCAGTGTAAGGCGCACCGAACATGCGGAAATCCGGGCGAGCCAGTTCGCCGCGCCTGGAAAGCTGCCACAGTTTGAGCTGGCAGAGCACGATGACGGCCCATGCGCAGATGATGCCGAGCGCCGACAGGTTGAGTGCAATTTCGAAGGCCGCAGCTGGCACGACGGCGTTCAGCGCCACACCGAGAACGGTGACGGCGGCGGTCACCGCAATACCGCCATAGGGCACGCCGGCCTTGTTCATCTTTGCCAGCGCTGCCGGCGCCGATCCAGAGACCGCCATCGAATGAAGAATACGGCCGGTAGAATAAAGCCCGGCATTGAGCGAAGACAGCACGGCGGTTAGCACCACAAGGTTCATGATCACATCCGCACCCTGAACACCGATGGAACCGAAGAAGGTAACGAAGGGGCTCTCGCCAGCCTTATAGGCGGTATAAGGCAGAAGCAGCGTGAACAGCAATACCGAGCCGACATAAAACACCACGAGGCGCAGCACCACGGCGCGGATGGCGCGGGGCATGACTTTGCGAGGGTCTTCGGTTTCCCCTGCCGCCGTGCCGATCAGTTCGATCGAGGCGTAAGCGAACACTACCCCCTGAATGATGACGAAGGCAGGAAGAATGCCGTTCGGGAAGAAGCCGCCATTGTCGGTGATAATGCTGAAGCCTGTCACATGCCCTTCAATGGGCGTGCCAAAGATGACGAAATAGACGCCAACGACGAGGAAGATCGCAAGCGCCAGCACCTTGATCAGGCTGAACCAGAACTCAAGCTCGCCAAAAACCTTCACCGACAGCATGTTCATCGCCAGCACAACCAGAAGTGCCGTCAACGCAAACACCCATTGGTCGATGCCCGCCAGCCAGGGGACGTAGTGCTTGAAGAAGTTCATATAGAGCGCAACGGCGGTCACATCGGCCACCGAGGTCATTGCCCAGTTCAACCAATACATCCAGCCGGCAAAGAAAGCCATCTTCTCGCCATAGAACTCGCGGGCATAGGACACGAACGAGCCGGAACTCGGGCGATGCATGATAAGTTCGCCAAGTGCACGCAGCACCAGAAACGCAAAGAAGCCGCAAAGCGCATAAACAAACACCAGCGCCGGACCGGCCTGCGCCAGCCGTCCACCGGCGCCCAGGAACAGCCCGGTGCCAATTGCGCCACCAATCGCGATCATCTGGATCTGACGCGGTTTAAGTGCCTTGTGGTATCCGAGGTCTTCTTCCGTGAAGACCTCGCGTTCGGCAGGTGCCGTTTTTACAGATTTCATTGATATTTCTCCTCCCAATGAATTTGCTTTGCAGTCGGCGATACGCCGGAAATCAAAATTGGAACTGGCATGCTCGGCGCTGGATACAGCGCCAGCAAGCTCATGCATCGCTGTAAAGCTGCATGACAGATTTTTGCCCTCATAATTGCAGAGAATGCCGTTCGTCAAGGGGATCGAAGCATTATTGACCTTCGTACGGCGAAGGATTAAGGTCGAAAAATCTGTAAGACAGCTTTACAGATTTTGGTAACGCTTTGAGCTATTGGAGGAAAAAGTGGGCGTGACGCGCATGGAGCATGATTTGCTCGGAACGAAGGAAATTCCGGCAGATGTTTATTGGGGCGTGCACACGGCACGCGCGGTGGAGAACTTTCAGATCACCGGCGTAACGATCGGCCACAACCCCTATCTCGTCAGGGGACTTGCCTATGTGAAGGAGGCCGCCGCCCTCGCCAATCACGAGCTTGGCTTGCTTGACCAGGAGCGGATGGAAGCAATCGTCAGAGCCTGCCGCGAAATTCGTGAGGGTGCGCTTCACGAGCAGTTCGTCGTGGACGAAATTCAGGGCGGTGCTGGCACTTCCACCAACATGAACGCCAACGAGGTCATCGCCAACCGGGCACTTGAACTGCTCGGCCACGCGAAAGGCGATTATGCCCACCTTCACCCCAACGACCACGTCAATCTCAGCCAGTCCACCAACGATGCTTATCCGACGGCGGTCAATGTAGGAATGATCGAAGCGATCGACGATCTCGCGGCTTCGATGGGTGTGCTGAAAGACGCGTTCGATCGCAAGGCACAGGAGTTTTCCGGCTTCATCAAGCTGGGACGGACGCAATTGCAGGATGCCGTGCCGATGACGCTCGGTCAGGAGTTCCGCACTTTCGTGGTGATGCTGGGCGAGGATCAGGCCCGCCTCATCGAATCCGCAGCCCTGCTGCACGAGATCAATCTCGGCGCCACCGCCATCGGCACCGGGCTCAATGCACCGCGCGGTTATGCGGCGCTTGCCTGCCAGCATCTGGCGCGGTTGACCGGACGCCCGCTGGTGACGGCCGCCGACCTGATCGAAGCGACGCAGGACCCCGGCGCATTTGTGCATCTGTCCGGCGTGTTGAAACGTGTCGCCGTCAAACTGTCAAAAACCTGCAACGACCTTCGCCTGCTCTCTTCCGGCCCGCGCGCCGGCATCGGCGAAATCACCCTGCCCTCCGTTCAGGCGGGGTCCAGCATCATGCCGGGCAAGATCAATCCGGTCATTCCCGAAATGGTCAATCAGGTGGCTTATGCGGTAATCGGCAACGACATCACCATCACAATGGCCGCCGAAGCCGGGCAGCTACAGCTGAACGCCTTCGAGCCGATCATGGTGCGTGCCCTTTCCCAGAGCATCAGCCAGCTGAGCGCCGCTTGCCGGACTTTGGCGGCACGTTGTGTCGATGGCATCGTCGCCAATCCCGCCATCATGGCACAGCGTGTGGAGGAATCGATCGGTCTCGCAACCGCGCTTAACCCGCTGATCGGATACTATGCAGCAACTGACGTCGCAAGGGAGGCGCTGGCCAGCGGCCGCACCGTCCCGCAGGTGGTGCTGGAGCGCGGCTATCTGACGGAGGAGCAACTTCATCAGGCACTGAGCCCCCGCCACCTCGCCAACCTACCCGCGCTTACGGGTGTCGAGCCCGATCTTCTCCAATAATGGTCGTTACCACCTGCTTCACCTGACCCAGGTGAAGCTCCATCGCTTCGCGCGCATCGGGGGACGAACCCCGCCGGATCGCCTCGACGATCCGGCGGTGCTCCAAATTCGATGCAACGCGCCGGCCAGCCATCAGGTTGACCATCTCGGACTGTTGGGAAAGAGCCTCGCGCGCATCGGCCACAACCTTGGCAAACAGTGCATTGGACGAGGCTTCCGCAATGGCGCAATGAAATTGCCCGTCCAGCAGCACCCACGGATGCGGCCTTTCCTCAGCCTCCATCCTGTCGCAGAGTTCGAGCAGGGTCTCTAGTTGGGCATCCGTGCGCCGTAGCGCCGCCCAACCGGCCGCCGGCACCTCAATGAAGGGGCGTGCCTCGATCAGGTCACGGGCGGAATATGCTCCGTAACTCAATTCAGCAGGCGGTGTGGCGGTCATTACATAGGTGCCGCTACCCGTGCGCGTCTGCGTCAACCCCAGAGTCTGGAGAGATCGCAACGCCTCGCGCACGATCGGCCGGCTGACACCATATCTTTCCGCCAGATGGGCTTCGGAGGGCAGCCGGGTTCCGACCACGAGCTGACCAGAGGTGATGGCCGAACGGATATCTTCGAACACCACTTCTGCGGCATTCTTGCGATTGATCGGCTTTGCGTCCGCAAGCCAATCCGACAACCCGCCCATCCTTGAACCCTCCGGCACCCTTGGTCTGTCAACGACGCAGAAGCAAACGCTTATCTATTGAAGGACAGCGCCGCTGCCGCAGCTAAGCCGATCTTCCTAACACTATCTGCGCCGAAGGAACAACGATGGCGGGCACATTTGCAGAATTTAAGCGGGACAGTGGCTTTGCCGGCGCCACACCCTCGCGATCACGAGGGTGTGGCTGTCTCACAGGAAATTACGTCTTGATTTCCTGTGCTTCCTGCTTGTCATCTTCGCGCGGAATGCGGAACCACGCGACATAGAGTGCCGGAAGGAACAGCAGCGTGAGCGCCGTGCCAACCACGATGCCGCCCATCATGGCATAGGCCATCGGACCCCAGAATATCTCCCGAGATATGGGGATGAGGGCAAGTGTTGCCGCCGCAGCCGTCAGCATGATCGGTCGCATGCGATGCTCGGTCGCCTCGATGACGGCGCGCCAGGCCGAGACCCCCTCGCTTCTGAGATGTTCGATCTGAACGACGAGAATGACCGAGTTTCGGATCAGAATACCGATCAGTGCCAATATGCCGAGAATGGCGACGAAACCCATCGGCGCGTTGGAGAGCAGCAGCGCTGCCACCACGCCGATCAGCGCCGTCGGAGCAACGGCAAAGACAAGAAACAGCCGGCTGAAGCTCTGCAACTGAACCATAAGGATCGTTGCCATCGCAAACAGCATCAGAGGCACCACGGCTACGATTGGCGCCTGCGAATCCGCGCTGGATTCCACCGAGCCTCCTATTTCCACCTTGTACCCCACGGGGAGCGACTTTTCGAAAGCCTCGAGTTTCGGCTTCAACTGCTCCACGATCGTCGCCGGCTGCGTCGGGCCGATGATGGCAGCCTTGACCGTGACTGTCGGAATTCTGTCGCGACGCCAGATGGTCGGCTGTTCCAGCTCGTAGCGGAAATTGGCGATTGCCGACAGCGGCACGGCCTTGCCGTTCGTGGCCGGCAATTGCAGGTTCTGCAATGTTTCGATGGAGCCGCGCTCCGCCAGCTGCGCACGCGCCACCACATTGACGAGGTAGATATCATCCCTGACCTGCGTCACGGTGGAACCCTCGACAATGCTGTTCATTGCATTGGCGATGTCTTCCGAAGAGACACCGAGCTGGCGGGCCTTGTCCTGCAAAACGTCGACCTTGACCACCCGCGTCGGCTCATTCCAGTCCATGACCATGTTGGACAGCAGCCGATGCTCGCCGACGATGCCCGCCAGCTGCTGGCCTAGTTCGCGGACATGCTGGATATCCGGACCGCTCAAGCGATATTGCACCGGCTTTCCGACCGGAGGGCCGATGTCGAGCAATTTCACGAAGGCGTCGGTGCCGGTAAACGTCCGGTTCAGATAGTCCTGCAACTCAGCGCGCACCTTGTCGCGCACATCAAGCCCCTTGGTGACGATGATTGTCTGGCCGAAGGTGACATCAGGCGTCTGCACGTCAAAGGAGAGGATGAAACGTGGTGCGCCTTCACCGACATAGGTCGTCCAGTGGTCGATGTCGGGGTTTTTCGCCAGCGCTTCCTGCTCGAACTGTGCCATCTGCCGGTTGGTTTCGGCAATCGAGCTGTTCTGTGGCAGGTTCCAGTCTACGATCAATTCCACACGGTCAGAAGCCGGGAAGAACTGCTGCTGCACGAGGCTCATGCCGCCAACGGAAAGGGCAAACAACGCAACCGTGAGGATGATCGTAACCCAACGAAAGCGCAGCGCCCGGGCTAGAAGCCAGGAAAAGCCAGAGGCAAAACGGCCCTTCTTCTCATGGTGCGATTTCATCGTCTTGGGCAACATCGCCACGCCAAGCAGTGGCGTGAACACAACCGCGACAATCCACGACACGATCAGCGAAACGGCGATCACCACGAACAGGGTGAATGTGAACTCACCCGCCGCGCTGTTGTTGAGGCCGACGGGAATGAAACCGGCAACGGTGACCAGCGTACCGGTCAGCATCGGGAATGCGGTCGAAGTATAAACATAGGTCGCCGCTTTTCTGAGATCATCGCCGACCTCGAGGCGTGCGACCATCATCTCGACAGCAATCATAGCATCGTCGACGAGAAGCCCGAGCGCGATGATAAGCGCGCCGAGCGAGATGCGTTGCAGCGAAATGCCGGTATATTCCATATAGACGAAGGTGATCGCCAGCACGAGCGGTATGGAGACCGCAACCACCATGCCCGCCCGCAATCCGAGGCTGATGAAGCTGATGACGAGAACGATTGCGATCGCCTCGAACAGCGCCGAAGTGAAGCCGGAGACCGCCTCATCGACCACGGCCGGCTGATCGGACACGCGATGCACATCGACGCCAACAGGCAGGTCCGCCACGATACGCTTCATCTGTGCATCCAGCTCCTCGCCGAAATGCACGAGGTTCGCACCGGTTTTCATGCCTATGGCAAGACCGATGGCCGGTTGCCCGTTAAAGCGGAACAGCGAAGACGGCGGATCGACATAACCGCGCCGGATCGTCGCCACTTCCGTCAGCGGGAAGAACCGGTTGTTGACGCGCAGATTGATGGCGCGAAGGCTGTCTTCCGAGGTGAACTGGCCGCTGACACGCAGCGCAACACGTTCCGGCCCGGCATTGACGAAGCCGGACTGGGTGACAGCATTCTGGGCTTGCAGCGTCTTGATAATCGATTGCTGATCGATGCCCAGCGCTGCGATCTGCCGCGTGGAAAACTCCAGATAGATCGCCTCGTCTTGCGCGCCGATGACATCAACCTTGCCGATATTGTCGACAGTCAGAACCTTGGCACGCGCGTCCTCCACCAGATCGCGCAATTGCCGCTGGCTGAGACCGTCGCTGGTGAAGGCGTAGATATTGCCATAAACATCGCCGAAACGGTCGTTGAAGAACGGGCCGACAACGCCCGAGGGGAAGTCGCCCTTGATGTCGCCGATCATGTTGCGCACGCGCACCCAGGTGGGTTCGACATTCTTGGCTTTGGTTTCCGGCACGAGTTCCACGAAAATCGTCGTCTTGCCAGCGACTGTCTGGCTGCGCAGATAGTCGAGATTGTCGAGTTCCTCGAGCTTCTTCTCGATCCTGTCGGTCACCTGCCTGGCCACTTCCTCCGCCGAAGCGCCGGGCCATTGCGCGCTGATCACCATTGTCTTGATGGTGAAATTCGGATCTTCCTCACGTCCGAGGTTGAGATAAGAGAAAACACCGGCAAGAACGAAGACCAGCATGAAGTACCAGACGAGCGAACGGTGCTCGAGCGCCCAGTCGGAAAGATTGAATTTCTTCACTGATGGACCTCCTGATCGATCCTGATGGCTTGACCATCCTTAAGCTTGTGAACGCCGGCACTGGCGACACGTTCGCCGGGCTTGACGCCGCCGGTGATGCGCGCACTGCCGCCTTCAGCGGGCTCGCCCTCTATTTTGACCGGGCGCGAGGTGACCGTGGCCGTATCGGTATTGACGATCCAGACACTCCAACCGTCTTCGGTTTTCAGCAGGGCCGACGAGGGGAGCATGATCTGCGATTCGGAGGCGGCAATTGCTGAGGCCGTGACGACCGAGCCGAGCCGGAATGTCGGCGGCGCATCCTGAAGGCTGATTTTCGTGCGGCGCGTGCGTGTTGCGGTTTCGGCTTCTGGGGCAATCTCACGCACCACGCCGGTGGTGCGTATCTTTGGGTCCAGTTGCAGGGCGATATCGAAGGTCGATCCGATATCAAGTCGCTGCGCCGCAAATTGCGGAACATCGACCACAACATCCCGCACTTCCGGGCGGGCAATGGTCACGACCGTCTGTCCGGCAGAGACGACCTGGCCAATTTCACCGGATGTCGCAGTCACCACGCCGTCAAATTCCGCGTGTAGCTGCGTATAGCCCAGTTGCTCCTCGGCCTTATCAAGATTTGCACGGGCTTTGGCGACGGCGGCATTGGCCGTTCGCGTGGCCTGCTCGGCCTCTTCAAGTGCTGCTTCCGTGCCGCTGCGGGCCTCGGCCAGCACGCGCTGACGCTGCTCGGTCGTCACCGCATTGGCCAGTTGCGCTTCGGCGTTGGACAGATCGGATTGGGCGCTCTTTACCGAAAGTTCCAGCGCGAGCGGATCGATCGAGGCCACCACATCGCCTTTCTTGACCAGATCGGCCACATCGACATTGCGGGCAATGATCCGGCCGAGAACACGAAAGCCGAGATCGGTCTGAATTCTCGATTCCACCGTGCCGGTCAGCCGCAGCGCATCGGCGCGCGTCTCCCCTACGACAACGGAGAGCACCGGGCGCGGCGCCTCAGCGGGCGCTTCCTGCTTTTCCTGGCAGGACGAGACCGCAATCGCCGGAAGCAGCAAAAACAAGCTTCTATTTATCCTGAACATTATTGTGCCTGCCCCTTTTCATAGGCGACCTTTTCACCGGTGCGGAGAAATTTGGTCCCGCTGGTCACGACGAGATCGCCGGGAAGAAGTCCTTCCGCCACGACGAATTGACCCGTCTCATAGTCGGAGACCTCAACCCGGCGCATGGCGATTTCCGAGGACTGCGCATCGACCACCCAGACGGCGGGAAGGTCGTTCTGCGATGCCATTGCCGACCAGGGAAGCTCAATCGCCTCCACCTGCTTGAAGCGGAAATGACCCGATACCGGTGCTCCGAGCGGCATGGTCATATCGCCGTTCAGGCCAACCTTGACCCGGATCGTCCCATTGTCGGGATCGATCGTCGGGGAAATCTCCCGCACCGGTCCCTCGACAGCGCGGGCGGGATCCGACAGGAGGCTGACATTGACGAGATTGTCGATATCGCGCTCGAGGAACAGGGATTCGTAGACATCAAATACCGCATCGCGCGGCCCGTCATGCGCCAGCGTGAAAACGAGCTGAGCGGCCTGCGCCACCTGACCGACTTCGACATTGCGCGCGGTGATCACACCATCCGCATCGGCCCTGAGTTCGGTGTAGGAAAGCGCATCGCGCGCCGTATCCAGCTGGGCCTGCGCCGATCTGACGGCGCCTTGTGTGGTGAGCAGGGTTTCCTGCGCCTTGTCGACCGCGGAGCGCGAAGTCACCTGCGTCTTGAAAAGACTTTGCTGGCGATCGAATGCCAACTGCGCCTGCGTCATCTGCGCTTCGGCAGATTGCAGGTTGGCCACCGCAACGTCGATATCCGCCTTTTGCTCTTCCGGGTCGATGCGAGCAAGCAATTGCCCGGCCTTTACCGGGGTACCCACATCCACCAGCCGCTCGGTGATCTTGCCGCTCACCCGAAAGGAAAGGTCCGTCTGGACCCGTGCCCTTACTTCACCGGTGATGACGCTGCCACGGCCGACGGGCTTTTTCGCTGCCGCAACCACATCGACGACACGCAACGGCTTTTCAGCAGGCGGCTCTTCGTTGCTGCAGGACGACAGGGCGAAAATGCCGCCGACCGCCATTGCTAAAAGAATGCTTTTCATGGTGACCTCTTGATCTTCGCCTCACCCTATAATATTTGACTGACTGAATAGTCAATGAAATTCTTGTGTCGCCGATCGGGAACCGTCCGGACGTCAAACCGGGCTCCCCGAATGATCATTACGAATGCCCGGCGCGTCCTCTCGGACGCATCGGGGGATGTGCCGACATATTGAACCACGCACCACGTCTTGTAAAAATCGATTCCGGTTTTTACGCCGGTGCTATAGGCAAACCACCTGTCATTTCCGCCGATTGCGACGGGTAAAAAGGCAAGTGCCGAAAGAATACGTAGGGATCCGGGGTTATGGCAAAAGCAAAACTGACACGCGCAGAACAGAAGATACAACGTCCGTTGGAAATTCTCGACGCCGCATTCGAGGAATTCACCAAGAGAGGATTTACGGCCACGCGGGTGGAGGACATTGCCGAGCGGGTGGGAGTGACGAAAGGCACGGTCTACGTCTATTTCGAAACCAAGGAGGCTCTTTTCGAGGCGATGATCAGGCATGCCTCGGCACCTTTTCAGGAGGCATTCAAGGCTTATGCACGCACGTCGGATGATCCCGTCGAGGAGCTTCGGATGCTTCTTGAATTCCTGTTCGACGCCCTCGTCGACAATAGAAAGATGCGGGAACTGTTTCGCTTCATCGTTGCGGAAGGAGCAAAATTCCCCGATCTCATCGACCAGCACCATGACGTGGTGATGGCGCCGGTATTCGAGCGGATCAATACGATCCTCGAAGAGGGCGTGGCGAAAAAAAGGTTTAGAGCCAACCCCACCGAACTGGCCAAGGTCGTCATGTCACCCATAGTCGGAACATTGGTTTTCCGGTTGATTTTCGACGATCGGCGCAGTCTGGACAAGCAGGTCGTTCTGAAGATTCATCTCGAACTGATCATGCGCGGGCTGCTGGCATAAGGGGCACTCTCCTGCCAGTCGATGACCCCTGATGCTGCGATCTGATACATCGCAAGAAACCTTACATGTCGGGCGCGATACAGCCACAATGCTGCGGTAAGGGTCTGTTGCCTCGAGCATATTGCTCGTATTTGAACGAGTAATTGCCATCCTGTTGCCGAGACCCGCTCACCACTCCAACTTTTCAGCGATTTTAGTTGCCGAGTCGAGCTGTGCTCCTGCGAGAGAATGCCAGTGCCGATTAAATTCTAGTACCCTTCAATCAATTTGAGGTCACCCTGCCCCTCTGTGCAAACAGCGCCGGTACAGTTAGACAGAACAGGTTCCAGCCGCGCAGAGTTGTGCGAGATCCTCGCCGAGCAGATCGACTTAATTAACCGTTTCAGATTTCAGGAGCGAGCTTACAGCTCGAACATTTATGAACAAAACAGTGAATGCCCGCGCCGAGCAGAGCACGGAACCGCCGCGGCAACGCGTGTTGGCTCGAGATCGGGCTATTCCAGAAAACGACCGCCAGCGCGGTGAACACTTTTTTCGAAATGCAGGCGACCAGAAGGATTGCTATCAACCATGACCGCGACGTTAACAGCCCAATTACCTGGCGGCGCGAGTGAAAAGGCCCTGCTTAAAATACTTTCGAATTATCGCAAACCCCGCACCGGCCGCAGCCTGTACGAACTTGCCGTGACGCTTGTTCCCTTTGTATTCCTTTGGGCAGCAGCGTCGGTATCGATTCATTTTGGTTACTGGCTTGGCCTGCTTCTGGTGATCCCCGCAGCCGGATTCCTGTTGAGGCTCTTCATACTGCAACACGATTGCGGACACGGCTCTTTTTTCGGGCGCCGTCGCTGGGATGACTGGACGGGTCGCGCAATCGGTATCCTGACGCTGACGCCCTACGACTATTGGCGCCGCGCGCATGCGGAACACCATGCGTCAGCCGGCAATCTCGATGAGCGAGGGGTTGGCGACATTACAACTCTGACCGTGACCGAATATCGTGCACTCTCCTCACGCGGAAAACTCGGTTATCGCTTGTACAGGCATCCGCTGGTGATGTTCGGCATCGGTCCTGCTTTCCTGTTTCTGTTCAAACAAAGGCTACCGTTTGGCATGATGCGGTCTGGAGCGTTGCCCTGGATTTCGACAATGGCAACAAATGCCGGTGTGGCCGTATTGGCCATTCTTCTTATCTGGGCGATAGGGCTCGTGCCTTTTCTGTTGGTTCATCTGCCAATAGTGCTGCTTGCCGGGTCAGCAGGTGTCTGGCTGTTTTATGTCCAGCACCAGTTTGAAGAAACCCACTGGTCCAAGCCTCCGGAATGGGCTTTTCCCCATGCGGCGATGCATGGCGCCTCGTATTACGATCTTCCGGGTCCGCTGCGTTGGATCACCGGCAATATCGGCATGCACCATGTCCACCATTTGTCGAGCAAGGTACCTTTTTACAGGTTGCCAGAGATTCTGCACGACTACCCGGAGCTTGCGAAACTTGGTCGCATCAGCCTTCGCGACAGCCTGGGCTGCGTAAAGCTCATTCTGTGGGACGAATCCACCAAACGGCTGATTTCGCTACGTGAGGCAGAAAAGCAACCGCGATAGACGAGAGCTGGAACGACGCAATACCCTTTGAGCCGGTGCGTGAGATATCATTCCGCTAAATGCAGAACCGACCCCAATGAGACGTGGCCAACAGTGTAGGTTTGCATTGTTTCAGTAACGGCCGGCACTGTCGGCCAGAGATTGAATTGTAGCAGCAGCCATTTTGTTGGATCGAATGCGGCTATGGCCGCGAGCGCGCCGGCCCTGATTGCTGAACGCGCGTCCGCGGTCGCCGTATCGCGTAGCTTGGCCAGATCAGAATGGGGCGCTATGGACCGAGCCTCCCGTGTGGCATATCGCGAAGCTGTAAGATCAGGTACGTGGTCGGCGTGCCAGACCAGCCATGTCTGCACCGATGGCCAGCCGAAGTCCCGTGTCAGAACCGCAAAACCTGGACCGGACAGGAAGCTGTCTATCCCTTCTGGCTCGTCCCAGAGATAGAACGGCGCGTAGAGATTTTCAGCACTGGTGAAGCCGGCATCCTGCTTTCTCGCCGAAAGATAGGCCTTGAAACGCAGGCGTGGAAAGCCATCGAGCAGCGGCCCCTTCTCCCTTATGCGCCGGTCTATGATCGCCATGTCGTAGCCGGCAGGCAGCGTGAAGCTGTATTGCATGGCGATCATGACGTGCTCTCCTCTTTTTTGACAGGTTCCATCCAGTGGACGGCAGTTCCACTCCTGACCGGCTGGACGCTGAGATAGCTGAAGGGACAGGACGGCGCGGCGCCATGCCAATGGGCTTCGCCGGGCGCAAACCACACCGCATCTCCGGCACGGACTTCACGCGGATCGTCACCCTTGCGTTGGATGAGACCGATGCCATCCAGCACGAAGAGAAGCTGGCCGCGCGGATGACTGTGCCAATGGGTCACGACCCCCGGCGGCACAAAAGCGCGCATTGCCGTCATCTCGCCATCGATCCGGCTCGATAACAGCATCTGGACGAGGAAGGATCCGCTGGAGATACCCTCAGGTGCAGCAACTATTCCGTCACCGGCTCGACGCACGCTCATGGTGGATGGACAGGCCGGTTGCATCTCGAAAAAATCGGTCATCGGCCACTCCCATCCGCTGGTGTGCCTGCTGAAACGCCTGATGCAAAGGACCAGTCATCAAACGTCGAGTTGACGATGGCGACCATCACATCCTCCGGCCTCACACCGGGCGACACCGCCAGGTTTTCGACGAGCCTCGCATAGAAGCGCGCCTTGGTTTCCGGCGATCGCGTCTTGCCGGTGGTGATATGAAAGAAAATGAAATCATCCGACCGAGGGCCGCCGCGATATGTTCGGTCGAAGATCAGTTCGCCCGGTTGGTGCTGGTGGATTGCAGCGAAGCGGTCGTTTTCCGGAACGTCAAAGCAGTCGACAAGCGCGCGGTCGAGACTGTCGGAAACCGCCTTGAGATAGTCGGTGGATTTGCCCGCAAGCAAAGATATTCGGGTGAAAGGCATGGATGCGCTCCGTTCAAGAGGATTGACAGCCACACTATGAAACGACATCATCATCCTGAAAATCAAATTATTCAGGACACTACGTCCTGATTTTAGGGACATTTAATTTGCGCCTTACCCATTTGGATCTGGACGCGCTCCGCAGTTTCGTGATTGGCATCGAGAGCGGGTCGTTCGCGCAGGCCGCAGACAGACTGGGGCGTTCGACCTCTGCGGTCAGCGCACAACTCAAGAAGCTGGAGGACCAGACCGAAACCGCTCTGGTGCGCAAATCCGGCCGGGGGCTGGCGCTGACCGAGAGCGGCGAAGTGCTGCTGTCCTATGCCCGCCGCATATTGAGCCTGAATGACGAGGCGATCAGCGCCGTTCGCGGGCCGGAACTCGCAGGCTGGATCCGCCTCGGGATTCAGGAGGATTTCGGAGAAACCGTGTTGCCGCAGGTGCTGGGCCGTTTCGCACGGGCCCATCCGCGGGTTCGGATCGAAGGGCGCATCGCTCGCAATAGCGAATTGCGGGAGAAGGTCGAGTCCGGCCATCTTGACCTCGCCTTGGCTTGGAATGACGACACGGCTTCGCCGGCTGAAACGGTTGCATCCATGCCACTGTGCTGGCTGGGCGCGGCGGAAACAGAAACTGTCTGGCAGACCGGCGGGAAAGAGCCGCTGCCACTTGCAGTCTTGGAAGCGCCGTGCCTTTTACGTAGCATTGCCTGCAACCACCTTGATCAACAGCGTATCGCCTGGCGCATTGCATTCGTCAGCCCTAGCCTCGGCGGGTTGTGGGCTGCGACAGCCGCAGGCCTTGGCATCGCACTTCGCACACCGTTCGGCCGGCCGCCTTCCGTACGGGTTCTCGATCCACTCACCAATGGTTTGCCACAACTCCCGTCGCTGGGGCTCAGCCTTCTTCGCTCCGGAAAAGACGAAAATCCAATCAGCGCCCATCTCGCCACGATCATCCGCCAAGCCTTGCAGGAAACGCTGCCGGAAGCATGGATAGTGCGACCGTAATCGCTGAAATAGCATGAGCTTCCGCCAAGATTACAGGCACGGCGAAGCTGCAGGGGATTCTTGGCTCGGTTTAAAGGCTTGCGCTCGATTCACAAAAATTCCGCATAATATCTTTCATTATCACAATAAACATGATTATCTGCGGAAATGGATTCAACAGACCGCAAAATCATCAGTCTTCTTGCAGAAGACGCCCGCCGCTCTCTGGCCGATATCGGAAATGTCGTGGAGCTTTCCGCTTCGGCCGTGAACGAGCGCATCCGACGCCTGACGGCCAGCGGGGCGATCCGTCGCATCACCGTTGATGCCGATCCATCCGCATTCGATTTGCCCGTGATCGCCTTCGTGTGGATCGCGTTGGCGCCGGATGCGGACGAGGCCGCGTTTCGTGTCTATGCGGCGTCGCAGTCCGCTATTGCGGAATGTCACCATGTGACCGGGCAGTGGTCCTACCTCGTCAAAGTTCACGTCGGGTCGCTGGCGGAGATCGAAACCTTTCTGGCGACAATGAAACAGAACGGGTTCCTTGCCCGTACCGAAACGATCATCGCCCTGTCTTCTGTCGTGCCGGGACCATTTATGCCGAAGGAAAGCGTGGACTGATGGAACTGATGCTCGTTTTGAAAAGCATTGTGCTGGGCCTTGCGGTCGCAGCCCCGCTCGGCCCCATCGGCGCCCTCTGCATCAACCGGACCCTTGAGCGCGGGTTCTGGGCGGGAGTGGCAGGTGGCCTTGGGACTGCTCTGGCGGATGCCGTGTATGCCAGCCTCGCAGCGCTGGGCTTTTCCGCTTTCGCGGCGACCCTTGCGACAATCGATACGCCGCTCAAAATCGTCGGCGGCCTTTTCATGCTGTGGCTCGGCTGGAAAAGCCTGAGGCCCAAACCTCTGGCAGAAGCGGCCAAGGTTGGAGCGCGCGATCTGCTCGGCACCATCACCGCGACCTTTTTCCTGACGATCACCAACCCCATGACGATTCTGTCCTTTGCAGCAATTTTCGCGGGTCTCGGCCTTGCTGACGCATCGGGAGCGACGAGCGCGTTTTTTGTGGTCGCGGGCGTTTTTCTAGGGTCTTTATTGTGGTGGTTCATGTTGAGCGGCGGCGTTGCATTTGCCCGGCAGCGCCTTCCCACCACCTTTGCCCGCTGGGTTTCCCGCCTGTCCGGAGTGATCCTTGTCTTATTCGGGATTTTTTCCCTAGGTTCACTTGCCTGGGGCATGATGGCTCATTGAAATGCAACGGTTTTTTCTGCGGCTCCAACTTCTGGGAAAATCGGCGCTCCCTCCACGGCCGCATCGAGATCGGCGTCGTCGACGATGAAGGGCGCATTGCCGCAAAGTTCCAGTCCCAGTTTCTTGATGGTCGGCGCGCATTGCCGGTAGAGATGTCCTCCCGTGCTCGCCGAAGAGCATGGGATCATTAAGATGCATATTTCCGACCCTCAACAGAAAACCTGCGCCGACGCGGGATCGAAGGCCAGATGCACGAGATCACCACGGTTGAGGCCCGAAATCGCCTCATGGCCAAATGGCAGGCGCACGGCAAAGGGCTCTCCCGAACCTGTATGGGCGACGACATGGACGTTGTTGCCAAGGAAGGTGATATCGCTGACGGTGGCCTGAAAACCGGCGTAAGAGCCGGGCCTGTTGCGGCTGAGCTGTAAACGCTCCGGACGCAGCATCAGCGCCGCCTTTTTTCCCGGTGCAGCTTCGCCATGAACCGGAATATGGTCAAAGACGATATTCTGCCCGAGCGAAACCGTCGCCTTGCCGCCCGAGGCGGCGAGGAGATCGCAGGCGATGAAGTCGCTGTCACCGATGAATTCGGCCACGAAGCGGGTGGTGGGGTGAGCGTAAAGCTCCGGCCCCGTACCGATCTGGTCAATCACGCCTTTTGAAAACACCGCGATCCGGTCGGAAAGACGCAAGGCCTCTTCCTGATCATGGGTGACGTAAAGGATCGTTACTTCCGTCTGCTGGTGGATGCGACGGATTTCGAACTGGATTTCTTCCCTGAGCTTCTTGTCGAGCGCCGAGAGCGGCTCGTCCATCAGAAGAACCGGCGGATCATAAGCGAGCGCCCTTGCCAAGGCCACGCGCTGCTGCTGGCCGCCCGACATCTGCGCAGGCTTTCTGTCCTCGAAACCTTCGAGACGAACGAGCCTCAGCATCTCCTTCACCTTCGCATCGATTTCCGCCTTGCTCTTTCGGCGCACTTTCAGCGGAAAGGCGATATTCTCGCCAACAGACAGATGCGGAAACAGCGTGTAACGCTGGAAGACCATGCCGATATTGCGCTTGTGCGACGGCGTGGAGAGCAGACTTTCGCCGTTCAGCAGGATGTCGCCCGCCGTCGGCTGTTCGAAACCGGCCAGAATGTAGAGCGTCGTGCTCTTGCCCGAACCGGATGGTCCGAGAAACGTCATGAACTCGCCCGGCTGCACCTCGAGATTGACATCCTGAACGGCGACGACCGGTCCGTATTGCTTGGCGATGCCGCGAATTTGCAGGAGCGGTTTGGTCATGTTTTCAATCCTTTTCGCACAGCCGCGACAAGCAGCATGAGAATGATGGTCACCGCGATGAGAAGCGTCGATGCAGCGGCGATCACCGGCGTCAGATCCTGCCGCAGCGTCGCCCAGATTTTCACCGGCAGCGTCTGCAACGTTGGACTTGCCATGAAGATCGCCAGCACCACCTCATCCCAGGAAGTGAGGAAAGAAAAGATCGCGGCTGAGAACAGGCCATGGCTGATGGCCGGCAAGGTGATGCGGATTTTGGCCTGCAGCGGGCTCGCGCCGCATAGCACTGCAGCGTCTTCGATCGATTTATCGAAATCCTCGAGCGCGCTGGTCAACGCCAGAATGGAGAAAGGCAGCGCCACGACAAGATGGGCAATGACAAAGCCCGTAGTGGTGCCCGCAAGGCCGAGCTTCAGGAAAAAAGCATAAAGCGCCACCGCCAGCACCACGACAGGCAGGATCATCGGCGTCATGAACAAAGCCCGCAGACCCTCGCGCCCAATGAAACGCCCCCGCACCAGGCCGAAGGAGGCCACGAGGCCGATCAACACCGACAGGACTGTGACCATCACGGCGATACGCAGGCTTGTCCAGGCAGCATCCAGCCACCTCGGATCGGCAAAGAAATCCGCATACCATTTCAGCGTCCAGCCGGGCGGCGGAAAGATCAGCCATTGCGACGAGCCGAAGGACAAAGCAGCGATGAAGACAATCGGCAGGATAAGGAATGCCGCTGTCAGCACGGTGATTAAAAGGAGCAGCCACTTCCATGCGCCAAGGCTGTTGTAGTTCAAAAGCATGTCAGCGCCCCCCTGCCCCGGCCGCGCCGAAGAATTTCAGCTGGATTGCGTAAAGCGTCAGCGTCACCACCAGAAGCACCAGCGCCGCTGCCCCGCCCATGCCCCAGTTGACGAGAGACTGCACGAATTGCGCGATAAGCTCGGCCAGCATCATGTTCGCCGTGCCGCCCAGCAGCGCCGGGGTGACGAAATAGCCAAGCGACATGACGAACACCATCAGCGCGCCGGAGATCATACCGGGAGCGGCAAGTGGAATGAGAACGCGGGTCAGCGCCTGAAAGCGGGTTGCCCCGCACAGCGCCGCCGCCTGGAGAATGGCCGGATCGATCTTGCGGATGACGCCATAGAGCGGAATGATGATGAATGGCAGCATGATATAGGTCATGCCGATCGTGACGCCGGTCAGGTTGTTGACCAGTGCAAGCGGCTTGTCGATGATGCCAAGGCCCATCAGCGTCTTGTTGACGACACCCGTCCGCTGCAACAGCACCATCCAGGCATAGGTGCGTGCCAGAAGGTTGGTCCACATGGACAGAAGCAAAATTGCGAAAACGACGGAGGCAAGCCGCGACGGCATGATGGCAAGCGCCCACGCGACAGGAAAACCGATGACCAGCGTTACGAGCGTGACCAGCGCCGAGACCGCGAATGTATTGAAGAAAATCTTCAGGTAGGTGGAGCTGCCCAGCAATGCGGCGTAATTGCCAAAGCCCAGAACAGGCTCGGTAACGCTGCGCGACAGCAGGATGATAACCGGCACGACGAAGAACAGGGCAAGCAGAACGAATGCCGGCAGGGTGGCGGCAAAATTGCCGGGCCGGAAGGGCATCCGCACCTTCGTCTTCGGGCTTTCTGTTTCATCGGTAAGCGAGACCATGCCCAAACCTCCCCGGAGGTGAAAATTTGCGCGGGCGCTTTTGGCTGCCCGCGCCGTTGCCTTACTTGGCCTGCCAGGCGTACCAGCGCTCACCGATCTCGTCACGATGTTGCGCCCAGTAGTTCATGTCGGCATTGACCTGGCTCGCTGTCTGCTGGTCAGGCAGGGTCTTTGCCGTTTCCGGATCCATCAGCTTTGCGGATTCGACATTGACCGGGGCATAACCCGTGGCAGACGCCATATCCGCCTGCGCCTGCGCGGAGGTCGCAAGAGCGATGAACTTCATCGCCGCGTCCTTGTTCTTCGTTCCCTTGGGAACGACGAGAGAATCCGCTGCCGTGATGTTCTGCTCCCAGGAGGTCTCCACCTTCACACCGCTCTCCTCAAGCGCTGTCATGCGGCCGTTCCAGACGCTGCCGAAGGGTGCCTCCGCAGAAGCGATCAACTGCTGCGATTGCGCACCGCCAGACCACCAGATGATATCGGATTTGATCGTGTCCAGCTTCTTGAAGGCGCGATCGAGATCGAGCGGGTATAGCTTGTCGGCGGCAACACCATCGGCCAGCAGGGCTGCTTCGATCACACCCGGCGCGGACCACTTGTAAAAGGTGCGCTTGCCGGGGAACTTTGCCGTATCGAAAAGGTCGGCCCAGCTCTTGGGGCAGGCGGCTACAGCATCAACATTGCAGCCGATGACGAAGGAATAATAGAAGCTTCCGACGGAGTAATCAGTGACGAAACGAGGGTCTAGCTTCGTTTTGTCGATGACGGCGAAATCAAGCTTCTCCAGCAGGCCCTTCGGCCCGGCCTGCGCGGCGTAGTCGCCCTCCACGTCGACCACATCCCATGTCACGCCGTTCGCCTCGACCATGGCTTTCAGCTTGCCATAGTCCGTCGGGCCATCCTGAAGCACGTTGATGCCGGTCGCCACCATGAATTTTTCGGCCCAGGCCGCCTTCTGCGCGTCCTGCGTGGTTCCTCCCCAGCTGGAAAAAACCAGATCATTCGCCTGTGCGGATGCGCCCAGGGCGAAAATTGCTGCGCATGTCATCAATACCAGTTTCGATCTCATGTTCCCTTACTCCGTTTTAGAGCTTGTTGTTGGCATGCACTTCGCGGCCGGCAGATTCACTTCAGCGGTGAAAAAGGCGCCGGCTTCATGATCTTGTTTTCGGCGACTTCAATGAGGTCGCGGATCTTAGGCAGGAAAGACAACCAGCGTGGATCGGCCAGGAGCCGCGCGCGCCGTTCTTCGCGGTCATCCAGGCTGGAAAAAGCCCAGATGTGGACAATTTCATTGATCGGCCCGATCTCGGAAAAGAAGTAACCCACCAGCTCGCCCAGATGGCTTTTCTGGATTTGGATGCCTTCCTCCTCGACAACCCGAAGGTAGGCCGGAATGGCGCCGTTCTTCAGCCGGTAGGTGCGGATCTCGTAAAACATCGCGTCACCGCATCACGAATGGATCGGGGATCGGGTCATCGGAGGTTCTAAGCCATATGGTCTTCGTGCGCGTGTAATCGAGCGCTGCCGCAAGCCCGCCTTCGCGACCATCACCGGAAAGACCGAAACCCCCGAAAGGCGCAATCGGTGAGACGGCGCGATAGGTGTTCACCCAAACCACACCGGCACGGATCGCCTTCATCAGCCGATGGGCGCGCGTCAGGTTCTGCGTGAAGACGCCCGAGGCGAGGCCATAGACCGTGTCATTGGCCAAAGCGATCGCTTCCGCCTCGGTTTCGAAGGAAACAACCGAAAGAACCGGGCCGAAGAACTCCCTTTCCATGGACGGCGAACGAATGCCGTCACAATCGAGAATGGTCGGAGGGTAGAAATAACCAGCGCAATCCACCGCCAGACCGCCCGTCACCACCTTCGCACCGGCTTTTTCGGAAGCAGAGACCAGAGAGACAATATGCTTGCGCTGCCGCTCGGTCGCGAGCGGCCCCACTTCCGTTGCCATGTCCAGCGGCGAGCCGATGCGGATCGCCTCAGCCTTCGCCTTCAAAATCCCGAGGAAGCGATCCTTCACGCTTCTCTCGACGATCAGCCGTGATCCGGCAACACAGCTCTGACCGGTTGCCGCGAAAATTCCCGCGACCTGCGCATTGGCGGCGCTTTCGAGATCGGCGTCGGCAAAGACGAGGATTGGCGATTTGCCGCCGAGTTCGAGCGACGTGGAGGCAAGATTTTCGGCCGAGTTGCGAACGATGTGACGCGCCGTTTCCGGCCCGCCGGTAAAGGCGATATGGGCCACCTTGGGGTGTGTGGTGAGTGCCGTGCCGCAGGACGCACCGAAACCAGTGACTATATTGACGACGCCGGCAGGAAAACCAGCCTCCTGCACCAGCCGGGCGAACTCCAGAAGCGGCGCCGGTCCGTCTTCCGAGGCCTTGATGACGATTGTGCAGCCGGCAGCGAGCGCCGGGCCGATTTTAACGGCTGCCAGAAAAAGCTGGCTGTTCCACGGGACGATCGCGGCCACCACACCCACGGGTTCGCGCCGCAGCCAGACATCCATGTCCGGCTTGTCGATCGGCAGGTAGGCGCCCTCGATCTTGTCAGCCAAGCCCGCATAATAGCGATAATAGTCCGCGACATAGGCAATCTGCGCCGAGGTCTCGCGGATGATCTTACCGGTGTCACGGGTTTCGAGCTCGGCAAGCGTCTTTGCATTTTCGGCAACCAGATCGGCAAGCCGATAGAGCAGCTTGCCGCGTTGCGTCGCCGTCAGTTTCGACCAGGCGGCATCGTCATAAAGCGCCCGATGCGCAGCCTCTACGGCGCGGCTAATATCCGCTTCGCGGCTTTCCGGCATTTCTGCCCAAGGTTCACCGGTTGCCGGGTCGAGGCTCGAAAAGCTCGCCTCACCATCCTCGAAGCGCCCGTCGATGTAACATTGGAAACGGCGCATCATCTTACTCCTTGAAAGCCGGCATGACATCGGAAAGGAAGCGTTCCAGCGAGGCCTTCTTGCGCTCGAAGCTCATGCCGGTATCGATCCAGAAGGAATATTCGTCGTAGCCCATGGCCTCGTAGGCCTTAAGCCGGGTAATAACTTCATCGGCATCGCCGACAACGTTGTTCTTGCGCATGACATCACCGGAAAGCATGGCGTTTGCGGCAATCTCCTCCGGCGCAATACGCTCGATCAGCCCCTGATGAACGGGCTTTTCGTTTTTGAACCATGCAAAGAAGTAGTTGTAATAGACGCTCATCTCATGGGCCGCCTGGGCAATATCGGCTTCATCGGAACCGACATAGGTGTGGCGCAGCAGCATGATTTTCGGCCGCTGTTTATCCGGATTTTTCGCACAGGCATCGTTGAAGCGGCCCATCAGGGTTTCCACCTCGTCATCGCCTTGCCAGAGCGGCGTCACCTGAACATTGCAATCATTGGCGACAGCGAATTCATGCGAATTCGGATCACGCGCCGCCACCCAGATGGGCGGAAAAGGCTGCTGCAGCGGTTTGGGAGCCGATGTGGTGGCCGGGAACTTGAAGAATTCGCCGTCGTGGGTGTAGTCACCCGCCCAAACCCCTTTGACAGCCGGAATAAGCTCGCGCATCCGCTGGCCGGCGCCCCAGGCATCGAGGCCTGGAAGCAGCCGCTCATATTCGAACGAATAGGCGCCACGCGCGATGCCGATATCAAGACGGCCGTCACAGATCAGATCCGCCATCGCCGCTTCTCCGGCAAGCTTGATCGGGTGCCAGAAAGGCGCGATCACCGTTCCCGTACCCAGGCGTGCCGTCTTCGTACGCCGCGCCAGATCGGCGATCGTTACAAAGGGGTTGGGCGCTATGGTGAAATCCATGCCGTGATGTTCGCCGGTCCAGATGGCATGCATGCCACCACGATCGGCGATTTCGCAAAGCGTTACGAACTCCTCGTAGAGTGTCTTGTGGTCCTGGGAGGCGTCCAGCCGCTCCATGTGAACGAAGAGGGAGAATTTCATGGGTTTGGCCCCTTCATGGAGATGGGATGAACCTTGCCGGCAGTCTCGTTACCGACATAGACGCCGAAGTTGCCGATCGAGCTTTCCAGCACGAAACGATTGACGATATCCGCCGTAGCGCCGGAGTCGAATTTTGCCGAAGCCAGCGCGCCGGGCAACAGAAATCGGCCCTCGCGCGGCGCTTGATCGCCATCGGCAAGCGCGTGATAGACGACGTGTTGGCGCCCATCCGTCTTGTTCTCATAAACCGAGTAGAGAAATCCCGTTTTGACGGAGAGACCCGTCAGGTCTTCGAGACGTGATGTCAGCGCCGCGACCGGATCGCCGCTTGCCACGACACAACCGGGAAGCGACAGCACGTCGTCGCCAACGAGGTAAATCTCGCCGCGCCGTTCCAGAACGGCGCCCACGACGATATCGCCCTCTGCCGCTGCCGATACCGCCTTTGCAGCCAGCATCGGCGTGAAATAGCCGCCGCGCGCATAACCGAGACCGTTCAGGCCGCTATTGTCGAAAGCCTCGATACGGCCGAGCAGAATGACATGATCGCCGGCCTCGATAACCTCCTGCATCGAACATTCGAACCAGGCCGCGACGTCTGCAAAGACCGGGGAGCCCTTCGGCGCATCCAACCAGCTGGCGGTGGCGAAACGGTCTTCGACCGGCCGGGCGAAGGTGTTGGAGAGGTCCTTCTGGCTTTCCGACAGAATATTGACCGCGAAGTTTTTGGTGCCCGTCATCGTCGCGAAATTGCGCGAGCTACGGGCAAGGCAGATCAGCAGCAACGGCGGATCGAGCGAAACCGAGGTGAAGGAGTTGGCGGTAAAACCGATGGGCTTTCCTGCATCGTCCCGGGTGGTCACGATTGTTACTCCCGTAACGAAAGCGCCGAATGCATCGCGCAAAGCGCGCGGATCAAGGGTTGCAACAGTCATTGCGGCTCCTCCTCTAAAGCCAGCCATTCGGCCATCATTGCATTGACAGTTTCAGGCGCGGTCAGGTTGACCATATGCCGGTGCGCCTCAACGACGCGGGCGTAACCGCGCGGTGTGATCGCCGCCATCTGCTCGGCCATCAACGGCGTCGAATTGGGGTCGTCCGAACCCGTCAGGAAAAGAGCCGGGCAGATGACCGAGGGCCACCGATCCGCATAGGTCTCGTCGCCGCCCGCAAATGCGGTATAGGCAACCGCGTAACCTTCGGGATCGACCATTTCCAGCCAGCCCCGCGTCAACTCCCGCGCCTGCTGGCTCTTTGGATCGTCGCCGAACCAGCGTAACAAAGGGCCTTCCTTGTCCACGCCAGTGGTCCGGATGGCAGCCGCGCGTGCAAGAACCGCAGCCTTCGCGGCCGGATCACGGCGGTAGACGCCGTTCAGATAACCAACGCGCGCAATTCGATCTCCAAAGGTTGCAGCGGCACCGCCGGAAATCAGCGCACCCATGGAGTGCCCGGCCACATTGGCACGCGCGATCCGCATATCGTCAAGAAACCGGCCGAACCAGCCGACAAAATCCTTGAGCGAGCTGCCCGCTGGCAGGCGTTCACTGCCGCCATGCCCCGGCATATCTACCGCGATGACACGGTGCGTCTTTGAAAAGATTTCGATCTGCGGCTTCCAGGCTTCCAGCCGCATTCCCACGCCGTGGATGAGGATCAGGTCTTCACCGGCGCCTGCCTCGAAATAGGCCGCCCCGCCCTCGGTCACCTTGCGAGGGAGCACAGCAGCACCTGCCTTTGCAGCATTGACCCGTGACGTGGTGGCGGCCTCCTGCATTTGCATCACCCTCAAACGCCCGCCGGGTTGGCAACATCCTGACCGAGATCCTTCAGATCCTGATACCGGTCGCCGATGCGGTGATGAGGCCTGCCGCCGACTGAAGCACCGAGCGCCACGACGATCTCGTCGGCAGCCGGAGCATCGGGAACGGAGGTCTGGATAGTCAGGTAGTGCGAACGGCGGCCTTCATCGTTCTTGTCCATTAAGGGGATCATGATCGGCGCATTGCCGGGACCACGCGTATTGCAGAAGGCGAGATAGGACTTGGCACCCACAGCCTGACGATAGTGATTGCCGAAACGCAACGTGTGAATGAGCGCGGAGGCATGTTCGATCTCACCATCCAGCCCGACGACGGCCGCCTTGCCATAGGCCTCCACCGCTTCGCCGGAACCCACGGCATCAAGGATCATCTTCGTCAGGAGTTCGCCCAGCACCGGCGCACCGGCGTGGATTTCCGGTTTGAGATCATCCACGAAGCCTTTTCCAGCCCAGGGATTTTTCACGACCGCGATGGCGGTGAACAGCTTCAAAGGTGTCGCTGCGGCCTTGCCTCCTTCAATCAACGTTGTTTCGACCTGCAACAGGGTCTTACGGATCTGGATGGGCATAGGCGTTCTCTCCGATAAATATGATGTCTTATGGTATGCCATAATATGCAGGTGTCAAGTGGCGGAAGTCTGCGGCTTGAAGTTGTGAAAAATAACAATTCTTACAGGAGGTTATGGCTCAAGGCCCTTCCATGCGGCCGTCAAAGGCAAGTTCGTAAAGGCGCGTCATTTCCGCTGCCGTCGGAACCCGTGGGTTATTTGCCGGTGTGCCGGAGGCGAGGCCTTGCCGCACCATTTCCGGCAAAAGATCGAGATAGCGGGTTTTGTCGATACCGAATTCCTGCGGGGTCGGCACCTTCAACCGCCTGTTCAGGTCGATGAAAGCCTCCACCATCTTTGCGCCTGCAATCTGGTCACTGTCCGTCGAACTGGCGCAACCAAGTGCGCGGGCGGCGGCGGCATATTGCGGTAGAGCGGAATTCAACGAAAATTGTGTGACCAACGGCAGCACCATCGCATTCGACATGCCGTGCGGAACATGGAAAAAGGCACCGACCGGCCGGCTGAGGCCGTGGATCAACGCTGTGGATGTGTTGGAAACGGCAAGACCCGCATGCGTCGCCCCGAGCATCATCGCTTCGCGTGCTTCCCGGTTTTGCGGGTCGTTCGCGACTTTTTCGAGATTTGCCCCGATCAGTTTCAGCGCGGACAGCGCCAACGCCTCGGAATGGGCATTACCGTTGCGGTTGACCAGCGCTTCCAGCGCATGGGTCAGCGCATCTATGCCGGTATCGACCGTGACGCGGTAAGGGCAGGTCAGCGTCAGCTCGTAATCGATGATGGCCGCAACGGGCAAAGCGGCAGTGCCGAGGATGAGCATTTTTTCGCTGGCAGCCGTATCCGTCACGACGGCGGCGCGTGTTACTTCCGATCCGGTTCCTGCGGTTGTGGGTATGGCAATTACCGGCATGACGGCAAAATCCACGATCCTTGGAACTTTCAGCGCCCGCAGCTCTTCGCCACTGGTTGCAACGATGGCGCCTGCTTTCGCCGTATCCATGGCGCTACCGCCGCCGAGTGCGACGAGACCATCATGACCGCCCCCGGAAACGCGTTTCACCAGTGTGGCGATGGATATATCCGTTGGATCTTCTACGACATCCGCAAAAATGGCGGCATCGATACCCTCACCGCCAAGCGCCTGCAAAAGCGCATCCGCATGGCCGAGTTTCTGCATGACTGGATCGCAGACGAGTAGAGGGCGCTTCACCCCCAGAGATTTCAACAGTGACGGCAATCGGAAACGGCTGCCACCGCCGATGAGCATTTCGCGAGGCATCAGGACACGGTTTATCATTGCGGTTCTCCGCCACTATCATTCTGCGTTGTTCGGAACGGCCTAAGGCACACGATCTGAAGCGGGATTTCGCCATCCCGCTCCGGTCACCGTGGCGTCAATGCGCCAGGATTTTCGACAGGAACGAGCGTGCGCGATCCGTCTTCGGATTGGTGAAGAAGCTGTCACCCTCGCCGATCTCGACGATCTCGCCGCCATCCATGAAGACGATGCGGTCAGCCACCTTGCGGGCAAACCCCATTTCATGCGTCACCACCATCATCGTCATGCCTTCCTGCGCAAGCGAGACCATGACGTCGAGCACCTCGTTGATCATTTCCGGATCAAGCGCCGATGTAGGCTCGTCAAAAAGCATGGCGACCGGATCCATCGCCAGCGCGCGGGCGATTGCGACGCGCTGCTGCTGACCGCCGGAAAGTTGACCGGGATATTTCTTCGCATGCGCGGTAAGCCCCACCCGCTCCAGAAGGGCGTTGGCTTTGACCAGCGCCTCCGCAGGGGAGCGGCCGAGAACCTTCTCCTGCCCGATGCACAGATTTTCGAGGATCGTCATATGCGGGAAGAGTTCGAAATGCTGGAACACCATGCCCACTTTGGAGCGCAGCTTAGGCATATCGGTCTTGGGGTTGGTCACCTCAACCCCGTTGACGGTGATGATGCCGTTGCCGATCGTCTCCAGCGCATTGACGCATTTGATCAGCGTCGACTTGCCCGAACCGGACGGCCCGCAGATCACGACGACTTCGCCCTTGGCGACATTCAGGCTGCAATTGGTCAGAACCTGAAAGGTCGGACCGTACCATTTGTTGACGGATTGAAGTTCGATCATGCTGGTTGCTTGAGACATCGGACTTCTCCCTAGTGTACGTCAGCCGACATTGGGCCGTAGGCCTTGCCGAATCGTTTCTCGATACGGCGCTGGATGAGTTCCCAGGCGGTCGTCATGGCGAGGTAATAAAGGGCCGCAACCATGAAGAGCTCCAGAACGAGGAACTTTTCCTGGATAAGAACCTGCGTGCGGCGCAGCAGCTCCTCCATGGAAATGATGGAGGCGATCGACGTTGTCTTCAGCACGCCATTGACGGAATTGCCAAGCGGCGGAATGATGATGCGGAAGGCCTGCGGCGCAACTATGTAGCGCATCACCTGCGCCTCGGTCATGCCGATGGCGCGCGCCGCATTGATTTGGCCTTTGGGAACCGCGGCGATACCTGCCCGGACGATCTCCGACAGATAAGCGGCCTCGCAAAGCGACAGGCCGATCAGGGTGGACTGCAGAACCGTCAGCTTGATGCCGAGCTGCGGCAGGCCGGTATAGATGATGATGAGCTGCACCAGCAGCGGCGTGCCGCGAAATATCCAGGTGTAGAAATAGGCCGGTCCGGAGAGGAACCGGTATTTCGACATGCGCATCACCGCAATGACGAAGCCCAGCGCAAGACCCGCCGTCATGGCAAAAACCGTGAGGCCGAGCGTCACCATCGCCCCCTCGAAAAGATAATAATTCGTCAGGTATTCGAAGAAACCTTCCCAGTTCCAACCCTTCACGTCTTTCTCCAATTCATGCGGGAATGGTCGCGGCGAGAACTCTCCCGCCGCGCTGACAGTTCAGATGGAGGAGATTTCAGCCTTCCGGACCAAGAACGGCGAGGTCGCCGGGCGCGATGCTCACGCCATAACCACCCATCAGCTTTTCAAGCGAACCATTGGCCTTCATTTCCTTGAGAGCAGCAGAGACGGCACTGGCGACGTCCTTGCTTCCAAAGGAAAGCGAACCGGGCGTAGGGTACATGCCGGAAAGTGCATGCGTGAACTCGCCGCGATCCTGGTATTGCTTGGCGACAGGATCGATGGAGACCGCGGCCTGAACCTGACCTGCCCGCAGCGCCTGATAGACGGTCGCGTAATTGTCGAACAGGTTTATGGTCATCGGCGCAAGACCGCGTTTCTTGAAGTCCTCGTTCAATTCCTTGATCTTGCGCTCGGCATAGCCACCGATATCGGTGCTGACGGCCTTACCGGCCAGATCGTCCACCTTGGTGATGGGCTCGGATGCACCGACGGCCGTTGAAATGCTGATGGCGAGACTCTCATAGGGGATCATGAACAGGATCTTGCGCCGCTCCGCCGTCACGAACAGGCCGGCATTGATCATATCCCAGCGGCCGCCCTGCAGGCCCGGCACCATGGTGGCATATTCCGTGCTGATATATTCGGGCTTCAGGCAGAGGCGCTTGGCGATTTCATAACCCAACTCGATACGAAGGCCTTTGAGCACACCCTGTTGGTCGGCATAGGCCATGGGCGGCAATGTCGGGCTGGTCGCCATCACGAGATGGCCGGGCTTGATGAGGTGATCGTTGGATATTTTCGGCGTGCAGTCCTGTGCAACGGCCGCACCGGCAAGAAGACTGATGACAAAGCCCGCCAGAGAGGTTTTGGCGCGCACGGCTATGCATTTCCGGGAAATCGGATTCCAGTTCATATTAAGCTCCGCTCTTTATATTATTTATTATGGCATACCATCACACCAAACGGATTGCCCTGTCAATAAGCGGTCATTTGTTTTTCTAAATTATTGTAAAACAACCATAAAATCAAAAAACCGCAGAGCCTGCGGCCGCCAACTGGGCAACCGCAAGACAAGCAGAACGGAGCGCCAAAAACCGTCAGTCAGCCGTTTTTTGCGCGGTGAGAACGGCTTCGGCGATAGCGCATGCGCTGGTGACATGATCGAGAGCGGCTTTGTAAGCGGCGTCCCCGTCACCTTTCCGGATCGCATCGACGATCTTTTTCATCTGCGCCGGACCTTCGGTATCGCGGCTTTTCGTCTTAATCGTCATGGAGCGAAGATGGTTGATCCGCACCGTCAGCAAATTGACGACGCCCCAGGCGACATGCCGGTCGATCTTGCTGAACAGCGTATGATAAAAAGACGAGGTATGCGCGAGAACACCGGGCATATCCTTGGCAACGTAACTTTCGCGAATATGCTCGAGTGAAGCCTCAAGCGCCTCGACAATGGCGGGATCGCGACGCTCCGCACAAAGGCGCGCCGCCATTCCCTCCAGCGCACCGCGGATTTCGTAAATCTGCTTGGCCTCGGCGAGATCGAGCAGCGCAACCATCGGCCCCTTGTTCGGCAAATTCGCCACCAGCCCCTCGGACTCCAGATGCCGCAGGACTTCGCGCACGATGGTGCGGGAAACGCCCAGCTGGGCGCAGAGATCGCGCTCTACGAGGCGATCTCCCGGACGGAAGTAACCGTTCACGATGGCGTCGCGCACCTTGTCGAGCGCAAGCTCCCTCAGCGTCTTGGTCGGACGCTCAACGCGAATGGCAGTTCCCTGCAAAGCACCGGTCATGGTATCACCTCGTTTGGCACATCCCGCTTCCGCCCGCCGGGCGTGAAAACAGGTTCTGGCTCTTTATATTATGGCGTACCAACTTATTTAGCCGCGCACCATGTTTATGGCAACAGCGCGCGACCCGCTTGTCGCAATGCCGCGTCACCCCATCCGTTCCGATGCATAGCTGCCCGGGCTTGGCGGGAAGACCACGGTGCGGTTACCGTTGATGAAAGTACGGTGGTGGATATGGGCGTGGATGGCGCGTGCCAGAACCTGCGCCTCGACATCCCGGCCGAGCGAAACATAATCCTCCGCGCTCTGGGCATGGGTAATACGCACAATATCCTGCTCGATAATCGGACCTTCATCGAGATCGGCGGTGACATAGTGGGCCGTCGCACCGATCAGCTTCACGCCGCGCTGATAGGCCTGCTTGTAAGGGTTGGCGCCCTTGAAGGACGGCAGGAAAGAATGGTGGATGTTGATGATCTTCCCCGACATCGTCTCGCACATCCGGTCGGAAAGCACCTGCATATAACGCGCAAGCACGATCAGCTCGGTTCCGGTGCTTTCGGCAATATCCATGATCCGGGCTTCAGCCTGTGGCTTGTTTTCCTTCGTCACTGGAATGTGGTGGAAGGGAATATCATGATTGACCACCACTTTCTGGTAATCGAAATGGTTGGAGACGACGCCAACAATATCGATCGGCAAGGCCCCGATGCGCCAACGGTAAAGCAGATCGTTCAGGCAATGGCCGAAGCGCGACACCATCAGCAGGACCTTCATCCGCTCGGACTGGTCATGAAGCGCCACTTCCATGCCGAATTTCTGCGAGATCGGCATCAGTCCAGCCATCAAGTCGTCACGCTTTGCTCCCTCTTCGGAAATGAAGCCCACGCGCATGAAGAAACGGCCCGTACCGAGATCATCAAACTGCGAACTATCGACGATGTTGCAGCCTTTTTCAGCGAGAAAGCCTGAAAGGGCAGCGACGATACCTCGGGTGGACTTGCAGGTTACGGTCAGGACGAAGTTCGTCATCCGGCACTCTCTCTGTCATCGATACTGGAAAAACCCCGCGCTGTCTGACGAGCGCGGGGAAAAGCCGCGAGGGCGGCGGGGAAACCCGAACTCAAACGTCGAGCGTTGTCTGGTGCTCCCAGGCAGTGAATTGCGCGCAATAAGCGTTCCACTCGCCCTGCTTGAGCTTGAGATAGGCCTTTGAGAACTCCATGCCCAATGCCTGCTGCAGTTCCTCGTCCTTCTCGTATTCGCGCAGCGCATCGAGAAGATTGAGCGGCAGTTTCGGCGCATTCGTCACGGTATGACCTTCGCGATACATGTCTATATCGTGATGCGGACCGGGATCGGCCTGTGAGCGGACACCCGACAGACCGGCCGCAATGATGATGGCCTGGAGCAGATAGGGGTTCACGGCGCCATCCGGCAGACGCAGTTCGAAACGCCCCGGCCCTGGCACGCGAACCATGTGGGTGCGGTTGTTCCCGGTCCAGGTCACCGTGTTCGGCGCCCAGGTCGCGCCCGAGATGGTCCGCGGCGCGTTGATGCGCTTGTAGGAATTAACCGTCGGATTGGTGACGGCCGCAAGAGCGGAGGCATGTTTCATGATGCCGCCCAGAAACGTCTTGCCCTTTGCGGAGAGCCCGAAAGGCATTGCCTTGTCGGCAAAAGCGTTGACCTTGCCGTCCAGATCCCAGACCGAAATATGAGCGTGGCAGCCGTTGCCGGTCAGACCCTTGAAAGGCTTCGGCATGAATGTCGCGCGCAGCCCGTGCTTTTCGGCAACCGACTTGACCATGAACTTGAAGAAGGAATGTTTATCCGCCGTCTGGAGCGCATCGTCATATTCCCAGTTCATCTCGAACTGGCCGTTCGCGTCCTCATGGTCGTTCTGGTAGGGTTTCCAGCCCAACTCCAACATGTAGTCGCATATTTCCGCGATCACATCGTAACGACGCATCACTGCCTGCTGGTCGTAGCAGGGCTTTTCCGCCGTGTCGTACTCATCGGAGATTTTCGCGCCGTCCGGCGAAATGAGGAAAAATTCCGGTTCCACGCCGGTTTTGACCCGCAGCCCTTGCCCGGCCGCTTCCGCGATGAGCTTTTTCAAAACGACGCGCGGCGCCTGTTCCACAGGCTGGTCTTCCATGACGCAATCGGCAGCAACCCAGGCCACATCCTTTTTCCAGGGAAGCTGGATGACCGAGGAGGCGTCCGGCACTGCGAAGAGATCGGGATGGGCGGGCGTCAGATCGAACCATGTGGCGAAACCGGCAAATCCGGCGCCGCCCTTCTGCATATCGGCAATCGCTTCTGCAGGAACCAGCTTGGCGCGCTGGCCACCAAAGAGATCGGTATAACTGATCATGAAATATTTGATGCCTTTTTCGGCAGCAAACTTGGAGAGGTCCAGTGTCACGTCATTCCCCTTTTTTTGAATATCAGACACTTCATCGAAAAAGACGGCCACATCCTCCCAAATGCGCCCGTCCATTGTGTTTTTTAAAAGCTGCCTTTACCCGGGAACCAGTTTGTTCCCGCCAGCGGAACCTGCGCCATTGCCGCAGCCTCCATGGTTAGAGCCACCAGATCTTCCGGCTCCAGATTGTGGAGATGGTTTTTGCCGCAGGCGCGTGCGATGGTCTGGGCTTCGAGCGTCATGACCTTCAGATAGTTGGCGAGGCGGCGACCGGCGGCGATTGGATCAAGACGTGCGGCAAGTTCCGGGTCCTGCGTGGTGATGCCTGCGGGGTCTTTGCCCTCGTGCCAGTCATCATAAGCGCCGGCCGTGGTGCCTAGCTTCTGGTATTCATCTTCCCATTTCGGGTCGTTATCGCCCAGCGCCACCAGCGCCGCCGTTCCGATGGCAACCGCATCGGCACCAAGCGCCAGAGCCTTGGCGACATCCGCACCCGAGCGAATGCCACCGGACACGACCAATTGCACCTTGCGATGCATGCCGAGATCCTGAAGCGCCTGTACTGCGGGGCGAATACAGGCAAGCGTGGGCATGCCGACATTTTCGATGAAGACGTCCTGCGTGGCCGCCGTGCCGCCCTGCATGCCATCAAGCACCACCACATCGGCACCGGCCTTCACGGCAAGTGCGGTGTCGTAATAGGGGCGCGCACCACCAACCTTGATGTAGATCGGTTTTTCCCAATCGGTGATTTCGCGCAGTTCAAGGATCTTGATTTCCAGATCGTCCGGGCCGGTCCAATCAGGATGACGGCAGGCGGAACGTTGGTCGATGCCCTTCGGCAAATTGCGCATATTGGCGACGCGATCGGAAATCTTCTGGCCAAGCAGCATGCCGCCGCCGCCCGGTTTCGCGCCTTGGCCGACGACCACCTCGATGGCGTCCGCACGGCGCAAATCCTTGGGGTTCATGCCATAACGCGACGGCAGATACTGATAGACCAGCGTCTGGCTGTGGCCGCGTTCCTCATCCGTCATGCCGCCATCGCCCGTCGTGGTGGACGTGCCGGCAATGGTCGCGCCACGGCCGAGCGCTTCCTTGGCGTTGCCGGAAAGCGCGCCGAAGCTCATGCCGGCAATGGTGATCGGCGTTTTCAGCGTGATCGGCTTCTTGGCAAAGCGCGTGCCAAGGGTGACGGTCGTATCGCACTTCTCGCGATAACCTTCGAGCGGATAACGCGAGATGGACGCGCCGAGAAACAGCAGGTCGTCGAAATGCGGCACCTTGCGCTTCGTGCCTGCGCCGCGAATATCATAGATGCCGGTCGCAGCCGCACGGCGGATTTCCGCCAGCGTATGATCATCGAAAGTCGCGGACTTGCGCGGTGGGGTGAAGGGGTTGTGATAGCTCATCGGAAAATCCCTCGCCTCAATACGCGTCGGCGTTGTCGATGTTGAAATTGTAGAGCGTGCGGGCCGAACCGTAGCGTTTGAACTCGCTTGGGCTGACATCAGAGACGCCGGCTTTTTCAAGAAGCTCGGCAAGCTTTTCCAGATGTTCGGGCCGCATTTCCTTTTCGATGCAGTCGGCGCCGAGGCTTTTGACCGAGCCGCGCACGAAAAGCTTCGCTTCATAAAGGGAGTCACCCAACGCATCGCCCGCATCGCCGCAGACAACGAGGTGGCCCGACTGGCCCATGAAAGCGGACATGTGGCCGATATTGCCCTTCACGACGATATCGATGCCCTTCATGGAAATGCCGCAGCGGGAAGCGGCATTGCCCTTGATGACCAGCAGCCCGCCGCGACCGGTGGCACCTGCGTATTGCGAAGCGTCGCCCTCGATGACGACGGTGCCCGACATCATGTTTTCGGCAACGCCCGGCCCGGCCGAGCCGTAAACGGTGACGGTGCCGCCATCATTCATGCCGGCGCAATAATAACCGACCGAGCCGCGAACATCGACGATGACGGGGCTGTCTATGCCAACAGCGACGGCATGGTGGCCGCGCGGATTGACAACTTCGAATTCGGTGTCGTTTGTGCCCGAGGAAAGCCCATGGAGCGCGCTGTTGAGTTCACGCAAAGGCGTGTGGGAGAGATCGAAAACTGGCATGGATATGACTTTCGCAATATGCGCCGATGACGGTTTCACGCGGCCTTTTCATGGTCCCAGAAATAGACGGTCGCCGGCTCCGGCTCCCAGACGCGGGCATTTTCGATGCCGGGCAGATTGACCAGCGCGCGGTATTCAGAGCCGAAAGCGACATATTGATCGGTCTCGGCCATCACCGCCGGCTTGCAGGCGATGGGATCGCGCACCACGCCGAAACCGGATTTGGTGCCGACGACGAAGGTAAAGAACCCGTCGAGATCATCGAGCGCGCCGGTCAGCGCTTCGCCCAGATCCTTGCCCTTGGCCATTTCAGCCGTGAGATACGCGGCGGCCACTTCCGAGTCGTTCTGGGTTTCGAAGGTCATGCCCTCGCGTACCAGTTCCCGACGCAGATTATTGTGGTTGGAGAGCGAACCGTTATGCACCAGGCACTGGTCGGCACCGGTGGAGAAGGGGTGTGCGCCAAGCGTCGTCACAGCCGATTCCGTTGCCATGCGGGTGTGGCCGATGCCATGGCTGCCCGCCATGGAGCGCACGCCAAAACGGGCGACGACATCTTTCGGCAGGCCGGTTTCCTTGTAGATTTCCACGCTGTCGCCGGAGCCCATCACCCGCACATTCGGGCGGATGGCAGCCAGGACCGAGCGAATTTCCGTGAGCTTTGCCGATGGAATATCCAGGACCGCGTGGGTGCTTTTCACCGCAACCGAAGCTTCAACACCATTTTCCTTCAGCGCTTCGGCAAGGCCCGAAAAATCGGCGACGGGATCGGCTGACTGGATGGTCACTTTTGCCCGGCCATCGGCAGCGCTTCCATAGATCGCGATGCCGGCGGAATCCGGTCCCCGATCCGTCATGGTCACGAGCATGTCCGAAAGCAGCTCACCCAGCTGCGGTTCAAGGCTTTTGTCCTTCAGGAATAGTCCAACAATGCCGCACATCGACAGGCACCTCCATTCGTTTCTGAATGAAGAGCTAGCATATGGAATTCCATCTCGTCAACTATCAGGAATATTTTTTTCTTCTAAGGCAACTTTTCAATCATTTGTCAGCCGCCTTTGCGGATAGGAAATGATCGACAGATAGCGAGCGGGAAGCTTCACCAGTTCCTCCGGGCCGTGCGGCGCATCAGCATCAAAAAACAGGCTGTCACCCGCCTGCATGGTGAAAAGCTGCTCGCCGTGGCGATAAACCACCTCTCCCTCCAGCATGTATAGGAACTCCATGCCCTCATGCTGGAAGGTCGGAAATACATCCGAGTCCGTCGTCAGCGTGATGAGATAGGGCTCGACGGTGACGCCGCTGGTGTTGTTGTCGATATGGCCAAGCAGGCTGTACTGATGGCCGGCGCGGGTGCCTCTACGCTCGATGTTCACCCCTTGGCCCGCCTTGACGAAGGTGGCGCTGCGCGGCTCCTCGAAGCCACGGAAGAACGCCGTGATCGGCACGCCAAGCGCCTTTGAAAGCGTCTGCAGCGTGGTGAGGGACGGCGAAATATTACCGTTTTCGATCTTTGAGAGCATTCCCACCGATACACCGGTGGCCGATGCGAGATCGGTGACCGTGATGCCCAGCTTCTTGCGATAGGCACGCACCTCATGGCCGATCGCCATTTCGAGATTATTGACCCTCGGCTCGCGAACCGCATGCGGGTCCTGCGACAAAAGCGCAGGCTCGGTCTTTGTGCTGTCCTTTGCCATGTGATCCTCCGGCATAACGTGTTTTCCCTTCTTTAAAGGAAAACTATTTTAATTCAGAGGAAATTTTTACATCGCAGCATCGGTAAAGCCTGCGGAAGGTCAGTACGTCACCCTGCCATCGGAGAGGTCAAAGACGGCACCAGTATAGAGGCATTTCAGTGGACTACGGACACGCGCTGTCCATCGTAGTCTTACGCAGATATTGAAGCTCACCTCTAACACGCCGCCAAGCGGTGCCAAGAATTACCCGGCACCGCTGGATTTCGAAAGGCCCTTCGACCAGTCAATGGCAAGAACCGTTCCTGCGGAGTTCAGGCTTCGACCAGCTCGCGAACATCATCAACGAGAAAATGCACGATCACATAGCGCGTCGTGTATTTCTGACCGCTATCGGACACGCTCTCGACGCTGCCGCCGTCGGAGGGATGCCATTTCTGATAGTGAGGATTGTTGGCGATCAGCGTAATCGCCTTGCCCGAAAACCTGCCGGTCAGCCGATAGCGAGCCTCTGCAAGATGCCAAATCTTTTCAAAATCCTGCTGGCTGATGCGGGCTTTCAAAGCCTTCTTGGATATCGTTTCTTCGGGCGAACTGTCGTCGTGTGCCCCCGATGGAATATGCAGGTCAACCTCTTCCGCGCCGTCCAGCAGAAAGGCAAATTCGTCTGGCCACATCCGTCTCACGTATCGCTCCTCCCAAAGCTTATCGTCCTACAACACAATTATGATAGCGCCTCTGCCGTAAGAGGCAATGGCGGATATCAACGAGCACTTGCCGGCATCCCAATTTTTCGGGAGCGTGGCCATGTGGGCCTCCAACAGGTGCTGAAGATCGCGGGTGGGACGCAACGAAATGGAAGCCAACGGCTATCTCAACCAGTCTGCCTCCGCTGGCGCAAAGCGGCACCGGCTTCGCTAGCGGACTGCAGCATCAAAGCGACCAACGAATGAATCAGGCTATCTCGGAAAAATCTTACGGCTCAGCGTAAATTATGGCGGAGAGGGTGGGATTCGAACCCACGATACCCTTGCAGGTATGCCGCATTTCGAGTGCGGTGCATTCGACCACTCTGCCACCTCTCCGCATGCGCGAACGCTTGCGTTGCGCGCTCCTCATAAACATCAATGGCGGGACTGACAAGGGAAATTTCGTGTTTGTGTCACAAATTATTCGTCCCGGACAAGGCTGTATAAATGCTTCGGCTTCTGGCCGTTTTGTGGATATTTTTCACGTGGCGCCACACGGCTTCACTCCTCCACGTCACATTCGGGCGGTGGCGTCACAGCTGGTGATAGCGACGTAAGATTTCCACGATCCGGTCATCCTGCTCCTGATCCGGCAGAAGGGCGGGTTGCCGGCTGGCGCCGACGGATGGGTCCTGAAGGTAAAGCGAGCGCTTGACCATGGCGGGCGCAAAACCGAGCGCATAGAGATCGGTGCGAAAATCCGTATAGATCGCCTGCTGGCGTTCGGCCTCAGCGATATCGCTGGCGTTGAAGGCATTGAGAATGCCGGCAAGTACATCCGGGAGCGCGTTGCCGAGGCCGGAGATGCAGCCGGCGGCACCGTTCTGCAACGACCAGAGAACGAGATGATCCGGGCCGGAATAGACTTCGAAACCGGGCATCTCCTTTGCTACCTGTAGATAGGCTTCCAGCGTCTGCTGCGCACCGCCCGAATCCTTGATGCCGGCAATGTTGCCATGGGCGGCAAGTTTGCGGGCGGTTTCCGGCTCTATGTGGTTCTGGGTTCGGGCGGGAATATCGTAAAGATAGACCGGTGTTTCGACGGCGTCGGCCACAGTCGAGAAATGGCGGATCAGCCCATCCTGGGTGCAGGCGATGAAGAAGGGTGTGATGACGGCAATACCGTCTACGCCGATGCGGTCGAAGGCTTTGGCGAGTTGCAGCGTTTCGAAAGTGGCGGGCATGCCGGCGTTGACGATGACCTTCGCACGGCCCGCAACTTCGTCCACCACCTCTTCCGTCAGCCGGATTTTTTCTTCATGCGTCAGTGCGGTGAAATCGCCGTTAGTTCCGGCGCACATGATGTTGTTGCCGGCCGCCACCTGACGGCGCACCTGCGCACGGGTCGCTTCGTAATTGATGGTTTCGTCCTCGTTGAAACAGGTCACGAGCGCGACGAAGGCTTGTTTGGTCATGAAAGAACTCCGCTTGGATTTCCAATAGTGTGATCGGCATCGGCCGGACGCACAGACTGCATATCGGGGTCGGGATCGAGGCTGGCGGAAAGAAGTGCGCGCGTATAGGCCTCGCGCGGCGCTTCGAAAACCTGCCGGACAGTCCCGAATTCCACAACCTCTCCCCGCTGCATGACCATGACGTGATCGGCAAAATCGCGGACCACCGGCAGGTCATGCGCGATGAAGATGAAGGAGAGGCCCATTTCACGGCGCAGCTTGTCAAGAAGTGCAACAACCTGCGCCTGGACAGACACGTCGAGCGCCGAGACCGCTTCATCGCAGATGATGAGCTTCGGCTCCAGCGCCAGCGCGCGGGCAATCGCGATCCTCTGCCGCTGCCCACCGGAAAACTGATGCGGATAACGGCGCATATGTTCCGGCGAGAGGCCGACCTGATGCAGCAATTCCGCGACCCGTTCGCGCCATTTCGCTTTGGGTAGTATGTCCGGATGGATCACCCAGGCTTCGGAAACCAGCTGGAACACAGTCATGCGGGGGTTCAGCGACTGGGTTGGATCCTGAAACACCATCTGTAAATCACGCCTGAGGGCAAAGAGTTCGGCAGGCGAAAGCTTGAAGAGATCACGCCCCTTCCACTCGGCGCTGCCGGCATCCGGCTCGTCGAGCCGGAGCAGAATGCGCGCGAGTGTCGATTTGCCGGAACCGCTTTCGCCAACGACAGCTATGGTTTCCCCCGCCATAAGGTCAAAGGAAACGCCCTTCAGTGCCTCGAAAGCCCCATAACGTTTGCGCACATCGCGCACACGGAGGAGCGGTTCGCCGGTCGCATTCGGCTCGTGCATTTCGCCCCTGCCGGGGGCGGCGCTGATGAGCTTGCGGGTATAGGGATGCTTTGGGTTGCGATAGACCTCGCGAACCGTGCCTGCCTCCACCAGCACGCCTTTTTCCATCACGACCACCCGGTCGGCGATTTCGGCGACGACGCCAAGATCATGGGTGATGATGAGAACGGCCATACCGGTTTCCCGCTGCAATTCCTTGAGCAGGGCAAGAACTTCAGCCTGAACCGTCACATCGAGTGCCGTGGTCGGCTCGTCGGCGATCAGGAGATCGGGCCGGAGCGCAAGCGCCATGGCGATCATCACACGCTGGCGCTGGCCGCCGGAAAATTCATGCGGATATTTCTTCAAGGCTCCGTCCGGATCAGGAATTCCAACGCGCGCGACAAGCCGCCTCGCCTCCGCTTCGGCTTTCACCCTGTCCATTCCATGGGTGGTCATCGCCTCGCGGATCTGCCAGCCGACGGTATAGACCGGATTGAGATGGCTGAGCGGGTCCTGAAAGATCATGGCGATGCGCCGCCCATTGATCTCGCGGCGTGGCTCAGCCGGCATTGTCAGAAGGTCTTTGCCATCAAGAAATATCTGGCCGCCGCTGATACGTCCGGGCGGCATGTCGATGAGGTTCATGATGGCCGAGGACGATACCGATTTGCCCGAGCCGCTTTCACCGAGGATCGCAAGCGTTTCACCACGGTCGATATGATAGGAAACATCCTTCACCGCATGCACGACACCGCCTGCGGTGTGAAACTCCACGGAAAGGTTGCGCACATCGAGAAGATGGTCAGCCATGTTTGCGGCCTTTCATTTCCAGCCGCCAGCGCTGCACGGGGTCGAGCGCAATGCGCAGCCAGTTGGACAGCAGGTTGAGCGACAGGGTGGTGAGTATGATGGCAAGGCCCGGCCAGAAGGACAGCCACCAGGCATTGGTGAGGTACTGCCGCCCCTGCGAGATCATCAGGCCCCAGGTGATTTCCGGCGGCTGAATGCCGATACCAAGGAAAGACAGCGCGCTTTCCGCCAGCATCACATAGGCGAAATCGAGCGTCGCAAGCGTTGTCAGCGTCGGCAGGACCACGGGTAGAATATGGCGGAACAGGATACGTTTGCCCGATGCGCCCATCACGCGCGCCGCCTGTACGAACATGCGTTCACGCACCTCCAGCACTTCGGCCCTTGTGGTGCGGATGTAAACGGGGATGCGGGTTATCGCCAGAACCAGCATCAGGTTGAGGATGGATGAGCCGAGCAGATAAAGCACGATGACCGCGATCAACAGTGACGGAAACGACATGATCACGTCCGCCAGCCTCATGATGATCTGGCCAACACGGTTGGAGGAAAAACCGGCGATCAGGCCAAGCACGGTGCCGGTGACGGCGGAAAGGAAAACGGCACCGGCGGCGATCATCAGTGTATTTTGCGTGGCGGCGACGATGCGCGCCAGCAGCGGGCGACCGAGCGCATCCGCCCCCAGCCAGAAATACCATTCGCGTTGCCATTGGAACGGGGCAAGGTTGCGTCCACGCAGGTTCTGCTTCGTCGCCAGCTCGCCAAGCCACGCCGGGCCGACAAAGGCGAGAATGATGACGACGATGAGGAAGATCGCGGCGCAGAGGGCGAATTTATCGGCCCACAACATGCGCAGCATGCGCGTTGCAAAGGATGGCTCATCGATAATCTCTGTATCGGCGTTTGAAAGGCTCATGGCTGAACGTCTCCTCAGTGCCGGATACGCGGATCGAGCAGCGCATAGGCGATATCGATCAGAAGATTCATCAGGAAGATCGCAAGCGCGGTCACAAGAATTGCTGCCAGCACGACGTTGAAATCGCGCTGAAGAATGGAATCGATCATCAGCTTGCCAACCCCGGGGAAACCAAAGATGGTTTCGACGATGACTGCGCCGTTGAGAAGGCTTGCCGCCTGATCGCCGATGACGGTGATGACCGGTAGCATGGCGTTTCGCAAGGCGTGGATGAAGATGATCGGACCCGATTTCACACCCTTGGCGCGCGCCGTTTTGACATAGGCAGAGGACAACGCACCGATCATCGAGCCGCGCACCACCTGAACGATGATGCCGAAGGGGCGCACGAACAGAACCGAGATCGGCAATATCCAGTGCAGCACCGAGCCGGTGCCGGAGGTGGGCAGCCAGGCGAGATTGACGGAAAACACCACGATCGCCACGATCGCGAGCCAGAAATCCGGCACGGAAGCGCCGATGAGCGAAATGGTGGAGGCCATGCGATCGAAGAAGCCACCGGAGCGGAAAGCGGCAAGCGAACCGACGACGATTGCTGCGGTGGTGACGAGGGACATGGTGATGACCGCAAGCCACAGCGTCCAGACGAAAGCCTCCAGCACCACATCCAGCGCAGGGCGGGCTTTCCTGAGCGATTCACCCAGATCCCCCGTCATCACGTCGCCCGCGTAGCGCAGGAACTGCACCATCAGCGGATCGTTCAGCCCATGCAGCGCACGAAACTGCTGCTTCAATTCCTCCGAAGCCTCCACCGGCAAAAACAGCGCGGCCGGGTCGCCCGTCAGGCGGGAGAGGAAGAAAACCATTACGATGAGGCCGATCAGGGAGATCAGGCTTGCAACGGAACGTTTTCGGATGAAGCTCAGCATGGTTACCTCCGGTGTTCAGCACGACGGCGAAGCTAAAGCTCCGCCGCCGCTCTTTGGCAGATGAAATACCGGCTTACTTGATGCCGATTTCCGAAAGCTGCAGCATCGAATTGGTGGCGATGGTGGGCTTGAAGTCCAGCCGTTCGGAGACGCGTGAGAAGCCAACCATGTGGAACAGCAGCACATCCGCCACGACATCGTCATGCAGGTAGGCGATGAGCTCGGACCAGAGCTTGGCGCGTTCATCGCCGACGGCTGCGGATGCTCGTTCGATCAAGTCATCCACCTTGGGGTCCGAGAAACCGGATTGCGTGCCCTTGGTGGCATATTTGAAGAACATGGTGAAGGACGGATCACCCTTGGAATTGTCGTGCATGGCAGCGACGATCTGCGGTCCCCGGCCTTCCTTGAAAGGCTTGGAATAATAGCTTTCGTGCTCGGCCACTTCCACGAATTTGAGGTCGATCTTGAAGCCGACTTCCTGCAATTGCTGCTGGATCGCCTCCATGATCTCGGTGACATTAGGGAAGTTCGCAGTGCGCGCGATGATGGTGATCGGCGTATCCACCTTCACACCAGCAGCTTTTGCCTCCTCCAGCAACTTCTTCGCGCCATCAGGGTCGTAGGGGAAAACCTTGACATCAGGGTTCCAGCCGAGCGTGGTCGGCGGAACGAGTGCGGTGGCCAGCACAGCACCTTCGGGAACCAGCGTGCCGAGGAAAGCCTGCCGGTCGATGGCGAGGTTGAGTGCACGGCGCACCCGCACGTCATTCAGCGGCGCGATGTTGTGGTCGAGGCGCATGTAGACCGTCTCGCTGTCGAGATAGGAAAAGTCGGTCTTCGGGTTTGTCGCGTCGAGCTGCGAAATGGAGGGTGAAAGATCGGCTTCGCCGGTCTGCACCATGGCGGCGCGAACCGAGGGATCAGCTCGGAAAAGATAGGTCGCTTCCGTCACCTGCGGCTTGGCGCCCCAATAGTCGTCACGTGCAGTCAAAACAATCTGCTGGCCCGGTGTCCAGTTGGTCAGCTTGTAAGGTCCGGTGCCAACAGGCTCGCGGATAAATTCCATCTTGGTTTCTTCGGGCACGATGGTGACGAGCGACATCAGGAGCGGCAGAATGGGCTGGGCTGGCTCTGTCTTGAAGTCGATCGTATGGTCGTCGACAATCGTGGGGGTGACGGTCATACCGCCGAAGTAACGACGGGATTCGCATGCATTCTTGTCGCTCATGATGCGCTCGAAGCTATGCTTGACATCCTTGGCATCGAAACCCGTGCCGTCGGAAAACTTCACGCCTTCACGCAGGTGGAAACGCCAGCTGCCATCCACGTTCTGCTCCCATTTTTCAGCGAGGCGCGGTTGCACGCCGTTCTTGCCGCGCACATCAAGCTCGGTCAGCGTCTCGCTGACATTTTCCATGATGATACGGCCAATATTGGAGCGGGTCGCCATGCAAGGCTCCAGCAGGTCAGCCTCTTCCGCCAGCACGATCTTGATCGGCCCCGACGCCGCAAGCGCCGGCGAAACCGCGGCGCTAAGGCAACCCATAACAAGGGCGCCCGCAATCAATGACTTCTTCATTCCGTTCTCCTCCCAGATCAGAAATTCAGCAACATGGCGGCGTGCCGCAAGAGGCATTCAAAAGCCCCGTCTCCTGCATTGAGGAGCATGGCGTGCGGATGATCGTCTCCTCCACCCGTTATCAAAGCATCGACGCTATCACATTTTTTGTCAAATTATTTTTCAGAAGGATTTTTTATTGAGACTTAGTACAGAAGTTTTATGTTTATAAAACATACACTTATTTTAATTCATCAAAAATTTTCGGACGTCCTTTTGTCTTAAATAAACTTGACAACTTTTTGAATATGCCATTTTCATCAGACCAAGAGGAGACCACGATGACCCCTGATGACATTGCTCACGCCATGACCGGAGCCATCCATGCCGTTTCGGAAAACCGGCACGAAGCGTTCCTGCCATCGCCGATGATCCAGAACCATGCGAGCTTTCTGCACCTTCTGCAGGACGGCACCCTGCTGTGCGCCTGGTTTGGCGGAACGCTGGAGGGAAAATCGGATATTTCGATCTTCGCGTCCGCGCTCACACCCGGCGCGAGCCGGTGGGGAGCGCCGCAGCGCCTGAGCAACGATCCCGCCCATTCCGAACAGAATCCGGTTATTTTCACCGCACCTGATGGCACTCTCTGGCTGTTTCACACCGCCCAGCCATCCGGCAATCAGGACGAATGCCGCATCCGCATGGCGCGGGTCGTCCACGACCCGGCAACGCCGGAAAAGCTGTCCGCCGAAGATGGCCGTTTTCTCGATCTTCCGAAAGGCTGCTTCATCCGTGCGCCGCTTCGCATCCGCGATGACGGCGCATGGCTTCTGCCGATCTTCCGCTGCGTCCAACGCCCCGGCCAGAAATGGAACGGCAGCCACGATACCGCAGCACTCGGCATATCGAAAGACAACGGCCTCACATGGCAATTGCAGGAGCTGGCGGGCTCGACCGGCTGCGTTCATATGAGCCCGGTTGCGGGCGCGAATGGGCGCTACTACGCTTTTTTTCGCCGCCGTCAGGCCGATCTCGTTTACCGCACGGAAAGCACAGATGGCGGTCGCTCATGGACAGAACCGCTGCCGACCGACGTACCGAACAATAATTCCTCCATCGCCGCGATCAGGCTCGCACACGGCAGGCTGGCGATGATCTGCAACCCCATCAACGCCGCGCAATCCAGCGACCGTCGCGCCTCGCTTTATGACGAACTGGGCGAGGAAGACGACAGACCGGATGCCGATCCGAGCGGTGGATGTGTGCCCATATGGGGCGTGCCGCGCGCGCCGGTTTCCATCTGCCTGTCCGATGACGACGGCCGCAGCTTTCCTACCCGGATTTTGATCGAGGACGGGCCGGGCACCTGCCTGTCCAACGATTCGACCGACGGCCGCAATCTGGAAATGTCCTATCCATGGCTTCTGGAGGCAGCGGACGGTACCCTGCACGCAAGCTACACCTATCATCGCCGCGCAATCAAATATGTCCGGCTGGCGCCCGGCTGGGCAGACGCCAAGGACGGGAGAATCGGATGAGCAACATCATTGGTATCACCATGGGTGACCCCTGCGGCGTCGGCCCGGAAATAACCGTCCGCGCGCTTGCGGAAATGTCCGCCCCGGATAGGGAAGCAACGCGGATTTATGGCAACCTTGCCACGCTGGAAGCGGCGCGGGGTGCGCTTGGCATCGACATCGATCTTACTCGGAATGTGGTCGATCTGCCGGTGGAGGGTGCGCCGCTGCCATGGGGCACGCTGTCGCCGGTTGCCGGAGACGCCGCTTTCCGTTTCATTGAAAAAGCGGTGCGGGATGCCGAAGCGGGCGCAATCGGCTGCATCGTCACTGCTCCGATTAACAAGGAGGCCCTCAATCTTGCGGGCCACCATTATGACGGCCACACCGGCATGCTGCGCAGCCTGACCGGTTCTTCAGCCGCCTACATGTTGCTTGCCTCCGAGCGGCTGAAGGTCATTCACGTCTCGACCCACGTGTCCCTGCAGGAAGCCATTCAACGGGCAACGACGGAGCGGGTGCTGGCGACCATCCGCGCTGGCAATGCTCATCTGAAGCGCATCGGTTACGAGCGGCCGCGCATCGCGGTTGCCGGTATCAATCCGCATTGCGGCGAAAACGGTCTGTTTGGCACCGAGGATGATGACCAGATTGCGCCAGCGGTTGCCGCCGCGCGCGCTGAAGGCATCGAGGTACACGGGCCGATCTCCGCCGATACCGTGTTCCACCGCGCCTATTCGGGCACTTTCGATCTGGTTGTCGCGCAATATCACGATCAGGGCCATATCCCGATCAAGCTCGTCGCCTTTGATACCGCCGTCAATGTCTCGGTCGATCTGCCGATTGATCGCACTTCGGTCGATCATGGAACGGCCTTCGACATCGCCGGCAAAGGCATCGCCAATCACGGCAACATGAATGAGGCCATAGCCTATGCGCGCAAGCTCGTGGCGGGCAAGGGCGCAAGAGGATGAACACCATGTCCACAGCCTCCATTCTCATCCATCAGCCGCGCAGGCTTGCCGTTGGCGCCGGCACCATTTCTCAGGTCGGCGCCTGGGCCGTCAAAACCGCTTCGACCCTGGTGATCGCCACGCCGCTGACCGCGAAATTTGCCGACCGGCTGCAATTGCAGGGTCCTTTCACTGTCTTTGACGCCATTCCCGGCGAACCGGACACAGGGACGCTCGATGCAGCACTGGCCGCAGCGCGCGCCGCCAAACCCGATCTCGTCATCGGCCTCGGCGGTGGCTCGGTGATGGATGTGGCGAAACTCGTCGCCGCACTCTGGAATTCCAGCCAGACGCTTGAGGATGTGGCAGGACCGAACAGGGTCGCAGGGCGCGACACCAGGCTCGTCCAGATCGCCACCACCGCCGGAACCGGCTCGGAAGCCGGGATTCGCTCGCTCATCACCGATCCCGTCAAGGGCAGCAAGGTCGCGGTCGAAAGCCCTCATCTGATTGCCGATTTCGCGGTGCTCGATCCGGAACTCACGTATTCCGTGCCATCAGCTGTGACAGCGGCGACGGGGGTGGATGCCATGGCGCATTGCGTGGAGGCTTTCACCAATCGCAAGGCCCATCCGATGATCGACGGTTTTGCCCGCATGGGCTTTTCGCTGGTGGGCAAATATCTGGCGCGCGCCGTTCGCGACGGCGCTGATACCGAAGCCCGCGAAGGAATGATGCTCGCCTCCTACTATGGCGGCATCTGCCTTGGCCCGGTCAATACGGCGGCGGGTCACGCCATCGCCTATCCGCTCGGCACGCTTCTCAACCTGCCGCACGGGTTGGCAAACGCTATCGTCTTCCCGCATGTTCTGGCTTTCAACCAGCACGCCGTTTCGGCAAAGACGGCGGAGGTGGCCGGAGCGCTTGGGCTTCGCGAGCATCTTTCATCCGATGATCTTCGCAAGGCAGCGACAGATTTCTGCGCCGGCCTCGGCATTGAAATGTCCCTTGCGCGGCACGGGGCAAGCGAAACCGACCTTCCCCGTTATGCGCAAGACGCTCACGCAATCCGCCGGCTGATGGACAACAATCCCGTCGATATGAGCCTTGATGACGTGCTCGGCATTTACCGCCGCGCTTTCTAATCGAAAGTCCGGTGCGCTATCGCGCGCACCGGCTCGCCGTCACTTCCCTCAATCCGTATGCGAAGACTCGAAGAGGCGGTCACGTGATCCCGTCAGATGGTCGTGCATCAGCCGCCGCGCGGCCTCGGCATCTCCTTCGGCAATCGCCACCGCAATCGCCTCGTGCTCGGCAAACACGCGGGTAAGGCCGGATGCCTCGCGCTTCACCGACATGCCGTGAAACTTCATTCCCACCGCAATGTGGTCCTTGAGAGCCTCCATCGCAGTGGAGAAATAGCTATTCCGTGCCGCCCGCGCGATGGCAAGGTGGAACTGATAATCGGCATCCTCACGGTGGGACTGGCGATTGGTGGCGTCCCGCATCAGCTCGAGCGCCTTTTTGATTGCGACGAGCCTCTCGCCATCATGCCGCAAGGCCGCCGCCGCCGCAGCTGCCGGCTCCAGAGTCAGCCTGAATTCATAACAGTTCAGCAGGTCAGCGACATTTTCGAGCTGGCCGAAGCCCAGCGGCTCGCGCAGGCCGAATGCCCGCACATAGCTGCCGGAACCCCTTCGCGAATAGATGAACCCCTGTTCGCGCAGCCGCCGAAGCGCCTCGCGGACCACCGGTCGCGACACTTCGAATTCCATGGCGAGTTCATGTTCGGTCGGAAGCCGTTCATCCGGCTTGTAGGCGCCGGATTTGATCGCCCGGTGCATTCTCTCGAAAATAATGTCCGGAAGTGCCTTGCGCGCCGTTTCTTTCATCAGCCCCATCTGGTCAGCTTTCTCCAGCGTCATTTTCGCCAAGCATCATTTTCGCAATCCGTTTCAACGTGTCAGCTTGCCCAAAACCACCTGACTTCGCAATGATACATTGGTCGCCGGACCAGCCGACACCAAGACCGGGCAGGCACTCGCCGGCAAGGCGCAGACGCGATACCCCCATGGCAAGCAGCACCGCTTCGGCCGTGGCGCCGCCGGACAAAAGCAACGTGTCGGTCCCGGTGGTGAAAAGCGGCACGACGCCATACGCCAGCTGGTCTGAAACCTCGAGCGGGGAAAGATCTTCCGCCCCTTGCGTCGCGTAAACGAGCGTCAGGCTGGAACGAGCATGCGCGTGAAACGGCACGACGCCATTGGGTGCATCGGTGACCGATACCAACCCCGTTCCTTTAAGGATTTCAATTTGTTCAACGGTGATCGGGTCGCGCGAACCTATGACGAAAAGCCCCTTACCCGCGGGAATAGATGCCGCTTCGGGCACCGCCTGCGCTGTCATCATTTCGGCCAGCGCCTCGGCCAGCCCTCGCGCGCCCACCAGAAGATCAACCCCGTTTGCGCGCCCGGCAAGCAAAGCCTCCCTGATGTCCGCATGCGATAGGGTGTCTGGTATTGCGCAGCGGCTGGCGTGACCGCCCAGTCTTTCATGAACCGAAATCGTGCCGTCAACGCCAAAGCCGGACACGGAACCGTCTACGACGATGCGTCCAAAATCCGGAATGGCTGGCGCTACAAGCGCATGCCGATAGGAAACAGCATCCATTTCGGCGGCGATATGTCCTTTCAGGCGGGAATCGATCTTCTTGAACAGAACTGTATCGGCCGGAACCAGTGCCATCAGTTCCTGCGTGCGGCGGCGGGCTTCATCCGCCTTGCCATCCCGACAACCCAGATTGACGCTGAGGACGGCCGGCGCATCGGCCACCGCTGCACGGACGCCGTCAAGACCAATCGCAACTTCAGTCGAAAGCCCACGCCCGGCGAAGGGGGCGGCCGCATCAAGCGCACCGGTCAGGTCATCGGAAAAAATCAACAGCACGGGCGAAACCTTAAGAAAAGTTGTAATGTTTTCCTTCGATAAATTTATTTATAATCAATAGATAAATGGATGTGAATAACAAAAACAACACGACAGCTCGATTAGCCGCACCGACACATGTCGTCGTCATCGGCGAAAGACGGCAGGGAGAGGTTGATCACTAGACGAACCGGAAAGGCAGGCCTGAGATGAGCGCTTTGACAAAGCGCTTCTTCTGAAAGCGGCCGTTCAGCGAAACGCGCGGCAACAGCATCGGCTTTTCAAGGCTATCGGCCCCAAGAATACCGGCCTGCGTGGTAACAGCTACGGGAAATCCCGCATCAAACACCGCTTTCGCCTCGCGTTCTCCCACGGCCTTTATCCAGCCATAGGGATAGGAAAAGGACCTCGGTCGACGGCCGACATAGGTCTCCACCCGTCTTGTCGATTCCTCGATTTCGTATGCCAGACGCGCCGCATCGATCTTGCGCATGTTCACATGCATCATGGTATGCGCGCCGAGATGGACCAGGGGATCGCTCGACAGCGCCTTGAGTTCGGCCGCATCCATGACGAGTTTTTCCACGATCGCGATCGGATCGATACCATGTTGCCCCGCGACACGGTCGATCCTCTCCACCGCCTCGTCCTCCGCGAATATCTGGACGAAGTTTTCCAGACGCGCAAAGGCTTCCGCTTTTTGTGGAAGGCTGCCGGATTTAATCTGCTCCGGCCCTGTCCCGAAATCGAATTCAAAGGACGTGGCTTTCTGCGTCAGCGTGGCAGTGGTTTCCCACCACACGCTACGCGTCCGCTCCACAAAACCCGGCGTGATGAAAATCGTATAGGGAACAGCATATTTCCGGAAAATCGGTGCAGCATATTCGGCATTGTTGCGATAGCCGTCATCAAGCGTGAAAGCGCAGAACGACCGTTTCTCGGAACTATCGGCGAGCAGGCCCGGCAGATCGTGCAGATGAACGGGAACGAGACCACATTCGAGCGCCGCCTCTATCGCCTCTTCCAGAAATTGTGGCGTGATCGACAAGTGTGCATTCGGCGCAAAAGCTGACGCTTCCTCGTCCGGACGAACATGGTGGAGCGTGAAGATCACGCCACGCCCGGCAAGAGCCGGAAAAGCCGCACGAACCGCCGGCAGGGAAGCTATCTCCAGCCCCGCCCTTATGACCCCATATTTCAGAGAGCGTTTTACCGACCGCAAAAACACCATTACCGATTACCGCAACTTCAAACCGGGCAGAACCCGTTTTTTGATGACTCTCCAGACCGTGAGGGGCAGGTCGATAAGGCCCGGCAAAGGATCGTTCGCCGCAAAAGCCGCCCAGCTGCGGATTGTGCGCAGAGAGGCGACATAGTCCCCAATTCCCGCCTGTCCCCGTCGATTCAACGTCAATGCGGCAATGGCATCACGGACAAGATAGGACCATGACACACCTTGCCGCGCATCTAGCATCTGGCCGCGCGGCATGTCGTTGGCAACCTGCCACAGCAGCGCGCCGAGATCGATGCCGGCCGCTGAACACAGGCCAAACCACGACCATGGGCGAGGATTAACATCGAGAAGTTTCAGCGATCCATCCCTGCCATCCCGCTTGAACTCCACCTCGACCAACCCGCTGTGACCGGCCGATTTCAATATCTTCCTTGCCGCATCGATCGCTTGAGGGTTGTCGACAACCTCGACACAGGTGCTGGTGTAACCAAAATCGACGGGATACTGACGCAGGCGTCGGGCGGTGAATTCTGCAACAGGCTCGCCATCGCGCCAGAGCGCCGCATAGGAAAACTGGCTTTCTCCCCCGCCGGGAATGAGCTCCTGCACGACGACATTGCCCGCGCCGATCTCGCCGCTCGCAGCGGCAAAAGCGGCTTTCAGCGCCTGCCTGTCATCGGCGCGGATAACCTTCGCCCGGGAAATCGCGGTATCGCCCCCGCCCATATTCGGCTTCAGGATAACGGGAAACGTCACGTCCAGCGCATCGGCGTCATCGGACGAGGTCATGGCATAGGTCCGGGGGAAGCTGACACCGAGTTCCGCCGCGCGTTTGTAGAGCAGCGGTTTCTCGCACAACCATTGAAGGGAGGACCAATCAGGCAGGACGATTTTGTAAAGGGCGGAAAGCTCGTCGCGATGTTGTGAAACGAGCTGAACCTCGCCATCCCCTGATGGCACCAGAAGACACCCTTTCAGATGATGCTTCTCTGCCATATCGCGTAAAAACGCCATCGCCCCTGCATCATGAGGACCGGACCAGCGGATCGTGTTCTTCACGAAACGCGACCAGCCCGGCAGCGGTGAATCATGGGTGATATAGTGCACAGGCACATCAAGGGCGCCAAGGCTGCGGGCAAGGGCAAGCGTGCCGTGAGCGCCACCAACAATAACAACACCTGGAATGGTCACAGCCTGATCCCCGCCCTATTCCATACCTTGATCGCAAAAATTGATAAATAAATTGGATATTTCTAAAGTATTGCGCGTTCGGAGATCGAATTGGCGGAGCCGAAGAGCCTCATGCTCTTTCGGCTGCCTGCGAACGGTTGGAAGTTTGCTTCGAAGGCAAGCGCCTTACGCCTCTTTGCGCACAGGGCGCGGCTCGCCTTTGTCATCCACCGCTACCATGATGAAGACGGCCTCCGTAACCTTTTCCCGGGAATCCTGATAGTGCCTGCGGGTCCAGGCCTCGATCTTGAGCGTGACGGAGGTGCGCCCAACCTTTTCGATCCTAGTATAGACACACAATGTATCGCCGATCTTGACCGGTTTCTTGAAGACGATTTCATGAACCGCCACTGTGACGGTACGCCCGCCTGCCACATCATTGGCGCGGACGAAGGCGGCAAGGTCCATCTGCGACATCACCCAACCGCCGAAAATGTCGCCGGCCGGATTGGCGTCAGCCGGCATGGCAAGCGTTCTGAGCGTGAGTTCCATATCGGCGGGCGGTTGCTGTTCCATATCAAATTCCTTTCAAGAACCTCCCGCCGCCGGATTTAAACAACCGCGCCCCCTCAGCCAATAGCCGATTTTTCGCGGCAGCCCTTCCAAAACAGCAAGGAATCACGAAGCCATCGTAAGCTTCGGTTAACCATGATGCGGCACGATTCCAAAAAACCGCGAGGGCGTGCGAATGGCCTATGACTGGAGTGGAAACAATAAGATACAGCAGCGCTACGACCGTATCATTCTCGCGGTTGCCAGCGTCATTGCCATCAGCCTGGCGACCGGCACCTTTGTTCTGCGCTCGCAGATGGAGCCGGACGGCACCATAAGCCTAGCCAAACAGCAACGGCTGGACCTCGAAAAATGGCATTTGCGGCTTTGATCCGCACGATAATGTCAACAGCAGCATAACCCGGCGGCTTATTTTGGAGCGATATCCGGCTTTGCGGTATTTTCCTTCATGGGGGCATGGTCCAGATGGGCCAAAGCCGGGGTAAGAACCGACAAAAATGTCTCTGATCTGCCGATATAGATAATCGCTACGCCGTCGATCCCATTCAAAACCTCCGCCAGCGTATCCTGTGTCTGTTTTTCCAGCCCTTCCAGCAAATCGTCGATGACGATGAATTTCGGCTTCAACAACAGGGCATTGGCGATCCTGATGCTGGCCTGTTCATCCGAATCCAGCTTCTTGTCCCAGCGAATGTGTTCATCAAGCCGGGGCGCCATTTCACCGAGACCGCACGCGGTCAGCGCCGCGACATAGTCTGCCTCCACAAACCGCTGGGGCGCGCGTGGATAGGCCAGAATTTCGCGCAGCGTACCTGTTGGCAAATAGCCGTGCTGGGCAATGAAAAGCGTGTCGGACTGTTCGGGCATTTCGATCCTGCCCTGCCCCCATGGCCACAGGCCGGCCATGGCGGCAAACAGCAGCCGCCGGTTCACGCCCTGTTCGCCATTGATCATCAGACGATCACCCCGCCCGATTTCAACCTCGGCCTCGCGCAGCCGGAAACCACGCTCCAGATCCTGCCCGCCCGCATCACGGCAGATAGTCACCGACCGAAGACGGATTTTTTCGTTGTCGGCACTCCGTTGAAGATCGATTGCGAGGCCGTGCTGTTCAACGCTATCCATCTGGATCAGAGCGTTGCGAAACACCGAAACACGCTGCAACGTCGCCTTCCAGCTGGCAATCGGCCCGAAATTGTCGATATACCAGCGAAGTGCGGTATTGACCTGGTTGAAGGCGCCGACGGCCATCATCAGCCCGCCGAAGGTGAGGTTGCCGGAAAAATAAACTGGTGCTGCGATAAGAATGGGCGCCACAACCGCCAACCAGCCGTAGCCCGACGACACCCAGGTCAGATGTGTCATTGCTAAAGCGAGCCCGCGGATTACGCCGAGCACGGCATCGATATCGACGCCGATCCGCCGCCGCTCGTTTTTTTCACCACGCGCAAGCGCAATCGCCGCCAGATTTTCGCTGGCCCGCATCAGGGAGAAGCGTAGTTCGGCCTCTTTTGAATAACGTTCAGCATTCAGGCCGACCAGACGATAGCCGACAAGGTTGCTGAGCAGGGACGCCGAGCCCGCATAAAGGATCGCCGCCCAGACCATGTATCCGGGAATCGCGACCGGATCGCCGTTGATCGTGATGGAAAAGCCTGCCGACAATGTCCACAGAACGCCGATGAAGCTGATGAGCAGGATCGTCGCATTCACAAGGCCGATGGAAAGCGCCGTGCTGCTTTCCGCAAGGTTGCGGACATCGTCGTGCAAACGCTGGTCCGGATTGATCGCAATCGTGCCGAAACTGGCAAGGCGGGCGGCGCGCCCCGGTTTCAGCCACTGGTCCACCATATCCTTGGCAAGACCCTCGCGCATGTTCAGCGCCGTCATCTGGTTAAGCCAAGTCTGAATGACATTAAGAAGCAACAACAGCCCGGCAATGATCGCGAAGACTTCGAGCTGGTGGAGGAAGGCGTCAAGATCGCGCCGCTCCAGCGCATTGTAAAACGGCGCGTTCCACTCATTGAGCCTGATCTGCCCGTAAGCGGTGAGCAATATCACCGTGAGCAGGGCAATCGACAGCAATATCAGCCGGTTGCGAACCGGCGACGTCCAGAAGGCATTGCCCATCATGCGCAGTTGCGAACGAAAATCGAGATCGAAGCCCGAAAGGTTCGCCGCACTCTTGCGCTGATCGTCGGTCACCGTTGTTGCCATTCATTCCATTCCGAAACGTCAGTCGGCAAAGAAAGCGGTTTGCGATCCTGCACCTTGCGATGCCCAGCAATAACACGCCGTTCGACCTTGTCCACAACCGCGGAGAAATCCTCAGGGAGACAATTAAAAAGCCGCGGCAATTCTTCGCGCCGGCAAACATCGGCGCCTCCGCCAACAATGCGGTTGCCTCCGGAAATGATCCTTGCTTTCTTTTCCTGCATTGCACAAAATCCAAATAATTTCAGAGGGGCGGACAAACCGCATAAACCGGAAAACCGGGCAAGGCAGATTAATGGCGATCAAAGCGAGCATCTATCATCTGACGCATTATAAATACGACAATCCGGTTCGCCTTGGACCGCAAATCATAAGATTGAAGCCCGCCTCGCACTCCAGAACCCATGTTATCAGCCATTCTCTCAAGGTTTCACCGTCCAATCATTTCGTGAACCTTCAACAGGACCCATACGGCAATTATCTCGCCCGTTTCGTTTTTCCCGAGCCGGCGACGGAATTCAAGATCGAGGTCGATCTTGTCGCCGATATGACGGTTTACAATCCGTTCGATTTCTTCGTTGAGGAAGAGGCGACCAAGTGGCCGTTCGATTATCCGCAGGAGCTGCGGGAAGATCTGTCCATCTACATGAAACCGGAACCGACCGGCCCCCTGCTTTCCGCCTTCATGGCCACCGTGGACCACACACCCGGACAGCCGACGGTGGATATGGTCGTCGGCCTCAACGCCCGTCTGCAGCAGGAAATCGGTTACGTCATCCGCATGGAGCCGGGTGTTCAGACGCCGGAAGAAACGCTGGCTTCCGGCAAGGGTTCATGCCGCGACACCAGCTGGCTGTTCGTCCAGATCTTGAGACATCTCGGCCTTGCCGCACGTTTCGTGTCCGGATACCTCATCCAGCTGACACCGGATCTCAAGGCATTGGATGGCCCGTCAGGGACAGAGGTCGATTTCACCGATCTGCATGCCTGGGCCGAGGTCTATATGCCGGGCGCCGGCTGGGTCGGTCTCGACCCCACTTCGGGGCTTTTGACCGGCGAGAGCCATATTCCGCTGGCGGCAACGCCGCATTTCCGCAATGCCGCGCCGATTTCCGGCGGTTATTTCGGCGAGGCCAATACGGAATTCGCTTTCGACATGCAGGTTCGGCGCGTTGCCGAGACCCCGCGCATCACCAAACCCTTCTCCGATGAGAGCTGGGAGAGCCTCAATGCACTCGGCGAAAAGGTCGATCAGGTTCTGAACGCCCATGACGTCAGGCTGACCATGGGCGGCGAGCCGACCTTCGTTTCCATCGACGATTTCGAATCCGAGGAATGGAACACCGGCGCGGTTGGACCGACGAAACGCGAAAAAGCGGACGTGTTGATCCGCCGCCTGCGCGAACGTTTCGCGCCCGGCGGCTTCCTGCACTACGGGCAGGGAAAATGGTATCCGGGCGAAAGCCTGCCGCGTTGGACATTTTCACTCTACTGGCGAAAGGACGGTCTGCCGATCTGGCAGAACCCTGCGCTGATTGCCGAAGAAGGCGCAAATACCGGTGTTGCGGCCGACGACGCGCAAAAGCTACTGAGCGGTATCGCCACTCATCTCGGTGTGGAGCCCGATCTGGTGCTTCCGGCCTATGAGGATCCGGCCGAATGGATCATCAAGGAAGGTAGTCTTCCCGAAAATGTCGATCCGTCCAACTCGAAACTGAAAGACCCGGAAGAACGCAATCGCCTTGCCCGCGTGTTCGAACGCGGGCTGACGACACCGACGGGTTATATTCTTCCGGTGCAGGCGTGGAACGCCAAGCCCACCACAGACAAACGCTGGGTCAGCGAGAAATGGAAAACACGGCGCGGCAAGATTTTCCTCGTTCCGGGTGATAGCCCGGTAGGTTACCGCCTGCCGCTTGGCACCCTGCCCCATGTGCCGCCATCCGCCTATCCTTATATCCATGAAGCTGACCCTTCGATCCCGCGAGGGCCGCTTCCCGAGAAATTCCAGCCCTCCGGACGCACCATGCCGGAAGCGTCTTTCCATGCGGATGAGGCATCCGGCCAGGAACGCATCGAGCAGACGCTTGGTGAAATCGGCGGCGCGGTGCGCACAGCCATGTCGGTGGAACCGCGCGATGGACGGCTCTGCGTCTTCATGCCGCCTGTCGAACGCATCGAGGATTATCTGGAACTGGTCGCAGCGGCAGAAGCGGCAGCGGCCGAGCTCGGGCTGCCCGTCCATATCGAAGGTTATGCTCCACCACATGACGAGCGTATCAATGTCATCCGTGTAGCGCCCGATCCCGGCGTCATCGAGGTCAACATCCACCCGGCCGCAAGCTGGAAGGATTGTGTCGACATCACCACGGCGGTCTATGAAGAGGCGCGACAGACGCGTCTGGGCGCTGACAAATTCATGATCGATGGTCGTCACACCGGCACCGGTGGTGGCAACCATGTGGTCGTGGGCGGGGCCAACCCGAATGACAGCCCTTTCCTGCGCCGTCCCGACCTTCTGAAAAGCCTTGTCTTGCACTGGCAGCGGCACCCGTCGCTTTCCTACCTGTTCTCCGGCCTGTTCATCGGACCGACGAGTCAGGCGCCCCGCATCGACGAAGCCCGCCACGACAGTCTTTACGAACTGGAGATCGCGCTGGCGCAGGTGCCTGCCCCTGGCCAGGGTGCGCCGCCGCTGCCATGGCTGGTCGACCGCCTGTTCCGCAACCTCCTGACGGATGTGACGGGCAACACCCACCGCGCCGAAATCTGCATCGACAAGCTGTTTTCTCCCGATGGGCCGACCGGCCGCCTTGGCCTTGTGGAGTTCCGCGGCTTCGAAATGCCGCCGAATGCCCGCATGTCGCTCGCCCAGCAATTGCTGGTGCGCGCCCTCATCGCCCGTTTCTGGAAAAACCCCGCCGCCGGCAAATTCGTGCGCTGGGGCACGGCACTTGCAGACCGATTCATGCTGCCGCACTACATCTGGGCGGACTTTATGGACGTGCTCGGAGACCTGAGGGAAAATGGCTTCGACCTGAAGCCGGAATGGTTCACAGCCCAGCAGGAGTTCCGTTTCCCCTTCTTCGGTGAGGTGGAATACGAAGGCGCGAAGCTGGAATTGCGCCAGGCTCTGGAGCCCTGGCATGTTATGGGCGAACAGGGTGCCATCGGCGGAACCGTGCGTTTTGTCGACAGCTCCGTCGAGCGTATGCAGGTCCGCCTCGAAACCTCCAACCCTGCGCGCTATACCGTGGCGTGCAACGGTCGCGCCGTTCCGCTAACTCCGACGGAAAACCGAAGCGTTGCGGTCGCCGGTGTTCGTTTCAAGGCGTGGCAGCCCTCTTCCGGCCTGCATCCCGTTCTGCCGGTCAATTCGCCCTTGACCTTTGACATTTATGATACATGGTCGGGACGATCGATCGGCGGATGCATCTACCATGTTGCTCATCCGGGTGGTCGCAATTACGAGACCTTTCCCGTCAACGGCAACGAGGCCGAGGCACGCCGCCTTGCCCGTTTCGAACCATGGGGACATACGGCCGGGCAATATCCGTTGATGGCGGAAACCGTGTCGCCAGAATTTCCGCTGACGCTCGATCTGCGCCGGCCATACGGAGTATAAATTGTCCAAAGCCCCGGCCACGGAACGCAAGACGGAAACGAGCGCGCAATCGCGCGGGCTTGACTACTCCACCTTGCCCGGCGTGGCCGATGAGATGCTCGATACCAACGGCAAGGTCAGACCGGTCTGGAAAACCCTGCTCGGTGCCCTGTCGCGAATGTCGGAACGCGAACTGCATGAGCGCTTTGCCCGCACCGACCGCTATCTGCGCGATGCGGGCGTGTTTTACCGCGATTACAGCAAGGGCAGCAGCGAAAGAAACTGGCCGATCTCCCATATCCCGGTGCTGATCGACGACAAGGAATGGACGGTTCTTTCCGAAGGGCTTAAACAGCGCGCCAATCTTCTGGAAGCCATGGTCGCCGATTTTTACGGCGAAAACCGGCTGGTGAAGGAAGGTTACGTACCGCCGGCACTAATCGCCTCCAATCCGGAATATCTGCGGCCGATGGTCGGCGTAAAACCTGCAAGCGGCCATTATCTGCATTTCTGCTCGTTCGAGATTGGACGCGGACCTGATGGCAACTGGTGGGTACTGGCCGATAGGACACAGGCGCCTTCCGGCGCAGGGTTTGCGCTGGAAAACCGGGTGGCGACCACACGCGCGCTTTCCGACATCTATGCCGAAACCCATGTTCACCGTCTCGCTTCATTTTTCGGCGCTTTCCGCGACACCTTGCAGTCGCACAGAAAACATCCGGATGACCGCATCGCGGTGCTGACCCCCGGCCCCGCCAACGAAACCTATTTCGAACACGCCTATATCGCCCGCTATCTCGGCTTCATGCTGCTAGAGGGTGAGGATCTGACCGTGGTCAACGGCCGCGTGATGGTAAGGACCGTGGCCGGACTGAAACCGATCGGCGTGCTTTGGCGGCGCCTCGATGCCTCCTATTCCGATCCGCTGGAACTGAACCAGCAATCCCACATCGGTACGCCCGGCATGGTGCAGGCGCTGCGCAATGAAGCACTGACAATCGTCAACGCGCTCGGCACCGGCATTCTCGAAACACGGGCCCTGCTGTCCTTCATGCCGCGCGTCTGTCGCCATCTGCTTGGCGAAGACCTGAAACTGCCGTCCATCGCGACCTGGTGGTGCGGACAGGAATCCGAGCGCCGCCACGTTGCCGGCAATATCGAGGGCATGGTCATCGGCCCGGCCTATTCCCGGCTGCCCTTCTTCGAAGACAACGGTCAGTCCGTGCTCGGCTCGTCCTTACGCGAAACAGCGAAGGAATCGATCAGTGACTGGCTCGCTTCCGATGGCCACAGGCTTGTCGGCCAAGAGGTGGTGACGCTTTCCACCACGCCGGCCTATATCGACAACAAGCTCGTGCCGCGCCCGATGAGCCTTCGCGTTTTTGCCGCCCGCACCCAGGATGGATGGCAGATCATGCCGGGCGGCTTTGCGCGGATCGGCAGCAGCAACGATGTATCGGCCATCGCCATGCAATCAGGCGGCAGTGCTGCGGATGTCTGGATCGTCAGCGACAAGCCGGTGGAACGCACCACGCTTTTACCGGCGGAAGAAAGCTTCACCCGAAATATGCCGGGCAGCCTGCCAAGCCGTGCGGCGGACAATCTCTTCTGGCTCGGCCGCTATATCGAACGTTCGGAAGGCGCATTGCGCATCTTGCGCGCCTGGCACGGACGTTATGCCGAATCCGCCGACCCACGTCAGCCCTTGCTTGCGCATGTCACGCGTTATCTCGAAGCGCTGGATGTGGAAATGAACGATGCCGTGCCGGAAAGCCTGCTGAACAACATCAACAGCGCGCTCTATTCCGCCAGCAACATCCGAGACCGTTTTTCGCCGGACGGATGGCTTGCGCTGAATGACCTTGCCAAGACTGCCCGTCGGTTCCACGCAAAGGTTTCGCCGGGCGACGACGCGACCCATGCCATGACGATCCTCCTTCGCAAGCTTGCAGGCTTCGCCGGTCTCGTGCACGAAAACATGTATCGTTTCACCGGCTGGCGTTTCCTGTCGATCGGCCGCTATCTCGAGCGTGGCCTGCATATGACAAGGCTTCTCGGCCACATGACCGGATCGGATGCGCCAGATGGATCCTATGACATGCTGCTCGAAATCGGTGATAGCGTCATGACCCATCGCCGCCGATACAATGTCAGCACGGCGGGTCTGACCGTCACCGATCTTCTGGCGCTCGATCCGCTCAACCCACGGTCCATCCTGTTTCAGCTGAACGAGATTCGTACCGAGGTGGAGCAGCTGCCGAACGCCTTTACGAACGGCCAGATGTCGCCCTTTTACCGCGAGGCAATGCGGCTGCATTCCGGCCTTGCCGTCATGACGCCGGAAAACATGAATGGCGCGATCTACCGCCAGCTCGAAACGGACATGGAACATCTCTCCGATGTTCTGGCCCAGACATATCTCGGATAACCCGATGCTTTATGACCTTTCCCTGCATATGGGTTACTCCTACGACACGCCGGCCCATGGCGCGCGTCACATCATCCGCGTGCTGCCCCTGTCGATCCCGGGCCGTCAGCGCTTCATCGCCGGCACCATAGATGTTTCGCCGGTACCGGAAGAACGGGCGGTCTTTGAGGATTTCTTTCATCAATCGGCCACCTCAGTGCATCTGCGCGCACCGCACGAAAAGCTGGATATCCGCATGCAGGCGCGTGTGATGGTGGAGGCACCTGCGCTGACGGCAGATTTTTCACCCGAGCTTTCACGCCTGCCGCAAGACCTTGCCGACGTCTGGTCGGTCGACTTCCAGTCACCGCATCACTTCATCGGCGCCAGCCCGAGGCTGGGGACGGATACGGCGATATCGGCCTATGCGCGGGAATTGCTGAAGCCCGGAATGACCATTCGCGAAATCGCACTCTCGATGTGCAAACGCATACACAAGGACTTCACCTATGACGGTGAAGCGACGACTGTCGATACGACACCGTCGGAAGCCTTCAAGCTGAAACGCGGCGTATGCCAGGACTTTTCGCATATCATGATCATGGCGCTGCGCAGCCTCGGCATTCCCGCCGGTTACGTCAGCGGCTTCCTGCGCACCATCCCCCCGCCGGGCAAGGAACGTCTGGAAGGTGCCGATGCGATGCATGCCTGGGTTCGCGTATGGTGCGGTGAGGCCGCCGGTTATCTGGAGCTCGACCCCACAAACGATATCGTTGCCGGCAGCGACCATATCGTCGTTGGCTATGGCCGGGACTATTCCGATGTCGCGCCGGTGATCGGCGTATTGAAGAGCTACGGCAACCAGCAGATCAAACAGGCCGTCGACGTCATTCCCGTCCAGTAATGATACATTACGTGTTATTATGAGCATACTCGAATTAATACTTGAAAAACTGCACCAATTTGAACGACGTATAAAATTTAACCGTCTACATTAGTGGATTCTACATCGTTAGCGGGTTTCCTGCGCTCAGTCTAATGTTCTAATTGGTGAGCCCGTTATGATCTCCTCCGCATATCAAAAAATGACGCGCCGTTTCGTTGCCGATACGGGCGGCAATTTTGGCATGATGACGGCAATATTGCTGCCGGTGCTGCTTGGTTTTGCCGGAGCCGGCATGGAGCTGGCGAATGTGATGCAGGTGAAAGCGGACCTGCAGAACACGGCGGATTCGGCGGCTCTCGCGGCGGCGACCGAGGCCCGCTTGAAAGAAGGCGCTCTGACGGACGAACAAATCAAGGAAATCGCCAAGGCCTTCATCGCCAGCCAGATGGAAAAGACCCTGACCGAGGAGGAGAAGAAGGCGCTCGAGAAAAACTCTCCAGTCAATATTGGCACAACGGACGATGCGCGCGGCAAGACCTACACCATCCAGACCACGATAAACTACCAGATGCAGCTTAATCCGCTCTTGGGGTTCTTCGGGGCGAAAACACTCGATCTTGCCGCGACAGGCACCGCGGTAAGCACTGTCAACAAGGGCGCGCCGATCTCCATGTATCTGGTGCTCGACCGCTCGGGTTCGATGTCCTTCAAGACCGATACGCTCAACACCAAGAAAACGTCGTGCCAGAACTACACGGTCGATAACTGGGGGAGTTATCCCAATCTCAAAAATACATCGCCCTGCTACGTCAACAAGGCTACTTCACTAAAAACCGCGGTCGGCTATCTCGTCGCGACGTTGAACAAGGCCGATCCCACTTATACCGCCAACGGCGGTTCCGAACTGGTTCGAACAGGAGCCTCGGTCTATACGCATGAGACCTACGCGGCCCAGCCTATCACCTGGGGTACTAGCAGCGTTGCCACCTATGTCGACAAACAGATCCCGGAGTTTCCGTCTGGCGGTACGGATGCCCGCAGCAGTCTGAATGCCGCATACAACGCCCTTAAAAAAGCGAATACCGTTGAAGCGAAAGAACACAAGGACAAGAAAAGCGAATCCTTCGAGCGATACATCGTTCTCATGACGGATGGCGAAATGACGGGGAACAGCTCCTCCTGGAGTTCCAGCATCGACCAGACTGTGCGCAATACCTGCGATACGGCTAAGAAAGACGGTATCAAGATTTTCAGCGTCGCGTTCATGGCGCCGGACAAGGGCAAGTCGCTGCTGCAACATTGTGCGTCCAGTCTCGACAATTATTACGCGCCTGAAAACATGGAGCAGATCGTTACCGCCTTCGGCGAAATTGCCCGCAAGGCTGCCGGTAGTTTGGCAACGCTGACCAATTAAGGGAAAATCAAGCCAGCATCCCCCGGAAACGACCCCGCTTCCGGGGAGCGATGTTCCCGGGGCGACCTTGCCGGGTTGCATGGCTGGCACGGCGTGCGCGGCAGGTGACAGCGCCGGCGACACATGGCATAGGAGAGCCGCTCCCATTCACAGGCCCCTGTCATGATCCGCATCGAAAATATCAGCAAGTCGAACAGTCACCGCATTCTCTACATCGAGGCCTCCGCTGCGCTCAATCGCGGCGAGAAGATCGGCCTTGTCGGCCCCAACGGCTCTGGCAAGACCACGCTGTTCCGAATGATGACTGGCGAGGAACAGCCTGACGAGGGACAGGTCGTCGTCGAAAAGGGCATGACGGTCGGTTATTTCAACCAGGACGTCGGCGAAATGTCCGGCCTTTCCGCCGTGGCCGAAGTCATGGAAGGTGCCGGCCCGGTCAGCGAAGTCGCAGCCGAACTCCGGCAGCTGGAAGCCGCCATGTCCGATCCCGACCGGATAGACGAAATGGACGCCATCATCGAGCGTTACGGCGAAGTGCAGGCGCGGTATGAAGAACTGGACGGCTACGCGCTGGAGGGCCGCGCGCGCGAGGTTCTGGACGGGCTGAGCTTCAGTCAGGAAATGATGGATGGCGACGTCGCCAAACTTTCCGGCGGCTGGAAAATGCGCGTGGCGCTCGCCCGCATTCTTTTGATGCGCCCGGACGTGATGCTGCTCGACGAACCCTCGAACCATCTCGATCTCGAAAGCCTGATCTGGCTCGAGGATTTTCTGAAGAACTACGACGGCGCGCTTTTGATGACCTCCCACGACCGCGAATTCATGAACCGCATCGTTACCAAGATCATCGAAATTGACGCTGGCAACCTCACCACCTATTCCGGCGACTACGGCTTTTACGAACAGCAGCGTGCGCAGAACGAAAAGCAGCAGCAGGCGCAGTTCGAACGCCAGCAGGCGATGCTCGCCAAGGAAATCAAGTTCATCGAGCGCTTCAAGGCGCGTGCCTCGCATGCCTCACAGGTGCAGAGCCGCGTCAAGAAACTCGAAAAGATTGACCGCGTCGAGCCGCCCAAGCGGCGCCAGACGGTCGCTTTCGAATTTGCGCCGGCGCCGAGATCTGGCGAAGATGTCGTCGCGCTGAAGAAAGTCAACAAGGCCTATGGCAGCCGCACGATCTATGGCGAGTTGGACTTCATGGTGCGGCGCAAGGAACGCTGGTGCATCATGGGTGTCAATGGTGCGGGAAAATCGACCTTGCTGAAACTGGTAACCGGTACGACCACGCCGGATTCCGGCAACGTCACGCTCGGCGCCAGCGTCAAGCTCGGTTATTTCGCCCAGCACGCCATGGATGTTCTGGACGGCGACAGCACCATTCTGGAGTGGCTGGAGGAACGTTTCCCGAAAGCCGGGCAGGCACCGCTGCGCGCCCTTGCCGGCTGCTTCGGTTTTTCCGGTGACGATGTGGAGAAGCGCTGCCGCGTTTTGTCCGGCGGTGAGAAGGCCCGTCTGGTCATGGCTGCCATGCTGTTCGACCCGCCGAATTTCCTCGTGCTGGACGAGCCGACGAACCATCTCGACCTTGACACCAAGGAAATGCTGATCAAGGCCCTGTCGGAATATGAAGGCACGATGCTTTTCGTTTCGCATGACCGCCATTTCCTGGCCGCCCTTTCCAACCGGGTGCTGGAACTGACGCCTGACGGTATCCACCAATTTGGCGGCGGATATACGGAATATGTCGAGAGCACCGGACAGGAAGCGCCGGGCCTGCGCAGCTGAGGCAGCTTGACGGACGTATGAGACGCAGAATTCCCGGGACAGGTTTCATCTTTTAACGTTTGCAGAGCGGATCGGTGGACTAACAAATGCAACTTAAAGACTGCTACAATTTCCACGATTTTCGCCGAATGGCTAAACAGCGTCTTCCCGGACCGATCTTCAACTACATCGACGGTGCTGCCGACGATGAGGTGACGTACCGGAGAAACACGACCGCCTTCGACAATTGCGATCTCGTTCCCGACGTGTTGCGGGGCGTGGCCGATGTGGACATGTCTGTCACCGTCATGGGGCAGAAGCTGGCGATGCCGGTCTATTGTTCCCCGACGGCGCTTCAGCGTCTCTTCCACCATCAGGGGGAGCGGGCGGTTGCGGCCGCAGCCGGAAAATTCGGCACGATGTTCGGCGTTTCTTCACTCGGCACCACCAGCCTCGAGGAAGCGCGCCGGATCAGCGGCGGCCCACAGGTCTATCAGTTTTATTTCCACAAGGACCGTGGTCTCAACCGCGATATGATGGCGCGCGCCAAGACTGCGGGTGTGCAGACGATGATGCTGACGGTGGACAGCATCACGGGTGGGAACCGTGAGCGCGACAAGCGCACCGGTTTTGCCATTCCGTTCAAGCTAAATCTTTCCGGCATTGCGCAATTCGCCATCAAGCCGGCCTGGGGGATCAATTATCTGACGCATGAGCGCTTCAGCCTGCCACAGCTCGACGGCCACATCAAAATGGACGGCGGCGCGCTCTCCATCAGTCGCTATTTCACCGAAATGCTCGACCCATCCATGACGTGGGACGACGTCGCACAGATGGTGCGTGAATGGGGCGGCCCTTTTTGTCTGAAGGGTGTCATGTCCGTGGAGGACGCCAGACGCGCCGTCGATATCGGTTGCAGCGGCATCGTGCTTTCCAATCACGGCGGTCGCCAGCTCGATGGCTCGCGTAGCGCCTTCGACCAACTGGCCGAGATTGTCGACGCAGTCGGTGACCGTATCGATGTCATGATGGATGGCGGGGTTCAGCGCGGAACGCACGTCCTCAAAGCCCTGTCTCTGGGGGCGAAGGCCGTAGGGCTTGGCCGCTATTACCTTTTCCCGCTTGCCGCCGCCGGACAGCCGGGTGTCGAGCGGGCGCTTGAGCTGATGCGCATCGAAATCGAGCGCGGCATGAAGCTGATGGGCTGCACCACCGTCGACCAACTGACACGCCGGAACCTGCGGTTTCGTGACTAGAGCGGTGTCAGCGCGAGGAAATCGAGGCCTGTCGAGCTTATCGACAATATAGTCGGATAATCACCCGTACCGAATGACCCCTTTGAAACCACATAGCGGTTTCGGGAGGTTTTCACGCTATCGGCGCTGCGCTGTGGTGACCTTGGCAAGACCGATCGAATATGATTATGGTTGCATGATGCAACCATAATGGATTTTGGCATGTCCGAAAGACCCTTTCGCATAAACGATATCCGCTCCACCTCGCGTCGGCTCGTGCGCGAACTCGGCTTCATGGGTGGAGACTTTGCCGGCACCGATCTGCCGCCCTCCGCCGTGCACGCCCTGATCGAGATCGAGGCATGCCCACGCATTACCGCACGCGATCTGGGAAAGATGCTTCGGCTTGAAAAGTCGAGCATCAGCCGCATGCTTCGCAAACTGGTTCTTTCGGGCGATGTTCTGGAAGAAACGGACGAAGAGGATAGTCGTATCAAGCGGTTGCGCCTCGCCGGGCGAGGACAGAAGCGGGTCGAAGCCATCCACACCTTTGCCAACCGACAGGTATCAAACGCACTGTCGCGGCTCGCGCCTGCGGATGGCCAAAAAATCCTTGATGGGCTTCGCCTTTATGCCGACGCGCTGGGAGACCGGGCCGACGCCGCGGCTCCCCCGATCGAAATCGTCGAGGGCTACAGGCCCGGCCTTATTGCCCGTATCACGCAAATGCATGCGCTTTATTATGCCCAAACATCAGGCTTCGGCCAGCGCTTCGAATCCGTTGTTGCCGAAGGTCTCGCCTCCTTTTGCAACCGGCTCGAAAGCCCGCAAAATGCGATCTGGGTCGCAATGCGTGGAGACGATATCATCGGCTCCATCGCAATCGACGGTGAAGATCTGGGACCGGGAACCGCGCATCTGCGCTGGTTCATCGTCGATGATGGCGTGCGTGGCGGCGGCGTCGGGCGAAGGCTGTTGGCAACCGCCCTTGCGTTCACGGACGAAAAAGCGTTCGCCGAAACCCATCTGTGGACTTTCAACGGACTTTTGGCAGCACGGCATCTTTACGAGGCCCAGGGTTTTACCTGTGTAGAGGAACGTCCCGGCAGCCAGTGGGGAAGCGAGGTTCTGGAACAGCGCTTCGTCAGGCCGCTTCCTATGGTTGGCGGCGCTGAACGTGAAGCGAACTAAACCCGTGGCGGCCGATCAAGCCGCCTTGAGAGTCCCCCGATGAGCAAGTGCGCCTGAACCCAGCTCGAACTGGCCGAGCAACCGATTCAGCGCATCGACCTCGCCTGCAAGATTGTGGCTTGCGGCGGTCATTTCTTCCACCATCGCGGCATTTTTCTGCGTGTCCTGATCCATCTGGTTCACGGCGGTATTGATCTGCTGAAGGCCGGACGACTGCTCTTGCGCGGATTCGACGATCGCGGCGACGTGCTGGTTGATCTCCTGCACTTCGGCGACAATCGCGTCGAGTGCCTTGCCGGTGTCGCCGACAAGATGCACGCCCTCTTCGACCTGCTGGTTCGATTTTGTGATGAGCGACTTGATTTCCTTCGCCGCGCCGGCAGAACGCTGCGCAAGTTCGCGCACCTCCTGCGCCACCACGGCAAAACCCTTGCCTGCCTCGCCGGCTCGCGCCGCTTCCACGCCGGCATTGAGCGCCAACAAATTCGTCTGGAAGGCAATCTCGTCGATCACACCGATGATACTGGAAATCTCGTTCGAGGATTTTTCGATCCGCTCCATCGCGATTACGGCCTGACGCACGACTTCGCCCGATCGTTCCGCACCGATGCGCGTGCGGGAAACCAGACGGCCCGCCTCATGCGCACGGTTCGCGGCGTCTTTCACGGTTATTGTAATCTCTTCAAGAGCTGCGGCGGTTTCCTCCACGGCAGCGGCCTGCTGCTCCGTCCGCCTTGCCAGATCATCGGAGGCTGCCTTTATTTCCTTAGCGCCGGCATCAATACCGGCGGCATTATCCGATACCCGCAGAAGCGCGTTCTGCAACTTCCCGGCAGAACCGTTAAAATCGTTGCGCACGGCATCGAACCGCTCGACAAAGGGATCGTTGATACGACAGGACACGTCGCCATCTGCGAGCCTGGCCAACGCCTGAGCCAGACTGTCAACTGCGAAACGGATGCCGCTCGCCTCATCGGCCGCCTTGTGTTCGCGGGCCACCCGCTCCTGTTCGCCAAGAGTTCGGTTGGCTTCCGCTTCCTGCTCCAGCAAGGCTTTTTCACGATTGTTTTCGCGCAAAACGTCAAGCGAGCGGGCAAGATCGCCGATCTCGTCCCTGGTCTCGATATCCTTCAATGTCAGCTGGAGATTTCCCCGGGCGATCTGGGCGGTCTCATCGATGACATTCGTGATGCGGTTGATGAACCGCCGTGCAATAAACCAGCCGGCCAACGCCAGCAGCACCGCCGCCGTTACGATCGTCAGGACGGCGTCACGCATCATTGCATGCAGCTGCGCAAAGACCGTGTCCTCCGGAACCGAGACGATTGCGTACCATTTCATGTCGCCGGTGAGCATGACCGGCAAGGCGACGGCAAGGGAAACCGTGCCGTCCTGTGCCGTCATTTCCAGCTCTTTTCCGGGATTGGCGATCAGTTTATCCCAGCCTGCAGTTTGTGCGCCGCCATCTGCGAGGTTCTTACCCATTATCGTCGCATCGGGATGGCTGATGATCTTGCCGCCGCCACTCACAAGGCTCATGAAGCCCGTTCCCATCGGCCGGACGGCTGACAACGCCTTGTTCGTTTCCTCCAGCGACAGATCGAGGCCAGCGACGCCCAGAGTTTTACCGTCGACGATGACAGGTTTCGCGACCGAGGTAATCAGAACCTCCTTGCCATCGATTGCGTAAGAATAGGGTTCGATGACGACTGTTTTCTTCAATGTGAAGGGCAACTGATAATAATCGCCTGGACCCGCGGTGGTATAATCCGTCAATGCGGTGTTGCTTATTTTGCCTCCGCTCCGCACCCAATAGGGTACATAACGACCAGTCGCATCATATCCCTCCTTGTTGACGAAGTCCGCATCCTTGCCATCGAAGGCATTGGGCTCCCATCCGGTCCAGAGACCAAGCAAATCGGGATTGTTCGCCAGCATGTGCCGGATAAGCTGATCGGCCTTGCTCCGATCGGCATCGCCCGACTGCTTCATCGATTCCAGAACCGAGCCGAGGCTATTGACGATGTGAATCATGCCGCCGATATTTTTCTCGGTCGTCAGGGCTTCGGCTTGCGCGATCTGCTGCATACGCTCCATACTGTTGGCCCTCGTATCCTCAAAGGACCGATAAAACAGCACGGCCGAAGCCGCGATCGTTGCAACGACGCCGCACGCGGCGACTGCGAAGATATTACGGCCCGTTGTCGATTTAAACAGCATGTCACATCCCCACAAAAAATCCCGGCCGCGACGGCTGAGGTCGCTGCGCGCAAGCCCAAAATGTCAGCAACCAGGCCAGACGATAATATTAGAAAACTATGCTTAAAAATTACTTTAATTCATATTTTTAGCGCAATTAAGAAAACAGAAATAAATTATAAAACCGTAATATTACAGTACAAACAAAATATTACGCGATATCCGAACCTTCCGAAACGCCAGCATATATTGCAAGCTACGAGCAAGCTCATGCGGCACGCATCATTGCGTGCCGCTGATCAGGAAAACCGGGGGCCTTTAGTCCTGCAAACGCAGATCACTCCAGAAGCCGCGCAACTGGTCGGTCAATTGTGTATAGAGGCCGTAGCGCCGCCTATAATGCGGGAGTTGCCCCGCATCCGGCCGGTAGGCACTGGCCACGCGGGTCATCGCTGCGACCGCCGCTTCATAGCCGGGATAGAGACCGACCGCCACGGCCGCGCCGATGGCCGCACCAAGCGCGCCGGTCTCGCGGGCCTCCGCGACACGCAGCGGGATTTCAAGAACGTCCGCCATGATCTGCGGCCAATGCTGGCTGCGGGAACCGCCGCCGGACATGACGGCACTGTCGACCGGCAGCCCCGCTTCCCTGAGAACGCCGATATGGCGGCGGTGTTCGAAACACACACCCTCGAACAGGGCTCTCAGCATGTGGCCTTCGCCATGCCATCCCGCCAGACCATAAAACCCACCCCGAAATTCCGCGCCCAGTCGCGAGCCGAAGATGAACGGGTGGAAGAACGGATCGTCGGCGCGTTGCGAAACGGAACCGACCAGATCGTTGCAGCGCTCGAAGGCATGGTCACCATGGTCACCGCGAACACGGTGCACGTACCATTCAAGATTGGCCGCAGAGGTGGCGCTGGACTCGATATTGACATAGCGGCCACGTCCAAAGGTCGTGACCATGAAGACATCGGGGCTGATGACCGGTTTATCCGCGAAAACCTGATTAATGCTCCAGGTGCCGGCGATGATAGAAGCCTCCCCGGCGTTGATGACGCCCGACCCCATGGCGCTGGAGACGACATCGAAAAAACCGCCGATAACAGGTGTGCCCTCGGAAAGCCCCGTCAGAGCCGAAGCCTCAGCTGTCACATGGCCGACGATATCCGCCGATTCTACGAGGCGCGGAAAAAAGGCGACGGCATCCTCAAGCCCGTAGAGCGACAGGAGTTCCCGGTCGAGCTTCGCTTCGGGGAAGGCAAGCAACCCCGCACCACTGAGATCGGAAATATCATTGGCAAGACAACCGGTCAGGCGGAAGTTCAGGAAATCCTTGCAGAACAGCACCGTTCCAATCTGGGCATATGTATCGGGCGCATGCCTTTTCACCCAGGCCAGCAGGCTGGGCGTTTGCGCGGGCCAAGGCCGTTGCAGACAACGGTTCTGTAGTTGCGCGCCGCTTTTCCGGTCAAGCTCTACCGCCACATCGGCGGCTCGGCTGTCAAGCGACTGGATACCGATCAGGGGCTGCTGATCCTTGTCCAGCAGGTAGAGACCGTTGCCGTGGCCGGCGCAACCGACGGCGAGGATGCTCCGGGGATCGACGGACGATTTTGCCAGAAGCTGGCGAATCGCCTCGCATCCGTTGCGCCACAACTCCTCCAGATCGCGCTCGACGTAACCGGGCTGCGGAAATGTCGAATGGCCGTCGATGGCGTGTTGCGCGACCTGCCGGCCGGCCGTGTCGAACAGCACCGCCTTGATCACCGTGTTGCCGACATCCAGACCCAATATATGATTTTTATCAGCCACGATTATAGATGTCCCATGCTTCTTCGCTGCCCGCACCCTGATGGACGATAGCCATCAAGGCGGCAACGACGGCCTTGGGGTTGTCATGCTGGTAGATATTCCGTCCATAGACCATCCCGTTCGCACCTTCGGCCACCAGTGCCGCTGATTTCGCCAGCACGTTGCGCAAGTCCTCACGCCCCCCGCCCCGCACCAGAACCGGGCACCGCGCTGCCTCGATGACCTTGTGAAAATCCAGCGGATTGCTGGTGGGATCGGCCTTGATGATATCGGCTCCCATTTCCGAGGCAAGACGCACCAGCGTGACGATCTTTTCAGCATCGCCATCCACCTGGTAACCGCCGCGCACGTCATTGGGCAACATCACCAGCGGTTCGATCATCAGCGGCATGCCGTAACGATGGCAATCGGCGCGCACGCGGCTGATATTCTCGACGCATTGGCGAAACAGTTCCGGCTCGTCCGGCAACATGAACAGGTTCACGACGACGCAGGCGGCGTCCATCTCCAGCGCGCCGATGATCGGATCGTGATAGTTCTGGAGCTGCGACCACATGGTTCTGTGGCGCGTTGAATTATAGGGGTTGCCCATGTCGATGCGCATGACGAGCGCCGGCTTGTCGCGCTGCGGCCTTTGCTGCAATAGGTCCGCCTGTCCGTAGGTCATCTGGATGGCATCGGGAGCTGCTTCGACAAGCCTGTCCACAGTTTGAGCCATATCCTCAAGCCCGACGAGGAAGCTCGGCTCGTTGCAAACCCCGTGATCAATGGCAACGTCCAAGCATCCACCATTGCGGAACAGCCGGTTCATGCGCGCCTTTGTCGAAATCCGCATCATCATGCATTCTCCTTGCATCTGTGTTTAAGCATTGCCGTCGTGACCCCGTAAAAGGTCTCCAGTTCATCAACGAGCCGCTGCCGTTCGTCCGCCGCCTGCTGTGGCGCCCATCCCAGCTCGCGCGCTGCGACGCCAAGGATCGCATCGATCAGATCGGCATCGATGACGCCGGTAATGGCAAGCGTCGTGCGGCGCAGGATGAGATCCGTCAGATGGCGGACATGTTCGCAGCGGATCAGCCAGAACACCTCTGCCGCCGTGATCGGCGGTTTTTCGCAAAGCGGACTGTCATCCGGGCGGCCCCGACAAAAACCCATCAACTCGAAGGCACGTGAACCGTAGGCCGATGCCAGATACTCGGCCCGGTCCCGGTCGATCGAAAATTCCTCCGACAGCAGGGCCGGCAGGCGCACGGCACCGTTGGGGAAGTTCCTGCCGCCGCCGATCGGGCGGTTCATTGTGCCAGTCAGCCGCTTGCGTCCGAGAAAGGCCAGAGCCTCGTCGGTCACCTGTTCGCCAAAGGCTCTGAACGTCGTCCACTTGCCGCCGATCATGCAGAGCTGTGGCGGATCGCCCTCCACGCGGTGGACGAAATGGCTGCGGGATATTCTTCCGGTAAAGGCCGCGTCGCTGCGCGGCAGCGGGCGTATGCCGCTGAAACTGTAGACGATGTCGGAATGGTCGATGGAAATATGCGGAAAGACCTGACGGACCGCATCGAGAATATAATCACGCTCTTCCGGTTCGCATCGCACCCGTTCGGGACGATCGACCTTGATATCTGTCGAACCAGCGAGAACCCGGCCAAGATAGGGAAAGAGGATACAGACACGGTTGTCGGCATTCTCGAAAAAAATCATATGGCCGTTCAAGGCCTTAAAGAGCGCCTCGTTGGCGAGGATCAGATGCGATCCCTTGGTGCCGGAAACGGTCGGTTTCGCCCTCCCCGCAGCCTGTGTGGTCGTTAGCGCTCCAATCGTCTCATCGATCCAGGCGCCCGTCGCATTGACGATGATGCGTGGCCGGACGGGCAAGGTTTCGTCCGTGCCCTCCACCTTAAGACCATAATCACCGCCAGCACGGACAAACTCGGCATAGTTCAGCGCAATGCTTTGCGGCGCATCGGCCCGGGTGTCGATCAGAAGCTCCAGCGCAAGCCGTTCGGGCTGGCTGATCCACGCATCGTAATAGGTGGCCGAATATCTGATGCCTGGCGTCAGGCCCGGCCAGCGTTGCAACGTCTTTCGTGCGTTGCGGAAGGTGTGTCGGGGAAGGATGCGATTTTTGCGGGTGACGAAGTCATAGAGCATGAGGCCCGCCTTGATGGCCAGTGCCCCCCGGCTGGCGGGTTTTCCGCCGGAACCCACAAAGGTCGCAGCCGCGTTGAACAGGCCGCTGAAGGTTGAAAATATCGGGATCGTCGTCGGCAGCGGATGAACCATATGCGGTGCCAGCGTCAGAAGCGCATCACGCTCCCGCAGCGATTCCGCCACAAGGCCGAATTCACCATTTTCGAGATACCGCAGGCCACCGTGGATCATGCGCGAGGGTGCAGCACTGCAACCGGACGAGAAGTCGTTGCGCTCTACCAGAAGCACCCGCAGTCCCTGTAAAGCGAGATCGCGATAGGCGGCGATACCATTGATACCGCCACCGATGACGACGGCGTCGAAATCACCGTCTTGCCGAATGCGGCGTAGAGCGTCCTCGCGAAAACTGGGCATAGGAATACCGTTCGCTGGCTAACAACCAGCGTCCCAATGTTGTTAAACGTTTAAAGCGACGAGAGAGAGGGGTAGCGAAAATTATGCGCTATTCGCCTGAAGCCCCGTCTCAGCTACATGATTTACGCATCGAGCCCCACGAGATGCTCGGCAACGCCGACGCTGATGAGAGCCAGTTCATTTTCCGCGAGGCGCAGGCGGGCCGCAGCAGCGTTTTCAACCGCCTGAGCCGGATCGCGCGCCCCGCACAGCGAGAATGTTATGCCGGGCTGGGCAATCGTCCAGGCAATCACGACCTGCGCAATCGACGCCCCATGCGCTTCGGCCACCGGCTCCAGACGCCGCGTCAGCCGCGCGATCTTCTCGCGGTTTGCCTGGCTGAAACGCGGATTGCCCTTGCGCTGATCATCCCCTGCAAAAACCCGTTCGGGTCCGACCTTGCCGGACAGAAGACCGAGCGCCAGCGACGAGTAGCTCAGGACCGAAACAGCACTCGTGCGGCAAAGCGGCAGAAGTGTCGTCTCGATGTCCCGCCGCACCATTGAATATTCTTCCTGGATGGCATCCAGCGCGCCGGTGGCGATATAGGCTACCAAATCCTCCGGCGAGACGTTGCTCGCGCCGATCGAACGGATCTTGCCTTCGTCCTTCAGGCGCACAAGCGTTTCCACCGTCTCGGCAATCGGCGTCGTCGCATCCTGCCAGTGGGTGACATAGTGGTCGATATAGTCGGTTCCAAGCCGCTTCAGGCTCTCTTCGACCTCATGCCGGATCGAAGCGGCGCCGAGATAACGGTGAACGGGCTTGCCATCCTGGTGGAAGAAATAGGCGCCCTCGTTCACATGCCAGACCAGCCCGCATTTGGTGACCAACACCACCTTGTCGCGCCGGCCGGCAATCGCCTTGCCGACGATGGTTTCCGCAAGCCCCATGCCATAGGCCGGCGCGGTATCTATCAGGGAAATGCCCGCATCGATGGAGGCCTGGATAGCGGCGATGGATTGCCGCTCATCGGTGCCGCCCCACATCCAGCCGCCGATGGCCCAGGTGCCCAGCCCCACGGCTGATGCGCTGATACCGCTGCGGCCAATCGTCCGGGTCAATATTGAATTGTCCGTCACGAAGTTTCCCCCTCTTCCTGATCCAGTAAATAGCCGGCGATCGCCTCGTCCACGACGAGCGAGGTCAGATAGCGGCCGGCAAGCGTGGCTGCCACCGGTCCGGCCTTGATGGCCCCGGCCGCCACGCCGATGATGTTCGGGCACCGGGCAAGCTGCCCGGGGTCCAGCGCCACCACGCGCGAGTTGAGATCGATCCGCGCCAGTTGCCCATCCGCCATGGTGAGATGGGCAAGGAATTCCCCGGCAATGCCCGCATCCACCAGCGCCTGCCCGCCACGGGCCACATCCGGCAGCAGATCGTAATAACCGGAACCGGGCGCCTCCACGGAACCGATGCCAACCAGCGCCACCTGCGCCTGTCGCGCTAAGTCGAACACTTCGCGGATCGAAGCGACATTCATCAGGAGATCACGCTGTTCCTCATCCTCGGCAAATAGCGGCGCATGAATGAGCGACGCGCTGCCGCCGAGCTTTTCCGCCAGTTGCGTGGCCAGATGATTGACATCCGTATAGTGCTTGCCCTGGACACCGCCGGTCAGCGGCACTACCCGCACATCGAAACGGCGCTCGGCCTCCAGATTATCGACGACGGCACTCACCGCCTTGCCGCCGGTAATCGCAATCACGTCGCCGTCGCGGATAGTCTCCAGCAAGTGGTTGGCGGCCACGCGTCCGACCATCTGCAGCGCGGTTTCCGGATTGTCGGACACCGTTGGTGTCACCACCGACTGTCTGAGGCCGAAGCGGCGTGTGATCTCGTTTTCGAGGTCCACCAGCCTCTGATAGGGACTGGCGATAGTGATCTTTACCATGCCTGCCTTGCGGCCCGCCGCTATCATACGGTTCACCTTGGTGTGGGAAAGATTGAGCCGCTCGGCAATTTCCGACTGCTTCACGCCCTCGATGAAATGCAGCACCAGGACGGAGTACATCTGCCTCTGTTGATCGAAATCGTCCTTGGTATCCAGCATGATCGTATATCTCCAATTACCACAGGCGCTCAGCGGCGACGCTTGACAAGATAGTGGTCGAACAGGACCGCCGTCAGCAATATGCTTCCCCTGATGATGTCCTGCCAGTAGACAGACACATTGAGCAAGGCAAGTGAACTGGAAACGACCGACAGAAGGATCGCCCCGAGGATTGCGCCGAGAATGGTGCCCGAGCCGCCCGAAAGGCTGGCGCCGCCGATGACCGCGGCTGCAATCACGTTAAGTTCCATGCCGACTCCGAAGCTCGGCTGTGCTGACCCGAAGCGGGCCATGTAGATCACGCCTGCGAAACCGCACAGCATCGAACAAAGCGTGGTGGTGGCAAACACCACCCGGCCGACGCGGATGCCGGAATAAGCCGCCGCTTTCGGATTGCTGCCGGTATAGAACACCTTACGGAATGCCGTCGTGCGCCGCAGCAAGAGATCGAAGCAGACGACCACCACCGCGAATATGATCAGCACCAGCGGAATGCCGCCAAGCGCGCCCTGGCCGATGAATTTGAATTCCGGAGGCAGCGAGTAGAGACCGAGCGGCCGGCCCCCCGTTGCGAGCAGGCAGACGCCGCGCGCAATCACCATGACGCCGAGCGATACGATGAAGTGATGCAGGCCGATGACCGTTGTCAGAAATCCCATGGCCATGCCGACCAACGTGGTGAGGCAGATTGCCAGCCCGGCCGCGATCCAGGGATCGACACCGTTGAGGAATAGCCAGCCAGCCGCAACCATCGCAAGCGCCGTGACGGAACCGACGGATAGATCAATGCCGCCCGAGATTAACAGGATCGTCATGCCGACCACGACGATGCTTTCGATGGCGAAAACCATCGCCATGGCCCGCAGATTGTCGACCGTCAGGAAATACGGGGATATGAACGACATCACCGCGAAAAGGGCGAGGATGATGACGATAAGTCCGGTCTCCCGTGCCTTGAGCGCCGGTTCCCACCAGCCTGTGCGGCGAACCGCCACTTCTGCAATGCCCGAAGGTGTTTCCGATGTTGCCATTTTCCCGCTCCCTCAGGCCCCTGTCGGGCTCTCTGCAATATTGATCGATGCAAGCTGCATGATCTTTTCTTCCGTCATGTCCTCACCCTCAACCTCGCCGGCAATGCGCCCCTCGCGCACGACCAGTACGCGGTCGCTGACACCGATGAGTTCCGGCAATTCAGAGGATATGACGATCACGCCCACACCCTCGCGTGCCAATTCCCGGATCTGGCGGTGGATTTCGGCCTTTGCGCCCACATCCACCCCGCGTGTCGGCTCGTCGAGAAAGACGACCTGTGGCTCCACCGACAGCATCTTTGCCAGTGCCACCTTCTGCTGGTTGCCGCCGCTCAAGGTGGAGACAGCGTCACCGACGCTGTTTGCCCGCAATTTCAGCCGGCGTCCCAACTCGTCGGCGCGCTTAATTTCCTTGCGCCGTTCGATAAAGCCCATGCCGTTTGATATCCTGCCGACATCGAGCGCCGAGACATTCGCGGCAATGGACATGTTGAGAAACAGCCCGTCGCCCTTGCGGTCTTCTGACAGATAGACCAGCCCCTCCCGAATGCTGTCGCGATAGTCCTTGAGCCTCAACGGCCGGCCGCGCAACGTAACCTCGCCTTTTGGTTTTCCCTCCAGCCGGCAGACCGCACGGACAATTTCGCTTCGACCTGCGCCGATCAGGCCGGCGAGCCCGAGGATTTCGCCCCGGCGCAGATCGAAATCGACATCGAAAACGCGCTTTCCCTCGTTCAGTCCCCGAACAGAGAGAATGACGTCACTCGATTTCTCTTCTTCTGCAAGTTTCGGTGGGTAGAGCTTGTCGAGCACCCGTCCCACCATGCTGTTGACGACTTCCTCCGGAGAAATCTCGGAGATATTCTCCGTCCTGATGTGGCAACCGTCGCGCATCACCGTGATGCGGTCGCAATGCTCAAAAATCTCCGCCATCCGGTGCGAGATATAGATGATCGCAATTCCGCGTTCCGCCAGCCGGTGCATGATCCGGAAAAGGGTCTGGGCCTCGGTTTCGGTCAAAGCCGCCGTCGGCTCATCAAGGATCAGGATACGGCAGTCCAGCGTCAGCGCCTTGGCAATCTCGACGATCTGCTGTTGCGAAATCGACAGATCACCGGCGCGGCTGGCGGGATCGATATCGCCGATTTCCTTGAGGATGGTTGCCGCCCGCTTGCCAAGATCGCGATAATTCATGAACCAGGATTTGCTTTGGCCGGTCTCCGACATGAACATGTTTTCGGCAACCGAAATTTCCGGGCAAAGCGCAATCTCCTGATGCACGAAACCGATACCGAGCCGGTTCGCCGCATTGGGCGAGGATATTTTGACCGGTTTGCCGTCCAGCAGGATTTCGCCGCCATCGGGCTGCAAAATGCCATCGATAATATGCATCAGCGTCGATTTACCGGCGCCGTTTTCACCCGCGAGCGCATGGATTTCTCCCCGCCGCAGCTCAAAGGCAGCACTGCGTAACGCCCGCACGGGCCCGAACGCCTTGTGAATATTCGTCATGTTGAGGATGACCTCGCCCATAACGCCCCTCCCGAACGTGGCTCCCCTTTGCCGGCGAGGCGTAAACCTCGCCGGTTTCAGGGCGGCGCGTCAGCGCCCCTTCATATAGTCATTGAGATCAAAGGAAGCGGCGTTCGCCTTGGTAATCACGGCGAAACCATTGTCCATCGAAGGAACCTGCATCGGGTTGAAGCCCGATACCTTGTAGTCGTTGAAGGGGTCGATCAGATCCGAATGGGCACCCAGAAAGGTGTTCATGAAACCCATGAAGCCCTGAACGCCCTGATTGGGATTGATGGACATGTAGATGTTGCCCTGCTTGATGTGCTCCAGCGTCGCCGGGGTAATATCCGCATGCAGGATCAGGACCTTCTTCTTGGCCTCGAGAACAGCGGTCGTTGCGCCTTCAGCCGAGCCGGCTTCAGGAATCCACAATGCGCCGAGATTGGGGTTGGCCTGCAACAGGGCACCCACCGCCTGATAGGCGACGTTTGCATCCTGGTTGGTCGCCTGGCGGCCGACGAGCTTCATTTCTGGATAGGTGCGCCCCATGTAATCGATCAGTGCGGTGACGCGCAGATCATGGTTGCTTTGGCCCGGATTTTCGAGAACGGCATATTCGCCCTTCTTGCCCAGCTTCTTGACGATCTCGTCAGCCGCAAATTTCGCCTCGGCAACATTGTCCGAGGTGATATAGGCGGTGCGTTTCGACTTCGGCGAATCCGCCGCAAAAGTCGTCACCGAGACACCGGAGTCGATCGCTTTGTTGATCGGTTCGATAAAGGGATCGGCCTGCATCGGATGCAGCAATATACCCTTCGGCTTCTTCACCAGTTCCTGCTCGAAGGACGCGATCTGCTTGGTGATGTCGTATTCGGGCGTGCCGGTGAAAACGGCCTCGCAGCCCAAGGCCTTCGCGGCCTGCTTGAAACCTTCAAAGACCGGCACCCAGTAGGGGTGGCTCGAAACCATGACGTTCATCACATAGGTCTCGCCCGGTTCACAGGCGAATTTGCCCGCAGCAGCGGCCTGAGAGCCGGCGCCTGCGGAAATCGCCACGGCTAAGACACCCGCGGCAACGGTCGATTTCAGAAAAGCCAACATATTCCCCTCCCAAGGACAATGACCAACCCGCAATAAATTTTAAGTCGTGTAATTTATTGCATGACGTTTGAGATATCGGGAAACCGGGCAAGCGTCAATCCGGTTTGAATTTTATTTTTTTGAGTGAAATTTATTGCGGAGCGCATGGATAGTTTGGACGCTGCCTACAGGATAGCCCGTCGCTCGAGCGAACTCCGCGGATCGAATAGGCAGTCAATCTGCTTGCCTATACCAATCAGCTGGCGGCAGTCGGATGTCTTAAGACCAAGGGATGGCAAGGCGCGATGCACTCAGGACGCCAAATGGCGGGCAGCACGCAAACGCTTCGGTTCATCACGCCCTCCTCCATGTCCATGCCGCATGGAAGGCCGCTAAGTCCTCCTGCCGATCCTCTTTGCCCTAGTTGGAGTGGTATTTATGACGGTGTCGCAGCGTGTTCCTGTGATGGGACCGTTGACGCATACTCCATAGGGGACAGGTTCGATTGACACTGAGGCCACTATGCAAAAAGGCCCTGCGATTTCTCGCAAGGCCTTGATATTTAAGAATTCGGATGGTGGGCGTGACAGGGATTGAACCTGTGACCCCTACGATGTCAACGTAGTGCTCTCCCGCTGAGCTACACGCCCTCCGTGGCGGCGGATAGACCACAAAACCGGTTCATGCGTCAACTGCTTTTTTTCGGTTTTGTGAAGGTTTTTTGAGACCCCTTACGCCACAAGGAGTTTGTTGACCTCATCCACCAGATCGCGAAGATGGAACGGCTTGGAAAGCACCTTGGCATCCTTTGGAGCCTTCGAATCGGCGTTCAGCGCGACGGCCGCAAAGCCGGTGATGAACATGACTTTCAGGTCGGGGTCGAGTTCAGTCGCGCGCCGGGCCAACTCGATGCCATCCATTTCGGGCATGACGATATCTGTCAGCAACAGCGAGAAAGGCTCTTCGCGAAGCCGGTCGTAAGCGCTTGCGCCATTGTCGAAGGAAGAAACCTTGTAACCGGCTTTTTCCAGCGCCTTGACGAGAAAGCGGCGCATATCGTTATCGTCTTCAGCGAGAAGAATTTTCTGATTCATCATAAGTGACCGTAACTGCTCAATGTTTGAGATACCCTAGCCCGATTATAGGATTTTCACGGTAAATATCATGTGAACACAAGAATCGGTATAGCGCTGCATGGTCGATAGTATGGACTTGCCGCACCGTAACTGGCAACATGAACATCCTGATAGTTTACGACATGGTAAATGGCACTGAATGGACTGGATAACGGGTGAATACGAGCTGTTCGAAGTAACGGAACCTGCCGTTCAAACCCTGCCATTCGTCTATAATTCACCCCATAGCGGTCGCTGTTACCCCATCTCCTTTCTGGAATCGGCGCGGCTTGATTCGCACGAGATCCGGCGCTCGGAAGATCATTTCGTTGACGAGCTGTTCGCCGCTGCGCCCGACATCGGTGCGCCGCTGCTGAAAGCCAATTTTCCCCGCGCGTATCTCGACGTCAATCGCGAGCCCTACGAGCTTGATCCGCGCATGTTCGAAGGCACTCTGCCTCCCTACGCCAATATCGGCTCCATGCGGGTTGCCGGCGGCCTGGGAACGGTACCCCGTATCGTCGCTGAGAATATGGACATCTATGCCAACCGCCTGCCGGTGGACGAGGCGCTGTCACGGATCGAGACGATTTACAAACCCTACCACGCCTGCCTGCGCCGGCTGCTGTCACGCACCCACGCCAATTTCGGCATGGCGGTACTGATCGATTGCCATTCGATGCCGGGCAATATCCGCGTTGCCGGCTCGAACCTGCGGCCGGATGTCATTATAGGCGATCGCTACGGCACCAGTGCTTCCCAGGAGGTCTCCCGCGCCGCTCTGCATTTTCTTGAAGAACTGGGTTTCGTTGCGGTCTGCAACAAGCCCTATGCCGGCGGCTTCATCACGGAACATTACGGCCGACCGATCCGCTCTCTTCACGCGCTCCAGATCGAGGTCAATCGGGCGCTGTACGTCGATGAAAAAACGCTTTCGAAGAAAGCAGATTTTCCCGCCATTCAGGCATCGCTTGAAATCTTCATGCGCCAGCTCGGCGTTTTCGTTTCGGAATACGCGATCGAAACCTCGCTCGCCGCCGAATAACACATCAAATTCCAGGATATTTCAGATCTCTGTTCCAAACCGCCTGGCCACGCTCCGGGCAAAAAAAACCGCGCCTTGGCGCGGTCAAGTCTAGGGAGGAAACACCCAAGGAGGGTATTTACAGTCAAAGACTGCAGGATCACGCTACGCATTATATGCACAATTGTCAATCATTTTATTTTATGCACTTTTTTTAGGCTTATGCTGAAAATTTGGAATCGGCCTTGCTTGCATCCGTACGTGTGGACGGCGGGTGCAATTCCGGTCTATGCATTTCGCCATACAATTCAGGCCCAATAATTCAGGCAATGAGGTTTCGCATGCTGCCCGACCGGGATTTCTTCTTCAAACTTGCCGAAGCCGCCAGCGCTGAAACGCTTCCCCGCTTCCGCACAGGCATTGCCGTCACCAACAAGGAGGACGGCGGCTATGACCCGGTGACGGAAGGCGATCAGGCAGCAGAAAGCGCCATTCGCGCCCTCATCGAGGCACGTTTCCCGCAACACGGCATTCTTGGTGAAGAACACGGCAATGTCGGTCTCGATCGGGAACATATCTGGGTTATCGATCCGATTGACGGCACACGCGCCTTCATTTCCGGCGTGCCGGTCTGGGGCACGCTGATCGGCTTCCAGTCGGCCGGCCGCGCTTCGATGGGCATCATGGACCAGCCCTTCACGAAAGAGCGTTATTTCGCCGACGGCGAGGCCGCATGGTATTTCGGGCCGGATGGTGAACGCAAGATCCGCACGCGCGAATGCGCTTCGCTGTCGGATGCTGTGCTGTTCACCACGACACCCCATATCTTCACGACGGAAGAAAAGCCCCTTTACGACAAGGTGCAGGATCAGGTTCGCCTTTTCCGTTATGGCGTGGATTGTTACGCCTATTGCCTGCTTGCCGCCGGCCATGTCGATCTGGTGATCGAATCGGGCTTGAAGCCCTATGATGTCGGCGCCCTCATTCCGGTGATTGAACAGGCGGGTGGCATCATCACCACCTGGGATGGGGGTCGTCCGGAAAATGGCGGCCGCATTCTGGCAGCCGGTTCCAAAGCCGTGCACGAACAGGCGCTCGCCATTCTTTCAAAACTGTAGATGGTGCGACTGACGGGGATGGCGCAAACCGCGCCATTCCCGTCATCGCCGCGTCATTCCGGCGCGAAAAAGGCGTCGATGGCCGCCAGCGCCTGTTTGCGGAAAACGTCGCGCTCATGCAGCAATTCATGGCGCGCGCCGGTTATGGGAAGAAGCTGCGCCGCGCGGAAGTTGCGCGAGAGTTCCTCCTGCGCCTTATAGGGCGTGATCGTATCCAGCATCGGCGCAAGAATGAGGGTGGGAATGGTTATGTCCGTCAGATGGTCCTGACGGGTCACCCGACCCATCGTTTTCAGCGCTTCATAAACCCATCGCGCTGTCGGTGCGCCGATGAAGAGTTCCGGAAATTGCCGATGCAGCGCAAGATTTCTGGCAAAACGTCTGGCGTCAGAGGTCAGCGGGTTGCCATCGAAATCCCGTTCGCGCTGATCCCTGCCGAGCTGAAGCTTTCCAAGACCCAACAGGCTTAAAGCGGTCGCGACCAGCCGGATGACGGACGAAGGAACGGATTGCTGGCTGTCCAGCTCGATAAAGGGCGAACAAAGCGCCAGACGGTCGATCCTGTTCGACAGGCCGGGTGCTGCGGCCAGTGCTGCAAGTGCGCCGGTTGAATGCGCGATCATGAAGAATGGCAGCCGGGTATCCGGCAGCACCACCTGTTCGAGAAACAAACTTATATCGCGCTTGTAGTCGGAAAAACGTCGTACATGCCCGGCGCCTGGCTTCTTCAGCAGCCGTTCGGAACCGCCCTGCCCGCGCGTATCGAAGGTCGCGACCCAGAATCCCATGGCCGTAAGATCGCTGACGGTCTCGAGATATTTCTCGATACATTCGTTGCGACCATGCAGCAGAACCACGGTTCCGCGCGCAATGTGTCGGCTGGCGCGGAAGATCGCGTATCGAAGCTGTTTGCCGCCGTGGCCGGTGAAATAACCGACGGTATGGTTGCCGGGAACCGGGTTGTCTTCGCTCTCGCGCAATGTGGCTTCGATCATCGGTCTTTTCCGGCTTCTCTGCCTTTTCGGGATAGGTCGGCGGCGGCGGAAGGTCAAAGAAAAAATTGCCGGAACCGTCGGTTAAAGCAGTCGCGGTTCCGGCGAATAGGACAGAAGAAGAAGGGACGTTATTGCTTCTGCCACGGAGCATGTCTCCGATGACGGATATTTATGGCTCTCAAACTGAACGATGCTGGAACCGGATGTTCAGCGATGGTTCATCTTGTTGTCGCCCTTTCCGCTTTAATTCGCCCCCTTGACGGAGCGCCAAGCCATTCCCATCTCATTCATGCGGCCGCCAGAACGGGGCCGCGCCATATGTCCGGCCGTCGCCAGAACGGGACGCCGGATCAACCGCAAACAGTCGCTTCATAAGGAGGACACCATGCGTCACGTCGATTTTTCCCCCCTCTATCGCTCCACCGTCGGTTTCGACCGTCTTTTTTCGATGCTCGACGGCCTCGGCCAGCCCGAACAGGCCCAGTCCTATCCGCCCTATAACATCGAGCGGACGGGTGAAAACGCCTATCGTATAACCATGGCGGTTGCAGGTTTCGATGAAACGGAACTCAGCATAGAATCCCGTGCCAATACGCTGACGGTGAAAGCCGAGAAGGCTGCAGATGAGAAGTCGTCTGAAGGCGAGTTCCTGTATCGCGGCATTGCCACGCGCGCTTTCGAACGCCGCTTCCAGATGGCCGATCATGTCGAAGTCCAGACCGCTTCCCTGAAGAATGGCCTGCTTCACATCGATCTCGTCCGCAATATTCCGGAAGCCATGAAACCGCGCCGCATCGCGATCTCCTCCGACAGCGCAGATGCGCCGAAGACGATCGAAGCACAGGTCACGCCGGCCCAGGTCAACTAAGCCGATCCGGATGTCAAACGAACGGCCCCGTAAGGGGCCGTTTTTTGTTTGCCGAAAATTCAGCCCTCAGCGGGTGGATACTGCCGCGCCTTCCGCAGCGACAGTTTCCGTTATCGCTGCTTTTTCATGGGCCTTGCGGGCATAACGCTGGGCCAGCACTGCGCAGACCATCAGCTGAATCTGATGGAAGAGCATGATTGGCAATACGATTGCGCCGATGCTCTGGCCGGCGAAGATCGCTCCTGCCATGGGCACGCCGCTGGCAAGGCTCTTCTTCGACCCGCAGAAGGTGATGGTGATTTCATCCGCCTTGTCGAAACCGAGCGCCCGGCTGCCGAACATCGTCACGCAGAGAACAAGCGCCAGAAGAACGATATTGATGCCGATGACAACGCCGATATCGCGCACGGAAAACGTCTGCCATATGCCTTCGATAACTGCTTCGGAGAAGGCAAGATAGACCACCATCAGGATGGAACCGCGATCGACCGGCGACAGCAATTTCTTGCGTGCCCTGATCCAGTCACCGATCCACGGCTGCAGCACCTGGCCGGCGATGAAGGGCAAGAGCAGTTGCAGGAAGATTTGCAGGAACGCATCCAGCGAAAATCCACCACCATGGCCACCGACCGTGAACAGCAGCCCGACCAGCAGCGGCGTCAGCACCATGCCGAAAATATTCGAGGCGGAGGCTGAACAGATCGCGGCAGGCACGTTTCCGCCTGCCATGGATGTGAAGGCGATGGACGATTGCACCGTCGACGGCAGGACGCAGAGAAACAGCACACCCATATAAAGCGGTGCCGGCAGAATGCTCTCGGGAATGAAACCGATCGCCACGCCCAGCAATGGGAAAAGGCCGAAGGTGACGAGAAGGATCGCCATGTGCAGGCGCCAGTGCAAGATACCCGCAATCACCACATCCCGCGACAGCCGCGCGCCGTGGAGAAAAAACAGCAATGCGATTGCCAGTTTCGTGGCAAGCCCGAAATACACCGCTGGCTGTCCGCTGATCGGCAAAAGGGAAGCCAGGATCACGGTGGCCACCAGCATCATGGTGAAACGGTCAGGCAGGAAGCGGGTCATGGGAGGTCTTTCCGACATCGGTTTTTCTTGAAATATCCCATACTATCGCTCATCATGAATTCGGATGCAAAGACTAACAGTTATCACGATATGAGATAAATGCTGAACCTTCAACATCTTGCCAGCTTCGTGATGCTTCAGCAAACCGGCAGCTTCACGCTGGCTGCGGAGCGGCTGGGCATCGGCCAATCCACCGTCAGCCAGCATATTCAGCGGCTTGAGGCGGCACTTGGCCGTCGGTTGATTGCGCGCAGCACCCATCAGGTGAAGCTGACGGGCGAAGGCGAGGCGCTGCTCGGTTATGCCCGCAATATGCTGGAGATCGACAGCAGGGTTTCATCGCTGTTCAGCGAAAACCGCCTGCGCGGGCGCTTAAGGCTCGGCGTTTCCGAGGATTTCGTCGCCAGCCGGCTCACCGCCATTCTGGAAGAATTCATCCGCCTCTATCCCTTGGTCGATCTGGAGCTGACGGTGTCGCTGAGCGGCGTGCTTTACCAGATGCAGGATAATGGCGAGTTGGACGTCGTGCTCGCGAAACGTCGACTCGGTGATAAGCTCGGCCACTTCCTGTACCGCGAACCTCTGGTATGGCTCGCGCGTGACCCGGAGCGAATGCTGAGCCAACCGGACGCCCTGCCGTTGATCGCCTTTCCGCCGCCAAGCATTACTCGAAAGGCGGCACAGGAAGCGCTGGATCGGGCAGGTCTCGCGTGGCGGATCGTCTGCACCTGCGGCAGCCTTAGCGGACTGACCGCTGCCGCAAGGGCGGGCATGGGGATCCTCGTGCAACCGCGCAGCATGGCGCCAGCCGGCCTCAGGGAGATTGAGGCTGATGTGCTGCCGGCGCTCGAAGACGTAGAATTCGTGCTTCAGCCAAGTAAGGGCGCGGACACAAAACTGGTACGCGCCCTTTCCGATCTGGTATCCAGCAAGAGCATCGCACCGGGCAGTTTTGCGTAAAAAAGACGCTTGCTTGCGTCAATCTTCCCGTTTCGAGAGGCAGCGGCCAACACTATCACGCCACCCCGCGATGGCGCTCTTACGCTCAGTCTCATCCATATCTGGCAGAAAACGGCGATCCCGTTTCCAATGGGCGGCAAAGGCCTCCCGGTCCGGCCAGATGCCGGCGCGCGATGCTGCGAGCCATGCCGCACCGAGAATGGTGGTTTCCAGAAATACCGGCCGGTCGACCGGTGCAGCGAGAATGTCCGCCAGCCGCTGCATGGTCCAATCCGAGGCAACCATGCCGCCATCGACCCGGAGCACCGTCTTGCCATTGTCGCCCGCCCAGTCGTTGCGCATGGCGTCCAGAAGATCGAAGGTCTGATAGGCGACACTTTCGAGAGCCGCACGGGCAAACTCCGCAGGGCCGGTGCCACGCGTCAGGCCGAAAATCGCGCCCCGCGCTTCGGCATCCCAATAGGGCGCGCCAAGGCCGGTGAAGGCCGGCACGAGATAAACCCGCTGCTTGGGATCAGCCTTTTCGGCAAGCGCGCTGACTTCAGACGCGACCGATATGAAACCGAGCTCGTCACGCAGCCATTGCACGGCGGCGCCGGCAATGAAGATCGAGCCTTCGAGCGCATAGGTCGTCACGCCATCGAGGCGATAGGCAATGGTCGTCAGCAACCGGTTTGTCGAGGCGACCCGGTCGGTGCCGGTATTGAGAAGCGCAAAGCAGCCGGTGCCATAGGTCGATTTCATCATGCCGGGTTCGAAGCAGGCGTTACCGATAACGGCAGCCTGCTGATCACCGGCGACGCCGAGGATCGGAATTTCCGCACCCAGAAGCGCCTTGTCCGTTACGCCGAAATCGGCAGCGCAATCAAGCACCTCCGGCAGCATGGCGCGGGGAATGTCGAGGATGGACAGCAATTCGTCATCCCAGGCATTGTCCTCGATATTGTAGATCAGCGTTCGCGAGGCATTGGTAGCGTCGGTCACATGGCGGCGACCGCCGGTGAGGCGATAGATCAGGAAACTGTCAACCGTGCCGAAGCAGATTTCGCCCTTCACGGCTTTTTCGCGAAGGCCGCTGACGCTGTCGAGAAGCCATTTCAGCTTCGTGCCGGAAAAGTAGGGGTCGAGCAGCAGACCGGTCTTTTTCGAAAAGAGCGGCTCCAGCCCCCTTCGTTTCAGATCCTCGCAAATTGGTGCAGCACGGCGATCCTGCCAGACAACGGCCCGATGCACGGCCTCACCCGTATTACGGTCCCACAGCACAGTCGTTTCGCGCTGGTTGGTGATGCCGATCGCCTCGATATCGGAAGCGGAGATACCGGCATCGGCAAGCGCCAGCCGGATTGTTTCAAGCACGCTTTTCCAGATATCCTCGGCATCGTGTTCGACCCAGCCGGAGGCCGGGAAATGCTGCGGAAATTCTCGCTGGCCGACACCGATGACCCGCATGTCGCGATCAAAGACCATCGACCTTGTCGATGTCGTCCCCTGATCGATCGCCAGAATATAACCGCCCATTATGTCACTCCCTTTCAAACGCAATGACGGGGCGGCAAAGCCGCCCCGGTTTAAGATTTCACGCAGACATTACTTCTGCCAGCTTTTGACCAGCTCGTCGTAATTGACGGTGACCGGCTTTTCCTTTTCGTTGGCAATCTTCAGCTGCGGTGCCAGATTACCCTTCGAAACGGCGTCCTTGTTCCAGTAGTCGATATCGTGTTCTTCCGCCAGTTTTGGGCCGATATCGCCCTGCACACCGGCGCGCTCGATACGGGCCATGACTTTTTCCTGCTCGGCGCAGAGCGAGTCCATTGCGGCTTGAGCGGTTTTGGCACCCGAAGATGCATCGCCAATTGCCTGCCACCAGAGCTGTGCCAGCTTCGGATAGTCAGGCACGTTGGTGCCGGTTGGCGACCATTGCACGCGAGCGGGCGAGCGATAGAACTCGATCAGACCACCAAGCTTGGCGGCCCGGTCCGTGAAGCTCTTGTGATGGATGGTGGTATCGCGAATGAAGGTCAGACCAACATGGCTCTTCTTCACATCCACGGTCTTGGAAGTTACGAACTGCGCATAAAGCCATGCGGCCTTGGCGCGATCGTCAGGGGTGGATTTCATCAGCGTCCACGAACCCACGTCCTGATAACCGAGCTTCATGCCGTCCTTCCAGTAGACGCCATGCGGGGAAGGTGCGACGCGCCATTTCGGCGAACCGTCCTCGTTCACGACAGGCAGGCCGGGCTTGGCCATATCGGCAGTGAAGGCCGTGTACCAAAAGATCTGCTGGGCAATGTTACCCTGCGCCGGCACCGGACCGGATTCGGAGAAGGTCATGCCCTGCGCTTCTGGCGGCGCAAATTTCTTCAGCCATTCGAGATATTTCTCGATGGAATAGACCGACGCCGGACCGTTGGTATCGCCGCCGCGTGCCACGCAAGAGCCGACCGGCTGCGACTTGTCGTTGACCTTGATGCCCCATTCATCGACAGGCAGGCCGTTTGGCAGGCCCTTGTCGCCGTTGCCGGCCATGGAAAGCCAGGCATCGGTGAAGCGCCAGCCAAGCGACGGGTCCTTCTTGCCATAGTCCATATGGCCGAAGACCTTCTTGCCGCCGACATCACGGCCGGTGAAGAATTCGGCAATATCCTCATAGGCCGACCAGTTTACGGGCACACCAAGGTCGTAGCCGTATTTGGCCTTGAAATCGGCCTTGTTCTTGTCGTCGTTGAACCAGTCGTAGCGGAACCAGTACAGGTTCGCGAATTGCTGGTCGGGAAGCTGGTAGAGCTTCTTGTCCGGTGCCGTCGTAAAGGCGCTGCCGATGAAGTCCTTGAGATCTAGGCCGGGATTGGTGACGTCCTTGCCCTCATTGGCCATGAAATCCGTGAGGTTGCGCACCTGCTGGTAACGCCAATGCGTGCCGATGAGGTCGCTGTCATTCACCCACCCGTCATAGAGGTTCTGGCCGGTCTGCATCTGGGTCTGAATCTTTTCGACGACGTCACCTTCCTGGATGATGTCGTGCGTGACCTTGATGCCGGTAATAGCGGTAAACGCCGGTGCCAGGACCTTCGATTCATATTCATGTGTTGTCAGGGATTCGGAAACGACCTTGATGTCCATGCCAGCAAAAGGTTTTGCGGCATCGATAAACCATTGCAGTTCCTTTTCCTGATCTGCACGCGAAAGCGACGACATATCGCCGATTTCCTTGTCCAGAAATTGCTTTGCCTCCTCCATTCCGGCGAAAGCGGAACCTGTCATTGCCAGCAGCATGGCTGCCGTCGTCGTCATCAGATGCCGTCGCATATCAGTCCTCCCAAGGGTTGCGATTGCACGAAGTCTGCCGGGTGCGGTTTTCCTCCGCCGCACCGTTCTTCCTGCTCTAGACGAAACGGAAAACGCCAATTGCGTAAACCGCCGACAGAGCGAGAGCCCACCACAGGTTCGGGCCGATCAGCCCGAGCCATGCAAGATGAATGAAAGCGCTGCCGAGCAGCGAAATGAACAACCTGTCGCCACGCGTTGTCTCGAAGCGCAGCAGGCCGAAGCGGGGGTTGCCGCCGGGCGAGAGCTGTTCCCAGAACCACATCCCAACCAGCAACACGGCGATGGCACCGAAAAACGCGGCCGTCTGCCAGGTCCATGCCATCCAGGTAAAATCGGGCATCTTCGTCATGTCAAACCCTCCCCAGCGCAAAGCCCTTGGCGATGTAATTGCGAACAAACCAGATCACCAGCGCACCGGGAATGAGCGTCAGCACGCCGGCGGCGGCAAGCAGTCCCCAGTCCATGCCGGCGGCAGAAACGGTTCTCGTCATGGTCGCGGCGATCGGCTTGGCGTCAGTCGTCGTCAGCGTGCGGGCGATCAGAAGCTCGACCCACGAGAACATGAAGCTGAAGAAACAGGCGACACCGATGCCGGAGGCAATGAGCGGCATGAAAATCTTCACGAAGAATTTCGGGAAGGAATAGCCGTCAATATAGGCGGTCTCGTCGATTTCCTTCGGTACACCCGACATGAAACCTTCGAGAATCCACACCGCCAGCGGCACGTTGAACAGGCAATGCGCCAGCGCCACGGCAATATGCGTGTCGATCAGCCCGAAAGCGGAATAGAGCTGGAAGAAGGGCAGCGCGAAGACGGCAGGTGGCGCCATGCGGTTGGTCAAAAGCCAGAAGAACAGGTGCTTGTCGCCCAGGAAGCGGTAACGCGAGAAGGCATAGGCCGCCGGGAGGGCCGCCGAGACCGAGATCACCATATTCATGACGACGTAGATGATCGAGTTGATGTAACCCGAATACCAGGATGAATCCGTGAAGATCGTCCGATAATTCTGCAACGTCGGCTGGTGCGGATAAAGCGTCATCGACGAGACGATTTCTGTGTTCGTCTTGAAGCTCATATTGATAAGCCAGTAGATCGGCACGAGCAGCAGGATGATGTAGATCGTCGGCACCAGCCAGGAAAAGCGCGATGGCCCATGGCGGCGGCGCGATCGTGAATTCGCAGCAAGGCCTGATATTCTCGCCGAACTGGCTCTTACCGGTGGATTGCCGATACCGTTGAGTTCCACGCTTGTGGTGACATCAGAGGCGCTCATGTCTCAAGTCTCCGCGTCGTGGCTGGTCATCACGGTGTAGAACACCCAGGACAACAGCAGGATGATGAGGAAGTAGATCAGCGACATGGCCGCCGCGGGACCCAGATCGAACTGGCCGAGCGCTACCTTGACGAGATCGATGGACAGGAAGGTGGTGGAATTTCCGGGGCCGCCGCCGGTGACGACGAAAGGCTCGGTATAGATCATAAAGCTGTCCATGAAGCGCAGCAGGAATGCGATGAGCAGCACCCGCTTCATCTTCGGCAACTGAATGAACCGGAAAACCGCAAAACGCGATGCGCCATCGATCCTTGCTGCCTGATAATAGGCATCCGGAATGGAGACGAGGCTGGCGTAGCACAGGAGGACGACGAGGCTTGTCCAGTGCCACACATCCATGATGACGACGGTGATCCATGCGTCGACGGGATCGTTGACGTAGTTGTAATCAAGCCCAAGCTGATTGGCGTAATAACCCAGCAACCCGATATCGCTGCGGCCGAACACCTGCCAGATCGTGCCTACCACATTCCATGGCACCAAAAGCGGCAGCGCCATGGTGACGAGGCAGACCGGCACGCCGATGCCGGATTTGGGCATCTTGAGCGCGATGAATATGCCGAGCGGAATTTCAATCGCCAAAATGATGCCGGAAAATACCAGATTGCGTCCGAGCGCGTTCCAGAAACGGTCGGAGCCAAGAATTTCCTGAAACCATTGGGTTCCCGCCCAGAAGAACTGGTTGTTGCCGAAGGTATCCTGCACCGAATAGTTCACGACCGTCATCAGCGGGATGACGGCGGAAAAGGCGACCAGCACCAGAACCGGCAGCACCATGAACCACGCTTTGTTGTTCCAGGTCTTTTCCATGGTCAGGCCCCCATCTTCACACGCCAGGAATCGGCAAAGACACCGATAGCGGCCGGATCGAAGCGAACACCCGCTTCTGCCGGAATGTCCTCCTCCTCCGGAACGACAATCGCAAGCTTTTGGCCGGCGAACCGGGCGCGAACGATCTTTTGCCGGCCGATATCCTCGACCTTGTCGACGGTGATGGGCATGCCACCCCGCTCCAGCCGAACGAATTCCGGGCGGATGCCGATTTCGATCCGCTTCGATCCATCCACCACCGGCACGCCGGCAAGCGGAACGCCAAGGCCGCCGACAACCGCCGTTGCGCCATCGATGCTGGCAGGCATCACATTCATGCCGGGCGAACCGATGAAGTAACCGACGAACGTATGTCCCGGGCGTTCGAAAAGCTCGGCGGGTGTGCCGATCTGGACGATCTGACCGTCATACATGACCACCACCTTGTCGGCGAAAGTCAGCGCTTCGGTCTGGTCGTGCGTAACGTAGACCATGGTGAAACCGGACTGGCGGTGGAGGCGCTTCAACTGTGAGCGCAGCACCCATTTCATATGCGGATCGATCACCGTCAGCGGCTCGTCGAAGAGGATGGCATTGACGTCGGATCGCACCAACCCGCGCGCCAGCGAAATTTTCTGCTTCTGGTCCGCCGTAAGTCCGCGCGCGTGGCGTTTGGCCATGCCGGAAAGATCGGTCATCTCGAGAATTTCCCGCACACGGCGGTCGACTTCGGCTTCCGGCACTTGCCGGTTGCGCAGCGGAAAAGCCAGATTGTCATAGACTGTCATCGTGTCGTAAACGACCGGGAACTGGAATACCTGGGCGATGTTGCGATCTTCGGTGGAAAGATCGGTGACATCCGTTCCGTCAAAGGCGATGCGACCTTCCGAGGGGCGCAGCAAGCCGGAAATGATGTTGAGCAACGTGGTCTTGCCGCAGCCGGAAGGGCCAAGCAGCGCATAGGCACCGCCATCCTCCCATTCGTGATGAACTTCCTTCAGGGCATAATCACCTGCCGCCTGCGCCTTGGCGTTGTAAGCGTGGCGGATATGATCGAGCGTGATGCGTGCCATGATCGATCTCCCCTTAAGCCGCTTCGCCGATGGCGTGGCCGTGTGTATCGAAAGCCATCAGGTGCCGCGTATCGAGAAACAGTTCGATCTCCGTGTCCGGCTCGATGTCGTGAATGCCCTGCGCCAGCATCACCCAACGCTGGCCAGAAAATTCCACATGTACGAAGCTTTCCGATCCGGCGATCTCCGAGATCAGTGTCCGCGCCCGGATGGATTGCGCCGCCTGTCCCTTTTGCTGGGGGAAAAGATGATGTGGCTGGAAGGCAATGGTCACTGGACCGTCAGGCATGGCAGCAAGATGCGCCGGCACCGGCACAACCGCATGGTCGGCGCGCGTGAAGGCGCCGCCCGTCTTGATGACCTCGATGGTGTTGAGTGGCGGATCGGCAAATATTTTCGCGGTTACTATATCCACCGGACGCCTGTAAACTTCGATCGTGCGGCTGAATTGCGTTACCTTGCCCTCGTTAAGCGTCGCGGTATTGCCACCAAGCAGCAGAGCTTCGGAGGGTTCCGTCGTGGCGTAAACAAAGATCGCACCGGATTCGGCAAAGATGCGCGGCAATTCCTCACGCAACTCCTCACGCAGCTTGTAATCGAGATTTGCGAGCGGCTCGTCGAGGAGCACCAGATTGGCGTTTTTGACGATGGCGCGGGCAAGTGCCGTGCGTTGTTGCTGGCCACCGGAGAGGTTGAGAGGCGTACGATCGAGATAGGGCGTCAGCCTCAGAAGCTCGGCGGCCTTCCTCACCTCCCTGTCGATCGTTGCCTTGTCCTTGCCGGCAACGCGCATCGGCGAGGCGATGTTTTCATAAACGCTGAGCGCCGGATAATTGATGAACTGCTGATAGACCATGGCGACGTTGCGCTTCTGAACCGGCCAGCCCGTCACGTCCTCCCCATTAAAGAGAATCGTACCGCCACTTGGCTTGTCCAGCCCGGCCATCAGCCGCATGAGTGTCGTCTTGCCCGAAAGTGTCGGTCCAAGCAGGACGTTCAGGCTTCCGCGCTGCAACGTCAGATCGGTCGGGTGAATATGATATTCACCGCCGGCCATCTTCGAGACGTTTCGCAATTCAAGCATGGTGATCCAAAGCCTCCTCCGCTTTTTGATTCGGATCGTCAGATTGCCTTCAAGCGTCCACCTGCAATGTCATCGATATAATCCTCCAGCCCGCGCACCTCTTCTTGGGTAAAGAAAAGCCCCTGCTTGGTGCGGCGCCACAGAATATCCTCCGCCGTCAGCGCCCATTCCCGGGCCATCAGCCAGCGCACCTCGGCCTCATAAAGCGTGCCGCCGAAATGCCGTCCCAGCCCTGCCATGTCCCCGGCATTGCCAATAATCGACGCGGCGTCCGTTCCGTAGCAGCGGATGAGCCGCTTCGCATGCCTCTCATCGAGGAAAGGATAACGCGACCGCAGGGCCGTGACCTCTCCCGCATAAGCCTCGGCACCGAAATTTCCGCCCGGCAAATGTGAACCTGCCGTCCACGGCGAGCCCTTTTCACCCAGCGCATCACCGATTTTTTCAAGAGCATGTTCGGCAAGCCGCCGATAGGTGGTGAGCTTGCCACCGAAGATATTGAGAAGCGGCGCTTCGCCTTCAGCTCCTTCGGTTTTCAGCACATAATCGCGGGTTGCCTCCTGCGCTTTCGATGCGCCGTCGTCAAACAGCGGCCGCACGCCGGAATAGGTCCAGACGATATCGGCCGACGTCACCGGTTCAGCGAAATATTCGCTCGCCGCGTTGCAAAGATAGCTGATCTCCTCGTCGCTGATCTTAACAGCCCGGGGGTCGGCGGTATAGTCGCGATCCGTCGTGCCGATCAGGGTAAAATCCTGCTCATACGGGATGGCGAAGATGATGCGCCCGTCCGGGTTCTGGAAAAAATAGGCGCGCGGATCGGAAAACTTCTTGCGCACGATGATGTGGCTGCCCTGCACGAGGCGGACATTGTGGACATTGTTTTTACCGAATGTCGCAGCCAGAACCTTGTCCACCCAGGGACCTGCCGCATTTACCAGCATGCGCGCCCGGTAGGTCGCGGTTTCTCCGGCACCATTTTTAGTTTCGACCCGCCAGAAGGCGCCTTCGCGCCGTGCCGAAACGACCTGCGTGCGGTTGAGGATCAAGGCACCGCGATCGGCGGCATCGCGGGCATTCAGCACCACAAGACGGGCATCGTCCACCCAGCCGTCAGAATATTCGAAAGCCCGGGCAAAAATCGGCTTCAGCGGTTTCCCTGCGGGATCACGGCGCAGATCGAGCGAGCGGGTGGCGGGCAAAAGCTTGCGGCCGCCGAGATGGTCATAAAGAAAAAGCCCGAGACGCACGAGCCAGGCCGGGCGCACGCCGCCCTTCTGGAATGGCAGAACAAAGCGCATAGGCCAGATGATGTGCGGCGCCATGGCCCACAACACCTCGCGCTCCATCAGCGCTTCTCGCACCAGACGAAATTCGTAATGTTCGAGATAACGCAAACCGCCATGAATGAGCTTTGTGGCGGCCGAAGAGGTGCCGGAGGCAAAATCGTTCATTTCCGCAAGCGCAACGGAATAACCCCTGCCGACAGCGTCACGCGCGATGCCGCAGCCGTTGATGCCGCCGCCGATCACGAAAACATCGTGGATTGCCTCGTCAGACATGGACCCTCCCGCGCTTTCATCGACGCTCTCCTCATCGATATATTGAAAGCACGGACATCTAATTTGAAGACAAAACGAATGTCAAACGAAATTCCAGGGCGGTTCGGATCAAGGCTCCCCAACCTCGGTTTCAATCAACCTGACGTCATGATCGGCACAGATGGATCGGATCGAATCGACCGGACAATGATCGGTAATGAAGGTGTGCACCTGTGAAAGATGGCCGATGCGCACCGGCGCCGTCCGCTCGAATTTCAGTGAATCCGATACAAGAATGACGTGGCGAGCGTTGGACATGATCGCCTGGGCAACCTTGACCTCGCGAAAGTCGAAATCCAGCAAAGCGCCGTCTTCATCAATCGCAGAAACGCCGATGACGGCGAAATCGACCTTGAACTGGCGGATAAAATCCACTGCGGCCTCACCAACGATGCCGCCATCGGAACCGCGCACGACGCCGCCAGCGATCACCACCTCGATGCCCGGAAAAACCCGTAACCTGTTGGCAACATTAATATTGTTGGTGATGACCATCAGCTCGTGATGATCCGCCAGCGCTTCGCCCACCGCCTCGGTCGTCGTACCTATATTGATGAAAAGCGAGGAGTTGTTGGGGATGAGGGCAGCGGCAGCGGCGCCGATCGCCTGCTTTTCGGAGGAGGCGATCGCACGGCGTGCCTCGTATTTGACGTTTTCGTTGCCGCTCGGAAAAAGTGCGCCGCCATGGATGCGCGTCAGCACCCGCGTATCGCAGAGATCGTTGAGGTCCTTGCGGATCGTCTGTGGCGTTACCGAAAACCGCGTGGCCAGCTCGTCCACCAGCACACGCCCGCTTGCTTTCGCCAGCGCAACGATTTCATCCTGACGCGGTGTGAGCATCATTTCACCCTCCCTCCTCTTTCAATTTTTTCGTTTTATTGAAGAGCGAACGAAAAACCAATGTCAAGGGACGGTTTTGTGGCGCCGATCAGGTCCACTTGCGGAGGTATGCGAAAAACGTATCCGCACGGACCAGCAAGATTATTAGCCGGCTTTCTGAATTGACATCGGGACCGGCTCCGGCAGGCCGATCTCGGAAAACGCAGAGATTGCAGCACCAAACGCATCACCGATGCCGATCAATATAGGCTCGTTCACGCCCAGGCGCTCAACCGCCGCAGCCAGTTGCACAAGCGAACCGCACCAGCGCCGCTCATTTTCGCGGCTGACGGAAATCATGATGGCGACGGGCGTCGAGGCCGGCATGCCATGCGCCAGAAGGGCTTCCTCGATGCTGGCAGCGGTTCGCCCGCCCATGTAAAAAACCGTGGTCACGGAAGGGTTCGACAGGGACTGCCAGTCTATATTCTCCGGCAGCTTGCCCTGTCTGGAGTGCCCGGTGACGAAGCGGACCGACTGGGCGTGATCGCGGTGGGTGAGGGAAACGCCGAGCCGCGAAGCCATGGCGCTTGCCGCGGTGATGCCGGGTACGATTTCGACCGGGATGTTTTCAGCCTCCAGCGCTGCGATCTCCTCGCCGGCGCGTCCGAAAATCATCGGATCGCCGGATTTCAGCCGCACTACCCTTTTGCCGGCCTTGGCAAGGCGGATCATCATGTCGTTAATATCTTCCTGCTTGCAGCTTTCCCGGCCGCCGCGCTTGCCAACCAGCATGCGCTTCGCTTCCCGCCGCGCCAGTTCCAGCACCTCGGATGAAACGAGATCGTCAAACAGAATGACATCCGCCGCCTGCAGGGCGCGTACCGCTTTCAGCGTCAGCAGCTCGGCATCGCCCGGTCCGGCACCGACCAGCGTCACAAGGCCGCGTGCCGATCCTTTCCGACCTGCCTGCGCGCCGATGTCTGTCAGCAGCCTTTCTTCGCTGCCCTCATCCAGCCTTTCGGTAAACGCCCGGTCGACAAATTTCTCCCAGAATGAACGCCGCGCCGGGCCGGGCGCGAGGCGTATATTGACCCGCTCTCGGATGGTCTGGGCAAGCGCGCCCCAATCCTTGAGAGCGAGCGGCAGCAAAGTCTCGATGCGCCGGCGAATGGCCTGCGCCAGAATGGGTGCGGCGCCATCGGTGGAGATCGACACCACCACCGGCGAACGATTGACGATGGAGCCAAACTGGAACTGGCAGAATTCCGGCTTGTCGATGACATTGACAGGCACGCCGGCTGAGCGCGCGGCATTGTAAAATCGTCCCGCCTCTTCGTCGGTTTCACAATCCGCCAGCGCCAGTTCCGCGCCTTTGAAACTATCCGGACCCCAGGAACGGTCATGCCATGTCAGCATCTGGCTTGTCGAGACGAGCGCCTTAAAGCATTCCGAAAGCTCGCTTTCCTCGCAATAGAGGTGAAGTTCCGCCCCGCAGGCAAGCAGTAGCTCCGCTTTCCATGCGGCCCCATCCGATCCGCCCGCCAGCACCACGCGCTTGCCCTCAAGCCCCCAGAAGACCGGCAACTTGGCGAGCTTCTCCATGCGGTTCGGTTCATTCCGCTGCGGTTTTAAGGCATCCATCGATGATCCCCCTGATCTCGGCGCGGCAGGAGCCGCAATTGGTTCCGGCATTCAACGCAGCACCTATGGCTTCGACGCTGTGGCAGCCATTGCGGATGGCGGCCGTGATCTGGTTGACCCCGACATTGAAGCAGGAGCAGACCGTCGCCCCCGGATCGGCGCGGCCGGCGCCGGGACGCCCGGCGACTAGCGCAAAACGCATGCGCAAATCCTCATGGCGTTCGTTCAGCTGTGAAATCGCCCAGTTGCGGGCAACGGCCACCGGCTCTCTGGCGACGAACAGCGCTGCCAGCAGGGTATCACCGTCGAAGAAAGCAAGCCGCAGATTGCCCGTCTGCCGGTCACTGTAACCCAGAGGCTCAACCCTGATATCGATGCCGAAAACCTGTCGCGCCCAGAGCGTCCAGTCCTGCGGCTGTTCCTCGAAGGCAAGCTCCATGCGGTAGCCGCCATCCGCCTTCGCAACTGCCCAATAGGCGCAGCCCGGCGCATCAGGCCGGGTGCGGGCAATCGCAAATCCATAGGCTTTCGCTACAAAACGTCGTGCACTCACGCCGACATTCTTCGAAGCGGGCTGGCCGGAATGTGGGTCCGTGACCGCTGGCACGAGCATATCGATGCGGGCCTGCGAGGCGAACTGGTCGTTCCAGTGCATCGGCGCAAACACAGCTCCCCGTGCCTGCCTCTCGCTGACCAGAGCCCGCAGCAGGACCTTGCCGTGCGGGCTTTCAATCTCCACCAGATCGGCGCTTTCGATTCCCAGCAACTGTGCATCGCGCGGGTGAAGTTCGGCAAAGGGTTCAGCGATATGGGCAGTGAGCCGCGCGCTTTTGCCGGTACGGGTCATGGTGTGCCATTGGTCGCGGATGCGGCCGGTGTTCAGCGTCAGCGGGTAGTCCGCCGATGTCCTGCCGGTCTCCGGCAGTGCCGTGGCGATGAAGCGGGCCTTGCTATCCGCATGGAAAAAGCGGCCATCCGCGAAAAAGCGGGTCGTGGCGGCTTCACCGGGTTCGGCTTTTGGCCATTGAAACGGTGTCATCGTATCGTAGGAATCACGGTCGATCCCGCCGATATCGAAATCGCGGCTTCCGGCGTTCTCGAAGCCGGAGAGAGCGGCATGCTCGGCGAAAACCTCAGAAGGTTGCCGGTAGCCGAAGGCGGCGTCAAAACCCATGCGCCGTCCAACTTCGGCGAATTGCCACCAGTCGGCCTTTGCTTCGCCGGGCGCGTCAAGAAAACCGCGCTGGCGGGAAATACGTCGTTCGGAATTGGTGACCGTGCCGTCCTTTTCACCCCAGCCGAGCGATGGCAACAGCACATGAGCGTGGCGGGCGGTATCGGTATTGGCGATGACATCGGACACCACGACAAAGGGACAGGCCTTGATCGCCGCCTCGACGGCACCGGCATCCGGCATGGAAACGACGGGGTTGGTTGCCATGATCCACAGCGCCTTGATGCGGCCATCGGCAACTGCCCGGAACATATCCACGGCCTTGAGGCCAGGCTTCTGCGCAATCGCCGGCGAGGCCCAGAAGCGCTGCACGCGGTCGCGGTCTTCAGCGTTCTCGATGGCCATATGGGCCGCCAGCATATTGGCAAGCCCGCCCACCTCGCGTCCGCCCATGGCGTTGGGCTGGCCGGTCAGCGAAAACGGCCCCATGCCCGGCCGGCCGATGCGGCCTGTGGCGAGGTGGCAATTGATGATGGCGTTGACCTTGTCGGTGCCGCTTTGCGACTGGTTGACGCCCTGACTGTAGCAGGTGACGGTTTTTTGCGTGCGTTCGAACAATTCGTAAAAGGAAATCAGTTCCGCGATTGTCAGACCGGTCTTGTCGGCAATCTCCGGCAGGCTGTGCCCGGTCGCTGCCTGCATCGCGGCATCGAGGCCGACAGTGTGGTTTCCAACATAAGCACTATCGAACGCGGAACTGCCGGAAAGATGGGCCAGAAGACCGGTAAACAGCGCCACATCTCCATCCGGGCGGATGGCGAGGTGCATATCGGCAATATCTGCGCTCATCGTCCGGCGCGGATCGATGACCACCACCTTCATGTCCGGCCGCGCCGCCTTTGCGGCAGCAAGCCGTTGATAGAGGACGGGATGACACCAGGCGAGATTGGATCCGGTGAGGATTACCAGATCGGCAAGCTCCATATCCTCATAGGTGCCGGGCACCGTATCGGCCCCGAAGGCGCGGCGATGGCCGGCGACCGAAGACGACATGCAAAGCCGTGAATTCGTATCGATATTGGCCGATCCGATGAAACCCTTCATCAGCTTGTTGGCGAGGTAATAATCCTCCGTCAGCAATTGGCCGGAAACGTAAAAGGCCACCGAATCCGGGCCGTGCTCGGAAATGGCCTCGGAAAATCTTGAAGCAACGAGTTGAAGCGCTTCGTCCCATGCCACTCGCTTTCCGTGGATTTCGGGATGGAGCAGCCGTCCGTCGAGGTCGATGGTCTCGGCCAGAGCCGAACCCTTGGAACACAGCCGACCGAAGTTGGCTGGGTGGTCTGGATCGCCTTTGAAGGAAACGATGCCGTCATCGGCAACGGTGGCGATGACACCGCAGCCGACACCGCAGTAGGGACAGGTGGTTTTCGTTTCAACGGGCATGGGTTTGCCCCCTGAGCAAGTGGCGTTTACCCCCCTCTGCCCTGCCGGACATCTGCCCCTCAAAGGGGTAGATCAATTGTGGCACCGGCTCTATTTTACAGCTTGCGTCTCCGACAACAGAGATGAAGCGAGAAGCGTGCCACTTGTCGATCTTGCCCCTCGAGGGGGAGATGTCCGGCAGGGCAGAGGGGAGTATCGTCGGCAACATCTGATATCACTCCGCCGCAATCATCAAAGTTTCGAGCGCAATCGAAAGCCGCCCGTCGAGATTGCGGAGAGGAATGGTCCTCACCTCACCCTCATCCGCCCCCAACGCCTTGCCGGTCTCCAGCGAAATGACCCAATTGTGCAAAGGACATGTCACCGAAGCCCCGTGCACGATGCCCTGAGACAGCGGGCCGCCTTTGTGCGGGCAATGATCCTCGATGGCGAAGACCTGATTTTCAGCCGTGCGAAACACGGCGATCTTGCCCATAGGCGTTTTCACGCAGCGCGCGCCGCGCAGCGGGATGTCGGAAATGTCGCCAATATCGATCCAGTTGCTGTCCATCGTTCTCACTCCGCTGCCTCGTTGAAACCGATTGCCGCCATCGGCCTGAATTCGTGCTTGTCGTGGCCGGACACACGTTCCGACCAAGGATCGACCTGCGCGAATTTCTGGCTGAAGACGAAGCGGTCAAAATAGGCCCGGCGCTTGTCGGCATCGTCCATGATCTGGCGGCGGACTTCGTCGTAACCGATGCGCTTGGCCCATTTATAGATGCGCTCGAGGTAGCGCGCCTGCTCGCGGTACATCTGGGTCAACGCCACGATATGCTCCAGCGCCTCATCCTCGGTATGGACGAGGCCCAGCACTTCCGTACCCTTGATATCGAGACCAGCGGCACCGGCGAAGTGGATTTCGAAACCGGAATCGACGCAGATGACGCCGATATCCTTGCATGTCGCCTCAGCGCAGTTTCGCGGACAGCCGGAAACCGCAAGCTTCAGCTTGGCGGGCGTCCATGAGCCCCACATGAATTTTTCGATGCGGATGCCGAGGCCGGTGGAATCCTGCGTGCCGAAGCGGCACCATTGTTCTCCAACGCAGGTCTTCACGGTGCGAAGCCCCTTGGCATAGGCCTGGCCGGAAATGAAACCGGCCTTGCCGAGATCGGCCCAGACCGCCGGCAAATCCTCCTTCTCGATGCCGAGAAGATCGATGCGTTGCCCGCCTGTCACCTTCACCATCGGGATTTCGAACTTGTCGACCACATCCGCAATCGCCCGCAGTTCGGAGGAAGATGTGACGCCGCCCCACATGCGCGGAACGACGGAATAGGTGCCGTCCTTCTGGATATTGGCATGGACGCGCTCATTGATATAACGCGACTGGTAGTCGTCGGCATATTCGTCGGGAAAATCGCAAACGAGATAGTAGTTGAGCGCCGGTCTGCACTTGGCGCAGCCGCAGGAGGTCTTCCATTCCAGTTCCTGCATCACGGCGGGAATGGTCTTCAGGCTCTTGGCCTTGATGAGACGGCGCACATCATCGTGGCCGAGATCTGTGCATTTGCACATGGGCTGCACGGCAGCGGGATTATAGCTGTCGCCAAGCGTCAGCGCCATCAGCTGTTCGACAAGGCCGGTGCAATTGCCGCAGGAGGCGGATGCCTTGGTATGGGCGCGCACATCATCCAGCGAGGTCAGCCCCTTCGAGGTGATGACAGAGGTGATCTTGCCCTTGCAGACGCCGTTGCAGCCGCAGATTTCCGCATCATCCGGCAAGGCTGCAACGGCCGCCATAGGGTCCAGCGGGGACCCTCCCTGATAGGCCTGGCCGAAGATCAGGGTTTCGCGCATGGCGGAAATGTCGGTCGATTTCTTCATCAGGTCGAAGAACCACGAACCATCCGCCGTCTCGCCGTAAAGAACCGCGCCGATGATGCGATTTTCCTTGAGGATCAGGCGCTTGTAGACACCGGCGGTGGCATCGCGCAGCACGATTTCCTCGCGGTCGTCGCCCTCGGCAAAATCGCCGGCGGAAAACAGGTTGATGCCGGTGACCTTCAGTTTGGTATTGGTGACCGAACCATGATACTCGGCTGAACCGCCGCAAAGCCGGTCCGCCAGCACCCGCGCAGATTCATAAAGCGGCGCGACCAGCCCGTAGCACATGCCGCGATGCTCGGCGCATTCGCCAAGCGCATATATCGAGGCATCCGACGTCATCATGCCATCATCCACGACGATGCCGCGATTGACGGCGATGCCGGCTTCCTTGGCGAGACCCGAGGCGGGACGGATGCCGACCGCCATCACCACCATGTCGCCTTTAATGACGCGACCGTCTTCCAGCTCGATGCCTTCAACCTTCTCCGCGCCGAGAATGCATTTGGTATTGGCCTTGGTGATGATGTCGATGCCGCGCTCGTTCAGCGCCTTTTCCAGAAGATAGGCCGCTGCCGGATCGAGCTGCCGCTCCATGATCGTCGGCATCAGATGGATGACGGTGACGTCCATTCCCTGGCGCTTCAGCCCATAAGCTGCTTCCAGACCCAGAAGGCCGGCGCCGATGACGATGGCGCGACCCTTGCCTTCGGCGATTTCAAGCATCTTCGTGACATCGTCGAGATCGCGATAGGCGAGAACGCCCGGCAATTGATGGCCAGGGACGGGAATGATGAAGGGCAGGGAACCGGTGGCGATCACCAGCCTGTCGTAGGAAACGGTGATGCCGTTTTCGCTGGTTACGGTCTTGTTGTCGCGGTCGATGCCGGTGACCTTGGCGCCCTTGTGCAGCGTCACATTGTTGGCCGCGTACCATTCGTCATTGTGGATGACGATATCTTCATAGCTCTTTTCGCCTGAGAGTACCGGCGAGAGCATGATGCGGTCGTAATTGACGCGCGGCTCGGCGTTGAAAATGGTGACGTCGTAGAGGCCGGGGGCGGTTTCGAAAAGGTTTTCCAGCATGCGCCCCGGCGCCATGCCATTGCCGATGATGACGAGTTTTTGCGCCATAGTGGTTACTCCGCAGCTTCGACGAAGCGGTGACGTTCGTAAAGGAACTTCAGCACGGCCTCGCGGCATTTGAGGTAGGTCTTGTCGGATGCAAGCTCGATGCGGTTGCGCGGGCGCGGCAGCGGCACGTCAAGCACTTCGCCGATATGGGCGGCGGGACCGTTGGTCATCATTACGATACGGTCGGACAGCAGCACCGCCTCATCCACATCGTGGGTGATCATGACCATGGTGTTGCCAAGCCGGGCGTGGATTTCCATCACGGCGTCCTGAAGGTGGGCGCGAGTCAGCGCATCCAGTGCGCCGAAAGGCTCGTCCAGCAGCAGGATTTTCGGCTCCATGGCGAGCGCCCGGGCGATGCCGACGCGCTGTTTCATGCCACCGGAAATTTCAGACGGTTTCTTGTCCTTGGCATGGGCCATCTGCACGAGATCCAGATTGCGCATGACCCAGTCGTGGCGTTCCGCTTTGGTCTTGGTACTGCTGAAGACCTTCGCGACGGCCAGGTTGACGTTTTCATAAACCGAAAGCCAGGGGAGCAGGCTGTGGTTCTGGAATACGACGGCGCGTTCCGGGCCAGGTTCGTTGACCTCGCGGTTTTCCAGAAGCACGACGCCTGCTGAGACTTTGGTCAGCCCGGCGATGAGGTTGAGCATGGTGGACTTGCCGCAGCCGGAATGCCCGATGACCGAGACGAATTCGCCCTTGCCGATGGTCAGGTTGATGCCTTTCAGCACCTCGGCGCGCGAACCGCCCTTGTCGAAATATTTGTCGATATGATCGAGTTTCAGATAAGCGTTCATAATGGTCGCCCTTTTAGTTGGCCGCAGCGCCGCGGGTGATGACCTTGCCGAGCGCCGCTACCAGCTTGTCGAGCATGAAGCCGACAACGCCGATGTAAGCGAGCGCCACGATGATGTCGGGCAGGCGCGAGGAGTTCCACGCATCCCAGATGAAGAAGCCGATACCGACGCCGCCGGTCAGCATTTCCGCCGCCACGATGGCGAGCCAGGAGAGGCCGATGCCTATGCGCAGACCGGTGAAGATGTAAGGCGCGGCCGACGGCAGCATGATCTTGAAGAAGAATTCGATCTGGTTGAGCCGCAGCACCTTCGCAACGTTGCGATAATCCTGCGGAATGTTGCGCACGCCGACCGCCGTATTGATGATGACGGGCCAGATGGAGGTGATGAAGATCACGAAAATGGCCGACGGATTGCTGTCCTGAAAGGCGGCAAGTGAAAGCGGCAGCCAGGCGAGCGGCGGCACGGTGCGCAGGACCTGAAAAATCGGGTCGAGGCCGCGCATGGCCCAGACCGACTGGCCGATGACCGCACCGAGAATGATGCCGGCGATGGCCGCAAGGCCGAAACCGTATGCCACGCGCTCCAGCGAGACCAGCACGCGCAAGCCGAGGCCGATATCCTGCGAACCATTATGGAAGAACGGCGATACGATGAGATCGTAGCTTTCCTCGAATACCTGGCTTGGCGGCGGCAGGGACGAGCCGGGGGCGGAACAGAGCACCTGCCAGACGCCCAGCAGAACGGCGAGGACGACAAATGGCGGTATGATATTGCGGGCCGCCGCAGCACCCAGTTTACGCAGATTGAACCGCGAGGGATGTTTGGGCGGAAGGGTCACGACGTTTGCCTTTTGTACCACCGGTTGCTGCGGCTGTTCCTTGAAATTTCGAGCCAATGCGGACATGGCATTTCCTTTGGATTTCGGTTGCGGTCAGGGTCTCGCCCCTCATCCGGCCTTTGGTGTCCATCATTAAATGGCAACCCGGCGGAGGAGGGGCGACACCCGTGTCTCCTCCTCAGGAGGCTGCCTTGATGGAAAGACTTTCGAGATAGGCCGACGGGTTTTCCGGGTCGAAGACCTTGCCGTCGAAGAAGGTTTCCTTGCCGCGCGACGTGGAGGCGGGAATATCGGCAACACCGAGATCCTTTGCAGCGTCACGCCAGATGTCCTCGCGGTTGACCTTAGCAACCAGCGCCTTCACGTCCGTATCGGGTGCAAATTTACCCCAGCGGATGTTTTCTGTGATGAACCAGCTGTCGTGGCTGCGGAAGGGATAGGACGCGTGATCCTGCCAGAACTTCATCTGCAGACCGGTATTTTCCAGCACGCGGCCGTTGCCGTAATTGATATTGCCCTTGAGGCGGCCAAGAACGTCCTTCGGTGGCACGTTGAACCATTGGCGCTTGCCGAGGATCGTGGACATCTCCTCCTTGTTCGCCATCTCATCGCACCATTGCTGGGCCTCCATCACGGCCATCAGCAATGCCTTGGTGGCGTTGGGGTTCTTTTCCACCCAGTCGGCGCGCATGCCGAGCGCCTTCTCGGGATGCCCTTTCCAGAGTTCCCCGGTGGTACAGGCAGTGAAGCCGATGCCCTGATTGACGAGTTGCTCGTTCCAGGGTTCGCCCACACAGAAGACGTCCATATTGCCGACCTTCATGTTGGCGACCATCTGCGGCGGCGGAACGACGATGGTGGAGACGTCCTTGTCCGGGTCGATGCCGCCGGCGGCCAGCCAATAGCGGATCCACAGATCATGCGTGCCGCCGGGAAATGTCATGGCAGCCTTGATTTCCTTGCCTTCTGCCTTCTTCTTCTCGAAAGCTGCCTTCAGCTTGGACGCGTCAAGCTGAACGCCGGTTTCAGCATATTCCTTGGCGACGGAAATACCCTGGCTGTCGAGATTGAGGCGGGCGATAAGCGCCATCGGCACAGGCACGTTGTTCTGCGTCACCTTGCCGGTATGCATGAGATAGGGCATCGGGGTCAGGATATGCGCGCCATCAATGCCGTTCGATGCGCCGCCGAGCACGAGATTGTCACGTGTCGCACCCCAGGATGCCTGTTTGAGAACCTCGACATCCGGCATGCCATGCTTGGCGAACAGTCCCTTTTCCGCCGCGATGATAAGCGGGGCGGCGTCGGTCAGCGCGATGAAGCCGATTTTCGCGCCCTTCACTTCCGGCTCAGCCGTGGCTGCGAAAGCGCCTGACGGAAAAGCGGTGCGCACGGCGGTAACAAGGGCTGCGGTGGCTGTCGTCTTCAGTATGGTGCGGCGGCTGACATCGCCCGAGAATATCTTTTTCATTCGCATCTTCCCCTTATTGGACCACCGCATGGGTGGCGCGTTCGCTTGCGAAAAAACCTGAAAATAAAAAAAACGCCGCTCGGTGTTTGCGCCTTCGGAACGGGAGGTGTTCCGGGCAGCAAAACCTTGCGACGTCTATGTCTGTGAAAGCGCTTATGCCGCGCCCTGCTCGCCCCGATCGCCGTTGACCAGTGCAAAGACTAAGACGCAAGAGGCGTGCCAGTTTTACTTATGGAAGCTATCGCCTTGGAAAAAAACGGAATTTACGAGATTGAATCGGACGATTAAATTTTAATCAGTAGAAATTTTGTCTATGGTTTGCGCAGATGGATAAATTCCGCGCTTGAAATTTGCGCAGCTTGCCCGGCCGACGGCTGTCAGGCCTCGCCTTGCGAGATGGAAAACGGGGCAGAACTGCGCACGGAAAAGCCATTCACATAGCCAGCAATGTCTGCGGGATCGAAAACAAAACCGTCCACGAACCGGTCACCCGCCTCCTGCCCTTCGACTCGAATATCGGCATCATCGGGCGCATTGGCATCGCCCAGTGCCGCCCGATAAATATCTGGACGGTAAGCGGACAGGGTGGCCTCCACACCACCTTGCGAAAACTCCGTCTGCCCCCAGCGGATCATCTGGCTGTAAATCCACAATGCCTGGCTCTGGCGCGGATAATTGGCATGGCCGCCGTGGAAGAGGAAATATTTGTCGATGACCCGGCGATTGCCCTGGCTGTCGATGTTGAATTCACCGGCAAGCACATGGCGGATGATGCTTTGCGGCGCACCGATATAACGCGGATCGGCAAGTGTCCTGCTCAGATCATCGTGATTTTCCGCAAGGTCGCACCAACGTGCGGCGGCATCGAGCGCCGTCAGCAGCCGGCTGACCGTTTCCTGCTGGCTTTCGGCCCATTCAGGCCGCATCCCGATCACTTTTTCCGGCGCAGACGGCCACAAATCCTGCTTGGCAGCGACGATCCTGCCCACACCGCGCTCGGCGGCAACGATGTTCCACGGCGCACCCACACAGAAACCATCGATGGCGCCCGCCGCCAATGCATCCGACGTCAATGGCGGTGGTACGACCACCAGTTTGACGTCGTGATCGGGATGAATGCCACCAGCGGCGAGCCAATAGCGAAATTCGTAATTGTGCGAGGAAAACGGATAGGTCATGCCGAGCGTCGGTGTAGCTTCGCCCCGCGCTCGCATGTCATCAAGCACCTGCTTTAAGGCCTTCGCATTTTCCAGCGCCCCCGCCGTTTCGGAAAGCCCCGTCAACGCCTTCATCCGGGCAAAAAGCCGCGTCGAAAGCGTTATCGCATTGCCGCCGCGCCCAAGTGAAAACGGCGTGATCGTCGGCGAAGGGTTCGAGCCGAGTCCGAGCATGGAGGCAACGGGCATCGGCGACAGCATATGGGCAATGTCGAATTGCCGGAATGCCAGCCGGTCGCGCACATTCGCCCAGGAAACATCCTTGACGAGATCGAGCGTCAGGCCTTCGCGCTCGGCAAAGCCGAATTCCGCCGCAGCAATGAGGACGGACGCATCGACAAGAGGAATAAAACCTGCCCGCAGGATTTTTTGCCGGTCGCTGCCAACAATTGCCGGCGCGCCCGCTTTTGAACCGGCCGATTTTTCCTGTGCCGCCATATCATACACTCCTCGACTGTCCTGCCGGCGGGTTCGTTACATCAACAGACCGGCCGCGGTGACCACGCTTTGCGCGATCTCGGATATTTTCTTTTTCTCGTTCATCGCCGTTTGCCGCAGAAGCGCAAAAGCCTCCTCTTCGGACAGGCCACGCATTTTCATCAAAATGCCTTTGGCGCGCTCGATGACCTTGCGCTCCTCAAGCGCCGATTTTGCTTCGGCAAGTTCCTGTCGCAGACGGCTGAAAGCGTTGAAGCGGCTGACCGCCATATCGAGGATGGGTTTGACGCGCTCTTTCTTCAGCCCGTCAACGACATAGGCGGAAACACCCGCCTCAACGGCCGCCTCGATGGACGCGGTATCGGAGCGGTCGACAAACATGGCGATCGGCCGGCCGACCGTGCGTGTCAACTGAAACAGATGCTCCATCATGTCGCGGTTGGGATTTTCAAGGTCGATGAAGATGACATCGGGCTGCAGCGTCTCGATGGTCCGCGCCACGCCGTGCACCTCATGGATGAGCGTCACGCGATTATACCCGGCTTCGCGCAGACCCTCCTCGATGATCGAGGCGCGGATCGCGTTTTCGTCTATAACGAGAATGGTGAGGTCGCGAAGCGTCATGTCGGCATTGATGACGCACCGCAACAAACTTGGCAATCAGGCGCCGATATAAAAATGGAGCGGACGTGAAAGGGACGTTTTCATCCCGCTCCGCCTGATTTCTCAGGACGCCCGTTCGAGCGCCTTCAAAACCGTCCGCTCGGAAAGATTGAGATAGATTTCCATCTCGTCACCGGCCTCAGCCGCCTTGCCCTCTTCCATCAGTGACAGGATCTTGCTGTTCATGTCCACAAAGGGGGAATGGAGCTGCTCCGGGTCTTTCAGCAGGCCGAAACAAAGCCTGAGCTCAGCGGCAATGCGCTCGTAAAAATCGCTGAGACGAGCGCTGTCGAGAAGGTCGACCACGGCGGCGTGGAACTTCATGTTGGCGCTGCCCACGCCTAACCAGTCTGCCTGGTCGCGCTTTATCCTGGCATCATCGACCGCCGTGCGCATTGTCCGGATGGCCGGGTGCTTGTGCCAGGCCTGACGCAGCGCCCCGCATTCCACCATGCGCCGCACCCTGTAAATATCAATCACCGAAGCCAGGGTGGGAACGGCGACAAAAACGCCGCGATTGGCCTCGTGACGCAGCAGACCATCCTTGGTCAGGAGACGAAAGGCTTCACGCAGCGAATTGCGGGAGACCTCGAAACGTTCGCTGAAGGCTGCTTCCGAAAGACGCTGGCCCGGCATCAGTTCACCGGAGATCAGCAGGGTGCGAATACCCTTTGCCAATCGATCCGCAAGCGGCAGACCCTCTATCGTTTCCGTCATGGCGCTTTCCTTAAGAGCAATGCAACGTTGGGAATTCCGTGACAGGCATGTTCGGACACGGCATGATTGCCCATAGCACAAAGCTTCAGCAAAGCGCCAAAAAAACGTGATGAATTCATACTCATAACGTCCAACAAATAGACAAAATAAAAGAACGATTATCATTTATTGTTGAACAATATTGACAATCTCACGGAACAAGACAAGATCGGTGGCATAAAGCATCCGCGAGGGGCGGATTGCGACAGGAGCGGAGAAAATCCATGGAGCAGAAAAAGCTCACCCCGACTGCCGATCTCAAAATGTCAAAACGTGCATCTCTTCTGGGAGCAATCTTCCTGATGGCAACATCTGCCATCGGTCCCGGCTTCATCACGCAGACGGCGACATTCACCATGCAGCTTGGTGCCGCATTCGCCTTCGGCATTCTTGCTTCCATCCTCATAGACTTCTTCGTTCAGCTCAACATCTGGCGCATCGTAACGCTGACGCGCATGCGTGCGTCCGACATCGCCAATGCTGCCATTCCGGGCTCCGGCTATCTTCTCGCCATTCTCGTCATCATCGGCGGCCTTTTCTTTAATATCGGCAATATTGGCGGCACAGGCCTCGGCCTGAACGCCATCTTCGGGCTCGATCCGAAAATCGGCGGCGCCATCAGCGCAATCTTTTCCATCGCCATCTTCGTTTCCAAACGGGCTGGCCTCGCCGTCGACCGGTTCATCATTTTCGCCGGTATCCTGATGATCGTGCTGACGCTCTACGTTGCATTCGTATCCGCGCCGCCGGTCGGTGATGCCTTCCGCCAGACCTTCCTGCCGGACACAATCAATTTCGCGACCATCACCACCATCGTCGGCGGCACCGTTGGCGGCTACATCACCTATTCCGGCGCGCACCGCCTGCTGGACCGGGGAATGGTCGGCATTGAAAACCTGCCCGCCGTCAACCGCGCCGCTCTGACCGGCATCGCTGTCACCGGCATCATGCGTTACGTGCTGTTCCTCGCCATTCTCGGCGTTGTCGCCAGCGGCGTCGTCATCGATACATCGGGCCAGGCCGCCAATCCCGCCGCACAGGCTTTCCGGTCGGCCGCGGGCGATCTCGGCTTCCGCCTATTCGGCATCATCTTCTGGGCTGCGGCCATCACAAGCGTCATCGGCGCGGCGTATACCTCCGTCTCGTTCCTGCCCGTGTTCAAGCAGGATATGACGGAACGCGCCCGCAACATGGCGACGGTCATCTTCATCGCTGTCTCGCTCGTCTGCTACCTGCTCATCACGACGCCGCCCGCCGCCATGCTGGTCTTCGTTGGCGGCCTGAACGGTCTTATCCTGCCCATCGGCCTCAGCATCTTCCTGTTTGCCGCATGGAAGCGCGAAGACCTGATGGGCGGCCACCGCTACTCGCGCATTCTGCTCGGGCTTGGCGTTCTGACATGCGCATTGACGTGGTACATGGGCTACAAGTCCGCCGGCACCATTTTCGGCCTGCTCGGCCTGTAAAAACTAGAGCGTTTCCGCATTTCGGAGAAAAGCGGAAACGCTCTATATATTTGTTATTACGCATTTTCCCGACGCAAAACCGCTACGCACTTTTGCTGGAAATGCTCTAAAGGGAGGCAAACATGGCCGCTATCGATCTCAACAGCGATCTTGGCGAAAGTTACGGCGCGTGGCGCATGGGAGATGACGAGGCGATGCTTGCCATCGTTTCCAGCGCTAACATCGCCTGCGGATTTCACGCAGGTGACCCGGCCGGCATCTACCGGACCGTTAAGGCCGCTGCCGAAAAAGGCGTGGTCGTCGGCGCCCATGTTTCCTACCCGGACCGCGTCGGCTTTGGCCGCCGCGATCTGGATGCGACCTCCGAAGAGCTGATCGCCGATGTCATCTACCAGATCGGTGCACTGAAGGGTGTCGCCGCCGCTGCCGGAACCACCGTGCGTTACGTGAAGCCACATGGCGCGCTTTACAACCGCATCGCCAATGACGCGAAACAGGGACAGGCGGTCATCGACGGTATAAAGGCCGTCGATGCCTCGCTGGTGCTGATGGGCCTTGCCAATGCGCCCATCCTCGATCTCGCCCGCAAGGCAGGCCTTGCCGTCGTCGCGGAAGCCTTCGCTGACCGCGCCTATACGCCAGAAGGCCAACTCGTCTCGCGCCGCGAGGCGGGCGCCGTACTGCACGACGCTGCCAAAATCGCCGACCGGATGGTGCAGCTTGCCCGCGAAGGAACACTCGAAGCCATCGACGGCAGCAGCATCAAGATCGAAGCACAATCCATCTGCGTGCATGGCGACAGCCCCGGCGCGGTGGCGATCGCCCAGGAAATCCGCCGCCGTTTCGAAGCCGAGGGCATCGAAATCCGCTCTTTTGCATCCATCCTCTAAAAGGGCGACCAATGACGATACCCTTATCCTTTCTGAGCCACACCAATGCGGATGCCGCCCGGACGGCCCGCGCCGATTATCGTGGCGGCCTCGTTGCACCGACCTCCGGCATCGCTCCCGGTTTCACGCAGGCCAACATGATCGTGCTGCCGCGCGACTGGGCCTTCGATTTCCTCCTCTATGCGCAGCGTAATCCCAAGCCCTGCCCGGTGCTCGATGTTTCAGATCCCGGCTCACCAACCACGCTTCTTGCCCCCGGTGCCGATCTCAGGACCGACCTGCCGCTTTACCGTATCTGGCGGGACGGCAAACTTGCCGAGGAAACGGCGGATGCGACCGCCGCATGGGCAGAGCGTGACGATCTCGTCGCTTTCCTGATCGGTTGCAGCTTTACCTTTGAAACGCCGATGGTCGAAGCGGGTATCGAAATCCGTCACATGACCGACAAAAGCAACGTTCCGATGTATCTGACCAACCGCCCCTGCCGGCCGGCCGGCCGATTTAAGGGCAACATGGTCGTTTCCATGCGACCGATCCCGGCTTCGCGCGTGGCCGATGCCGCGACAATTTCAGGACGTTTTCCGGCGGTTCACGGTGCGCCCGTGCATGTCGGCGCGCCGGAAGAAATCGGCATATCGGATCTCGCGAAGCCGGATTTCGGTGATGCGGTGCGGATCGAACCCGGCGAGGTTCCAGTTTTCTGGGCCTGCGGCGTGACGCCTCAGGCTGCAGTCATGGCGTCCGGCGTGCCGTTCGCGATTACCCATGCGCCCGGGCACATGTTCATCACCGACATTCCCGATTCTGCCTATCACGCGTGAGGATATGATGCGTTTTCTCCCCGTCAGCCTCACCACCATTCTCGTCGAACTTGCCGATCTCGATGAAACGCTGGCGCTGTTCGCCTCGCTTCAGAACGATCCGATTGAGGGCATCGACGAAAGGGTTCCGGCTGCCCGCACCCTGATGATCCGTTTCCGCCCCGAAAAGATTGGCGCAGAGGCGCTGGTTGCACGGCTTTCCAGCCGCGATCTCTCCGCAAAAATCGCGCCCTCGGACAATCTGGTGGAAATCCCCGTCCATTATAACGGCGAAGATCTGGCCGACGTTGCCGAACTGACCGGCATGAGCATCGAAGAAGTCATCCGCCGCCATACCGAAAGCGAATTCACCGTGGCCTTCTGCGGTTTCGCGCCCGGCTTCGGTTATCTGGTTGGCGGCGATACGGCTCTTCACGTGCCGCGCCGGCAAAGCCCGCGTACCCGCATTCCGGCGGGTTCGGTGGCGCTGGCTGGCGCCTTCAGCGGCGTCTATCCGCAAAACAGCCCCGGCGGCTGGCAGATCATCGGCACCACACCGGTGAAGATGTGGGATATAGACCGTGATCCCGGCGCGCTTTTCCAGCCGGGTTATCGCGTGCGTTTCTTCGATATGGACAAGGCCGGAAGAACGGTTGATGTTCCCACCTCAGCGCCGCGCACCGCCAGGCCTGAGATGACGAGAGAAGGCCCGCATTTCGAGGTGCTCGCGGCCCCCATGCCCGCCATTTTTCAGGATCTTGGCCGCTTCGGGCAAACCGGACAGGGCGTCTCCGCCTCCGGCGCACTGGATCGTGGCGCGTTTAACGCCGCCAACCGTATCGTCGGCAATCCCGTTAACTCGCCGTGTCTCGAGCTGACGCTCGGCGGCTTTTCCTTCAAAAGCACGAGCCGCGCCGTTATCGGCATTGCGGGCGCACCCTGCCCCATCACAGTCAAGACCGCAGATCGCAGTTTCACGGCACAAACCCATGTTCCCGTGTCTCTCGAACCCGGCGATATCGTAACCTTGGGTCAGCCGCCGAAGGGCATGCGCTGTTATCTTGCTGTGCGTGGCGGGTTCGATGTCGAGCCCGTGCTGGGCAGCTATGCGACGGATACGCTCGCCGTAGTGGGTCCAAAAAGCGTGACTGCGGGCACTACTCTGCCGCTGAAGGGCGAAAAGACAGGACTTTCCAGCGTGTCTGTCGACGAGGCTCCGGCCTTCGATCCGCCGGCAACCGGCGATATTGTGACGCTCGACGTGGTTCTCGGACCGCGTACCGACTGGTTCACGCAAAAGGGCCTCGATACGCTGACCAGCCAGCTCTGGCAGGTCACGCCGCAATCGAACCGCGTCGGCATCCGCCTTGCCGGCGAAGTGCCGATGGAGCGCAGGGACAGTGCCGAATTGCCGAGCGAAGGCACGGCCACCGGAGCAATCCAGATTCCCCATAGCGGCCAGCCCGTTCTTTTCCTTGCCGACCACCCGTTGACCGGCGGCTATCCCGTCATCGGCGCGGTCGCGGAATACCATCTCGATCTTGCGGGGCAAATCCCCGTCAATGCCAAAATCAAGTTCCGCCCGATCGGCCCTTTTGCCGAAATCGCGGCGGCTAAAAGTCTGTAGGGAGAATAGCGATGAAAAAAGTGCTGATTGCCAATCGCGGCGAGATCGCGGTGCGGATCATCCGCGCATGCCGTGATTACGGCCTGCAATCGGTTGCCGTTTATGCCGATCCCGATCAGGATGCGCTATTCGTTCGGTTGGCGGATGAGGCCTATGCGCTGGAAGGCGTCCGCCCCGCCGAAACCTATCTCGATATCGCCAAGCTGATCGCGATTGCCAAACGCGCCGGCGCGGACGCCGTGCATCCCGGTTACGGCTTTTTGTCCGAACGCGCCGAATTTGCGCAGGCGGTTATCGATGCCGGCCTTAGCTGGATCGGCCCCGACCCACATGTCATTGAAGCGCTGGGCGACAAGGTGGAAGCGCGGCGCATCGCCACCGGCGTCGGCGCACCGCTGGTGGCCGGCAGTGACGGCCCCGTCTCTACCGCCGCCGAAGTCACCGCTTTTGCCGAAGAATACGGCCTGCCCGTCGCCATCAAGGCAGCGCATGGCGGTGGTGGGCGCGGCCTGAAGGTCGCATGGAAGATGGACGAGATCGCCGATCTCTACGAATCCGCCGTTCGCGAAGCGACCGCCGCTTTCGGTCGCGGCGAGTGCTTTCTCGAACGCTTCCTCGACCGGCCCCGCCATATCGAGGCGCAGGTTTTGGCCGACAAGCACGGCAATGTGCTGGTGCTGGGCACCCGCGATTGCTCGCTGCAACGTCGGAACCAGAAGCTGATAGAGGAGGCTCCGGCCCCGTTCCTGTCTGCCGAACAGCGACAAAAAATCCACGACTCGGCAAAGGCGATCTGTGCCGCCGCGGGCTATTCCGGTGCCGGCACCGTCGAATTCCTGCTCGGCGTTGATGGCACGATTTCTTTCCTGGAGGTCAATACGCGCCTGCAGGTGGAACATCCCGTTACCGAGGAAACCACCGGTATCGATCTCGTCATCGAGCAGTTCCGCATCGCCGAGGGCCACACCCTGCGGGTGGTTGAAACGCCGGAACCGCGCGGCCACTCTATGGAATTCCGCATCAATGCCGAAGATCCCGGCCGAGGATTCCTGCCAACACCCGGCGCGATCTCGATTTTCGATGCTCCTTCCGGCCCCGGCATCCGTATGGATAGCGGCGTCGTCAGCGGCTCCAGCGTGCCTGGCGTATTCGACTCGCTGATGGCGAAGCTCATCGTTACGGGTACCGACCGCGATCAGGTTCTGCGCCGCGCGCGCCGCGCGCTGAAAGAATTCCGTATCGAAGGCATTGCCACGGTTCTGCCGTTCCATCGCGCCGCAATCGAGACGGACGACTTCATCGGCACCGACGGTTTCAAGGTTCATACCCGCTGGATCGAGACCGATTTCGCCGCCATGCCTGACGCCATGGAACGTCCTGCACCGGCTGAAGACCCTTCCATCACGCGCACCTTTCTGGAAATCGACGGCAAGCGTGTTTCTGTCGGCCTGCCGAACCTGCTGCTCTCCGGCCTCGGCGCTGTCAGCGGCGGCAATGCCGCTGCCCCCGGCGCGTCGGTCAAGGAGAAGGAAGGTGAAATTATCGCTCCCGTTTCCGGCACCTTGCAATCGTTCAAGGTGACCAATGGCGAAACTGTTTCCAAAGGCGATCTTCTGGCCGTCATGGAAGCGATGAAAATGGAAACGCAAATCGTGGCGACGAAGGCCGGCAAGGTCCGCCTGATCGTCAAGGAAGGCGACTATCTTCAGGCGGGCGCGGCACTTCTCGAAATTGCGGAATAGCGCATAGACCAGACCACCGGACCCATCAGGGAATGTGGTCTCCTCACAATCGAAGTTTGGTCAATACGGCGGCGGAACCCTTTCGCCGCCGGGCCGTTTATGGCGCGACCTGCTAACCATCATGAGGGAAATATGGCCGGACGCACCTTGCTTCAATTCTTCCATTGGTACTATCCGGACGGAGGGAAATTATGGAGCGAGGTGGCCGAAAAGGCGGAAAGCCTTGCCCGAATGGGTATTACCGACGTCTGGCTACCGCCGGCCTACAAGGGTTCTGCGGGCGGTTTTTCGGTAGGTTACGATACCTATGATCTCTTCGACCTTGGCGAATTCGACCAGAAGGGAACAGTCGCGACCAAATACGGTGATCGCGCTGCCCTCGAACAGGCCAGTCGGACGCTGAAGGAAAACGGCATCCGCGTCATTCACGACGTGGTTCTCAATCACAAGATGGGCGCGGATGAACGAGAGAAGGTGCGGGTTCGCCGCGTCAATCCCGATGACCGCACCGAGATAGAGGACGAGGATTTCGAGGCGCACGCCTATACGCGCTTCACCTTTCCCGGCCGAAACGGCACACATTCCAAATTCATCTGGGACCTGAAGTGCTTCAGCGGCGTCGACCATATCGAAGAGCCTGATGAGGACGGCATTTTCCGTCTCGTCAACGAATATGGCGACGGCGAATGGAATGAGGAGGTCGACGAGGAAAACGGCAACTTCGATTATCTCATGGGCGCGGATGTCGAATTCCGAAACAGGGCTGTCTATGAGGAACTGAAATATTGGGGCCGGTGGCTTGCCGAACAAGTGCAGGTGGATGGTTTCCGCCTGGATGCGGCCAAACATATTCCGGCATGGTTCTTCCGCGACTGGGTAGGCCATATGCGCGACACGATTAATCCCGACCTCTTCGTTGTCGCGGAATACTGGCACCCCGATATAGACGCGCTGAAAAGCTATCTCGATCTGGTCGACAAGCAGCTGATGCTCTTCGATGTCGCCCTTCACCACCGCTTCCATGACGCTTCCAAGCAGGGCGGCGATTTCGACATGCGCACTATCTTCGATGGTTCGCTGCTTTCCGCTGTTCCAGATCACGCCGTCACGCTTGTCGACAACCACGACACGCAGCCGCTGCAATCTCTGGAAGCGCCGGTAGAACCCTGGTTCAAGCCTCTGGCCTATGCGATCATTCTGCTGCGCGAAGAAGGTGTGCCTTGCGTCTTTTATCCCGATCTTTTCGGTACGACCTATACAGACACCGGCAATGACGGCAACGACCATGAGATCGTCATGCCGGCTATCGAATGCCTTCCGAAGCTTATCGAGGCACGCAGCCGCTTTTCCAACGGTGCCCAGACGGATATTTTCGACGATCCGAGCTGCGTTGCGTTTATTCGCCACGGTACCGCCGATGAGCCGGGCTGCGTTGTGGTGATGTCGAACGGCGAGGCGGCGGAAAAACAGATAGATCTCGGCCCTGAGCAGGCGGGAGCTGTATGGCGCGATTTCCTTGGTCACCGTCACGAACAGATCACCCTTGACGAGCATGGCAAGGGTCTGTTTTCCACCAATGGCGGCAGCGTCAGTGTCTGGGTTCCGGCCGACGTCGAGTAAGAACAATTGCTTTTAAAGCGGCCAGCCGGAAACCTTGCTCATTTGACGGATACGAGACGGCGCGGGCCCGCGCCGGCATCGGCCAGAACATCGTTCGGATTGCGTAAGGGACAGTCATCAAGTGAGAGGCAACCGCAACCGATACAGCCGGTAAGCTGGTCGCGCAGCATAATCAGGCTGTTGATACGAAGCTGCAGCATTTCCCGCCAGGACTGCGAGAACACGCGCCAGTCAGCCGTTGTCGCCACCCTGTCCTGCGGCAAATCCGCCAAGGCGTCCCTGATGATGCTGAGCTGGATACCTGCCCGCTGCGCAATGCGGATAATGGCAATGCGCCGCAGGACGGCGCGATGATAACGACGCTGGTTCCCGCTGGTGCGCCAACCTTCGATCAATCCCTTCGCCTCGTAAAAATGGATGGTGGAAACGGCGACGCCACTACGACGCGCAACCTCCCCAACCGTCAGGCTGTGTTTAAAGATGGTATTTTCCATGCCGGCTCCGTTTTCTGAACGGCCTCCGCTCTGAAAAACGCGGAAACACACTAGAGAGCAGCCGGTATAATTCCTCAACCATAGTTGAGGTCAATAGGATAGATGGCAAAAAGAGGCGCCCATCGGGCGCCTCTGAATTCATAAATATCGCGGATCAGAATTTGGCGGTCATGCTGATCCAGAAGCGGCGGCCTTCCATGACCGTGTTGAAATCGTCAGCGCCGACTTCCTTGTCGAATACATTGTAAACCGCCGCGTTGAGATCGACATTTTCGGCCACCGCATATTTCGCCCCGATGTCGAGGGTGGTGTAAGCGTCATATTTACGCCCGGCCTTGCCGTTGATCGTAACCGGTTTGCCGTTCGTACCGATGCGCGGACCCGCATTGATTTCCGATCCGTGATAATTCACCGAGGCCCAGGCTTCCAGCCCGTCCACTGGGGTGACCCATTCGCCTCTCAGATTGGCCATGTGCTCCGGTGTCCGCGCCAGCGGAAAACCCTCGTAATCGCCCGTCTTCTGTTCGGAATGCGTATAGGTATAGTTGCCGCGCAATGTCAGTTCCGGCGTCGCATACCATGCTGCCGTCAGTTCTATGCCCTGAATGACCGCGTCGTCGATATTGTAATTGTACCAGAGGCGATAATTGCTATCTTCGCTCCAGCGGGCAGGCGTACCATCCGGATTGAGCACGAGCGCGTTGGAAATCTTGTCCTTGAAATCTGTGTAGAAATAGGTGGCACCGAGGGCAACATCACCGTTGTCCCAGAGTGCTGCCAATTCATAACTCGTGCTTTTTTCCGCCTCCAGACCCGGATCGCCGATGATCACGCCGCAGGTACCGTTCGAGGCATAGGTGCACCCACCGCCGCCAGTCGTATAGGCGTAACCCGGTGCGATCTGGCGGATTTCCGGTGCGCGGAAACCTGTTGAAATGCCGCCCTTGATCGTAAGATCGTCGGTTGCGCTCCAGACGCCGTAAAGGCGCGGGCTGAAATGATTGCCATATTTTTCATGGTTATCCAGACGAAGGCCGCCCGTCAGCGCAAAGCTATCGACGATGCGCCATTCATCCTCGACGAAGAGCGCCCATTGCGTCGCCGAGAAAGTTTCGTCGCGACCGGTACGGCGTCCCGGATTCTGGTCCTTCAGCTGTGCCTCGAAATATTGACCGCCGGTGACGAGCGTATGGTTGCCGAACAGTTCGAACGGCGTGGTGAACTTGCCGTCGAGAACGCTATTGCGAACCTCCGGCGAGCGCGGATTTTCAGTGACGCGTCCCGTGCGAAAGTTTCTGGTGAAGTTGGTGCGCTCGGCCCATTCCTGCTGGAAGGAAAATTCAGACGTGGTCGGTCCCCACCGGCCGGTATGCGACAATGACCAATGGTCGCGCGTATTGGTGTTGTAGGTGCCGTCTGCATTGGCTGCCAGCGTCTCGCCGGACTCGGCATCGCGGCGCAACCGTGCTTTGCCAGCCTCGAGATAGATGTCGTGATCCTCATTCGGCGTGAAGGTCAAACGTCCATTGAAATCATATTCCTTCGCGCCCGTCGTACCATTCAATATGCGGTCTTCGCCGCGCGTGAAGCCCCTGCCCCAGATCTGCAGCCCCAGCCGGTCCTTCAGGATCGGCCCATTGGCATACCAGGACACCTGACCGCTATTACCGAATTTTGAATGTTGCTGAACCGTACCCTCGCTGGTGACGGAACCAGACCAGACATCGCCAACCTTGCGGGTGATGATGTTGATGACGCCCCCCATGGCATCGGAACCGTAAAGAGAGGACATCGGGCCGCGCACGACCTCGATGCGTTCGATCGCCGAAACCGGCGGCACGAAACTCTGTTCGAAGCCGGAATTACCATTGGTACGGGCATCGCGCGTGCTCTGCCTCTTACCGTCAACCAGGATCAACGTGTAAGCGCCGGGCAATCCGCGAATGAAAATATCCTTCTCATTGGCAATGCCGGTGACAGACACGCCCTGAACTTCGCGCAAGGCGTCTGTCAGATCGCGATAAGACCCCTTTTCCAGATCTTCTCGCGTCACAACCGTGATGCTGGCCGGAGCATCCTTTACATTCTGCTCGAAGCCGGACGCGGTCACCACTATCTGCTGAAGAACGGTGGTTCCGTCGGTCGCCTGCTGCGCGACAGCAGGCAAGGCAACGCTGAGCGCCGTTCCCGCCATAGCGACGGAAATGCCAGCCTTTATTATCGTCGCGGCCATATCCTGCCCGCGGTACTTCAATTCCATGTTACGCCCCCGCATTTAACTTGAGAATTTACCCCCACTTATTTAGGAGGGAGGTCTGGCGCAACGCGTTTGTTTTCGAACAGTTCTAAATTCCAGAAATTGCAAAAAGGCCCCCTCTAATCGGGGGCGGGGTAAAAAAACAGCAAGATGACAACCGGCAAGAGAAAAGAAGAACCAGCTTCCCCGACAAAGCCCGACAGGCTTGGTCAGCTGAAACTACTTGTCGCGTTCGATGCGTTGTTGCGGGAAGGAAGCGTCAGCCGCGCAGCGGCAGGCATGGGACTGCCGACATCATCGATGAGCCGGATACTACAGCAGCTGCGCGAGAAATACGGCGACCAGCTGTTCTTACGCACCGGCCAGGGTTTGCGACCCACCCCCTTTGCCGAGACCATGCGGCTACGCATTCGTTCGCTGGCGGCGGAGGCGGAAAACCTGATCGATTATTCACAGGAAAAAGCGGCAGCTCCCGCCGCCGCCAATGTTAGCGGCTGGGAACGGCCGGTGCTGATGAAGGCGCCGCCTCTTTCGCTGCGCCCCAGCGTTCTTCTGGAAGGTCAGCCGACACCGGAAAATATAGCGGACCGCCTTGCCCGCATCGGCCACAATGCCGATCCGCAGCACAGGCTCGCCAAATATATAGCGACCTCGGCGATGGGCATCGGCAACAGCCGCCCGCTCAGCCAGCAAGAGGCGATGGACGCGCTTTCGATCATTCTCGAAGGCGATGCAGATCCCATACAGATAGGAGCCCTACTTGCGACCATGCAATATCGCGGTGTGACCGCGGCAGAGCTTACCGGTTTTATCGAAGCCATGTGGGGCCATATAAAAAGAGACCAGCAAGCGCCCGCATCGGTCGATCTCGACTGGCCGGCCTATATGTCGCCCAAACATCGTGATGCACCCTGGTTCCTGCATTCCGCGCGTCTCGTTTCCATGGCGGGATATAGCGTCTTGTTACACGGCCATGTGGGCCAGGGAGAAAATGGCGGTAAGCTCGAACTCGCCGCTGAAGCCTGCGGCATACCGCTCTGCCATTCACTTTCGCAGGCGGCCAAGGCCACTGCCTCGCAAGGCATCGCCTATCTGCCGATCGGTGGACTATCGTTACAGTTTCAGAGCCTGCTTGGCCTGCACGGCATTCTGGAAATGCGCCTGCCGCTCAATACGGTCGTGCATCTTCTCAATCCGCTTCGCGCCAGAAGCACCATTATCGGCGTCGCCCGCCCCTCCTATCAGGAGCTTCATCGCGATACGGCGCGGCTGCTTTCCGTTGAGAGCCTTGCCATTCTCGGCAATACGCGGGATTTCGCGCAATTTACTCCCTTCCGCAGCACCCGGATCTTCGGTCTTTCCAAGGGCGAAGATGTCGAGTTCGTCATTCCCGCCCGCGAAACGCCACCGGCCGAAATGCCGACCATGTTCACCACCTTCGAATATTGGCGCGCAGTCTGGACGGGGGCGGCCAGAGACGAGAGAGCGGAAACCATCATCGTCTCCACCGCTGCCATCGCCCTGATGCTGGTCAATGATATGGTTCTGCCTTTTGAAGAGGCCTATGCCCGCAGCCTGCGGCTATGGAACGACAGAGCACGCGATTTCGCCACTGCTTAGGCGTTGGCGACTGATTTTTTCAGCGCCAGATATTCCCACAGCGCCACCAGCAGCAAAATCCCCGTGCTTGCCAGTTGCAGCGCAAAAAGCGGCACGCCCGGCACCGGCAGAAGCAGGCAGAGCGCCGCTACTCCGGCAAAATGCGAGATCGGCCGCTGATAGGTGGCAGCAATCTTGACGCCGATATTACCGGCTAGAAACAGGATCGGGCCGCCAAGAATGGCGAGTGACTCCCTCATCGTCGTCCCTTCATGGGCATGGGACAGGCTGAAATCCTCTCCAACTGCCGTAAGGATGATGCCGGCCACGATAGGCAAATGTCCATAGTTGAAAAGATTCTGGGCAATCTTCGCTTTCTCGTCGGCATGTTCGGCCTTTCTGGAGGCCTCTTCCTGCCCGTGATGGAAATAGATCCACCACATTGTGACGGTGCTGACGAAGGCCGAGCAAAAGACGATGAATGTGAGGCCAGAATTCATATATTCCGTGGCCGTGCGGCCGGTGGTTAGGATCGTTTCCCCGAGACAGATGATGACGAAAAGCGCACAGCGCTCCGCAAGATGCTCGCCGGAGAGATGCAGCTTGTCCGCATCGCTTGCTTTCAATCCCGGGACGACATAACGGCAAGCGGGTCCGGCATATTCTATCGCGAGTGCTATACCCCACAGGAGGATTCGATCCGTCAGATCGACAAGCCCACCAGCCAGCCAGAACAGGCTCGATATGACTAGCCAGATCGTCACGCGCACAAAAACCAGAAAAGACTGCCTGTCCTCTCCCTTGAAGGCATAAAGTGCAAACAGGCTCCGTCCCACCTGCATGGCACTGTAGATAAGGGCAAACACGAAACCCTGTTCCGCAAAAGCCTCCGGCAGCGCGACGGCCAAAAGAACCCCGCCGAACATCAGGACGAAAAGCAGAATCCGGACAGGCTCCTTTTCGGTATTCAGCAGGTTGGTGATCCAGGTGGTGTGTATCCACAACCACCAAAGTGACAATATCAGTATGCCCGCCTCAAGCGCCGCTGTCGGTCCGAAGTCCTTTGCTAGCGCATGGGAAAGCTGAATGAGCGCGAAAACGAAAACCAGATCGAAGAACAGTTCAGGAAAGGTCGCCTTTTCTGCTTCGTGCCCGTCCTGTTTGATCCAGGTTTGCGCATCCGGTTTGTGCCCGGACGTTTCGCTTTCGGTTCCCATTCTGCCCCTGTTCGTCAATATGAATTATTGCGATCGCGTTAGCGTTGCGCTTCAGCCGAAGAATTAACATTCGAGTCCCGGCCGGGAAACTGCAGCGCCCGCGCATTGTCGGGATAAAAACGCGGTCCTACCAGACGCACTGTCTTGCCGGAGACATCGGTAATATAATTCGATGCGGTCGCCCCAGACGAGAATGCGGCGCTACGTGTCTTGGTCGGTTCCAGTATGCTGACCTCTAAAGGCTGAGCAAATATCGGGTGGCTCGTCGCGGAGATGACAATTGTCGCGATAAAGAGGGACTTGGAGAACATCGGCACATCCTGTCACAATTGACTGCGCCATAAACAGCCCTCGCCCGGTTTGGTTCCAGCCGTCTTTCAGCTGTCCTCGTCCAGATAGGTTCGATATTGCACATAGTCTGAACTTGGTTGCCCGTCGACAATTTCCGGCGGTCGCCCCTCACCTCCGGTTAAATAACCGGCATCTTCAAGTCCCGCCTTCAAGAGCTTTTCGATGGCGGTATGTCGAGGCAAGGCAATGTCCGCCATGTAAACAGCGACAGCCAACTCCATATCGTCTGGAAAAACCATAGGCTCACCGCCCCCTTCCAACATCGACACGGAAACGCACAATCTTAAGGAAGGTTCAGTTCCAACATCGTGCCATATCGAAATCTCGGCATTACCGTGTCTAGTCAGGCAAGAAACGCATAAAAATCGCGCTTTTCCTGCCCGTATCATCGCACTACCGCTAAAAGATACCCGGACTCAAGCGATTGAAATCAATCATGGAATAGCTCAAACGAAAGTCAAACGAGGCTTAACTTTCATTACTTTGCATTAACCATAGGAACCCCTGCCAGCGCAGTCTGTTCGTAAACACTGGCAGCCTCACAGCGAATCTTCGATTTCTTGCAGAAACAGCGTCAATGTAGCTGCAGACTGGGAATTCGGCAAGCCGACGCCATTTCCTGTCTGTCCTAAAGAACTCATACGGCCATGCTTCTCTCTATCCCGTCAGTTCGACCCCGCAGTTGCGCCAGAAGCATGGCCTGAAGATCAAACCCGCCCTCGTGGGCCTTACGGGTGAGATTGCGCAGATATCCGCCCAGCGAGCTGATCTGGTCCGCCTTTTGCAGCAGGCAGGCAAGAATCGCCGCTGTTCCCTGTCGACCGAAAGTGGTGAGGGCGTCCTGGTAGGCCGACTGGCTAACGTTGAACATGGTTTTGATGACTGATGTCGCCACTTCCAGATCACGCCATCCAGTCACTGCTCCTCCGGGTGCATAGAGAGAAATGTCCGGGCAAGCCTTCACAACCAAAACAATATCAGGAACAAAAAATTGCTTATGAAGAACAGGCTTTGGCTGTTGCGATGACGGCTTTGCACTGACGGGTACGGCGTATTCTGGCTGTACGACTGTCGTGTCGGCAGGTGTGATGATTACCGGTTCACGCAAATTTTGCGGTTTAGATATAGATTCGGATTCTGAATTCTTTATGAGGCGCTCATTTTGGCAGTCATTGCCGCCCGATTTCTCCGAATTTTCAATATTTTCCAGATAGTTGGTCACTTCTGCACGCAGGGAGACCAAAAATCCGGCGATTTCCTTGAGTTCGACAGGCTTTGAATTACGGCCGAGAGACCGGGCAATGGCATTGTAGCGCGCCTGGAATCCTTCTGACGTTACGACTTCACCGCTGGCGGCTATCATTTCGCAAAGCTTCTGGATATCGCGGCGGCACAGGCTGATGTTTTCACGAAGCCGCTGAAGGTCGAGCCGCTCGCGAACGATGCGTTCGGCGAGTTCCTCGATTTCCGATTTGCGGGCGAGAAGCGGTGCCAGCGAAAAACCATAGGCTTCGCTGATTTCCCCGCCCCTGTGCTTACGGGCGTAGCGTTTTCCGTTCGGACTATCCTTGCGGATGATGAGACCGGCCTCGACGAGAGCCGAGAGATGGCGGCGCAATGTCTGTTCTGCCATTCCATGTGCTCGCAATGACAATTGCGTATTCGACGGAAAGACGACCAAACCGGCTTCGCTGGAGAGTTCATTTTTCGGATAAAAACTCAGAAGGGCGTTCAAGACCGCGAGAGAACGATCGGTCACGCCGAGCAATGGTCTGGCTTCACAGACCGAACGGTAGAGTTTCCATTTATCGACCGCCTCGGTCTTTTTGTTTTTCTGCGCGGCAAACTGAGTTGCGAGAACGCCAAACGACATCGCTCGCCGCCCAAAGGGCGTCGTTACACATGTGCTGTCCATGTCTTTCACCTTTCACAAGGCAAAAGAAAATCGCTCACCGAAAAATTCGATGCCAAAACTCTTGACTATGATTCGCGGAAATGAGATTCTTTGGTTGCTTAGATCAAAGAAAGGCTTCCGTGCGGCAACGTTCGGGGGCTTTTTTCTTTTGTAATGCGTCTCCTGTTAGTCGTTGGTATTAACAATCACTGCTTGGACCGGTATTCGGCAAACAGCGCCTGAAGATGTTCCAGAACGAAATCGGCAAATTCCGGCGCCTCGTTCTTGTCGATGGATATATCCAGCTTGCGGTCGCTTTCGACCACCTTTGCCAGTCTGCTGCCAGTTTCCGAAGACCAAACACCGGCTTTCTTTGCCTGTGCCTTGGGTTTCAGAAAATCCAGAAGCGACTTGAAGCGTTCTTCGGACGGAAGAGCGGCAACGGATGGCTCCCTTACATAAGCGCGCGCAGCTTCCTTGACCTGTGACGAGGAGAGCTGATCTGCGAGATCCATCCAGTTACGGCGACCGACGGTGGGTGCCGGACCAATAAGATCGACCAGATCCTCGGGAATGCGACCGACAACCGATAGCATGTTGGAAAGATCGCCCTTGTGCAGGGACATCGCCGCCATGATCGTATCACGCGGAAACCGCATCTGCAGTTTCTGGGCGAAGCGCGCCTTTTCGATATAGGTTAGGTCACGGCGCTCGTTGTTCTCCTGTCCCTGGGCGACGACCAGCTGTTCGTCGCTGAGATCGCGAACCACGGCCTTGACCGGAATACCCAGGTTGGAAACGGCGCGCAGACGGCGATGGCCAAATGCGACCTGATAACGTCCGGGAAATTCGGGATGAGGGCGCACCAGAATGGGAACCTGCTGGCCCTGCTCTCGAATAGCCTCCACCAGGCCTGCATCCGCCTCTTCTGAGGCTGGCATGCGGTCAGGTATGAAGGATGGGTCGATATCAGCAGGATTGAGCGAAACGATCGTAAGGCCCTCTGCGAGCCGTTTTTCGATCTCTTCAGCACGTTTGGAGCGCTCCGACACTTCGTTCAGAGACTGGCCGATCATGCCGACCGGCGAGTTCAACACATCCGTCACCAGTTCGGGAGAACCGAGGATGGGTCTGACACGCGGACGGGACCGCTCGGGAGTGGTATCGTTGTCTGTGCCTGGCGTGCCAAGATTGGCGAAAATCTGTTTTCTGCTCATGCTGCCCTACCCCACGCTTTTTTAATCAATCCCTCGATTTCAGCGTTCACGTTGTTCATGGCTTCCAGTGCGCGGTCATAGGTGGAGCGCGTGAACTGGGTTCTTTCCACCTCGAAAAGCGTCTGGTTGGTCAATCCGGCATCCGAAACGGCCGTGCTCTTCAGCATCGGGTGAATGAGGACGTTTTCACCGAAGATCGAGCGCAGGAAAGCCACCATCTGGTTCTGCGGCCCATCGCTCGGTTCGAAACGCGTGATGAGGTAACGCATCCAGTTATAATCGGAGCGTGCGCCGGCCCTGCCGATTTCAGCGAGAAGATCGCCAGTCATGGCAAGGAACTGGTTCATGGACATGACATCAAGCATTTGCGGATGAACGGTCACGAGAACCGATGTTGCTGCCGTCAGCGCCGAAAGCGTCAGGTAACCGAGTTGCGGTGGGCAATCGATGACCACGACGTCGTAGAAATTCTGGGCCTGGGCGATTGCCTGGCCGATGCGAGCGAAGAACAGCGTGTCGCCTGGTGCGCGACGCATCAGTGCACGCGGGGTATCATGTTCGAACTCCATAAGTTCCAGATTGCCCGGAACGATATGAAGGTTGGGAATATAGGTGCCGCGAACGATTTCGGCGATCGGCCGGCGTTCGTCATCGTAGCGGATCGCGCCGTAGAGCGTTTCATTCGGGCCGACATCCATTTCGGGCTGGTGACCGAAGAGAGCGGAGAGACTGGCCTGCGGATCGAGATCGATAGCCAGAACCCGGTAACCACGCAGCGCCAGATATTGCGCCAGATGCGCGGAAGTCGTGGTCTTACCCGAACCACCTTTGAAATTCATGACGGCGATGACCTGCAATTCCTCGCCGTCGCGACGGTGGGGCAGATAGCGACGCGTGCCGCGCGCGCCCTGATCGAGAAACTTTCTGATCTCGTCCATATCCTCTACCGAATAGGAACGACGACCGGATGCCTGCGCTGCATCGAGCTCCGGACGCTCAGCGGCGATCTGACGAAGATAGGCTTCACCGATGCCGATCAGCCGTGCGGTTTCTGCCGGCGAAAAATGGCGCATACTCTTTTCGGTATGCGGTGAAAACGTATTCGCATTATGCGCCTGCAATTGGGCTGACAATGCAGCCGAATGCTGTTGTATAAGGCTCGTGAGGTCGGGTGCCCCTGCAGCAAATCTTGAGTCGGCACTCTGTGTCATGGATCTACTTTCGCTCGATATTGCAGTTGCGGTTTTTTTCGAAAAAGACGGTTTTTTCCGCAACTGAGATATAAGCGCCGATTCTCTTTTTGGCGCAATAGGCTTTTTTCCCGGATGCAGAAGTACCCCTAAGGCATTGTGGAAGAATCAGTTTTGCTTTTTGTGACAGTTTTTCGGTTAGCCGCGGCTAACTTCATCTTCGTTCTGGCTGAGACGCGGTTTTTTGGCTTCCTTTAAAATTGACATGGAGCGATCAGAGCGAAAGTTTGCCGCGGCTAACTTTGACAATCCTGCGCACCAAATGTGCAAGGCGCGATCCCGCCGGCGGAAAGTGAAGGGTAGACATTGGCAGGTGTTTAATCTCTACTCATCGACTAGAGTATCAACGGGTTCGGCGCCCACCGCCTGACCTTTCGTGCTGTCGCAGGTTGGAGGAATGAATGTCCTATGATGTCGCTATCGTCGGTTCGGGTTTCTCGGCTATCTGTACCGCCGCTCATCTCTTATCATCCCTGCCCGGGGACGCGTCGATCGCCATTGTCGGCGACGAGTCGGATTTCGGGCGCGGTACGGCCTATCGTACCGAGTTGCCCTATCACCGGCTCAATGTGCCGGCAGGGCGCATGAGCGTATTCCCCGACAGGCCGGATGACTTTCTCGATTGGCTGACGGAGAATGGGCTCGGCAATGATCCATTGGCTTTTGCCTCACGTGGCGATTACGGCCTCTATCTCAGGGACAGGCTCGCCAGCCTGCTGAGAAGCCGGGATCAGCGGGCGAGGGTGGACTTCATCCGTGCCAAGGCTTCAGCCTGTCGCCCGGATGGGAATGGCGGTTTCTCTTTTGCGCTGGAGAATGGTGAGAAGCTGCGCGCTAAAAATGTTGTCTTATGTCTTGGTGTCGGCGCAGCGAGTTTGCCGGTGCAAACTCTGACGAAAGATGACGACGCGCCGCATCGCATTATCGGGCATTGCTGGCAGTCCGGATGGCTGTCGAAAGTAAAGGCGGGGGACCGCATCTGTATTCTGGGTTCTGGCCTGACGATGATAGATCAGGTCCTGACGCTTCGAGGAAAGGGACATCGTGGCCCAATCCACGTATTGTCCCGCCGCGGACTTGTGCCGCATCCACATATCAGCCCGCCACTGTCGCCAGCTGATCCGCGCTTACCAGAAGGTTCGACCGAGATCAGCCGGTTAGTGCAGGCTCTGCGTAGGCAGGTGAAGGATGGTGCGCCGTGGCGTACTGTCATGGATGGTCTACGGCCGAAGACCCAGCTGCTTTGGCAGAGCCTGACATCTGAGCAGCGAAGCCGGTTTCTTCGCCATGCTTTGCCCTGGTGGAACATTCACCGGCACCGAATCGCGCCCGAAGTGCATAAGGCTTTTGAAAAGCTATTATCTGACGGCGTCCTAGAGATCCATGCCGGTTATCTTCGCTCTCTCGACGAGCAGGACGAGGGGATCGCCGTACTTTATCGCCGTCGGCATACGGAGACGCTTAGAGAGTTTCAGGTCGATTGGGTCGTTAATTGTACCGGAATGGAGAGGGCGGGGATCGGTCATTCACGGCTTCTGGAAACCATGCGGGACGATGGCGTGCTTTTGCTCGACGCCTTTGGTCTTGGGGTCGAGGTCGATGGCCAGTCGCGCTTGTCAAGCTCGGACGGGCAGGTCTGGCCTGGCCTGTTTGCCGCCGGGGCGCTGACGGCGGGCCGCTTTTGGGAGATAACCGCCGTGCCGGATATCCGCGTGCAGGCGCAAAAGATCGCGCAAGCTGTTACGGACAGAGTGGTATCGGACCGGCGGGTATCGGCACACGGTTGATGTGACGGAAAGAACACTCGCACAGTGCCAGGTCTTAAAGAGTTTGCGCTTGAGACTGTTCCTCTAACTTTTCAGATACTGAGGTTTGCCGCGGCTAACCTCTCTATTTCTCTCATCAGGCGGCCATCCGAATGTACCGGGCTTTCCTCATTACGCGATAGAGCTAAGGGTTAGTAAGAGCCTTCGCTCAGCCAATAGCCGCTTCCATAGATCGCGACAGACAATGGGTTTTGAGCCTCATTATTCGGTTCGACAACGTGCGGCGATACGAATAGCTCACCGTGACGTCCATCCGTCCGCGAGTTGATGATTTACACAATTGCTAAATTATTTACATCACTTATGGAATATTGATGCAAAACGAGCTATTAAACCCTTAAAAATACGATTTCCATGAAAATTATTTGCGAGGCATCTATGGAAAAGCAGAAACTGGTACGATTCGAGACGGCTGACGCTCAGGCTGGCGGACAGCGCAGGCCTTTTGCGAAGGCCGTGCGGGCCGGTGATTTCGTCTATGTGTCTGGACAGGTGCCAACGGTCGATGGTGAAGTAGTAACTGGCGGCATTGTGGCTCAGACCGAGCAGGTTGTGGCCAATATCATGGATGTTCTGGCGCTTGCGGATTGTACACTTGCCGATGTCGTCAAGGTCAATGTCTGGCTGGATGATGCTCGGGATTTTTCGAGCTTCAACGCGGTCTTCCAGAAATATTTCATCGATCATCCACCGGCACGTTCAACCGTGCAGTCGCCTCTGATGGTCGATGCGAAGGTTGAAATGGATGTTATAGCCTATAAGCCACTGGTTTGATTGCCAATTTCCGATTCTGAGAGCGTTTGACGATGACCTACCCCTGGCCTGACGAAGGCACCCCACTCGATGCGATCTCGACGCCGATGCCCGTGATTGACGAGGACCGACTTGCCGCCAATATTGCGCGGGCGCAGTCCTATCTTGATAGACATGGCATGGCTTTTCGCCCCCATATCAAGACGCATAAGATACCAGCCATTGCGAAGCAGCAGCTTCAGGCGGGCGCCATCGGCATCAATTGCCAGAAGGTCAGCGAGGCGGAAGTTTTCGCGGATGCCGGTTTCGACGACATCCTCATTACCTACAATATCCTCGGCGTGGCGAAACTCTCGCGGCTGAGGGCATTGAATGCGCGTATAGGGCAACTGAGCGTCGTCGCCGACAGCGCCGTGACGATTGCCGGCCTTGCCGGCACATTCGATGCGGAAAGACCGCTTTCCGTTCTTGTCGAATGCGATACCGGCGGAAAACGCTGCGGTGTGCAGACCCCTGAAGCCGTGTTGCAGCTTGCAGAAAAGATCGTCGCGGCACCGGGCCTCAATTTCAAGGGCATTTTGACCTATCCGGCACCCGGTGGCGCTGAAAAGGTGGAGAACTTCATTCGGGAAACCATGGCGTTGCTTGCGGAAAAGGGCATCGACTGCCCGGTTCGCTCCAGTGGCGGCTCACCGGATTTTTTCTCTGCTCACCTCGTTCCCTCCGCAACCGAATATCGGGCGGGCACCTATGTATATAATGATCGTTCGATGCTGCGCGCCGGACATTGCACCGCTGGCGACCTGGCAATGCATGTTCTTGCCACCGTGGTGTCGCGACCGACAGCTGATCGCGCTGTGCTCGATTGTGGCTCCAAGGCTTTGACCTCCGATCTCCTTGGGTTCAGCGATTACGGGCTGATTGAAGGGTATGAAGGCGCGAAAATCATGTCGCTTTCGGAAGAACATGCGGTGGTCGATTTGTCGGGCTGCACATCGGGCCGGCCGGAAATCGGTGAGCTGGTCAAGGTCGTGCCGAACCACACCTGCGTCATCACTAATCTTTTCGACAGGATGGTTTTCCATCGAAACGGTATCGTGACGCGGGTGGAAGACGTGGCAGCACGCGGCACCGTCTGGTAACATTACCCGGCTAATTAAATTGCAAAAAAGATGCTGCCGAAATGCGGGCATCGGCAACGAGAATGACAGTCATGCGCATATTCACGGCATCGCTTGCCACCGAAACCAACACGTTTTCACCCGTCCCGACGGACATGGACGCCTTTCGCGCGGCTTTTTACGCTGGGCCCGGCGAACATCCGGAAACGCCGACACTATGCTCCTCACCGGTACCAATTCTACGCCGGCGCGGCAAAGCGGAAGGGTTTACGGTAATCGAGGGTACCTCCTGCTGGGCGGAACCGGCGGGGCTGATACAGCGCCAGACCTATGAAACGCTGCGCGATACGATTCTCGCCGAGCTTGCCGCCGCACTGCCGGTCGACGCGGTAATTCTTGGTCTCCATGGCGCCATGGTCGCGCAGGGTTATGACGATCCGGAAGGTGATTTCCTGTCACATGTCCGCACGCTTGTTGGTCCCGACGTACTGATCGCGGCGGAATTCGATCCCCACAGCCATTTGACCCCTTTAAGGGTCCAAAATCTCGATATAATGGCGACGTTTCTGGAATTCCCGCATACGGATTTTGAGGAACGTGGTGAGCACGTCGTTGAACTGGCACTTCGCACCCTGCGCGGAGAAATCAGGCCGGTTATTTCCACTTTCAATTGCCGCATGATCACCATTTACCCCACCAGCCGCGAACCGATGCGTTCTTATGTTGACCGTTTGAAGGCTTTGGAGGGTAAGGACGGCGTGCTGTCTATTTCCGTCATTCACGGTTTCATGGCAGGCGATGTACCAGATATGGGCACGCGTATCGTCGTCGTGACAGATAATGACAGGGCAAAAGGCGACGCACTGGCCGAAAAACTCGGCCATGAGCTTTATGCCATGCGCAAGTTGACTGCCATGCCGATGCTCGACACGGAATCGGGTCTCGACAGGGCTCTCGCCATTCGTAGTGAGCATCCGGATATGCCGGTCGTGGTGTCGGATATATGGGATAATCCCGGTGGCGGCGTTGCGGGTGATGCCACCCATATTCTGCGGCGCATGGTGGAGCGCGGCATGGACAATATCGGTGTGGCAACGATCTGGGATCCGATTGCTGTGTCTTTCTGTCACGCGGCAGGCGAGGGGGCGGAGATTGATCTGCGTATTGGCGGCAAATCCAGTCCCGAAGGTGGCGAGCCGCTCGATTTCCGGATCAGGGTCATGCGCACTGCAGAAGCAGGGTGGCAGAGTTTCCGAAATAGCCGCGTCACGCTCGGCCGCGCCGCCGTCGTTCGACCGGTCGGAACGGAAATCGATATCATTCTCATTACCAGCCGCACGCAAACTTATGAGCCGGATATCTTTTCCAATCTCGGCATTGATTTTGCCAGGAAAGACGTGCTGCTGGTGAAGTCCACCAACCACTTCCATGCGGGTTTTGCGCCGGTCGCTTCCGAGATCGTTTATATCGCCGCGCCCACTTCCTATCCGACCGATCCGGCCACAACCGCCTATCGCAAGGCAAGCCTCCAGCTATGGCCACGGGTGGCCGATCCGCTGGGGTTGGACTGAGGCTGCGGCGCTTCAGATATCTTGTAGCGTGATCAGAAAGAATATGCCTTCACCATGATCTGCATCGATGGTGAACGGCACGCTTTCCGTGATGAAAACGCTATCCAGCTTCTTCAGCCGGGCTGTGTCGTTGTTGACGGCGACCGTCAGAGGATCGAGCGCGAGGATCAGCCTTGTTACCGTTGCCGGTTGCATCGAACAGCTGCCGGATAGTCTTTGCACGCTGTGGGCGAAGGACGAGCGGCGGGTCATGACGTTCAGGTCGACGATCGCGCCGTCCATCAGGGTCGCATCCACGGGAACATCGGCGGCAAAGGGCAGGGGGGTACTCTCCGTCGTCAGCGCCACCGGCTCATGACCCGAAATAGCGAGTGCAAGGCCGTTTCCCTCGATAATCGCAAGCGTGCGGTCTATGCCGGGGAAGCTGGAAAATGGTCCGTCCTGAGCAACGGTCGCCATGCTGACGCGCCAGTCGAATGCATCCACGGAAGCACCCGGCGGATGGATGGCGATTTCCACCGTAACGCCCCCGCCATTTTTCCACGGCATGGTTTTGTATTCGGAAGCGCGTAATATTCTCATGTGATGTCCAGAATCGGGTCGTTAAGGGGGCGGGGGCGAAAGTTTACGATCCGCGATCATTCTCGATGCGTCGCTCAATCGTTTTTTGGACTGCCTTTAAATCGGATGGCCGGCCGGCAACCTTTTCGATCGCGGCAATGGCAAGGTCACTGGCCACATAGTCAGATTTATGCCCGAGATTGTGCACGACGATCAAAGTGGAGCCGCGAATATCTCTGGCGAGATGACGGGAATGCACCTCTGGCGAGACGATCGTGTCCGTATCACCGGTTATGATGACGGTTGGTGCCGTGATGCGCCGATACTTCGAGGAAGCTCCGCGCGCCCATTCATTGAGAGCCGCGACCTCCTGCGCATTGTGCCGAAAGGCCCTGGGCCGCAGGGCCGCCACGGAATGCGTTGCTTCCACATAACCGGCGGGTCTGGAATTGGGTGCAAAAACACCGCGCGTTGCCTGATCCAATGCCAGGAGGCCGGCGGGCGGAGCAATGAAGGTGCTAAACAGCGGACCGGTAAAGGGCGCATTTGCCGCTGTGTAATACCAGGCGATGCCGCCCTCCCATGGATAGACAGCGGGAGAAAGGAATACGAGGCCCGCGACCATCTCCGGATGACGGACCGCAAGCGATGCCGCGATGGCGCCGCCAAAGGAATGTCCGACGATAATCGCTCTCGGGACGCCTCGCTTTTTCATAAGCTGGGCAATGGCGTCCGCCTGTCCATCCGGGAGAATATTTGCCTTGCCGCCGATATCCGAATTGCCGTGCCCTGGCCTGTCGACAAATAGCAGTTTTGCACGGCCTCTCAGCTTTTCGAGAAACGAAAACATCGGATCATAGAGACTGGCGCTTGCCCCGTGAATGAAGAGGATCGGCGGAAGCTCGGCGCTTTTTCTCGGCTCGACCAAGATGCTGTTCAGCTTGTAGCCGCCCACATCGATCCGCACGGGAACATTTTGCTGCTTTTCGGACGCCACGGCATTCGTAGCGGAAACCGGAAGAAGTGCCCCGAGCAGGAGGGTAAATGCAAGCGGAAGGAACCTGTACGCCATTCTTTGATCTACCATGTCCTTCATGCCTGCCTAACGGTTAGCGCGGCTTTCAAACGAGCATACAGTCGGTCGGTTAAAAACAGCAACGTAAGAAAGCCGCAGACAGACCAGAAGTTCCACCGGCCGCCGACAGCGGCGTCGAAACTGATGCGGCACCGCTGTCGGCACTGTACGATGGGTGGATCGCGGCTCTCTTCCCCGATCAGATAAACGGCGCAGCCTGAAGACTGCGCCGAGTTTTTTCTTTAGTTACCGAGAATGCCGGGCAGTCGCAGGCCCTGCTCTTTTGCGCATTCCACGGCGATTTCGTAACCGGCATCGGCATGGCGCATGACGCCGGTTGCCGGGTCGTTCCACAGCACGCGCTCTATGCGGCGGGCCGCGTCATCGGTGCCGTCGCAGCAGATGACCATGCCGGAATGCTGGGAAAAGCCCATGCCGACACCGCCGCCGTGGTGCAGGGAAACCCATGTCGCGCCGGATGCGGTATTGAGCAGCGCGTTCAGCAGCGGCCAGTCGGATACGGCATCCGAACCGTCCTGCATGGCTTCGGTCTCGCGGTTCGGCGAGGCGACGGAGCCGCTGTCGAGGTGGTCGCGGCCGATGACGATCGGAGCGCTGAGCTCGCCGTTCTTGACCATTTCGTTGAAAGCAAGACCGAGACGATGGCGATCACCGAGGCCAACCCAGCAGATACGCGCCGGCAGGCCCTGGAAGGCGATGCGCTCGGCGGCCATATCAAGCCAATTGTGCAGGTGCTTGTTGTCGGGCAGCAGTTCCTTCACCTTGGCGTCGGTCTTGCGGATGTCTTCCGGATCACCCGATAGTGCCGCCCAGCGGAACGGGCCGACGCCGCGGCAAAACAGCGGGCGGATATAGGCCGGAACGAAGCCCGGGAAGGCGAAAGCGTTTTCCAGCCCTTCTTCTTTTGCCACCTGGCGGATGTTGTTGCCGTAGTCGAAAGTCGGAATGCCCATGTCCTGGAAGGCAATCATCGCTTCGACATGTTCGCGCATCGAGGCACGGGCAGCTTTTTCGACGGCTTTCGGGTCGCTCTCGCGCTTTTCCTTCCACTTGGCCATCGTCCAGCCCTTCGGCAGATAGCCGTTGATCGGGTCGTGCGCCGAGGTCTGGTCGGTTACCATGTCTGGACGGATGCCGCGGCGGACCATTTCCGGCAGGATTTCAGCGGTGTTGCCGAGCAGGCCGACGGACTTTGCCTCACCGGCGGCTGTCCAGCGCTCAATCATCTCCATCGCCTCATCAAGAGTTTCGGCGCGGGCATCGACGTAGCGGGTGCGCAGACGGAAATCGATCGAATCGGGATTGCATTCAATGGCAAGGCAGCAGGCACCGGCCATCACGGCGGCAAGTGGCTGGGCGCCGCCCATGCCGCCAAGGCCGCCGGTCAGAACCCATTTGCCTGTGAGATCGCCATTATAGTGCTGACGACCGGCCTCCACGAAGGTTTCGTAGGTGCCCTGCACGATGCCCTGGCTGCCGATATAGATCCACGAACCGGCGGTCATCTGGCCGTACATGGCAAGACCCTTTTTATCCAGCTCGTTGAAATGATCCCATGTCGCCCAGTGCGGCACGAGGTTGGAGTTGGCAATCAGCACGCGCGGCGCATCCTTGTGGGTGCGGAACACGCCGACCGGTTTACCGGACTGGACCATCAGCGTTTCGTCTTCGTTGAGATCGCGCAGGGTCGCGACGATCTTGTCGAAATCCGCCCAGGTGCGGGCGGCACGGCCGATGCCACCATAAACCACCAGTTCGTGCGGGTTCTCGGCCACTTCAGGATCGAGATTGTTCATCAGCATGCGCAGCGGCGCTTCTGTCATCCACGATTTCGCGGTCAGCTCGGTTCCACGCGCAGCGCGGACGTCGCGGATATTGTGACGAGGATTGGTCATTTGGTTCCCCTTTTGGTGTGTGCGAGTGTCAGCGCAGTCGTTTCGATGCGCGTGAGAATGTCTTTCAGGTGGATACGAAGCTTGGTGGCCTTGGCGTCGTCATAGGCAAACGGCGGTGCCTCTGTCGTTAGATGGGTGGATTGCGCCAGTTCCATCTGGATGGCGTGCACGCCGGTTTCGGGCTTTCCGTAGTGGCGTGTCGTCCAGCCACCCTTGAAGCGACCGTTGAGAATGCTGGTGTAACCTTCTGCCGCAGCGGTCGCTTCGACCGCCATTGTCTCGATGGCTGGGTCGCAGGTCCTGCCCATATCCGTACCGATGTTGAAATCCGGCAGCTTGCCTTCGAACAGGAACGGGATATGCGAGCGGATCGAATGGCAATCATAGAGAATGGCGATGCCGTGAATGGCCTTAACCCGCTCGATTTCCGCGGCAAGGGCCGCGTGATAGGGTGCATGAAACGTTTCCAGCCGAGAGACTATGTCGTCCTGATTCGGTTCCTGCCCCTCATTCCAGATCGATTTGCCGTCGAAATCGGTTTCCGGAACAAGGCCTGTGGTGTTTTGTCCTGGATAGAGGCTAACGCCTTCAGGATCGCGGTTGGCATCGATCACATAACGATGAAAGGTGGCGCGAACCGTCGTCGCGTCGGGGAGCAGATCCGCGTAGAGATCATGAATATGCCAGTCGGTGTCGGCAAGCATCTTGCCGTTGTCGTTCAAGCGTTGCCAAATCGCTGCCGGAACATCGGTGCCGGTGTGGGGCAGGCCGAGAATGACGGGCGATGTGCCTTCTTTAATATCGAAGACGCGCATCTTACGCCTCCAGCTTCGGAAGAATGCCGTCGGAAATCACGGACACAAGAGCGCCGGTAGCAATAAGGTCGGATGCCGCCTTCAGATCCGGCGCCATATAACGGTCCTCTTCCAGTGAAGGGATCGCCTGACGCAGCACGGCGATTGCCTTTTGCAGCTCCGGGCTGGTTTTCAATGGCCCACGCAGCTCAACGCCCTGAACCGCCGAAAGCGCCTCGATGCCGAGGATGGCGAAAAGGTTCTCCGTCATCGGTAGCAGGCGGCGCGCGCCGTGGCAGGCCATGGATACATGGTCTTCCTGATTGGCTGAGGTTGGCGTCGAATCGACCGAAGCCGGATGAGCCATCTGCTTGTTCTCGCTCATCAGCGCAGCGGAGGTGACTTCGGCAATCATCAGGCCGGAATTCAGCCCCGGTTTTTTCGATAAAAATGCCGGAAGGCCATAGGATAGAGCCGGATCGACAAGCAGCGCCACGCGGCGCTGCGCGATCGCGCCGATTTCGCAGATGGCAAGCGCCGTCTGGTCGGCGGCAAATGCCACCGGTTCAGCGTGGAAGTTGCCCCCGGATACGACGGAATTGTCGGAAAGCACCAGCGGATTGTCCGTCACGGCATTGGCTTCGATTTCAAGCGTGCGGGCTACCTGCCGCAGAAGATCGAGGCAGGCGCCGTCCACCTGCGGCTGGCAGCGGATGCAATAGGGATCCTGAACGCGCTCGTCGCCTTCGATATGGCTGACACGGATTTCGGATCCTTCCAGCAGGTTGCGCAGTGCAGCCCCCGCATCGATCTGGCCCTTGTGGCCGCGCAATGTGTGAATATCGGGATGGAAGGGAGCCGAAGAACCCATGGCGGCATCGGTGGAAAGCGCACCTGTTATCAGCGCTGCCTGTGCCGCGCGGTGAGCGCGGAAAAGACCGGCAAGCGCCAGCGCCGTCGAGGTTTGCGTGCCGTTGATCAGCGCCAACCCTTCCTTGGCGGCGAGCACGACCGGGGTCAGCCCGGCTTTAGTGAGAGCTTCGCCGGCGGGCAGAAGCGTACCTTCATAGAAAGCCTCGCCTTCGCCCATCATCACGGCGGCCATATGGGCAAGCGGCGCGAGATCCCCCGACGCTCCGACCGAACCCTTTTCCGGGATGGAAGGGATGACACCCTTTTCCAGCATGTCCTCAATCAGCCGCACCAGTTCCAGCCGCACGCCGGAGGCGCCGCGACCAAGCGAAATCAGCTTCAGCGCCATGATCAGGCGCACGACATTTTCCGGAAGCGCCGCACCGACGCCGCAGCAATGTGACAGGATGAGGTTACGCTGCAGCGTCGCCACATCGGCTGCGTCGATCTTGATCGAGGCGAGTTTGCCGAAACCGGTATTGATGCCATAGACCGGAGCGTTGCCGGCGGCGATCTCGGCGATGCGGGCCGCTGCTTTTTCTATGCCGGCATCGAACGAACGGTCGAGTTTCGCTCTGCCGTTATCCCAGTAGATTGCGGCAAGTTCAGCAAGGGTCACATTGCCTGGGTGAAGCGTGATAGTCATGTAGAAACCTTCTGTCCCTTGAAAATGCGGGCGTGGAGCGGGTTGAAGCCGATGCGGTAGACAAGTTCAGCCGGGCGTTCGATATCCCAGATGGTGAAATCAGCGGATTTTCCTGCTTCCAGCGTGCCAGTTTCCGCAAGCAGGCCGAGCGCCTTTGCGGCATTACGCGTGGTCGCCGTCAGGCATTCCTCCACCGTCATGCGAAAAAGCGTGGCACCCATGTTCATGGTCAGCAACAGGGAAGTCAGTGGTGAGGTGCCAGGATTGCAATCGGTAGCCAGCGCGATGTCAGCGCCTGCATCGCGCAGGGCCTGAACCGGGGGCAGCTGTTTTTCGCGGAGCGCGTAAAAGGCCCCGGGCAGAAGCACGGCCACCGTTCCCGCTTTAGCCAATGCTTTTGCACCGGCCTCATCAAGATATTCCAGATGATCGGCGGAAAGCGCACCATAGGACGCGGCAAGCTCCGTACCGCCGAGGTTGGAAAGCTGTTCGGCATGCAGCTTGACGGGAAGACCGTACTGTTTTGCCGCTTCGAAAACCCGGGTCATTTCCTCAACGGAAAAGGCGATGCCTTCGCAAAAACCGTCAACCGCATCCGCCAGTCCTTCCGCATTGGCTTTTTCCAGCCCCGGCAGAACCACGTCCATAATGTAGTCGGCGTTACGGCCCTTATATTCGGCCGGTGTCGCATGCGCGGCCAAGTAGCTGGTGACGATTCTAACGGGCCGTAACGTCTCAAGTTTGCGGGCGACGCGCAGCATTTTCAGTTCGGTTTCGATATCAAGACCGTAACCGGATTTTATTTCGAGGGTCGAGACACCCTCCGCCAGAAGCGTATCCAGACGGGGCAATGCCTGTGCCACCAAAGCCTCTTCCGAGAGGGCGCGCGTGTCGCGTACCGAAGAAACGATACCACCGCCCGCTTTGGCGATCTCCTCATAGGTCGCGCCATTGAGGCGCATTTCGAATTCCATGGCGCGGTTGCCGCCGAAGACCAAATGTGTGTGGCAGTCTATCAAGGCCGGGGTGATCCAGCGTCCCTCACAATCGGTTATCTCGTCGGCCGTTGCCAGGTCGGCGGGCAGATCGCTTTCGGCGCCGGCAAAGACGATGCGGTCGTTGCGTATGGCAATGGCAGCATTTTCGATAGCGCCGATGCCATCCATGGTAGGATCAAACGTCGCCAGCCGGGCATTGCGCCACAATGCGGTAGTGTCACCCGTCGCCATTCCCTTTGTATATTTGTTCCCCGGCATTTGCTTTTCGCCTTTCTTTTATGTGCCAAATGTATATACATAATAATCATGTTGGCAAGCCGTAATTTCGTATGCGACGTGGCCTTGTCAGAAGAGATCAAGAGGAGAGGGTGGCATGACGGTAATTCACGCGGGCGCAGCACTTCTGGCCGATGGGTGGGTGCAAGATGTTCGCATCCACTGCAGGGGCGGTGCTGTTTCATCCGTCGAAACCGGTGTTTCTCCGCAGCCGCAGGATGAACGGCATGCCGTTATCGTGCCAGCCATGCCCAATCTCCACAGCCATGCCTTTCAGCGGGCCATGGCAGGGCTTGCTGAAATTCGCGGACCTGCCGATGACAGCTTCTGGAGCTGGCGCACGGTCATGTACAAGTTCGCGCTGTCAATGACACCGGATCATGTCGAGGCGGTTGCTGCCCAGCTTTATATGGAAATGCTGGAAGCCGGTTTTGGACGGGTCGGTGAATTTCATTACCTGCATAACGATATGGATGGTTCGCATTACGGCAATATCGCCGAAATGGCCGAACGTATCGGTGCCGCCGCCTCGCAAACGGGGATCGGCCTGACTTTGCTGCCGGTATTTTATGCGCATTCCGGTTTCGGCGGTCAGCCGCCGATCGACGGTCAGAAACGTTTCATCCATTCGCTCGACAGCTACGAAAGGCTCATGCAGGGCGCCCAAGCCGTGGTGAATGGGCTTCCCGGTGCAACGCTCGGCATCGCGCCACACAGTCTCCGTGCCGTAACTGGTGAAGAACTGGCGGCGATCGAACCGCTGGCGAAAGGCGGCCCGATCCACATTCATGTGGCGGAGCAGGTCAAGGAAATCGAGGACTCGCTCGCCTTTTCAGGTGCGCGGCCGGTGGAGTGGCTTTTGCAGAATGCACCGGTCGATGATCGCTGGTGCCTTATCCATGCGACGCATATGACGGAAGCCGAAACCCGCCGCATGGCAAAAAGCGGTGCCGTTGCCGGCCTTTGCCCCATCACCGAGGCCAATCTTGGCGACGGCATCTTCCCCGCTCCCGGTTTCATCGCGGAAGGCGGCCATTACGGTGTCGGTTCGGATTCCAACATTTTGATCTCCGTGCCGGAAGAATTGCGGATGCTCGAATATTCGCAGCGCCTGTCGCTTCGGGCGCGCAATGTCATCGCCGATGCCGGCCGTTCCACGGGCGAGAAACTGTTCCAGCAGGCGCTTCAAGGCGGTGGCAGGGCGCTGGATTCAAAAAATCAGATAGAAGCGGGAAAAAGCGCTGATTTTGTCGCGCTTGATTGCTCGGCCGTTCCCCATCTTCCGGCATCCCAGATTCTCGACCAGTGGATGTTCGCGAGTAGCGTCCATGTCGATACCGTCTGGGTGCGCGGTAAAAAACTGGTGCAAGCGGGCCGGCACGTCCATCGCCATGAAATATCGGATCGCTTCAACAAGGTCATGGCCGAACTTGTCGATAGCTGATATGCGCTCGATAGGAACGACATCGAGCCGTTGGAAGGCATTGCGGACGTGACGAAAGCATCGGCCGGGCAAACCCTGCACCAGCGAATCCTCGGTGATATCGAGGGCCGGATCGTATCGGGCGAATGGCCGCCGGGTCACCGGTTGCCTTTCGAGGTTGATCTCGCCGCCCACTACGATTGCTCCCGCATGACCGTCAACAAGGTCATGGGCCAGCTTGTGAAGGCCGGCTTGATCGAGCGCCGCAAGAAATCCGGCAGTTTCGTCCGCCAGCCGCAGATCCAGTCCGCGGTTCTCGAAATCCACGATATCAGGGCGGAAGTCGAATCCCTTGGCCTGGAATATGGCTTCAAGGTTCTGAAGCGCACGCAGCGTGTCGCAAAGCGTGAGGATCGGACAAGTCTCGATATTGCCATTGGTACATCGCTGCTCGATATCGTCTGCATTCATTTTGCGGGCACGCGGGAATTCTGTATCGAGCAGCGTCTCGTCAATCTGGCAACCGTTCCCGATGCCGCTGAAATCGACTTCACGGAGATTGCACCCGGACCCTGGCTGCTTGGCCATGTTCCCTGGAGCAATGCCGAACACCGCATCAGTGCCGAAACGCCTTCGAAAGATGTGGCACGCCTGTTGGGTATCTCCGACAGGCAGGCCTGCCTCGTCGTGGAGCGGCGCACATGGAGCAATTCGGGTGCCGTCACCTATGTACGCTTCACCTATCCCGGCAATGCGCACGCTCTGGTCGCCCGTTTCAGCCCGTCTTCCGAATAAGACTGGGAAGGGCGCAATGCCTGCAATGCCCAAGAGAGCGCCCTCGTCGTGGTAGGAAAAGTCCTAGCTCCCGTCATGCAGCTCCGAAACGTTAAAATCTGTTAGTTTGTATGACTAATTTCAAACTATCCTTTAAAATCAATGCTTTGAATGTTTTTTTTAGAATTTGTATTTTGGTGTGTTGACTTGTTTGAGGGTGATCTCTTATAAGTCCGCTCACTGAACGAGGGCGGCGGCGCTGCTGGCGACGAAGTCTTTCGTTCTAAAGAAATCATGTTGATGAGCTGACTGCTTGTTGTTTTCCAAGGGCTTTTGCTTTTGGGGTTTGATTTTGTGACTGCAATGAGCGGTCTGTTTTTTGACAATTGAATATGAGAAGAAAGAGAAACGTGGGCGGCGAAGCTTGCGGGGTCTGAAGGAATTCAGGC